>JBBEBD010000033.1:0-25226 GCA_040882525.1 Balneolaceae bacterium | reverse complement strand
GCCACCGGGGGCTACTCACATTTTACCCCGCTGGGGTAATTCTCGCTGCCGCTCGGGGGCATCGGGTTTGTCAAAGGTACCCCTGCGGGGAAAACCCGGAGAAATTGATAGTGGACTTCACAATGAATTCCTACTGAAACTCCACAACATCCGCCCGGACGGTTATCTTCACTTTAGTATAAACGAACAGGTTCAGGATATCCGTGTCGTAGCGGACGTTTGTTAACGCCAGCTGCTGGTTTGATACGGGACCATGTGCCGACTCGTAATTTTCCCATAAATCTTCCAGCGCTTCAGCATAAAGCATTCCGCTTCCTTCCACACGGGCAATTGCAAAAGTGGATGCCATAAACCCGGTTGAGTAACTTAATCCAAAAACATAACCGGCTGATGATTCACCCGTTATATTTGTTTCAGCTATTGAGTAATTCCCCTCATTCAGGTTTACAATGGTTTGATTTCCCGATATGAAGGCTCCTGTGTTGGAGCATCCTAAAAATAGAATTGAAGATAAAAAAGTAAGCAGGGTAAAATTTCTCATGATGATTTTTTATAGTGGTAATATTCAGCTCTCCTGTTCAGCCAGAACAATTAAAATTTCTGAAACATTCTGACTTCTACCTTCGCCCGACCAATTATTCAGGGTTTTTGGAGAAAATCAAACCCAGTCAGTCCTTAAAAGAAATTGTGAATGTAGTTCCTTCACCGGGTTTGCTTTCCACTGCAATTTGTCCGCCTAAACTGGTTACATGGTTATATACCAGGTAAAGCCCGATCCCTTTGCTGTCACTGTGGTTATGAAAGGTTTGGTTAAAGGCGAAAATTTTGTTTTTTACTTTCGCCATATCAAATCCCTGCCCGTTGTCGGAAAAAATCAACTGAGGTATTCCATCAGCTTTTTTTGAATGGATAGAAATGTATGGAGATGCTTCAGGCCGGGCATACTTGATAGAATTTGTAACCAGGTTGAGGAAAATACTGGAGAGGTAGTTTTTACTAAACCGGATGGTTTCCAGTTCTGTAAAATCGGTTTCAATGGCTGTTTTTGAATCCCTGATTAACAACTCTATAGAACAGGTAACTTTCGTCAGGCACTCCTCCAGGTTTACTTCTTCAATTTCAATATTTAAAACCTCTTTTTGTTTTAGTTCATCAACATGGTTATTAAGCTTTTCCTTCAGGTTTTCGGCTCCCATTTTAATCATTTTAATAATCTGAAGGGTTTCTTCATCCTCAATCCCGGTGGTATCCAGCAAATGAATCGCCGTAATCAGGCTGCCTGCAGGAGACCTCAAATCGTGCGATGCCGTATAGGAAAACTGCTTCAGTTCACTATTTACTTTTGTAAGCTTACCCAGGTATTCATTCCGGCTCTCCTCCAGCTTCTTTTGATGAGTGATATTCTTTGCAATTGCATAGACCAGTTTCTGGTTATCAGACGGCATTGAAGTCCAGGAGAGCCAGACGGTTTCTCCTTTTTTGGTTACATACCTGTTTTCAAAATTCAGGAGAGGAACACCGTTTATGATTTTATCCCTGTAAGATGACGTAATCTCCCGGTCATCCGGATGAATAAATTCGTTGATTGGTCTGGAAAAAAGCTCTTCGTTCGAATAACCCAGCAGTCTGGATACCGATGGATTTATCTTTTTGAAATAGCCGTCAAACCCCGCAATGCAAAATAAGTCTGCCGACAATTCAAAAAACAGCTCTAAATCATAGGAACCCGTTTCAACCGGAGGCTTCGGTTTAATGGACATGTTGGTTAGATATTTTATAAAAGATGAAGAACAGGATTGTTTAAGATCGGGATGATTTTGAAGTCCTGATTGCCCCCTTCAAGAGGCGGTGAGAAAATTCTTAATCAAACCATTCAAAATTATTTTAGATGACTGACTTTTTTTACAAAACTCCCCTCTGCCGAGGGGTCGGTATTTCGAACCGCACTCAACTTGTCACACCGCTTTTGGTGTGACAGGAGTGCGTCAGAAAAAACCGTAGTTTAGTTTGAGCTCACGTTAATTTAATATTAAACTTTAATAGATGCCGGGTAATCCTGAAACATTACTTTTTGAAGAACCTGAGTACGTTATAAAATTCCGGTTCAAAAAGCCCTCGTCCCCTGTCATTCCTGTTCTTATACAAATAATCACCAGGTTGTTTTTATATTCACTCTCTTTTGTACAAATTAAGAAATATTTATCCTGGGTTACCTGTAAACCAATATCATCTGAAAACTATTTTTCGAATTACAATCTCAATATCATTCATCCTTTGTGTCTTTCCATTTCAGCTTGCCGCCCAGGTTGTCATCGGGGATTCAACCGAGACTGTTTCTGGTGAACCGGTTGTACTATCCGGTAACGTCACAGACGAGGCAACGGACGAGCCCCTGCACGGAGCCACCGTTTATATACCAGAGCTTCAGCAGAGTGCTGTTACAGACTCAGCGGGTTATTACAGCTTAACCATTCCGCAGGGTAAATATCTTGTTCGTTACCAGTTTCTGAGAATGATAACTGTTGAGGAAGAAATCATCATCTACTCCTCCGGTGAATTCAACGTGACGATGCAGGAACAGGAGTTTAACTTTGATGAAATTATTGTAGAGGTGGACCGGTTCGGGGGGAATGTGCGCAATGTTGCCACCGGCGTGGAGGTGGTAACGATAACCAACCTGGAACAGCTGCCGGTACTGATGGGCGAGGTAAATGTAATTCAATCCCTGAAATCACTCACCGGTGTGGGAAGTGTCGGGGACGGAGCAACGGGATATAATGTCCGCGGCGGACGTGAAGATCAGAATCTTATTCTTATGGACGGAGCCCCTGTTTTAAACTCCACACACGTTCTGGGGTTTTTTTCCATTTATAATCCGGATGTAACGGAAAGTTATTCTCTCTTTAAAGGCCATATGCCCGAACGTTTCGGCGGACATCTGTCCTCTGTGCTGGATGTCAAAATGAAACGGGGGTCCGACCAGGAGTTTAAAGTAAAAGGCGGGGTTGGTTTGTTTGCCGGGCGGCTGATGGCCGAAGGTCCGCTCATTAAAGATAAAACAACGTTCCTGATCGCCGGGCGGACCTCCTGGGCCGGGTGGATTCTCAACATGGGCGGAGACCATAAACATTTCCGGTTACCGCTCAATCCTGACGTGGCAAACAGTACCGCCGGTTTTTATGATTTTAATATCAAAGTGAACCACCGGCTGAACCCGAAAAACAGCCTGAACCTCTCGGCATACGGAAGCAAAGACGACTTCAGGTTCTCAGACAACTTCGGATATGGATGGAGGAACAGAATTGCCGGCCTGAGCTGGAGGAGCGAACTTTCCGACAACCTGTTCCTGGACCTGTCCGCGGGAGCCAATCAATACAGCAGCTCTCACTTTACCCCGTCGGGGGTGGATGCATTCCAGGTTGAAAACGGCGTTGGTAACTATAAATTAAAAACACACCTGCTCTACATTGGTTTGGACAATCATACACTGAATGCCGGCATCGAATTGAACCGGTATCATAATGATGATGAGGTGATCAAACCTTACCACGAAACCTCTGCCGTTGCTCCCGGCCGGGTTGAAAAAGATCACGGGCAGGCACTGGCTTTTTATATGGGTGATGAAATCGATATCACACCCGGCCTTTCCCTCTCCCTGGGAATACGCGCTTCCACCTTCAGCCAGCTGGGTCCCGGACAGGTATTCGGCTACGAGGAAGGAATGGCACGGTCGCAGCAGTCCGTCACGGATACCACCCATTATACTGCCGGGGAAAGAATAGCCACCTACCGGCATCTTGAACCGCGTATTTCCACAAGATACCTGGTTACCCCATCCAGTTCGGTCAGGTTAAGCTACAACCGAACCGTTCAGCACGTGCACCAGGTATCCAACAGCGCGACCTCCACTCCGGCGGATATCCGGCAGCCGGCAACCGAATACCTTCCGCCCCAGTCGGCAAATAATTATACCGTCGGCTATAACCAGAATTTTATGGACGACCTCTGGGAAACATCCCTGGAACTCTATTACCGGGATCTCGACAACCTGGTGGAATATGTTGATTTTGCTGAACTGTTTATGAATGAACACCTTGAAACCGAACTGGTATCGGCAAAGGGCAGATCCCACGGCGCGGAATTTTCTGTGAATAAAACCGCCGGCACCTGGACCGGATACCTGTCCTACACGTATGTGCGAACGTTTGTGAGAGTAACCGGTGAGCAGGCCGTAAACCGCGGTGAATGGTTTCCTTCGGGTTATGATCAGCCGCACAACCTGAACCTGATCGTGAAACGTCGGCTCGGGGAAAAAAGCGCCTTTTCCTTCAACTTCACCTGGCATACGGGCCGCCCCATAACCGGGCTGGTTTCCAGCTACCGGGATGGAACAACAACGGTTCCGGTTTTTTCAGACAGAAATGATAAACGCATTCCCGACTATGTAAGGCTTGATATCTCTTTCACCATCGCGGAAAATATTTGGAAAGATCGTGTTGTGGATCCTGACAGGCGATACAAAGACACGATGAATATCACTTTCTTTAATGTACTGGGCCGGAAAAATGCTTTTTCGGTATTTTACCAGAGGCCTTCGGATGCGGTGATTCCTAAAGCGCAAAAGCTTTCTGTCCTGGGAGCCATGATTCCTTCTGTAACATATAATTTTAGTTTTTAAACGAATGAGCCGTCAGCAAATTCAACAAATCATCAATGGGCTGTTCATTTTAATGATCGGTCTCGGTATGACCGGATGTATCGAAGAAATCACGTTTGATACGGAGCGGTCGGCCGGTCAGCTGGTAGTTGACGGAGGAATTACGGACCAGCCCGGCCCCCATAAGTTGCAGCTCAGCCTTACATCCGGTAACAACACCATGAGAGAACCAGTAAGAGGTGCTTCTGTGGTGATTACAGACGGAGACGGCAATACAGAAGATTATATTGAACTGGAAGACGGAACCTACCTGCTGATGGGTGAAACCGTACAAGGGGAAAGAGGACAAAGCTACTCTGTTGAAATCAGCCTGCCGGACGGAAAACAGTACCGCTCCGTACCAGAAACCATTCCACTGGCAGTAGCGAAAGACAGCTCCTACTTTGAACTGGGAACCGTTGACGAGCGGCAATCCACAGGAAGAATTGTAGAAAGAGACGCTGTTATGATTTATGCCGATACAGAACTTCCCGATCAGGCAGAACCTGTTTATCTCAAATGGGAAGTTGAAAGCATGTACGGTTTCAGGGAGACAGAAAGGAATAATCCGTTCAATCCCACTCAAACCTGTAATCTCAGCCAGCCGGTTGAACCCCAAAAGATCACGCTTTTTGCAAGCCCGGATTCTGATACAAAGACTATTGAAAAAAACCTGCTGGGTATCAAAGAATATGTCTCTCATGAATTTTACAGGCCTCATCATTTTTCTGTGATTGTCTCTTCAATAACAGAAAGCAGGTATGAATACTGGAACCAGGTGGATGAAATCGTTAACAGCACCGGCACCATATTTGATGTGCCTCCGGCAGTTGTGAAAGGCAATGTTTTTAATGTTGACGATGAGAACGAGCAGGTCTTTGGTTATTTTGAAACAGCCGTTGTCGATACCAGCCGGTTTCATGTATTAAGAAGTGATTTTCCTTTTTTCATTCCTAATCCCTGCGGGTTGAATTCTCTATACACCCATGATGCGTGTGACAGGTGCTCGGAGCTGGAGGAGTAGTTGTGTGCGACTGATGGATCTCATCGTCATTCGATCCATTTTAATAAAGATCAAGCACCGGATCGGGTTTTAAAAAAATCTCTTGAATATCCCTTCGATTTTATTCATCAACCTCACCCGGTTCATCTCCTTGGGTTGGAAATAATCGCTCTTTGTAACCCCCGGTTTTGCACTGCGTGCAGCCACCGGGGGCTACACACGTTCTGCCCCATCCGGGGCAAGCTCGCTGACGCTCGTTATGGGGAATCGGCGGCGGTTGAATATCGAACCGCAGAGTTACGAACAAGGAATTTCGAAGTGGGTAACTTCAACGAACCCTGAAATCATGAGTTAAAAACACACATTTTTTGAAGAGCAACCGGGAAAAAATATGGCGGGTAAGACAAAACCCGGTTCTGCATAAAACCTGGTACCCGCCCTTCTCTAACAAAGCCCCATGTCATCCAGAAGGAGCGGAGCGACTGATGGATCTCCTGGTTATCGGATCCATTTTATTAAAGATCAAACACCAACCAGGGATTTTAAAAAATTTCATGAACAACACCTTCGAATTTATTCATCCGCCTCAACCGGTTCATCGCCTTGGGTTGGGAAATAAACGCTCATTTTAACCCCGGGTTTTTGCACTTCGTGCAGTCACCCGTGGCTACAAAATCTGTCGTGCCTGCCGGCACTGGGGGATTAGCTTTTAATGTGAGAGACCCGATAAAAATCACTGCACATCATCATATATCGGGGTAACGGGCTAACCCCGAAAAAAAATCCCTTTGGGACTGCCCGTTTTACAAACCAGATCGAAAATCTGATATCGCTAAATCGGCAATCACATATCAAAGGATTTGAGATGTGAGATATGCGACGTCCGATATGCGATTTTTTTAATAAAAAAAGCCCACTTGTTTGAGCAAGTGAGCTTTTTTCTTCTTTGTGGCGGGGGTAGGATTCGAACCTACGACCTTCGGGTTATGAGCCCGACGAGCTACCAGCTGCTCCACCCCGCGATGTTTATGTCCTTTCAATAAATTCTTATGTAACAGGATCAAAATATCGTCCCATTTCCAGATCTTTAAGATACGGGTGTTTCACCCCCCATGTCAAGAGATAATTATTTAAATATTTTTCTTTTTTCTCAATGCCCGGCGGGTTGGTATTTACTATCTTTACTACCTTCTCTTACAATGCAACGCTCTTTAATAACATTTATTCTTATGACCTCCACACGGGAAGCTATCGCCCTCGAAGATCACTATGGTGCACATAATTATCATCCACTGCCGGTTGTGCTGGCAAAAGGAGAAGGTGTGTACGTATGGGACCCGGAAGGCAACCGCTATTACGACTTTCTCTCTGCCTATTCAGCTGTTAACCAGGGGCATTGCCATCCGGATATTATTGGCGCTTTAAAAGAGCAGGCAGAAACCCTGACCCTGACTTCCCGCGCATTCTACAATAATGTACTCGGGGAATTTGAAAAATATATCACGGAGTATTTCGGTTTTGATAAAGTGCTGCCGATGAATACCGGGGCTGAAGGCGTGGAAACCGCTCTCAAAATATGCCGGAAATGGGCGTATGAAAGGAAAGGAATTCCTGAAAATGAGGCGAAAATTATTGTCTGTAAAAATAATTTTCACGGGCGGACTATAACCGTGATCTCTTTTTCGGATGATCCGGGTGCGAGCAAAAATTTCGGACCATATACTTCCGGGTTCATTAAAATAGAGTACAACAACACGGATGAACTTGAAGAGGCCCTGCAGGAAGAAAATGTTGCCGGATTCCTGGTGGAACCGATCCAGGGAGAAGCAGGTGTGATGGTTCCCGATGCCGGTTATCTTCAAAAAGCGGCGGAACTGTGCAAGAAGCACAATGTTCTTTTTATAACAGATGAAATTCAGACCGGCATTGCCCGTACCGGTAGTCTGCTTGCTGTGTGCGGCAACTGCACCTGCGACAACACCTGTGAGCGCCAGCCCGGCCACTATATCAAACCTGATATTCTCATCCTGGGTAAAGCGTTATCAGGCGGTGTCTATCCTGTTTCAGCTGTACTGGCAGATAATCATATTATGGAGGTTATCAAACCGGGTCAACATGGCTCTACGTTTGGCGGGAATCCCCTGGCCGCGAAGGTTGCGATGGCAGCTCTTGAGGTTGTGAAGAATGAAAACCTGGCGGAGAATGCCCGTGAACTGGGCACCCTTTTCCGCGCGGAAATGAATTCTTTAAAAGAGGAGGTCAGCCTGATTAAAACCGTGAGAGGACGCGGACTGCTGAATGCCGTTGAAATTAATGACTCACCGGAAAGCAGCACTGCCTGGGATATCTGCGTGAAACTGAAAGATAACGGCCTGCTGGCTAAACCCACCCATGGAAATATCATCCGTTTTGCGCCACCTTTGGTCATGACTGAAGAACAGCTTCGGGAATGCATCTCCATCATCCGGAAAACATTTGTGAAATTTGAAGAGTAAAAAAGTGAAATGTGAAAAGGCAAAAAAGCAGCTCTTCCTTTTGCTTTTCACTTTTGCCTTTTCACTTTTGCCTTTTGCCTCACTTTCTTATCCTTAAGCACTATAACAGATTAAAAAAAGCATCGGAGCATGACACACACTATTGAGCCTAAAGATGTACGCCCCACTCTTCAAAAACATATTCTTGCCGATGGGTATGAAATGGTTCTGGACCTGAAAAAAAGTAAAGGCCCTTACCTTTATGATTCGGCTTCCGGGAAAAACTACCTGGATTTCTTTACTTTTTTTGCTTCAAACCCTCTTGGAATGAATCACGACCGGCTTGCGGGTGATCCCGAATTTGTTGCCCGGCTGGGACAGGTGGCTATTAACAAACCGTCTAATTCGGATGTATATACCGAAGAGATGGCCCATTTTGTGGAAACCTTTTCGCGGGTTGGCATTCCTGACTACATGCCCTATACCTTTTTTGTATCCGGCGGTGCACTGGCTGTTGAAAACGCACTGAAGGTGGCATTCGACTGGAAAGTTCAGAAAAATTTTGAAAAAGGATACCGTACCGAAAAAGGGCTGAAAGTGCTGCACCTGGATAAAGCTTTTCACGGGCGGAGCGGTTATACTCTTTCACTAACCAATACCGATCCAAAAAAAGTAAAGTATTTTCCAAAATTCGACTGGCCGCGAATTCACTCTCCGGCGGCAACCTTTCCGCTGACCAAAGAAAACACAGCATCGGTTGAAGCGGAAGAAACACTGGCTCTTGCACAGGCACGGCAATATTTCGAAACGTATAAAGATGACATCGCCTGTATTCTGCTAGAACCCATCCAGGGTGAAGGCGGCGATAACCATTTCCGTGTTGAATTTCACCAGGCATTGCGTGACCTGGCGGATGAGTTTGACGCTCTCCTGGTTTATGATGAAGTACAGACCGGCGTCGGGCTCACCGGGAAATTCTGGGGCCACGAGCACTATGTAAAACCGGATATCCTCGCCTTTGGGAAAAAAGCACAGGTTTGCGGCATCCTTGCAAGCAAGCGGATTGATGATATCGAAACCAACTGTTTTCATGTCTCATCCAGAATCAACTCCACATGGGGCGGTAACCTGGTGGATATGGTACGGTTCGACCGGATTCTTGAGGTAATTGAAGAGGATAACCTTGTTGAACATGCGGCAGAACTGGGATCTCACCTGCAGGAACAGCTCCGTACATGGGCTGATGAATCTGAATTTCTGTCGAACCCGCGGGGCAAAGGGCTCTTCTGTGCCATCGATCTGCCGGACTCCGAATCCCGCAATGCGTTGGTAAATGAATGTATCAAAAATGAACTGATGATCCTGGGCTGCGGTACCAGAACCATCCGGTTCCGACCGCCTCTCGCTATAGAGAAAGAGCAGCTGGATACCGGGATTGAGATGATCAAAAAGAGCCTTAAATCAGCTTTGGGGTAAGGTGTTTAGGGTTATTCAACCCTATAAAAAGAAAGAACCACAGCGGCACGGCGAATGCATAAATAATCGCCGTTTGTTTGGTTACGGGAAAGACCCCTTCGAATCTATTCATCTGCTCCAAAAAATTTATCGCCTTGGGGATGGTTTACTGGCCTCTTTTACCCCCGGATTTTGCACTGCGTGCAGCCATCCGGGGCTATACACATTCTGCCCCATCCGTGGCAGTCTCGCTTGCGCACACCTGACAAATTGCAGATTATCCACCCGCAGTAGGACAAGATATCAACCGCAGATAACGAACATGGAATTACGAAATGAATACCGTCCGGCCTATAAGAAATCGCCGGGATTAAGGCGGCTGCCGGAAGACGGAGCGAAAAAGTTCACCCACCAGTAACATCGAGTATGGCAAGAATCTAGAGTCTGCCTCCCTATACCCCAGCTAAGGCGACTGAACCATCAGGCCTTGAACTTTTTCCGTCTTGCGGCAGTGCCTTCCGGTTATTTCTTATCAGCCTTGTTCTTTTGGTTACTTTTGTAACAAGACAAAAGTAACACCCGATAACCAGGAGTTAATCTCAGATTATAAAATTAACGAAACCATCCCTTCGAATTTATCCATCAGTCTCAAATAATCCATCGCCTTGGAGATGGGTTTGAAAGTCTTTTTTACCCCGGATTTTGCACTTCGTGCAGACATCCAGGGCTACAAAATCTGTCGTGCCTCCCGGCACTGGGATATTAACTGTTCATAGCTCCCTGATGGATATTCGAATATTCTCAAACCCCCGGATTTGGATTCGTTTATGTTACTAAAGAATAAGTACCGGATCGGGTTTTAAAAAAATCTCTTGACTTACCCCTTCGTATTTATTTGTCAACCCCACCCAAACCTCGCCTTGGGTTGGTAATAAACGCTCTTTGTAACCCCCGGTTTGCACTGCGTGCAGCCACCGGAGGCTACTCACGTTCTGCCCCATCCGGGGCAGGCTCGCTGACGCTCGTTTTATTCACCTGATACATAACTTCAACATTCTTAAATCCGTGTTGGGTATTCATTATTCCTTTGTCTTCTTTTGATTATATTTGATGTTCTTTAGCTTTTCGTTAATAAAAATCTTTTAGGAAAATACTATGTCTTATATCAATCTGAATAATAAAATGCCGGGCATTGTGGGTTTGCTGCAATACCGGCCTGAAACTGCAAAACCGCTGGGAGATCTTGCGGAAACGCTGCTTCGCGGCCCTTCCACCCTGACATCCGCAGAGCGCGAAATGATTGCCTCTTATGTTTCATACCGGAATGAATGCCATTTCTGCCATACATCTCATGGCGCGGCCGCTGCTCATCACATGGACGGCAATTTAGATCTGATTGATGACATCAAAAATAACTTTCAAAAAACAGAGATTTCTTCAAAGCTCCGGGCATTACTTGATATCGCGGGGAAAGTTCAGGTTTCGGGAAATAATGTCACCAAAGAAGATATAGATGCCGCTAAAGAGGAAGGTGCAACCGACCTGGAAATCCATGATACAGTACTGATTGCAGCAGCTTTCTGCATGTTCAACCGTTACGTGGACGGCCTGGGAACCTGGGCGCCGGAAGAAACGGAAGCGTATGATGAGTCCGGAATACAACTGGCTCAGGAAGGGTATGTGAGAAAGTATTGAAAGTATTTTTATCCGGAAAAACTGAAGCTTAATCCATCAAAAACCTTCATTTATAAGGCTTGGATAGATTTATAATTTGCTATCAGCAGCATGATCATTAATTCAAATGATCCAAAAATTTTCCGGGTGAAAGAACAGGTATCTTTGTTTTTTTGAAATCTTTTTCATTTCTCGTAATAATGGCATCGCACCCGATCTGAAGGGCGGACTCATGATGAATTGCATCTTCAAAATCATTCCATTCTAAATCAAAGGCAGCATCAATTACCTGTTGCGTAACCGGGCAAATTTTTACCGCCTTTCTCAAACCTTTTAGAGCATCATATGCTCTTGACCGCCCATAATTTTCCTCTAAAAAATAAAAAATTGTATCAAAACTATGTGCAGCTACATATCCTTCAATCTCCTGACTTTCAGAATATGCCAAAATTTTTATTGCGGATTCCGCAAACGGTTGCCTTCTTTTTGCAGCATCAAGACAAACATTCGTATCAATCAAAACTTTATTCAATGCCATAACGCTTATCAAACATATCTTTTTTAAGCTTTTTATAGTCGTAATTTTCTAATTTATCTGATTCCGGTATAGCATTGATAAATTGTGCCGTTCCGCTTCCCGGAGGCGGTTTAAATACTTCAGGATCCTCCTGTTCAGTAATCAGCATCTCAAAAAAACGTGATACGCTCATTCCCCTGTTTCTGGCAATCTTTTTCGCGCGCTGTTTTATATCTTTCTCTACCGATAGATTAATTGTTTCTTTACTCATAATATCAAAATATAGTTAATGCGTATAAAAAATATACTAAATGCGCATCAAACATAGAAGACGTTTATTCTATCTAACCTTTACAAGATAAAACAGCTCCTTTACTCCTGCCCCATCGCTATAGGAATAGCAGAATCATATACATTCTTAAGTTCAGAAACAGGCTCTTCAATCCCTGCGTTTATAATCAGACTGTTTCCTCCCACAGATCCTAATTTATAAACAGGAATTTGAGCTTTGTCACAGCTTTTTTCAAATGCATCTGATGTCCCGGCAGGAACCGTAACCACTACACCGGATTGTGCTTCACTGTATAAAACCTCGTGCAATGAATCTCCTAAATCTCTTACAGAAACATCCGCACCCAAACCTGAAAAGATGGCCATTTCAGCGATCGTAACAGCGAGTCCGCCGTCGGAAATATCATGCACTGCGTTTACCTGACGAGTTTGAATCAGATTCAAAAGATGTGTCTGGAGCCGCACTTCAAAGTCAAGATCCATATCCGGGGCGTCTCCCGCGGTTAGTCCGTGAATGGCTCTCAGGTATTCTGATCCGCCCAGGCCTTTCCGGGGGGCACCGATGTAAAACACGTCATCTCCTTCAGCCTTGAAACCGGGTGTCATCCGGTGCTTTTCCACGTCTTCTACAATTCCCAGCATTCCGATGACCGGCGTGGGGAAAATCGCTCCTTTCGGATTTTCATTATAAAAACTCACATTCCCCCCGGTCACAGGTGTGTTAAGGGCACGGCAGGCATCTCCCATTCCACCAAGAGCTTCTTTAAATGTCCAGTATACTTCAGGTTTGTATGGATTCCCGAAGTTCAGGCAATTGGTGATGGCCACTGGTTTTCCGCCGCTGCAAACCACATTACGTGCGGCTTCAGCCACGGCAATCTGTCCCCCTTTCCGAGGGTTCAGGTAAATGTAGCGGCCGTTGCAATCTGTTTTTACGGCCAGTCCCTTGCGGGTTCCTTTAATCCGTATCACTCCGGAGTCAGTGGCTCCGGGAGCATTTACAGTGTTGGTTCTTACAGTGGTATCATACTGTTCATGAACCCATTGTTTGGAGGCAACATTTGGCGAACCCAAAAGCTGCTTCAAAATAACATTGTGATCTTCCGGGTGCTGAATGGAGGTAACATCAAAGTTCTGAACTTCGTCCAGGTAAGCGGGTTTTGTTGCTTCCCTGACATATTGCGGAGCGCCGCCGCCCAATACCAGCGAATCAGCCGGCATATCGGCTTTTACTTCTCCATCCTTCCAGTAGGTTACCCGGTCGCCATCCACCACTTCTCCTATTACGACAGCATTCAGATCCCATTTTTCATAGATATCAATCAGTTCCTGTTCGCGGCCTTTTTTGGCTACCACCAGCATCCGCTCCTGGCTTTCGCTCAGCAGCAGTTCGTAGGCCGTCATGCCTTCTTCACGCATCGGAACTTTATCCAGGTCTATCTTCATTCCCTGCCCGCCTTTGGCTGTCATTTCGGATGATGAACAGGCGATTCCCGCCGCACCCATGTCCTGCATGCCAACCACAGCCCCGGTT
Source organism: Balneolaceae bacterium (assembly GCA_040882525.1). GTDB lineage: Bacteria > Bacteroidota > Rhodothermia > Balneolales > Balneolaceae > Rhodohalobacter. The sequence continues at coordinate 11,582 of JBBEBD010000033.1, read as the reverse complement.
TTCAGTACTTCGAGACTGGCTTCAAGAAGCAGTTTTTCTGTGAAGGGATCGCCAACCTGAACACTGGGCCGTTTCGCTTCACTCTCTTCGCTGATTTCTTCGGATGCAAAAGTAGCTCCGTGTATTCCATCACGTCCGGTGCTTGCACCCACAATCAGAACCGGGTTCCCGATACCTTCTGCAATCGCAGAGGCGGTTTCTCCGGATCTTACAATTCCCACACTCATCGCATTCACCAGCGGATTTCCTTCATAGGCTTCATCAAAATAAATTTCACCGCCAACCACAGGAACCCCGAATGAATTTCCATAATCGGAAATACCCCGAACCACCCCATCCAGCAGGTATCGGACCCGCGGGTTGCTCATGCTTCCAAACCGCAGTGAATTCAAAGATGCTACCGGCCGCGCACCCATCGTAAAAATATCCCGGTGAATTCCGCCCACACCTGTTGCCGCTCCCTGGTATGGCTCGATAGCTGACGGGTGATTGTGGCTCTCAATTTTGAACGCACAGGCTAATCCATCACCAATATCCACGAGTCCTGCATTTTCTTCTCCGGCCTCAACCAGGAGCTGATCTCCTTCACGCGGCAGTTTCTTAATTTCCAGGATAGAATTTTTGTAAGAGCAGTGCTCACTCCACATCACAGAATAAACACCCAGTTCTGTGAATGTTGGAGTACGGCCAAGATAATTTTTTATCATCTCATACTCTTCCTCATTAAGGCCGTGTCCCTTTGCGAGTTCTATGGTTACTACAGGTTCCTGAATAGTTGCTTCTGACATTTTTTAAATGAATTGGTGGTGAAATTGTTTGCGTCTAAAACTACGAATTATAGCTTTGAGAAACATGGGATCTTTCGTCTGACGGGGTATGAAGAAACATGGTATATTTGCTTTCTATCAGCGGCAGGCAATTTATTTATTTCCCGGGTTTTTCAGTGAAAAATATACCATGTTTTCCCGGGCAGTGTTAAACAGATAAATCCGTCAGACGAATTGGAAAGCCCGGAGCATTGATCATCCGGCAGACGTGCTGGAGTCATCAGCCGGGGATATGCGAAACCGTGGTATATTTGCTTCCCATCAACGGCAGGCAATTTATTTACCCCCGGTTTTTCAGTAAAAAATATACCATGTTTTTCGGGGTAGCTCAGGGCCTGATTTAATAATCATCATTGATTTCCAGCCAATATCCGCTTGGGTCTTTGAGGTAGATCTGGCGAATACCATCAGGCCTTATGGTAACTTCACCGGCATTTCCCGGCCAGTCTTCAAAAGGAATGGAATATTCATCCAGGTTAGCAATTATTCTATCCATGTCGGGTACGCTAAAACAGAGATGGTTGGTCTTATCAACAGCGGGGGTTGACCAGGGTTCTTCTCTCTCAATCAGGTGCAGAGAGGCGCCTCCGCCAACATCATACCACAGGTGCAAGCCGTCGTTGAAAGGCTCATCAATTTCCTCAATTCCGATTACCTGTTCATAAAACCGGCCGCTTTCTTCAAGGTCTTCAACATACACGGCGATATGATTAATTTTTGCCTGTCCGTTAGCATTCATAGTGTAGAAAGTTATTAAAATTAACGTAAATATAAGGCTCAGATATTTCATTTTTCAGGGGTTTGCTGAAGGGTTGTTGAGTTTTTTTGGTTTGGGATCAATTAAGTCCCCCTTATCAAAGGGGGATTTAGGGGGATGTTTACTCGGTATGTATGGAATTGCTACAAAAAAATGGACAGTTGGTTAAGGGTGATCATGCGGCTTGTTTGTGATTTATATTTTGTTCGGCCTGCACCGGGCTTTGATAGTTCAACGCCGAGTGCAACCGTTTTCTGTTATACCAGATCTCGATAAACTCAAAGATCGCTGTCCTGGCCTGTTGGTAGGATTTGTAGTATAACGGCATATCCAGTTCGTACTTTAAGGTTTTAAAGAAGCTTTCCGCCGGAGCATTGTCCCAACAGTTACCTTTCCGGCTCATGCTTTGGGTGATGCCATAGGCATTCAGTTTCTTCGTAAAATCCCTACAGGCATACTGCACGCCCTGATCGGAGTGAAAAATCAAATCCTCTCCGGGGGCCCGCCGTATCAGGGCTTGCTTAAAAGCCGCGATACTGGTTTGCTCCGCACTCATCCCATCGCTTAGCGACCAGCCAAGAATTTGACGGTCGGCCAGATCCATCACGGTGGTCAAATACAGCCAGCCCTCCTGGCACGGCAGGTAGGTAATATCGCTGACCCATACCTCAGACAACCCCCCGGGCGTAAAATTGCGATCCAGCAGGTTCGCAGCCACAGGCCACCGGTGACTTGAATGGGTTGTCTTTACCCACTTTTTACGAATTTTGCTGGCCACTCCCATGCTCCTCATCAGCCGGGCTACCCGCGGGCGTGAGACCATCCAGCCTTCCCCCGTCAACTGCCGGTGAATACGTGGAGAGCCATATTTCTTTTTGGAAGACTCCCACACCCGGCGGATCGCCTGGCACAGGCGCCTGTTTTCCAGCGCCCGTCTGGACGGGCCACGTCCCATCCAACTATAAAATCCACTTCGGCTTACGCCAAAGACCCGCGACATCGTTCGGATGGGATACATATGTTTATGATCTGCCATAAATTGGAATATTACCCTAAAAAGTAGCAACTTCAGTAAAAAAATCCTTAAACACCCCTCTATATCTCCCCTTAATAGGGGAGACTTTTTCCTGATCTCCACTAAATTTCTATCTCAAACTCAGGTTAAGTAACCAAAATTTTTTCTGACTTACTATTGCAAAATAAAGTGCCCTTTCAGGATAGGAGCTCAACTAACTCATCAAAACGGTTAAACTGGAAATCTGCTGTCTGATCTTTTTTTATTTCGATATTGTTTAGTCCCGTGAACCACGCGGTCTGCCAGCCGGCATTTCTTCCTCCTACAATATCGGAGGTGTACGAATCTCCAACATACAGAATTTCATCCCGCGATACACCAGCCCGCTCTGTTGCCGCATCAAATACATCGGGGTGAGGTTTCAGCTGCCCGATCTCCTCAGAAATAATCATGACATCGCAATAATTTTTCAGTTCCAGGTGTTCGAATTTCAGCTGCTGGGTTTCTTTAAATCCATTGGTAATAATCCCCACTTCAAATCTCTCTGCAAGATCTGAGAAGGCCGACCGGGCACCGTCAATCCAGCTCCAGTGCTTACGGTAGTTTTGCATATAGAAGCTTCCGATTTTCCCACTTATCGTACATTCAAGTTTCAGCCGGTTCATGGAATCATAAAAGCGTGAATGCTGTAACTCCAGCCGGTCTACTTCTCCGTTTTGATACCGTTCCCAAAGTGAATGATTTACAAGCCGGTAGGTTTCCAGCCACTCTTCGATCGCAACCTGCTGAAGTTCGGGGAACGAGTGGTAGGTTTCAAATTGAGCTTTTTTCTCTGCGGAAGAATGATCCAGGAGAGTATTATCGAGATCAAAATAAATAAAGGAAGGGGTCATTTGGGATTATAAAAATTCAGTTTTGTAGTTTACTTTTTTTCTGCCAGACAGACTGGCTAAAATAAGTTCCACGACGGAATACCTTCGGGGCGATATAAATCAGTTAAGAAGTGTCCCCCATTCGAAGGGGGCTATGGGGAATGATTTGTAGTGAAATTGTGTCTTAAAATTGACAATATATCTCAAATCAACGCTCACAAGGTCATCCCCGTGCTCACTCCGTTCGCTTTCCCCCTTCAAAGGGGGATTTTTTAATTGCATTTTTCTTATTCCGAACTCAAGTAAAATAATGAATTTCAAATTCAATTGAATCTAACAGTTCGCTGTTTCGTATATTTCCCTGATCATCATTAAAAAATCAGGATCAGATAAAATGAATATAAAAGTTTGGATTGGCATTGGTATTGCAATTTTGCTGTTGTTCTACGGGGTGGGTGTGAATAACACTCTTGTGGAGAAAGAAGAAGGTGTAAACCAAGCCTGGGCGCAGGTTGAAAATCAATACCAGCGCCGGGCAGATTTAATCCCCAATCTCGTAAATACAGTTCGCGGCGCTGCAGATTTTGAGCAGGAAACTCTCACACAGGTTGTGGAAGCAAGAAGCCGGGCAACGTCGGTAAATATAGAACCCGGAGACCTGGATAATCCCGCGGCGCTGCAGCAATTCGACCAGGCACAACAGCAGCTCAGCGGGGCTCTCTCAAGATTACTGGTAACCGTTGAAAGATATCCCGAAATCCAGGCAAACCAGAATTTCCGCGATCTACAGGCGCAGCTTGAAGGCACGGAAAACCGCATCTCTACCGAACGAATGCGCTTTAACCGGTCGGCCCAGGATTTTAACACAACCGTAAGGCGATTCCCGGCTTCCGTCTTTGCTGGCGTTCTCGGCTATGAATCAAAAGCTTATTTTGAAGCAACCGAAGGCGCTGAAACCCCACCTGAAGTACAATTTGATTAATCCATATGCCGGCACGAAAATTTCTATCGGAAGAGGACGAGCAAAAACTTATCAAAGCCATTTCCGCGGCTGAGGAATCAACCACAGGAGAAATACGGCTTCACATTGAATTTAAATGCAAAAAAGATCCGCTGGACAGGGCACGTTCAATTTTTCATGAACTGGAAATGGATAAAACGGACGCCCGAAACGGGGTGATTCTTTATGTTGCCACAGACGACAAAAAAGTGGCTGTTTACGGAGATGAAGGGATCAGCAGTCAGGTGGAAGATGATTTCTGGCAGGAAGAAATTGATAAACTGATTGCCGAGTTTAAAAGTGAAAACTTTGAACAGGGACTGGAACTGGTGATTGCAGACATCGGCAAAAAACTGAAACAGTTCTTTCCCGGTGAAGGCAGCGATCCAAATGAACTGGATAATGAAATCAGTTTCGGAGACAACAGGAATGAATAAAATACAAAGCTTCAGAAACTCAATTTTTTTGCTGATTGGATTTCTCATCCTTCAGGTAATGCCTGCTCTCGCACAGGATTTTCCTGAACAGCCGTCCGGACATGTAAATGATTATGCAAATATTCTGAGCCGTTCGGAGGTGCAAACCCTGGAAAACAAACTCCGGGCGTATCGCGATAGCACATCAAATGTAATAGCCATAGCGATTATATCGGATTTGCAGGGATATCCGCGCGGCGAAGTCGCCACAACTATCTTCAACAACTGGCGCATGTGGGAGGGTGAACGTCAGAACGGTGTACTGATCCTGGTGGCACCCAATGAACGCCAGATGCAGATTGAAGTGGGCTATGGACTGGAAGGGGCTGTTACAGATCTTCACGCCAACCGGATTGTGGATCAGGTTCTGCGGCCGAACTTTCAAAACAATGATTTCTACACCGGACTGGATGAAGCGTCAACCCTGATCATGCAGCTTGCGGCCGGAGAGTATGATGCTGTGGACCGGCTGAGCGACTCACCCGGCGAAAATAACTTCGTCGTCCTGTTCATCATATTATTCGTTATTTATGTAATTATCCGGTCAATGGGAGGCGGCAGAGGCCGCGGCCGGAGAAGCCGTCACACGCTCGGTTCGGGTGGGATGATTGTCTGGGGCGGCGGATTGGGCGGGCGTTCATCCGGCGGATTCGGTGGAGGAGGCGGTGGCGGTTTTGGAGGCTTCGGCGGAGGCGGAGGATTCGGTTCCGGCGGCGGCGGCGCGGGTGGTGGCTGGTAATCTTTTCAAGTCATCCTGAACTCGTTTCAGGATCTCCAAACGTTGACAAAAACTGGAGATGCTGACCTAAATTCAGCATGACTAATACTCACGCCCCTCCTTCAGTCTCCCCTCTCACAACCTATTCCACCGCATCCACATCTACGTTAATCCGCACGGCGCCGGCTCCTTTGGGTTTCATGCTGTTGTACTTTTCAAAAATGGCATCCAGCAGTTTCTCAATAGAATGGGCATTGTAAGCACGGTTCAGTTTGATGTTTGCCTCCCACTGGTACTGCCCGCTCATCCATTCAATTACAGACGGCGAGGGGCCCATCACCACATCATCGGAGGTAACCAGCCGCATGGCATCACAGAATTTATCAGCCACCATCTGCACCTTGCTCCACGAGGGACTTTTAAACTGAAAAACCACCATTCGTGAGTATGGCGGGAAAAGCAGCATTTTCCGGCTTTCCAGTTCAAACCGTGCAAACGCTTTGAAATTATGTTCCTTTGCAAACTTTATGGCGGGGTGATCTGGTTTCCATGTTTGTACATATACCATCCCCGGTTTTTCAGCACGCCCGGCCCGGCCTGCCACCTGGCTCAGCAGCTGGTACATTCTCTCCCCCGACCGGAAAGAGGGAAACGCCAGTTCAGTATCCGCGTTGATCACTCCAACAACGGTTACGTTTGGGAAATTGAGGCCTTTTGCCACCAGCTGTGTTCCGATCAGGATATCTGCTCCGCCCCCTGCAAACTGATCATAGATGATCTGATGTCCGTGCTTCCCGGATGTGGTATCACGGTCCATCCTCAGCAGGCGGGCATCCGGAAAAAGGTTTTCAATCTCTTCCTCAACCTGCTGCGTACCGCTGCCTTTGGGCTTCATATTTTTTGATCCGCACAACTCACAATAGGTATCTGCTCTCCTGGAATACCCGCTATAGTGGCACAGCAGTATATTTTTCTTTTTGTGATACGTAAGGCTTGTGGAGCTTTCGGGGCTTTGGGGAATATGCCCGCATTCTTCGCACTGCAGGTAAGAGGCAAATCCGCGGCGGTTAAACAGTAAAATAATCTGTTCCTTTCGCTGAAGGGCTTTTTTAATTTCCTGGTACAGTTCCACCGTAAGCGGGCCTCTCATAGCGGACTTATACTCCAGCATGTTCAGAATTTCCACGCCCGGCATGCTGCCGGTGGGGCGCAGGGAAAGCTGAAGCAGTGTATGCTTCTCTTCTTTTACGGCCTGAACGGATACCATTCCCGGTGTAGCCGATCCCAGCACTACCACGGCATTTTCCATATGAGCACGCATAATTGCTACATCACGGGCATGGTAACGCGGCGCCGGATCGAATTGTTTATATGATGAGTCATGCTCTTCATCAACAATAATTAAACCGGGATTTTCTACCGGGGCGAACACAGCCGAACGGGGGCCGATTGCAATACTTTTTTCACCTGATTTCAGGCTCTGCCAGGCATCATAGCGCTCTCTTTCACTCAGCCGGCTGTGGAGAATCGCAATCTGGTCACCAAAAATACGATAAAACCGCTGAACGGTTTGAGGGGTAAGGGCAATTTCCGGAACCAGAACCAGCCCTCCCCGCCCCTGTTCAAGTGCATGCTTTAGTGCGTGAATATATACTTCTGTTTTTCCTGAACCGGTAATGCCGAACAGCAGAAAACTTTTATATTTTTCTTCATCCAGAGACTGCCTGATCTCCTCAAAAGCATCTTCCTGTTCAGGCGATAGGATTTTGATCTGTTCCGGCCTGTGATCACCATGATCCGGAACTCCGGGTTTTACAGGCAAATCCACAGATTCAATCCACCCTTCCTGTTCAATACGCTTCAGCGTGTATGATGTGAAGAGCTTGTCATCCAGAAGGTTTTGATTGGTTTCCGGCAGCTCCATTTTGGAGAGATGTTCAAATGCCTGAATCCATTTTTTTTCTCGTTCTTTATCCGGCAGCTGTTGAAGTACCAAAACCGGGTCAACTGATGTCGGAATTTGCCAGTGCTTTACTTTTTTATAATCTACTTTCTGCCGAGGTTCTTCCCAGATTTCAACCCATTCTCTTTTTAATGCTTTCTTCAGGATTTTTTTCCCCGTGCCATCCCGCCACCGCTTTTCGGCCTGATCAAGCGTTAGATTTTGTGATTCTACTTCATTGAGCAGGTCCCGTTCATCCGCTGTGATATCTCCCTTGTAACCTTTCTTAACCTTCAGCCGCTTTTCTGATGTAAAATTCAGCCCGACCGGCAGCGCTGCCTGGATCGCTTCCCCCCAGCTGCAATAGTAAAACCGGTGTATCCATTCCGTTAACTGCAGATTTGTTTGATTCAGTACCGGTTCTTCATCCAGGATACGCTCTACCTGGCGGGTCTCAAATTCCGGTTTTTGGTCATGAACCCTCACCACAACACCAATAGCAAAATGGTTTCGCAGCGGTACCCAGACTCTGATGCCGGGTTTTATTCCCATAGTTTTTCCTGCATGGTATGTAAATACCTGTCGTACCGCTGTTGGAAAAGCTATATCTGCATAAATTCTGTTTTTCATCGCCGGGATAAACTATAGAAACAAATAAGAAATTGATACCCGGAGAATGAAATTCCTCTGCAACAACAACTCTGTTTCATAGCCCCTGAAATTCCTCTTAATGAGGAAACTCGTTGTTACCATATCCGGCATTATCCTCTCTGTTCAATAATCTGAACCGGCTGTTATTTCTGTTCAGAAATTCAGCAATCACCTCTGTTGGAATGGCATAGGTTATTCCATAATCCATACGTGCTTTTTGCTCCGCTCTTAGCGGCCCCTGATACGCCTGAACCGTCTCTCTTGTATCCAGGAAGTCAGCATCAGGAATAAGAAAATATTCCTGGGTAGCCACTCCTGCATTCGCAATACCCACCCAGTCAAAACTCCGGAAGTTATCTTTTGAAGCAATTATCAGCCCTCCGCTCACACCCCGGTTAAAAAGCGCATCTGTTAAAAAACTCCCGTCCCGGCGACGATTCGGATCACTCACGATGCCCTGTGTAACCATGGGGAAACCTTTTGGGAAACCCAGTACGTAAACCACGGTTCCGGTTTGCAGGTTTTTTGAATTACCCAGTGAAATATCTACCGGCCTGATGTTATTATCATCTACATTTCTGAGATTGAAATCAATTAAAGCAAGATCAGCCCTTTCATTTGAATCAAGAATATTAAAGAAAACCAGTGAAGGTTCTACAAGTGCAATATTTGTCTGGCGTTTTTTTACAGTAACATATGCTACATACGTCTCACGGGGTATATCATCCCCTCTTCGGTATGTTACCAGGGTATCGGGAAATGTGATGGTATGTGCGTTCGTAAGGAGGACCGCGCGGTTCTGACTCTTACCAATCACCACAGCTGTGCCTGCTGTCGTTTCTTCAAAATTTTCAGTTCTTACTGAAACATCTTCAAGGTTGAGAGTATCGAGCTGATCAACGGTCAGCAGGTTGTTTTCATCAAGAAAATAAGTTGTAAATCCACCGGTAGAGGCAATCCGGATAACAGAACTTTGGATTTTTACCAGCTCCGGTGAAATGTTATGAATGGGGAAAGCTGAGGTATAATACGGATCGGTGGGTTGCAGAGTAGGCTCTAATATTTCCGTAGTGGTGCAGGAAGTAATAAATACTCCTGCAGCGAATAACGGTAAAAGGAGCCGGTGATCAATCATAGTTCAATCATTTAAGAAAATGACTTCTTCAAAAGATAATATTGATTACGGGTTTCACTGTCAATTGTTACTAAACATAAGATTTGATTATTAGTATTCCCTGCAAATACGCCGTGTGATGATCGCATGAGAGTTTTTAATTCATTTTTCAACACTTTTACATTTCGCTGTTGAGAACCTCATGAATAATTCTGTATCTATACTCAATAACACAGGGCATCTTTAATTACCATTATGAAAGTATTTACCTCGATATTATTCACTTCTCTGATAATGGGTTGCATGTATGTTGATCCGGATATTCCTGAAGATCCTAATATTTATGTGAATTTACCGGATGGATTTTCAATAGAATTATATGCAGGTCATATTGAAAATCCCCGTGGTATGGCCTTGAGTCCCAATGGCATCCTTTATGTAGGCTCAAGATCGGCAGGTAACGTCTATGCACTGGTTGATATTGACGGTAATTTTGAAGTAGACCGGAAAATGAAAATAGCATCAGGACTGAATATGCCGGTGGGTGTAGCCTGGAAAGATGGCGATTTGTATGTATCCGCGGTGGATAAAATTCTTCGGTACAGCCAAATTGATTACCGCCTGGATAATCCGCCGGCCCCGGAAATTGTGACAGATCAGTTTCCTTCAGATCAATCGCATGGCTGGAAATATATCGCCTTCGGCCCGGATGATAAACTCTATATTCCTGTAGGAGCTCCCTGTAATATTTGTGATCCTGAAGATGAAATTTATTCAACTATTACACGCATCAACTCCGATGGCAGCGACAGGGAAATTATAGCCCATGGTGTGCGAAATACCGTTGGCTTCGACTGGCATCCTGAAACCGGCGAATTGTGGTTTACAGATAACGGCCGGGATAGAATGGGAGATGATATTCCACCCTGTGAATTAAACAGGCTTGTGCATGAAGGAGCTCATTTTGGATTTCCCTGGCTGCATGGCAATGATGTTTTGGACCCTGAGTTCGGTGAGGAAGGCCTTAATTCAAATCTTGAAATGACTCCTCCTGTCCGCGAACTGGATCCTCATGTGGCTCCTCTTGGGATGCTTTTTTATACCGGTAAAATGTTTCCGGAAGAATACAAAAACCAGGTCTTCATAGCAGAACATGGCAGCTGGAACCGGAGCGAAAAAATAGGATACCGGATAACACTGGTTACTCTTGATGATGAATATAATGCCACATCATACCAGCCCTTTGCTGAGGGATGGCTCCGGGATGATGAAAATGTTTACGGACGCCCGGTAGATCTGATCCAATATTTTGATGGTTCCCTTCTCCTCTCTGATGATTATCAAAACAAGATTTACAGGATTTCATATTCTGATAAATAACGCAGGCCGCGGTGAGAAATCTGAATCCCCCCAAAGAATGACACCAGCAAACATTGAATACAGGTTTAAAAATAACATTCATCAGGAAACATAATTCTGAAGATGATGTAAAAAGAAGTGCTTGTGCGCTCCGGATTACCGGCATCTCCCGCCTTAACCATGTAAGGCTGATAATGGCAATTCACAAACCGATTCTAACTTTTGCTATTACAAGTGATCTCTCAAAAAGAAAAATATAAGAGCTTACCATGAATAACCATGGAAAAAATATGGATATAGGTTTATTAATACTCAGAATAGGGTTTGGAATAATCTACATAGGGCATGGTTTTCCTAAAATTATCGGCGGCCCCGAAAAGTGGGAAGAGGTTGGTTCGGCCATGCAGTACCTGGGAATTCATGCCTTCCATGATATTTTTGGTTTTCTGGCTGGTGCCACTGAACTATTTGGTGGCATTCTGCTTATTTTCGGTGTTTATACAATCCCGGTGGTAATTCTTTTTCTCTGTACCATGATAGTCGCTCTCATTTCCAAAGTTATTTCCGGGGCTGGCTACTCTGAATCTGCCTATCCGCTGATGGCCATTACGGTATTTATCACCTTGTTGTTAACAGGCCCGGGGAAACACAGTATAGATTATAAATTGACAAGCAGGCGAAGGCTTTATTGATTGATGAATGATTATTGATGAATGGTAATTGGTTTCGAAGTTCCCCTCCCGCGGAGGGGACAGGGGTGGGTTCGGGTGATTGCAGATATCCAATATCCGATTTTTGATTTTCGATCTGTCTCTTCCCTTCTGAAATCTGAAATCGTATACCCGAAATCG
>JBBEBD010000032.1:21132-111036 GCA_040882525.1 Balneolaceae bacterium | reverse complement strand
AAACCCCGTACCTTAACTATTGATTCAGTGACCTTCCAGAGTGCCCGTGCTTTTTCGGGCTCCTGGCAGAGTCGCGGTGCAAACCCCGTACCTTAACTATTGATTCAGTGACCTTCCAGAGTTGCCCGTGCTTTTCGGGCTCCTGGCAGAGTCGCGGTGCATACCACGTATAAAAAAACGCACCTTCCCCCACAACTCTGGCCACAAATGATCCCCTTAAGACAGGTATCCGGGAAAGCACCGGGTGCTCTGCCAGGTTGTGGTTGCTCAATTGAAATCTCTTGCTTCCATTCCGCTAAATAAGGAAATTGGATTATGGAAATATTCATTGATTTTTTCGAAAATATACCCACGTCATTTCGCTCCGGTATTCTTATCGGCGGAATATTTTTCTTCTGGGTTTTAGAAGGAGTGGTTCCTCTGTTCAGTTTTGCCTACAACAAATACCGCCATGCCGGGATTAATCTGCTGTTTACGCTGTTTACCGCCATTATCGGGTTTGGCCTGGCCGGAGTTTTATATTACACATCCACCTGGGTTTCGGTTCATAACTTCGGACTTCTATACCTGGTTGAAATGCCTCTCTGGCTGAAGGTGATTCTTGGAGTGATGCTGCTCGATTTTGTAGGTGCATACCTGATTCACTGGATTGAACACAAGGTAAAATGGATGTGGAAATTTCACCTGATCCACCACAGCGATACAACCGTGGATGTAACCACAGGTTTGAGGCATCACCCCGGCGAAACCGTTTTTCGCATATCTTTTACCATTCTAGGTGTTTTTCTGATTGGTATACCCATTGGTATCGTCATGTTCTATCAAAGTCTTTCCGTTTTATTTGCTCACCTCACTCACGCCAATATCAATATGCCACGAAAGGTGGATACTGCTCTCTCCTGGATTTTTGTGACTCCAAATATGCATAAGGTTCATCACCACTACACCCAGCCGCTTACCGATACCAACTATGGAAATATATTTGCAATATGGGACCGGCTTTTCGGCACCTATGTAAATGTAGAGGATATAAAAGAACTGAGGTACGGCATAGATACCCATATGGACCCGGAGGAGAATGACCGGGTGGCAAATCTGCTTAAAATTCCTTTTCAGAACTACCGGACTCCAACCGGAGCAAAGTTTGAAGATCCCAAAAACGATCAGTAACTCTTCCGGTATTTTAATTCCAGAACCGAACGATAGTTACTACCTGTTCTCAGATAGTCCTGCAACTGCTCCAGTATTGCAGGAGAAAGAAATAGTTCAAGCGGCTGTTCTTCTTTCATGTAATCATTCAATGCCTGTTGCACGATTTCATCCCATTCCGGGTAAAACCTCTCAAGGTCTTCACTGCTAACTAACTTCCGGCAGGGTGATTTCTCACAGGATAATTCCATGACTCCGGAAATATTAAACATTCCGTATTCGTCTGTAATTTCCTCATCAGCAGCAATATTGGTGATGGCAATTTCAAACCCATACCCGGTACTCATGGTGTTGCACCGGCAGCAGTGGTTTACATACTTGGCATGGTCCCAGCTGATCACCCTTGTACCATCTCCATCTATATAACTGTAGGTTTCAATCAGATCCTTATAGTTCGGGTCTGAAAGCCGCGGGTCTGCTGGCGGAATTTCCACTTCCAGGGAATCTTTTACATAGGTGATGGTTCCTTTGGGGATAAAAGAAGTAGCAAAAACTCCTCTCCCTTTTTGATGGTTTACAAATCGAAGCTCGGTATTCGGGTGGATCATTCTTTCTCTCTTTTTCTATTGATTATACCAACCAAAACGACTGAAAAAGATATTATTTCAGGATTAAGCGGAGAAAAAAACTTCCTTCTCCAGTGCATTTTCCAGCCTCTCTTTATACTCTTCTGCAGGAATCTCAATACATCCGAACTGCGCCAGGTGATCGGTATAAAACTGTGTATCCCAGAGCTCAAAGCCATTCTCCTGCAAAATCCGGTGGCAGTGCCAGAGGGCAATTTTGTCGGCCTCCTTCTGTTTTTTGAACATGGATTCCCCAAAGAACGCGGCCCCCAGAGAAACACCGTAGAGTCCGCCGGAAAGATGTTCTTCCTCATCAAATATTTCAACAGAGTGGGCGTGTCCGGCCATATGCAGCACTTCAAAAGAATTGATAATCAGGTCGGAAATCCAGGTAGTTTCGCGGCTGGCGCATTCGGTAACCACATCACGGAAAGAAGTATTGATTTTACATGTGTACCGGCCCTGCCGGATCAGCCGCATCACATTGGATGAAACGCTGAAATTCTCCATGGGAATGATGCCCCTCTCTTTCGCCGAATACCAGCCTACGGTATTGTCATCTCTTGTTTCACTCATAGGAAAAATACCACGGCTATACGCTTCAAGAAGCACTTCCGGCGGGATGATTTTGTTGGAATCGGACTTCACTGGTAGTTTTGAGACTTGTTATGCTTAGTAAGTTGTTGTTAAAGGTGAAGTAGCAGTTTCATAAAAACACACCCCTGAATCCCCTCTCGAGAGGGGAAATTTTTTCCAATATTCAAAAACCATACTCTCATTAAACTCCGTTTTTCTTCACATCATAAATGAAATAAGGCGGAATATTCAGTGCCACGAATTCCGTTTCGTAGTTGCCGAATATTTCCATTACAGGTTTTTTCAGATGTCCGCTGGTCTGGTACGCCAGGAATTTTCCGCCATCTTTGAGAATAGATTTGGTGGCTTGAAGAACCTCCCGCTTACGATCTGGTTTAAGAAATGAAAAAGGGATCCCCGATAAAACATAATCCACATTGCCTCTATCCTCTGCATTCAAAATATCTTCCACATCTCCGGCAAGAATATTGTGAATCTTTACACGCGGATCATTGAACTTCTTTTCCAGATGTCCAACGAAATCTTTATTGGCTTCTACTAAAACCAGGCGTGATCCGGGAGACATATTTTCAAGCAGGTATTCCGTAAAAACTCCATCTCCGGGACCATATTCAACGAGCAAAAAATCTTTGGTAAAATCGATGTGTGTACAAACTTTTTTTACACAGTGGCGGGAAGTCGGGGTAATTGAAGCGACATCCCGGTCTTTAATGAAGGTTTTAAGAAAGTGAAGCTTACTCATAAATGGTTCATTGTATTATAGTTCTTTTTTTAATTTTTCAATTTGATCACGAATCCGGGCTGCCTCTTCAAATTCCATATTTTTTGCTGCCTGCAACATTGAATCACGAAGATAATCGAGAAATTTATCTTTGCTTTCAAATGTAACTTCTTTCATGGCCGGACTGGCTTTGTACTGAATTCCTTCTTCGGCGACTTTAACAACTTCGAGATAGTCTTCCTCTTTTTTTCCGGACGGGGAATCGAGGGTAAAATCCTGTGTGGAAATTAATGACGGATCCACAAGCGGTTTTAACTCTTTAACAACGGTCTGCGGTGTGATACCGTGTTTTTCATTGTATTCTTTTTGAATTTTCCGCCGCCTGTTGGTTTCATCAATCACTTTTTTCATGCTTTTTGTGATTTTATCTGCATATAAAATAGCTTTTCCGCCAATATTCCGGGCTGCACGGCCCACAATCTGGAACAGCGATGTTTCTGAGCGTAAAAAGCCTTCCTTGTCTGCATCCAGAATGGCTACAAGACTTAACTCCGGAATATCAATTCCCTCACGTAGCAGGTTGATCCCCACCAGGACGTTATAATCACCCCGCCGGAATTTATAAAGTACTTCTACCCGCTGCATGGCATCCAGTTCACTGTGCATGTATGCAGCACTGATACCCAGGTTTTTCAGATATTCACTGAGTTCCTCACTCAGACGTTTGGTAAGGGTAATACAGAGAACCCGCTCATTTTTTGCGGCTCTTATCCGGATCTCCTCAAGAAGGTCATCTACCTGGGTACCCAGGGGACGAACTTCTATTTCGGGTTCCATCAGTCCCGTTGGCCGGATAACCTGCTCAACATAAACCCCGCCGGATTGCTCCAGTTCATAATCGGCAGGAGTGGCACTTACAAAAATGGCCTGGTTTATCATGGTTTCCCATTCCTCAAATGTAAGCGGACGGTTATCCAGTGCCGATGGCAGACGAAATCCATGTTCCACAAGCTCAATTTTACGAGAGCGGTCGCCACCGTACATAGCCCCTATTTGTGGTACGGACTGGTGGCTCTCATCAACAATCAGCAGGTAATCATCCGGAAAATAATCCATCAGGCAGTAGGGCCGTTCACCGGGTTTTCTTGCACTCAGATACCGCGAATAGTTTTCAATTCCTGAACAGTAACCGATCTCCTGCATCATCTCGATATCGAAAAGAGTTCGCTGCTCCAGTCGTTTAGCCTCCAGGAACCTCTGTTCTTCCATTAAAATATCCACACGCCAGTGCATTTCATCCCGGATCTGCTTTATAGCTCCTTCAAGGCGATCCTGTGTGGTTACGTAATGAGATGCCGGGTAGATCCGGAATTCATCCACAACATCCAGAATGCTTCCGTTCTCCACATCAAATACTTCCATTTTTTCAATTTCATCTCCCCAGAAGGAAATACGAAGTCCCTCTTCGGAATACGCCGGGTAAATATCCACCACATCTCCTCTCACGCGGAACGTACCGCGCCGGAATTCGATATCGTCCCGGGTATAGTGAAGATCAACAAGATCGTATAAAAGGGTATTTCTTGGTATATCCTGTCCAACAGCAAGATTAATGATCAGTTTTTCATACTCTGAAGGGGAACCGATACCGTAAATGCAGCTTACTGAAGAAACAATAATCACGTCCCGCCGGCCGGAAAGCAGCGAACTGGTCGCACGAAGTCTCAGACGCTGAATTTCTTCATTGATGGAAAGGTCTTTTTCAATATACTTGTCCTGGCTGGAAAGATAAGCTTCCGGCTGATAGTAGTCATAATAGGAGATGAAAAATTCCACCCGGTTTTCCGGAAAAAAATCGCTGAACTCCCGGTACAGCTGGGCAGCAAGGGTTTTATTATGGCTCATCACCAGCGTGGGTTTCTTCACGTTTTCGATCACGCCTGCGATGGTCCGGGTTTTACCTGAGCCGGTAATTCCCAGCAAGGTTTGAAATTTATCACCCTGATGAAGGCCTTCAGTAAGTTCCCGTATGGCGTTGGGCTGATCCCCTGAAGGCTCCCATGGAGAATGAAGTTTGAAATCTGACATAAGATTAAAGATAACAACGCGAGCAACAGAATAAAATAAATCATACAGAATTTATTCTGCTATTACACATTTTTAAAGGATTTCCGGTACTTTGTTCACGATTTGCAAAAAGTCTAGGTATGTTACTCTTTTTTGTGATCCATGTCTTCATTAATGTCATTCTGAGCTTGTCTCAGAATCTCCTGATAACTCATTACATGCACAACATGTGCAGGAGATCCTGAATCAAGTTCAGGATGACGCCTTTAAAAAATTCCCGACATTCATAAAATCCATGCCCGATCAAAGCAAGCTTAAAAAACAACGCTCTCAAATCGATGATATTGATGAGCAGATCCTGGACCTGCTTCAAAAACGAACAGAGGTAGTCCAGGATGTACTCAAAAGAAAAGTGGAAAACCAGCTTCCGGTTTTTGTGGCAAAACGCGAACAGGAAAAGACGGATTCTTTCCGGGAGAAAGCAGTGCAGCGGGGGCTGGACCCCGACTGGGCTGAAGATTTTCTGCGAATGGTGATGTCTGCCTCCCGGGCTACCCAATCCGCCAAAACGTTTCCGCGTTCCACGCCTGAACCTATGCACATACTTTTTGTAGGGGGGGCCGGAGGGATGGGATCTCTTTACCGTCGATTTGCAGAACAAAGCGGGCATATAGTTTATTCCATCGATAAAGGAAACTGGTTTGAACTGGAAGAGATCGCCCCAAGACTGGACCTGGTGATTATCACTGTTCCCATTAATGTAACCCTGGATGTGATTAACCGAATTGCCCCTAAGTTAAAAAAGGAAACCATTCTGGCTGATTTTACCAGTAATAAGACAGATCCGCTGCAGGCTATGATGAAAGCTCATGAAGGGCCGGTGGTAGGGCTTCATCCTATGCACGGGCCGGATGTTCCAAATTTATCAAAACAACTGATGGTGTTTTGTACAGGCCGGCAGCCGGAAAAGGCAGACTGGTTTAAAAAGCAGTGTAAATTGTGGGGAATGCAGGTAATGGAAGCAGAACCTACCAAGCACGATCATGTAATGAATCTTGTTCAGGGACTGCGCCATTTCGTGGCCCTGCTTCATGGCTCATTCATGAAAGAGTATGACCTCAATCCGAATGAAATGCTGGATTATTCCAGCCCGATATACCGGGCTGAACTGATGATGACCGGACGAATTTTCGCACAGGATGCAGAATTATATGCCGATATTGTTTTTTCTAATAAAGAACGGAGAGAACTGCTTCTTTCCTTTTTTAAGCACCACCAGGCACTCATGAAAATGGTTGAGGAAGATGATAAAGAAGGATTTATCAAAGAATTTGAAAATGTAACGGATTTCTTCGGCAGTTTTGCCTCTCAGGCGCTGAAAGAGAGCAGTTACTTAATTAACCGGCTGGCGGACCGTTTCTCGTAGAATGTGAGACGTGAGATTTGAGCGGCGTTGATACCGATGTTTACCATCTCACATCTATTTCATCTCATATCTAAAACTTTCAGTTCATCATCCATATTGCGCCATTCAGTGCTGTTGCAAAACCAACCCACAGAAAATAAGGTACCATAAGCCAGCCGGCCAGCTTATCCTTTTGAAAAAACAGGATTATTGATACAAATATAGCAGCCAGCAGAAATATAATTTCGATAAAAGCCAGCCCCGGATTACGAAATCCAAAGAATATTTGTGTCCACAGCCCGTTCAGAACAAGCTGAACCAGGAAGAAAAATAAAGCAATGCCAGCTTCACGGAAACCAAATTTTCTCCATACCTGCCATGCAGCGATTCCCATGAAAGCATATAACAGGCCCCAAACCGGCCCAAACAGCCAGTCCGGCGGATTCCATACGGGCTTATTTAATGAACGATACCATTCGGAAGCAACTGCCTCAGGGGTTACAAGAGAGGCTGTCCAGGCAACAAAGAAACAAATTCCCACCCAAAACAGGAACCCTGCAATACTTCTGAATGATGTTTTTTGGTTATTAACAGTCATAGCATTTTAGCTATATGAACGCTGAAGAAACAAAATCAATTTTATTTATTTTATGTTAATTGGTGTAGTTAATTTTTATATACTCATTCAGATGATTTAACAGTTACTTTTTATGCACATATCAAAATATTTCGGGGCACTTTCCTTTATACTATTATTCCCGCTTCTGGTATTTTCACAGGGAGAGACCTTTCAATTTAATTCCCTCGATGATTCCGGGGTAAAAACAAAACAGACTCCGGCCGGAGAGGAACAGGAGAGACTATATTATGACCTGAATTCAGATTTATTTGAAGGAGAAACGGTTCTTTCGGCAGGGGATATACTTCAGGTTGAACTTGAGCCTGGTAACCGGGCTGAACTTATCATACAGAGAGTCGAAAGCTATTTTGCTGAAACGGTATCTGTCCGTGCTGCAGATATAAATAACAGGGAGAATGTTTTTTCCTTTACCTATCAAAATGGGCGGGTGAATGGGCTTTATCATGTTTCACACTCTTCAACGGTTTATTTTGAACATGAACCGGATACCGGCGAAAACTATCTTTCCGAAACATCCTTCAGTGGAGATGACGTACAGCTTTGCAGTGTTCATGAAGAGCATGGACAGGTTCCGAAGCCTTCCACATCACCCCGGCAGAAAACAAAAGACGGGTATCCGCTGAATCCTCCCAACATTGCAGCCATGGGAGGAGAATCACTGGATGATATCATTACGATTGACCTGATGATTGTTTATACCCAAAAAGCCCAGGATTATGCAGAGAGTTCCACTTTCGGAAGTATTGAAGCGATGATTTCCCAGGCGATGAATCTATCACAGCAGGGGCTGGATAACAGTGGTGTAAATATCAACCTCCGGTTAGTACATACTCATAAAACTGATTACGATGATGATGGAACTGAGGAAGTTGAAGGGGGCGATCATTTACGCCGGTTAACACAAGGTGCAGAAAATGGCACTGACTTTAATACCGATGAAGATAATTACGACGGGTATATGGAAGATGTCCATACGCTCCGGGAAGAATATGGTGCTGACGTAGTAGCTATGATTGCCAGTGAACCCAATACCGGCGGAATTGCCTGGCTGAACAATTCTACCGCCGGACGAGACGATCTTGCTTTTTCAGTTAACAGGGCCGAACAGGTTGGACGTACGTTCACACTGATTCATGAAATAGGCCATAACATGGGGAATGCCCATGCCAGAAACCAGGAAGAAGCCCCGGCTGGCGCGATAGGAGGCTTGTTCAAATATTCCGCGGGATATCTCTCCCCGGAAGGTTACAATACGATTATGGCGTATGGAGAACTGCCCGTACCTTATTTTTCCAGCCCGGATTTAGTTGATCCCGATACCGGGGTCCGGCTGGGCAGTGACCGGGCCAACAGTATTTTAACCATGCGCCAGATTAAAAGATCCATAGCATCCTACCGTCTCAGCCATACCGATCCACCCGTGGCTGCCATTGTGGATAATGCCATTAATATAGCTTTAACAGATAACAACAGCAGAGTTACGGTACCGGTAGCCGTTAATAATAATGGAGACTCCGATCTGATGTGGAGTATAGACTTTGACCTGACATCCACCTCGGCAGAACCGGCCGCAAGAAGTAAAGGCATTTCTTTTGATCGGGTGATAGAACCTCACCCGTTTAATGAACCTTTTTTAGCCGAAAACGAGTTTGGCTGGCCGGATGAAGATGGCGTGATATTTGAAACAGGATTTGAGCCTTCTGACGGATTTACACCGTTAGGAGTTACTGACACGCTTGGTGGCTGGAGAGTACTTATAGATGATATGGAATTCGACGCCTCGGATGCGAATCCATCGGGAGGGTTACAGCACCTCAGGCTTCAGAGCTCCTCCCAATCAGATGAAACACAAATTGCAACATCTCCCTATTTCGGACCGCAGCCTTTTGGTGAATTTGAGGTTTCGATGGATGTAGCCATCAATCAGGCGTCAGGAACTGACAAAGAACGATTCGATATCTATATTTTTGATGGAGACAGGGAGGAACTTTCATCAGGAGTGGTTTTTGAATCTCATCCTGATACAAATGCAAACCTGATGTTTGCTTATGGACGAAATCCACAAAGCGGCACCGACAGTTTTTTCGGCACACAGTTCAATTACCCCGGTAATAACGTCTATTTCAATCTCAGGATTGTTTACAATGCTTCTGCAGCCTCATTAGACTATTACGTGGATGATCAGCTGGTCGCTTCTAATGTTTATACCGAAGGGAAAAAACCGGATTACATTTGGTTTTTAAATTTTAATGATCAGGCAAATGGTAGCATCGACATCGATAATGTAGAGGTTATCAGAAATGCTGCCCCGCTTTCGTGGCTTGAGGTGGATCGGTTTAGCGGTGTAACAGGCCCGGGAGAACAGGATGAGCTGCTGCTCACCTTTACCGCGGAGGGTGTTGAAAACGGCATATATGAAACTGAACTGATTGTTACCAGCAATGATCCCGATGCACCGGCCGAACGGATACCCATTGCAGTAAACATTGATCTGGATCAGCCAATCGGACAGCCGCAGCCGCCGGATGAAATAGCCCTGGAGCAAAATTTCCCCAATCCGTTCAATCCTGTAACCACAATCAATTACGATCTGGATGATACGTATCCGATTTCTCTTGAAGTGTATGATATTACTGGTAAAAAGATAGCCACACTGGTAAACAGGCAACAGGCTGCAGGCTCCTATGCGGTTTCTTTTGACGGGCAGGGGCTTTCCAGCGGAGTATACATTTACCGGCTGCAAACCCCGACTGAGATATTAACACGTAAAATGGTACTTGTTAAGTAGCTGGTTAACTCGCAAAAGTTACAAAAAAGTCGAAATCTCGCTCAGCGATTTCTTTTTAATATCCGGCACTTTTGCATTTTTTTCCGGGTAACCAACAACCAGGAGCAGAAAAGGCCGTTCATTTTCCGGGCGGTTCAGAATATCATTCAGAAAACTCATCGGGCTTGGAGTATGGGTAAGAGTTGCCAGTCCGCTGTGATGAAGAGCAGTAATCAGTATGCCCGTTGCAATCCCCACAGATTCTTTTACATAATAATGCCTTTTTTTCCGGCCGCTTTCAGTTAATCCGTAACGTTTCGAAAAAATGGCAATCAGGCAGGGGGCTTTTTCAAGAAATGGTTTTTGATCATCTGTACCCAGAGCTTTTAAATCTTCCAGCCACTCCTCTGAAGCACGGTTATCATAAAACTCTTTCTCCTCTTTTTCCGCTGCCGTGCGTATCTTTTTTTTGATGGCGGGGTCTTTCACCACTACAAAATGCCAGGGCTGTAAATTGGCTCCGTTGGGTGCTGTACCTGCAGCCATAATACATTCCTCAATGACGCCATCAGGAATATCACGATCAGAAAAGTTCCGGATTGTTCGGCGTCGCTGCATGTCTTTACGAAATGAAACCGCCCGTTCTTTCATCTCTTCAGCGGCATATTCCATATAGTTAGAAAAGGGAATAAAAGAATATTCATACATAAATCGCCTGACCTGGTTCATTAACATCAAAACCTGTAATCCTGAGTTTCGATTATAGAATGTTACCGGGAACATTACTGTGAGGAACTCAGGGCATCATTCTAATATGCTAATCCATTACCCTTCTTCAAAAAATTTACGGCCGGATATTTATCTTAATTTTTTCCGCTTTTTCTTCATTTCGCACGGATAGTGTCTGCTGAATTCTGTTGGCAATTTCCTTCAGGCCGACAGAGGAAAGTGCAGCGGGATCGGCCGCAACAACCGGGGTTCCGCTGTCGCTTGTTTCACGAATCTGTTCACGCAGGGGTACTTCACCCAGAAACGGCACTTCGAGCTTCTGTGCCAGTTTCCGTGCACCGTGCTTGCCAAAGATGTAGTACTTTTTCTCTGGCATATCATCCGGAACGAAATAGGCCATGTTTTCGATAATGCCCAACACAGGAACCTGTACTTTGTTAAACATTGCCACACCTTTGCGTGCGTCATCAAGGGCAACCGTTTGCGGTGTGGAAACGATTATCGCACCGGTCAGAGGAACTGTTTGCACAATCGTTAACTGGATATCTCCGGTTCCGGGTGGCAGGTCAAGTACCAGGTAATCCAGTTCGCCCCACTCAACTTCCTGCATGAACTGCTTTACTGCGCTGGTAACCATAGGCCCGCGCCATATCATCGCCTGGTCGGTATCCACAAGAAAACCCATGGATACCAGGTGAACACCATGTTTTTCAATAGGCACCAGTTTCTTTTTTGTTGTGATATTGGGTCTCTCGGTAACACCAAACATTGTAGGAATACTGGGTCCGTAGATATCGGTATCCAGCAAACCTACTTTAGCGCCGGATTGCGCCAGCGAAACCGCCAGGTTAGCCGCTATGGTAGATTTACCCACTCCGCCTTTGCCTGATGCCACAGCAATCACATTTTTTACCCCAGGCAGTATTTGCTCTTGTTCAGGCTGTTTCTGCTGGGAGGGAGCCTCTTCATCTCCGTCCAGTTCCCGTTGTTTTGAGATATTAATCCCAACCGTTACATCCAGGATAGCCTCCGGATCCACAAACTTATGTACCGCTTCTGTGATCTCTTTCTTTAAATGAGCGGCAAGTGAATCATCTTTTTTCGGCAGTTCCAGGGTGAACGATATATATTTATCCTGAACAATCAGGTCCTGGATTAAATCGAGGGTGATCAGATCTTTGTCATAAGCCGGATGCATTACATGCCCCAGTGCGCTCTTAACCTGTTCTTTATGGATGGACATAAATTTTTAAAACTTGGGTTGATTACCTTCAGACTCGGGCCTGATGAAAGCAAAAAAATTGTTGCGATGGTTTTCAGGCTCAGTTTGAGAAGATAAAGAGATTTCCAAGCAAACTAAATGTTAAACTGCGATTCCGGATTGAAGATGCTTCAAAGTTTCTTAGCCTGCATTATTCACCAAGAAATTTGGTTGTGTGCAAGGCGAAGTTGAAATGGCGCAGTGAGGCGTACCTGGGTACGTTGATCAAGCCATTTTCAACTTCAACACAGCACACAGGAAAATGTCGCAGGGATCATCAGATTGTTTTATCTTTATTATATAAAAATCATCTCATTGTTTTATAATAGTTTATGATGTTGATAATTATTATTTGTGAATAATGCAGGCTAGAAATGGTTACCTTTAATTTCATATAGCTAACAAATGTCTGACGCAGAAATAAAACAAGCTTACACGCTGGTAAAACAGCCAACGTCCATTCCTGTACCCGGAAAGAAACCATTAGACGAATTCATCGGAAAATTGAACACCGGAACAGATCCGGCCCGCAAAAACTCCGTGCGCTGCTTAAATCATAATAATAAAGAAGCGTTATACGGGTCTGTCTGCATTCGGTATTTTAATAGACACTGTTAACCAGGGGAAACGATAAATAATTTATGCTGAAACGAACACCCTTTTATGAACAACACAAAGCCCGGGGCGCAAAGATAATTGATTTCGGCGGGTTTGAAATGCCCGTACAGTATGCGGGGATCAAGCAGGAACACCTTGCTGTGCGGGAAAGAGCCGGTTTGTTTGATGTGTCACATATGGGGGAATTTTTTATATCCGGCCCGGAGGCTTTAAACCTCATACAAAAAATAACTATTAATGATGCTTCCGTGCTAACACCCGGAAAAGCACAATATTCAGCTATGTGTTACGAAAATGGCGGAATTGTAGACGACCTGCTGGTTTATATGCTTGATGATGAGCAATACATGCTGGTTGTAAATGCTTCTAATATTAAAAAAGACCTGGAATGGATTTCATCTCATAACAGTATGGGTGCCACTGTGGAAAACCGGTCTGATAAAACAGCACTTTTGGCACTGCAGGGACCTGAATCTGTTGAAATCCTCCGGAACCTGACAGATACAGAAGTAGCAGATATTAAATCTTATAATTTCGCCGTGGGAAACGTAGCAGGAGAAAAAAATGTAATTATTTCAGCAACCGGGTACACAGGGGAAAAAGGATTTGAACTCTACATCGATACGGAAACATCAGATCCACAAAAAATCTGGGATGCACTATTTGGACTAAGCAACACACCTGAACCCGCGGGACTGGGTGCCAGAGATACATTACGCCTTGAAATGGGTTATGCTCTTTATGGAAACGACATTACAAAAGAGACAAACCCTCTCGAAGCACGGATGGGATGGCTTACAAAGTTAGATAAAAACAGTTTTATCGGTAAAGAAGCACTGATGAAACAAAAGAAGCAGAAAGTAAGTCGGAAACTGATGGGCTTTGAAATTGAAGAATCCAGAAATGTCCCCCGCGCCGGTTATAAAATCAGTAAAGAAGATGGAAGTGAGATTGGTTTTGTAACCAGTGGCACCCAATCGATCTCTCTTAACAAAGGCATCGGAATGGGTTATATTTCAGCAGAAAAAGCCGGTGAGGGTGAAACAATTTATATAAATATCAGAAAAAGACAGGTGAAGGCAGTTGTTGTAAAACCTCCTTTCATCCAAAAATAAGAATTGATTAATTAATATGAAGTTAGATGTATTTTTTTCTGCCGGTTCATTCCAGGAAGATGAGCTGCGAAATAAAGCAGTTGTGGTTATTGATGTTCTCCGGGCATCATCAACCATAGTTACTGCCCTGATGAATGGCGCGCGCGGTGTTATACCCGTTGGAGATATGGGTGAGGCAAGTAAAATTTCACAGAATGTGGATTCTGATAATTACCTGCTTTGCGGGGAAAAGGACGGAATGAAAATCCAGGGGTATGATCTCGGAAATTCACCCCAGGAATACAGCCCGGAAGTTGTGGAAGGAAAAACTCTTATTTTTAATACCACGAATGGAACTAAAGCCATTAAAAAATCACAGGGTTCGGCTAATATTTATATCGCATCTTTTTTAAATTTAAATGCTGTTGCAGAGGCACTTAAAAAGGAACAACATGATATTGTTCTTGTTTGTGCCGGCTGGAAAGGAAGGCTTTCGTTAGAAGACACACTTCTCGCAGGCAATATAGTCCACCTGCTTAACAATGGCCGCCTGAATGAAGATGCTACAGACGGGACAAAAGTGGCATTCGGTATTTATGAGAAATATGGCAGTGATATTGCTTCTAACATCCATAATTCAAACCACGCTACACGGCTGAAAAATATTATTGGCAACGGAGATATTGATTATTGCTGCCAAATTGATATATATGATCAGGTCCCTTTATTAAAAGAAGGCATTATAACCATACAACATGGCTAAAAAGAAACAATCGAAAACACTGCTGAGTAACTTTGATACAACCCGTAAAATGGAGGTAACGGGTATATTGATTATCGCCCTGGCCGGGCTGTTGCTTCTCAGTATTGCTTCTTTTCATCCTAACGATTACGGGGTTGTTAAATCACTCTCATCCAGTTCTCTTTTCCAGATAGATCAGGGCCCCGCACTTCGTGTAAGTAACTGGCTGGGGGTAGTCGGGGCTTATATTTCTTACCTGTTTGTACAGACCTTGTTTGGTTACACAAGTATTATCATCCCTGTTTTAATCGCTTCCATTGGCTGGTATGTCTTTCGGCAGTATGATTTAAGAAACCTCGGCTGGTCTCTCGCTTACGGTTTATGGGTAATGGTGCTGGTTTCCACAACCATTGGCTGGTTTTATAATGAGTATGAAAGCTACTCCCTGGCATGGAGCGGAAATTCCGGTATCTATACGGCGCAGATTCTGCAAAATATTACAGGAGTTGGATCCATTTTTATTTTGTTTGTACTTCTGTTTGTCTCCGGCTTGATACTACTGGACCGGGACCTGCAAAAAACATTTGAAATTATAAAGAACAGGTATACTGCCTTTAAGAAAAACAGAGAAGAGCGGAAAGATAAACGAGCCCGTCAAAGAGAAGAAAAAGCAGCTTTAAAACAACAGCAAAAAGCAGAAGCTGCTATGAAAAAAGAAGCAAAAAGAAAAATTGTAGAACATCGCCCTGATCCCATTTCAATTGATGATATTGTTGAACGTTCTCAAAAGGAAGATGAAGAACGGGCCGATCAGCTTCGAAAAGAGAGTGCCGATCTTGAATCTAAACCACCACGGGCTATTCTTGAAAAAAGTAACGGATCTTCTTCTGAGTCTGCGGATAATGAAAAAGACGCTCCTGAAGATGATGATGTGGATATATCCGTATTTATCGGGGAAGGTGATGAAGAAGCAAAAGAAAAAGAGCTCGACCGCCAGAATAAAGACAAGGCAAAAGAAATCCCTTTCATTAAATACAAGTTTCCTGGTATTGATCTTTTAGATGCCCCACCCAATGAAGGGAATGAAGTGGATATCGAAGAGATCAAAAATAACAAGCGGATCATACTTGATAAACTGAAACGGCATAAAATAGAAATACTCGCTATTAATGCAATTGTGGGACCTACAGTTACACTTTATGAACTGGAACCTTCGCCGGATGTAAAAATCAGCAAGATTGAAAGCTATGCCAATGATTTAAAAATGGCCACCGCTGCTCACGGGCTCAGAATTATCGCACCTATTCCGGGCCGTTCCGCCGTAGGGATTGAGGTACCCAACAGTACCCGTGAAACGGTCTATATTAAATCGGTTATCAATACAAAGAAATTTGTAGAAACTGATTTCGAACTGCCTGTGGCTTTTGGAAAAACAATCGAGAATGAAGTTTTCATGCTTGATCTGACAAAAATGCCCCATTTGCTTATTGCAGGGGCCACCGGATCGGGTAAATCCGTTGGAATTAATACCATTATCACCTGCCTTTTATACAAGTGCCACCCGGATGACCTGAAGTTTGTTCTGATTGATCCGAAAAAGATTGAACTTTCCCTCTATAGAAATATACAGAATCACTACCTGGCCGTCCTGCCCGGTTCAGATGAACCCATTGTAACCGATACCAGCAGGGCTCTCGAAACCCTAGAGAGTGTTACCAAAGAGATGGATGAACGGTATGACCTGCTGAAAATGGCAATGGTTCGTGATATCAGGTCATATAACGAAAAGTATAAAAATGGCGAATTAGAAGACGAACTCGGACACCGGCACCTGCCTTACATTGTGGTTATCATTGATGAGCTGGCCGACCTGATGATGACCGCCGGAAAACAGATTGAAGAGCCTATTGCACGCCTTGCCCAGCTTGCACGTGCTATTGGAATTCATCTTGTAGTAGCAACTCAGCGACCGTCGGTTAATGTGATTACCGGTACCATTAAAGCCAATTTCCCTGCTCGTATTGCTTACCAGGTAGCATCAAAAGTAGATTCAAGAACTATTCTGGATACCGGCGGCGCCGACCAGCTGGTGGGACGCGGAGATATGCTCTTTTCAAACGGAGCAGGAATGACCCGGATTCAGAATGCTTATGTGGATACGGATGAAGTTGAAAAAATCACCTCTTTTATCGGGGAACAGCGGGGCTTTAAGAAACCTTTCCACCTGCCTGTAGTTGAAGACGAAGAGGCGGGCATACCAGACCCGCTCGATGATATTGATGATCTCTTTAAAGATGCTGCACGCATTGTGGTTCTGCACCAGCAAGGTTCTGTTTCCCTGTTACAGCGAAAGTTAAAAATCGGATATAACCGTGCCGGACGAATTATCGATCAGCTCTATAATGCCGGAGTGGTTGGCCCGTACCAGGGAAGCACAGCACGTGATGTGAAATGTACCGAAGAAGAAGAACTTGAAGAAATATTCGATGAATTGGGTGTATAAAATTTTTTGAGATCAGCACGAAATATCCTTGTCACTTCCTTTTATAATTATTTGCCATTATGCCGGTTTTAAAAAACATACTCTTTCTGTTCTCTCTCATAATTGCTGGAATACTTCAGGCAGGTTACAGCCAGAACACACCTGAGTTTGACCATTTAAAATCCGCTTTTGAGAATAACCGGATTTTTACGGCATCTTTTTACCATGTCTATAGCGATAGTTTTACCGGTGAACAGCAGGAAGCTGAAGGTACCATCTGGATTGGTAAAGAACAGTATAAAATTGAAGGAAATAATCAACGTATGGTTGTTGATGGTGAAATTTCGCGGGTATATGATGAAACCAGGAACCGGCTGATCATCAGTGAATATATCGAAGAAGAAGATGATTTTGCACCTTCAAGAATGCTGCAGGGTGTGGATGACAGTTATTCGGTATCAGAACGTGCGATAGAAAACAATCAAACACTAATTACCCTTACTTCAGAAGATCCGTTTTCAGTATTTACGGAAGTTTCAATTTATCTTAGTGAAGAAGGCAACCCATTGCGTATCAGTGCTACAGACCAGGTAGAAAATGAATTAACCACCACGTTTTCAAACGGGAGGTTTACGGATGCAGGGCCTGATACTTTTGAACTGAACATACCGGAAGGAACCGAACTTATTGACTTGCGGCACGACAACTGATGACAAAAAGAGCACTGAACATTATCGTTTCGTTAGTTGTGGCCGGCCTTTTTATCTGGCTTGCCATTCGAAACGTAAACCTCCCGGAGGTATGGGCACAGATTCAGTCCGTTACATTTTACTGGCTGCCTTTTTTCGTGATAGTAATGCTTTTCAGTCACTTTCTTCGTGCCGAAAGGTGGCGTCTTTTACTGGTTAATGAAGGAAAAGAAGTAAACAGATCCACCTTATTTGCCGGTGTAATGCTGGGTTATGTAGTAAACAACATAGTCCCGAGGCTTGGAGAAATATCCCGGCCGGTTTATGTAGCCAAAAAAGGAAACATGAATTCCTCCAGTTTATTAGGAACCATTGTAACAGAACGGCTCTTTGATCTTGCCACAATGATTCTTCTTATTGCTATTGCTGCCTTCTTCCTGATCAGTGATGTTAATTTCGTGGAACAGGTACTGGGTTTTGAAACGGATGAGTGGCGGTCTTACTTATTCATTCCGGCTACTGGTATTCTGCTGTTTATCTGTGCCTGGCTTTTGTTCAGGTTCTTTGTTTACCTGGAAAAAAACGAAAAAATAAATCATCCCTTTATATTAAAACTGGCTGAATTTGTGAGTTCTTTTGGCAAAGGCATGACTTCAATCAGGTATGTAAAAAACTGGCCGCTTTTTCTACTGTTAACCGCCGGAATCTGGGCCGGTTACGTAGTGATGACATACCTGCCTTTTTTTATGATGAATTTACAGGCCGAATTCGGCCTTACATTAAAAGCGGCTGTTGTATTAACAATGGTATCATCCATAGGTGTGAGTATTCCCACACCTGCGGGAATTGGTTCCTATCATCTGCTTATCCAGCAAAGCATGTGGCTGCTTTATAATATCCCCCTGGTTTCAGCACTTACTTATGCAACGGTTACTCATGCGGTAACCGTACTTTTAGTGTTTTTAACCGGCCCCCTTGCTTTGTGGTGGGATAAATACTATACACTCAAAAACAGTATAAACCGTTAACACCAAAGCTGAATGGGAAATTTTAAAGAAATCATCTCTTACTTTATACTGCCGTTTGACAACCTGTTATCTCTTAACCGCCTTATTAATAGCGACATGGCGAAATCTCTTTATTTATTTATATTCATTTTCTTTTACCTGACAGGGGCTGCTGTAACAGCTCAGGACACGCAGCCTGACCCCACCCAGTCACTTTTACCTGAAATTAACCCACAGGATATAGAAATCAGAAGCCAGTTCCAGGCACGCTTTCCGGGGTTGAGAAGGCAGCCGATATTAGGTTTTAATCCAACTCCCAGGGTATATCAGGTAGATCCGAACCGGATGCCTTTTATTGAAGATGAAGAAACGGTTATGGCCAATCTGCCTATTGGAGATTTAGACCGTTCTGCCCCGCCTGTTTACGAACCACTTGGCTATAAATCTCCTCAGAATGGTTTTGCCAGAATGGGTATCGGCAGCTTTATTACACCGGAAGCAGATGTATACGGAATTGCTAAACTGGGTGATAACAACTGGGTTTCCGGCAATTTTAATTTCACTTCAACACACGGCCACCTTGAAAACCACAGAAGTTCCTATCGCTTTATGGATGCGGATATCCGCTCCTTTTCCAAACTATCGGATCGTGCTTCCCTTCGGCTGAATGCCGGAGCTGAATCCGGTTTCAATCATTTTCCTGAACTGGATGCCGGCTCCGCTGATATTGAAGATCCGGCCACAAGAGTAGAGGTAACCGGGTTCCACGGAGGTGCAGATCTTGCTATTGCCCGTAATTCAGTTGCCGGTTTCAATCTGGCGGTTCAGGTTTATGCCAATGAATTCGATATGTCATCCCGGCGGGCAATGTTTGAAGGTGGCGCCAACGAATGGGGGGTCAATGCAAAAGCAGAATATTCAAGGCTTGGTAATAATATTGATGAAGTGCACAGAATTCGGGCGCAAAGCAGAGTTGGGGCTTCAGATTTTGCCGGATTTGAAACCTCAAACTGGTCAGTCAGCCATCTTTCAGCTCACTATGAACGGCTGTTTAATTATAAAACGGATGTGAAAGCAAAACTCGGTGTTTCTGCCGTTACAGACGCCTTCGCTGATATAAGTTTCTATCTGTCTCCCCGGCTCAGGGTTAATCATACACTTTTTGATGGGTTCGACATACGTGGTGAAATTTCCGGTGCACCAAAACATGCTTCAATACATGATATTTATCAGGAAAACCGGTTTATTGACTACTCATCTCAGCTGCGCCATCAATACGAAGGCCAGTTATCCGGCGAAGTGGAACTGGAACCCTTTATGGGAACCAAACTGATCGGGGGTGCTTCATTCCAGACTGTTTCGAACTATCTGTACTATTCTCGTAACTCTTTTATTGAAGCAGGTATCGGAACTGTCAACAGCTACTATGATATAAATTTTGAGGATGCTACTTTTATGAAACTTTACGCAGGTTTTTCACAGGAACTCAACCCGCAGGTTTTCTGGATAAGCGCTGACGGATACTGGCAGCGGCCCCGGCTTTCGGGCAACGAAAAAATTCCGTTCACAGAATCTTACAGCATAAAAGGCACTCTTTCTTACAGGCCGGTAAAACAGGTAGTGTTTGAAGGCTGGAGCGAATATACTGGTTCCAGAGAGAATTCTCTTGGAGATGAATTATCTTCTTATATTCAGCTTGGGGGCAGATTTGAAATATCAATTACAGAACAGGCGGGAGTGTATGGTAAACTTGTTAACTTGTTGAACCAGGAATATGAACTTTGGCAAGGGTACCCTGAACGGGGGTTCCAGGCGTTTGTCGGATTTACTTATCTTTTTTAATATGACTCCAACTTTTTTAAAAGCTTTTAAAGAGGTGCTGAGAGAACAAATTCTCAGCAACAATGAAATAGACATAGAAGGACTTGGAAATTTCGAGGTAATCCATGTGAAACAGCATCAAAAGAAATTTGGTGATGGCAGGGTTGTCATGATGCCTCCTGCTGATCTTGTAGAATTCAAATCTGACCTCAGGAGTTCACATGAAAATCAATAAAGAGGAGTTGGTTCGCCTTCTGGTTGATAAAACCGGAATGGTTGAAGATGAAATCAAATCACAGTTAGACCAGTTAATCCAGCGAATCGTTGATGCCGCACAACGCGGAAAAGCACTTGAAATTAAAGAATTCGGACTGTTTTATTTTGATGACAATGGTGATCTTAAATTTGATCCCTCTTCAGAATTCAGCACGGAAATTAATTTCAAATATGCCGGAATGGAGCCTATCGAACTGAAGGCACCGCGGGACGTCTCAATACCATCCGAGGAGCTAACGGATGATACCGAAACCGACTTTGATGATGATCCGTTTGCTGATCTGGAAGAAGACATTCCACGGGAAGAACCAGCTGTTTCCCGGCAAACAGAGCAAAGTGAAGCGGATGAACCGTTTGATATCTTAAAAGAAGACGTTGAACCTGAAGATCCGTTTAATTTACCCGAAGATGAATCGCAAGAGCAGGAAGAAGATATTCCGTTTGACCTGCCGCCGGAAAAAACAGACACCGGTGACGATCCATTTGGAGATCTTTTAAGAGATTCTGCAGCAAAACTTTCCGAAGAGGGAACAGAGACCGAACCGGAAACAAAAGAAGAAAAGCCTGCCGCTGTAAAGAAAAAAACATCTGAAAAGGTTATACGAGCACCTGCAACTGCAGCAAAATCCGGCGGAAATCCTATTACGATGATTATTGTGATTATCATGGCATTTGTTCTGATAGCAGCAGGCTATTTTGTATTTATTGAATTTTTCCAGGAATCTCAGCCCCAGGCTTCTGTAACAGCAACTGTAACAGAACCTGATAATGAAGAAACTTTACCCGGTGTTACGCCCAATGCGGAACCTGAAGAGATAATTGAAGTAACAGAAAGTGAGTCGCAAAGCGAAGAAGAGGATCTATCTCCCGTTGAACCGGTTTATGGTTTAACGGGGCAAGTGCAGGATGCGGGTAACGACGGCTTTTCCATTGTGGTTTATTCATATAACCGGGAATCTCAGGCACGCAATGTTGCAGCTAATCTCAACCGTGAAGGGTATCGTGTTCTCGTAACTACACGAATTGTTCGCGGCAATCCGGTTTGGCGGGTAAGTCTTGGACAATTTGCTTCAATCAGACAGGCTTTAGAGCAGGCTGAAGAACTCCCGGAACCATTTAACACAGAACATTTTATACAACGAATACAGACAAACTAAATGTACATGAATATCATCTCCCTATTTTTATTTCAACAGGAATCCGCTGAGCCCGATACTCTTTCTGATATTGTAATGGATGATGCGTCCATGTCTTTTTTAGAGATCCTTTCGCAGGGAGGATTGCTGATGATCCCCCTGTTCATCCTTTCAATTTTAGCCATTTATGTGATTGCAGAACGCTGGCGAACACTGAATAACTCGAAGATGGATGTAAATAATATGCTGAATAATATCGAAGCCCTGCTTAAATCCGGCAGCCAGCAACGGGCTGTTCACTATTGCGAAGAATTCGACAAACCCCTTGCACGCATTCTGAAATCAGGAATACGACGTCTGGGGCGGCCGATTCGTGATATTGAGGAAGCCATTCATAACGCAGGAAAAAAAGAAATTTATCAGCTTGAGAAACGAATGAACTGGCTGGCTACGATTGCAGGTGTGGCTCCTTTAATCGGTTTTACAGGAACTGTAACCGGTATGATACGCGCTTTTATGGATATCCAGTCGCTCCAGGGTAATGTGAACCCAAGCGTTTTGGCGGGAGGTATCTGGGAAGCCCTGATCACCACAGCTACCGGACTGATTGTGGGAATTATCGCTTATGGTTTTTATAACTACCTGCTCGGCAGAATTAACCGTATGATTTTTGAACTGGAAAATGCATCGGCCGATTTTGTAGATCTTCTGCAAACACCTTCTTCCACCAAAAAACGACAGGCGTAACCATGGATTTCAGAAAAGACA
The DNA here is from genome assembly GCA_040882525.1 of Balneolaceae bacterium. Taxonomy (GTDB): domain Bacteria; phylum Bacteroidota; class Rhodothermia; order Balneolales; family Balneolaceae; genus Rhodohalobacter. The sequence continues at coordinate 88,441 of JBBEBD010000032.1, read as the reverse complement.
GCAAAGCGCTGGAACCTCTGTCGATGTTTTCCCAATCATCGCTAACAGATATCATTTTACTTTTACTCATTTTCTTTCTCCTGACATCCTCTTTTGTCACCAATTTTGGCATCAAAGTAAATGTACCCAGGGCAGAGTCGAGTGTTACAAGTGAGGCTTCACAAATTTCAGTAGCTGTAACACAGGAAGGAAACTTTTTCGTAGATGGTGAACAAACAGCCCGCGGGAGCCTTTCAGCGGCTATACGGCAGGCATATCAGAACAGCCCGAATGCATCGTTAGTAGTAAGAGCAGACCGGGACGCGAAAGTGGATGATGCCGTCCAGGTTATGAATATTGGCAGGGCCTTAAACATGAACATTGTAATGGCAACGGAACGAGACTAACAGCAGATGCTTGAATGGGTAAAATCACATACCGATGAGGAAGATCGCTTCGGGCTTGGAATAACAGGTGGCATCCATCTCCTTCTGCTGCTCATAGCACTGCTTTACACCATTGATTTCAATCCTGATAACAGACCTGCCTTTATGGAAGTTACACTGGGTGAATTCCGCAGCGGAACGATAGCCGACCATGCTGAGATTCAACAGGAACAGGTAGCCACACGTCCCAACCCATCTGAAACAGAGCCTGAAAATCCCGATCCTGAAATTACTCAGCCGGAAGAAACGCCTCAAAATCCAGTGGATGAAACCACCAAACCGGTTGAACTTCCTGACCAGGTTGAGGAGATCGAAGATGAAGAGGTTGTGGAAACCCCGGAAACTGATGTTATTGATCCGCAAAATGTTGAAATAACCGAAGATATTATTGAAGAAGTCGTTCCTCCAAAAGCCGAAGAAGATGAACAAATAGAGGAGGGCGTGGAAGAAAGCGGTGACGTACGCGGAATAGAAGGAGATGTAAATGTGGACCAGGGAACGGGGAATAATCCAGACCGGTCGGCCCCTTATGACCTGGAATGGGAAGGAGAATTGAACCGTTCACCTATGGTTCAGCCGCTGCCTACAAATCAGACAAATGAAGAAGCTGTTATTACCATTCGTTTTGAAGTGAATCCCAACGGCTCACTTGGCAGAGTCATTCCCCTTCGTAAGATGAACCCTGAGCTTGAGCGTGAAGTGATGCGCACTCTGCGAAGCTGGCGCTTTTCACGTCTGCCTTCCGGGGTACCGCAGGAGCCCCAGTGGGGAACCATCACATTCCGGTTCGTACTGGATTAGTGCCTCTCGTCTGACGGTTGCTTTTTCCGTCTGACAATTGACAAAACCTGGCAGACTCTTCAAACATGGTATTTCTTGAGATGTACCCAAGCCAATTCTATCAATGAACATTCGTATAGTATCCGCGTTCTTTTTTTTTCGAGAAATACCACGGTTTCCCGTCAGACGAAATTACTGACCACTACCAACTATAATCTCCTGCACATAAATCCGGTCGCCAAATTCTGAAAAATCATCGTTGGCTGCATTGGCGGCAATATTAAAAATAACCGGTTCTGATGATTCTCCTGGTGCCTCCCACACAAAAGACCAGCTCACTCTGTTATCGGAAGTTGGCCTTGTGCCGCTGATGGAGTGCTGTAAATACTCGATTTCCTCTTTCATTCCGTAGGTAAATGTGAGACGTTCGCCAGCCGGTTCGAAGCTCCCTGCCTGGCTCCCATCTTCAAACCGTGCTGTCATCTGGAAACCACCCTTTCCAAGATCTTCACTCTCCACCCTTACAACTATTTCATACTGTTCCCCGGGCCTGTAAGAGTCGTTTAGGCCTTCAACAGTTAATCCACCGTTTTCTTCATTGATATCAAAACTGAAATGGCATGTATGGCAGGTTTCTTCACCGAAACCTCCTGTAAAAGCACCTGGTATATGATCCGGGTATTTGGAAGGGATATAGGATTTATTTTCCAGGGCAGGCTCAGATTCATTACCGGAAAATGTCATTCCTAAAAAAACAGATAAAGAGATTGCAATGAGAAACTGGGAAAAAAATCGAGCCATCGTTTGATAGTCATAATGAGAATTTAGTCATTCCGGACTTGCTCCGCTCAGCTTAAACGCAGCAACGAAATCCCCACACGTTGCTGAAAGCAGGAGATATCGCTTCGCGGGGAAAAAATAAGCCGCTCAGGACCGGAATGATGTAAAAAAGGCTGAATACGTCATATTGAGTGCCCCAAAGGGATGCCCTTAGCGCAATTCCGAGGGTGCTTTCCTCGGAATGAAGTCGAAATATGAAGTTTTCGACTCCGTTCCGACCAAAAAGCGGTCGAAACTGCGCTCAAACTGACGATTATCCCGAACTCACGTTAAGTTTAGACATTCTTATATCGAACTCACGTTAAACTTAATTCAGAACAAGCCGCCCGATGTGTCCGGTATCAGTTCCAAACCAGAGGGATCTTGTGCGGTCATCAAACATCATGTGCCGGATCGCTCCTCTGGCAGTTTCAATTTCCTGTGAGGCAACAAAATCTTCTGTACGGGTATCGAATGCAATGAGCTTATTCGGATCCAGGCCTGCTGCTGAAAACCAGATCCGGTCTTTATCATCTGCAAGTACTGCGTAAGGGCGCGATTGCCCGCCATCCGGCATTTCCCATTCCTGTATGGAGCCATCAGAAGGGTTGTATCGGCCGATAAAGCCGGAGTTGAAATCACCGTACCAAACATTTCCATCAGAAGTTACATCCAGGCGGCGCGGCCGTGTTTCTTCACGGGGCAGCTCAACTTCTTCAATTTCCATTGTTTCAGGATTTACGGTAGCTATTTTATTTGTGCCAACTAACGCTATCCAGGGTTTTTTACGGTCGGGATCCATACGAATTCCGTAAGGGCGGGAGTTTGGTTCAGTGGCGGAAACGACTTTAATTTCACCTGAGGTAATGTTGAAATGTCCTATTCCGTTACCACCCTGAGCTGTAAACCAGATATTTCCATCTTTATCGAAAGCAAATGTGTGCGGATCTCTCAACAGATCGTCATCCATCATATACTTGGTAATTTCTCCGGTTTCGGGATTCAGTTTCCCGATATGCCGGGCACGGTTTCCTGCATACCATACAGTACCGTCATCACCCACAGCTACGGTATGGGGAGCCGTTCCCTCCTCCAGTTCATATTGATCGAACTCTCCGGTTTCCGGGTCAAAAACACCCACATAATGCTCCCGCTGGCCTGCAAAATATACTTTGCCATCGGGTGCCGCGTAGGGGTCGCGGGTCCGGGTCTCATCAAAAGGTACATCAAACTCTTCCACGGCAACTATTTCTGTGGTATCCACAGCCGCTTCCTGTGTTGCTTCGGAACGGTCGCATGAAACGAATATGCATAGTGAAAATGCTAAAGTTATCAGCAGCTTCATATTTCTCCTTTATTGTTTTCCTGAAATTTAAAAATGATTTACTCTTCATAATACATCAGATAATTACAAAATTGTTAAACCAATAATTGTTAAAAAATATATTCCACAGTTTAAAATTAATAGCAGGACCTATCTTACAATCTTCCCCTGAAGTACTTCCATTCCCCATAACCGCAATATTGTAGATCATCTACAATGAAAAACTCATTTCTTTTTACGATTCTTTTTTTGTAGAATATCTACAATGAAAAAAATTGACTCTATTGGTAACGTCTTTTTCGGGGTAAATCATTCACCTGATAAGAGCGGGAATATTCCCCTTATACAGGCAGGCAGTATAAATGGCCGCGGTGACTATTCGCCGGAGCAAAATGCTTTTATCCATAGTGAAAAGCTCTCAGGTAAAGAATACCTGCAGGCCGGTGATTTGTTGTTTGCCGCAAAAGGAGTGAATAATTTCCCTTATGTGGTAAAAGAAGAAGATCTTCCCGCCACAGCCAGTTCCATCTTTTTTGTCATCCGGGTGGATATCAAACAGATTCTTCCCGAATTCCTGGCCTGGTATTTAAAAACTAAAAAAGCAAAACACTGGATAGGAATCAACTCAGAAGGTTCCACCATAAACTCCATATCTATTAAAGAGTTCAGGCAATTCAAAGTACCGGTACCCGAAATTGACATTCAGGAAAAAGTTATCCGGCTTCATCTCCTTCAGGGCAGATATAAAAGCAAGGTAACTCATCTATTAGAAAATATTGATTTAGTAAATGAGGAAATTTCGAAACAGTTAATAAAACAATATGGGTGAAGAAATATCCCGGCATAAAATAAATACCACCGTATGGGAAGCTTGCAACACCTTTCGCAGCGTAGCAGATACCTCCGAAAATAAAAATTATATTCTTGTCTACCTGTTTATCAAATATATCTCCGATCTGCGAAAAGAAAGAATGGAGGAATTGAAGAAAGAGTACGGCGGAGATGACAAACGAATTATACGCGCCCTGAAAAGGGAAAGGTTCCTGCTGCCGGTACACTGCACGCATGATTTTTTATACAAAAACCGGGATGAACAGAATATTGGGGAGATTATTAACAAGGCACTGCACGATATTGAGGAGTTTAACAAAGAGAAACTGGATGGTGTGTTCCGGAATATAGATTTTAACTCCGCAACTGCACTGGGTGAGACCAAAGAACGCAACGCGTACCTGAAGGGGCTGATAGAGAATTTTAGCGTCCCTGTACTTGATTTCCGGCCCTCCAGCACCGGCAACAGAGACATGATAGGAAATACCTGTGAGTTCCTGATCTCCAGCTTTGCTTCCGGCACCGGAAAGAAGGAAGAAAAATTTTATACCCCGGCCGAAGTATCCGAACTGATGGCCCGCCTGATGGATCCTCAGCCCGGCGAACGGTTATATGACCCCGCCTGCGGTTCGGGTTCACTCCTGATTAAAATGGCACAGCGAATCAGCGGGCAGAACTATTCCTTATTCGGACAGGAGAAAAACGGCAGCACCTGGGCACTTTGCAAAATAAATATGTTTCTGCATGACATGGATAATGCTCAGATTGAATGGGGAGATACCATAAGAAACCCGAAACTTACCGTGGGTAATAAACTCTTCAAATTTGATGTGGTGGCTTCCAATCCACCGTTTTCCCTGAAAGAATGGGGTATAAAAGAAGCGGAGCATGATCCTTATAACCGCTTCCGGCGTGGTATTCCGCCAAAAACCAAAGGGGACTACGCCTTCATCACACATATGGTGGAAAGCCTGAATGAGCACGGGCGAATGGTTGTGGCTGTGCCACATGGCGTGCTGTTCCGCGGCAGCCGGGAAAGCAAGATTCGTGAACAGCTGATAAATGAAAACCTTCTTGATGCGGTAATCGGCCTTCCGCCGCAGTTATTCTTTGGAACCGGCATTCCCGTCGCCCTGCTTATTCTGAAGAAACAGCGCAGCCGAAATAGTGTGCTGTTCATCGATGGAAGCCGGGAATGCAAAGCCAGCAAAAAACAGAACATTCTGCGTGAACAGGACCTGGAAAAGATCACCCAAACGTATCGCAAGTTCAAAACCATTGACAAATACAGCTATGTTGCCTCACCGGATGACCTGAAAGAAAACGGTTATAACCTGAACATCCCCCGTTATGTGGACACCTTTGAAGAAGATCAGGTAGATATTAAAGCGGTGCAGAAAGAGATCGTGAAACTGGAGGGAGAGCTGAAAGAAATGCGTATAAAAATGGATGAGTATCTGAAGGAGCTGGGATGATTTGGATTTCAAAAATCAACTGTCAAGTATCTTTCCCAATTAAATTATTGAAAATTGTTTTGGAAAGTAGTTGACAAAGGAATGCTAACAATTGGCAGGTACTGACATTATATTAATGACAATAATTTTTGATGATGACATATTAAATGTTATTATTAAAAATTGACGTCATCATACTGTTATGGAAGATTTTAAAGAATACATAAAAGAATTAACTGGAATTGAAGTAGAAGAGCTTGGAAGGCCCGCAGATGCCATTGACACGCTTCCTTTCTTTATTAGGGAAAGCTATCGATTTACTTACGCCGAGCTTCACAGGCACAATGTTGTTTTTGTGGAACTAAAAAGTGATGAAATGCCAACACCGGGAATGTTGCAAAAACAAATACCAAAAATTGAGGCCGCGTTTGGATGCCCGGTGATATTAGTATTTGATAACATGACATACTACCTGCGAGAGAAACTTGCACACGCCAGAATATCCTTCATTGTGCCCGGTGAGTATTTGTTTATACCATTTATGTTTATCTCTCTGAATGAACAAAAAGGGATCAAAAAAATAAAAACGGAGAAATACTCCCCATCTACCCAGTGCATATTCATTTACCACTTATGGAAAGAGCCTATTGATGGAATGAACTTTAAGGAAGTGGCCGAGATGTTTTTTTATACACCCAGAACGATTGGACGCAGTGCAAGGGAGCTGGCTGATTCAGGGGTTTGTGAAATTTTGGGGTCTAAAGCAAAGTACCTGGAGTTCAAAACAGACAGATGGGAAGTATGGAATATTGCAAAAACATATATGCAATCTCCTATTAAAAAAAGATTGTGGACCTCCGGCTTCAGGCCGCCATATGAAGGCAAAGTGTGCGATATGGAAGCATTGTCTTTTTATTCAAACCTTTCAGGCGGAGGAGGAATGGCCTATGCTTTTTTTCAGGATAACTATAAAAGATTAGTACGCGAGTACAATTTGGAAAATGATATGTATCACGAAGGTGATATAAGGCTGGAAGCCTGGAGCTACGATCCGGAACTATTGGCAAAAGATCAATATGTGGATCCATTTTCATTATACATGTCATTACAGGATAATCCTGACGAAAGGGTACAAATTGCACTTGAAGAGATGATGGAGCGTGTATTATGAAAGGTTTAGACAAATTCGCAACTCATTTTAAAGACTACACCGATCAATACATTATGATTGGTGGAGCTGCTTGTGGTGATCTGTTCGAAGAGCAGGGGGTAACGTTTAGGCGAACTGATGATCTTGATCTTATTCTCGTTGTAGAAGCTCTGAATGACTCTTTCATTGAACATTTCTGGAAATTCATCCGCGAAGGTAAATATGAACGAAATGAAGCGGCTGAGGAGAAACAGTATTACCGGTTTATAAACCCGCAAACGGCAGATTTTCCGGTTCAGGTGGAACTGTTCAGCAGAACACCGGATGTGATTCAGGAAAAAGAGGGTATGAGGTTTACGCCCATTCCGACAGATGAAGATATTTCAAGCCTTTCTGCCATTTTAATGGATGATGAGTATTACACTTTCACACTTGCGCATACGGAAAAAAATGGTATCCTGAGCCGGGCCGATGATCTTGCGTTGATCTGCCTGAAAGCAAAAGCATTTCTGGATTTGTCGAAGCGAAAGGCGGATGGAGAACATGTTGACTCAAAGGATATCAAAAAACATAAAAACGACGTTTTCAGGTTGGCTTCGGTACTGCCCCGCACCCGCAACATACAGCTTCCCGAAAACATACGGGTGGACATAATTTCATTCATTGCAAACATGGAAGAAAATCTTCCAGATACCGCCCCGATGTTAAAGGCGATGGGGATCGGGTCGTTTAAAGCAGGAGATTTAATCGGGCAGTTGAAGCGTACATTTAATCTTCAGGAGAGCGAAAAATGAACTTCGAACAGATCAAACTGGAAGAAGAACAAAAAGAGCTGTTTATCAGGATTGTGGAAGCCCGAAGAAAAGCACCGAGAGATCAGTGGGAGTTTATGTATATAATAAAAGGATATCCTGACTTGACTATTCCTGCTAAAAGCCAGAAAGAAATAAGAATAAAGGATATAATTGATGGGGATTTAGAAGAGCTGGTAATAAAGGGATTACTACGGTTGAAAAATGAAACAACTCATGAGATGCATTTCATTATTCCCAAAGAGGGTTTTCTATACTATGAATGGCTCATGCAACGACAAGGGGAGCCGGTTGAACGAATTGAGAAACACACGTTCCTTTATATTGAAGCCAGTCATTTCAGGAATCGATACAGCGAGACATACAAACGGTTGAAAGAGGCTGAAGAGATGTTGTGGAGCAGCGACAGTAGTAAAGAGTTTACAACCATTGGCCACAAGTGCCGTGAAGCAATGCAGGAATTTGCAGACCGGCTCTACTCCGATGTCATTGGAGAAAAATCAGACGAATTGAAATCGCGAGATAAGAACCGGATTAAAGCAGTCATAGAAGTAAAAAAAGAAAATTATAAGCTCAACGGTTGTGCCATTTCTTGAAGCGCTATATCTCTACTGGGATGCATTATCCGACCTGGTGCAGCGACAGGAGCATGGCGCACAAAAAGAAGGCGAACCGCTCATCTGGGAAGATTCCCGCCGGGTGGTGTTTCAGACGGTGAATGTGATGGCGGAATTGGATAGGATTGTAGGAAAATGAATTAATTTTATGCTTGAAATAACAGGAAATTATATAAAAGAACTGAATGACAGTGACTTAAGATCGCTAATTGGGTTGCTATGTGAAGCTGAATTGAGGGAACAAGGTATTCCTACTGCTGGAGTAAAGTGGGGTGGAGACCAAAGGGCTGCAGACGGAGGTATTGACGTAAAAGTTGAAATAAAATCAACGCTTCATCAAGATGGGTACATACCAAAACCCATTACAGGTTTTCAGGTAAAAGAACCTGATATGTTTCCAGGTGAAATAGATAAAGAGATGAGACCAAATGGAGAATTAAGAGAATCCATTAAACAATTAGCAGAAGTAAATGGAGCCTACATAATCGTAAGCAGCAATAGTTCAACATCAGAGACTGCTCTTACTAATCGGAAAAAGGCAATGATTGAGGCTTTATCGGATTTGGAAAGTCCAGAAAATCTAAAAACGGATTTTTATGATAGTGTAAGGATTGCAAGCTGGGTTCGAAGTCATCCCTCTTTAATTCTTTGGGTAAGGCAAAAGATCGGAAAACCGTTTCAAGGTTGGCAGCCTTATGCTAATTGGGCAAATGCTCCTGGAGGGATTGAGGAAGAATATCTTCTGGATGATGAAATTAGACTATTTGATGGAGCCTCTGCAAGAGATTTTGGACTAAAAGGGGTTGAGGCCATTAACATGCTACGACAAAAACTTTCCCACCCCAAAAGTTCTATACGATTAACGGGTTTATCTGGAGTTGGTAAAACTCGATTGGTACAGGCACTTTTTGATGAACGTATTGGTGATCATCCATTAAATCCTACCCAGGTATTTTATACAGATATTGGAAATAGCCCTGTCCCATCACCACAGAATTTTGCTGAACAGATCATTGCTATAAAGACGAGTGCTATTATTGTGATTGATAATTGCTCACCGGATTTACACAGACAGGTGAATGATGTCTGTACAGCTCCTAAAAGTTTAGTCAGCTTAATTACTGTGGAATATGATGTCAGGGATGATCAACCTGAAGAGACAGATATATATCATCTTGAGCCTGCCTCTCTTGACTTAATTGAAAAAATGGTAAGAACCCGTTATAAACATGTAAGCCAGGTTGACGCCCGAACTATTTCGGAATTTTCCGGTGGCAATGCAAGAATTGCGATCGCATTAGCTGAAACTGTTGAAAAAGGTGAGACTTTGGCTGAATTGAAAGATCAAGAGCTATTCAAAAGACTTTTTTATCAACGTAATGATCCGGACAATCAGCTTATGAAAAGTGCTGAAGTGTGTTCATTAGTATACTCATTTGACATACGAACTGATGAAGGGTCAAATCAAGAGATGAAATTGTTGAGTGAACTTGCAGGAAAGTCAGTTATGGATCTTTATAGAGATATTGCTGAATTAAAACGTCGTCAACTGATTCAACAGCGAAACCATTGGAGAGCTGTCTTGCCACACGCAATTGCAAACAGGCTTGCTAAACATGCCCTTGAGAACATTCCTATTAATGTAATTCTTAAAACTTTAAATATAGGAGGTGAGCGCCTTTTTATCTCCTTTTCAAGAAGGTTAGGTTATTTGCATGAATCTGAAAAAGCTGGAGAGATTGCCGAGAAGTGGCTTTCAAAAGATGACCTGTTGGGTGATATAAGTAATCTGAACAGGCATGGAATTGATTTATTGAAAAACGTTGCTCCGATAAGGCCTGAAGCTACTTTAAAAGCAATAGAACGGGCGGCCAATTCAGAACAAGGGAAAGATTTTACGTCAAGAGATAATAAAAATTATGTAGATATAAGCCGTTTATTGACCTCTCTGGCTTATGACCCTGAATTGTTCGATAGATCTGTTGATTTATTGATTCGATTTACTTTATCAGAAGATAAGGATGAGAATGTAAACTCTATTCGAAATCAGATTAAATCTCTTTTTCAACTTTATCTGTCGGGTTCACTTGCAACAACAGTGCAACGATTGAAAGTTATTCGAAAATTGATATCATCAAAGTCAGAGTATGAAAATCAATTAGGTTTTGAATTGCTTCGATCAGCGTTACAAAGCTCTCATTTTACTTCATATCAACAATTTGATTTTGGGGCTAGACCAAGAAATACAGGTTTTTGGCCTAAAATCAGAGAAGATTTCCTTGCTTGGTTTCAACCATATTTAAGTTATACGGTTGAGTTAGCTACTTCTAATCAATCTGTGGCAGAAAAAGCAAAAGTGATACTTGCAGAAAATTTCCAGGGGCTATGGACAAATGTTAAGTTGTATGATGAGCTTGAAGAAGCGGCAAATCGAATTATCGAAAGTGGAACTTGGAAAGAAGGATGGGTTGGTGTTCGAAAAACGATCAGATATAGAAAAAAGGAATTGAATCCCAAAGCATTGGACCGATTGAACACTTTGGAGGAAAAATTAAAACCAACAAGCTTGATTGATAAAGCAAAACTGTATGCTTTATCAAAACATGGCACTATTCTTGAACTTCCTGATACAATTAATGAAGAAGAAATAAAAAGTGAGTCTGATCGGTATCGATTAATAGGTGAGGCAGCCAAATCTGTAGGAAAAGAGGTAGCTCAAAATCAAGAAGTTTTATCGCTATTACTTTCGGACCTTATACAAGTTAATGGGGCGTGGTCATTCCAATTTGGCAAGGGGTTAGCTGAGGGAATTCATGATGTAGAAAAATTGTGGAACGACTTTAAGAGTCAATTAAAGTCAATTGATGAAAACAAACGTTACTCAGAGGTTCTTCGAGGATTTTTATATCAGTTACACGAAAAAGACCCAGAGAAATTTAATGCATTGCTTGATGATGCCGTAAGTGATGATGTTCTGAGCCCTGTTTTTCCCCAGTTGCAAACAATAGTTAAGCTTGATAAAAGAGGTTTGGAGCGACTTCATCAAAGCCTTGAATTAGAAGCAGCACAGATTTACATGTACAATAGTTTAGCTTATGGCCGAACCCATGAGAGAATTGGTGATGAAGAGTTGTCTGATCTGCTGAATAAAATATCTGAAAAGCCAGATGGGTTGCCAGTTGCTATCGATATAATGCAAATGAGATTTCATGGAATAAAAGATGAGGAGGAAAAGCCGAGTGATGAATTTGTACAAGTGGGAAGAGAATTTTTAAACAGAATAAAGTTTGATCGAAACAACAATGGTATTCGATCCGAAGATTATACTCTGAGTGAAATCATAGAAATTTGTTTTAAAGGAGAAGGTGCAGAAGAAGCAGCTTCAGAGTTTTGTAATCGACTTGCGGTAGCTATATCGGAATATCACGTGTTTGCTGAAGATTATACCAGTGTATATGAAGCTCTTATCAAGGAGCAGCCCATAGTATTTCTGAACTGTTTTTATGGGGAGAATAATGAATTCAGGCCTACTCGATTAACTTGGGATACAGAATTTAGAAAGGATCCATTGACTAAGCTCAAAGATGACATAATTATAGAATGGTGTGAAGAAAATCCAACCGAGCGATATCCGATTATAGCATCAGTTATTACTCCATTCCATAAAAGTAAGGAAGCTAACCATTACGAATGGACATCGTTGGCTAAATATATTATCAACAACAGTCCAAATACTGAAATGGTTTTGGATAATTTTTATCGCAGCTTATACCCCAACTCATGGAGTGGATCACTTGCGTCAACTTTGCAAACCCAAATGCCCCTTATTGCAGACTTGAAAGACCACGAAAATCCTGCTGTTGCTGATTGGGCATTTAATGCTGAAATGATGTTTGAAAAAGAAATTCAGTTAGAACGACAAAGAGAAGCTGAGCGGGAGCAGGCTTACAAAGATGAATATGGATTTGAATAAATGAAACACTCTGCAACTGAAATAGAAAATAAACCTGGTTACAAAAAAAACAAAAATAGCTGAATACCATCATATCCGGACAGTTCGAAAAGAAGGTGAATGAAGAATAACACCCCCTCCTACATCGAAGACCACTCAAGTCAGATTCCCGCGCTGCTGATGCTGTGCAGGTTGGGGTACAGCTACCTTACGCCGGAGCAGGTGGATGAAATGAGGGGGAGCAGATCAAACGTACTGCTGAAGCCGGTTCTGGAAGAGCAGTTACGCAAAATTAACCGCGTTCACTTTAAGGAGAAGCTTTATCCCTTCTCGAACCACAATATTTCGGAAGCCATACAGAAAATCAGTGATATTCCGATGGTCAATGGGCTCATCAAAACAAATGAAAAACTATACCGCCTGCTTACCCTCGGTACCAGTTTTGAAGAAGCGATTGAAGGAGACCTGAAAAGCTTCAGCCTGAACTACATCGATTGGGAGAATCCGGGTAATAATGTATTTCATGTTGCAGAGGAGTTTAGTGTGCTGCGCCCGGGCAGCTACAGGGAGTGCCGTCCGGATATCGTTCTTTTCGTAAATGGCATTCCGCTTGTAGTAATAGAGTGCAGGCGCCCCGACCTGAAGATAAGAGACAAGAACCGGCAGCCGGTTGACGAAGCTGTGTTACAACACCTGAGTAACCAGGAAAAAGATGGTATTCCCAATCTTTATGCATATTCACAGCTGCTGCTGGGCCTGGCTGTAAACGGGAATAAATATGCCACCACCGGCACGCCTTTTACCTTATGGAACTACTGGAAAGAAAAATTCGAAACCCGGGATGAAGAATTTGAGGCGGAACAAAATCTTTTTAACCTGAAAAACATCACAATAGATAAAGATCTGTTCGATACCATTTTTTCAGGCCGTTTCGGGTATATACAATCTCATTTTGAAGCACTCAGGGATGTAAACCTTCAGCCGGGCAGACAGGACCTGATTTTGAACAGCCTCTGCCAGCCTGAATGGCTTCTCAGGTTTATAAAACAGTATATGATTTATGACGCAGGAGAGAAAAAAGCGGCCCGGTATCAGCAGTTCCATGCTGTTGAAAAAACCCTCCGGCGAATTCAGGATACCGGAGAGCGAAAGCGTAAAGGCGGGGTGATATGGCATACACAGGGTTCGGGTAAATCGCTGGCAATGGTGTTGCTTGCGAAAGGAATCGCGCTCGATAAAAGTATTTCCGATTCACGAATTGTACTGGTAACGGACGATATGTACCCGGATGATCAGATCAACAAAACATTTGATAATTGTGACCTGGAGCCCGTACAAGCCACTACAGGAAATGAACTGATCCGGCTGATCAGGGAAAAAAAACGTGCCATAATCACCACAGAAATTAAAAAGCTTGAAACTGTTATAAAGAGAAGCAATGTAAAAGAAGAATCTCCTGATATTTTTATACTGGTGGATGAAGCACACAAAACAATGTATGGCACGGCAAATACAGATATTCAACAGGCTTTCCCTAACGCATGCATTATCGCTTTCACCGGCAATCCGCTGATGAAACAGGAGAAAAAAGCAGCCCTGCAATACGGCGGTTTTATCGATACATACAAACACCAGGAATCGATAGATGACAACAATACGGTTCCGCTCCTTTACGAAAACAGACGCATCGCCCCGGGGAAGAATAAAACACATATTGATACCTATTCAGACAGAATTTCAGAACGGATGAACCGAAAGGAAAAGTCTGATCTCAAAACCAAATTCAGCCGGGGAGGCAAGCTGAGTGGATCCGACCAAAAACTGATGACACTCTGCTACGACATCAGTGAACACTTCTCCGGAACATGGCAGGGCACAGGCTTTAAGGGCCAGTTAACCGTTCATTCCAAAGCCGCAGCTATCAAGTGCAAACTGTTTCTCGATGAATTCGGCAAGGTTTCATCGGAAGTGCTGATATCCGGCCCCGGCATGAGGGAGGGCGGTGAAGCTACTGATGAAAAAAGCACAGACATTGTTCAGCATTTCTGGAAAAAAATGATGGAACATTTCGGTACGGAGAAAGAGTACCACAAACAACTGATTCACCGCTTTAAATGGGATGAAGAGCCGGATATTTTAATTGTGGTTGATAAGCTGATCACCGGGTTCAACGCTCCGCGGAATATTGTGCTCTACATCGCACGAAACCTGAAAGAGCATCATTTCCTGCAGGCAATAGCCCGTGTTAACCGCCCCGCCGAAGGGAAGGATTTCGGATACATCATAGATTATCATGGCAACCTGGACGAACCGGATGAAACAGTGGTAATCAGCAGTATATTTGAAAGTTTTGAGGAAGCAGAGATTAAAAGCACCCTCACCTCTGTCAATAAAGAGATCGAAAAACTTTCCGGACGCCATGAACAGACCGGAAATGTGTTCAAAAAACTGGGCTCCAACCCCAGTACTGAGGCATGTGAACAGTACCTGTTTTATGAATCTTTGCGGGAGGATTTTTACGACCGGCTCTCCTATTTTGCAAGAACTCTGAAACTGGCTCTTTCCACATTCCACTTTGAACTGAATACCAATCCTGAAAAGGTGAAACAGTACAAAGAAGACCTGTTGTTTTTTGTGAAGCTCCGGAAATCTGTAAAAGCACGGTATTCCGATCCCATCGACAATGCACAATATGAAAAGCAGGTCCGGAAACTAATTGCCACACACATCAGCTCCGGCACAGATGCAGAACTTATCAGACAGGCAGGTATTTATGAGCGGGATACATTCGAGCAGGAACTGGCCGGTATAAAGGGTAATGCCGCTAAAGCAGATACTATAGCCTATCGAACAAAACAAGCGATTGCTCTGAATATGGACGATGATCCGGTACTATTTAAAACGTTTTCCAAACGGCTGGAGCAGGTTATCAGTGACTGGCGGGCAAAACAATTATCGGATGGTAAATACCTGAAGAAGGTGCGTGAAATTATGGAAAAAGTTCAGTCCCGAACTGCCGATACCATTCCCAGAAAGTTAAAAAGTAATCAGCTTGCCCAGGCTGTATATGGTATCATAAATGAATTAACAAAAACAGAAAGTGAAGGGGCAAGATACCGTTCTGAAATCCCTGACATTGGATTAAGGATTGATGAAATTATACAAAATTACCTGGTTGTTGACTGGAAACAAAAACAGGATATCATCAAAAAAATGGAACAGGAGATTGATGATTACCTCTATTCACTGAAAGAAAATGGAGTAGACCTGACTCTCTATGAAATGGATGAAATTATTGAAAAATCAATCGAACTCGCGAAGAATAGGTACTAAACCGAGTCGTCCGTAGTAAAAAGCCTGGGTTGAAAAAGGACATGGTACTTCTCGATATCGGCAGGAAACCGGTTAAAAGAAAAAATGTCCGGTTAATTTTCGAGTGCAGATGTGGCTTGAGAAATACCATGTCTGACTAAAAACTGCCAAACCGCAGGCCGATGAATGATGAAAACCCGGAAAGGCCTGAGTTGTCTGTTCCCTCAAGGTTCACCCCGCTGGTATGCCGGTAAAAAACACCGCCGCTTGCCCTGAACCAGTTGGTTATGTTCAGGTTAACATTTACACCAGGCTGAACCACAAAATAATTATCAGAAGTATCTTCCAGGCCAAGGTTCCGGTCACTGTAACGTACATTTCCGGAGCCAATTAGTGCCTGTACCCCTACATGAACCAGTTGATGTGAACTATTAATATATTCAAGCTCTAACCCACCGTAATTGGTTCTGAGCTCCGGTTCGTCAATATCTTCATTTGTCCAGTTTATAGCACTAAATTCATTTTGCGAACGGTAACCGGCAAGCCCGATATTCAGTGAGTGACCATCCTGAAATTTCAATACCCAGGCTCCTCTTGTGCCTCTCATGTAGGCGGCCTCTCCGTTAATTGAAGAAACCCCAAAAACCAGTGAACCAAATCCGCCATGGCCTACATCGGCGTCAATCAATGTTTCAGCATCCTGTGCTGATAACTGTAATGGTATTAATAATCCCGTAAATAAAATTAAGACATAGGAATAGATAACTCTCATAATAAATCTCTCTAATTTTTTTACCGCCTAAAAGCAAGACATCTATTCAAACAGCCATGCTCACTCATATTTTTGACGGATAATGAAAAAACCCGCTAAAAGCATAACAAGTTTTGTTGTTAATAAAATTCCTCATCAAAATACTATCCGTTTTTCACATCAATTCCCCATATTTCCTCCGCATATTCCCTGATGGTACGGTCGGAAGAGAATTTGCCAACGCGGGCGGTATTAAGAATAGCTTTTCGATTCCATTCTTCAGGTTTCCGGTAAAGTTTATCCACTTCGGCCTGTTTGCTGATGTAATCTTCAAAATCCGCCAGAACAAGAAAAAAATCTCCTTTTTGAAGCAGGTTTTCGATGATGGGATTATATAAATCCTGATCATCATTAAAAAAGCCGTCGCGAATCTGGTCTAATGCTTTTTTCAGCTTTTCACTGGCATGATACTGATCCAGGGAGTTATATCCTTCATGGCGCAGGCGTTCCACATCATCCACCGTATTGCCAAAAATGAAGATGTTTTCATCACCCACTTCCTCTTTGATTTCAACATTGGCACCGTCGAGGGTACCAATTGTCAGGGCTCCATTAAGGGCAAATTTCATATTTCCTGTTCCAGAAGCTTCCATTCCGGCTGTTGATATCTGTTCAGACAGATTCGCCGCAGGAATCACTTTCTCTGCCAGTGTAACACTGTAATTCTCCAGAAAGATGAACCTGATCTTTTCATTTACCCCGGGATCATTGTTGATTTTTTCACCAACATCATTCATCAGCTTAATGAATAATTTGGCCATAGCATAGCCCGGAGCGGCTTTCCCTGCCACCAGAATGGTTCTTGGAACTACACTTTCCTGCGGATTTTCTTTGATATAATTATACCGGGAAATAGCATACAGGGTGAGCATCAGCTGGCGCTTATATTCGTGAATCCGCTTGATCTGGATATCAAAAACAGAGTCAGTATTTACCTGGATTCCCCGCTTGTCCAATATATAGTCAGCCAACCGTTGCTTATTGTTTTGTTTGATCTCCGCAAACTCCTCCCTGAAAGATTCATCATCCGCCAGGGCTTCAATTTTCTTAAGCTGATCAAGATTTGTCACCCATTCTTCACCGATATGTCTGGTAATTAATTCTGACAGCCCCGGGTTACACTGCCTGAGCCACCGGCGCGGAGTAATTCCATTCGTTTTATTGGTAAACCGCTCCGGGTAAATTTCGTTGTAATCTCTGAACAGGGTTTTCTTCAGCAAATCGCTGTGTAATGCAGCCACGCCGTTAATTTTATGCGAGCCTACAATGCCCAGTGAAGCCATATGAACCACGGGGTCTTCTCCTTCACCCACGATCGACATCCGGCTGATTTTTCCGCGGTCATCGCCCACGGTTGCCTGAATTTTCTGCAGGAAGCGCCGGTTAATTTCATAAATGATCTGTAAATGGCGGGGGAGAAGATGTCTCATCAAAGAAACCGGCCACTTTTCAAGTGCTTCCGGCAAAAGGGTATGGTTTGTATATGCCATTGTTTTAACGGTGATATCCCATGCCGTTTCCCATTCAAGCCCTTCCTCATCAACCAGGAAACGCATGAGTTCCGGAATGGCCAGGTTGGGATGTGTATCATTACACTGAATGGCAACTTTTTCAGGCAATTTCCGCCAGTCATCATTGGTTTTTTTGAACCTCCGGAGAATATCCTTCATGGAAGCGGCAACAAGAAAGAATTCCTGCTTCAGGCGAAGTTCCTGGCCCACAAACATCTTATCGTTCGGGTATAATACTCTTGAAATATTTTCATTAAGCTGGATATCCCTTACAGCATCAATATATTGTCCCTGGTTAAAACTTTTCAGGTCGATAGAAGTGGAGGATGAGGCTTTCCAGAGGCGCAGGTTGTTGACCACATCATTTTTATAACCGGGAATCGGGGTGTCAAAAGCCATTGCCGTTACATTATGGGTATTTTCCCAGACAAAACGTAAGTCTCCGTTTTCATCATGGAATCCATGAGAGTCACCATAAAATGGCACCTGGTACTGAATTTTAGGACGAACCACATCCCAGGGATTGCCATACCTCAGCCAGAGATCCGGTTTTTCAACCTGGTAACCGTTTTCAATTTTCTGATAGAAAATCCCATAATCATATCGGATACCGTACCCGATTGCCGGGATACCGAGAGTGGCCATCGAATCCAGGAAACAGGCGGCAAGCCGGCCCAGTCCTCCATTACCCAGCCCTGCATCCCATTCAGCATTTCGAATTTTTTCATAGTCAAGCCCGACATCTTCTATTGCCTCCGCGGCTGTTTCCTGCAAACCCAGGTTCACCAGCATGTTGTCCAGCAGCCTCCCGATCAGGTACTCCATCGACAGGTAATACACGCGTTTGGTGTCGTTTTTGTAATAGCTTTGCTGTGTGTCAATCCAGCGATCATGCAGTCGGTCCATCACCGTGAGAACCACACTCTTATAATTATCCCACTCTGTTGAGGAATATTGATCTTTCGCGAGAGTATATCGTAAATGTTGTTTGATATCTTCACGGAATGAATCTGTATCCATCCCTGAGCGAGAGTTTACATTATTTTTTTTAGCCATATTTGTTTTTATATCTTAAATCTTTATCTCTCTTTTTGGTTTGACTCTGTCCATTAATCACTTCTGTAAATTCCCAGATCAGGAGTAAAACCCGGCCGGGTCAGGTTAGCGGCAAATCCAAGTTTATAAAACGATTCATAAGCATTAACTGCAACAAAATCCTGCTCAAAAATTCCATAAACTGTGGAACCGCTACCGCTCATTGAAGCGTAAGACGCACCAAATTCTTTCATCTGGTCCTTAATATTTCCAATCAGTTCATGCCGTGCTATCACCGGTGGTTCAAGATCATTACTGAGTAGATATTCCCACTGGTCGATCTCCTCTTCAAGCAAAACCCCTTTAATGGAAAAATCGGGCTCCGGATTAGGTGTGCAAAGAGCATAGATTTCGGGTGTAGAACTTTCAATACCGGGATTCACAGCAACAATCCATGCATCCGGCTGTATGTCAAGGGCTTCAATATCCTGACCAAGCCCCGTCCCGATTCCAGGTTTTCCCTTAACAAAAAAGGGAATATCCGCACCAAGTGAACGGCTGAGATCAATCAGTTCTTCATTTGACAGGCCGCTCTCTTCAATCTTGTTCAGGATGCGAAACGTCAAAGCGGCATTACTGCTGCCCCCGCCCAGGCCTGCACCTGCAGGTATATTTTTGGTAACGGAAAATGAATAGTTTTGTTTAAGACCGACATATTGTTCAAAAGCCCGGTATGCTTTTGTAATCAGATTATTTTCGTCTGCAGGAACCGAAGGTTCAGAAAGTGTCAGCTTATACTCTTCTGAAACAGTTATTTCAAAACGATCGCTCCATTCTATAAAGCAAAATCCTGTTTCAATCCGGTGGTAGCCGGTCGGCAATTTTTCCAGTACATGAAGCCCGAGATTAATTTTTGCATACGAGTTGGCAATCCACATAAATAATTAATCCTTATAATACAGTTTAAAATAGAGAATACTGAAAGCAAGGGTTAAGGTAGCGGCATTTGTCAGAATCACCGGAAGATCTGAAATCATGATACCATAGGTAAGCCATAAAATGATTCCCATGCAAAATAATACATACATACCAAGAGAGAGATCCTTTGCAGACTTAGATTTCCAGGTTTTAATCACCTGAGGCAGGAATGCACCAGTGGTGCAAGCTCCGGCAATCAGACCTATATATAAAGCATATTCCATTTTATTTCTACTGAAGGGATTGATTTAATTTTTTGGCAGAAACATTATAACACCCATTGGCGTTAGTGAGATTTTTCGTACTTATCTTTAATATTCATCAGGTATTGAAAGGCTTCCTCATAGTCATTTGAAATCTTACCGTCCAGAATAGCTTCTTTAATCTCATCTTTTACACGTCCAACAACAGGCCCCGGTTTTACATTCAGTACATCCATTATTTCCTCACCGCCGATCGGGTTTTTCCAGTTTCTGATTTTATCTTTTTTTTCTACTTCCCGGATTTTTTTCTCAACGCGGTCAAAATTATTCCGGTATTTTTTAACCTTC
Source organism: Balneolaceae bacterium (assembly GCA_040882525.1). Taxonomy (GTDB): domain Bacteria; phylum Bacteroidota; class Rhodothermia; order Balneolales; family Balneolaceae; genus Rhodohalobacter. The sequence continues at coordinate 68,079 of JBBEBD010000032.1, read as the reverse complement.
CATTCGTTCTTGCTGGTGATATCTGCCCTGCACAATAGCATAAGATCATCAATATCATCTCCTGCTTCAAAAATAAGTCGCCGGATGGCACTATCGCTCACCTCCTCTGAAACAAGAGCTATCGGCCTCAGGTGCAGGCTTACCAGTTTTTGAACATACCGCATCCTTTCATCCTGCGGCAGTCCCAGCCGTTTGAAAATCCTGGGTGTCCATTTTGCTCCGAGAGCATCATGCCCGTGGAAAGTCCACCCAATTCCTTTTTTGAATTTTTTAGTTGGTGGTTTGGCGATATCATGTAAAATTGCAGCCCATCTAAGCCATAAATCGCCGCCCATTTTGGCAGTATTATCCAGTACTTTCAGTGTATGCCAAAAATTATCTTTATGCCGCTGGCCATTTTTTTCATCCACTCCCTGCAGCTTCACCATTTCGGGGAAAAATTCCTTCAGCAGGCCCGAATGAAGCAACAGTGCAAATCCTTCCGAAGGTTTGGGGCACATGATTATTTTATTCAGCTCTTCCAGAATCCTTTCTTTTGATATAATGCTGAGCCTGTGAGACATTTTTCGTATGGCTGCCATCGTTTCTTCAAATATTTCAAAATGAAGCTGGGCGGCAAATCGCACAGCACGCATCATACGCAGCGGATCATCATTAAATGTCTTCTCGGGGTCAATAGGAGTGCGTATAATTTTATTTTTCAGATCCTGTATACCATTAAAAGGATCGTGTAACACACCAAATTCACCGGGATTCAGGCACCATGATAACGCATTAATCGTTAAGTCTCTGCGAAGCTGGTCGTCTTCAAGCGTACCATCTTCCACAACCGGTTTTCTTGAATGTTTCCTGTAACTTTCTTTCCGTGCACCAACAAACTCAAGGTCGAGATGGTTATGTTTTACCTGGGCGGTACCAAATTTTTTAAAAACCGATAAATGGCTGCTTTTCAATTTTTCGGCCACTTTTTCAGCCAGTTTAACCCCTGAACCTACGGTAACAAAATCAATATCTGTTAATTCATCACTGTTATTTCTGCCCAGGTAAAAATCTCTCACATAGCCGCCTACTACAAAAACTTTCTGGTTAAGGCTTTCGGCTACAGTACCAATCATTTCAAAAAGCTTTTTGTGTTCCTGAGGGATTTCGATCAAAACAATCTTATTTTATAGTTTCAGGTTTTTAAAATAAAAACATTACAGTTAGCAATCAGCTTTATCATGTAATTCATTTCATTTAGTAAAGACTTCTGTATGACATCAACAAACCCTGTAAAAAAAGCTCTTCAGGTTAGTTTCCTGATTTCCTTTCTGTCGCTGGGAGTCAAAGTGGCCGCCACTGTTCTTACCTCCTCTACGACCGCCTTATCAGACGCCCTCGAGTCTGTAGTGCATGTGTTCGCAGTGGGATTTGTTCTCTTCGGGTATTACCTGAGTTTAAAACCTGCTGATGAAGATCATCTTTATGGTCATGAACGTATTGAGTTTCTTTCTGTTGGGGTTGAAGGAACCGTGATTATTCTTGCCGGCATTACAATTACCTTCCATGCTCTACAAAATGCAATTACCGGATTTGAGCTTCAAAACCTGGGAACTGGAATGTGGCTGATGGCCGGGGCCGCAGTGGTCAACTTTTTTTTAGGCACTTATGTGCAGCGTGTGGGACAACAGGAAAATAACATGATTGCCATCAGTAACGGGAAACATGTTCTGACAGATGTATGGACCAGCGGCGGGGTGATTCTTACCCTCTTTTTAATTCAACTGACAGGCTGGGTTTACCTGGACACAGTTGTGAGTCTTGCCATTGCTGCATTTATCAGCTATGAAGGGTTAAAACTCATCAGGTATTCAATAAACGGAATAATGGACAGAAGAGATCCCGGTGTTCATAAAGCACTTGTGAAGGTTTTGGAAGAAGACCTGCCCGGAACCGCAGTGAACTGGCATCAGCTCAGGCACCGCACCTCCGGTACAACAACCTGGGTGGAGCTTCATCTTGAATTTGAACAGGATATCACTCTTAAACAGGCACATGATGATGCCACCGTTCTGGAAAGAAAATTAATTGACGCCCTGCAGGGTGATGCCGTGGTAACTATTCATCCTGAGCCAAAAGGACATCATGAAAAAATTCACGGAATATTAAAAGGAGCAAACAAAAATCGTCCGCTGGACGATTTTATTTGACTTACGTAAGCCGGGATGCTTCCCGGCGGATCGTAAAAAAATCACTTATCTGCCGACTACAACCTCTCCAATAAAATGGCCGGGAAGATTTCACCATTTAAGGCTCAAATGTATATTTTCGTCACCTTCTTTTTTGAATTTACTATTGCCGGGAAAACATCCCGGCTTACATTTTACTGCTTTAGAATGGAATGATCTCCAATATGAATTTCCCCGCCCGCTTTGTACGCTTCCGCGTAATTTCCAATGGTTGAACCGCTCAGGTCGCACTCTTCAAGACGGGCATGTTTCTGGATAATTGAATTTTTTACAGTACTGTCCCTGATTACTGTTCCCGCTTCAACACTCACATGGGGACCAATCTCACTGCCGCTTATCTGCACACCCTCACCGAAAAATACGGGCGGGTGAATCGTGGTACCTTCATACTCCCGGTAGTCATGTTTCTCTTTCTCCAGGATTTCACCGGAGGTTTCGAGCCATGCTGGCAGGGTTCCGCAATCCAGCCATTCATCAACAGTGGCTTTTTTAAATACTTTGCCGCTTTTTAAGAGGCGGTCGAGTGCATCCGTCAGCTGGTACTCATCTCCATGCCCGGTAACTTTATTATCAAGCAGGTACTGAATTTCTTTCATCAGCTCTTCCCCTTTTTTGAAATAATACACCCCGATAATGGCCAGGTTCGATATCGGCTCGCTCGGCTTCTCAATAAAATCAGTAATCTTTTCCCCTTCATGAACGGCCACACCAAAACGGGAGGGATCATCCACTTCCTTCAGCCAGATTACGCTGTCCGCGTCATCAACAGTAACTTTTGTATAGGTATCAAAAAGTGTATCAGCAAAAACAATGATTACTTCTCCGTTCAGGTCTTCGCCGGCGCATGAAACTGCATGGGCAGTACCAAGGGCGGTTTCCTGAACCCGAAACGTGGCTGTTGCATTATGCCGGCTGCTCATTTCTTTAAGAGTCTCTTTAATTTCTTTGCCAAAATCGGGGCCAAGTATATAAACAATTTCATCAATAGTACGGTCAAGTGTGCGCGCAAAAGTCTCTACGATTCTCTCAACAATCATTGTACCGGCAACCGGCAGCAGAGGTTTTGGGATGGTGTGTGAATGGGGGCGTACACGGGTGCCTCTGCCGGCCATGGGGATAATTAATTTCATAAGGTTATTTTGTATTTTATTTATTTATGAAACATCCTGCGTTATCTGCATTCTTATAACAGAACCTCTTTTTAAGGATGTTTCCTATCTTTCTCTTTTTAAGTCTTTATTGTTTTTTGTAGTACGGAATATAAAGTATCGGTTCTTAATTTTCGACCTGATGCCTCAGTTATTATAATTTCAGATAAACGTAATTTTGAATACTTACACAGTTCTTTTGAATGGCACAATTATTTTAATGATTGCCATCTTCATTCGCCATTCACTATATCGTGCCCGTTATTTTTTGCACATGTTCCAGCAAGCTGGTTACAAGACCAACGAATATCGTAGCTGGATCAGTCGCAATTTCTCTTCAAAAACGATCACATCAGAGCACATCCTGTTTAATCTAGTGATCCTTGCCATGCTCTATTACCTGTCTGAGCGGGTTACACTTACTGCCGGTACAATTGTAATTGGTACATTTGCCCTTTTCTGGTTTCTGGGTGTTTCGCGTTATACCGGCACACAGGAAAAAAAACCACTGGTATACACCCCGCGCCTGAAAAGACTTGGCATCACTCTTCTGATAATCTTATGCCTGCTATGGTACAAATTGATTTATTTTGCGTTTAATGTTCTGCAATTGGGTGATTTTGTTGATCCGTTTGTAAGTACAGATCCTTATTTTTTAGGCTTCGGACTGGTACTAACTGATATGCTTGTGCCTTTGTTGCTGTATATTTCCGCATGGCTGATGAAACCTGTGGAAAAAACCATCCAGAATGGGTTTAAAAACCAGGCGAGAAAAAAACTGGCCTCCCTTCCTCACCTGAAAGTCATTGCCATTACCGGCAGTTATGGCAAAACCAGCACAAAATTTGTGATTGATACTTTTTTAAAAGAACGCATAAAAGTGTGTGTTACCCCGGGTAGTTATAATACTCCGATGGGTATATGTAAAGTGATTAATAATGATCTGGAAGCTCATCACCAGGTATTAATCCTTGAAATGGGAGCCCGTTATAAAGGCAATATCAAAGAGCTCTGCGATATTGCAAGGCCCGATGTTTCCGTAATAACCAATGTGGGTATTTCTCACCTCGAAACCTTCGGATCCATTGAAGCGGTTGCTGATGAAAAGTCCACACTGGCCAAAGAAGTGAAACCCGGAGGCACTCTTGTTTTGAATGCAGACGACCTGCTTGTAAAACAGATGGCTTCTTTACGGAGCGATGTGAAAACCGTCTTTGCCGGAACAGGTGGAACCATTCAGGCAGAGGATATTCATGTGGGACCCGAAGGTACTTCATTTTTGATGAAGTGGCTGAATGATTCCCTGAAAACTGAACATGAGGAAAAAATCACCACACCGCTTCTGGGAGCTCATAATATTCAGAATATACTGCTTGCCGCGGCGGTTGCCCGGCAGTTTAATATCCGTTTGAAAACCCTTGCAATCGCCGCTTCAGCCATGGAACCTGTAGAACACCGGCTGGAGTTAAAAGAACGCGATGAACTCACTGTAATTGATGATGCGTTTAATTCAAATCCCATCGGTGCCAAAAATGCCGTGGATATCCTGGCTTCATTCAAAGAGGGCCGGAAAATACTTATCACACCGGGAATGATCGAACTTGGAGAACGTGAAGAAACCGAAAACAAAAAATTCGGAGAGCATATTGGCAGGGCAAACCTCGATTTAGTAATTCTGGTTGGAAAGGGGCAGACCCGGCCCATTCAGGATGGAATCAAATCAACTGAAAACGGGAAAAACATGGATGTGAGGCTGGCAGACTCCCTTTTTGAGGCAAATGATATACTGAAAGAGTTTGCCGGACCGGGTGATGTAGTTCTTTACGAAAATGATTTGCCGGATATGTATAACGAGTAATATTTACTCTACTCATTTCTGACAGCATCTGCCGGCTCAATAGCTGCCGCCCGGATCGCAGGATACCAGCTTGCAAGGATGCAGAGTATCATACTGCCCCCTAAAACAATGGCAATATCCAGTGCATTAATAGAGACCGGAAATGCATCGATGATGGAAGAAGCTAGCTTCAGCAGCCCAAACTCTTTCTGTGCAAGGCTCAGCAAAATGCCCAGTATCCCCCCGATTACACACCCAATCAACCCAATTTGAATTCCCTGGCTTAGGAAAACTTTTTTTATTTGCCGTGGAGTCATGCCCATTGAAATTAAAACTCCTATATCCTTCTTTTTTTGAATGACAATCATCGTTAGAGAACCGATTATATTAAGCATGGCCACGAACACAATGATCATTAAAATGAAATACGCACCCCACTTTTCCATTGCCATGACATCATAAAGCGGCCTCTGAAGGTCATACCATGTTTGAATATGATAGCTTTCTCCGAGCATACTCTCTAAATCTCTTTTTACAGTCTCAGCCCTGTCGGTATCAGTAAGTCTTAATTCAAATCCAGTAATCTCGTTTTGCATATTAAACAGTCTTTGTGCCGCTGCCATATCGATATAAACAACCTCGCCTTCGATAATCCGGGGAATACTGTAGCTCCCTCTCACATGAAACCGGCTCACTCTGGGGGCAGAAAACTGTGTGAGTGCCCTGCGCATACCCGAAGTGCTCAGCATTGCAACTTCATCTCCCGTACTTAAGGCATAGCTGCCCATCAGGGTTTCACTTACTACAACACCGGGCCTGTTGTCTTGAACCGACAGGTCAAAAACACCATTCTGAATACTGTTTTCGAGCTCATCAATCCGTATATGAGAACCTCTTTCCAGGCCCTGAACTTCCACCACTTCATTTCTGTTGCCATTGAAAACAAGCATGGATTTGCCTTTTACGTAAGGAATCAGCATTTCCACTTCGGGATGAGTTTCTACCTCAGAGAACAATTCCTCATCATACATCATGGAAGGCTGATCAACACGTTCTATCCTGATATCAGGATCAATTGAAAGAAGATATCCATGAATTATTTCATAAAAACCGTTAAACACAGACAGCACGACAATCAAAAGTGCTGTGCCAAGAGTAATTCCGGCAATACTTATTGAGGTGAGGACTGATATCAGAGAAACATGCTTTCTTGAAAACAGGTACCTGCCGGAAATAAAACGAATGATTTTCATTCTGTATATTTGTATTTATTCAAACAATTTAAATAACAATTATTCTTGAACCAGAACGCTGCTTTGCTTTCTTCGCCAAACATGATACACTGTATAAACTTCAGATTCTTTTGATATTCACCTTGAATATAAAATTTATAATCCAACAGCCTTGAATAAACTATCATTGATGTGAAAGACACAACACTTAAAATCGGGGAAGTTGAGGCAATATCCAACGGAGATCATGCCAACGTTTTTTCCGTATTAGGTCTGCAAATAGTGGGTGTAAATGGCAAAGAAAAATTAATATTCAGGTGTTTTCGGCCGGATGCAGAATCTGTTTTGCTTCTTCCGGATAAAGGCCCGCCCGTTGAGTTGTCCCGCGTCACCGAATCGGGTTTATTTGAACATCAGTTTTCCAGGCGAAAAAACAGATTCTCCTATAAACTTAAAATCACTCCCCATCAGGGTGAACCTTATATTCTTGAAGACCCATACAGGTTCGGTCCGCTTATATCTGATTATAACCTGCAGCTATGGGGAGAAGGCAATCATCATCACACCTATAAATGGATGGGAGCTCATCCCAAAACAACAGATGGCGTGAAGGGCACCCATTTTGTTGTTGCTGCACCACATGCTTCCCGTGTAAGTGTTATTGGTTCTTTTAATAACTGGGATGGCAGAATCCATTCCATGAGAAAATATATCGACCAGGGCTTGTGGGAAATATTTATTCCCCATGTAAACCATAGTGATCTTTATAAATATGAAATAAAATCTACAGCAGATCTTCCTCCGCTGAAAAAAGCAGATCCGTACGCAAGGTATAGTGAGCTCCGGCCGGGAACGGCTTCAATCGTATGGAACAGTTCCTACAAATGGGAAGATAAAAAGTGGATGAATAACAGAAAACAGCGGCAGCATTCATCCCGGCCCATTTCCATTTATGAAGTTCATTTAGGTTCCTGGAAAAGAGATCCGGAGCGTGATCCCGGATTTTTAAATTATCGGGAACTGGCTGATGAGTTGGTTCCATATATAAAAAAGACAGGATTTACACATATTGAACTGATGCCTGTTGCAGAACATCCTTATGATCCTTCATGGGGCTACCAGATAACCGGTTATTTTTCTCCTACCAGCCGTTTTGGAAACCCGGATGATTTGCGCTATTTCATTGACTCTTGCCACAGAGAAGGGATCGGCGTAATTATGGATTGGGTTCCCGGCCATTTTACAAAAGACGACCACGGACTAAAATGTTTTGACGGCAGTGAGCTGTATGAGTATAAAGATCCCCGAAAAGGTGAACATAAGGGTTGGGGAACATGCATTTTTAATTACGGGCGAGAGGAAGTGCTCAATTTTTTGATTTCAAATGCAGTTTACTGGCTCGATGAATTTCATATAGACGGGCTTCGGGTGGATGCTGTTGCCTCAATGCTTTATCTGGATTATTCACGTGAAGAAGGAGAATGGATACCTAACCAATACGGGGGCAACGAAAACCTGGAAGCCATACATTTTCTGCGCCGGTTTAACGAAGTCGTTCATGAATATTACCCCGGAATTTTAACATTCGCGGAAGAATCCACCTCGTGGCAGGGGGTTTCCAGGCCAACTTCTTCCGGGGGCCTTGGTTTTGATTTCAAATGGAATATGGGATGGATGAACGACACCCTTAATTATATGGAAAAAGATCCTCTTTACCGGCGATACCACCAGGATCAGCTTTCTTTCTCGCTTATATATGCTTTTTCCGAACAGTTTGTCCTGCCGCTTTCTCATGACGAAGTTGTTCACCTGAAACATTCCCTGCTGTCGAAAATGCCGGGAGATGACTGGCAGAAATTTGCCAACCTGCGGCTTCTATATATGTATATGTTCGGGCATCCCGGCAAGAAGCTTCTGTTTATGGGCGGTGAGTTCGGGCAATGGTCTGAGTGGAATGAAGCACGTTCCATAGACTGGCACCTGCTGCAATGGGAAACTCACCAGGGCGTGCAGAATCTGGTAAAAGATTTAAATGAGGCTTATAAAGCTGAAGCTGCATTTCATCAGATTGATTCAAACTGGGAAGGGTTTGAATGGATTGATATTAATGATGCGGATAACAGCCTGCTTTCATTTGTGAGAAAAGGAAAAAATAAGGATGATTATTTAGTATTTATCCTGAACTTTACACCGAATGTTCATCATGAATATAAATTTGGTGTGCCGAAAGCCTGCGAATACGAAGTAATTTTGAACAGTGATTCAAAATATTATGGTGGGAGCAATACAGGGCCAACCAAAATACAGGGTTATGAGGGAAGATGGCACAGCCAGCAGGCACATATTATTACCACAGTCCCGCCTCTTGCCGGTATGATCTTAAAGCCGATATAAAAGATTTTGGCAGGATTTACTTCACTACTCCTGCAACCCAAAAGAACTTTTACCAAAAATTTAACCGAACCGACATGAGATTTCCAAGATCCTTCGGTACACTTGCACATCCCACATCCTTCCCATCCAGGTTTGGAATGGGAGATTTTGGCCCTGAAGCATTCAGGTTTATCCACTTTTTGCAGGAAACCGGCCAGACGATCTGGCAGGTGTTGCCGCTTGGTACATCCAGTGCCGGTAATTCCCCTTATACAAGCTACTCGGCTTTTGCAGGAAATTACTACCTGATAAGTCCTGAAGTTCTGGTGGATAAAAAGCTGATCACACCGGAAGAGGCAAATCAGGCTGAACTGCCAGTTACTACAGTCGCGGATTTTAAAAATTCATACGCCCATAAGGATATTCTATACAGAAAAGCGTTTGAACGGTTTCGGTTTTCTGCAACAACAGAGCAAAAAGACCAACTCAGCCTTTTTGAAAAGAACAATGCTTTCTGGCTGGATAATTTTTGCCTGTTTATGGCCTGTTTAAAAACAGAAGGTGGCAAACCCTGGAATCAATGGGATAACAGGAGACTTGTTCGGCGGGTTGATGAAGCAATAAAAGAATTCAGCGCAGAAAATTCAGAAGAGATTAGATTTCAAACCTGGATGCAGTTTGAATTTTATAACCAATGGAAGTATCTGAAAAATTACGCCAATAAACGAAATATCCGGATAGTAGGTGATATTCCCATTTTTGTAGATCACAACAGTGCCGATGTTTGGGGAAATCCTTCTTATTTTGAAGTGGACGAGTATGGAAACCGGCAGTTTGTATCTGGTGTTCCCCCCGATTATTTCAGTGAAACCGGCCAGCTTTGGGGAAGCCCTCTTTATAAATGGAATATCATGGAAAAAAGCGGGTATTCTTGGTGGATTGAACGGTTCCGGCAAATGTTTAAACTTTATGATGCCGTGCGGGTTGATCATTTCCGGGGTTTTGATGAGTACTGGTCAGTACCGGCAACAGAAACAACCGCCGAAAAAGGAGAATGGAAACCGGGGCCTGGAGAAAAATTTTTCAGAACTATTAAAAAAGAACTCGGTGAAATACCTGTCATTGCGGAAGATTTGGGAGTCATCACACCGGGTGTAGAGCGGCTGAGAGATCAGTTTAATTTTCCGGGAATGAAAGTTCTGCAGTTTGCCTTCAACTCTGATCCGGCAAATGGTTTTCTTCCACATAACTTCTCCCGTAATTGTGTGGTTTATACCGGCACACACGATAATGATACCACCATCGGATGGTATCGGTCGGCACCTGAGGTGGAAAAGCACCGTATGCGGGAGTACACCCGGTCTGATGGAACCGATGTTCAGTGGGAATTAATCCGTCTCGGAATGTTATCATCAGCTGATCAGGCCATTTTTCCCCTGCAGGATTTTATGAATCTTGATTCAGATCATCGCATGAATACCCCCGGAACAGCAGAAAATAACTGGCAATGGAGATATACGCCGGAGATGCTCCAATACGTTGATGCTTTAAGAATAAAAAATATTGCTGAAATGGCTAACCGTGGGTTCAGGCCGCCTGAGAGTTAATAAAACTGTTTTTTGTTACGCTTTTCAATAAAACTACCGTTTTGTATCTTAAGCCGTCCTGTTAACGCATAAACCATCGTGAATGTCATTTCAATTAAATCATCTCCCTCAACGGACAAGTAAACCGCGGGATCAAGGAATTACACTTGCTCTTGATAAAGGGTACAGCGTCCGGCAAGCCGAAGAATTTTGTGAAGCGGCCTCAGGTTATACAGATATTGTAAAATTTGGATGGGGTACATCTTATGTAACTCAGCGGCTTCAGGAAAAAATTGAGGTTTATAAAAAAAATGATATTCCCGTATATTTTGGTGGAACGCTCTTTGAAGCATATATCTTACGAGACCAGCTGGATGATTATGTTACTCTGATGAAAAAATTCGGAATTGAGCATGTTGAAGTTTCCAACGGCACAATATGGCTTTCAGAGCAGAGGAAATTAGAAATCATTCATCAGTTGTGTAAAGAGTTCACGGTTTTATCAGAAGTAGGGAGTAAAAATCCAAATGAAATTCTACCTCCCTACAAATGGGTAAAAATGATAGAAAATGAACTGGAGGCAGGTGCCTGGAAAGTAATCTGCGAAGCCAGAGAAAGCGGAACAGTGGGTGTATTTCGGCCAAACGGTGAAGTTCGTTCAGGCTTAATAGATGAAATAGCCGATCAGATTCCTGTTGACCAGCTGCTTTTTGAAGCACCTCAAAAAGAACAGCAGGTTTGGTTTATTAAAAAATTCGGAAGTAATGTAAATTTGGGGAATATCCGGCCATCTGATGTTATTTCCGTTGAAACCCTCCGGCTTGGCCTGAGAAGTGATACACTTTTTGATTTTTATTCTATTGATGATGAGCACATCCGGGAATTATACCCCGGTAACGGAGATTCGACTATTCGCAAGACTAAAACCTAATATACGATTATGAAAATTTTATACGCTGCGGCAGAAATAGCTCCTTTTGCAAGAATGACCTATACAGCAGATTTGTTGCGCTTTTTGCCGGCTTCCTTGCAGGATCAGGGGTTTGAAATTAGAATTTTACTCCCAAAATACGGCTCCATTAACGATCGCCGAAACCGGCTGCATGAGGTTATTCGCCTGTCTGGAATAGAAGTTGAAGTTGGCAATACAGTGGATAGTATGAAAATTAAAGTAGCAAGTATTCCAAATGCCAAGCTGCAGGTTTATTTCTTAGATAATGATAAATATTTCAAGAGAAAGGGTATGTTTCAGAACCCGAAAACTGAAACATATTATGAAGATAATGACGAACGTCTTGCCTTCTACAATAAAGGGGTACTGGAAACAGTTATCAATCTTGGATGGGAACCGGATATCATTCATTGCCATGACTGGCCGGCCGGGTTAATCCCTTTACTGGTTCGCACAAAGTACAAAGACGAAGATATTTTTAAGAACACACAGATCGTATACAATCTCCATCATGCCGAAAATAAAGGAATCTTTAAAGGCAGCCGGATATTGAATCTGCTTGGTTTACCTGATGATGTGGATACAGCCTCGTATGAAGAAGATGGTACTGTTAACCTGTTGAAAGTAGGCCTGAAGCATAGTGATCATATCGTTACCGGTAATCATCTGAAAGATCAGTTTGATGACCTTTTCAAAAAATTGAATATTAAACCGACTAAAATTCAGGGCTCGCCCGAAGATGTATCTAAAAAATTTGCTGACTATTACCGGCAGATCACCGGAAACAACGAGTGATCTATTTGTGACGTATCCTCCTTTTAAAAACAAAAATGAAGATTTTGCTTCCCAAGGCAGTCGATGTTCAATCACTGCCTTTCTTCTTCTGAGTTTATTAATTCTTCCGTTAGCAGGTTGCGATTCTCCCGCTCCTGTGGGAAGCGAGCTTGAGTCGGATAATGAGAATATTATCACACAGGTATTCGACCTGGATGATGTTAACCTGATTGAAGGAAATTCTTATACCGGCCGTCTGCAGAATTCAACCGTTGGTTTTGTGGATGACCCACTGTACGGAACCATCAGATCTGTTGCTTTACTCAAACCGTCTATTTCTTTAAACGAAGTAGATTCCATTGGCCCGGATGATAACCTGAGGCTTAAGCTGGTTTTCAATGAAGAGATCTACGGTGATCCGGCGGCTGTATCCACCTTTGAACTCTTTGAAGTGGGAGAGCTGTGGAGAGGTAATGAGTTAAGATATAATGATGAAGTAGCCGTTGATTTTTCCAGTAAAATAGGCGAATTCCAGGTCTCAGCAGATGAGGATACAGTGGAAGTTGACCTCCCGGAGTCGTGGAAGGAAACATACCTTGAGTTTTATAATGCCTCTTCCTCAGAGCGTGATTCGCTCTACAGAAATGAATTCAGAGGCCTTGCCATTGTTCCGTCAGAAACCAATTCAAAACTCCATTTTTTATCCCATAATCCCGAACTCGATGACAGTGACAACCCGATTCCGGGAACTGCTGTCAGTATGATAGTTTCTTCCCCGGAGGATACTGAAGAGGATGAAGATGAGGAATTGAAAATATTCACAATGAGAGACTGGGGGTTTTCGTTTATACGGGAAGATGCACCCGAACACCCCGGTCATTTTGTTCTGCATAATGGTGAAAGTGTATTAAGAGTTAATCTCAGCCTTTCGGGAGAAGAACTCGAATCTAATAATGTGGTGAGTGCACAGCTTCTTTTTGGGGTTGATTCGTCAGCGATTGAAAATGAAGGTTCTTTTACAAGACCTGAAATAGAATTTCTCAGATCTCTTGTATTCACCGAAGAACCACCGGATCTGAGAGCCGAGCTTTTTCTGAATTCTGCAAATTTCTCAGGATCATTCGATGAAGACGCAGAAATCTTCCGGGTTGAAATCACAGAATATATTTTAAATGAAATTTTCGGAGACCGGGAGCAGGGAAGTATTTATATAACTCTGCCGGAAAACGGGCTCCTATACACCACCCAATTATATGATCAGAATGGGCCGGAAAACCTGAAGCCCCGGCTTGTCATCACCTCAGTTAAATCAGATTCGTAATATGAAATTCCACGCTGTTTTATTAAGTGTTATTTTAAGCTTGTCCTTTGTGGGAAATGTGCAGTCACAGGACAGAGATTTGGCAAATATAGGCTCATTCTATTCCTCTTTTGGTATCGGAGCGCCTGCTGATGTTTATTCTCCGGGAACTATGGGGATGGGGCTTACAGGTGTTTCAAACTATTCAAGTTACACACCGAACATCTCAAACCCGGCTCACTGGGGGTTAACAAGCTATACGCAGGGAAATGTATCACTTGCACTGACGAATTACTATGCAAGTGATAATACCTTTTCAGCACGGAATTCACTTTTAGGTGTTGAAAGTTTTCAGATCACAGTACCGGTTGACCGGAACAGATTCGGATTATCTATGTCTTTTTCACCTGTTTCCCGGTCCGATTATCAAAAATTCGGGGGAGGAGAATTCACCCCAGCCCCGGGATTGTCTTTATCTTCTGTGGAGTATGAAACAAATACTTCCGGACATGGAGGCGTTAACAGGTTTGAATTAGGTACCGGTTATCGCCCTTTTAGTTTTTTGTCGATAGGTTACGGGTTTTCTGCAAATCTTCTGTCACTTCAGCAGGAAGTTCTAACCGCTTTTCCATCAAATTCTCCTTATAATTCCACCGTGTTCGACAGAGCCATTGAAGGATACGGGTTTGGCCACAGGTTTGGTATTTTTACAAATTTTTCCGGAATTTTTTCCTCCAGTGACCAAATTTCTATAGGGGCTACCGTAAACTTACCTGTCTCTATTGATGCGGACGAATCCGTAACCTTATTTCAACAGGTTGAAGGACAGTCTGTTCGGGTGGAATTAAATGAAAATGCGCCGGATCGTAAAGGTTCAATTCAATTGCCAATGGAATTTAACGCTGGCCTTACGTATAATCTAAACCGTTTCAGCAATTTTACTGCCGAATTTCAGCTTCAAAACTGGAGTGATTCTGACTTCAGTTATAGTCAAACGCAGCAATCTTATTATAAAGACAGGCTAAGAGCAGGTATGGGATTGCAGTTTCATCCTTATCGTGCTGAACAGCCCGGAGGTTTTTTCTCTAATTTTAAATACAGCGTGGGTACAACATACGATACAGGACATTTATCCATTCAAAACCAAAACATAGAAACCCTTTTCTTAAATGCCGGAATAGGTTTATTTTCTCCCCGATCGACTTCTCAGTCCTCAGTTGACCTGAGTTTTCATTATGGAATCAGGGGAACACATTCCACTAATCTGGTTAAAGAGAATATATGGGGCTTTAAATTATCTCTTAATCTGGCAGAATTCATGTTTATACAAACCAGGTTCCAGTAAAATGGAAGTATGAGAAGTTTACGATCGAAACCAACACACAGAAAAATGAAAAAGTACATAGCATTATCAGCATTATTATTCACCTTTTATTCTAACGCATTTTCTCAAACGGAACCCCCTTACGGAATGAGCGAAATACAGGCTTATTCAATTTTTTATGAAAATTTCCGTACCGGCAATTATGAAATGGCTCTTCAGTTTGGAAGATGGATGATTGATAATAAGCCTATGGAAATTGAGGGTGCAAACAGATTTAGTTTGCCGCGGCAGTTTGAACGGATGATTGATGTTTATGCAAATATAGCGGGTGAACAATCCGATCCCACCTTACGGACTGCATACCTGGATACTGCAGCTACCATTTATGAACAAGCCTTTTCAACATTCGACGAAGAAACAATTGATTACTATGAGTGGTACTTTAACAGAGGCCGGTTCTTCCAGGAGCATAACAGCCGCATTGATAACGGGCTGGAAAAAGCATACGCAGATTATGAAGCTGCCTATGAATTGGATCCTGAGCGGTTGACCAATTCAGGTGATGGCTATTACATAAATATCCTGTTAAGAAAATATGTTAATGATGGTGATCGCGAAAAAGCACTCGCTATGATCGATACTGTTGAACCTTTTGCAAGTACTTCTTTAGCTGAATCTATTGAAGAGACCCGCAATGATCTTTTTTCTGATCCTGAAGAGCGAATTACATTTCTGGAATCGCGTTTAGAAAGTAACCCTGAAGATGAAGCGCTCATCAGTGAACTCGCTTCACTTTATGAAGGGCAGAGTAACAGGCAAAAAGCTATTGAATATGCGGAAATGCTTTATGAAGTAAATTCCAACTTTGAGAATACACGTAAACTTGCAGATTACGCCAAGGCAGATGCACAATACGAAAAAGCTCTCAGATACCTGCAGGAGGCACTTGAAAAAACAGATGAAAACAGAACCAAAAGAAATATAGCTCTGGAAATAGCCGAAACTTATCAGAATAATAATAATTTACGCTCGGCACGGGAATTTGCCCGGGAAGCTATTCGTTATGATGGAAACTGGGGTGAGCCTTATATACGTATAGCCTCAATCTACGCTGCTGCCGTTACGGAATGTACGTCAGGCCGAACCATAGACAGAGACGACAGGACCGTTTACTGGCTTGTTCTGGATTACCTTGATAAAGCCAGATCCGTTGATTCTTCTGCTGCATCCGCTGTACAGCGTCGATACAGAACATACGAACCGGTACTTCCTTCCAGTGAAGACAAGTTTTTCAGAGGCTGGGAAACCGGTGATGAAATAAATATAGGAAGTAACATTTCCGATTGTTATACATGGATTGGAGAGACAACAAATGTACGATAATTTTTGATCTACGATTTCCTTCCTTATCTTTCATACACGTTCAGGAGTGGTGTTGATAAATACACCACTCTTCCATTTCTCAGAGTTTCACTCATCTTTTTTAAAATTTTTAAACTCCTTCAAGCTCCTCCTGTATTGAAAATTTAACGCAGGCAGAACTTTCAAATAATAATTAAACATTCGGTGCATGGCACGTTCACGAAAAAATAAAGGGCGAAATAAATCTAAGTCTAAAGGGAAGCAAAACGGAAACAAGGGAAACGTTTTCATTCCAAAATTCCATAGCAACCAAAAAACCCGTATCGGTGGCCGGTTTAATGGAATACTTGAAATCAACCAAAAAGGATATGGCTTTATCCGAAAAATTGATTTTGAATTCAGCTATGATACCCGTGACCCGTTTCTGAAACCAGACGAAGTAAAACATAATGATTTAAGGGCCGGTCTCGTGCTGGAAGGTGAGTATGAAGAAGATCAAAGTGGAAACCGGCATGTACACTCTATTGAGCGTATTAATGGTAAACCAGCAGAAAGTTGGCAGAAAGTAAACCGTTTTGAGCTGCAAACTCCGATTATGCCGGTGGAACATATTAAGCTTGGCCACAATCCCGATGAAATTGAACTCCGGGTAATGGACCTGGTGGCGCCTATCGGGCGTGGTCAAAGAGCACTTATTGTAGCTCCTCCCCGTACCGGTAAAACCGTACTCCTGAAGAAAATTGCCCGCAGCATTACTGAAAATTATCCTGATATCCATACAGGTATTCTTTTGGTTGATGAACGGCCTGAAGAGGTAACTGATTTTCTCAGAACTACAAATGCTGAAGTATTCGCATCATCTAATGATAAACCGACTGAAAGCCATGTGCGTATCTCGGAAATGGCTCTGGGGTATGTGAAACGAAAAGCTGAATGCGGCGAGCACGCTGTTCTGCTTATCGACTCACTAACACGCCTGGGACGTGCCTATAACGCTGCACAATCCAACAGTGGCCGGACTCTTTCCGGGGGGCTCGATATCCGGGCACTGGAAATTCCTAAAAAAATCTTCGGGTCTGCGCGTAAAATTGAGGGCGGGGGATCACTCACCATTATTGCCACCTGCCTTGTGGAAACCAATTCAAGAATGGACGACCTGATTTTTGAAGAGTTCAAGGGAACCGGAAATATGGAACTGGTTCTGGACCGGGAAATAGCGAACGACCGGATTTACCCTGCGATAAACATAGCAGCATCCGGTACAAGAAATGAAGATAAGTTTATCAAAGAATCTCTGGAAGAAAGGAATATGGTCCGGCGGTTCTTATTGAAAAAATCACCCAAAGAATCCATGCAAATGCTTCTCCAGGTTATGCAGAGAACCGAAAGCAACGAAGAGCTTTTTGCACAGATTGCAGCCACAATCTGACATATAGTGAAATTAATAAACAGGCAGAGACGTATCGATCTGCCTTGCCCATTCGTTTACCCCTCCCTGAAGATTAAATACGTTTGTAAAGCCGTTTTCAGAAAGTAATTCACACGCTTTGGCACTGCGGGAACCACTTCGGCAGGTTATAACGATCTCTTCATTTTTGTCGAATTCGTTGAGTTTGCCCCCAAGCTGATCCAGAGGAACCAACAGCCCGCCAATATTGGATATATAATATTCATGGGATTCTCTGACGTCCAGTAAGGTAAATTTTTCCCGGTTATCTTTTTTTTCTTTTAATTCCTGTACTGTAATTTCTTTCATTTTATAGGTATCTGTCTAATTTAAATTGCTTTCCAAGGTATAGTTTTTTTGCTTCTTCATCTTCAGCCAGTTCATTAGCTGTTCCTTCTCTCAGAATCCTGCCTTCGAACATCAAATAAGCCCGGTCTGTGATAGCAAGTGTTTCATGTACATTATGGTCTGTTATAAAAATTCCAATATTTCTATGCTTTAAATCGGCAACGATCTCCTGTATATCCTCTACAGCAATGGGATCAATTCCGGCAAAAGGCTCATCCAGAAGAATAAATTTAGGATCTGTTATCAGGGTTCTTGCAATTTCTGTTCTTCGCCTTTCGCCGCCCGAAAGACTGTATCCTTTACTATTCACCACCTTTCCCAGGCCGAACTCTTCAATAAGCTGATCGGTTTTTTCACGTATTTGCTTCCTCGGAACAGACAAAAATTCCAGAACGGCTTCAAGGTTCTCCCGCACGGTCAAATTCCGAAAAACACTGGCCTCCTGTGAAAGGTAACCAATACCCATCCTGGCTCGCTGGTACATAGGTTTGCCGGTAATATTCATTTCATTCAAAAATACCCTGCCCGATTTTGGCCTGATAATTCCGGTTACCATATGAAATGTGGTGGTTTTACCTGCTCCGTTTGGCCCTAACAGGCCCACGATTTCCCCCTGGTTCACATTAATAGAAACCTTATCCACAACCACTCTTTTGCGGTAGCTTTTTACAAGCTCCCGGCTGTATAACTTTAGTGGTTTGTCGGTTGTCTGACTGTTCATTTAAAGGGGTATGATCCGATTTGTTCTATGCAGGCTTTTGTGAGTTCAATGCCCGCTTTAATATCACTTACGGCACAAGTCTCTACTGTACTGTGAATATAGCGCGTGGGGCAGGAGATGGAGGTAACATGACTGCCAATGCCCATAAGGTACTGCATCGCCGAAGTATCCGTTCCACCGGCGGTCAGAACTTCTTTCTGATGGGGGATCGATTCGTTTTCTGCAATCTGTTCCAAAAAAGCAACAAGTGAAGGAGTACAAATAATGCTTTTATCCATCACCTTGATGCCAATTCCTTCACCCAGTACAGTGCATTTTTCATGATCACTCACACCAGGCAGATCGTTAGCCAGTGTAACATCCAGGTTTATTCCGATTTCCGGTTGTATAGCCTGTGCGGCAACACGGGCTCCGCGTATTCCCACTTCTTCCTGTACGGTAAAAACCGCATAAAAATCAGCATTGGATTTTTTAGATTCCATCAATGCTTTTACAAGAATAAATACGGAGATCCGGTTGTCAAGAGACTTTGAAGAGATACAATCTCCCATGATTCTCAGATCACGATCGCGGGTTATTACCGTGCCGTCCGGAACAAGATTCTTTACCTTCTTTTCTTTATAACCTACATCAATAAAAAGATCGGACAGTTTTGATTTCGATTTTTTTTCTTCGTCCGATTGAATATGAACAGGCTTGGTGCCGATAACACCGGGCAGTTTTTCTTTTCCATGTACCCATACACGCTGGGTAATCAGTGTTTCGGGATCAAATCCTCCGAGTGTTGAAAACCGTATAAATCCTTTGCTGTCAACATGAGTTGTAATCAGGGAAATTTCATCCAGATGTGCGGCAGCCATCACTTTGGGGCCACCTCCCTTTTTCCTGGCGATCAGATTTCCCATGCGGTCGGTATGGAGTTCATCCACATGATCTTTTACCAGGCTGATAACCAGGTCCCTGATGGGTTTCTCATGTCCGGGGGCACCCGGTGTCTCAATAATTTGATTCAGGAGCTCGGTATCCATCAACTATACTATTTGAAGTTGATTGAAAAGAGAATCAAAAAATATTTTTCCGTCATCAAAACCCAGTACTTTTTCCATAGCCCGTTCAGGGTGCGGCATCATACCCAGTACGTTTCCGGCACGGCTGGTTACACCGGCTATGGAAGAGACCGATCCATTACAATTAGACTCTTCCGTAATTTCGCCTTTCGCATTGCAATACCGGAAAGCAACCTGATCCTGATCTTCCAGCTGTTTCAGGCCTTCAGGATCGATAAAATAGTTTCCCTCGCCATGTGAAACCGGCAGATTAATAACTTTGCCTTTTTCCAATCCTGCAGTAAACATAGAACGTGTGCTTTCCACACGGATATGAACGTTTTTACAAATAAACCGAAGCTTTTCATTATGAAGCATAGTACCTGGCAAAAGACCTGCTTCAAGTAAAATCTGGAAGCCATTGCAAATCCCCAGAACCGGGTTTCCTTTTTTTGCATATTCCACCACGGCGTTCATAATCGGGGAGAATCGTGCAATAGCCCCCGACCTGAGATAGTCACCATAAGAAAACCCGCCGGGTATAATTAAAAGATCCGAATCACTTACATCCGACTCTTTATGCCAGATAAATTTTGTTTCCGCTCCCATTACATGCTTCATGGCATGATATGCATCATGGTCGCAATTGGAACCGGGAAAAACGATTACTCCTATTTTTTTAGACACTATTTTATCCTTTTATTTCTGTAACTAATTGAATTTCAAGCAGAACCGCATTTATTTTAAGACATTCTTCAAACGTTCCTTCAAAAACAACAGCCTTTCCTTTGGTATGTACCGTAAGGGTCAGTTCTTCTGCTTTTGCAACCGTGCAGCCGATGGCTTTTATAATCTGGTTGATGACTTCATCAAACGTATGGATATCATCATCGTAAAGTATAACGCGCCAGGGGGTGTCAAGAGATTCTTCTTCCTCTGTTTGCTCAAGCACTTCAACCTCGGGAGCCTTTTTAGGATCGGTAGCTTCGCCCCTCGCCGTCATTGACTGATTAAACCTGAGCATAGTAAATTAATTTTTTTCGATCTGAATGTGATAATCTTCCATCACTTCATTTGCCAGAAGTTTAGAGCATGCGGTATCGGCCAGTTCCCTTGCTTCTTCCTCAGAGCCAGCTTGGATATCCATTTCAATAAATTTCCCTATTCTTACACCGTTAACGCTGTTTAAACCCAGGTTATGCAGTGCAAGATGAGCTGCTTTTCCTTTAGGATCCAGTATAGATTTACGTAGTGTGATGTTTACTTTTGCTTTATACATGCCGGAATTTAAGGGTTAAATTTCATTGCACAAGTTAACCTTTCTGTATATCAGCCGCTACCTGTTGTTCTATATGTTCAATAAGCTCCTGTCCGGTATTTGCATCATCCGCGGGCGAAAGATCAAGCCATTCCACAAAATTCCACCGGCGAAGCCAGGTAATTTGCCTTTTGGCATATCTGCGTGTTGCCGTTTTTATATCTGCAACCATATCCTGCCGGGAAATTTCCCCCCTCAGATGCTGGATAGCCTGCCTGTATCCAACGGTTTGAAGGGCCTGAAGATTGGGTGAATACCCCTTTTTTAGCAGGCTTTCTGTCTCTTCAACCAGTCCGTCGGCTATCATCCGGTCGGTCCGGTCTGAAATACGCTGGTGTAAAATTTTTCGGGGGTGATGAAGTGCAAAAAGAGAAATATGTTCAGGTAGTTTTGGCGCTTTCCCTGAGTGAAATTCACTGAACGGTTTTCCTGTCTGCATCCAGACATCCAGTGCCCGGATCATCCGATGGGGATTCATTCCGTCCATTTTTTTTGCGTATTCAGGATCTGCTTTAAGCAATTTTTTATAGACAGACTTTAACCCTTCTTCTTCGATCTGACGTGTCAGCTGATCAACATTTTTCTGGTTTGCCCCGGGAATATCATCCAGTGGATGAAAAATAGATTGTAAATGAAGTGAACTTCCCCCGCAATAGATCACCGTTTTTCCCCGCTCCTCGATTTCGAGTGCGTACTTTTCAGCCCTCACTTTGAAAGCTGCAACCGTATCAGGCTGATCCAGGTCCAATATGGAAACATTATGATGTGGCACACGGGCCTGCTGAGCGGGCGTTGGTTTTGCCGTTCCGATATTAATTTGCCTGTAACACTGCCTGGAATCAACAGAAATAATTTCTCCGCCTGTTTTTTCCGCCAGGGAAACTGCAAGAGAACTTTTCCCCGAAGCAGTTGGACCGGCAATAACAATTCGTTGTTTCATGGTTACGTAAAGATACGGTATTACTGTAAGGTTAATAGAATAATTATATCAAAAAAGCTCCCACTCAAGCTATTATAAGACGTTTCAGTCGCATTATGTTTCAAAATTTCTGCACTGAATTTCCTTTTATTTCAGGCTTTTCAGGTTTCACTTTTCAGTTGCGGTATGAAGCAGGATTTGTTAGTATAAGTTGTCTTTAAATAAGGCCAAAATGCAAAAATAAGAGACTTTTCGACCTATTAATTTATTGAATCCTGATTATGAAATTTAATGTATCCAGCAGTGACCTGAACCAGGGGCTTTCCGCTGTTATAGGTGCGGTTCCCAGCAAGGCGACTTTGCCCATTCTTGAAACGATTCTTTTTGAAAGTGAGGAAGGCCGGTTAAAACTGACAGCCACCGATCTTGAAATTTCTATTATTGAATATATTGATGCGGAAATTGAAGTGGAAGGAGCTATAGCTATACCTGCCAAACGCCTTCTCGAAACTCTGCGCCAGCTTCCCGATATCCCTGTCTTTTTTGATGTGGATGAGAAACAAAATGTACAATTCAAAACCGACAAAGGTACTTATAAACTGGTTGGGGAGGAAGCAACGGAGTTCCCCGAAGTCCCGGATATGGCAGAAGGTGTAAACCTTTCGACAGATACAAAGCTGGTTCAGAATGCAATTAATAAAACCATGTTCGCTGTTTCAACAGACGACCTTCGGCCGGCTATGATGGGTGTATTTTTTGACATCAGCCCGGAAGAAAGCAAGTTTGTAGCCACAGACGGCCACAGGCTTGTAAAGTTTGTCAACAAAAATCTTACATCAGAAACCCCTTTGTCTTTTATAATTCCTGATAAGGCCCTGAATCTGGTTGCTAAAGCCCTTGACGATGCCGGCTGTGATTTGACCGTATCTGAAGATCATGCACGCTTTAAAAGTGGAAATACCATAGTCATCACTCGTTTAATCAATGAGCAATATCCCAATTACGAATCGGTTATTCCGCGTGATAACGACAAACAGTTACTGATCGACAAAAACCAGATGCTGGCTACGGTTCGGCGTGTATCGGTTTTTTCAAGCAGCACCACCCGGCAGATTCGCCTCCAGATGAACTCCGACAAACTTACAATTCGTGCCGAAGACCTGGATATGAGCAGCGAAGCAAAAGAAACGGTTGCCTGCGATTATAATGACGATGAAATGGAAATTGGCTTTAACGCAAAATATCTTGCTGACGTACTGAGTAATGTAGATGGAGAAGAGGCCCGTTTTGAATTCTCCACTCCAAACCGTGCGGGCATTGTTAAGCCGGCTGAAGAGGATGAAGGCGAAGAGATGCTGATGCTTGTGATGCCTGTAATGCTTAACAGCTATGCATAACGAATGCCACCTATCATTACACTTACAACCGATTTCGGGCTGCAGGACCAATATGTGAGTGCAATGAAAGCGGTGATTCTGGGGATATCTCCCGAATCCCGCATGATTGATATTTCTCATGAAATTCCTCCCCAGGATGTGATGGCCGGAGCCTGGGTGCTGCGCAACGCGGCAATGCTGTTTCCTCCCGGCACCATTCACCTCGTTGTGGTCGATCCCGGAGTAGGAACCGATCGGAATCCTGTTGCGATACAAATCGAAAATCAGTTTTTTGTCGGGCCTGATAACGGACTTTTTTCGTTGATCGGAGATGAGTTTGATTACCGGGCGGTCCGGCTTACTCAGGAGAAGTACTGGCGCAAAAACAGGTCTAACACTTTTCACGGGCGTGATATTTTCGCCCCGGTTGCTGCTCATTTGGCTGAAGGTGTTCAGCTGGATGATCTTGGAGAACCGATTGATGAATTGATAACCTACCGCTGGGCCACTCCCATATCAGATAAAGACGGGGTGCAGGGCTGGGTGGTGCATATCGACCGCTTCGGAAACCTGATTTCAAATATTCCCGCCCCTCTGATTGAATCAACGGCCCGCGGTTCTGGCTTTAGAATTTATGCCGGCAATACCATCCTGGATGAAATTGTTCCTGCCTTTGGTTCGGTTCCTGATGGTGAACCTGCGGCTTATATAGGGAGTTCAGGCACACTTGAAATTGCCATCAACAAAGGAAACGCCAGAAAAATGCTGGGCGTTGAGAAAGGAGCACAGGTATCTATTATAATCCAGAAATGACGCAACTCTGTTCTGGCAGATACCGTATCGCAGAATAATTCAGACAAAAAGAAGACTGTTCAGAAAAGTACAAGGAAATTCTAATTTAATAACGTCATGCTGAATTTAATTCAGCATCTCCTGCCTATATCAAAGCTGGGAGATTCTGAACTAAATTCAGAATGACACATTTACTTTTCTGAACAGTCACAAAAGTGATCTCCATTCCGGCACCGGGCGCGTGTCCCTGTCTGGATGAATTCAACCTATATCAGTATGAAACTCGAAATTCGCTCTCCGCTTTACGATCAGGAAGTTATTCATATACCTGCTGAAACTGCTTTGTTGTCGAAGCCGTTTAACGGCACAGTCTGCTCAAAAAAAGGAGATGAATACCTCATACAAGATAATATTATAAACCTTCTGCCGGTTCAGAAAGAATTTTCATTTGCACAAAGTACAAATCACTGGAAAATAGCCGCGTCACTGTATGAAGACCTGTGGAGAAAACGATCGTTGTCCCTGTTAACCGGTGAAGAATTTCCGATTAAAAAGGAGAACGAACTTTTGAATGAATGGATGCGGCCGCAGCCCGGCGGGCTGTACCTGGATGTTGGCTGTTCTACCGCCCTGTACGCACGTGCTTTAAAAAAAGCCGTTCCGGAAAGCATCCAGGTGGCTCTTGATTTCTCACGGCCCATGCTTGAAGAAGCCCGTTTAAAAGCTGAAGCCGATCAGACAGATCTATTTCTGATCCAAAGTGATGCCCGCCATATGCCTTTTTTTGGAAAAACATTTGACGGAGTTATGATGGGAGGGACGTTAAATGAACTGACCGATGAACTGAAAGTACTGTTTGAATGCAGGCGGGTTCTGAAAGATAATGGCGTATTTTTTATGATGCACCTTATCCAGTCGGATACCTGGTATGGACGCCTGTTCCAGGATTCTGTGGAATGGGGTGGAATCCGGTTCTGGTCTGTGGATGAAAGCAATAACCTGTTTCAGCGTGCCGGCTTCCGGGTTGAAGATCAGTTTACAAAAGGCATTGTCTGTTTTACTAAGCTGAAACCCCTCGTCTGACTCTTAAAAAACATGGTATTTCTCGAAAAAGCAATAAGTACAGAAGCCCTCCTGGGTTTATTGCTGGTATTAGTCATGATACAATCTCAAGAAATACCATGGAAGGAGCGTTGATTACCCTGTCGTCTTGACGGTTGCATTTTCCGTCTGACGAATAGTTAAGCCCGTGAGCGTTGTTCACCCGGCAGACGAGCTAAAGTCGTCAGCCGGGGATTCATAAGTAGAACTACATCCTGTCCGGGGCAGTAATTCCTAAAATGCCCAGGCCATTTGCAAGTACACGCGCTGTGGCCCTGGCAAGTTCACTTCGCGCCTGCATCAGGTTTTCATCTTCGCCCACTATACGGCAATCATGGTAAAACGAGGTGAAATCAGACGCCAGTTCATTCAGGTAGTTGATCACCCTGTGCGGCTCCCGGTGGTGAGCAGCCTGGGAAATGGCCGCGGGAAAACTGAGCATCTTTTTAATAAGAGTTATTTCGGCTTCATGTGTTAAAAGCGACAGGTCGGGTTCCTCCCGGAAATCCGCAATTTCATCCACTTTCCTCAGGATTGACTGGATACGCGCATGGGCATACTGCAGGTAGAACACCGGGTTTTTCTCACCCGCTTCCTTAGCCTGCGCCACATCAAATTCAAGATGAGTATTGGGCGACCGCATCAAAAAGAAGAATCGGGTTACATCTTCTCCCACTTCGTCCATTAAATCATCAAGAGTCACAAAATTGGCTTTCCGGGTGCTCATTTTATACGGTTTACCGTCTTTAACCAGCGTCACAAACTGGTAAACCAGTACATCCACTTTCTCTTTATCATAACCCAGCACTTCAATACCGCTGAGTACATCCGGGTAGGTATCGATATGATCAGCCCCAAATACATCGAGGCATAGGTCATATCCCCGCTCAAGTTTGTTGGCGTGGTAAGCGATATCGGGCAGGCGGTATGTGGGTTCGCCCGTACTTTTAATCAACACTGTGTCTTTCTCTTTGCCAAATTCGGTGGTTTTAAACCAGACCGCCCCGTCTTTATCGTAAGCCAGTCCTTTTTCCCTGAACTGATTAATAACGTTATCTATTGAACCGTCTTCATACAGGGAGTGCTCATTAAAAAAGCTGTCCATTTTAATATTCATCCGCGCGAGTGTCTTACTGATCTCCTCAAAAATGGCGGTTTCTGCTTTCTCTTTGAATACTTTTTCGTCCTGTTCAGGAACCAGCTGATCTCCATGTTCGTCAACAAGCTGTGCTGCTATTTCTCTAATGTATTCACCTTCATAACCTCCTTCAGGCAGTTCTGCATCCTGTCCAAGAAGCTGAAGGTATCTCGCCTGAACGCTCTGCCCTAAAACACGCATCTGCCGGCCGGCGTTGTTGAAGTAGTATTCTCTCTTCACGTCTGCACCGGTCCACTCCAGGAGTCGTGCTACGGTATCTCCTAAAACGGCATTTCGTCCGTGGCCAACTGTGAGGGGGCCGGTTGGATTTGCACTTACAAACTCTACCAGCGCGCGGGTACCTTTCTGTTCATTGGATTTTCCATACTCATTCCCCTGCTCCAGAAGCAGCGCCAGTTCATTGTACAGGTAATCATCAGCAAAACGGAAATTAATAAAACCCGGCCCTGCAATTTCAGTGCCGGTGACTTTGCCGGGATCCGGTTCCAGGTTTTCAACCAGCTCCTCAGCAATTTTTCGCGGATTATTACGCAGCGGTTTTGCCAAAAGCATGGCAACATTGGTAGCTGCGTCACCGTGGGAGGGATCTCTTGGTGTTTCTATCTGTATATCCGGTATCTGGTCTTCTTCAAGTCCCATTTTTCGAAGGGCCTGGTGAAGAATTTGCTGAAGGTATTGATTCATGTGATTTTTAAAATCTTTTTATTAACCTGAGTTCAGTTTAAAAATCTGCAATATTACATTTTACACGCTTTTGGCACTGTCATAATAAGTCACCCAATGTTTTTTGAGAGCGTTTCGACTTCTCTCGCATCCAAAAGCAGATGCTCGTTGCGCTCAACGTGACGAGTTGGTACTATAAGTAAGCCTTCTGGAGGCAGGGCAAATATACAGCTTTAGAAGCCTCATTTCTTCAGGAATTGATAACTAAAAAAGAGTGGTCTGATCGGTCTGTACATTATCATCCCGTTTCAGTGAACCATCGCTGTGGTAGGCAAAAAGCATTTCGGGCGTAAAGCGCTTGCCGTACAATCTTCGGGCAATTCCCTGCAGGGCTCGTTCTCCCGAAGATGTAATGTTCAGAAATCCCTGGTCGTCTTCCTGGATAAAACCAAATTGTTTGATATCACTTACAATCAGGTACGCCAGTTTCGACATCACCCCTGCGTTTTTTTCCACGTACTCGCGGTGGGGTGGTTCGTCAGAAGCCAAAATCAGGCCAAGCACATTCAGCTCTGCTTCCGTCAGCGGATATCCTTCCGAAGATTTGGTGAGCAGCTGGTCCCATGCTGTCTGGCTATAATAGAGGCCGAACCACCATTTGCCATCTTTCAGCAGTTTGTGAGTTGCCGCGCAGGCAAGATATTTACCTGCAGCCGCCTTTCGCGGCTCGCCGCGGGCCCTGTACATACTCACCATTGAGGCAAGATCCAGCTCCTGGATATTGGGAGGATATTTAAATATGAAATCTGATTTTTTTTCCATGGCGGTACACTGTAATATCATGTATTCACAGAACAAATATACAGATAGTATATGCCATTCCGGGAAAAATCAAAACTACGGAAAGTTTGATTTCAATCGTTACTTCTTCCCTTTCTCATCGATCACACGAACGGCATCACCCATCGTTACCTTCTCGGGTTCCATACCTTTGGGCAGAGAAACGTTTTTCTTGCCGTACTTCAGGTAAGGCCCGTACCGGCCGCTCATTACTTTGATGGGCTGATCGGTTTCCGGATGTTTTCCGAGGTCCTGGATAGCTGATGAACTTCCCCTGCCTTTTCCTTTTTCCTTCAGCAGTTCCACGGCTCGGTCAAGTCCTACTTCAAGCACATTATCATCTTTTTTCAGGGATTTGAAGGTGCCGTCATGCAGCACAAATGGTCCGTAGCGGCCAACACCTGCTTTCACTTCTTTCCCTGTCTCCGGGTGTTTCCCGAGGGTCCTCGGGAGTTCAAGCAGAGAGAGAGCCAGTTCGAAGTCCACATCCGCGGGTTTCATGCCTTTCAGCAGGGAAACGCGTTTTGGTTTTTTGTTCTCTTCGGTTACCTCTCCGAGCTGAACATAAGGCCCGAACCGGCCGGTAAGCACATAAACAGGTTCGCCTGTTTCAGGGTGATTTCCTAATGAGGAAGGGCCTTCTTTTTCGGCTTCAAGCAGTTCTTTAATTTTTTCCGCGGAAAGTTCACCGGGATCCATATCAACAGGCAGTGAGGTGGTAATTTCTTCGTCGCCTGATTTTGTTTTAACATAGGGGCCGAACTTGCCAACATGAACCTGCATGCCGTTCAGGCCGTCAATCGGCAGGTCGAGCAGCCTTGCTTTCTGGGGATCAATTTTATCTTCCTGCCGGTCTACCTTTGCCTTCAGCCCATTTTCTCCAAGGTAATAGCTTTCAAGGTATTGAACGGGATCGTGTTTCCCTTTGGCAATTTCATCAAGCTTATCTTCAAGAGAAGAGGTAAAGTCACTATTAACCATATCGGGAAAATGCTCCTCCAGAAGTCCGGTGACGGCAAAAGCGGTGTAGCTTGGAATTAATGTTTTCCCGTCACTTTTCGCATACCCACGATCCTGTATGGTACTGATAATACTGGCATAAGTACTGGGACGGCCCACACCTCGTTTTTCAAGCTCTTTCACCAGTGTAGCTTCCGTATAGCGTGCCGGCGGTTTGGTTTCATGCGAAATAGATTCGATGTTGTGAAGGTCCATTGTCTCGCCCGTTATAACTTCAGGCAGAAAAACTTCCTGGTTTTCAAGAGCTGCGTCCGGATCGTCACTGCCTTCAACATACGCGCGGAAGAAACCGGGAAACAAAATTTTCTTACCGCTTGCTTTAAAGTCTGCTTTTGTATCTCCTTTTTCAGCGGTGATTGTAACATTGGTGAATTCCAGCTCCGCCTCTGCCATCTGGGTGGCAATGGTACGTTTCCAGATCAGGTCGTACAGCTTGAATTCACGTCCGCTTAATCTGGCTTTTTCCGGGTGGATAAAGCTGGAACCGGCGGGGCGGATTGCCTCGTGCGCTTCCTGGGCTCCTTTAGATTTCCCAAAGTTACGGACCCGCTCAAACAAATATTCTTCTCCGTACTGGTTTTCCACCGCTGTACGGGCTGCATGAATAGCCTGGCCTGAAAGATTGCTGGAGTCGGTTCTCATATAGGTAATTAGTCCGTTTTCATAAAGCCGCTGGGCTGTGCTCATGGTATCACGGGCTGAAAATCCAAATTTACGGTTGGCTTCCTGCTGCAGGGTAGAAGTAATAAACGGTGCAGATGGATTACGTTTCTTCTTATTTACATCCACGCTGGAAACGTTCCAGTCAGCCTCGCGAAGCTGGTCACGAAGGTCTTCTGATTTTTTCTCATCCAGCAGAACCACACTGTCCGGTTTTTTGAGTTTACCGGTATTTTCGTCAAAATCTTTCCCGCTTGCCAGCCGCTTGCCATTCAGGTGCGACAGGTCTGCATTAAACTGTTTTTCATCTTTCTGTTTGGAGAGGGCAGCTTTCAGGTCGAAGTACTTTCCGCTTCTGAATTTCATCCGTTCCCGTTCCCGGACGACCAGGAATTCAACGGCAACGGATTGTACACGTCCCGCAGAAAGGCCCGGTGAAATCTTTTTCCACAGGAGGGGAGATACGGTATAGCCTGCAAGACGGTCGAGAATCCGCCGGGTTTCCTGTGCATGAACCAGGTTCATGTCAATATCGCGGAAGTTTTCAAGAGCATTTTGTATGGCCTCTTCTGTAATTTCACGGAAAACCATTCGCTTAACCGGCACATTGGGTTTTAGTAATTCAATAAGATGCCACGAAATTGCTTCTCCTTCCCGGTCTTCATCTGTCGCGAGAATCAGTTCATCGCTGTCTTTCAGAAGTTCTTTCAGCTTTTTAACGATTTTCTTTTTACTGGCCGGTACAACATACAGCGGCTCGAAGCGGTCATCTACGTTAATACCCAGGTTCGACCAAGACTCTTTTTTGAATTTTGCAGGGATTTCTTTCGCCGATGAGGGAAGGTCGCGAATGTGTCCCATTGAAGAATCAACTACATAACTCTTGGGCAAATACTTCTTGATGGTTTTTGTTTTTGTAGGAGACTCAACAATTACTAATGATTTCATAAAATTTATTTTTACAGGGATTCAACAAGCTCTTTCAGTTCCTCAGCGTGAGCTTTTGTATTCACCTTTTTAATTATTCCAAGTACGGTACCGTCCCGGCCTATAATATATGCCGAACGGGTCGGTGCGTTAAAGGTATTTCCATACATCTTTTTTTCCACTACAGAGTCAGTTGCCTTTGCAAATCTAAACTCCGGGTCGGAGGCCAGTGTGTAATTAATATCCAGCTTCTTTGCGTAATTTTTGTGTGAACCGCAGGTATCTTTACTGATGGCAATCAGATTATATCCTTTTTCATCAAACCAGGAGGCGTGTTCTGCAAGGCTGCGGTTCTGCTTGTCGCAGCCGCTTGTGTTATTTCGCATATATACCGAAACAATAGCAGGGCGATCCAGAAGCTCTGAAAACTCAGCCTCCTTTTTTTCACCATTCTGAACAACAGAGAGTGTAAAATCGGTGTTGATTTTATCGCCGGTAGCAATCATGTATCCTGATAATATTTAATTATTGCAGCTTCATAACCCAAACTGCGGAGTTTAATTGTTCATCATATGCCAGTAAAAGATCGTACAATAAAGACTTTTAGTATACACATTCTTCAGATTACGGGGCAACAGCTTTCCTTAAATGAATTCTGATGCTTTTACTTCACGGGATTTTCTTATGATTTCCATCATATCAAACTTACGTTTTTTCAATCAACTTCGGTTATATCTGTTTTCAGCAGCAGTTGCGCCACCGCCGCCACAACAAGAGAATGATGAACAATCCCTTTTCTTACAAAGTTCAGAAATGTGTTCAGTGGCAGAAGATGCACAGCGATATCTTCCGTACTGTCTGTTTGGGGAGTTGCTGTTTTGCTGCAATCTTCCGCCAGGTAAAGATGAGTATGGTTTGTCATAATGGCCGGATTCGAGCTTACAATCCCAAGCGATGTCCAGTTTCCGGAACTGAAACCGGTTTCCTCAAGCAGTTCACGTTTAGCGGAATCAAGCGGACTCTCATTTTTATCTGATATGCCACCGGGGATTTCCAGGGTCGGTTCATGAATACCCGCCCGGTACTGCTCCACAAGAATGATCTCCTTTCCGGGTGTTAACGCAATTACATTTGCCCAGTCAGGGGCTTCCAAAACGTAAAAAGGTGAATAAAACTCTTTATGCGGCGGGCCGGCTGTTAATTCATTCAAAGAGAAAATGGGAGTTTCAAAGACTTTCTTATCTTCTTTAATATCCCATTTAGGTTTGGTAAAAGTAAATGAAGGTCTCATTAAGAAATAAAGTTAGATGAAAAAAAGAATGGAAGTTACAAAAGAGTCTTTTACAGGCGAAGACGAAGTGTCAGAAATTGTAAATAAAGCCTGTAATTTAATGGAAAAAATTTATGAGGAGGGAGATTACCCCAAATTGATGGTGAAACGGGCATGGTCTGATCATAACCCGATCATCACCGGTGAAATGGCCGTTCCTCATGCTTACCGCTGGTATTTAAAAAGAGAAATTAAAAAACTGATTGAAAAAGGAGCCGAACTCAAAGTATTTCCATCCAGGCCGCGGGTTTCTCTGAACAATCCGCTTCTTTTTGACAATGCCGATGAAGATGAATGGGATATCACTCAAAAGAAGTTGTTTTTATTCAGTCCCGAGCGAATTGATATTTCACTGAACCGCCTGGAGCATTATACAGGAACAAAAGCGGGAGATTTCCAGAGGTATATATTATTCACCAATTACGATATGCATATAGAAGTGTTCAAAAAGATCTTTCCAGATTGTGTTAAACCGGAACAGACGGTGCAAATGCCGGCTTACCATCACAAGCTGACCGATAACAAAGGAATAACTCTGGTTAATATCGGTGTGGGCCCATCTAATGCTAAAACCATTTCCGATCATGTTGGTGTGCTGAGGCCCGATGCCATGGTTATGGTAGGCCACTGCGGCGGGCTCCGGAATCACCAGGATATCGGAGATTTTGTTCTTGCCACCGGTTTTATGCGGGCCGATGGGGTACTGGATGAGAATATACCGCCGAATATTCCGATCACACCAAACTATCTGCTGAATGTTTACCTGAAAGAAGTGTTAGATCATTACGACCGCAATCACCGGCTTGGCACGGTTTATACAACGGCAAACCGGAACTGGGAGTTTATGAAGAAGCGAACCGTAGAGCAGATTCACATGAGCCGGAGCGTAGCCATTGATATGGAATCGGCTACGGTGGCTACAAACGGGTATCGTTACCGCATTCCTTTTGCCACTCTTCTTTGTGTAAGCGATAAGCCCCTCCATGGAAAACCGAAATTAAGCGGTGCCGCACAATCGTTCTATGAAAATTCAAAAGAGCTTCATTTAAAGATTGTGATAGAAGCCCTGGAAATGAGTAAAAGAAACAATCCCGAGGGTCTCCCAAATGCCAGTATCCGTGCGATAAACGAACCCCTGATGGGCGGGCCGGAATAAACTTTTACCACTTTTTTTGTAAGGCAACGGGTATTCCCGGTTCTTATAAATAAAAAGTTATGGAAATTGAAGAATTTGATGCAGCCTTGTATTCCGGACAAACCGTAAAAGAGATGCTGCCGGATGAGCAGCCGCGTGAAAAATTACAACGGTACGGTGCAGAAAGTTTATCTGATGCGGAACTTCTGGCTATCCTGCTGCGAACCGGGAGCAGGGAAATGAATGTACTTGAAACATCACGGGCTCTGCTAAACCATTTTCAGGGCCTGAGAAAGCTATCAGGTAAAAGCTGGCAAAATCTGAAAGTAATACCCGGTATTGCCAAAGTAAAAGCCATCACACTGGAAGCTGTATTCGAACTGGCGCGAAGAATACAACATGCTTCTATGGGTGAACAGATTCGTATACTAACCCCGCAGGATATTGTCGCTTTTTTTGCCCCTCGTCTTCGGGATCTTCATCACGAAGAATTTTATGTGGCTTTTCTGAACAATGCAAAAGTGCTTACTGGTTTTAAGAAAATCAGCTCCGGCGGAAGTACCGCCACAGTGGTGGAACCTTCTATCATTTTCCGGGAGTCTATCCTGCATTACGCAAACAGCATCATACTGGTTCACAATCATCCGTCCGGTTACGCAAAAGAATCTGCCGCAGATATAAACCTGACAAACAAGCTTGCCAAAACAGGCAAGCTTGTGGGAATCCCGGTTGATGATCATGTTATTATTGCGGGAGATGAGTATGTTAGCTTTCGTAACAAAAAGCTGATCGGTTAATTCACATCAGAAAACCCAAAAGATGGCATGTAACGCATTGATTTTTTCTGAAGATGATTTTGTGAACGTTTTTAATTTGTGTGAAAACCCGTATCTGTTATATTTGGAGATACTCTAAAAAAATAACAGCTTATGGATTATTCGGGTCTTGTTGATGCCATTCAACAGGGAGATACCAAAACAGCAAACAAAATGTGTGCTGAAGCAACTCCCATCCTTAAGAAATATCTCATATCCAACGTTGGTGCTACTCCTGATGACGCAGAGGATGCAGTTCAGAAAATGTTTGAATATGTAATTCCTAAAATTCAGCAGGATGAAATCGAAAGTCCTACCGGTCTTCTCGCTTATATGCTCACCGGCAGCCGCCATTCTTATTTCAAAATTGTCCGGGACCTGGAGGTAGAACCTCTGGAAGAATTGGTGGAAGAACCATCACGGGAGGCCGGACAAATCTGGAATTTGATTGATAAAGAGCAGCAATCCATTCTTCAAAAGTGTTTAAAAAAGCTAAAAGACAGCTACCGGGCTTTTGTAAAGTTCCTGTTTGATTTCCCTGATGCAGAAGCTGATGATATTGCAGAACATTTTGGAATTTCTGTAAATAATGCGTGGATCCGAAGGCACCGGGTCATCAAAAAACTCACTGATTGCACGAAAAATCATTAATCTTTTTATAGAATTTAAAATTTTTTGTAAGGAATGCCTCAAATTCGGTTCATACCATTACAGGAGTACATTGAGTCGAAAAATTGGAGTTCAAAAATTTCAGAGTAATGACGAATAAAGAGATTATTATTCAGATTGATAATTATATCAATGGGAAGCTGGATACCCGTGAAATTGATCTTTTATGGGTAAAATTTTTAGAAAACCCGGACTGGTTTGAGTGGTTCGAAACAGAGCTTCACCTTCGTTACCTCGTTAATAAAAATAAAAAGAGCAGTATCCATCCGCTGGACCCCCCTGTTCGTCAAGCTTCGCCAATCAGAAAGTATAAAAACTGGATGATGGCTGCAGCGGCTGTAGTGATCATCAGCTTCGGCCTGCAGTTTCTGTTTTTTGCTGAGGGAGATCTGGCCGGTGAGCTTGCATTTGAACAAATCAGCAGGTCTGAACTTATCGGGGCTGATATTCTCCGTTCAGACAGTCAGCAGACAGATCCACTGGATATTTCCATTAACGAAGCGCTGGCTGCCGCACTGGAAAATGATATTGATATGGCAATAGAAAAGTTCAGAGCAATATTAACCCAGTCACCTGATACACAACAGCGGGCCAGAACTGAAATGAACCTGGGCATCCTGTTGTATAACCAGGCTGATTATGAAAACGCCCGCACTCACTTTGAAGCGGTAACACAGATAAATACATTATCGAAGTTTTTTGAAGAAAAAGCCTGGTGGTTTCTTGGCAATACTTTTTTAAACCTGCAACAACTTGATGATGCAAGAGATGCTGTATTTAATGCGTATTCTTTGGATGGGCGTTATAAAAAGCCTGCTCTGGCACTATTAAAACGGCTGGACATGGAATTAGGTAATGTGCTACCCGGTGATGAACAAGTCAATGCTGAATAAACTATTCGTTCACTGCCCGGGGAACAGGGTCAATCAGATCTTTAGTGTGATTCATTAACACCTTATGGATATTTATCTTTTTATCTCCCTTTTTACGTTTTACCCGCACATAATTTCCGGTTTGATTCAGCACCCATCGCTGCTGGTTATCTCTCATTGCCAGGTTTAGTATAAACTGCAGGTATTTTTTCAGTGAAGGGTGATAGACAGGAGCCAGCGCTTCAACCCTCGCATCCAGGTTACGGTGCATCCAGTCTGCCGAACCTATAAAGTACAAATCATCCCCGCCATGGTGGAAGTAGTAGCACCTTGAATGTTCCAGAAAACGCCCTACAATAGCGTGAATATGAATGTTCTCACTGAGTCCTTTTTTCTGTGGAATAAGCCGGCAGACACTGCGTACAATTAAATCAATTTTTACACCGGCCTGTGAAGCTTCATATAGTTTTTGAATAATAAGCGGGTCTTCCAGGTTATTCATTTTTCCGATAATCCTGGCCGGTTTCCCCTCCCTGGCCGCTGCAATCTCAGTTTCGATTAATGCCATAATTTTCCCTCTCATATGCCGGGGAGCCACAAGAAGCCTGCTGAAATTCTGTCCTGGTGCATAACCGGTAAGCAGGTTAAAAATGTCTGTGATATCTGAAGCAATCTCTTCCCGGCAGGTAAAATATCCGAAATCTTCATAAAGCTGGGCGGTATCAGGATGATAATTTCCAGTGCCGATATGTACATATCGTTTTAATTCCTGGTTCTCTTCACGTACAACAATAGTGAGTTTTGTGTGTATTTTTAAACCGGCAATCCCATACGATACATGAGCTCCTGCTTTTTCAAGAAGGTTCGCCCATGAAATATTTCGCTGCTCATCAAAACGGGCTTTCAACTCCACAAGGACAGCAACCTGTTTTCCGGCCTCTGCTGCACGGATTAAAGCATGCATTACAGGAGAATTACTCGACGTTCTGTAGAGTGTTTGTTTGATGGCCAGTACGGCAGGATCGCCCGCTGCCTCTTCCACAAATCGTTGAGTGGATGATTCAAAACTGTGATAAGGATGGTGTACAATAAAGTCTCCATTCCGGATTACCTCAAAAATGCCGGGGGCTTCCTCATCGGCACTGTGTTTAAAAACAGGATGAAGAGCGGGTGTCCACGATTCATACTTCAGGTTCTTTCGTGTGGGCAGATTGTAAAGCTGTGTAGCATCGGCCAGGCCAAGCGGCCCCTCCATTTCATAAACATCATCCTGTTTAATTTTAAGATGATTAAAAAGGTATTCTTTTACGTCTGGCGGCATTTTTTTATCAATTTCCAGCCTCACGATTTCAGCAAACCGACGTTCCCGCAGCTCATCTTCTATCATTTCCAGCAGGTCATCAGCTTCTTCTTCGCTCCGTTCCAGGTCCGCATTTCTTGTAACCCTGAAAATATGTGCCGAAAGCACTTCCATTCCCGGAAAAAATCTTGAAATTTTTTCTTTTATCAGCTCACTCACCGATAGAAGCACGATTTGATTATCAACGCTTTGCAGCTGAATCCAGCGGGGGCGGTTGGCCGGAATTTTTATCCTTGCAAAAAGAATTTCTCCTGTATTCGGATCTTTTAATTTAATAGCCAGAGAACGGCTCTTATTGGAAATAAAAGGAAATGGATGGGCCTCATCTACCGCTAAAGGAGTTATTATAGGATAAAGTTGCTTGTCAAAATAGTGATCAGCTTCTTCCTTCTGAAAAGGTTTTAAACCGGAATAGGTTTGAATGGTTATTCCTTCTTTTTGCAATAAAGGCACCAGCTCATCAAAAAAGCAGGAGCGATATTCCCTGATCATTTTTTTTACATTTTTCCGGATCGCCTTCAGCTGATCTTCAGGAGTTTGTCCATCCACGGTTAGTTCGGATACTCCTGCATAGTACTGCCGTTTCAGGCCTCCCACTCTTTTCTGAAAAAATTCATCCAGGTTGGAACAGACTATTCCAATAAATTTGATCCGCTCCATAAGAGGGACATCCTGGTTTAGCGCCTCCGCAAGAACCCTCCGGTTAAATTCTAACCAGCTTGTTTCGTAGTTGAAAAAATAATCGGCTCCAAAAATCTTCAGTTCACTGGCAATCAGGTCTTTTTGCAAACCCTTTTCAGACAAAATCACATTCTTAAGCGGATTGGCATACTTCTTTTTTCTCCTGGTTTTTTGAGTATCAACAGGATCGGAAGACAATCTATCTGGTGAAAAAGATGAATCTGGCATAAAGCGGCAATCTGTTTATAAGAACAATACGAAAACCCATACATTTTCAATAAATTTTTAAATCTCTTTATAAAAAGAAGAAGAAACTTCAGGCCAAAAAAATGCACCACCCTGTTACGCATTTCCAACGGAAGTTAATTATTATTGATTACTTTACTTTAAGCGCGGCAATAAGGCTGTTAAGTTGATTATTGCCGGCTTATCAACGAAAATGGACTATTTTGCAAAACCCCCTTTTAGATCCAGATAATAAAGAACAGGTTTTTGAAGAAACCCTGAGGCCTTCTACCCTGAACGACTTTGTGGGACAGCAAAAAGTTATTCAGAATCTCAGCATTTTTATCCGGGCTGCAAGAAAACGAAAAGAAGCTCTTGATCATGTGATTTTATCCGGCCCTCCGGGTTTGGGAAAAACAACTCTCGCCTATATTATTGCCAGGGAAATGGGTGTACAGATAAAACCCACAACAGGTCCGGTTCTTGAAAAACCGGGTGACCTCGCCGGCCTTCTCACAAACCTTGAAGAAGGAGATGTGCTTTTTATAGATGAAATTCACCGGCTGAATCCTGTTGTGGAAGAGTACCTTTATTCTGCCATGGAAGATTACAAACTTGATATTGTCATTGATTCGGGCCCAAATGCCCGTAGTGTTCAGATTGACCTCAACCAGTTTACCCTGATCGGCGCAACCACCCGTAAAGGGCTTTTAACCGCTCCGCTGCGTGCGCGTTTTGGAATCGACCTGAGGCTGGATTATTACGATACGGAATTACTGCAGCGAATAGCCCTGAGAACCGCTCATATTATTCAATTCGGCATAACCGAAAGTGGTGCGCATGAAATCGCCAGGCGAAGCCGCGGAACCCCCCGCATTGTAAACAAACTGCTTCGCCGTACACGCGATTTTGCCCAGGTGGATGAACTGGATGCAATTGATGATGCTATTGCCGATAAAGCATTAAACGCACTGGATGTGGACCGGAATGGGCTTGATGATATGGATGTCAGAATACTGAAAGCTATCATCGAAAATTACAAAGGCGGTCCTGTTGGATTGGGCACTCTGGCCGTAGCAGTGGGTGAAGATAAAGGAACCATTGAGGAAGTTTATGAACCTTTCCTGATTAAAGAAGGATTTATGCAGCGAACTCCCAAAGGCCGCACCGCTGCCCCGAAAGCTTACCAGTATCTTGGTGTAACTCCTCAAAAAAATAATAATGATTTATTTAATTCGTAGCTTCAGAAGCTACTCTCTGTGAAAGAGAATCAGAAATTTTGTACTTTCAATCCGCTTTTTATCTCCAGTGATATTTTCAATCAGATAACTGTTTAATGAAAAATTTATTTACGTCCGAGTCGGTGTCCGAGGGGCACCCCGATAAAGTTTCCGACCAGATTTCCGACGCTGTTCTTGATGCCCTTCTTTCAAAAGACCCAGAATCTTTAGTTGCCGTTGAAACTCTTGTAACAACCGGACTGGCGGTTATATCCGGTGAGGTAAATACAGAGGCCTATGTGGATATTCAGGAAACTGTACGGGAAGTTATTCGCGACATCGGCTATACAAAAGCCAGTTATCGTTTTGATGCAGATTCCTGCGGGATACTTACTGCCATCCATCAGCAAAGCGCACATATTCACCAGGGTGTAAAACGGGGAGATGAAAAAGCCCAGGGTGCCGGGGACCAGGGGATGATGTTCGGGTATGCTTCAACCGAAACGGAAGCCTATATGCCCATGACACTTCAATATTCACATGAATTGTTAAAGGAGCTGGCTCATATCCGAAAAAAAACCGATCTGATGCCTTATTTAGGTCCTGACAGCAAAAGCCAGGTTACCGTTGAATATGATGAGAACAATAAACCGAAGCGCATTGATACGATCGTACTTTCCACCCAGCACGATGAAAACGTTGAGCAGGATCAGATTTTTGCCGACATCAAAAAACATCTGATTCCATCCGTTATTCCTGGAAACTGGATTGATTCTGAGACCATTATTCATGTAAATCCTACCGGAAAATTTGTGATCGGCGGACCACATGGCGATACCGGCCTTACCGGGCGAAAAATTATCGTGGATACCTATGGCGGGCGCGGAGCTCACGGAGGTGGCGCATTTTCCGGAAAAGATGCATCCAAGGTAGATCGCAGTGCAGCTTATGCCACAAGGCACATCGCTAAAAATGTGGTAGCGGCAGAACTGGCCGAAGAGTGCCTGGTTCAGGTTGCATATGCCATCGGGGTGGCTGATCCCGTTTCCATTAATGTAAATACGTATGGTACCGGAAAAGTAAGCGATGTGAAACTGGCTTATGCTATATCAAAAGTATTTGATCTTACACCGGCAGGTATTATTTCACGCCTGGACCTGAAAAAGCCGGGTTTCAGGAGAACAGCCGCGTATGGACACTTTGGCCGCAATGAATTTACCTGGGAAAAGCTCGATTATGTAAACAAACTGGTAGATGCGGTCAGATAGCGGTACATCACTTGATGAAACTTGAGCCCGGTGCCTTTACAGCACCGGGCTTTTTTATTTTTATAATCTTGCACTGAATAAGTATGTTACCTGACATTCTACCAAGTTAATTACTCATTAATCTATTACAGTATGAAAAACCTGTTTATTTTTGGTCTGTTTTGGTGGTGTACCTGCCTCTCAGTACATGCCCAGGAGACACCGCATGTATTCGAAGGAGCAGAGATTATCACGATTACCGGGGAAACAATTTCAAATGGTATACTTATCGTGGAAAATGGAAAAATTACAGGAGTGGGAGAATCGGGTTCCGTTTCAATTCCACGTAATGCCGAACGTATAGATGTTAGCGGAAAAGTTATTATGCCGGGGCTGGTTGACAGCCATTCGCATGTGGGAGAAGGAGACGGGGGAGATGGTTCAGCCGCTCTTCATCCTGATGTCCGTATTATGGATACCATCAATCCGGACAGTGATTCGTTTAAAAAAGCACTGGCAGGAGGTATTACCACGGTTAACGTGATGCCTGGTTCAGGCCACCTGTTAAGCGGACAAACTGTTTACCTGAAACTCCGCAAAGCCAATACGGTTGAGGATATGCTGATCACTGTGGATGAAGAAAATGGAATTTACGGCGGCATTAAAATGGCCAACGGAACAAATTCCATCCGCAGCAATGGTCCCTTTCCCGGTACCCGCGGCAGGTCTGCCGCTATGGTTCGTGCACTCTACATAAAAGCACAGGAATACCGGGATAAGGTAAATTCCGCAAATGGAGATGCTAATGAAATGCCTTCCAGAGATCTGCAGATGGAAGCCCTGGCGGAAGTGCTTGACGGAAAAAGAATTGTACATAATCATACCCATACCCACCAGGATATTTTAACGGCTATCAGACTCTCCGAAGAATTTGGCTACAGGATGGTTCTGCATCATGTAAGTGAAGGCTGGAAAGTAGCTGATGAAATTGCAAAAGCGGGAGTTCCAGCCTCAATCATTGTGTTGGATTCGCCCGGCGGAAAACCGGAAGCCTATGATCTCGTTTACAGAACCGGCGCTGTATTAGAAGAAGCCGGTGTAGATATTGGATATCATACCGATGATGGTATTACCGATTCAAGACTGTTTTTACGATCGGCCGCATTTGGTGTCCGGGAAGGAATGAGCCGTGAAAAAGCACTTGAAGCTGTAACCCTTGCCAATGCCCGTATGATGGACCTGGACGACAGAGTGGGATCTCTTGAAACCGGGAAGGATGCTGACTTTATAATTTTGTCGGGCGATCCGTTAAGTACTTATACTTTGGTTGAGGAAACATGGATTGAAGGGTTAAAGGTTTGGGACCGCGCGGATGAAGAAGATAGAAAATACGCAACCGGCGGTTATGATGTTTTTCATGGCCACGGTTATGGCTATCACGATCATGAAGGAGGGCACTGATTATGAATAGACAAATTCTATTACTCACTTTTTTCTTTGCAGTTGCTGCATGTTTTACAGCGGCCGAAGCACAAAATCTTGCTGTAAAAGGTGAACTTATATTTACTGCGGCGGGTGCCCCAATAAGCAACGGAGTGGTACTGATTAAAGATGGTGAAATTGAACGCGTTGGGACAGAACAGCAGGTTCAGATTCCAAACAATTATGAGATTCACGAAGCCGCCTGGGTCACACCAGGGTTGATTGACGCACGGTCGGTAGTGGGTTTGGCAGGGATTTATAACATTCCAGATGATCAGGAACAGCTTGATCATTCTTCCGCTATACAACCCGAATTACGCGCAATTGACGCCTACAATGCACAGGAAGACCTGGTGAAGTTTTTGCAGACTCTTGGTATAACCACGGTTCATACAGGGCACGGGCCCGGAGCGGTTATCAGCGGACAGACCATGATCATCAAAACTACCGGAAATACTCTCGAGCAGGCGCTGGTTGACTCTGTTACAGCCGTTGCCATGACTCTGGGCACTTCTGTAAGAGGTAACTATGATAATCCCGGTACCAGGGCAAAAGCCATTGCCATGCTTCGTCAGGAATTGATAGCCGCTCAGGAATATGCTGCAAACAGTGAGGAGAACTCCAGTCGTGACTTGAAGAAAGAAGTTCTTGTAGATGTTTTAGAAGGTAAAATTTATGCGATGATTAACGTACAGAGGGTAAGTGATATCATGACAGCACTGCGTCTTCAGAAAGAATTCGGCTTCAACCTTCTGCTTGAAGGTGCATCCGAAGCTTATCTGGTTCTCGATGAGCTTAAGGACGCAGGGGTTCCGGTTATCATTCATCCAACTATGATGAGAACCGGTGGCGATGGCGAAAACGCCTCATTTGAAACTGCAGGCAAACTGGTGGAAGCGGGTATTCCGGTTGTATTCCAGAGCGGTTTTGAAGGATATGTGCCCAAAACCAGGGTAGTTCGCTATGAAGCGGGAATTGCGGTTGCTAACGGGCTGCCTCATGAAGCGGCTCTGAATGCTTTGACCATTGACGCTGCGGAACTACTTGGAATTTCCGACAGAGTAGGTTCAATCGAGGCCGGAAAAGATGCCGACCTGGTACTTTATGACGGAGATCCTTTCGAATATCTTACCAAATCCAACGTGGTAATTATTAACGGAAAAGTGGTATACCAAGAAGAATAAAATCATTTGAAAGATTTTGGTATCAAGCCCCTTACCGTTTCGGTGAGCGGGCTTTTTTAATGCACAAAATTCAACTTTTGAACAATGCAAAATCAAGGACTTAATGTGATGCCGGACTGATATTAATGCCAGCCTGATCAGAAAAAATTACAGAAAAAAGAAACTTTGATTTCTGTGATGCCGTAGAGTCAGACGAACAATCAATTATCAGTAACGATTTATGGCGCAGAAAAGACGAAAAAAAAGAATCCTTATTTCACTTATCATTATCATCGTATTTGGCGGGGGTGCTTTCTTCTATTTGTACAGCAGCAACTCCAGTGATGATCCGCAGACTGATCCGCATGTTATTGCAGAGATGGGAACTGTTGTTGAGAAAGCACTGGCTGTTGGTACCATTGAGCCGGAAAATGAGATTGAGGTAAAATCAAAAATATCAGGGGTTGTAAGCCGGATGTACGCGGAACCGGGTGATTATGTACGGAAAGGCGATCCACTAATTGAAGTAAGCCCCGATCCTACTCCGCTCGAGCTGGCTGAAGCGAAACGAAGCCTTGAGAGAACTCAGATTGAAGAAGAAAACCTGGCCAGGGAATTGCAGCGTATGGGAACACTCAGAGAACGAAACCTGGTATCACAGCAGGAATACGATCAGCTCCAGCAGCGGCATAACGATGTTAAAGTGCGTGTTCAAATTGATGAGGAACGCCTTCAGCTTCTCGAGTCAGGCCGCATTCGCATTGGAGATACATTAATAGAATCTGTTATCAGAGCTCCTATAGATGGATATGTTTTAGAGAAACTTGTCAATGTAGGCGAGCCGGTAGTTCCGCTTACTTCTTATCAGGCTGGAACTCCTTTAATGACGATAGCAGAGATGGAAAATCTTCTTTTTAAAGGCACGGTCGATGAAATTGATATCGGCAAAGTTAATATTGGCATGCCGGTTGAGATTAAAATCGGAGCCCTTCCGGCAGATACCATCCTGGCTGAAGTTTCCCGTATCTCTTTAAAAGCCGTGGAAGAAGATAATGCTACTGTTTTCCCAATCGAGATTACCATCACAGATGCAAAGGGTGCTGTTCTGCGGGCCGGTTATTCTGCCAATGCGGATATCATCATCGAAAAACTTGAGAATGTACTGACCATACCTGAACGTGTGATTGAAATGCGCGACGGCAAATCATTCGTGGAAGTTCCCGGTGGTGAACCCGGCAGCCGGGTTGAAAGAGAAGTGACAATAGGCCTGAGTGATGCTATTACAGTGGCTGTAGAGGAGGGTCTTGCAGAAGGCGAAAAAGTACTTGAAAAACCCGTTCGTACTTTAACGATCCGATAACATTCAGATAGCAGAATCATGGGTATTCGTGCACTTATAGCTGATCTTTTCCGGAACCTGAATCAGCAAAGACTTCGCAGTTTTCTCACCATTTTTGGCATCATGTGGGGAACAGCAACATTAATTCTGCTCCTGGCTTTTGGAATGGGATTTCGGGATCAGACCGTACTGAATATGCGCGGTATGGGCGATAATATTGCCCTGATGTTTCCCGGCCAAACTACCAAACCATTTGAAGGATACGGCATCGGCCGTCCCGTCCGGTATCGGGAATCTGACGCGAAACTGCTGAAAGATCAAATTTCTGATATTGATGTGGCGACGCCGGAGTATAGTCAAAGCCTGGAAATTTCTAATGGTGAAAAGCGCAGAAATTCTACTGTTGGAGGAGTTTATCCTGTATACCAGAATCTCCGGAATGTTTTTGAGCAGGAAGGAGGCCGGTGGCTAAATAACACCGATATGGAAGATAGGCGGCGGGTAATTTTTCTGGGGAATCGCCTGGCCGAGAACCTTTTTGGTGATGAAAATCCAGTGGGAAAACAGGTGATGGTATCCAAAAAACCGTTTACCGTCATAGGGGTGATGCAGGAGAAAATTCAAAACTCAAGCTATAACCAGCAGGACCGTGACCGTTCCTTCATTCCAGCGCCAACATTCTCAGCGATGATGGGAACCGATCAAATCAATAATATCCTTTACACTCCTGTAAATCCTGATTTAT
Organism: Balneolaceae bacterium; assembly: GCA_040882525.1. Lineage (GTDB taxonomy): Bacteria > Bacteroidota > Rhodothermia > Balneolales > Balneolaceae > Rhodohalobacter. Next base: position 23,343 of record JBBEBD010000032.1, on the reverse strand, counting down.
CTGAATCCATACGAGACCAGGTATATGAAGTGATGGGGCGAAAACTTCGTTTTGATCCATCCGACCGGGATGCAATCGGCATATGGGATACTAACGAATTCTGGTCGTTCATTAACGTGATGTTTTTAGGAATTAATGGATTTTTAGGCCTGATCGGTTTCTTTACACTTGCCGTGGGTGGTATCGGTGTGGCAAATATTATGTTTGTGGTTGTACAGGAAAGAATGAAAGAGATCGGAATCCGCCGGTCGGTTGGAGCAAAACGGCATCACATTATGAACCAGTTTTTCCTGGAAACATTTATGATCATAAGCCTGGGCGCCATTCTCGGTTATGCCATCGGCTGGGTGCTGGTCGAGGCGATGCAGAATATTCCCATCAAAGAGTTTGTTGGAGCGCCTTATTTTTCACCTGAAGTGGGACTGATTGCCTTTGCCGTTCTTGGATTTGTAGGATTTGCCGCAGGAATGCTGCCGGCGTGGCGGGCATCCCGGCTGGATGTAGTAGAATGTTTGAGGAGGTGACGAGATGGGCTTTGGCCTGGATTTTAATCTCCCCTTCAGGGGAGTGCCGGAGCGGAGCGAAGGCGAGGGGTGTTCAGCTGGATTTTGTATAAAACTGAATATCGATGAAAACTATAGGTCCCGGTTGACCCACCCCTGAATCCTGCAAAGCAGGATTCTTCCCCTCCCCGGAGGGGATATTCAAACTTAAAATAGTACCATTATGTGGAGAAATTTATTCAGGGAATTCTTTTCGGATCTTGGTAAGCAAAAACTGAGATCATCCCTTACAATCATTGCTATTGCCTGGGGTACTCTTTCGGTCGTGTTACTTCTGGCTTTTGGCCGCGGGCTTGGAACCAGTATGATGGAAGGAATGCTTGGGGCAGGAAACCAGATGATTGTAATATACGGCGGACAAACCAGTGTGAACCATGAGGGATTGGGTATCGGGCGCCGCATAAGTTTTACAGAAGAGGATGTTGTCATGCTGCAGCGTTCCGTGCCGGGTATTGAATTTTCCAGCCCGCAATACGGCCGGTGGGGTATCCAGCTGAAAACGGATGATGTGACCACAAATACATACATGGAGGGAGTGAATCCCGATTTTGAAATCATGAGAACAATGTATCCTGCGGGTGGCGGCCGGTTCATCAACGAAAGGGATGTGGATGAAATGAGAAGGGTGCTGTTTTTAGGGAATGAAATTGCAGAACGCTTGTTCCCCGGCGAAAGCGCTATCGGGCAGCAGCTTCTGCTCGACAATACTCCGTTTACGGTTATCGGCGTAATGAAGCCAAAAATGCAGACCTCCATGAATAATGGCCCTGATGCCGACCGGGCGATTATTCCCTATACAACCTTCAGAAATATGTATGGAAACCGCAATATCGGGTCTATTTTGATTCGGCCTTCCGATCCGTCGCGGCAGGAGGAAATTATTGCGAATGTGACCTCAATTTTATCAAAAAAATATAAATTCAGTCCGGAAGACGAGCAGGCGATGCCCATGTGGGACTTTATTGAAGCAGAAGAAATGAACCAGAAGGTGGCGATGGGGCTTGAAATATTCCTGTTCACGGTAGGATTTTTCACACTGATGATTGCCGGCGTTGGCGTTGCAAATATTATGTTCGTTGTGGTGAAGGAGCGGACACGTGAAATCGGTATTAAACTGGCCGTGGGTGCGCGTAAAATTCATATTATTAGTCAGTTTATTTTCGAATCCCTTTTTATCTCTTTTCTTGGCGGCTTTATTGGCCTGGCAGTTTCTTCGGCTATTGTATTTGGTGTTCTGGCAATGGACATGCAGAGCGGGCCGGGAGAATTCCTGGGGAAACCTGAAATTTCAGAATTAGCCGTGTTTGTAACCGTAGGAGTTCTCGCTCTGATCGGGCTGATTGCCGGCATCTTTCCGGCCCTGAAAGCTGCCAAAGTAGATCCGGTTGAATCGCTTCGGTACGAGTAACCGGTATTTCTATGTGTACTTTTGCCGTGAACGTGAAGTCTTAACCACAGCGAACACTACGGTATTTCACGGTGGACACAGCGTGTTATTTAATGTCTATGTCCGAATGTTATAATAGCCACAATTGTCCATTTCGAAGTAGGTTAGAATTATCAAACAGGCTCCTTCAGAAACCTCCTGTTGCTGTGCCACAAAAGGGAACAAAATTCCTGCCTCTCACCAACATGAACCCACTCCGGA
>JBBEBD010000032.1:0-21032 GCA_040882525.1 Balneolaceae bacterium | reverse complement strand
GGAGTGGCATGTTTATAGAAAATGATAAGGCCCCAGACCAATTCCCCCGAGGCTGTTATTTCCGAAAAGGCTGTTCATCACATCGAGGGTTGTTCACGGGCATGTGCATAGCTCCGGACCACATCCCCCGGATTATAAATCAATGTTTTACCAGAATCCGGGCCGGGGGTTATATTTTTCCCATTCAGATTTTACAAACATACGGCTCAGCCGGAGCCGGTTTCATGAATATTACTGTGTAGCCCGGAAATGTGTTGAAATAGCTGGATTGCTTAAGAACCCACTCCGGAGGAGTGGCATGTTTATAGAAAATGATAAGGCCCCAGACCAATTCCCCCGAGGCTGATAATTTGAAAAAGCTGTTAATCCAATCGAGGGTTGTTCACAGGGCTGTGCATAACCTGGACCATACCCCGGGATTATGAATTCGGTTTTTGCAAGAATCCGGGCCCGGGGAATTGTTTTATTCCATTGCACATTTCCACAAACATATGGCTCCGCCGGAGCCGGCCCTGCCCCGGCAGTTGTTCACTTAATTTTCCTTTACGAGTAGTTTTCCATTTCAGCCAGGAACACTTCTACCTGATTTTTATCAACTGTCAGTACACCTGGTTCATCAGAATGAAGGCCTTCTATTTCTTTCCTGATTTTACTCTCTGACGGCCGCCTGCATTTGCAGCTTGCATGGATTTCCTTCAAATAACCTGTTTCCGCCAGTTGTTTTATATACTCCGGTTTCATTCCGCCGCCGGGCATAATAGTAATCCGGTTACCCGCCTGATGAAGCAACTGTTTAATCGTTTCCAGTCCAGTCTCCACATTTGGCTTTCCTCCTGATGTTAGTATCCTTTCAAAACCACATTCAATGATATCCTCGAGGGATCTGTCGAGATCTGCAGCCAGGTCAAACGCCCGATGGAAGGTGCACGGCAAACCATCCGCAGCCTCAATTAAAGATGAACAGGTGTCCTTATCGACAAGTCCCTCCGGAGTCAGGACCCCGAAAACAAGCCCGTCGGCTCCAAGATCTTTGCACACCCGGATCTCTTCTTTCATTACCCGGACCTCATCACCGGAATACACAAAATCACCGCCTCTTGGCCGGATCATCACAAAAACAGGAATGCTAACGTGAGATTTCACATAACCGGCCGCTCCTGCACCCGGGGTTAATCCACCTTCATGGAAACCTGAACAGAGTTCCAGCCGGTGTACACCTGAAGTAGCCGCCTTCAGCGCCGCTTCGATTGTAAATACGGGAGTTTCTAAAATCAACGGCTCCGGGTTTAAAAGTTACTGCCTGCGTCTGTAAGAGTATTTTCATGTTGATTATGCAGTGCAAAATTAAAACCCGGGTGAACTGCATAAGCGCCGTATTCGCCCTCTTTATTCATGGCTAGAAAACCTGCCTGGATATCATCCACATCAGAGTGTTTGGCGATTAGCCGCTTCACGGCTTCTTCACAGGCTTCCTGTGGCGTCCGCCCCTGCCGCATCAGTTCCACAATCAGAAAACTACCGCAGATACGAATAATAGATTCTCCCAGGCCGGTTGCTGTTGCCGCACCCACTTCATCATCCACATATAAACCCGCGCCGATAATGGGGCTGTCTCCAACACGGCCGTGCATTTTATACGCAAGCCCGCTGGTTGTGCATGATCCCGCCAGGCGGCCGCTTTCGTCCAGCCCGATCATCCCGATGGTATCATGATTTTCAATATTAATCACCGGCTGGTATTCAGATGTCTGTTTCCACGTTTCGTACGCTTCCTCGGCTTTAGGGCTTAGGTCTTCGTTCTCCAGCGGCATACCCTCTGATATGGCAAACAACCGGGCACCTTCTCCGCTCAGCATTACATGGGGAGTTTTTTCCATTACTTTTCGAGCCAGTGTGATAGGATGTTTAATTTGCCTCACAAAAGAGACCGATCCGCAGGAGCCATCTCCTTTCATAATGGATGCATCCAGTGTGACAATTCCTTCCCGGTCGGGGAGCCCCTGTAGGCCGACGGACAGGTTATCAGGGTCATTTTCCGTTACCCGGACACCCTGTTCCACGGCATCCAGGATGGAACCCGTCTCTTCCAACACCTGCCACGCTTTTTCATTGGCATCTATTCCGTGATTCCAAGTAGACAGAATCAGGGGCTTCCAGGATTCTTTTTCAGGTAGTTCAGAAGATACCCGGTTTATTTTAGCCAGAGCTCCGGGCAGTAAAAGGGAAGGAGCGGCAAACAGCGATTTTTTCAGAAATGTTCGTCTTCCGGTCATATAATCAGAAGGGTTAGGTTATCAGGTCAACGGCTAATATATGGAACTGACTTAGGGGATGAAATGAATCAAATAAATCATTCTATTGCCACAGGTTTATCCAAACAAAGGAGAGCTCAGGTAGCGATCCCCGCGGTCGCAGGTAATGCAAACGATGACTCCTTCGGAAAGTTCATCAGCAATTTTCAGGGATGCGGCAAGTGCACCGCCGCTGCTCATGCCTCCGAATATCCCTTCTTCCCTGGCCATACGCCTTGTCATTTCCGTGGCTTCATCCTCGCTGACATCAACAATACGGTCCACACGTTCCGCTTCAAAAATTTTGGGCAGGAATTCGGGAGACCATCGCCGGATTCCAGGAATGGAAGAGCCATCTGTGGGTTGGGTTCCTATGATCTGCACTGCCGGGTTCTGTTTTTTCAGGTACCGGGAAACTCCCATAATGGTACCGGTAGTTCCCATCGCAGATACAAAATGGGTGATTTCACCACCGGTATCCCTCCAGATTTCAGGGCCGGTTGTCCGTTCATGCATTTTGTAATTATCCGGGTTGGCAAACTGGTCCAGCATGTAATAATCCTCCTCTTCAGCCATTTTCTCAGCCAGAGTACGGGAATATTCGATGGTTTTCTCCGCCGGTGTTAAAATCACTTCAGCCCCGAACGCTTTCATTGATTTAATCCGTTCTTCAGTAGCATTCTCCGGCATAATCAGAGTAATATTCAGACCTTTCAGAGTGGCAATCATTGCCAGTGCGATCCCTGTATTTCCGCTGGTAGCCTCCACCAGTTTGTCTCCTGGCTTAATGTCATCACGTTTTAAAGCGCCGGAAATCATACCCAGCGCCGCCCGGTCTTTCACGCTGCCGCCGGGATTGTGGCCTTCAAGCTTGCAATATATTTTCACATTTTTATTGCGTGAAAATTGTTCAAGCTCAACAAGAGGGGTATTTCCAACGAGATCTTCTATTTTCATAGTTCTTATTTTTTAGTCTGTTCAGGAAAACGTTAAACGGAGTGAGCAAGTGGTGGCTTTTATGACAATCGGAGGGATGACCTTATTTAGTCGAAACCAAATCCTTTTCATCCCCCCTTGCGAGGCTGTTTAAAAAGGGGTCATTCTGAACTTGTTTCAGAATCTCCCATCCTTGATAAGATCAGGAGATGCCGGATCGGGGCCTGCCTTCCGAAGCTTCAGCGCAGGCAGGTCCGGCATGACGGAATGTGTGATAACAATTTTATAACACCCTTTTTAGACAGCCTCTACAGCTCTTATATCCATTCACATTATTTAAAAACAATAGTATCAATCTCCCCGTCGCTGTGGGTCATTTTTGCCTGGTAATAAATTTTAGACTTCGGCGGAACGCTTTGGGTCAGCCATACATTTCCGCCAATGATGGTTCCCTCACCGATTTCCGTTTCGCCGCCAAGAATAGAAGCCCCGGCATAAATCACAACATTATCCCGGATAGTTGGGTGACGCTTTTTCCGGGCATCTTCTTTCTTAACACTTAACGCTCCCAGTGTAACTCCCTGGTAAATTTTTACGTTTGAGCCAATCTCAGTTGTTTCGCCAATCACAATGCCGGTACCGTGATCAATACAAAAATGTTTACCAATCCTGGCTCCGGGGTGAATATCAATTCCGGTTTTGCTGTGGGCATGTTCGGAAATAATCCGGGGAATTAAAACCACATCCAGGTTCAGGATTGCATGCGCAATACGGTGTGCTGCAATGGCATAAAACCCGGGATAGGTGCGGATCACCTCCGCTTTGCTTTTTGCGGCCGGGTCTCCGCTGTACATGGCTTCAATATCAAGAAGTAAATCAGAACGGATGGCGGGCAGTTTTTTGAAAAACTGATCTTCCAGGCCCGCTAATGCTCCTTTCACGCACTCTTTGTTTTGATGGAGAATATTTTTGAAACCGGTTTTCAGCTGATTCAGTTTTTCTTCCATTGCCTGTTCACTGGTAAACCGCTCTTCCGCGAATTCCGGGAACAGGACTCCCAGCAGATCATCAAAAAAATGAATGATTGTTTCCGGCGGCGGGCATTTAAAAGCATCTTTATGAGCTTCCTGTAATTCATTAATAAAGGCTGATGGTAGTATCAAAATTTTCAGTTACTGATTAAATATGTCTGCTTACCAAACAGAATGCGTTTGGTTTACGTTTGGGAACAGAATTTACCAATAAAAAGTGCTCTCTTCCCAAAATTTCAACAATCCTGAAATAACATAAATTTCAGGATTATTATGGTGTATCTAATTGTCAACTTAAGAATTCTAAAGCAGCCAATTACCAAAACTTTTATTTTTGAGATGTTTGATGTAGCCACTGTTAGTTTTAGTTTGAAAACAGTTTCTGTCTCAGATTTATTGATTTTTTGGTTTTTCAAAAGCCATTCATCAATCTCCCCTTTATCAAAGTAGACCCCCTTTTTTCCTGTAGGTTTATAGCAAGGTATGCCATCGGTAGAAGTGAGCTTGTAAAGGTGTGATTTACTCAAGCCTGTATAGACAGAAGCCTCCTCAAAATTGAGTACAGTCTTTTGACTCAGAAGCATATTCTCAATCCTGCTGAGTCTACTGTTTAAATCATTTGGATCCATTGGTTTAATCTTTTTAAGTTAGGATTAAACCGGCGCCGGTAGTGTTAATCAGTTAACCTGAGCTAAAGATGAGAAAGGATTGATTGCAAAGTAATTGACCAGACCTTTTAAAAACTTTACTGTAAAGGTTAATTAAGAAATGCTGTTAATAACCTTATCCACAATCTTATAGCCATTAGGATGAGAAGTATATTTCATATTTAAAGCATCCTGTTTCAAACTATCAGTATTAAAATTCTCTCCATTTTTTCTAATAAAATGTTCTGATATCAGCTTCCATTGTTTACCCTCAGTTTCTATCAATTCAGCTTTAGAAAGCTCAGTAATTAGATAGCTCAATAATCTATTAGACTTTTGCCATTTAATAGGCTCAGATTCTCCATTTTGACCAGTAAGAGCTTTAAAATGATTGTTTATTATTTCCTCTGTCTCTCTTTCCTCTATTAGTTGATGAGCTTTAAGAGACTCAACAAATTGATTAAGAACCTCAGGGTTGAGCCATATGATAGGCTTTAAATTATTTTTCTGATTATCTGGATGAGCTGGATTAAGTTTGCCTTGATATCTATAAACAGAAGATGTGTATTTTCTTTTTAAGCTGATCAAAACATCTCTCAAAGTGTATAGTAGAACATTATTATGTAAGAAATAAAACCCACCAAGTAATGTATTTAAATCAAGAATATTATATTCTAGCTTCCTTGTCTTAAAACTTTCTCTTATTCCCTTTTCATACTCTTCATCTGGAATTGGTTTACCAAATCGAGTTCTCAAAAAAAAGTCTCTTACAAATAAGAATTGAAATGAAGCTGTTCTATTCTTCTCAATAGGTAAAGCTCTATTTTTTGGCCATTCATTAAATTTTTTTTGTTTAAAATCTTTAGAATATGATGAACTCCATTCCTCAAATTCAAATTGTATAAACTCATCAAATTCCTGACACAGTAAATTAAGCTTATCCTCATCATAATTGTCTGTTAATTGTTGCACATAATTGTGCATATCCAATTCAGATAAGTCTCCAGATCTTGCTAATTCAAAAAAATCTCTTGTAGTCATAGCTCAATAACATTTAACCGGTTTACAGCCTCTTTTCTTTTCTGATCCACTATATCAGCATAGATCTGAGTAGTCTTTAGGTTTTTATGCCCTAACAGCTTGTTGACTGTATAGATATCTGCTCCATGCTGTTACAACAAAAAAAGAATAATTTTCCTATTTTGCAGAGGATATTAAAGAAAAAGCAGTGCTTAGGTAAAAATAGAAAAGTACTTCACTTCCCGATACAAAATCGTGAAAAAATACTGTCCAAAACATCTTCATTGGTAATCTCTCCGGTAATGGCACCCAGTTCTTTCAAAGCGGCGCGGAGATCGATGGAGAGAAAATCACCCGTCATTCCCTGGTCCAGGGCGCGGATAGCGCGTTCTACGTTCTCTTTTGCTTTTTGCAGGCCGTCGCGGTGGCGGGAGGAGGTAACCAGCAGGCTGGAGGTATCATAATCTTTATGCTGAAGTGCACGGTCTTTCATCTCTTTTTTGAGAGCATCGATATTCTCTCCTTCCAGTGCGGAAATCTTCAGGTCGAAATGCAGCCGCTCTTCATCGGTTTTTTTGTCGAGATCCGTCTTGGTACCCACCAGTAAAAAGGGGGTGTCAACCGCCTGTTTCTGAAGTACGGCGATCTCTTCACGTTCTTCCATATCCAGTGGAAGGGAAAGATCTTTCAGGTACACCACCAGGTCGGCTTTTTCAAATGCTTTTTGTGACCGTTTCACCCCTTCGGCTTCAATAATATCATCCGTATCCCGCAGGCCGGCGGTATCAATCAGTTTGAACAGGAGACCGTCGTAGCTCCAGTCGGCGTCGATGGTATCACGTGTAGTTCCGGCGATTTCCGTTACGATTGCCCGTTCGCTGCCAACGAGTGTATTTAACAGTGTTGATTTTCCCGCATTGGGACGACCGATAAATACTGTTTTTACCCCGTCTTTCACCAGCCGGCCGGTTTCGTAGGTATCGAGCAGAGTTGAGATTTCCTCGTTCAGTTCACTCAGCAGGTTCCGGAGCTGTTCTTTATCGGCAAACTCCACATCCTCTTCAATAAAATCGAGCTCCAGTTCCACCATGGCAGTTGCGTCAATAATCTGCTGCCGGAATTTTTGGATGTGTTTGCCCAGCTTGCCTTCCAGCTGCTGGTTGGCTGCATCCACGGCTTTGATACTTTTGGCATGTATCAGGTCAGCCACAGCTTCGGCCTGACTCAGTTCCAGTTTGCCATTCAGAAATGCCCGCTGGGTAAACTCTCCCGGCTCAGCCGCACGGACTCCCTGTTCCAGTATGGTTTCCAGCACGGCCTGTGTTACCAGAACACCCCCGTGGCAGGAGATTTCAACGGTATCTTCGCCCGTATAAGATTTCGGGCCGTGAAAGATGGTTGCCAGCACTTCATCCACAACCCGTCCGTCTTTCTTTGTGATTCTCCCGAAATGAACCGTATGGGAATCCACTCCGGTAAGATCTTTTCCCTTGAAACAGCCGTTCACTTTTTGAACAGCATTTTTTCCGGAAACACGAATTACGGCAATTCCTCCTTCCCCTACGGGAGTGGCGATGGCGGCGATGGGTGGGTTGGATTCAATCAAATTTTATCGCTTTTCCTGGTTATTAACTGGTTATTAAATTGTTATTAACTTAAACAAACTGATATCTAAAACATTTCCTCTTTTACCGATAGATTTTCTTCTTGTCACATCTATTGTTTTGTTTACAGGTGCCATTGTCTTATGTAATATGCGCAATTTAAAGATCAGGCTTAAAATAAGGTACCTCGTTCTCTTATCCATATTGTGGTCTGGTCTTGCTCTGATTTAAGATGTGATGATGTAAAGAATTTTTAAAAAAAAGGGTGAGCGATGCCTTAAAAAACCTGAAGGTTACGGAACCAAATGAATAGCCAGTAATATTCTTCAGATTCAGTGTCTATACCTGTTTAAACCCAAATGCGAGTGCTTTGGGGCTAAAGCCCCTGTTCCATGAGCTTCTTTGACAGTTGGCTGAAGCCAACTGCAATTGATAGATCAGGATTCTCAATAATTTAATGCCAGTTTAACACCCATTAAGTTTATCATCAGAAGCTTTACAATACATTTTATCTCTCCTACCAGTGAGATTTTGTTCATTGAGTTCTACTAATGCATAACCTGTCGACTTTAAAATAGTGTTGCCCCGGTTTTGGGCAAAATTAGTTGTTCGAATAGACTCTTTTTTCGTGCTAAGATCCAGAGTCTGCATCAAAACAGATCTACCAATTGCAGAGGCTTTCCAAAAAAATTTCATTCTGAACTCGATTTCAGAATCTCCTACCGTTGATAAGGGCAGGAGATACCGGATCGGAGTCCGGTATGACGAACTGTTTGCTAACATTGTTTAACTGCATCAAAAGGAATATCAATTGCAGTCATTCTCTCTCTTTTAGTTCTTCAGCTCCTTATTTATTTTTACCCGCCGTTTTTTGGAAATACCAACCACAACAGCCGGAATAACAAACAGTGTAAGTACAGTGGCAAATGCAAGGCCTCCGATCACCGAGCGGGCCAGCGGACTCCAGGTTTCCGAGCCTGTTCCCAGTTCAAGAGCAAGGGGAATCATTGAAAAAATAGTAGTCAACGCCGTCAGCAGAATCGGGCGCATACGCCGTTTACAGGCCTCAAGAAACAGCTCCACATAATCGGCAGACTCTTCTTTTCCTTTTGTTTTTTGATGAATATAATCCAACAGTACAATTCCGTTGTTTACAACAATACCTATCAGAATTACAATCCCAATATAAGCCGGTACGCTCAATGAAGTACCGGTTATAAACAGAAAGAGCAGTGATCCGAAAAAGGCCAGGGGTACGGAAAACATCACGATAAAAGGATCACGGAAATTTTCAAAAAGAGACGCCATAACCATATAAGTCAGGAGCAACGCGAAAAAGAGCACGTATAAAATTTCGCCTGAACTTTGCTGCTGAGAGAAAACGGATCCTGAAAACTCATACCGGTACCCATCCGGCAAAATAATCTCATTTTCGAGCAAGTCTGTAATCCGGTTTTGGTACTCTTCCATATCGCCGCGGACCATCACGCTCACATCAAGCAGGGTTTCTCTGTCGCGGCGGGTAATGGTGCTTAACCCTTCCAGAACAGAAAATTCCCCGAGGCCGGGCACGGGAATGCGCTGGTCATCAACCTGGAGCAGTTCAAGAGAGAACAGGTCTTCCCGGTTCTGAAATTGGTCCCTGGCATTACGAACCTGGATAGGAATTTCCCTCCCTTCCTCGCGGTAAAAACCGGCCCGGGTTCCCCGTGCCTGTGTACCGAGTGCGCTGGCTACAGCCATAGACGAAGCACCCGTTCGGCTGATCCGGTGTCTGTCCAGTTCATACACCAGCTCGGGGGTAGGTCGGGAGCGTGGATTACTGACTGAAAGCACATTAGGATCGTCTATCAAAGCCTCTTCCATTCGCAGAGTAAGCTGCTGAAGTACCTCAACTTCAGGGCCAATCAGGCTGACCCGGATTCCACTGCCGCCCCAGCCGCCGCGTCCCATGGGAATACCGCCGCCTCCGCCGAGATTGGCAATTTCAATATTAATATCCGGTTCCTGCAGCCTCTGTTGAATAGACGCAGCAATATCGGCTGTTGTTTCTTCACGTTCATGCTCATCAACCAGCGTAATGCTAAGAGTTCCGGCATTGGTTGCCGAGCTCCGGCCACTCCGGCCGATATTTGTAATGACAGTTTTTACTTCCGTTAACTCTAAAATTTGCCTGGTATAATCCCGGAGTTCTTCGGCAGTCGTACTCAGTTTGGTTCCGGCGGGTAATTCAACCCGAAGGTCGAACTGCCCTTCATCCGTTTCGGGGAAAAATTCAGCCGGCAGCTGACGAAATAAAACTACCGATCCTGCTATGATCAAAATAACAGCTATGGAGATGATGTACTTACGGGCGAGTATCCACTCCAGGATTGTAACATAATTGGTTTCCAGAGATTTGATCCATCGCAGGGTATAGTTTTTTTTCAAAAATTCATCTCTCCGCAAGAGCAGTGAAGCCAGAACAGGAATCAGTACAATGGAAGCGATAAAAGAAATGCTGATGGAAATGGAGATGGTCAAAGCCAGATCAAAAGCAACGGTACCGGCAAAGCCTGTCAGGCCCATAACCGGAATAAAGACCGCGAGCGTAGTTAATGTTGCTCCTAAAAGTGCGCCCACAACTTCATTTGTTCCATTCAGCGCAGCTTTGAATCGTGTTTCCCCTTTTTCAAGCTGATTGGCGATACTCTCTGATACCACAATTGAATTATCAACAAGTAAACCAATCGCCAGCGCAAGTCCGGTGATAGAGATAATGTTCAGGGTGATATCCAGAAAATACATTGCAGCAAATGTAGCGGTAAGGGAAACCGGGATACTCATCGCTACAACAAAGGCTATTCGCCAGCCCCCCATAAACAGCAGCAGTATGAGAATAACCACAACCAAAGCCATCAGGGCCGATTGAGCCAGGTTCGAGATGGAATCCTCAATAAACTGGCCTTCATTACTCAGTACCTGCATAGTGACACTTGTTGGGAGGCTGTTCTCAAAATCCTGCATGGTTCTGAGAACTTCCTGCACCACTTCCAGGGTATTGGCATCCGATTGTTTCTGAACATCAACCATTACACTGTTGCGGCCATTTATTTCTACGATGTTATTGATGTCTTCATAATCATCGCGAACAACTGCTACATCCCGCACGCGAATCGGGATTTCTCCATCGAGTGTAATTACGGTTTGGGCAATTTGATCAACATTTGTGTACATCGAACTGGCACGAATACTGTAACTGGTGCGGTCTGCAATCAGGTTTCCCACAGGTTGCTGAACATTATTTCCCTGGATTGCGCTTACTACCTGGTTGGGTTCCAGGCGGTGCTGTGCCAGTCTTTCCGGAAGTAAATCAACATATACGTTCCGGTTCAGGCCGCCCTGGGTTTCGGCTGAAGCCACACCGAAAATCCGTTCGAAACGTGGTTCAATAAATTCTGTTGACAGCTGTCTGAGCTCGTCCAGTCCCAAGACCTCAGATTCAACACTAAGCCGCATAATTGGAGCGCGATCGGGATCGAACTGAAAAATAACCGGCTCATTGGCCTCGGTGGGCAACTCACCCCGAATCCGCTCTACCGCCTCCCGTACCTTTTGCTCTGTCTTCATGATATCGGTTCCGGGCTGTAAACGGAGGATCAGGAAAGCACCCCCGCGCCGTACATTGGAATCGAGCGATTCGACTCCTTCGACTCCCATAATCACACTTTCAATGGGTTCTACCACCAGGCGGAGCATATCATCCGGAGCCACATTCGAGTAATTTACAGACACCGCCATCACCGGAATATTAAACGACGGATAGAGAGTTACCTTAAGATTGGCCAGGGAGAACACACCAAATCCAATCACCATTAACGACATCATAATAGCCGTTACAGGGCGTTTTAAAATTTTTTCTGTGATTGTGATTTTTTTCATAATAACATCCGAATGTTGATTCGAAACTCTCCCCTTGAGGGGAGTGGTACCGGTCTTTTCCGGCAGCGAGGGGTGTTATGGTTTTTCCACTGAACCTAACACCCCTCAGGCTCAACCGGGAACAACCGGTTAAGCCATCTCCCCTCAAGGGGAGACTTCTGAAATCTCAATTCTTAAACTACGCTTTTAGCGGATCCTCCTTATGAACCGCATCAAATCCGGCTTTTTCAACCCAGCCGTTAATTACATAGTACATACTTGGAACGGCAAACAGCATCAAAATAGTGGACATTGTCAGCCCGCCAATAACCGCCCTTGCCATCGGGCTCCATGTTTCAGCGCCGGTTCCCAGCTGCAATGCCAGCGGAACCATCGCCAAAATTGTTGTAAAAGCCGTCATCAGGATCGGCCGCAACCTTCGGGTCGCACCATTTATAATTGCTTCATGGCGGGACTGCCCCCGGGATTGTAAAATTTTGATGTAGTCAATCATAACAATTCCATTATTCACAACAATTCCCGTCAACAGAACAAGGCCAACCATTGCTGTAACACTGACCGGGGTGGACGTTAACCACAGGATCAGCAGTACACCCGTGAGTGCAAGAGGAATGGTTACAATAATAATAAACGGTTCAACCAGGCTTTCAAACTGGGAAGCCATCACCATATAAGTCAGGATTCCGGCAATCATAAAAGCGATCATCAGGTAAAAAAAAGATTCCTGCTGTTCCTCAGATGAACCACCCAGATCATACCGGTAACCTTCCGGCCAGTTAATCTGGCTCAGGGATTGTTCGGCCAGTTCGGCAGCACGTTTTAAATCCAGGTTTCCAAGGTCGGCCTCAACTTCAACCATTCGCTCCTGGTTTATTCTCAAAATATTGGAAGGACCGGTATAGCGTTCTATCCATGCCAGGTTTTTCAGCGGCATCCAGTCTCCGGCCGGAGTTTGCACCTGTAACTCTTCCAGGTCTGTTGATTGTGCCTTATCGATAGGATCCACTTCAACATGCACTTCAAACTCAATTCCTTCATCAACAAAAGTGGTAGCGACAGCCCCCTGTACAGCATTACTGAGAAGGTTTGCTACCTGTGATGTATTCATCCCAACGCGGGCAATTCGCTCGCGATCCATCTCTACCCGCAGTTCCGGGCGTCCCTGGTCAGCAGAGCTGAAAACGCCTGCAATTCCATCAATATCCCGCAGCAATTCTTTGGTTTGTTCAGCCAGATCCTTCTTTATTTCCTGATCGAATCCATAAATTTGCACGATCAGGCCGGTTTCGCCATCCGGGCTGAGGGGATCTTCCCGTACCTCACGAATATTCACTCCGGGTACAATTTCCAGATCTTCCAGAATAGCAGCGGTTATTTCCATCTGGCTGCGGGAACGTTCCCCAACAGGGCTTAATTCAATCCGGACTCTTCCCTGGTTGCCTCCCGGGTTGTCGGCACCTTCAATGCCTGTTTTATCCCCATAATCTGAAACCATCAGGCGGGCTTCGGGAACGGTTTCTTTAATGATGTCTTCTACCTGCATAAATGAGCGTTCAAGCTCCAAAAGACTCACGCCTGGTTCTCTCTGGACATCGAGGATAATGTAATTTTCATCGACCTGCGGGAAAAATTCACCACCAAGTACATAGTAAATCGGCAAAGAAGCTAAAAGCAGGCCAAAAGACCCCAATATGACAAGCCCGCTTCGCTTCAGTGCTTTATCCAGGGAATTTTTATAGCCGTTTTCCAGACGGTCCAACTGATCTCCCAGCCAGGGGCCGACCCTGTCACTAAAAAAAGATTTTGAGAATCTTACCATCCACCCCCATGCTTTCAGAAAAGGCCAGCTGATGGCATAAAGAACAAAAAGCGGTAGGGAGAGAATGCGTGTGAACATGCTATTTCGCCGCCAGACCAGAAGTTTTTGCAACACATTCCGGGCCGGATCTTTTTCATCTGAGCTAATAATTTTTGCATCAAATAACCTTGAGCTTAAAACCGGTATCAGTGTGATAGCCACCAGCACAGAAACAATTAAAGCAAAGGAGATGGTCAGTGCCAAATCACGAAATAACAGGCCGGCAATACCCGGTACAAACAGTACAGGTAAAAATACCACCAGGGTAGTCAGTGTAGAAACCACAACCGGAGTAACCACTTCCTGTGCCCCTGAAACAGCAGCTTTTTTTCCTTCTTCACCATCTTCCCGGAAACGGAAAATGTTTTCAAGTACCACCACCGCATTGTCCACAACCATTCCAACGGCCAGGGTTAAACCCGAAAGGGATATAATATTCAGGCTCACATCCGAAACATCCATAATGCTGAAAGTAGCAATGATGGAAATCGGTATCGTAATGGCTACCACGAAAGCAGAACGGCTGTTGCGCAGAAACAGAAGCAGCATAATAATCACCAGTACCACAGCCTGAAGGCCGGTCATTACCAGGTTTCTAATAGACATGCTGATGAAATCAGCTTTATTGGTAAGCACATCAAGCTGAACCCCGGAGGGTAAAACAGAGCGAAGTTCATCCAGGTTATCAATGAGTCCGCCGGCAGCACTTACAATATTACTGTCACTCTGTTTATAGATATTCATGATGACACCATTATTCCCCTCAACCCGGACATTACCGATAGGCTGGGCTATACCATCCTCAACATTCGCTACATCCTGAAGGTAAATCGGGTCTCCGTTTTCCGTGACTGCTATGATACTGTTACGGATCTGCTCAATGTTTTTGAAATCCCCGATGGTTCGAAGAGAAAAAACTGTTTCTCCCTCGGTTAATTCACCCGCCGGAACCTGTACATTCTCCTGGCTCAGCTGGTTTGAAATATCACCCACACTCAGGTTATATGTACGCATCTGGCTGTTGCTGATCCGGATATTGATCTGGCGGTCGAAACCACCTGCTGTTTCAGCTGAGGCGATTCCCGGCAGCCGTTCAATCCGTTGTTCAATCTGCCGTGTAGCAATGGTTCGAAGTTCTCTTGGGCTCCGGTTTTCGCTGGTAAGTGTCAGTACAACAACCGGTTCGTCATTAGGGTCATAAGAGAAAACAATAGGCTGATCTACATCGTCCGGCAGCCCGCGGCGAATCATATCCAGGCGTTTCCGAACTTCGGTCTCGGCCACAAAGAGGTCTGTCCCCCAGTTAAAGTTCAATTTCACTACCGAAGCTCCCTGGCTGGAAAGAGAACGCACTCTTCGTACACCCGATATACTGCCTACCTGCTCTTCGACCTGCCGGGTAATCAGGGCTTCAATATCTTCGGGCGCTACTCCTTCATAGGTTGTATAGACCGTAATTGTTGGAAATGAAACATCCGGGTAGAGGTTAAGGCGCAGGTTATTCAGCCCATACAGTCCGAACCCGATCAGTATAAGACTGATCATCAAAAAGGTAACCGGACGATCTACAGCTAATTTGGACAGGTTTTTCATGTATGCTGCTATAAATTAATTCGTGCTTCCGGGCTGGCGATTCTGCCCCGGGCTTCTGTTCTCCGCGCTGTTGCCACGGGTGCCGGTCTGGCCGGCTACCCGTATGGGCCCTCCGTCTTCAAGATTATTCTGTCCGGTTACGATCAATCCATCACCGGCAGATAACCCGCTGATAATTTCGATTCGGTCGCCCTGTTGTATACCCAATTCAAGTTCACGGCGCGCAGCAGTCGTGTCTCCCTGATTCACAAATACAGAATAACTCCGCTCCAATTCAATCGTACCGGTTTCAGGTTCAATATAGGTATCCACTGTTTCCACAAGAGCCGAACGGGGGATTACAATTACATCTTCGCGTGTTTCAAGGTTGATCCGGGTTTGAACCAATGCCCCCTGGTTAATGGGAGAATCGGCATCAGTAAGGCTGATTACGACTTCGCCCAGGCCAGTGGTAGGGTTTAACCGCGGACTTTTTCGTGAAACAATACCCCGGCCCACCTCGCCCGAACGGCTTGAAAGTGAGAGAGAAACCTCCTGGCCAACCTGCACCTGCTGCCAGTCATTCATGGGTAAAAATACACGTGTTTCGAAGCCCACCAGGTTAGCAACTTCAAAAGCCGCTTGTCCGGAACTGGCTACATCCCCGGCAGAAATCATTCTTTCAAGAACCACACCATCTACAGGAGAACGTATTACTGTATTTTCCAGGTTCTCACGGCTTTGTGTCAGTGCGGCCCGGGCTGATTCATATTGAGCCTGACTGCTTAAATAAGCTGCCCGGAATTCATCAAACTCAGACTGGCTGATTAAATTACGTTCATACAAGTTTTGTTGCCGTGCGAATTGTGTGCTGTCTCTTTCCATAGCAGAGCGGGCCTGACGGATTTGGGCCTCTGCCTGTTCTACCGCATCACGAAATGAAACATCCCGTATCCGGGCCATCACCTGTCCCCGGGTAACGTCATCTCCCAGATCAACCAGTACCTCGGTCACACGGTCGGAAATCTGTGGGGTTATAATTACAATATCCTGTGCCTGTATATTGCCATACGAACGAATTTGATCAGAGATGGTACCGGTTTCAACCGGAACAACTTCAACACTTGTGGGCTGACCTCCCCCGCGGAAGTTTCCGGGACCGCCGCCGGGTCCCTGGTTATTCGGATTGGGGCTACAGGAAAATAAAAACATGGAGACGTACACTCCGATGATGAAAAATAGCTGTTTCAATGGTGGTAACTTTAATTGATAGATTTAGAAAAACCGCTTAAATAATACATACTTATTTGATATTGAAAAGGAACAAGGGCAGATTATTACGGGAATAGCCATTTTTTTTAAATAATATTACAAATGGAATTCTTTGCCCTGAAAAAAAAGCTCTACCTTTTCAAAAAAGATAAATATGTCCGGGTTTCATTCAGAAGCTAAGACGACGGGCCCTGGCGAAAAGATGCAGCTTCAGAAGGCAGAACTGAGTTCTTTACAAATTTTTTCACAAAGGACGGTTAATTCAGGTGTTATAGCATCTTTTGTATGACTGTCGATGTCCAGTTCCCCAACAAATTCGTCACCTTTCATTATGGGCACCACAATCTCAGACTGTACATGTATGCTGCATGCAAGATAATTTTCCGCACTGTTTACATCCTGCACTACAAATGTATCCAGCGTTTCAGCGGCCTGTCCGCAAATTCCTTTTCCAAATGGAATCCGGGTATGCTCGGTTTCTTCACCCACATAAGGCCCCAGTTCCAGCATTCTCTCTTCATCCGGTGCCACAAGATAAAACCCCGTCCAGTCGAAAACCTCAATTTCCCGGTCTAACAATTCACAAATTGCCTGAAGCTTGTTTTCTTTTGATCCATCACTGTAAATAATCTGCTGAGCCTGTTCAAAGATTTTATCCATGTCATTTCTTTATTTAAATATTGAATACTTTTTAATTTCGAAAGGAATGGAGAAGATAAATTACCTTCGAAATTCGTAATTCCGTGTTCAGTATTCGAGATTCCTAAGAGTTAAAAATAAGGATATTCAATGAAATTCATTATTCACAATTCCCTTAATCCTCTCTATCTTTGTAACCATGTTTGAACTTTTTAGTGATACACCGGAAAACTCTTCTTACCTGATTGGCCTGGCAGGACTGCTTTTTGCCAGTTTCACTTCTCTTTTTTCTGTTGTGAACCCTCTTGCCGCCATGCCGTTATTCCTGTCTCTGACGGACAGGTTCAATTCGGCCGAAAGAGTTCATACAGCTCAAAAAGCCTCTTTATACATGTTCGGAGTGCTGATCACATTTTTACTGATCGGGACCTTTATCCTGAGTTTTTTTGGGATATCTCTCTCCGGGATCCGTATAGCGGGCGGGCTTATTATTATGAGAGCAGGTTATTCGATGTTAAACCCCGAAAAAGCCGGGAAAAAACTAACAGACGAAGATGAAGCCGCAGCTATGGAAAAAGAAGATGTTTCCTTCAGCCCGCTGGCATTACCGTTACTATCCGGTCCGGGAAGTATTGCTGTAGTAATTGGT
The DNA here is from genome assembly GCA_040882525.1 of Balneolaceae bacterium. Lineage (GTDB taxonomy): Bacteria > Bacteroidota > Rhodothermia > Balneolales > Balneolaceae > Rhodohalobacter. The sequence continues at coordinate 3,592 of JBBEBD010000032.1, read as the reverse complement.
TTTGCTACCCAGGCACAAGGCCCGATGGATTACGTAATTAATGCCATTTCAATTTTTTTGGTGGTTTCATTAACCTATGGCATCCTCAGGCTGGCACCTGTTTCTGCCAGGTATATCGGTCCGACGGGCCTTAATGTTATGACCCGGCTGATGGGCTTTATCGCTCTTGCCATCGCGGTGCAGTTTATTCTTAGCGGAATTTCCCGGTATTTTGGAATTGGAGTTATGTAAAATGGATGAACGTCAAAAAATTCAGCAGCTTTTTCAGTTCGACCTTTGGTGCAACCGGAGGCTGGCCGGTTTAGTTATGGATGAAGCTCCTTTCCCTGAACTGGAAACCTGCATTTCTTTACTGTCGCATATAATCAACGCCCAGGAAATCTGGTTTTACCGGGTTGTGAAAATTCCGGCACCCGATATTGTAATATGGGGTAAACATGAACCGGAAGAATTAACAGACAAAGCGGAACAGGCTCATCAAAAATGGGTTGATCTGATAGGAGACCATGAAGCGGATCTCGAGACGGAAATCCATTACGCCAAAACAAAAGGGCAGAATTTTCAGAATTCATTATGGCAGATTGCTCATCATCTGATTATCCACGGACAGCATCACCGGGCACAAATTTCACTTTTACTCAGAAAGTGTGATATTGTGCCTCCCCCAATCGATTATATTTACTACACCCGGTTGGATTTGTAAACAATATATCAACCTCAAACAGGCGATATTCTGGAAGCAGTAGAGTTATTTTTAGCGGAATTCTCATCCTTTATGTGGGGATATCCACTCGTTTTTTTACTGGTGGGTGGCGGGCTTTACTTCCTTATATCTTCCGGGTTTACCCCTTTTCGTTTTTTCTTTCATTCATTAGAACTTATCCAGGGTAAATACGATAATCCTGACGATCCGGGGGATATCAACCATTTTAAAGCATTTTCAATTGCCCTGGCCTCCACGGTAGGAATGGGAAATATCAGCGGGGTGGCTGTTGCTATTTTTATGGGCGGGCCGGGTGCGCTCTTCTGGATGTGGATGAGTGCCATTGTTGGGATGGCAACCAAATTTTTTACCTGTACGCTTTCTATTATGTACCGGGGGGAAGATACAGAAGGCAAAATTCAGGGCGGGCCGATGTATGTTATACGCGAAGGCCTTACCAAAAAATGGATGCCGCTTGCTTACCTGTTTGCCATGGCAGGATTATTCGGGCCGCTGCCTATCTTCCAGACCAACCAGCTGGTACAGATTCTGCGCGACCTGATTTATATTCCGAACGGCTGGGTTGAAGCAGATGCTGCCTTTACAGGTAACCTGATTACCGGGATTGTTCTTGTTGCACTGGTATCCCTGGTTATTTTTGGTGGAGTTAAACGTATCGGAACAGTGGCTTCCAGATTGGTTCCGGCCATGGTAGTTATTTATGTGGTATCTGTTCTTTTTATCCTGGCTATTCATATCACAGATATTCCCCACTACCTGGCCCTGATTGTAACGGATGCCTTTACCGGCCAGGCCGTGATGGGCGGTGCCGTTGGTCAGTTGATCATTATCGGTGTACAGCGTGCCGCTTTTTCAAATGAGGCAGGAATTGGTACCGAATCGCTGGCTCATGGTGCTTCGAAAACAAAAGAACCTGTGCGTGAAGGTCTGGTAGCCATGATGGAACCAGCCATTGATACGCTTATTGTTTGTACAATGACTGCCCTTGCGATCCTGGTTACCGGTGTGTGGCAATCCTCGGAAGCCAATGGAGTTACACTAACACTCATGGCATTTAACGAAGCTCTTCCTTCATTTGGAACCTATCTTTTATTGTTATCCGTATTAACCTTTAGTGTGAGTTCCATGCTCTCTTATTCCTACTATGGAACAAAATGCCTCGGTTTTATGCTGGGAGCGGAACGCCAGCACTGGTATAATTACTTCTACGTCTTTTCTATTATTTTCGGCGCTGTTGCATCTATTGATGCCGTCATTAACCTGATCGATGGCATGTTTGCCGTGATGGCTATTCCCACCATGTTCTCTGCCATCCTGCTCGCCCCGAAAGTACGTGCAGCAGCCAAAGATTACTTTTCAAGAATTAGTACATTTAGAACGTACAAGTAAGTAACCTGCTTTAAGCGACCTGCCAGAGTGCGAATCTGCCTGTTCCGTCAGCCGACGGATTCGGCAGACAGGTGACAGAGAGCACCTGGCAGAGTCGCGGATTGATTAACCCGTACCCGACCATTGAAAAAATTCTTCCCAATGTAACCCCACAACTCTGGCAAGAACTCCCGCTAACGCTGCGCATTCGATTGGGTTTTAGCACAAAAACTTAAATAATTTTAGTTTCTCCGCTTAATATACCTATAAATTCTTTAATCAAGGAGGAAATGGAAGCGATTTTACTTAATTATTTAGGTTAAGAGGGGTTACTTTTTAATAGCTTTTTCCACAGGCGAATTATTATTTATGTATCGCATCTCACCCCCTTAAATTTTGAAACCTTCCTTATCTTTAAATCGTTATTAAACCTCAAATTCGGCCGCATCAGAAAAGTTCTGAAAACCGGCTGTTCTATACTTAAATAATCAGGATTAAAAATTAGGTTATATACTTAATACAGAAATGAAAACTTTAACGATAATTACATTTTTATTCATATTTGCTACCGGTGTTTCCAAAAGCGGGGCACAGGATGCAGATACAATCTCAACTGAATTTGTATTAGCAAATTCTCTTTTCGAAGCTATCCATAACATTGATATTGTAAGCCTGAATGTTTTACTGGCGGAAGGAGCAGACGTCGACTCTGTGGACGAGGCCGGTAATACCCCATTAATGCTTGCATCAAAAATCGGAAATCCCAGAATGATGAAGATTCTTCTGGCGCACAATCCAAATGTTAATAAAAGGAATAACATTGGTAAATCTGCTCTTATGATCGCCTCTGAAAACGGTCAGCTGCATATAGCCGAACAGCTTATCGAACAAGGTGCTGATGTCTCCGCGCAAAGCAGTGACGGCCTTACCGCCATGCAGATCGCGCTGAGAAATGGTCACCCTCAGATTATGAGTTTAATCGAAAACAGAAGTAAGCTGACGACTGCAAGATAAATACATCTTTGATAAGATTTAAAACCCCGCATCTTACTCAAATGCGGGGTTTTTTTATGCCTGTTATTTTCTCAATAAGCTCATTGACCTTCCCCCGGAGAACCCAGGTTCTCAAAACAAGTTTGTCTGTGTATATTCTTCAACACGGTCACTCTTACTTTAATCTTATGCAGAAATTCTTTACCACAGGCTCAATCCTGTTTTTCACTTTTTTCGCGATTCTTACTCTCTTTCCTGCAATTTTTTATCTGATCTCCGCTCAGGATATTCATTTTGAAGATGCCTGGGCTCAAACCGAATCCATCTTTCACAAAAACCTTCAGGAAAAAAATATAGTTGGAGGTGCTTTATTATTTTTTGATGAGGGAACTGTCAAAGCGGACTATTTCTATGGACTGGCCGATATAAGTGAACAAAGGCCGGTTGATGAGAATACAATTTTTCACTGGGCGTCCAACACCAAAACATTCACGGCTATTGCTATTA
>JBBEBD010000031.1:0-27229 GCA_040882525.1 Balneolaceae bacterium | reverse complement strand
ATTTCCCGGGACCGCCATCAGGAGGCACTGGTTCTGCTGGACAGGGTAAAAACGATTAATGATGCTTCGCTGGTCGAAAATCCCCTGGTTAAGTCTTCTGTTCTTAGTGAAGAAGAACTGGCTATGGAAAGGCAAATAAGCGAAGAAATGGACCAGATCCGCAAGCAGTTTTTTAATGCCTCTGCGGATGAACAGCAGACACTGCAAAATGAGCTTGAAAGCTTATCAGCACAAAAACAAGAACTGAACAGAAATCTGAATGTAACACACAGCCAGGAACCTCCAAAAATCTGGAAAATTCAGCGCTCTTTGAAACCCGGTCAGCAGATTCTTCACATTACCGTACTGGAAGAAAATTATTACCTGTCACATATCAGTACAAACTCTGTTGAGGTAAAAAAACTTCATCTTTCTGCTGAAACCGTCACTCACTTTGAAAACGCTGTTGCTTCTGTAGTAAGGGGCCGCACAAATCTCGATGCCCTGTACCAGGCAGGACGATTCATAAATATTCAGGGCCTTCCGGACAATACACGGTCTGTTCTTGTTATACCGGATGGTTTTTTTCACCAGATACCTCTTGATATTATTCCGCTGAAAAAGCCGGATTCTCCTTCCAGCTACGGATCAGCACGTTATGTTATCGAACAAATGGATGTACGGCATCTGAACAGCCTGAATGATCTTATCCAGCCCGTGAGGCATGCGCCGGCTTCATATACTTTCGATTACACCGGGTTTGGTATTTCCGATTTCCAAAATGAAAGCAGAGATCGAAGACTGGTATCTTTACCCCAAGCCCCCGTTGAGGTGCGGAATATTTCAGAAAACCTGAATCGCCTCGATGTAAAAAATTCCTTCATTAATGAAACGGCAACGCCCCGGCAGTTCAGGCAGTCAGCTGGGAGGAGCAGGATTCTCCATCTGGCAACTCATAGTGAAGTCTCTGAAAGTGATCCCCTGTTTTCAAGGCTCCACCTTTCTGCAGATTCCGGTTTACAACCTGGAGATGAACCTTCAGATCATCTGTTTGCCTATGAACTTTTTGATCTTAACATGCAAAACCAGCTTATTATGCTGAATTCCTGTGAATCAGGGGGAGATCGTTTTCTGCAGGGAAGCGGGATTATGGGAATCAGCCGGGCTCTTCGCTATGCCGGTGCTCACAGCCTTATATTAAATGCATGGTCGGTAAATGATCAGTTTGCCGCTGATTTTGCAGAGAAATTCTACCAGCATCTGAATGAAGGGGAATCCAAATCCCGAGCGCTTCAGTTAACCAAGATCTATTTCATTAAACAGAAAAACGCAAATCCACATTATTGGGGCCCATATGTGTTGAATGGTGATAATCGGCCTTTGCTTACAAGAGCAGAGAACCAAACGGGAGTATTTGTTCTGGCCGGATTATTTCTCACCGGGTTTATACTCTTACGGCGTGATACAGCAACTCAAAAGAAAAAAACAGCCGCCTGAGAAAATCATCTGATGATTTTTAAGGAGAATGGGAATCCGAAAGAACAGGCAGCTTTTAATTAGAACCTGAGTTCCCCTGGGTATGCCTTCGGCGCGATTTAAAATAGTTACGATTCCTGAGCTACCCGAAGGGTATAGTATAGTTCTCAGAATTTATCAATAACAGACTCCTTTAGAAACCTCCTGTTATTGTACCACGAAAAAGGGACAGAATTCCTGCTTCTGACTTACAATTAACCCACTCCGGAGGAGTGGCATGTTTGTAGAAAATGATAAGGCGCCAGACTGATTCCCCCGAGGCTGATATTTTCGAAAAGGCTGTTCATCAAATTGAGGGGTGTTCACGGGCCTGTGCATAACCCGGACCAGACCAGTCTTTTGCCAGAATTCGGCCGGATGTTTGTATTTACCATTCACATTTTTACAAACATACAAACATATGGCTCCGCCGGAGCCGGCCGTAATGTAGTTATTGGCAGGTTTAGTGGTGAAATTTACAATGGAAACACAAGAAAAAAGGTCCCAATTATAATGCTTTATTGTAAAGAGATCCCTTTTGAAACGCCTCAGAATGAGTGTTTAAACCCATTTTAATCGCGCCAAAGATATATGGGAAACTGACTTATCTAATGATTATTCATTAAATATCCTGTCTTCAATCCTGACCGGAATGGAGCCTGAAGGTGATTCCCTTCAGGCTAAATCAGAATGCAAATAAGAATTAATCCGACAGCGCCCGGAGATAACTTTGTGCAACCCGGCTATATGCCCCATTCAGCTCATAAGCTTTTTCAAGAACTTCTTTTGCTTCGGCAATTTTATTCAGCTGAAAATAGGTATTCCCGAGATACCAATATGCCCGTTCCTGTAAAGAAATATTATTTGTTGGAATGGCCAGGGCACTTTCGAAACGGTCTGCCGCCTGTGTAAAATTATTGGCATTGTAATGAATAGAACCTGCAGTCACCAGAAGCTCCATTTTCTGATCGCCTTCTGCTTCATCTAATCCCTGGTCAATCATTAAAACAGCAGTTTCAATTTCTCCACTGTTTGCCATTGTAATAGATCTGATTACTAAATCAGTTGTATCCGTATCTGTGACTGTTCCTTCAGAAGAACGGTAATAATCCAGCTCAATGGATGCAATCGGTTCAACAGGATATTGGTTTTCATTAAAAATATTAAATACTGCAAGTGTTCCAACGAGTAAAAGAACAGCTGCAGCTGCATACCACTGTTTTCCGGAGGCGAAAGAAAATATTTTAGCCTTCTCCTGATTTTTCTTCCTTGCAAGCCCGTGTAAACTGGCTACTGTTTTCAGATACTCAAAATAATACTCGTCCTGAATCAGTTCAGCCCACAGTTCGTCTATCTCCCGGGGTGTAAGTTTCCCTTCGATGTATAAATCGATTTTATTTTCGATATCTTTTCTGATATTACTCTCAATCATAGGTTGACCTTTTAAAAACTTCCTAATATTAATGTTATTGGTATATGCCGGTCTAAAACAATCGTATTTCAGAACGTATTCGTTTTATTTCCGGTAGACACATTAACTTCGCGTGTTTTAACTTATATACAAGAGTTCTGAAACACTCATTTGTTACAAGATTTATAATTAAATCTTTCTAATGTTACGGGGCAACAAATCATGCAAGAATTTTAATTTATAACCATTTAATTTTAAGACCATACCTAATGTATCTTTTTTATTTCTTTCTTTTTTCCCTGCTGCAAACCACGAACCCTGTCGAACTTGAAGAAAAAATCGGTCAAATGCTTATGATTGGTTTCCGGGGCATGGAAGTAAGTGATACATCGCATATTGTACGCGACCTTGAAAAATATAATCTCGGTGGAGTAATTTTATTTGATTATGACGTTCCTTTGCAGCAACCGGTACGGAATATTGAGAACAGGGAACAAGTTCGGCGGCTCAACTCAGATTTGCAGAAATTTGCAGGAAATTCCCTGTTAATTGCAATTGATCAGGAAGGAGGGCGCGTTGCAAGACTAAAGCCCTCAAAAGGATTTTTACCCCATCGTTCGGCTCAGTATCTCGGAGATCTGGATGATCCGGATTCCACCCGCTTCTATGCTTCATCCCAGGCAGACATGCTGCGGAACCTTGGTTTTATTGTAAATTTTGCACCTGTAGTTGATGTTAATACGAATCCCGATAATCCGGTAATTGGAAGTATTGAAAGAAGTTTTAGTGAAGATCCCGCCGTTGTAACCCGCCATACCGCTATCTTTCTTGAAGAATTCTCAAAAAAAAACATTTTAGGCGTTTTAAAACATTTTCCCGGACATGGCAGTGCCTGGAATGATTCTCACCTGGGTATGGCCGACGTTACTGAAACATGGCAGCCGCTGGAACTGGAACCATACAAAGATCTTATAAAAACAGAGTACACCTTTGGAATAATGACTGCGCATGTGTTTAATGAACACCTGGATTCTGAAGTCCCGGCCACTCTTTCTGGTAATGTCCAAACTGAGTTGTTACGCGATTCCCTCGGTTTTCAGGGGCTGCTTTTTTCTGATGATATGCAGATGGAAGCCATCCGTTCTTTTTACGGACTTGAAGAATCCATAAAAATGGCTCTTTTGGCCGGAGTCGATATACTGGTATTTGGTAATAATTCGATTTACGATTCTGAAATCGTTCCAAAAGCTACACAAATCATCAAAGATTTGGTGGAGTCAGGTGAAGTTCCTGAAGAGGTTATTGATAAATCATTTAGAAGAATTCAGATGGTTAAAGAAGATCTTCTCAGGTGATAACATCAGGCCGCTTTTTTGAATACCGGCTTTTTAGAATTCGCATACTTCACCAGTGACAGCATCACCGGAACTTCAATCAGCACCCCACCCCTGTAACCAGTGCCGCTCCGGATTATATCCCAAACAGCATAATGGCTACAGCCACAGCCAGTTCAAAAAAATTACTTGCTCCGATCATAGCGCCGGGAGCACAGGTTTGATCGTTCAGGTTCAGCCATTTTCCGTTACTTCTTTTCGGCGTAAATAGTAATACTGAAAATTCCGGTTTCCGAATTTCTGAATTCGCTGATTTTTTCCGGGGGCAGGTAGCTCGCAAGGATTTCATCCGGAAGGTCAATCTCTTTCTCCTTTTGAATGGTGATATTGCTGAATCCGGCTTTTTTAATGATCGTTGTATATTCCTCCTTATCAATTGCACCGGCCACACAACCTGCATACATCTCGGCATCTTCCCTGATTTCCGCGGGCAGATTTCCTGTAATCACCACATCCGAAATACTGAAGTGGCCGCCGGGTTTCAGGATCCGGTAAGTCTCACTGAATGCTTTTTCTTTATCAGGCACCAAATTAAGAACACAATTGCTGACCACTACATTGGCAATGGAGTCGTTCAGAGGCATATTTTCTATTTCACCCAATTTAAATTCAACATTGGCATAGCCAATTTTGGCTGCATTTCTGCGGGCTTTTTCAACCATTTCTTCCGTCATATCTATACCAATCACACGGCCGGTGTCTCCAACCACCTCACGGGCAATGAACACATCGTTTCCCGCCCCGGAACCTAAATCCACAACCGTATCACCCGGTTTTATTTTGGCAAACTCGGTAGGCAGGCCACATCCGAGACCTAAATCGGCATCAGGGTTGTAACCTTTGAGGGTGGTATAATCATCTGCAAACACAGAATATTCAACCGTATCCACCGTGCCGCAACAGCCACCTGCACCGCAGCAGGATGATGCATTTTCTATCCGGCTATGTTCACTGATTTCAGCATATTTTTTCCTGACAGATTCTTTAATTTGATCCGGGTTCTTTTGCGTTATTTTCATTTTAACAGCATGTTTTATCTTGATTTGTCATATACCCCATAAGATCTTCAAACAGGGATTTCAGTTCGGCTACATTTTCTTCATTCAGACAGTAACAGGTTCGTACACCATCAATTTCACCTTTTATGATTCCGGCTGATTTCAGGGATTTAAGATGCTGGGAAACCGTGGACTGGGCCAGTGGCAGCTCATCCGTGATATCTCCGCAGATACAGGTGTTTCTGCCTGCCAGAATTTCAAGAATAGCAATTCTGGCAGGGTGAGATAATGCCTTTAGCATCTCCGCGAGCCGAACCTGTTTTTCGTTGAATAATTTTGCTTTTGTTATTGCCATGTTCTAATATCGTAATTATACGATTAAATGTAAATGTAAAATATTTTTTCTTGTTTACCATCTAAGTATCCCATGACTATCTTTACAAGAAATTAATTAGATTATTATGAGAATATTCTATTCTTACGAGGATTTAGATCACGCTTTGCAAAAAGCTGTTCAAAGAATTAATGATTTTGATGAGGTTCCCGATGATCTTTTTATTCTGAAACCCGCCCCCAATGCCTGGAGCGCAGATGAGGTTTGCAGACACCTGGTTCGGTTTAACAACCTTTACATCCGGCAGATGGATCGCGCTTACGAATCTCTTGAATCACCCGGACCTGCATCCGGCGGAAAATTCCGAACGGGATATATTCAGCACCTTTTTATAAAATTTCTTGAACCTCCGTATAAAATCAGAGTAAAAACGCTAGCCCCGATGTACCCGGTAGAAACAGATAAAACTCCTTATGAAGTGCGTAACAACTTAATCGCGACAGAGAAGGAGCTTCAAAACAGAATCAGTGAATACCATTCATCCGATCTTGACCTTAACCGTGTGAAGGGGCGAAACCCTCTTCTGAAATTTTTACCTATGTCTCTCATTGAATTTATTCTTTACCTGGAAGCACATCAGCGCCGTCATTTCTGGCAGATTGAGCAAACTCTTTTTAAGCTTTCGGGAATAAAATTTTAGCTATTTTGCCCTTGAATTAGAACCCATTCCCGAAGGGAAAGATTTAAATGGTCCCGCACAACGAGAGTCCAGGCGGGAATGGATCTGTTCGAATAGTTGGTTTCATCTGTGAATTGAAGGAGTTGCTCCTTCATCAGAAATTCCGGGTGTGCAGAATGTTTGTGTGCCGTACCATCCGGCACTATAATTTTCGGATATGTCTTCTAACCTGCATTAAAATGCAGGCTTACTCTGTTTCGTCCCTGCCGGGACTGAATAATGGGCAGGACGAAAAAACGGACAGGTTTCATAAGTATGATTTTAGAGGCGTTTACGAATGGACAAGTCTTTTGGGGTAAGGGCATCAACAGTTACACGATTCCACGCAAGCAAAGCGAGAACTTAACATTTACCCATACAAACCAACATAAGATCCTTATTTTTTTACCAGCACATAATTAGTATTTCAGTCACCTGAGAAGCTTTTTCCACTACAGCCAAAGCAACCGCATCTACTTGTTATGTATTGATTGTTCATGTAAATTTTTTTTGAAATAAAAAAAAGCCCCTTACTAAAATGGCAAGGGGCTTTTATCATATATGCAATTAACTACATTGAAGGCTGAAGTCTTATTTCAACTTCTGCGTCTCCATCTTGCTGGACTTCAACGGTCTGGCTCCATCTTTCATAACCATCTGCTTCCACATTCAGAGTGTGCATACCCGGCTCAAGATTCTCGATGGTGAATCTTCCATCTGAATCAGTTGTTGCGGTCTCACCGCTTTCTTCCACACTGATTTCAATATCAGAAAGTGCTTCCCCGGTGGATGCGTCAACAACTTCGCCGGTTACTCCTCCCTGTGTGTCTTGCGCTTGCGCTTGCGCCTGGATTCCAATTAAACCTGTGACCATTAAGAATAATGATGCTATAAGGATTTTTTTGCTTAACATATTTAGGCCTCGTCTCTTGTTTTTTTATTATTGATGAATGTTTTCTTACCGATCGTAACAGTAAGTTTTTGTATAAATCCGGATAATCCGTTTTTGTTCCGTTGATTGAATTTTTTTTTGAGATTGTTTCTGATATATGTTCATGCTGAAAATCATCATATACGTAACCCTGAAAATACGTGTAAGAAGTCTTTGTAAAACCAATACTTGTTTCAAGCAATATCCATGCTTTTTGATAAATGGCGCACCCTGAACTCTGGCGATAACACATCCGTGGCGCCTTTTTAGTGAAGGATCAAAAACTCTCTTACAGGAAGCATAAAAATTATTACACGATCAATGAGCGCGTGAACAGAGGACATGAGACTTTTCTAAAATCTGTTACAGTAATCCAAACTATCACGTACAGGAATTAGAAATCTATTTTAACTCTCTTTTAGATACACGAATGGATAACATGAGAAACCCGGCCCCAGATAACTGACCGCTGCTCTTCTTCGAAATCAATTGTTATTCGTTTTCCGCTGCCGTATTCCAGCATCCATTGTTTTTCCTGAATCAGCCTGCAAATCCGGAATTCTCCCTCTACCACTGCCACTACAAGCGATTCATGCCGGGGGGCCAGAGAGCGGTCAACCACCAGAATATCTCCGTCAAAAACTCCCAGATTATTGTCACTGTTTCCCTTCACTCTTGAAAAAAATGTAGAGGCCGGCCGCTGCACAAGATATTCGTGTAGGTTCAGCTGGCCTTCCATATGACCGGCAGCCGGACAGGAAAATCCTGTTTCAGCGGATCGTCTCTTTTTGAGCGTCAGGGTTTGTGAAGAATGTGGTTGATAGGATTGTGCAAGCATAATTAATTTTCTTTAGTTGATATGTAAAATATATGTGTATTTATTTAAACTGCAAATATTTTTATCTGCCCTGGAAAATGGTGAATTATATTGCCGCTCCTTTAAGGAACAACAGTTATATCCTGTATCTTTATGTGTACTATTTTATTAATCCTGTTCATTCTATGTCAATTCTGCTTGCAGCACCAAACCGTGATATGAAGCCGTACCGGGATGCACTCCTGAAAACAGATCCAAATCTTGAAGTTGAGATATGGCCGGATGTCCGGGATAAAAAGCGTGTTCAGTTTGCCGTTGCATGGAATCAGCCGGAGAATATTTTCGGACAGTATCCCAACCTGAAAGTAATATCTTCGCTGGGTGCGGGTGTGGATCACCTGCTTTCAGATCACTCCATTCCAGGAAATATCGAACTGACGCGGGTCGTGGTTCCCTCCCTGGCGGGTCAAATGAGCGACTATGTATTAACAGCTGCTTTAAGTATTCTCCGGAATACACATCAATATCATAAGCAGCAGCTTACCGGAAACTGGAAGCGTTTACCTGCTGAAAAAAAGGATCATTTTACTGTAGGTGTGATGGGACTCGGAGCTATCGGGAAGCAGGTTGCCGCAGACCTGGCAAAATCAGGATTCCGGGTAAACGGCTGGGCAAAAACTTCAAAAAATATCTCCGGGGTTGAAACATTTGCAAAAAATGAATTCTCTGGTTTTCTGAAAAGATCACGAATTGTGGTGTGCCTGCTGCCGTTAACTTCCGAAACAAAGGATATTCTTAACCTGGATCTTTTTAAGCAGCTTAAAAGTCCGGCCCATGTAATCAATGCAGGCCGGGGTGAGCACCTGGTGGATGAAGACCTTTTATATGCTCTGGACACAGGCCTGCTAGAAAGTGCAGTGCTGGATGTGTTTAAAACAGAGCCCCTGCCCGATTCTCACCCGTTCTGGGGGAGGAAAAATATTGTGATAACTCCCCATATAGCTTCTGAAACCAATCCCGGCGAGGTGGCGGGATTATTGGTTGAAAATTACAAACGACTGCTCTCCGGAATAGACCTGATGCATCGCGTGAATTCAGAAAAAGGATATTGATGTCCAGAAATAAAATGTGAAAAGAAAAAATCCTGCGTTGTTTTTAAAAGAGTTTTATTTGCGTGACTTTCCAAAAAAATCCCTTAAAAATCATTATGCGCTATCTTCCGGTATTCATGATCTTTATGATCGGTTGTCTTGGACCTGTAGCAGAGTTGTATCCTGATGATGAAGACCTTCGGCCGGTTCCGGTATATGTAGTCAGCCACGGGTGGCATGTGGGTATCGCCATGGAATCGTCTTTCATCAGAGATAAGTTACAAGATCATCCTGAAATGCCCGAAGCGGCTATTTTGAAATTCGGATGGGGAGATAACCGATATTATCCACACTCCTCTCCCGGGTTTGGTTTTTTGGTTAGAGCGGGTTTATGGCCAACGAGAAGTGTTCTGCATGTTGTTGGAATTGATATTCCCATAGAACGATACTTCACCAACAGCGATATCATTAAAATTCAGGTAAGTGAAGAAGGGGTAGAAGAACTGGCCCGCTTTATAGCGGAACGATTCCGTACAGATGAAAACGGCCGCATGCAATTTTCAGATGAAGGGCTTTATACCAACAGTGCTTTTTTTGAAGCGAACGGATACTATTACCTGCCGAAAACTTCCAATACGTGGACAGCCCGGGCATTGCGCAAAACAGGATATCCGATCACCCCTTTTTATGCGGTTACATCCGGCAATGTAGTGCGGCAAGCAAGGAAAGATGGTGAATGGATTCAGCGAAGAGAATAGAAAAATAGCGTGACAACAGGATCTTCCCGAACATCCACCTGGGGGAAATCAAGGCAGTGGAGATGTTTAGGGGGAGGGAATAAATAAAGAACACGCCCCTACTATTGTGCTATATGGCACTAACTAAGGGATCCCATTGGGAGAATTATGCATTCACTTCGAAATTCTTGTTCGTTATTCCCTGTTACATTCAACTGCCTATCCCAGTGCCACATCCAGAACCATCATCACCACAAAACCAATCATGGTGCCAAGGGTGGCAATATCTGCATTCCCGTGCTGCTGGGATTCCGGTATTAATTCCTCAACCACCACATAAATCATTGCACCGGCGGCAAATGCCAGGGCAAAAGGCAGAATCGGCTGGACATAGATAACGGCAACAGCCCCAACCACAGCAAAAACCGGTTCAACCATTCCTGTCAGCTGACCATAGTTAAAACTTTTTCTCATTCCCACTCCTTCCCTTCTCAATGGTACCGAAACCGCCATACCTTCCGGGAAGTTCTGTATGCCAATTCCTATCGCCAGGGCTATGGCACCCGCGATGGTTGCCGTTCCGGTAGGATCCACACCTGTAGCCGCCGCACCAAACAATACGCCCACAGCAAGTCCTTCCGGTATATTATGTAATGTAATGGCCAGGACAAGAAGAGTGGACCGCCTCCAGCTGGTATCAATTCCCTCGGCCTGCGATCTCGGCTGATCAAGGTGCAGATGGGGTAGAAAAGCATCACAAACTCTTAGAAACAGTCCTCCCATAAGAAAGCCAATGGCAGCCGGAAGCCATCCGATTCCTCCCAGTGCCTCTGTCATTTCAATTGATGGGATAATCAGGGACCAAACACTTGCCGCAATCATTACACCGGCCGCAAAACCGAGCATGCTGTCTAACAATTTATATCCCACGTTTTTTGTGAAAAATACAGCAGAAGCACCAAGTGCTGTAACTCCCCATGTAAACAATCCACCGGATAATGCCTGCATTACCGGACTCATTTCATAAAACCAGCGGGGTATCCATTCCATTTTATCTATTTTTATTTTTCATGATTCAAAACGAAGATACAATTTTTAGTCTCGACTAAAAATTTATTTTTAAATATACACCCTTTAAAAAAAGACGCCTCTTCTGGACGCAGTCAAACCCCGCAGGATGCTTCCGGGCGCTGATCGTCCTACTCGCCAATGCATCCCTGTGGGGCTTGCCCGATCCCCCAATTCATACCCCACGGATTCCATCCCCGGAGGTTTTTCGTATTCACCTGTAAGAAAATCGTTACCAGCTTTTTTAACATCTTTCCCGCACGGTCAGGCTGACCGTGGTACTATAGCTTGGTACTTTAGCTCTCTTCCATTTTCCAGAACGCGATACCGCTTGCCTGTTTGCCGGTTTCAATGACATCCACCCGCTCCAGCTTGTGAAGGTCAATGACATCTACAGAACCGGGTTCCCCACCAATACCTTCCACACTGATAAAGGCGTACCTGTCATCCGGAGAAATTACCACACCGTGGGTTACCTTCCGGCTGTTGGGAATTTTCGCAAGCTGTTCTCCGGTTTCGATATCCCAGACTCCCGTAGCCCCTTCCCCTTTATAAGAAACAACCAGAAGGTTACTCTGATGGGCCGGTTCAAGATTATAAGGGGCTTTTCCAGGGGTTTGCCACCGTTCGGTAATCTCCCACGATTCTCCATCCACTACATATATCATGTCATTCCCGTTACCGGCTACATAAATGTTGCCATTCCGGGGATGCGGAGACGCCCAGGTCGGTTTCACTTCAGGCTGATGACCGGAAGGCATAGTATGACTCATACTACTTTGATCATCCGAAAGACTTAACACACGGCTCACTTCAAGGCTGTACGCATCCACTTCATACAGTTCATCCGTCATCATAGATACATGATACTGACGGGCTCCGTTTTTCGACAGGCGGCTGCCATGAGGCATAATACCTGTTCTAATCCGCGCAAGTTCTTTCATGGTTTTGCCATCCACTACCGAGAGGGAACTAACTTCATGATCTCCATGAAGATTAAAATTTACCGCGTAGACCCAACCGGTTTGAGCTGATACATCAAGCGTAGCAGGAAACATCCCCAGTTCAACGCGGTCCACCAGCCTGTCAGTTCCCGTTTGGTATTTGTACAGATGGCCGTAAGGCATTCCATGGCCCAATGTCACATACCAATAATCTCCTGAAGGATCTACCCCGATTCCGTGCGGACCTTCTGTTTCCGTGGGAAATGCACCTACTTTGATCACTTTTTCCACAGATCCTTTTTCTGTGGCTGCATCAAATGAAATAAGTGAAACTTCATCTTCAGACTCAGCTGCAACATATAGTTTGTATACCTGAGCCTGAACAGAACCAGCGCAAAAAGTTAAAAGTCCGGTTAAAAATAAATTCTTCAGCACGATATGTTAATGTTTTTAGCTGTCAGGATTCTTTTTTAACCAGTTTAAATGCCCACAAGCCGGAGTTCCAGTCTGAAACAAAAATGTGTCCTTTATAAGGCTGGGGTCCCCATGCCATCGCTGCATTTGGAACAAACCCGTTATGGTGAACGGTACTGAAATGAGCTATTTCACGCCCCTGCTCATACAGATCTCCCATTAATTCGCCGGAGATATCAACCACCCGAAGCCCGCCATTGTAGTAGGCGATATACAGGATATCTCCTTCCACCCAGAAATTATGGGTCCCTGCTTCGGGAACTCTGTAGCTTGCTACTTCTTCCGGGCTGTTCCAGTCATTGAATTTAATAAAGTGGATCCATCCTGCCGGAATGGTGGGCCGGTCTTCAACATATAGCCCGTTGGGGAAGGCCTCATCACCGGCAATTACATAAAAATCTCCGGTTGATTCGCTCTTAAATGGAAATGCGGCATGGCTCCAGCCGCTCGGGTAAGAATACCGTGCCAGCTCAACAGGGTTTGAAGGAGATCCCAGGCCCAGTTCGGCTCCTTCAGGAGTATCAGCCTGCGGGTTGCTTCCCACATCCGCCACAACTATCCCATTACTCCAGTTGGATGAATAAGCAAGTCCGTTATCAATCCATACATCATGAACCGAATGCCCGGGTCTATCCAGCTCAAACCTGCTTACCGTGTGAGGATTTTCCGGATCATCGATATTAATAATATCATAACGGGTTCCGTTATTTACGGCATAGACATGATTTTCATAAATAAAGGTGTTATGCACACCCCCCGTTAATCCTTCGGTATATTCAGTAATAATTTCAACCTGCCGCGGATTGGTGACATCCAGTAAAACAATTCCATTGCGCCGGGTGGAAGCTCCTTCACGGGTAATCACTGCAAGTGTGCCGTCTTCTGAAATTTTAACATCGTTAATGGTTCGGGCATCCACGGTTACCGAATCCAGAGGAATGATATCAGAGGGGTCGGTTACATCCCAGAAATATGCTTCCCCGTTTCCGCCCCAGGTTCCGGTTATAGCATAATCGCGTCCATCCACGCCCTCCCAGATCCACAGATCAGAAGTGTGCACGTTGTCTACCAGCGCGTGTCCCACCCGTTCAATTTCCTGCTGAACATCACGTGGTTCAATACGAACCACCTGCCGGGCCACCTGGTTTCCGCTTTTTGCAATCAGTGTATAGAAACCTGGTTTATTTGCTACAAACCTTCCTTTTTGGTCTATTTGTGCTGTTGCCCCTTCTCCGAGCTGGTCATCAGGTTCCGACCGGAACGAATATTCAACAGGAGCATCAGGCACCTCTTCATCCAGGCCGTCAAAAGCTTTGGTATCCAGTCGTAAAACATCTCCCGTTCGTGCGCTTTCCACTTCATTTCCTATTGTTAAAGACGCTACAGGATTTTCCACTACTTCAATTTCCTTACTTACATTAACATCTCCGCTGCCAACAGTTAGTGAAACCGTACCACTTTCCTTAGCTTCGAAAAATCCAAACCGGTCCACCGTTACTATATCTGAGTTAACGCTGTACCGTACATCGGGATTTTCCCGAACCAGGCCTGCCTCATCAATCACTTCCTGTGAAATGCGTATTCCGGATTGGGTATAAATTCTCTCCGGAACTCCAATCAGGTTGATTGTTTTAATGGGCGGATATGCAACAGAAACAGGAATAACCTTCTGAAACCGTTCTCCATCTTCATTTATATACATCGCGAACAATTCATATTCACCGGGTTGCATGGCGGAAACCACTCCGGCACTGTTAACACTGACGGACCTTCGGTCTGCTGAGAAGAAACGAACCTCCTGTGAAATAATATTCCCCTCCGAATCTTTCACTTCAGCGGTAAGCTGAATTTCTTCATTGACAGCAGTTGATACTTCAGACGGATCTACCTCTATGGTAATCTCAGGTTGAGCAACAGCTTTTCCGATAAACAAAAAACTAAAGCAAAACAGCAGAATGCTATGTAACAGGATTTTCATGACCTTTTTTAATTAATTAAAAAAAGACTCTTTTAAGACTGGTCAGGAAATATGTCGGATATGAGGCAACAGTCATCCTGAATTTAGTTCAGGATCTCCCAATTTTATGTAAATCAGGAGATTCTGAAACAAGTTCAGAATGACTTATAACTTCATAACAAACTTTTCTGAACAGTCTCTTTTAGATAACAGAATTGAATTGAAAAGACAACGGCTTTATATATAAAAAGTATTGGAAGTCCCATGCCAATACGAACAAAAAATTGTATCTTTACAAGAATAAAATGGAACAAAGCTTTCATTGACCCCGGAACAATAATTTTTCTTTCTTTGAGTACTTTGGACCCACTCTTTTAATGGTCTGCCCACTTTCAAATCACGCTAAAATAGATTTCCGTTTTCATGCAAATTCAGTTTGATAAAGAGTCGTTTTCAAACCGTCATATCGGCCCCGATTCATCGCAAATAACAGAAATGCTTGAGGTATCAAATGCAGAATCCATTGAGCAGCTTATTGAGGAGACAATACCTGCGAACATACGCCTGGAAAAACCGCTTCAGCTGCCCGATGCTCTCAGTGAAAAAGAATACCTCAGACATATAAAGCAGACGGCGCTGAAGAACAAGATTTACCATTCATTCATAGGGATGGGCTATTACGACACCCTGACCCCAAACGTCATTCTGCGGAATGTGCTGGAAAATCCGGGCTGGTACACTGCGTACACTCCCTACCAGGCGGAAATTTCACAGGGGCGGCTAGAAGCGTTGATTAATTTTCAGACAATGGTGAGTGATTTAACGGCTATGGACCTTGCCAACGCTTCCCTGCTGGATGAAGGAACCGCCGCTGCGGAAGCAGCTTCCATGCTCTACAGCCAGAGAAAAGGCGCAAAGAGAAAATCAGCTCAAACCTTTTTTGTTTCTGAGAACTGCCATCCGCAAACCATTTCTGTTTTAAAAAACAGAATGGATCCCCTGGATATAAATCTTCAAATTGGTTCTACAGAGAAACTTGACCTGGCAGATCCAAATCTTTTTGGCCTGCTTCTGCAGTACCCGGGAAGTAATGGCACAGCAAAAGATCTTGCACCGCTGATTGAGTCTGCTCATCAGCAGGATGTATTTGTAGCCGTGGCCGCAGATCTGCTGGCCCTTACACTGTTGACTCCTCCGGGTGAAATGGGAGCTGATGTAGTTGTGGGAACTACCCAGCGGTTTGGTGTCCCTATGGGATACGGCGGACCTCATGCCGCTTATTTTGCCACACGTGAGGAGTTTAAACGGCAGATTCCCGGGCGTATCATAGGGGTAACGCAGGATGCAGAAGGAAACCCCGCATACCGCATGGCCCTGCAAACCCGCGAGCAGCATATCCGCCGGGAAAAAGCAACATCAAACATCTGTACGGCACAGGTTCTGCTCGCAGTTATTGCCGGATTTTATGCGGTTTATCACGGGCCTCAGGGGCTGCAACGGATTGCCGGTAAAATTCACGGGCTTACAAAACTGGCTGCGGCGGGATTAAAATCGCTGGGATTCTCCGTTAAAAACAAGCATTATTTTGATACCATTACCGTAGAAGGAGTTTCGCCGGACCAGATAGAACTTATTCGTCAGGAAGCTTTAAAACGGCAGATAAATTTCCGGTACAATGAAACCTCAATAGGTATCTCATTTGATGAAGCCAAAAATCTTGAAGATGTTGAAAAGGTACTTGATGTTTTTGCTGCCTCGGAAACCAGAACTTCTGAATATGATATTGAAAAAGCATCTGAAGTTATCACCGTTGATTATCCTGCGGGATTAGCCAGAACATCTTCTTACCTGGAACACCCGGTGTTTAACCAGTTTCATTCCGAACATGAAATGCTTCGTTACCTGAAGCTACTTGAAAACCGGGACCTTGACCTCACTCATTCCATGATTTCGCTGGGTTCCTGTACGATGAAGCTGAATGCCACGGCTGAAATGATTCCTCTTACGTGGCCGGAATTTGGTAATATCCACCCCTTTGTTCCTTCTGACCAGGCCAGGGGATATCATCAGCTTTTTGAAGAACTTGAAAACTGGCTTGCAGAAATTACGGGCTTTGATGCCATGTCTCTTCAGCCAAACTCCGGAGCACAGGGTGAATATACCGGTTTAATGGCTATACGTGCTTTTCATCAGTCCAATGGAGAGCCCCAACGAAATGTTACCATTGTTCCCTCGTCGGCTCACGGAACCAATCCGGCCAGCGCTGTAATGGCGGGAATGGACGTCGTGGTTACCAAATGCGACGATCACGGGAACATTGATCTGGACGATCTGGGTGACAAAGTGGAAGCTCACAGCAAACGTCTTTCCGCACTGATGGTTACCTATCCATCCACCCACGGAGTATTTGAAGAAGATATTCGTGAAATCTGTGAACTCATTCATAAACATGGCGGTCTGGTTTATATGGACGGCGCGAATATGAATGCACAGGTTGGTTTAACCTCACCGGCCAGTGTGGGAGCGGATGTCTGTCACCTGAACCTGCATAAAACCTTTTGTATCCCACATGGCGGTGGCGGGCCCGGAATGGGGCCTATCGGAGTTGTTAAAAAATTAATACCTTTCCTGCCGGGCCATTCTGTTATTCCAACAGGAAGAGAACAGGCGATAGAAGCTGTTGCTTCCGCACCCTGGGGAAGTGCCAGTATTCTTACCATATCGCACGCTTACATTCGTATGATGGGAGAAGAGGGGCTTCGAAAAGCGACCGAAACGGCCATCTTAAATGCCAACTACCTGAAAGACCGCCTGAAAGACCACTACCCGGTTCTGTATACCGGGCGCGGCGGACGAACAGCGCATGAGTTTATCATTGATCTGCGCAGTTTTAAGCAGAGTGCAGGTATTGAAGCAACAGATGTTGCCAAACGACTGATTGATTATGGTTTTCATGCCCCCACCATGTCATTTCCCGTAACCGGAACCCTGATGATTGAACCCACGGAAAGTGAATCGAAAGAGGAACTGGATCGTTTTTGTGATGCCATGATTGGCATCCGAAGCGAAATTCGTGAGATTGAAGACGGTGAAGCAGATGAAAAAGAAAACGTCCTGAAACATGCTCCCCATACAATGAGAGTGGCACTTTCAGATGAATGGAAACGCCCCTATTCCCGGGAGAAAGCCGCTTTTCCTCTGCCCTATTTACGATTTAACAAGTTCTGGCCTGCAGTAAGCCGGGTGGATGATGCATACGGCGACCGAAACCTTATATGTTCATGCCTGCCGATAGAAGCTTACGCGGAAGGACAGGAACCGGCTTCTGCTTAAACCTGATGTGAGTTTCCCGAGTAGGGATGCCTCGGCGCTGCCCGTGGTACATCTACATCGAAAATCTGATATCGCTAAATCGACAATCGCATATCAATCGATTTGAGATGTGAGATATTTGACGTTCGATTTTCGAATTTTTTGAAAGATAATCGTATATGTAATTTCAGGGGACAAGCATCAAAACCCACTTCTTTTTCACAATCTTTCCCACACGGGCAAGCCCCAAAGAGATGTTCTTCCTACTCCTATCAAGGAGCTGATTTGTTCTTACATTTTACAAAGGCTGCACATTAATTTTTTATCATAATGTAATATTCTCAAAACCGTTCCTTTAAAGCTTTTTATATTGCTGGATGATAAAAAGTACGTTAAAAAAGAAATTAGTTATTGCAGAAGATGACCTGCTTCTGGCAATTGTCCTTAAGAAAATGGCTGTTTCATTGGGTTTTGAAATACTTGATGTGCCGGACCGTGGTGAAGATGCGGTACGTTCTATAAAAGAGAACAAACCGGATCTGGTGTTTATGGACATTTTACTGGCTGATGAAACAAACAGAATAGAGGTGATGAAAAAGGTGCGGGAATATTCTGATGTCCCTGTAATTTATATCACTGCTCTGTCGGAAGCTAAGGTGAGAAGTGAAGCCGGTTCAGTTGGAAATTCCTTTTTCATCAGTAAACCAGTTATCATCAATGAATTAAAAAATGCCCTGAAATCCATTCAATTTGCGGCCTGAGGCTGAGGCCAGCCGGGAAGAGCTATTATTGCTGACCCCCGTCTGTCATTCAAATTCTCATCTTTCCACAGCCCCGGCTCTTTAATGGCCCGAAGCAGCCTGTACCCGTCTTCTTTATCCAGGTCTCTTACCGAAAAGGATTTTCCCTGGTCGCCGGAAGCAACATATACCCGGACAGAACATAAATTTCTGATCCTTTGAAACCAGCTTTCGCTCAAGGTAATATCCTGAATCCTGTTTCTTCTGATATAAGCGGTTGTTTTGGAAAGTATCCGGCTTCTAAGGAGCAAACCATCTTTAACCCAGCCTAATGCAGCATCTTTGTACTTCAGCCATCCCCAGAAAAAAGACAGGAGCGGGAAAAGCCAGATCCACTCGTTCAAATCCAGGAGCCACCAAATGGCTGCTGTTATTGCTGTAATCAAAAAAGCCGACCTGAAAATATAGCGCCTTAATGATTTTGCGGGAGGCCTTACTCCCTCGAGTTGTTTTTCATAGTCCGGCATTACGTTATCAAGAAGATCCATAATATTATTACGCTGTATAAGGGGGAAGAGTACGATTGAGCCAGTGCCTTTGTCATCCCCATAACCGGCGCTTTCAAGATGCAGGGAAGCATATCCCAATGGCTGACGAATGAGTCCCTCAGCGATATGAATCGCCTGAATACGGTTGAAAGGTACCGTAATTTTTTTCTTCTCAAATATACCCCGCGATATAATCAGCTCTTCATCATTTACTTCCAGTAAAAAATCGCCATAGGCAAGGAGTGTACTGAAAAAGGAGATCAGCCACGCAAATACTACAAACAGGATAATAATGCTCACCACAGCAAAGATATCTGTTTGTGAAGGCAGCAGGTTCATTGCATATTCAAACAATTCGGATTCACTGATAACGGGTTCTATCTGGGAAAAAAGTGTAGCTAAAACAGAAAGAGCAATCCCGAAGCTTCCTGATGTTGACGCCGCGATTATAAGTTCTTTACCGGGCAGTTTGAATGATTTTATATTTTCCTGGGCACCTGCCGTCTGTTCAATGCTATTTTCTTCCGGTTCTCCGTTCCCGCCGGGGCGCAGCATTTCACTGATTTCCCTGGCCTTTTCGAGGGTAACAGCTTCAATAGCCGCTTCTCTCGAAGATGCTCCGGCCGTTTGAATATCCACTTTTACAAGCCCGAAAAGTCTCTGGACAACCCCCGAAGTAATATCGATAACCTGTATTCTGTCTTTGGTGAGATAAAGATTTTTCCTCACAAAGATACCCCGCTTTATATGAAGCTCACCATCTTCAATTCGATAGAGAAACCGCCACCAGGTGGCAAAACCCATCACCAGGAGAAATATAAAACCGGCGGCAATCCACCAAAGGAAAGGGAAGTTTTCGCTTCGGGCACCTACAAAAAGGAATACCAGGATGGTTACAAAGTTTCCCCGGATCAGGCCAAATGCACTGCTGATTGCCGCAACCGGATGTTGGCGCTGAAATTCATACATCTTCTTCGGCCAGCCTTGCAAAAGTTGAGATTTCCCTCCGTACGCGATCTGCAATCACCGCATCCAGCGCCGGTATTTCGTGTGTGGTGGCGGCGGTCGAAATGGTAACGGATGCCAGATTATACCAGCGTAATAATGGCCCCTGGCGCGTATCCACATGCTGAACGCGGCTCAGCGGAATGAGTGTTCGGGTTTTAAAAATAATACCTCTCTTCAATTCTATTTCCTTTTCATCAATTGCATATCTCCAGTTTTTCCAGCTTTTGTATGGTATCAGAATAATAGAAATTACCCAGAAAATAATAAACAGGCAGATAGCTGAAAGAACAACCCAAAAGTGAAAACCACTCATCCCGAATACAGATGCATATACCACAGGTATGGCAAGGAAAAAAAGATTGCCAACAGCATTACTCCATTGCCATACGCGTATTGCTTTGGGCGTTAATTTGTGAAAAGATGTTGATTTCATAAACGGCAAATAAACGGAATAAGCAATAGATCCAAAACAGAGAGTAAAGTATTACAGGAAATTCCCTTTATATCCATCAGAAGAGAGTTTACAGACGGAGGATAGTATAAATTACCACTGTAAGAAAAGCAGGTATTTATACTCATAGAAATCATTAGCCGCTGCATCAAAACAAAAAAAAAGCCACGAAACACGTGGCTTTTTTTAAGACGTTCGGCTGATTATTAACCGTTATTTTTGATGTCCTGAATTTCAAGACGGATTTCCTGGGAAAGCTTTTTCAATTCCTGAAGCTGTTTTCTTGCACGTGTACCCGCCGCTTTGTTCCCTTTGTTATAGAACTTATCGAGATCGCCTTCAAGTTCAGCCGTTAGATTTTTTACGTCGTCAATTCTACTCATTATAAGTCTCCAATTGAATTAATAATTAATGAGATGATAATAAATCATCAATATTTCAAATACAAAAATTAAATTCTTCATCTTTGTATAATAGATGGCTTAATTTAACATTCTATGCATTAAATACACTCAGTTTTGATCTTTTTTATTCAACCGTGCCAAATCCTGGTATCCGGGCGAATCACAGATTATTCACAGAATACTTAAACAGCTGATTATATTTGGCTTGATTGATATACATAAATTTTCCTGATAAAGAAAAATTTACCCCGAAAACAGGCCTCCTCTTATAAAAAGAACGATTCTGTTTTATTAATCAGCAATTTTCTGTTCTTGATAAAGGTCTGCGGCAAGGATTCCCCGTTTTTGGTTCACAAATAAACAGACCACAATTGCTATTAAAAATAAAGCTGCACAAAAAAGAACTGACTGCTGTAAACCGACTTCAGCCTGAAGAAGGCCCAGCCCGATGATTCCGAATACCCCTGCAATTTTATTTGAAAAGCCCCAGAATCCAAAGAACTCTGCGGATTTATCTTCCGGCGTAAACAGACCCACCAGAGCTCTGCTCGCGGATTGGCTGGAGCCAAGACTTAAACCGGCTATTACCCCGATGTATAGAAATACATACTGGATTTCAAATTCCTGCCCAAATGTTGAATTCAGCCACTGGGTAACATCCACAACTCCCCAGATTCCCAATACTCCTAAAAACCACAACCCCAGGGTAATATTATAGGTAAGTTTGGCCCCTATCTTATCCTGGATAAAACCAAAAGAAAACGCCCCGATAGCTGCTGTAATTTGTACCACAACAAACATTAAAATACGAACGGTTTCATCCCATTTCACTACCTGGTCTCCATAGATAAATGCAAACGAAATTATGATATAAATACCCGACATAGCAAAAAAGACAGACACCAGGAGGATCATAAGATCTTTAAATTTTCTTAGTTCCTTTGCTGTTTCACCAAGTCTTTTAAAACCGATGGAGGTATAGGTTTCACCTGAAGGAAGTCCTTTTCGTGCACCGGGTTCTTTCAGCCATAAAAAAGTAGGGATCGCCGCAACCAGGAAAAACAGGGCAGCAAAAGGCCCCACCCAGCGGATCCTCTCGAAATTATCTGCCGTTGCATCACCTAAAAAAACAATAACAAAACCGGCTGAAACAAGCCCGCCCACATAACCCAGAGCCCAGCCAAAACCTGATATTTTACCCAGATCGGAAGGAGGCCCGAGGCTGGGTAAAAAAGATGCAATAAAATTTTCGCCTATAGCATAAGCAAAATTGGATATGATAATGAGGGTAACCCCGAGAACAATTAAACCCGGTTCAACAAAGTAAAGAAGCGTCGTACTGAAAACCGTGAGCAGGTAACTATAAAAAAGAAACTTCTTCTTGAGTGCCGAGTAATCCATTATGGCACCGAAAACCGGGCCGCTCAGTACCACTAAAAAATAACTAACCGCCAGTGCCACACTCCACAGCAGGTTTCCCATTTTGTAGTCGTTCGCTGTATCACCCACAATTACCGTGGTGAAAAGTACCGGGAAAATAACAGTGATAATTAAAAGCGTATACGATTGATTGGCAAAGTCGAACATGGCCCACCCGAACATCTCTTTATTTGAGGCCCGCGGGATATCTTTTCGAAAACGTTTCATCTTTTTTTGTTAGTAATGGTTAACAAGCACTTGATATACCAATTTTAAACACAGAGAGCAAGAGGCACGGGCCGATCTTTATGTCTTGTAAAAAGATCCGTGGTTGGCTGAAGAATAAATCCGTATTTGTTCTGCTGATCATTCTCCTTGGTTCACCTTTTTTCATATCTTGTTTAAAAAGATTATAAAATCAAATTATTACCATGCATGATGTAGTATTGATCCCGGGAGATGGAATTGGAGCGGAAATTACAAAAGCTGTTACTACGATTCTTGATGCGGCCGGAGCAGACATCAACTGGATTGAATGTCAGGCCGGCGAAGGCGCCCATAAAAAGCTGGGGACCCCGTTACCGGATGAAACAACAGAGGCCATTTCAAAATACCGGATTGTATTAAAAGGCCCGTTAACAACTCCCGTTGGTGCCGGTTTCCGGTCTATAAATGTTGCTCTTCGTCAAAAATTTAACCTGTATAGCAACATCCGTCCCGCAAAATCTCTGCCGAATATCGACAGCCCTTTCCGGCGGGTCAACCTCATTTTATTCAGAGAAAATACCCAGGGACTTTACATCGGGAAGGAGCATTGGGTTGATGAAGAAGAAAAACATGCAGAAAGCATTGCAGTAGTTACCCGTGAAGCCAGTGAAAAAATCATTACCGCCGCGTTTGAGTACGCAAAAAAATTCGGCCGTAAAAAAGTAACACTGGTTCATAAAGCAAACATCCTGAAGCTTACCACCGGACTGTTTTTGAAAATCGGACAGGAAATTTCAAAAAAATATCCCGATATCGAATTTGAAGACCTGATTGTGGATAACATGGCTATGCAGATGGTTATCAGGCCTCAGCAGTTTGATGTGATTGTTACCACCAACCTGTTCGGAGATATTTTATCGGATTTGGCTTCGGGACTTGTCGGAGGACTTGGCGTTACAGGGGCTGCAAATATCGGCGATGACGCTGCAATGTTCGAAGCGGTTCATGGTTCGGCTCCCGATATTGCAGGAAAAGGATTGGCCAACCCGACCGCCCTGCTGTTTTCTGGCCTGATGATGCTTGAGCATCTTGGAAAACCCCGGACCGCAGAGCGGATACGTTCGGCAATCTATACGGTACTGCAGGATCACAAATCTGAATGTACACGCGATATTGGTGGAGAAGGAACTACAGAAACCTATACGGAAGCAATCTGTAAGCTATTGCGTGATTAAAAAGCGGGGGTTTTAAATTTCCGGATATTCTCAAATCTTTAACTAATCAATTCATTTTATATATTACCTGAAGTAACGGAGTTATTGTAATCAGAGAATAAAACCTGACCCTAAAAAAACCCGGAGTCATGGATTTGCCAGACGCGCTTTCATCATCCAGTCTTGAAATACATCTTCTCGGCCGTTTTACGGTGTATGTAGATGGACATGAACTTCCTGAATCTTCAATCAAAGGCCGCAAGGCTCGTTCTTTGCTAAAACTGCTGGCGCATCAGCGGCAGCATCAGATGGTTCGCGATCAGGCTGTTGAAGTTTTGTGGCCTGAACTGAATGGCACAGCTGCGGCTTCCCAGCTCTATAAAGCTATACATCATATCAGAAAAGCGATTGGCTCTCATATGAAAGATGCCGAAGAATGGATAGAAATAACCGATAATCTCATCCGTATTGCACCTCCGGGCGGACTGGTTACAGATCTGAATCGGTTCGGGGATATGGCAAGAACCGGGTTACGCAGCCAGAATATTAATAAACTGGAAATGGCCGCTTCTCTTTATACCGGGGATTTTCTTCCAATGGATCGTTATGCAGACTGGGGTACACTCCCCCGGGAGCATTACCGCCAGCTATATCTGGATGTTCTAACAACACTTGCACGTCAGTACGAACAGCAGGGAGATCTCTCTGAAGCCGCTGAAATGCTGCGCCTGGCACTGGAAAAAGAGCCTGCTCTTGAAACAGCACACCGGGGGCTGATGAGGGTTTTTGCCAGGCAGGGACAAATCACCCGCTCTTTTCGTCAGTATGATGTATGCAGAGAGGTATTACGTGAAGAACTTGGAATGAGCCCGACCTCCGAAACAAGAAAAATCCTGGATGATATCCGTGAAGGCAGGCTCTCCGGGAAAGAAGACCGTGCTGAATTAAAGGCTACCATTCCGGGGCTGCAATCACCGATTGTAGGCCGGACAAAAGAATGTGCTGTAATTGACCGGCTGCTTGACCGGCTTTCTGATGGTGAAGGCGGTGCTCTTTTAATCAGCGGAGAGGTTGGAACAGGAAAAACACGCCTGGCGCGGGAACTGATCTTTCGTGCCCGGAGAAAAGAGTTATCGTTCTTCCTGGGCCGAACAAAAGAAGGTACCGGACCGGTGGCATACGGGCCATTTTCAGAATTGTTTGGTGATGTCCTTCATAAAGAGCCGGAACTGGAGTCCTCGCTGCCCGTTGAACTCGGTCGGCTTATACCCGGGTTTTCCGGAGGCGGAACTCCGGTACCCCATGCTGATAAACTGGCCGCAAAAGGATACCTGTTCGCCCGGGTGCATCAATTTTTTGCGGAATTATCTGAAGCCGCTCCACTTGTTGTAATACTGGAAGATCTTCATGCGGCAGACAAGGGCAGCCGGGAACTGTTTTCATATTTGATGCAGCACCAGGAAAAATTACCGGTTCTCTTCGTAGCAACCATTCGAAAAGAAGCGGATGAGCCACTGCCGGACATCCTGTCAGGCCAAAAAGATGATTCCGTGGAAATACTGAATCTTGAACCTCTCACTTTTGATGAACATATAAACCTGCTTCATCACTACGCCCCGGCAGAAGTGGAACCCGGTACAGCCAGGCATATATTCAGACTTTCAGAGGGAAATCCCCTGTTCGGCCTTGAGTTACTTCGTTTTTATTCCGAAAAAGAACAGCCCGATCCGGAACAAAAGCTGGTTTCAGATGCATCGACCGGTTCGCTCATTCCGGAACCCCTGCCGGATTCCCTGAGGATGATCGTAAAACAGAAGCTTGACAGGCTTTCTCCGCCCGCACATCACCTGTTATACATAGCCGCGGTAATTGGCCGGCAGGTTCCCTATGAACTGATGGCATCCGTCTGGAATAACGGAGACAGTACAGAAGAAAATGTTCTGTTTGATGCACTTGAAGAAGTGATCCGTGCCAGACTGCTTGAAGAAAGCGGCCTCGATTATTCCTTCCGGCACACTCTTGTTCGGGAAGCGGTTTATGCATCGATATCCGGAGCACGCCGGAAAGCACTGCACGGGCTGGTAGCCCGCAGGCTTGTTTCAGAAAGTGAAGAAAAGGAGCCGGTTGAGCAAATTGCCTATCATTTTATCCGGGCAGGAGATGTGCTTCAGGGAGTTCATTACCTGATACTCGCCGGAGAACGGGCTGAAAAAGCGTATGCCCATGACGACGCATTACAACGTTACCGGGAAGCTTGCGATGTTCTTGAAGAACCGGAAGATAATGAGACCAAAAAACTGAAGTGTGAAATACTGGAACGTACCGGTGATGTTTACCGGGCATGCGGCAGACTGGAAAAAAGCTATGATGCATACAATGAAGCCATTACTCTCGCTGAAAAAACACCACTGAACAAACCGGGCCTGGTGGAACTTTACCGAAAAATGGCTGTGGTAGCAATCTTCCGAACCGAAACAGATCTTTCAGAACAATACCTTCTGAAAGCTTTTGAATTGAATGAAGAAGAGCCCAGGGCACAGGCAAGACTCTTTATCACCAAAGCACTTCACCTGTGGCACCTGAATCAGCTCGAAAAAGCCTATGAAGTCGCGAAAAAAGCTCTTGAAAAGGCCAATAAATCAGATGCCACAGCAGAAGCCTCCCAGGCCTGCGAAATTCTTGCTATGACCTGCCTCCCCCTGGGACGCTGGGAAGAGGGGCTTGAATATGAACTGCAGCGACAACTTTACGGGTGGTCTCCCGATATCGTGGTCGCTATTGATGCTCATCTCTGTTTGTGGGAATATCATGTCTCAGGCGACCAGCCGCTTCAGCAGGCACGTTCTTTTATGGAGCAGGTTTCCGAACAGGCATCAAAAACGGGAAACCTTCGATGCGTTGCCGTTTGCCATTATGCACTGGGAACCATGCATTTGTGGAGGGGGCAACGACGGCTTGCCGTTGATGAACTCTCCTCCAGCCTGGAACTGCACGAACGGGTAGGATCTCCGGCGGGTATGGCATATGCCCTCGCCAGGAAAAGTGTTCTCCATACGCTTATGGGAGCAGCTGATCTTGGCTGGCAGGCTGTACAGCAGGGACTTTTGCATGCAAAACAGGCCGCTGTACGGGATCACTGCCTGCAGCGCCTCTATGGTGTGGGAATATGGAACCGCCTGGAAGCAGGCGATACTGAAGGAGCCGGAAACCTGGTTGCCCAAAGCGAACAGCTCCTGGAGAATACCGGAGCCTGTGCCGCCTGCGCACTTGAACTGTACCCGTGGCTGGCATACTTTTATTTACAAACCGGCGACATTGCACAAGCGCAAAAATGTGGTGACGCCGTTTCTGAACTCGCTGCCAAAACCGGCAATCCGATTGGCAAGTCGATTGCCTCTATGATAACATCCAGCCTGCATGTTACCGAACAGAACGAACAACAAGCCCGCCAGTATAACCTTAAATCTTTTGAAATACTGAAAGATGAAGTTTCAGAGGCCACCTACTCTCCCGTTATTCATTATCTCGAACGTATGGTTGAACAGCAGGCGGAACTTC
>JBBEBD010000030.1:308-27958 GCA_040882525.1 Balneolaceae bacterium | reverse complement strand
AATACAATTTTTCACTGGGCGTCCAACACCAAAACATTCACGGCTATTGCTATTATGCAGCTGCGCGACCGTGGTCTGCTTTCGCTTGGTGATCCGCTTACAGAATACCTGCCCGAATTAAAAAGTGCCCATAATCCGTACGGCAGCATGGATGATCTGACCATCAAAATGGCGCTTGAACATTCCACCGGATTTCGAAACCCTACCTGGCCATGGGGAGGCGGAGAAGGCTGGCATCCTTTCGAGCCGACGGAATGGGATCAGCTGGCAGCGATGCTTCCGTACTCTGAACTTCTGTTCGAACCCGGCAGCCGGCACAGCTATTCTAACCCTGCAATTATTTTTTTGGGAAAGATTATCGAGATTGTTACCGGAGATGTGTACGAGGCATATATCGACAAGAATATCCTTAAACCGCTCGGGATGTATCAATCCTATTTTGATAACACTCCTTATCATTTGCTCCCGCAGCGATCCAACAGTTATACACTTCACGAGAAAGATCCCGTACCAAACGGCCTGGATTTTAATACCGGTATAACGGTTTCTAATGGCGGATTGAACTCTCCCATAAGCGATATGACTCAGTACCTTGGTTTTTTAACCGGCAGCCATACTGAACATGAAATTCTTGACCGGTCATCACTTGAAGAAATGTGGGAAATTCAGCACGAAATTGAAGAGGAGGATGGAATACGTTCATCCGCCGGACTTTCTTTTTTTATTGAAGAATTTGAAGGTATGAGAGTAATCGGCCACACCGGAACCCAGCGCTCCTTTTATTCTTTTTTCTATATTCATCCCGAATCAGGTACGGCAGTACTCGGGATAACCAATACCGAAGGCAGGGAAGGTGAACCGGATATGTTTCAGTTCCGGGAGGATCTGGTCCGCTATATATTTCAAAATTTGTTCACTCTCTACAGGTGAGTTACCCCCGGAAGGAAATCTGAATACCTAAATCTGTCATTCCGGGTTCCGTCCCGCTCAGATTTACCACGGCAGCGCTCAATGAACCACGAGGTGAAATCACCAGACACTGATAAAGAAAGGAGAGTCCGGCACGGGGGCCGGATTGACGGTTTTTTTAGTCCTTTTTGAAGGAGGGTGATCCATTTTCATATAGATACCGCCGGCTTCCAGTTCCTCCAGCATTTGCCGAAGTCGCTTCTCTTGTGTCTCCTGTTGTTTTGCACGATTTATCCACCCGAGGTAATCATTTTGCTGATAAGCTGGCCGTTCTCTGTAGTCTTTCATCAGGCGGCGCTCTTCCAGGGCAATTCTGACAAACTCCGGCATCGGGTGTGAAGGCCGTTCCAGGTTAGAGAAATCTGAACTCATTTTGTGCTTTTTGTTTGTTTAATAATTTCTGCTCACACAACTCCATCATTGAAAAATATTCTTTCTGACCCGTTTACGTTACATTATCTCCTGTTTTCTTTAAACGCCGGGCGTGTCATCAACAATGGCAGCCCCACCAGGAACAGTGTCCAGATATTCAGCATCCACACGTTAAAAAAAGCTCCATGGTAGATGGACATTCCGCTGTCAATGGTAAACCAGATTAACAATGGCCAGAGAACCGCATGCCATGCCCACGGTTCTCTTCTTTTAAAGGGTCCGCGGACTATAAATGCCTGCATGAGGAAATAACCGGAAATCGTAGCACCGAGGGGACCGAAAAGAAAAGAACGGAGCCTGTTTGCATCTTCCGGCATGGAGCCGTCGAAAAAAACAAATTCTATGGCTGAGGTATGGAACGCGAATAGCAGGCTGTCCGGCAAAAGAGCAATTATTAATCCTGCTATTACATAGAGAATGCTGACAAAAAGAAGCCATTTAGTCCAGAAATTGAATTTCATGATTTATTGCTCCTGTTCATTTATTTATCAACAGTCAAAGTTCAACAGTATTTTAAAGAACGCTTCAGGGACCTTTGTACGCCTTAAGCATTCTTATAATCCTGTAAGTAATTTTGCTGTCCACCAGCCAAATAAATCCAATTGCCAATCGTAGATGCGGGATATACTTCAAAAAAATAAAATTGCTTCCTCGTTGGTGACTATCCGGGGCTGGTAAGGTTTTGTTGGCCCGTGGATCATCCGGTTGAAACCATGCAAGGGTAATGAATAAGCCGAGCAGAAGGGCTATTGGGATTTCACTGGGGTACTCAGGTTTTTTTAGATTGACGTCCTTTTTTTTTCTGAGATTTTGTTTTGCCGCCGGAATCTTTGTCCCTGGTCAGGGGCGCTACAAGTACATCAAATACTTCTTCAGGAAGCTTGGTGTACTGAGCTGTTACCTGTTCGGCAGCTACATCAAAATGCCATTCAACCCGTTTGGCAAAAATTTCTTCGAGATTTTTAATCGCCTCTTCGCCCTCTTCATTACTTGAACTGATTGTACGGAGCGCCTGGATAATCTCCTGCTGGCCAAGGAGCAATGCTTCCATCAAGGCCTTGTTGGTGATTACTATATTAAGCAAAACCTTAAGAATTTGCTGGTTCAGCAAAATTTTCTGAAGGGGATGATCAGGCGATTCCATCTCTTCTTTTTCAACTCTCTCAGGAAGATCATAAACCCCCCGGTGTACCCGTACCAAAAGGTTCATTGTAGTCATTTCAGACAAAGCACTCCTGCCATTACCGTAATCAAGGCCCGTTTTATCTACAATTTCCCGTATCTGTAATGCTCTACCTGCTTCCTTTAAAACTTTAAGAATGTTGGCGCGCCTGGGGGAAATGGAATTTTCCTGAGTGCTCATAATTGATCTTTCTGGATATTAAACTTTTTCAATGTACAAAAAAACGTCAGCACTCTTTCTAAAGTATAAAACAGCACCTGTAAAATAGGTCAGGGTTAATTTGAACCATTTGCTATTTAAAATTCGCATAAACCATGAAAACCGAAACTACATAATAATTATCCTAAAAATGAATACTATATCAAAATTTCGATTTCAACAATTTTATGCCCGGAAATTACTGTTTACACTTACCTATTCTTGCATTGCATTGCTCGTTTTTACAGGCTGTGGTTCATCCACATCCGCAAATGAAGAGGAAACGGATAAACAGGAACGTACGTTCGACCTGGTTCTTGCAGCTGATGATTCAAAAATAGGGACCATCACTACTGAATTAATCACTGAGGAGGATGATGCGTACATTGATGAAGGATTCTTCATCACCCTGAATATTTCAGCTTCTGATTTTGAAGGGCCATTTGATATCAACATGGTCGACAGCGACAGCCATTGCGGTACGTTTGATGTACAGTCGGGTGAAAAAGCAGAAATGCCCTGTAACTATGACGATTTTTTAGATGATCCTGAGGGATTAACCGTTACCGCTGAAGACGGACAAGGTGAAGATGCCTATCCTGTTTCCGGGTAATTATAGAAATGTATGCACAATGTGATCCATTGTAATGTGCATACAAGAGTTAATTCGTTATAGAAGCCCCTGCCATCTGCCTGAACTTCCAGGCGGTCTCATCTGAAGTTCCCTGTGTTTGCTTCATTAAAATTCCGATCAGGTTTTCTTCCGGGTCTGCAAAATACTGTGTATTAAAATACCCGCCCCAGTCAAACGTTCCGGTACTCCCGATCCCGCCCCGGCTTCCCCCTTCCGGCTTTACCACGCCAAATGCCAGTCCATGATATTTGTCATTGCCTCCGAACAACTCTCCTGTCTGATTCGCCATGATTGTTTGTATTGTTGTTCTGGACAGTATCCGGGATCCATTCAGTTCACCACCGTTCAGATACATCTGCAGAAATAAAGCATAATCTTTAGCCGTACTGGAAAGGCCCGCTCCACCGGAAAAAAAGCTTTTTGCACCCTTAATGGGGTAATCAGGGTCATAAAAGGTAACCGGGTATCTCACCCATTCGCCATTTTCTTTTGTCTGAACCGGTACAAGGCGGTGAGATTTTTCAGCAGGCAGATAAAAGTGGGTGTCTTCCATTCCCAGCGGATCAAAAATTCGTTCCCTGAAAAATTCATCCAGAGGCATTCCGGATACAACCTCGATAAAATAGCCCAGCACATCCAGACCTTCACTATAGGTGAATGTTTCACCGGGATGATGGTGGAGTGGGAGGCGGGCCAGTTTTTTAACACTCTCTTCAATACGAATTTCTTCGGTGGTAAACAGGTCCGTAATTCCCTCTTTCTGATAAATCATCCGAATGCGTTCATCTCCGTCAATCATTCCATATCCCAAACCGGAAGTGTGAGTAAGCAGATGCCGGATAGTTATTTCACGATCTGCAGGAATTGTGGTGTAGGTGGTATCGGAGGAATCAAAATCCTGCAAAACAGCCGGGGACTCAAATTCCGGAATGAATTTAGCTATGGGATCATCCAGCTGAAACTTCCCTTCCTCCCATAAAATCATTACTGCGGTGGAAGTAATCGCTTTGGTTTGAGAAGCAATCCTGAAAATATCCTCTTTATTATACTCCCGGGCGATTTCGTTGTCGGCTATTCCAAAAGCTTTATGATAAACTATATTGCCGTTCCGGGCAATCAATGCCACAGCCCCCGGAATTTCTTCCGCAGTTATTGCATCCTGAAACATTGCATCCAGGTGTGAAAGGCGTTCAGAAGAAATCCCCACACTTTCCGGTGTTACTTCGGACAAAGGATCTGGCTGCCGGACGGAGCTATTCTGCGCCTGAATTTGAGTTGTAAATAATACTATTATAAATACAGCAGAGTTTATTTTCTTCATGATATTGAGGTCTGTTCTTTTGTACTCCTCAATAAAAAGAAAAAAAGCATCAAACGCTTCAACCAAAAATTTGATCTGAATTCTCTTTAATCATTTTGAGCAGTGTATCATTTCTCAACATCAATTTGAGCTCCACCGGCCATCTGCCAGGTTGAAAGTGATTTTACCGGCTTCAGTAAATGAACTGTTATTCCAGCGTCTCACTTCCACTTCTATTTTTCTTTTTTTCAGGCGGATGCAGTTATAACCGTTTGGTTCATGCCTTATGCGATGAGATATGGCCGTACCGGCTTGTGCCACGATGATTGATCGTTTTGATGAAGGATAAAATGCACGGACATCACCGGTATATCCGTGATGAAGATGGCCGGCAAGCAGGAGATCCACATCACACCGCTCCAGAACTTCAAGTGCCCGGCTTGCACGTCCAACCAGGTCAACCCCTGCCTGTTTCTGTCCGGGTGGTGGAATAAACGGGTGATGAGTAACAACAACTTTGAATAAAGAATCGGGCCGGCTTGATAATATTCGTTCCATCTCCTTCATTTGCTCAATAGAGATTCGTCCGCTTTTCCATGTAAAGGAACGCGCGGTATTGACACCCAGAACCAAAAGATTTTCATCTGAATATCTGGGAAGCAGATCCTCTGTAATATAATTTTTATAGCGCTCCAAAGGGCTCATAAACCTCCGGACCAGGTCGTAAAGGGGAATATCGTGATTCCCGGGAACATTCAGCTGTGGTTTGGGAAGCCGCTCCATGTATTCGGCAGCAGCTTTAAACTGAGACCGCCGCGCGCGCTGGGTAAAATCGCCGCTGTTGATAACCAGCACAGGCTCCAGCCGGTGGAGGTCCTCAACAAGACCTTTTGCTACTTTGGGGTCTTCACGTCCGAAATGAAGATCAGATATATGGGCTATTGTTTTCATGGCACCACCACCCGCAAATTTTTTCTTCGGACTGTAAACTGAAGGGGAGAAGCCAGGTTATGGTTTTCACCATCAATCGCTACTTTTACAATATGTTTTCTGGAATCTACAGAAAGTGAATTCACAAGATGTGTTTCCAGATTTTCAGCCCCCCTGAATCCCCCAAGAACAAGTTGCCATGACATTTGAAGCAGCGGCCATTTACCCGGCATCCGGGGTTTACATAACCAGAGTTTACCCTCATTGAGGGATGAACGTTTGGAGTCTGTAATCACTTTCCCTTCATATTCATTGTTACCCACAAACAAGAAGGGAATCAACTGATAATCCTGCTGTTTCTCACTTTTTACAGAAAGCCGCATGTGAGGCATCCACCACAAAACTTTCAGAGCTGCCGCTATATGAGCAGCCCCCTTTTTCCAGCCACGCTTCATTGTTTCTTCTCTCTTTTCAACGATCTCAGGATAAAGCCCGATTGTAGCATTATTAATGAATACGTGTCCGTTTACTTCTCCCAGGTCTACTTGCTTTACATTCATCTTGTGAACGAGCCGGATGGCTTCAACCGGATCATCCGGTATGCCAAGATCGCGCGCAAAATGATTCCGGGTACCTAACGCTGCCACAACAAGAGTAATCGGGGTATCTGCTACAAGTTCTGCGGCAGCACTGATGGTTCCGTCACCACCGCCAGCAATAAGAGTATCTATTCCCTGTTTTTTTAAACGTTCAATTTCCTGTTTAATCTGATCTCCGGATACAACAGAAAGACACTCCGGTGAAACAATTGAGCCCAATTGCTCCTTTACTTCCTCAAGGCGTTTTTTTGCTTCTTCCGGAGAAAGCGTGCCGGATGCTTTATTAATAACCGCACCGATTTTTC
This sequence comes from Balneolaceae bacterium, assembly GCA_040882525.1. Taxonomy (GTDB): domain Bacteria; phylum Bacteroidota; class Rhodothermia; order Balneolales; family Balneolaceae; genus Rhodohalobacter. The sequence continues at coordinate 21,408 of JBBEBD010000030.1, read as the reverse complement.
CCATATCCTCCCCGGATGGTAATTATATGTTGTGGTTAGTGGCTTTATTCAGAACAGGCGGGTTTTATTGTTCGTTTCAAAAATGTAAGCTCCAACAAATCCCTCTGTATTTTGATCAGCTTTCATACTTTTTTATAAACCAAAGCGAAGGAGCTAAATTTAGCTGTGTGAGAATAGATACTGATATCAAAAGATCAGCTAAAATTTTATTACCGGGAAATCAGTTAAGTATTCCAGCCTGAGACTTTAGTCGTAGTAAAGCGGCAAAAAAATTAATTACCGAGCTTCAGCAATTCATCCGGAACCTCAATTTCCATCCGGAGCAGGGTGGAAGCATGGGTTTTCCCCTGCGCATCGAGTTTAAGGGAGACGGTTCCTCCACCCCCGAGGCTCTCGTTTAACATAAAGTTAAGTGCACCTATATTCGGCATTTCATATCTCTCAACCTCACCTTTGCAGATGTGTTTCATGTGCTCTTTTACGCGTTCAGCTGTGAGATTTTCTTTCAAAAAAGGGTAGATATCAGGATGTCGGGCTATAATTCCCACATTGCTTCCATTCCCTTTATCCCCGCTTCGACCGTGCGCAATTCTGATGAGTTTAACTTTTGTCATTCTTTATTCCTGAAGGGTGAAATTCTTTCTTAAAAAGATAACAGTATAACCTCTGATATTAAAGTCATCGGTTTTACCCCTTAAATCCACCGTCAGTCGGCTTGTGCAGAAGTCATCAGAAGAACCTATGCCCGCTTTTCAATTGGTTTTCCTTCTCCAAGCCAAAAAAAACTCCATAATATCCAGGTAAAGTTTTTCTGAAATAAAATTGTCTGCAAGAACATATACTGTTCAGACAGCTGGTTCATCCAATAATTTTTCCTCAGTATATAAAACATTCTTATCTGCAATCTTTACTATCCCAGTTTATCATTTATTCACTCTACCCGACCAGATAATTTTTATAAAATAAAGATCCCCGGGTCGTGTTAAATACTATCACACAATTTTTTTACACTGCTTTGTAAGAAATCAATCATTGAGAAGGCATAAAGGGGCTTTACCGACAGCTTTCGGCTGCCTGGAAAAATTTATGAATAAGAAAAGAGAAGGCGATAATTTCAGAGTTAAACCTCAACTACTGCCAAAGGTACCTACTAAGATAAAGGGCCTTGACGAGGTTTTGAATGGTGGTTTACCTGAAGGGAGATTAACCATTGTCAGCGGTGGCCCCGGTGCCGGGAAAACTATCTTCGGCCTGGAACTTCTGGTACGCGGAATCGAAGCGGGAAATCCTGCGGTATTTATCTCATTTGAGGAATCAGGAAAAGCAATGCGGCAGAATGCTTTATCCATGGGGTGGGATCTTTCAAAAATCGAGAAAAATGATAAACTGGCACTGATTACCCCTGAGATCGATTTCGATGCAGTCTCTTCGGGTGAATTTCATATTGATGGGTTGTGTGCCATTCTGGAAGGACAGGCCAGGCGAATTAATGCAAAAATTATTGTTATTGATGCCGTGGATATGCTGATGCGTTTGTATAACACACCTGAGCGTGCCAGGAGCCAGTTCGTTACATTAAACCGGTGGCTGGTTAAACAGAATCTAACGGCCGTCATGACAGTAAAAGAGACAGAAGATGCTCACACTGTTTATGATTACCTGGATTTCATGGCTGATTGTGTCATTAAATTAGACCAAAGGGTTCATGAACAGGTTACCACCCGCCGGCTGCATGTTACAAAATATCGCGGATCAGATTTTTCCAACAGGGAACATCCCTTTGTAATAACCAGACAAGGCATCGTGGTTATGCCCCTTACGTCCCTGGACCTGGTGCAGCAGTCGATTGGCAAACTTATATCATCTTCGAATGAAAAACTTGATGTTGTTTTAGGCGGCGGTTTTCGGAAAGGGTCATCTGTACTTATCAGTGGGCCGAGTGGAAGCGGAAAAACCACGTTAGCGTTCATGCTTTCCGAGGGGGCGGCCAAACGGGGTGAACGTGTTCTTTACCTGAACTTTGAACAATCTGAATTATCTTTATCCAGTGAAATGAAAAGCGTGGGATTTGATCTTCAATCCCAGATTGAGAACGGAAATTTGCGAATAGTACCGGTTATGCCCGAATCAATGGGTATGGAAGAACACCTTTACAGCATTATTTTCAAGATTGAAGATTATAAACCCGATCATATTGTACTGGATGCAATTTCAGCAACAGATCGAATTGGATCATCACAGGCAGCATTAGATTTTTTAATACGCCTCTACCATGTAGCAAAAAAACGAAATATTACCTGCATTTATACCAACCAGACTATCAGTTCCAAAAAAGATGAATTAATAATTAGCGGTGTAGGTATTTCATCGCTGGTAGATACCGCCATACTTTTAAATTATTTCAGGGATAACGATCGCATTGGTCGATCTGTGTTAGTACTGAAATCCAGGGGAACTCGCCATTCCGACAGGTATCACGAATTTCGAATAACAGATGAGGGTATTGTAATAGTGGATTCTGCAAATAATTGAGGGAGAAAAAAATGAACAACTTTGCAGAACAGCAGGAAAGCAATCCTCAAAACCACCACTATACATTCACTCTGTTTGTTATAAAAAGTGGTGCTAATTCAGAACGTGCCAAAGAAAATCTTGAAAACCATTGCGATAAATGGCTTCAGGGCCGGTATGATATTAAGGTAGTGGATGTAGTGGAGGATTTTCAGACGGCTCTGAAACACAACATTTTGCTTACCCCTTCTGTTTTGGTTACAGGCTCTGGCCTCAAAAAAGTTATTCATGGCGATCTTTCAGATTCCCGAAAATTTGCCGAGGCATTAAACCTATACAATGAAAAAGATGAGTGATAAAGAAAAAGCGAGTGAACTTGAAGACCGCCTGCGTGAAGCTGAAGAAATTTTAGAAGCCCTTCGAAGTCATAAAGTAGATGCTGTAATTGGTTCTAACCAGGTTGCTATGCTGCGATTACAGTAGGTGGAGGATAAGCTTCAGAAACAGATACAGATCTCCGGAAACCGTCTCAATGAAATTGTTACGATCTACCAAAGTGTACCTGTGGGCTTATGTACTTTAGATCGTGAGCTGAAATTTGTAAGGGTAAATGAACATCTTGCAAAACTAAACGGGATTTCTGTTGAGGCCCATATTGGCCATACAATAACGGAGCTTCTTCCAAAACTTACCAAAACCATTGAACCTGACCTGCGCCGTTTGTTAGTTTCCGGAGAACCAAAAATGAATGTTGAATTATGGGGGGAAACACCGGCTCATCCTGAAACGGAACGATGCTTTGTGGCACACTGGATGCCTCTTAATAATAAAAAAAATGAGATTATCGGCATTAATATGGTTATTGAAGAAATAACCGAACAAAAACAGTTTGCAGAAGAACTTAATCAGCTTAATGTTACCCTTGAAGAACGTGTTGCCGAAAGAACAATGGTTGCTGAACAAAGAGCGGAAAAACTACGTAAAATGGCTCTTCAGATGACTCAGGTTGAGGAAAAGGAACGTCAGCGGCTGGCGAGGATTCTGCACGATGGTTTACAACAGTTGCTAATCGGTGCAAAATTTAACACTAAATTAATCAAAAAGCGGTTACCTGAAGAAAATGATGTTACAGAAGAAATTCATCAACTCGAAAAAATTCTGGCTCAGTCGATAGAATCTTCGCGCTCCCTTTCTTATGAACTGAGTCCTCCCATCTTACACGATAATGACCTGTCCGCTGCCTTGCACTGGCTGGCAGAAATGCGCCACATGCACGGCCTTTCCATCAGCATTGAAATCATTAATGAACTGCCACCACTATCACAAAACCTTAAGGTATTTCTTTTTCAGGCAGTTCGGGAACTTCTTATTAATATAATCAAGCATGCTGAGGTTGAAAAAGCAACGGTAAAAGCATCTTATGAAGAACCAAATATCAGTTTGGAAGTAATTGACCATGGTAAAGGGTTTGATTCAAAAAAATTGCAAAACAATACCTCCAACAGCCTGGGATTACCAAATATTCAGAAAAAACTGGACCTTCTGAACGGTGATTTAAAAATTGACAGTGAGCCGGGTAAAGGAAGCCATTTTAAATTAATTGTTCCTGTTAATAGTTCTTCCGACTCTGACCGTACTGAAGAACCTGCACAGAAAATTTATAATAGCAGTCCTCTTTCAAAAAAAACACATACAAAAGGGGCGTCAGAAGCCTCCGATTCAGCAATATCTGTTTTAGTAGTTGATGATCACCAGGTAATGCGCGATGGCCTGGTTAGCTTGCTCAGTGAAGAATCTGATATTAATATTATAGGGGAAGCAAATAATGGACGTGAAGCTGTTGAATTTGTTCGTAATCACCACCCTGATGTAATTATCATGGATATTACGATGCCGGAAATGAATGGAATTGAAGCTACTCACCAAATTCACAGGGAGTTTCCTGATGTCAATATCATTGGCCTCTCAATGCATGAAGAGGAAGAATATGCAATCAAAATGAAGGAAGCCGGTGCCGTTAACCTGCTGAATAAAGGAGGGCCTGCAGAACAACTTTTTGATTCGGTCAGAAATATCCACAATTGGAACGAACAGTAACATAACATCTTATCTTTTCTCAAGAAGATATTGATGTATCTTTTTTTATGTACGATCCTTCTTTTCTTATCAAATTGGTTCAGTCTAAAATGCCTTACGGAAGATATAAAGGATGGTATATCACGGATATTCCAGTCCACTACCTTGAGTGGGTTCAGCGGAAAGGTTTCCCAAAAGGAACTCTTGGCCAGTACCTGGCTACCATGTTTGAAATTAAAACAAACGGTTTGGATAAAATTTTATATCCCATCATCAAAGAGCACAGAAGACGATGAATTGTTCAATCCCAAAATAAAAGGTTTTCCGGCCATTAGCTTCCAGGGCATTACCGGTATTCACCATCTCTGGACCTTGCTTTCAGAATTTCTAAAGTTTTTAATGTTCCCCCCGGGAGAAGTTTTAAGATACAAAGTTAGCGGATAGCTCCTGCTTCAATTATATCTTCACCAAGTTTGGCAGCAATTTCTTTAACATTCCCAAGCGCACCAGGAGAAACCACAGCAATCAATCCAATACCCAGGTTAAATGTTGCCTGCATATCTTCTTCGGGTACATTACCTGTTTTCTGGATCAGGTTGTAAACGGGCGGACGCTCCCATGAATCCCAATCCACATTCAGGTTCAGTTTATCTGGTAAAATACGTTTGGTATTTCCTTCAATTCCGCCGCCGGTGATGTGAGAAAATCCATTTACACCATCCATTTTCCTGAGTTCTGAAATAAGAGATAGATACGATTTATGAACTTTTAAAAGTTCATCACCAACCGAACAGCCCAGTTCTTCAACAACATCATTCACTTCATATTTACTGAACAGAACATTTCTGGCAAGTGAATAACCGTTGGTATGAAGTCCGGAACTTTTGAAGCCAATTAGCAGATCTCCTTTCTTAATTTTTTCTCCGGTAATCAGCTCACTCCGGTCAACCACTCCAACAATGGTTCCGGCCAGGTCAAATTCTCCTTTATCATAAATATCCGGCATCTCAGCTGTTTCACCGCCAATGAGTGCCACTCCGTTTTCTTTACACGCTTTGGCAAAACCACTGATCACATCAAATCCTGTCTTCTTTTCAAGTTTTCCGGTCGAAAAATAGTCCAGGAAAAAAAGAGGGTTTGCCCCGCATACGGCTATATCATTTACACAATGGTTTACCAGATCCTGGCCAACCGTATCATATTTATCAGCTTTAAAAGCCACAATAAGTTTGGTTCCCACACCATCCACACTGCTTACCAATACAGGATCATTGTAAGATTTAAAATCAGCAGAAAAGAGAGCACCAAACCCACCAATGTTGCTCAGTACATTTGCATTATGGGTTTCTTTTACCACATCTTTGATGGAATCAATCAGTTCTTCACCGGCTTTTATGTCAACTCCGGAATCTTTATACGTAAATTTCTTTTGTGACACAGTATAGATAATTTATAATTTAAAAAGGGGTAAAGAGGATTTAAAAATGATTCAGTAAACCCCTCAAATACCTTCGCATTCGTTTCGGTAATCACTCCCCTTGCCGAAGGCATCCCTAAGGGCAAGGGGAGAATTTGTTCATCAAATATAGAAAGAATGAATCTTATCATTTTGAGAAAATCCATAGGGTTTTCCACAGGTATAGACGAATAAAATTGGATTTGAAATTTTTGTATATAGTAATAGGAGAGTGTGGAAATGTGTATAACATTTTTATTCTTTTTATATGATGGAATGTACACTACTTGTGTATAATTTTGTTAATAACTATTTGAGTAAAAACAAAAACATACACTCTATTTTAAAAAGTAATTCACACTTCATAGTAATTGCACCTATACCAGGCTGTTTTCCTGTCCACATAAAAAGTTATACTTTTCAGATGTGTACAATCCGGATTATATGTTAATTCATGTGGACGATCGGACCGTTTTTTCTAATTTACTTTTTCTCCACATATAATCTTCCTGTTATCCACAAGTTTACCAACATATGAGAATAGTCATTCAGCGCGTAAAAAGAGCATCGGTTACTGTAGAGGGAACTGTTTCAGGACAAATTGATAAAGGTCTTTTACTTCTTGCAGGGATCCATCAGACAGATACAAAAGAGAAAATAGACTGGTGCTGCAGGAAAATATCAAAACTGAGAATATTCGAAGACGACAATGGAAAAATGAATTTATCCGTTCGCGATAAAAAAGGGGGATTGCTGGTTGTTTCCCAATTTACACTGTATGGAAATGCCAAAAAAGGAACCCGTCCCAGTTTTATTGAAGCTGCCCCGCCGGAAATAGCGGAACCTTTGTATGATTATATGATCGAAAAACTTAAAGATATGAACGACCTTTGGGTCGAATCGGGTGAGTTTGGAGCCATGATGGACGTTGAACTTATAAATGACGGACCCGTCACACTGATCCTGGAGAAATAATGGCTCTGTTTTTTGTATTCATCGACGGAATAGGAATTGGGGAAAACAGAACAGAAAACCCGTTAGCCGCTGCGGAATTAAAATCATTTTCCTGGTTTACGTCCCAAAATGGTTTTCATAATGAATGCAGGGAACGTTATGAGACATCTGTTTTATATAAAGGTATTGACGCGAATTTAGGAATTGAAGGTCTGCCCCAAAGCGGAACCGGTCAGGCAAGTTTGTTTTCGGGGCGGAACGCCTCTGAGGTACTGGGTCGGCATTTTGGTCCTTTTCCCCATTCGGAAACGAAACCGCTCCTTCAGGAGGGAAGCTTATTTCACCAGGTTATTTCCATGGGATTGAAACCCTGTTTTCTGAATGCATATCCTGAAATATTTTTTAAAAAATCGAAAAAAAAAAACCGGTGGAGCTGTACAACCCTGATGGTTCGTTCTGCAGGAGTTCGCCTGAACCGTCCTGAAAATGTAAAAAAAGGAGAGGCCGTTACTGCTGAAATTGTGCAAACTGTATGGAGGGATGTATTAAAACAGGATATTCCTGAAATAAAACCGGAAGAAGCGGCCGGCCGGGCATTAAAAGCAATGGGGAAAAATGACCTGGTTTTGTTTGAATATTATTTAACTGACAAAGCCGGCCACAGAATGGACAGGGATTATGCGGACAGAGTCCTTCGGGTACTGGATGAATTTTTATTTTTTACGATCAAAGAAATGAATGAACAGGATACACTGGTAATTACCAGCGATCATGGCAACCTGGAAGATCTTTCTACCAAATCTCACACACGGAACCCGGTGCCTCTTTTTGTAAAAGGAGATACCGAAGCATTCCAGAAAGCAGAAAGCATACTTGATATAACGCCGGGAATTTTGAAGGTTTTGAGCAAAGCATTATAGCCAGACTGTACATCGGGCAGCGCCGAAGACATCCAGTTGGGGCTTGCCCGATATCTCTGAGCTATGAAGTTTCACCGGAATTTTACTTTTCACCCGATTTCTGCATGCCTTAATGCTATTTGGCAAACACTCCTTAGAGGAAACCTTATACTAAAAAACCATAATTTGATCGATTCCGGGGGCTTATTATATTCAGAAAAATGCCGGGAAAACATCCCGGCGTACGGTCAGGAAAGTGCTTTCTTTATTCTCTCAAAAATTTGATCAATTGAACCCACACCATCAATTTCTTCGACGGCCCCTTTTTCTTTGTAATAGTTCAGTACAGGAGAGGTTTCATCATAATATACCCGAAGGCGGGTTTTTACTTTTTCAGGTGTATCATCCGTCCGGCCTTCACCACGGCTTAAAATCCTGTTAATCAATTCCTCTTCGGGCACATCCAGGGTAACGAAAGAATCAATCTGAGTTCCTTTTTCATCTAAAAAAGCATCCAGAGATTTTGCCTGTGAAACGGTCCGGGGGAATCCGTCGAAGATTACACCATTACTATAATCCGGTTTTTCGAGTTCATCAGTAACCAGGTCCACTACGGTTTCATCCGGAACCAGCTGACCGCTGTCGAGAATGGATTTTACCTTTTTTCCCAGCGGAGTTTCATTTTTGATGTTTTCCCGGAAGATGTTTCCGGTTGAAAGATGGGGAATATTAAAATGTTTTTTAATTTTCTCCGCTTGTGTTCCCTTACCAGCACCCGGAGGGCCGAATAATATGATGTTCATGTGGAATGAATTATGGAATTTTTATGTGGATTGGTTTTATTCAGAACAGTTTATATTTCAGCACCAGCTGAATACGGCATAAAAAAGGCGATGCACTAACCATCGCCTGATAAACCAAAACTTGTTTATGCTTTTGTATTGTTAGGATTTTCTTTCTCGCGGATACGGGCAGATTTTCCTCGTCTTTCGCGAAGATAGAAAAGCTTGGAACGGCGAACCTGTCCCTTTTTCTTCACCTCAATTTTTGCAATGAAAGGGGAGTACAGAGGAAAAATTCTTTCAACACCTACACTGCCGGATATTTTACGAACAGTAAATGTTTTATTGGCGCCGCTTCCGCGCTCATTTATCACAACACCTTCGTATTGCTGAATACGCTCTTTTTCTCCCTCACGAACGCGATAATGAACATTCACGCTATCTCCGGCGGTAAATTCCGGGAGATCGTCCCGTATCACGGTTTGTTCTACAAGTTTCATTTTATCCATGGTATTTTTCCTCGTTACTGGGCTTTAGTTTTTCTTTTTAAAATCGTTTAATAAATCGGGCCTTCGTTGTTTCGTGCGTTCGATGGCCATTTCTGAACGCCATTTTTTTACTTTTTCATGATCGCCTGATCGTAAAACCTCCGGTACTTCAAGTCCTTTAAATGTTGCAGGCCGGGTGTAAACAGGAGGTTCCAGGAGTCCGTCCTGGAACGAATCGTTGAGTGCACTTTCCGCATCACCCAAAACACCCGGAATCAACCGGACAATGGCATCGGTCATAACCAGTGCCGGAAGTTCACCGCCGGAAAGCACAAAATCACCAATGGAAAACTCTTTGGTGATCAGTTCGTCCCGTACCCGCTGATCTACTCCTTTATAATGGCCGCACAAAAAAATGATATTCTTTTTTATGGATAAATCATTCGCATGCTGTTGCTGAAAGGCCTCCCCATCGGGAGCGGTAAAAATTACCTCATCATAACTACGTTCCGAAGCAAGTGATTCAATGCATGAAAAAATGGGCTGTGCCGAAAGAACCATTCCGGCACCACCTCCATAAGGATAATCATCAATTTTACGATGTTTATACTTGGAATAATCCCTTAGATCATGAATAACAATGTCCACCCGTTTTTTTTCGCGGGCCCTGGCAATAATGCTGTGCTCAACCGGGCTTTGTAATAAGCCGGGAACACCAGATATAATATCTATTCGGAGCATTTTTACAGGTCTGTTAGCTGGTTTAGATTCCGGAAGTACAGGGTTGCATTTTCATGGTCTGTTTTTTCAATGTATTCGTCCACAAAAGGAATGAGCAGAGAACCGGAACCATATTTTATTTCAAGAACAGGATGGGCCGGGTTATCCAAAACATCCAGCACACGGCCTATTTCTTTTCCTTCATAAGAAACGGCATAGCCCGTTAAAGAAGGTTCTTCTTCTTCGGGTTGACTATTAACTTTATCTCTTTCGATAAAAAGAGCTTTATTCATAGCCGCTTCCGCATCATTCCGGCTGGCGATCGTGTCAAAATTTACAAAGAACGTCTGTTGATTTTTTTTGATTTCTGTTTGATAATTCTCAATCCGTACAGGAACCAGATCAGACCGGTTATTCTTCATAAAGAAGAGATCTACCGAATCAAAAAGATCATCAGTAAAATGTTCATTCGGCAAAAAGCGGACTTTTCCATCAAGGCCGTGCGGCCTGCCGATGCGGCCTATTTCTACAAACCGGTTATTCGCCTGTTGCGTCATCGCCGGTATTATTTAATTAAGATTATTCAGCTTGTTTACTTTCCCACGCACGCTGAACGGTAACCCGCTCCTCATCTTTCGGTACGAAACCTTCCAGTTTTTCAAGAGGAGTGTTTTTTATATGGTCAATTGCTTCGTTAGCATTCATATCAGTAGAAACAGAGCCTGATTTTTTACTTTCTTTTTTGGGCTCCTCTTTTTCTTCTGATTTTTCAGCTTTAGCTTCTTTCTTTTCTTCAGCAGAAGGCTCGGTTTTTTCTTCTTTTTTCACTTCAGGCTCAGAGGCTTTTTCTTCTTCCTTTTCCTCTTTTGCTTCAGTTTCCACTTCGGTTTTGGCTTCTGGTTTTTCCTCAGCTTTTTCTTCTTCACCGGCAGCTTTAGCTTCTGCTTCCGCTTCTTTGGCTACTTCAGGTTCAGATGCTTTTTCTTCGGTTTTTGGTTCAGCCTTGGCTTCTGGTTTTTCCTCAGCTTTTTCTTCCTGACCGGCAGCTTTAGCTTCAGTATCTGCTTCTTTGGTTACTTCAGGTTCAGATGCTTTTTCTTCTTCAGCTGTTTCTTCTTTTTTCTCAGCTTCTTCAGCGGCTTTAGCCTCAGCTTCATCCTTCTTTTTCTTCTCGAGCTCTTTTGCAGCGGCTTTTTCTTCCCGCTGTTTTTTGAATTCCTGCTCTTCAGCCTTCAGAATTTCCTGCTGTTTTGCCTTACGGCTTGTTTCGGCTTCTCCAGCCTTAGCTTCCCGGTTTTGCTTCCATTCTTCAAGTGCAGCCTCAATTTCTTCGTCAGACTTGCCCCATCTCATGAGGTGCATTTTATAAAGGATCCCTTCTTTTCGAAGAATGCTGCGAACGGTGTCACTGGGCTGGGCTCCGATTTTCAGCCAGTGGATGATGCGTTCTTCATCATATGTAAGCTCCTGGTTCTCACTAATATTGTCGAAACGCCCCAGCCTTTCAATAATCCGGCCATCACGTGGCGAGCGGCTGTCGGCTACCACAATATGATAGAAGGGTCTTTTCTTTCGTCCTTTTCGTTGTAAACGTAACTTAATCAATTATGTACTCCTGTAGGGTTTAGTTTGTATAAAGTAAATATTCTTTAGCGGCCAAAGGGCAGGTTTTTTAATCCTTCCATTGCACGGCCGGCTTTATTCATTTTGGTCATGGTTTTCATCATTTTCTTCATCTGCTCGAATTGTTTCATAAGTTCATTGATTTCACGAACAGAAGTACCAGACCCTTTTGCGATCCGGCGGCGGCGGCTTCCGTTTAAAAGAGATGGATCATGTCTTTCCTCGGGGGTCATGGAATTAATGATGGCTTCAATGGGGGTAAATGTGTCTTCATCAACATCTGCATCCTTCAATGCTTTGCCGGCTCCGGGAATCATGCCTACAAGGTCGGTCATGTTTCCCATTTTTTTGATTTTCTGAATCTGCTCGTAAAAATCTTCAAGATCGAACTTATCAGACTGTATTTTCCTTTGCAGCTTATCGGCTTGTTCTTCGTCGTACTGTTTCTGGGCTTTTTCAACGAGAGAAACCACATCGCCCATTCCCAGAATTCGCTGGGCCAGCCGGTCAGGATAAAAAGGTGAAAGAGCATCCAGTTTTTCACCGGTACTCATAAACTTGATCGGTTTTTCAACTACAGAACGAATTGAGAGGGCCGCGCCGCCGCGGGTATCACCATCCAGTTTGGTCAGAACCACACCATCAAAATTAATGGTATCGTTAAAAGCTTTTGCCGTGTTTACGGCATCCTGTCCGGTCATGGCATCAACTACAAAAAGGATTTCATCGGGATTTACTGCCTTTTTGATTTCCGCAACTTCATTCATCATCTTCTCATCCACATGAAGACGGCCGGCGGTGTCAATAATCACTGTATCAAGAGCTAAGCTCTTTGCCATCGAAACAGCTTCTTTGGCAACCCGGACAGCGTCTTTTTGTTCAATGGAATAGACGGGAACATCAATTTCAGAAGCCAGTGTTTTCAGCTGGTTGATGGCAGCCGGGCGATAAACATCAGCGGCGGCAAGAATAGGATTTCTGTTATTTTCGTTTTTAAGGTATCGTGCCAGCTTTCCGGTAAAGGTGGTTTTCCCTGATCCCTGCAGGCCTGCAATTAAAATAACGGTGGGTGGATTTTGTGCAACGGCGATATCAGATTTTTCTTCGCCGAGAATTTTCACCATTTCATCATACACAATCTTGGTAAACTGCTGTCCGGGATTTACACTGGTCAGCACATCAGAGCCCATCACTCTTTCTTTAATATCATTGGTAAACTGGCGGGCAACCTCTAAGTTTACATCCGCATCGAGAAGTGCACGGCGGATTTCCCTGACGGTTTCGGCGATATTCACATCAGTAATCCGGGACTGTCCCTTCAGGGACTGAACGGCTGATTCTATTTTAGAAGACAAATCTTCAAACATTACACAGACATTTTAGTATTTCGTATGATGCAGAGTCTCGAATAATACGGACATTCAACAGTACTATCAACAGAAAATTGTGGATAATTATTTTAAACAAAAGTGAAAAGAGACTGACCCATCCCCGGTCCCTTCCCTACGGTGCAAAAGAACGCCGCAAGGAAGGGAGCTTTCTAACTACAATATTTGGCTGATCCGGGTTTACAGCTTTCACAGAAAATTTTCATTTTTGACTTTTCTTTTAACCCTCCCTCTCCAAAACCATTTTTTCTGCTGAACAATTTCGAAGTGATACATGAAGGTGTTATTTTCCGGCAGAATTCAGTTATCAACAACAAAAAGAAAATAAAGAATATATGTCTGAGAAGGGTTATGGTTTACTGAAAGGAAAAAAAGGAATTATCTTCGGTGCTCTGGATGAACGGAGCATCGCGTGGAGAATCGCCCTGGCCTGTAAACGTGAAGGTGCTGATTTTGTACTCTCAAATGCACCGATAGCTCTCCGGATGGGTGCGCTTGATGCTCTTGGCGAGGAAACAAACTCAAAAATATTTCCCTGCGATGTAAGCAGTGAAGAGGATGTACAAGAGCTGATGGAGAAAACAAAGGAAGAACTTGGCAGTATTGATTTTATTCTTCATGCAATTGGAATGTCACCGAATATCAGGAAAAAGAAAGAGTATACAGATTTAAACTATAACTGGTTTAAGCAGACACTTGATATTTCTGCTCTGTCATTACATAAAATTCTGAGCTATGCAGATAAGTCAGGGATATTGAATGACGGGGGAAGTGTTGTGGCACTCTCTTACATCGGCGCACAGAGAATATTTTCAAAATATTCGGATATGAACGACGCGAAAGCACTTCTTGAAAGCATCGCCCGGAATTATGGAAGCCGCCTGGCAAAACGTGGGATTCGTGTTAATACCGTATCACAGGCGCCGACCAAAACTTCCGCCGGTACAGGTATTAAAGGCTTCGACGGCATGTACACTTTTGCTGAAAAAATTGCCCCGCTTGGAAATCCCAGTGCGGATGAATGCGCCGACTACTGCGTAACTCTTTTCTCAGATCTGACACGGAAGGTTACAATGCAGAACCTGTATCATGACGGCGGGTTTGTGACCTCCGGTATTTCTGAGGAGATGATCGACGGCCTTGTAAAACTATACGCTGACGAAGAATAATTTTTCGACTAAATCCAGATGTGTCATTCCGGGCCACGACCCGGAATCTCCCATCTCTTTTCAAGATCTTACTCATTAGGAACAAAACACATGGCGAAACGCATCCTCGGAATCGATCCCGGCTCCCGGACCACAGGGTATGCAATTCTTGTGGAGAAAAACGGGAAGTTTTACGCCGAGGCCTGTGATGTTCTTCAGATGGCTCATATGGAAGATCATACCGAGCGCCTTCAGTTTATTTTTGAGGGTATTTCGGAACTGGTTCAGAAATATAAACCTGAGGAATGTGCGGTTGAAACTCCGGTTTATGGTGTGGACCCCCTTGCCATGCTGAAACTTGGCCGTGCCCAGGCCGCCGCTCTGCTTGCCATCACAAACCAGGGGATTTCTGTGGCGGAATATTATCCCAAGGCCGTAAAAAAAGCGATCACCGGGAATGGGAATGCCAGTAAAAAACAGGTGGCGTTTATGCTGGATAAACTGATGAAACTACCCGGAGAAAAAATAAAGGCGGATGCAACAGATGCACTTGCTGTAGCATGGTGTCATTATACCAACTCCGGTCGCATTACTTCAGGAAAACCGAAAATGCATCAAAATAACAGTAAGTCAAGCTGGTCGGCTTTTGTTGAAAACAATCCCGGAAGAGTGAGGAATCCTGAATGATTGCATACTTAAAAGGAACAATCACTAGTAAAAGCCAGGACCGGATGATTATTGATGTGGGCGGTGTTGGTTACAGGGTGGAAATTTCTACACAAACATTTGAAACACTTCCGGATGCCGGAACAGAACTGAAGATTTTAATTTATCACCACATTACGGAAAACGACCAGCGCCTGTTTGGTTTTGCATCAAATAAAGAAAAGAACCTGTTTGAACGGCTGATTACCGTAAAAGGAATTGGCCCGAAACTGGGGTTAACTATTTTATCAGGTATGCCGGCACCGGATTTAATGGAAGCTATTGTAACTCAGGATACGGCATCACTTTCCGGAATTTCGGGAATTGGAAAAAAAACAGCTCAACGAATGGTACTTGAACTGAAAGACAAGTTGTTTGATGAATCTCAGCCATCGGTTGTTTCAGGCAGTAACGAGAACAGGAGCCGGCGTGATGAAGCAGTTTCCGCACTTGAAGCCCTGGGTTTCAGAAAGAAAGACGGTGAACAGATGGTACATCAAATTACTGCAAAACAACCGGGTGCCACTGTTTCAGAGATCGTAAAACAAGCGTTAAGCAAACTGAACAGGTAATAATTTCTTAATCCTGATTCGTTACTATTGTAGTGTATGTTACTGAAGTTCTGTAAATAACTTTTGCTTCAATTTGATGTCATTCTGAGCCTGCCTGCACTGAAGGCTTGTCTCAGAATCTCCAAATTCAAGAAGAGGACTGAAAATCCCAACGTGGGCAAATTTCAGCACGACAGAAAATAAATGTAGCGGTTCAATAACGTATGCAAACAAAAGCGAAAATAAATCCCATCAATTTTGTCAAAACAAACCATTCTCGTTGTTGACGATGAACAGGATCTTCTGGACCTGATAGAATATAATCTCAAAAAAGAAGGCTTTGAGGTTTTAAAAGCAGAAAATGGCCAGGACGGAATCAGAATGGCCAGAGAGCATAACCCAAACCTGGTACTCCTGGATATCATGATGCCGAAAATGGATGGCCTTGAAGTATGTGATCAGATGAGGGCGGACCCGGGGCTGAGGCATATTCCTATCATTTTTCTCACCGCCCGCGGAGATGAAAAAACAGAAGTAGAAGGGCTGGATAAAGGTGCTGATGATTACATCACAAAGCCAATCAGCACTACGAAGTTAATTTCCAGGATCAAAGCTGTGTTGCGCCGTTTTGATGAAACAGAAGAAGAGTTACAAAAGCTTGTGATTCATGATCTTGAAATAGATAAAGACCGTTATATTGTGAAACGCAATAATGAAGAATTTCAGCTGCCCCGCAAAGAGTTTGAACTTCTTTATTACCTGGCCAGCCGCAAAGGAAAAGTGAGAGACCGCCAGACATTGCTGAATAAAGTCTGGGGTGATAATATTTACGTGGTTGATCGTACTGTGGATGTTCATATACGTAAAATCCGGGAAAAACTCGGAGATCATTATATAGAGACTGTAAAAGGTGTTGGATATAAATTTAAAGAATGAACCGGTCTGTTTTTAAACGAAAAATTTTATCTGTATCTCTCAGAATTGCCATCCCGTCTGCATTCTGCATCACACTTTTTCTGTTTGTAGCATTTTGGTTTCTTACCGATTTATCTCCGGGAGAAATTGGTGTGGCAGGAATTATTTCTTTTTTACTGTGCATCTGTTTTGTTGTCCTGTTCTCGCAAAAGCTTATCAAAAAAAGAATTATGTTTCTGAACCGTATTGCAAATAATATTTCCCGTAAACGGTTTGAAGACTATGAAAACATTGAACATAAACAAAAAGATGAGTTAGATTACCTGATTGTGCAGTCTGTACGCGCCAGTAAAACCGTTGAAAGAGAAATTCAGCGGCTGAATAAAATTGAAAATTACCGGAAAGAGTTTATCGGGGATATTTCACATGAGCTTAAAACACCCACTTTTGCTATACAGGGTTTTATAGAAACGCTGTTGAATGGTGCACTAAATGATGAAGAAGTTAATGAGCTTTTTTTGAAGAAGGCCATGCGAAATGTGAACAGGCTGATTTATTTAACAAAAGACCTGATGGAAATTTCCAAACTGGAAACAGGGGAGCTGAAATCGAACCTGCAGGAAATGTATTTGCGGGATGTTGTTTTGGATGTGGTTGAAAGTCTTCAACATAAAGCGCAAAAAGAAGATGTTGAAATCAGGGTAAATGATTTTGATAAAAACCTTCAGGTACGGGCAGACCGGAACCAGATTAAACAGGTTTTGATCAACCTGATTGAAAATGGAATAAAATACAATCGTCCGAACGGTTTTGTTGAAATTGGCATTAAATCCTACAAGAACGATAGCGGCAAGTTGATTTTATACATTAAAGACTCAGGTATAGGAATCGATGCAAAAGATCTGACACGTGTTACGGAAAGGTTTTTCCGGGTGGATAAATCCAGGTCCAGAGAAAAAGGGGGGACAGGACTGGGGCTTTCTATTGTAAAGCATATTATGGAAGCCCATGGCGAGGAATTATTTATAGAGAGCAATGCCAGGGAGGGATCTACATTTTCCTTTACACTTACCCGGGTCAGTCACGTTTCGGTTTGAAGTCTTTTATGCTTATTCACCATTCATTTAAATAATTTAAAGTTCATGATATACGCAGTAATAATGGCCGGCGGGGCGGGTACACGTTTTTGGCCAAAAAGCACAAAGGCCCTGCCAAAGCAGTTTTTGAATTTATTCGGGGAGAAAACCATGATCCAGGAAACCGTATCCCGGCTAAACGGGTTTACCGATCCGGAACAGGTAATGGTGGTTACCAATGACGATTATGTTCCGATTGTCAAGCAGCAACTGCCTTCAACAAAACAAAATTTTATTATAGGTGAACCGGTCGCCAAAAATACAGCACCATGTGTGGCTTCAGCTGCTGCTCTTTTGCACAAAAAAGATTCTGAATCCGTGATGGTTGTTTTGCCGGCCGACCACCAGATTGGAAGGCCCCGGGAGTTTTTAAACATTTTAAATAGTGCGGTAGAAACAGCAAAAACAGAAAATTCACTTGTTACTATTGGCATTAAACCTTCCCGCCCTGAAACCGGATATGGTTATATTCGTTTCAGGGAGAGCTCAAAAACCACCAAAGCAAATAACTCGGTGTTCGAAGTACATAATTTTACAGAAAAACCGGAAAGGAAACGGGCTGAAGAATTTTTAGCCTCCGGTGATTACCTGTGGAACAGCGGAATGTTTATCTGGAAAACAGATGTCATACTGAATGCATTTAAACAACATCTGCCAGATGTATACAAAGAAGCCCAAAAACTGATTGATTCTGATGCAGATGAAGATGATATAAATACTTTTTACAATGCCTGCCCTTCTGTTTCTATTGATTATGGTATCATGGAAAAAGCGGAAATGGTACATGTTGTGCCGGGCGATTTTGACTGGAATGATGTGGGAAGCTGGACAGCTGTACATGAACTGTCTGAAAAAGATGAAAACGGAAATGCTGCCGGAAAATCCCCCGGCTCTTTTTATGACGCATCTTCCAATTTAATTCATTCCGACAGTGGTAAACTTGTTTCTTTGGTGGGTGTAGATAATATTGCGGTTGTGGAAACGGATAAGGCTATCCTGGTTGTAAATCTCGATCAGGCCCAGGATGTTAAAGAAATTGTAAAGGAACTGAAGAAGGACCCCGGAAAAATTCAGTTTCTTTAATCCGGTATGATAATTTCCTGCTGGTCGTATGCCAGGCGAACATGCTCGGGCAACTTTTTATTGCTTTCAGCATGGTTCACATAAGAATTCATGTGGATCAGATATGTTTTGGGGATATTTAACTCAGTTGCAATGTCAACGGCTTCTGGAATGGTGAGATGTGTAGGATGTTTGGGCTTCCATCTTAAACCGCTTAATACCAATATTTTACTGCCCTTTACTTTCTCTTTAGTGGATTCGGGTATGGATTTCACATCGGTCATATACGAAAAGTTATTTATGCGGTACCCTTGTACATCCACATTGCCATGTCTGTAGGGGAGAGGAGTGATATGGATATCTTTAAAAAGAATTGGAGAATCCAGGACATTCATCTTTACCGATGCCGAACCGGGATACTTATTTTTCCCAAACATGTAATCAAATCTCGAGCGGATGCATTTAATGGCTTTATCTGTACTGTAGAGAGGAAGGGCCGATTTCCGGATATAATTATAGGAACGAAGATCATCCAGGCCTGCAATATGATCCATATGTTCATGGGTAATTAAAACCAGGTCGATGTTTCTTATGTTGGCGCGAATGCTTTGCAGGCGGAATTCCGGCCCGGTATCAATAACCACGGAAGCTTCTTTTGATTCAACCCATACCGAACATCTGTAACGTTCATTTCTCGGATCACCATTCAGCCTTTCCCTGCCAAAGCCACCTGCAACTGGTACTCCCATAGACGTTCCGGTACCTAAAAACGTACATTTCATTTCAACTCTTCATTATTATCCAGCTGTTCTCTTTTATCAAAACGGCTCATTCTGTCCCACAATTCCTCAAGCTTTTTTCGTACGGCAGGTTTTATATATGTCTCATCCGGATTTACTTCTTTTAAAACCTGGGCCATTATAGCTGCCTGTGATTCAGGAGGTTTATTTTTGTTGATTACAATCAACTTGTCACCTTCAATAATACACTGGTCTCCCCGGAAACTTCCACGCTCTTTGCGGATCGTATAACCTCCTTTTTCACAAAGCGATTCGAGTTCCAGGATAAGTTTTTCAGTTTTCATCTAAAAAGCATACCCAAGAGTGAATGAATGTGAGATGTAATCATAATCGTTGAGGCTGCCTTCAATATCATAGCTTCTGTAATCAAAATGATAACTGAGCGAAAAGGAATCGTTACCAATAAGTTGATAAAAGATAAACCGGGCTCTTCCATCAAACCGGAACAGGCTACCTCCAAAAATGGATCCCTGTGCAAAACTGAAACCATAATTCGGAGTTCCTCTGAGGGTAAAGTCAACTTTATCACCAAGGCGCATAGCTGAAGCTAATCCCGTTCCGAACACGAAAGAACTTTGCTGGAATTCCGCATTCGAATTATTTTTCCTGACACTTTTAAGATCAGTTGTTATCTGAACTGGAACAGCAAGCCTGAACGAATCGGGCTGCCGGATTAAATTTAAATCATTATACAGGCGCCCGGTTACATTTGCATAAGGAGTATTTTCCATTCCTGTAAGAGATCCTCCAAATCCTATGGTGAGATCGAGTCCCGGGTTCTCGAAACGAAAACGAACGATTGAGCCACTAAAATCTGCGCGCTGATCATCAGATGCTTCTGAACCGGTATATGAAAAGTCTCCCAGTTCAAGACTTACACCCAGAACAGAATAAAATCCCAATGGCCTGATTTGTTGCTGTTGGGGTTCATCCACTGAAAACATTTGGCCGTAAACTGTTACAGGAACCGCAAAAATGATTATACTTGGAAGAATTAATAATAATGATCTATACAAAAAAACCTCCTGTGGGAATGAACGATTTATAAAACCGGGTTAGATTTAAAAAATAAAAGGATACCATTATGAAAACAATAACACTGTTAATTTTTGCAACTTTATTTATGGCACCAGTCAATGAACAAACTGATTCAATATACCAATTTGAATTAAGTTCTATTAACGGAGAAAGTATAAACCTTGGAGAGTTTGAGGGTGAGGTTCTTTTAATAGTAAATACAGCATCTCAATGTGGTAATACTCCGCAGTATGAAGGACTCCAAAATATGCACGAAGAATTCGCTGAACAGGGATTTATAGTTTTAGGTTTTCCTGCTAATAATTTTGGCGGACAGGAGCCGGGTTCTGATGACGAAATCCTGGAATTCTGTGAATTAAATTACGGGGTTACATTCCCCCTGTTTTCTAAAATTTCTGTTAAAGGGGATGACATACACCCATTGTTTGACTACTTAACAAATACTTCGAATCCTGATTTTACGGGGGCGATTGGCTGGAATTTTGAAAAATTCCTGATTGACCGGAACGGAAATCTTGTAAGAAGATTTAAGACTAGTGTAACACCTGAAAGTGATGATCTGCAACAGGCAGTTAAGGATCTTTTAGGGTAAGAATTTTAATATCCCATCACCATCCCGAAGAGGGCCGCAGTTG
The DNA here is from genome assembly GCA_040882525.1 of Balneolaceae bacterium. Taxonomy (GTDB): domain Bacteria; phylum Bacteroidota; class Rhodothermia; order Balneolales; family Balneolaceae; genus Rhodohalobacter. Next base: position 521 of record JBBEBD010000030.1, on the reverse strand, counting down.
ATTCTGCTGCCCTCATTTTTTTAATAAATGTCTTGACTTCGTGTAAGCCGGCTCGTTATATTAAATTCTGTTTAAAAACCGATATAACAACTGGTTTTTATTGCGATTATTTTAGGTCCGGTAGTTCAGCTGGTTAGAACGCCTGCCTGTCACGCAGGAGGTCGCGAGTTCGAATCTCGTCCGGATCGCTTAAAAGCTGCTCATTTTTATTAT
>JBBEBD010000030.1:0-208 GCA_040882525.1 Balneolaceae bacterium | reverse complement strand
CAAGTAAAACCGAAGCCATAAAAGCTGAAAACTGGTTGAAGAGGATGAAGAGCCGAAGGATCATGGAGAAGGTTATCAGCGGGGAAATAAATTTGCACAAGGTATTGAATAAAAAGAAGTGATGGTTAGAACGCCTGTCCCGAATCCTCGGGAAGGTCGCGAGTTCGAATCTCGTCCGGATCGCTTAAAAGCTGCTCATTTTTATTAT
>JBBEBD010000029.1:52052-117154 GCA_040882525.1 Balneolaceae bacterium | reverse complement strand
ATGATTGATGATTGATGATTGATGATTGATGATTGATGATTGATGATTGATGATTGATGATTCTGAGCTTATTATAAGCGTTCCCCTCCTCCGGAGGGGACAGGGGTGGGTTCTTTCGATTTACTAAACTGTCAGTGATCAATAAACTTATTCATGAGCAAAACCAACACCCTCTACCTCATTCCCACGCCCATCGGAAAACGCAGGGAGAACCTGGTGCTGCCGGAGCATACGATTGAGGTGGCCAGATCGCTGAAATGTTTCCTGGTGGAAAAGCCCCAGACCAGCAGGAGTTTTTTGCAGTGGATCAGCCACCCAACCCCCGACTATGAGATCACCCTGCGGGTACTGAATAAGAAAACACCCGACCAGGAGATCTTCAGTTTTTTACAGCTGCTGAAGGAGCAGGATGTGGGACTGATGTCGGAAGCGGGTGCTCCCGGCGTGGCCGATCCCGGTGCTAAATTTGTACAGCTTGCCCATGAAAATAACTACAATGTGGTTCCGCTGGTTGGTCCCTCCTCAATCCTGATGGCCCTGATGGCATCGGGGATGAACGGGCAAAAGTTCGCATTCCATGGGTATCTGTCACTGAACAACCATGAACGGGTAAAGCAGCTGAGTTCCCTGGAACAGGAATCCATGCAGCATGACCAGACTCAGATTTTCATGGAAACCCCCCACCGGAATGACATGCTCTTCTCCCTTCTGCTAGAAAAACTGCGCCCTTCCACCCGGCTCTGTGTGGCCTGCAACATCACCCAGCCCAATGAATTCATCCAAACCCGGACCGTACACCACTGGCGCTCCGCCGGTAAACCGGATCTACAAAAAAAACCGGCCCTGTTTTTGATTTACGGGAAGTAGACCAGGATTTTGGATTTCGGAGGCAGGAAACGGTTTTCATACATCTGCAACAGAGTTACTTATCCTTTTGAAATCTATATGTAAAGCAATCGAAACAATGATCCATTAAAGTAAGCTGATTTCGTTCATCCAGCCTGATGAATTTTATATCATTAGAACTTTCTTCTTCCCCGTTAACCGCCCGCATGATAACATTCCCCGCATTCCATTCTTCCCGGCCTATTTCAACCACATACTTTTTTACGAGCTTATTATTTTTATACCAAAAAACGTTGTCTTATTTAGAGAAATAAATACTCTGTGTGTAATCAACTGAATCGGAATAAAACCAAGCCGGCGATTCCGCCTGAACTCATCTCCCACTCCCATTCACCGGGCAACTCCTGGTCTGCAATCTGATCACTTCCCAAAAAATTACAGGAAACCATAAAAATCATTTGTGCACTTAAAAACCAGGAAAAAACAGAGATATTAGTACGCATTCCTATTTATTTAACTTCATTTGCTGCTTGAAAGATTCTCCTGAGGGATCATCTTCTTGTTCTGATTACACATGAAGACTTATAGATACCTAACCAAAATTGATTTCGGCAAAAAGCGAGCGGAAGCCCGCACGATCTGTTTCTGTGTTTTTCTTAATTGAAAATGGTTCATGCCTGATATCACAGGCGTGAGCGTGACCCTTTTCAACCCCATTCGGGGTTGTTTCTTTCACTATGATCTTTTCCCCCGGTTGCACCGGGGGCTAATCACGTTGAACACCTACGGTGTTTGGAAATGTAGTTTAACCGGGGATTATAATTTGGGGTGCAACAAAACATGGAATTTTACTGAAGAAACTCTGTGGGATAGTTACAATATCGAGCATCTTTTTTTAGTATAACACCTTTTGAAACAGCGATACTTATCACTGGTAAATCTGAATCAAAGCCCGCCAATCCGCCGGTGCGGATTGAATATGATTAGCCCCGGATGCAATCCGGGGATGAATAAAGCGGTAAACCGCAACCCCGAAAGGGGTTGAATAAACAGATTAATTTTGAAGACTGCATACTGCCATGCAGTGAAAGCAACTACCGGAAGACACCCTTAAATTTATGTACAAAAAATTTCCGCATCTGTTGTATATCTGAAATCTTTAAATTACTTTGAAATAAAAAGTACTTTGTATGAAAAAAGAACAAGATTACATTCAGGATATTGCTGAGATTCGTTCCATGATGGAGCGTTCCTCCAAATTTTTGTCCCTCTCCGGATGGGCTGGCATCATGGCAGGTATTTATGCACTGGCCGGCGCATGGATTGCCTGGTCGGTTTTGGGTTTTCATCCGGATGAAATTTTTTACTCCCCGCCTGACTTGCCACAAATTATTTTACTTGCACTTGGAGTACTGACCCTGGCTTTGGTTACGGTCATCTATTTTTCCTGGAGAAAATCTGACAAAAGAGGTGAAAAGGCATGGAATGCCACCTCAAAACGACTTTTGGCAAGTATGTCAGTCCCGCTGCTGGCTGGCGGAATCTTACTCGTAATTTTAACAGCCAAAGGCCTCATCGGATTAACCGCACCATTCATGCTGCTGTTTTACGGCCTCGCTTTATATAATGCCGGCAATTACACAATCAGTGAAGTGAAGCTTATGGGCGCAGTCCAGATAGGTTTGGGACTCATGAACTCCTGGTTTGTTGAATATGGCCTGCTTTTCTGGGCGATTGGTTTCGGTGCGGTCCATATTGTCTATGGTATTTATATGCATTTCAGGTACGAGCGGTGAACCATAGTGAAAGTATCATTCGATGATTTACATAAAGCATTTGAAAGCCGGGTCAGATTGGGAATCATGTCGGCCCTGGCTGTGAACGATTCGCTCGATTTTACCTCACTAAAAGAATTCCTGGATGTGACCGATGGAAACCTGGCAACCCATATCAGGAAACTTGAAAAAGAGGGTTTTATTGGTGTGAAGAAATCATTCATAGACAACAAGCCCAACACTAAATATCACATGACTCCCGGTGGAAAGAAAGCTTTTGAGGAACATCTTAAAGTCCTGGAAGAAATTATTAAATCACAGAAATAAAGTTACCAGTCATCGGATGAGTCAGTCCGGAATCAAAAAACCATTTAAAAATGATCAAATTCATGAAAAACTCATCCGATGACTATCAAGTACTATGAAAACAAACAACAGTAAAAAGCTCAGAATGCATAAAATGATTTCAATTTTAATCACTTTTGTTGGCATCCTTTTGATGACATTTATGATCATTGTGGAAGATGAACCCGGTGCTATTCCATTACTGCTGGTAGCAGCAGGATCCGGATGGTATTTCTTTAGCCGGTTTAAAATTCGATCGCAGCAGATGCAGTCATCGGATGAGTCATTCTCAGAATCCCAAAAAACTTAAATAACCACTCAATTTTATGAAAAACTCATCCGATGACTACCCGTTGATGAAGACATAAACAATCCGGGCAAATTTTTTTAAACATATACTTTGTAATTCAAAGTACTTTTTCTGAACAAATAAAAAAGAGGTAAACCTCATGGAAACAAATAGCAACTTTTACCGATCCATCGCATATGTAGCCATTGCTACAGGTATTTTATTATTAATCCCACTGATTGGTATGCAATTCTCTGATGATGTTGTCTGGACCCTGTCCGATTTCGTCGTTGCAGGTATTCTCCTGTTTGGCACCGGTTTTGCCTACTTATGGGTAACGCGTATATTGGCAACAGTGGGAGACAGTACCTTTTACCGGGCCGCCGTCGGATTCGCCCTCTTCTCAGGGCTCTTCCTTATCTGGTCAAATCTTGCCGTTGGTATTATCGGCTCGGAAAACAATTCAATCAACACGTGGTACTTCGGTGTCATTTTTATCGGGATCATCGGTGCTTTCATTGCCCGGTTTCAACCGCAGGGAATGGCTTATGTGATGTTTACAATGGCACTCACCCAGGCTCTTATTGCGGGAATCGCCCTGTTCACCGGCATGGCTGAGGTACCAGGCAGTTCCGTGACTGAGATTCTGACTGTAAATGGATTTTTCATCACCCTGTTTACCGTATCTGCGCTGTTATTCCGGTACGCCGAACAGGAGCGGACACCCGAAAACGCAGCTGATGGGGGCTGATGGTAATGAAAACCATTAGAAAATTTTCCTCTGCTCCTTCCTATATGCAGCTTTGCTTTGACGCTTTCTCCCGGTGTTCACGGCCAGCCGGAAGAAGGGAATCCATGCAACACCCTGGTGGCTTTTTACCTCTTATGGTATGGCGTAATCGGCCTCAGAACATGGGCATGAGCCGGCATATCAACTCATTTCATACAACCCGAAAATCCAATGACAACAAAAAGTAAATTCAGGGAATTAATAAAGACACACAAGGAAACCATCGTCGCCTTCACCCTTGCGGCGGCCGCAGCCTTGCTCATCAAACTGCCGGCACTATTCGGTACCGACATGGACCAGGATGAGGATTTCTACATCCGCAATATGAGCCTCTTCGTGCTCCCCCTCCTAACCGGCTATTTCGTCTGGAAACGGGGGCTTGATACCCGTACTCTCCTTCTGCTGGTTCTTGCGTTCGCAGGGGCTGGCCTGTTCGCCAACGTCTACCCCTTTGATGAACGCGGCGACACACAAATACTTTTAGCGCTGCATCTGCCGGTTGCGCTTTGGCTGGTTGTGGGCATTGCCTTCTCCGGCGGCCACTGGAGCTGGGTTGACGGACGTATGGATTTTATCCGGTTCTCCGGCGAACTCTTTATCTATTACGTGCTGATCGCCCTCGGCGGTGGTGTTCTGACCGGTTTCATGGCATTGATCTTCGGGTCTATTGATATCGACATCGAACCAGTGTTTGAATCCTGGATATTACCCTGTGGAGCGGCCGGGGCCGTCATCGTCGCTGCCTGGCTGGTAGAGGCCCGGAAAAGCATGATCGGGAACCTGGCACCTGTACTGGCGCGCCTCTTCACACCTCTTTTTACCATCATGCTGATCATGTTCCTGGGGACCCTGCTGTTCTCCGGACGAGGTATAGAGATCGAGCGGGACGTACTCATTGCTTTCGATATGCTCCTTGTCGTTGTCCTGGGACTTCTGCTCTACGGCATCTCTGCCCGTGATCCTGGGTCCCCGCCGGGTGCATTCGATGTGGTACAGGTTGTGCTGGTGGTCAGCGCACTACTGGCTGATGCCGCAGCTCTCTGGGCCATCTCCGGGCGGATTACCGAATTCGGCTTCACCCCAAACCGTGCGGCCGCCCTGGGCATGAACATCATCCTTTTAGTCAACCTGGCCTGGTCTGCCGTACTCTGCATCCGTTTCCTCCGCGGGCGCGGACCATTCACAGCTCTCGAACAATGGCAGACAGATTACCTTCCCGTCTATGCCATCTGGGCGGCAATCGTCGTGATCATCTTCCCTCCCCTGTTCGGATTCCAATAAATGGAATCGTCATCCTGACGAAGTGGAAGGGTTAATGATCCAAAAAATGTGAAAGTTTCAGTGCCCCAAAGAGATGCCTTAGCACAGGGAGGAGTTGGTTCTTGTGATTTATAATATAAAGGATGTGGCGAATCAAATTATTTGGTAAAAACCTGTGCTATTTTCACATTGTCTTTAAACAAAACGTATTAAGAGATAACAAATCAGCGGGATTATAGAGGAAAAGCATGAAAGCAAGAATTGTTTCACTATCTGAAGCTTATGATATGGCGTATGAAATATCTCATCAGATATTGCAATCCGGTGGGCAGTTTGATGTTGTGGTAGGCATCTCCAGAGGCGGTCTTCCTCCATCCAGGATAATCTGTGATTTTCTGAATATTAAAACATTGACGTCGATACAGATCAGGCACTATGAGAGTGGAGGAAAGACAAGGGATGAATTGATGATCTCAGACCCGGTTAACATCAATCTCCAAAACAAACATGTGCTAATTGCAGATGACGTAAATGATTCGGGAAAATCACTGAAAGCGGCCTATGAAAATATCAAGGGCCTGAAACCCGCAGGTTTGAAAACGGCTGTGCTGCATGAAAAATCGACTACCTCTTTCAAAGCCGATTATACCGGATCTGTTCTTTCCGAATGGAAATGGCTCATTTACCAATGGGCTGTCACGGAAGATTTAATTGAATTTCTTGACCGTGAAAAAATGTTAGATGCAGGTGAAGAGGATGCTATAAGGCATCTTGAAGAACAGTATGACCTTACTGTTGATCGTGGCCTTTTAAAAAAAGTGCTGTCCATGAAAGAGAATTATACGGAGAGGTAAAAAAATATTCATCCAAATCAATTGACCATGTTTGATTATACGGCAACCTACACCGATCAATACCAGATCACCATGTCCCAGGTTTATTTCCATAAGGGGCTGAAAGATGAGATAGCTATTTTCGATTATTTCTTCAGGAAAAACCCTTTTGAAGGTGGGTATGTTATTTTTTCAGGATTGGAGGATTTTCTGAAAGCTGTAGAAAATCTTCATTTTGATGTGAAAGATATCGGGTTTCTCAGAAATGAAGGGATGGATGAGAAGTTTCTCGATTATCTGAAAGAGTTCCGTTTCAACGGACATATCTATGCCTCAAAAGAGGGGGACCTGGTTTTTCCCAATCGTCCTGTGATCAGTGTAGAGGCACCGATTATTGAAGCTCAGCTTCTGGAAACGCTACTGCTCAATACCGTGAACTATCAGTCGCTGATCGCAACCAAAGCGAGCCGTATGAAGTTGTCTGCCGGCAACCGTACACTGGTCGATTTTGGGTTGAGACGTGCACCCGGAACCGGAGGCTATTCGGCAAGCCGTGCAGCGGTTGTCGGAGGATTTGATGCCACCAGCAATGTACGCTCCGGACGAGATTACCAAATCCCCATATCGGGCACGATGGCTCACTCGTTTGTTCAGCGTTATGATGATGAGCTATCCGCTTTTCGGGATTTTGCTGAAGTACGTCCGCACGACTGTGTTCTGCTGGTAGACACCTATAACACATTGAAAAGCGGGGTGCCAAATGCAATCACGGTAGGCAAAGAGATGAAAGAGCGTGGTCAGAAGCTGAAGGGAATCCGGCTCGATAGTGGTGATCTGGCCTGGCTGTCAAAAGAATCCAGGAAAATGCTTGATGAAGCCGGGCTCAATCAAGTAAAGATCGCTGCATCAAACCAGCTTGATGAGTATGTGATCAAAAGCCTGGTGCATCAGGAAGCACCTATCGATCTTTTCGGTGTAGGCACAAGCCTGGTCACCGGACGGCCTGACTCTGCACTCGACGGAGTCTACAAATTGTGTTACGCAAACAACGAACCCCGCCTCAAACTTTCAGAAACAGTTGAAAAGATCAATTTGCCGGGGAAAAAACAGGTGTATCGCCTGCTGAATCGGGACGGATCATTCTATGGGGGAGAAGTGGTGGCGCTGTATGATGAAACAGGTATCAGTAAAATGTACCACCCGTCGGATCCTGGCCAATCATTAGACCTGGATGATTTTGAAAATGAACCTCTGTTGTCGCAGGTAATAAAAAACGGAAAACGGATTGATCCACCTCTGGAACTGAGGGAAATAGCGAAGTTTAGCCGCCGGCAGATTCAAAAATTACCATACGAATTTAAGAGGTTTAAAAACCCACATGTCTACAAAGTGGGGCTGTCAAAGTCACTGAAAGAAGAGAGAGACAGGCTGGTTAATCTGCACAAGTCAAAATTTGATCCGGATCCTGATTTCAAGATTTAGTCAGGCATGGAAGAGTTGATTTTTTTAAAAACAGGTAAAGCAACAGACGAAATCCTGGAGATTTCATCGCTCTTATTTCTGACCAGCTCGGCCATGCCAATAAAATAATTTATATCCCACCGCCAATTGGCAGTTAAGTCACTAAAAATCTCTGCAATAGGCGGCACTTGCCCGGACTCTCATTTCATCACACATCACAAATATTCACACCCTGGCTTAAAGCTTCCAGGGGATCATCCCAGGTGGGAACAAATTCCTGCCCTACATATCCTTCAAACCCGGTTTCAGCGATTGCTTCTATAATGGCCGGGTAATAGAGTTCCTGGGTTTCATCGATCTCATTTCTGCCGGGAACGCCGCCGGTGTGGTAATGAGAGAAATATTCGTGATAATCCCGGATGGTCCGGATCACGTCGCCCTCCATAATCTGCATGTGGTAAATGTCGTACAGCAGTTTGAAATTGTCTGACCCGACACGATCAACCAGCTCCACTCCCCAGGGAGTTTTGTCGCAGTGATAGTCGGGGTGATTCACTTTACTGTTCAGGAGTTCCATACTGAGAATAACGTCGTGCTCTTCAGCCGTTTTCATGACTCTCTTAATGCCCTGCTCGCAGTTTCTCCACCCGGTTTCATCATCCATTCCGTTCCTGTTCCCTGAAAAGCAAATGATCTGTTTAAACCCGGCTTCGGCTACCAGGGGAATTACTCTTTCATAGTCGTCGACCAGTTCGTCGTGAAGTTCCGGATTGTTAAATCCATTCTCGATTCCCATGCCTGCTCCCCAGGGCATCGCACAATCCAGGCCGTATTCTTTCAGTATGTGCCATTCATCCGGCCCCACCAGCTCAATGGAAGTGATACCGATCTCATTTGCGGCCTGGCACAGATCTTCCAGAGAAACGCTGTTATACGGCCACCGGCAAACGGAATGGTTAATTCTTCCCTGAAGATTCTTTTCCTTAAGCATCTCATCCGATTTTTTTATTCCTTTGAACAACCCTAAAAAGGCCGTGGAGCCTGCAAAAGCTCCCATTTTACCCAGTGCACTTCGTCTTGAAATATTCATAAATATGATGTTTAATTTTTAAGTGTGGTGAGATATTCAACCAGGTCGATTAATTCCTGCTCAGTCATACCGGATTGCATGGCAGGCATTAATGATTGCTCCATTTGTTCCCTGGAAGTAATTTCATCGATACTAAATTGATTAGTAAATCCGCCGGGCATTAGTACCACTAATTCGGCGGATGTTTCACTTTGTATAATTCCTGATACCTGCGAGCCATCGCTCAGCTGTAATATATAACCTTCGTAACCAAGAACAATACCTGAATTTGGTTCCAGAATAGCATTATATAAGCCTTCCCTTGGTAATTTATCCGCAATTGCTGAAAGTTCAGGACCAAAATTTATTCCCCGGCCTTTAACCTGGTGACAGATCTGACAGGACCTCTCATAGGCCGCACGACCGCTTTCTACATTACCTGTTTCCCGGACAAGTTCAGAAACAGGTCTTAGTACAAACTCATCTCCTGCATTATCCAATTGTAAGTATTCTCTTGCACCCTCCCTGATACTTGATCTGAATGCATTCAATAATACATTGGCTGCAGTCGATTCCAGTTCAACCGGTATTTCTCCTTGTTGTGCCATTTCGAGAAGCCTGTCTTCAGAATTCCAGCTACCATGTCCAAAAGCTTCTATTGCGAGCTGACGAACTCTGAGACTTTTATCGTCATCAAGCACAACAGACCGCAATAATGTGAGAGATTGGTTATTTCCTACCTGTCCCAATGCTGTCAGAGTATTTCCGACTACCTGTTCATTATCACTTCCAGTCATACTCATTAAATGTGACTCCCCACCGTATGCTAACATATGACGTGCTGAGTTTATTCCCAGGCTGCTATCCGGAAATGTCATTACAAGTTCGATAAGCTGGTCATTACGATCTTCAAGACGAAACCTCTCCACAAGGTCCAGGAACTCATAGGTTCCCTCTGCAATATCAAGTGCCTGATTTAATGCTTGCCTGACGATCGGATATTGTTCGGCATCTGAACGGTCAAGTTGTTGTAATGAATAGAATGCAATTCTCGACTGCCGGGGATGATTCCCATTCAGCAGGCTGATTAACGTATTCGTTTTAATGTCACTATCATGATGGAAATGAAATGCTCTGAAATATCTGAGGGTTTCTTCTATATCCGTAGAGGGATCTGTAATAATATCAGCAAGAATTGGCAATGCAAGTTCTGATCTGGAACGCCATATGATATCCCGTGATGACGAATCATTCAGATCTTCATCTGCAAGGTCAAGCCATGCAGAAAAAAATACATCCCACTGCCTATCTGCTGCGATACCTAAAGCTTCGAGGTACCAACGATCCAGGCCGTCATACTGAAATGCAAGTTCTGCCCATAACTGCGGCGCATTGGGAGATTCATTATGCCGGAGAGCAATAACAGCCTCTCTTCGTACCTGCGGGGAAGGATCGTTCACCAGTTGGCTGATGACCGGAATGATATTAATATCAAGCTGACGTGCAGCCCGTAAACCGGTAATCCGTAAATTCGGATCACTGTCATTCAACGCCTGTTCTATATACTGTTCACCTCTGCCGTCTATTTTAGATAACAGCCACAGTGCTCTTGCACGGTATCTGGAATGATCTGAATTCCAGAGATCAGCAAGTGCTTCTTCAGCTTCCGTACCCCATTCATTCAGTTTCAGCCAGGCTTTAGATCGTGTTTCATGATTCGGGCTTTTCAGGGCCTCGATTGCACCTTCAACAGTATGGTAATCCATCTCTGGTATGTGATAAGGGCTATTGCCGGGAGCAATTCGGTAGATCCTGCCGCGTTCGGGCGATCTGTACTGGTGGCCACCAACTCCAGGGTCATACCAGTCGGCTATAAACAGGGAACCATCCGGTGCAACGGCAACATCAACCTGACGTATCCACTGATTATCTGTTCCTTTCATGATATTCTCAATTTCAGCACTGTAACCCGCACCATCCTGTTGAACAGGGTAACCACGTACTACATTATGTCCAGGTTCCGTATGTATCAGCTGATTATGAAATACATCAGGCAGCAGATCCCCTTCATATATGATAATTCCGGTTGGAGAGCCAGATCCTGTGTTCAGGAGGTTTGGAATCACTCCGGGATCATTTTGGTGCCAGTGCTGTTCATGAACCGCTTCTTCCATGTTCACCCTTCGGTTTCTCCATCCGGCACCGGTTACTTCATCAGTATAACCATAATTGCCATATTCCATAATGTAATTAATGCGAACAGACTGGTTGCCATCATCATCATTATCCGATTGCCACACATTTCCATACGAATCGACAGCCACTTCATATGGATTTCTGAAATTATGGCCAATCACTTCTAATTCCGAACCATCCATGTTGGCTCTGAAAGCCATCCCTTTCCTGTAAACTCCGTCTTCTTCCGTTACCCGGTTACCGCTCTTGTCGATAATAATCGTACCATCGGCATTTTTAATTTGTCGGCCGGCATCCCCCATATTGAAGTAAAGTTTACCATCGGGTCCGAAAACAAAAGCGTGGATGCCATGATCATGTTCCTGGCCGTCAATTCCTGTAAACAAGATCTCTTTTGTATCGGCCTGATCGTTTCCAGTGGTGTCTGTAAGGATCATAACGTCAGGACTTTTAGAAACGATAACTCTGTTACCCAAAACCATGATTCCCAGTGCGGAGTTAATATCATTACCCTGGTAAAAAACGGTTTCTTTATCGGCCTTGCCGTCTCCGGATGTATCTTCAAGAATTACAATGCGGTCACCTTCTTCTTTTTGAGGTATATCCGGGTTGAGTGAGGGCCGGTAATTCACTCCTTCTGTGACCCACACCCTGCCACGATCATCCACATCCATATTTGTTGGATTTCTAACCATACCCTCGGATGCGAAGAGTCTTACTTCAAGCCCATCTCTCATTTCCACACCCGCCAGAGCAAACTCCGGATCGTGAATCTCTTCCTCAGACAGATCGCTGATATCTATTTCAGAAGAGTTCTCGCATGATATAAAAGTAATTGTAAATAAGAGAAAAAGAGCCGTCAGGGCTGCAAACGCATTTCGTTTATCAGGCTGAATTTGATTACATAAAGCCATTAATATTTTTTTTTAGTAATTAATATGAATAAAGAAACGGAAGTTTTTTTAAGAGTGAGCATAAGCAACCAAAAAAGCTGCTTATGCATACTAAATTCAGGAATTAAAAATTAATTATAACCGGGATTTTGAACCAGGTTGCTATTACTGTTGATTTCATCCCGCAAGATTGGCAGGAAATAAGCCCGTTCATTCCATCCCCGGTTATCAGCTGTTTCCACTGAATATTCATACGTATAGGAACCGTCTCCGTTGAGCCGGCCGATGATCCTGATTCTTCTGCCATCCTCATAAACATCAGGTGCGATCATCCATCTTCGTACATCGAAAAACCGGTGTTCTTCAAATGCAAGTTCCACTCTGCGTTCGTTTCGGACCCGCTCAAGCAGTTCATCTCCGGATTCCGCAGCAGGAACATCCGGCATTCCGGCACGCCGGCGGATTTGATTTAATGCATTCCGGGCATCTGCATCTTCACCAAGTTCAACGGATGCTTCTGCATAATTCAGCAGAACTTCGGCATACCTCATATAGATCCAGGGTCTTTCCTGCATTTCGAATTGATGATTAACGGTTGGGTCCGCAAATTTTCTCATATAATAACCGGTGTGTGTTCCATTCCAGTCTTCTATAGGGCCGCTTCTGGTATCAAGGCCTGCTCTTAATTCACTCTGGCCTTCCACTTCATAATCGGCGGTTTGAACGATTCCATCCGGATCCAAAGCAAGCATATTATCCGGTCTTTGTCTCCATTGCGACCCGTTATAGAAAATTGATCCGTAGAAACGCGGATCTCTGTTCATGTACGGATCGTTTGCATGATCCGGATTATCCCAATTAAATGATGTTCCATCAGCCATTTCATAGGCATCTACATGTTGCTGTAAAGGAGTGTCCCCTCCCCAGTTATGCCATCCATTAGGACCGTTGAACAGCCCGATATCTGCCTGAAACCATTCATATGAATGCGACGATGTAAAATGACGCTGCAGAATGGTTTCTGAATGGCCGTCAACCAGCCAGATATTTGCATAATTCTCAGCTGTTGAGTCGCCCGGAGCCGGATTTGCTTCATAAAGACTGTAAACATTCATATCGATGACATCCTGTGCAGCATCTTTAGCTGCCCTCCACCGGGCTTGTTGGTCACCACCCGAATACCCGGTTTCAGGTATCCCGCCCGGATTTTCATGATACAAATCACTGGCTGCGTAAAGCAATATGCGGGACTTCAGAGTTAATGCTGCACCTCTGGTTGCACGGCCATCCTGATTTGCAACTTCGGGTAAAAGTTGTGCCGCCTCATTCAAATCCTCCACAATCTGGTTGATTGTTTCCTCAAATGAATTTCGTGAAACAAAGAAGTCATCATCCATTGTGTGAGCTTTCGTCAAAACAGGAACACCGCCCCACAATCTTACAAGGTTATGGTAGAAATAAGCTCTCAGAAAGAATGCTTCCCCTGTCATTATATTTTTATCTTCCTGGCCCATTTCTACATCACCGATATTTTCGAGCAGGATGTTGGTATCCCTGATTTTACTATATAAATCTTCCCATTTAAAATGAGGAAACCAATTTGCCCAGCTTTGGAAAAAACCCAGATTATCCGGAGTGAGAATTGATTGTCTGACAGGGCCGTCATCCCAGCCATGGGTGTGTTTTGTCTCATCCACACCTGATGCAAGAGCTAATGCTATATATCCGTGTCCCATCCCCTGATAAATATCGTTCAGGTATAATCTGACCAATCCTGGATCATTCCACACATCTTCTTCTGACATTTCATTCAGTGGTTGCATGTTCAACACCGACTCATCACAAGAAGAGAAGAGTGCTAAAGAACCCAGTGTCGCAATTATGATAAAAATTAAATTTTTCATAAGACTTTATGGTTATGTCATTAAAATTTTAAAGAAAAACCGAGATTAAGAACCCGTTTCTGCGGATAGTACTGACCGGAACCACTTGCAGTTTCCGGATCCATTACTTTCAGTTTACTCCATGTAAGCAGGTTAAAACCACTTGCATAAACTCTCATTTGTTGTATTCCGAAACGAGTACTCAGATCAGCAGGAAGGTTATAGCCGAATTCAAGATTTTTAAGCCTGATATAGTCGGTATCTTTTAAAAAATATGTATTGGCATTGCTGGCCCAATATTCATCATCCCTGTTCCAGGTTCTTGGATGAGTTGTACTCGGGTTTTGTTCAGTCCATCTGTTTTCGGCAAATTCAGTCAGAAAATTTCCGATTTCACCTGATTCTGTATCAACATAGTGAACAGCACCAGCCGCACCCTGGAATAACAAGGAGAGATCAAAGTTACTATAGGCAACATTGATATTTACCCCGCCTGTCCATTTCGGGATGTTATTTTTGTCCAATCGAATTCTGTCACGTCCATCGATGGCACCATCTCCATTTACATCTTCAAATATAATGTCACCTGGTCTGGCGCCTTCCCAGCTCGGTGTGTTTTCTATTTCATCCGAATCCTGGAAAATTCCAATCGCATTGTAATACATATTTGTATTCATCGGGTAACCGGTTGATCGTTGCCATTCCGGAGCTCCGGGCGCTTCATCCCAAAACTTAATTTCATTGGTCGCATAACTCGCATTCAGGGTCACATCAAACAGGAAGTTTCCTGAAATCTGTTCCCGGTAAGTCACAGACCCGTCAAAACCGTGGCTTGAAACTTCACCGATGTTTTCTCTTGGCAAACTAAAGCCTGATGTCATGGGTACAGATGCATTTCTCCACCAGAGAATATCTTCCCGCAGGTAATTGAAATAATCTATCTCGAAAATAAACCGGTTATCAAGAAATTCAGCCTCTAAACCTACATCGAACTGGTTCGCTACTTCCCATGTTACATTCAGGTTAGGTGTACGGGTTGGGTAAATACTATTAACAATAACATTGTTATCGAATACATATCCATTGCCAAAACCAAATGTTGCGAAATACTGGAATTCATCAATGCGGTCATTTCCCGTTTGTCCCCAGGAGGAACGAAGTTTAAGTTCATTGAAAAAATCAGTTATGTTCACGAACCAGTCTTCCTGAGTCAGCCTCCAGCCTACAGATACAGCAGGGAAAAAACCAAACCGTCTTTCTTCCGGAAAGATGTATGACCCATCATATCGCCCGACAAATTCAAACAGATACTTGTCTTGATAATCGTAGTTGAGACGCGTGAAATAATTCTGTCTTGCACCTTTAGATGCACTTCCGGTATTGCTAAGTTCATCTTCACCTCCTGCAAAAAGCTGATCGATTTGGACTGAAGAAAAGTGACGACGAAATGCATTCATAAATGAGTTACTGAAAGTCTGTCGCTCAACCCCCGCTAAAATACCAAAAGAGTGGTCACTGATATCCTGTTGATAATTAGCAATCAAGTTCACCATCACGTCCTCGCCGCTACCTCTTTCCTGAAACAAACGAGGTTCTGCATAACCTCTTGATGATCCTTCTAACATAGGCTCTCCGTTTCCATCATACGTTTCGTAATCCCAGGTATATAAAGTCCATGGAGTCTGCCATACACTTTGCTCCCTGAAATTTTTGTCGTAAGCTATATTGCTTCTGAAAGAAAGTCCCTGAACAGCAGGAATTTCAACGTTCAGACTCAGGTTGCTTTGAAAATAGTATCTTTCGTCGTTGTTATAACCGGTTTCCGGCGTACCTACCACAACCGGGTTATCTCCATATTCGATATCGGGTCCCGGTAAACCATTTGGCCAGTATGCCGGGAGGTGTGGCTTACCCCTCATAACCATCCTGAAAATATTTCCGGCTGAACGGGTAGGATAGTTACGGTCTTCAAAGCGTCCGGTCACATCAAAGCCAAGAGTTACATTGTCTGTGATCTGTCCATCAATATTACTTCTGATATTATACTGATTATAGCGGGTTGCACTATTATTGTAATAACCATCCTCGGTTAATCCACCAAAGGATAAATAATACTTAACTGTCTCACTGCCACCGGAAACCGACATATCTCCCCGGGTTTGAAGCGATACAGGTTTCAGGGTTTCAGCAAACCAATCCGTATCCGGATACAACCATGGATCTGTTCCTTGTCTGTGATTTTCAATTCTTTCCTGAGAATATGGAGCTGAATTACCACGATACTCAGCAATTTCATTCAACATTTCCAGGTAAGTGGCAGCATCAGCCATTTGGGGTACGCGGGTCGGTTGATTCATCCCCTGGTTGAAATCTATACTAAACTGTGTAGCTCCTGCCTGGCCTCGTTTTGTTGTAATAAGAATAACTCCATTCGCAGCCTGTGCACCGTAAATTGCAGCGGAAGCGTCTTTCAGTACACTGATATTTTCAATATCTCTGGGATTCAACCTTTCCATGCCGCCTGATCTGTTAGGAACACCATCAATCACAATAAGCGGCGAATTGTCACCAAGAGTATGTTCCCCCCTGATACGAATTGACGCCCCGTCAGCACCGGGTTCACCGCTTGGATTGATTGTAACAACTCCGGGAATCTGACCGGACAGGCTGTTGGAGATATTTGTTACAGGTGCTTTTTCTAATCTTTCTCCCGATATAGACCTGACAGATCCTGTTAATGTTTCTCTGGTCCTGGTCCCATACCCAACAACGACAAGTTCCTCACTGCCAAAAATTTCCATCTGAAGTTCTACATTGATCTCTGTTCTTCCGTCTATGGGAACTTCCTGGCGTTGATAACCTATGTATGAAAATACGAGAGTATCCTGGAGAGAAGGTACATTTAAAGAAAAATTGCCATCCATATCTGAAGCAGTGCCACTATCGGTACCTTTTATCACGATATTGACGCCTGGCATTGTATTACCTGTAGCTGCATCAGAAACTGAACCAGCCACTCTTTCCTGTATCTCATCATTAAAATTCAAAAACTGACGATTCTCACCATTTCTATCAGATTCATAAATAGTTACCGCATTTCCATTGGTAATAAATGCAGCACGCAATCCTGTATTTTCCAATAAAAGGTTAAGAGCCTGTAATACGGGCATGTTGTTAACAGATAAAGAAGCGTTTTTATCAGGAATTAAACTGGAATTATAAGAGAGCCCCAAATTTGCTTCGCCTGTAATTAACTCCAGTGCATTCGTGAGCTTCATTTCTTCAATGTCAACAGATATACGTTCATTGATTTCGAGTTGACTGACCAAGTATTCTGCTTTCTGAGCTTGTGCAGTTTCCGGATTAAGTATGAAACCAAACCCGGCGGATAATACCAGCAAACCGACAAGTATCAATCCGAATTCTGATTTTACAACTTTCTTTTTATCATTCATCCTTCTGGTGGTTAGTTTCGGTTAAGTTTTAATTTTTAACTGTCCAGTGTACTCTGCCATCCTGATAGTCATAGTCGATCTCAAGGCCTTCGGAAATCATACTCAAAACCTGGTCAACGGACCCTCTCTGGAAGTTTGCCGTTAATTTTAAATCCAGTAGTTCTCTGTCCTCTATTTTATTTGTAATCTCAAAAATTCTCTCAAGCTGTTTTAAAACACTTTCAAAAGGTGTGTTACTAAATGAAATACTTTTATGTATCCAGCTCAGGTAGTTATGAACTTTGGTTGATTCACTTTTAATTTCCCCTGTTTCACTATCAAACAAGCCAATCATGTTTTCAGTCAGAATGATCTCTCTTCGGTTTTTATATTCTGTATTACGAAAAGACACAATCCCATTTGAAACAGCAACTATCACTTCTTTTGTTCGTGAGTGAGTATTTACATTAAATGAAGTGCCCAGAACTGAAATTTCTGTACCTGATGACTGTACAGTAAACTGCCGGCCCTGATGTTTCATGACATCGAAAAATGCCTGCCCCTCCAGTTGGGTAGCTGTATTTCCTGATTCTTCATCCTCAGTTATTTTAATCGTTGAGCTCTCACTTAACCAAATACTGGTGCCATCAGATAATACAATGTTTCTGTTTTCTGAAGGCCCTGTTGTATACGTTATAGCTTCCGGAGGGCTTACAGAATTCATGGAAAATACCAGGAGATATAGCAGCGAAAACAATACTAAAATACTTGATGCTACTAATTGATATTTATATTGAAAGGTTTTGTGCTTAAAGAAATAAATAAATCCTTTCCTGCCGGTTTCAATTCTGCTATTGATATTATGAAGACGTGCTTGTCGCTTCTCATTCGTTTTAAATGATTTTTCTGGAATAGCCTCATAAGACTCAAAGCTTTCTTCGATATATTGAATCCCCTCACGGGTTTCAAACCAATCTAATACGATTTTAGCTTCAACCTGTGTTGCTGAACCTTCAAAATACTTTTTGAGTAATTTTTTGTCTGGTGTTTGCATCCCGAAATTGTAGATTTACTATAAATACAACACGGAAGCAGAAAAGGATGTGAAAAAGTCAAAAATAAATAAAAAAGATAATCAGGTATGCATCTCTTTCAGGGAAAATTATTATATGAAGAAAAAAAATCTCTCATTGATTTTTTTGCCAGGTAATAATGCGATTTAACAGTATTTACAGACAGGCCCAATCTCGCAGCAATTTCATCATTGGAAAAATTATTACCCATCTTCAATTCATAAATCTGCCTCTTTACTACAGGTAACTGTTTTAATCCTCTGTTATAAATAAATCTGTAATCAGATTGTATAATAGCATCATCTGTTTTTTCAGGAGTGCCCTCATTGATATTCACATACTCAAATTGACGTATAATTCTTCTTTTGTTTTTTTTTATCATATTCAGTACATGATTTTTCAAAGAAACGAACAAAAACGCTTTGAGCGACTTCTCCTGATCCAATTTTTTCCTGTCGTTCCATAAATTAATAAACAAATCCTGAACAGCATCCTCGGCAAGTTGATCGTCCTTTAAAAACCTGAGTGCAAGCCTGTGCAGAGTATCACTATACTGCCAGTATGCTTCCTCAAAAGCTTCCTTGTCCCCATTACGTATTCTGATAACAATATTCTTCTTATCCATCCCAAGGATTAACTATTAAAATGATTTTATCATTTTTTTACTTCTGTTTTCAATATAAAAATTTAAAGGAAAATGGAAAGTCTCTTTTAAACAGTTCATCTCTTATTGGGAACCAGGATCAGAGCAGGATTTGTGGGATTGGCCGGATATTCTTTCAAAATCTGCTCATCCTGATTCCTAATCTTTTTAATCCCGGTTCATCTTGTTGGGACGGGATTTTCTCCTGGCTTTATTCTACCTCCTTTCCATCAACCATTTTTAGTCCAAAATATAAGAGCCCGGCCAGCAGGAAAATTATAAGCCCATACAGGGTTGTAATAGACGAAATTTTAAAGCCCCCGATCAGCAGAGCCGGGGAAACAGACCCTATCTGCTCAATCGCACTGAAAGCCTCATAGAGTCCAAGGAGTTGGGCGAAGATTCCGATCACCAGTCCGAAAATTCCGATCTCCTTAATGATCGAAACAGAAGGTTGATACCCTTTCCTTTTTTGCAAATAAAGAAAGACTGCCGTTGCAACCACGGCCATCAGGATAACCGTTAACAGGCCCATCAAGAACAGGCCGCCAGTGTGAAATAAATCTGTCATTGCTTTCATTTTTGGATGTTAAATATACACAGGTAATCTAAATTTGCCAGGCTGACTGAACAAGGGAGAAACCCCGCAGAAAACTGTTATCCATCGATAAAATGGAAACTAATTTTTATAAAAACATCGGGGGCTTGCGCAAATTCTATTCAACAGGATGAGGTTCCAATATAAATTTACTGCCCAACCCCTTTGAAAGTATTCATCTATTTCAACCAACTCATCGCCTCGGGGTTTTTATACTCGCATTACCCCCGGGTTGCATCCGCTTCGCTTCTTTACCCGGGGCTAATTATGTTAAACCCTTTCAGGGTTTTCTGACAACCAACCATTTCTTTCAACCTCCGATTCAATGATAAAAGACAAACCGGCCTTGGAAGCATTTACGGGAAAAGTGAACTGGCTGATCCGCGAAAGTAAGGCGGCATACCGGCCGGTAGTTCAAATTACAACCACAAATTCATATGGACCATTGCCGGCTTTCAGCGGATCAGCCGTGAACGCCGTAAATGATTCCCAGCCTTGAATTTTGGTTACTTTTTTTCAAGAAAAAGTAATACCCCGATATTCGCTTTTGATAAAAATTGCAGTTAACCCCCTTCGTATTTACTCACCAAGCTTTACATATCCCTCGCCTTGGGGGGTGGTCTTTTGGACCTTCTTAACCCCGGACGCCACCGCTGCCGCGCTTCTGCCCGGGGCTGCATTCTGCCGTCCCTTGCAGGACTTGGATTTGGTCAATTTTTTCGGCTTTGCGCCGGGGCTGTGTACTGCCGCCCTTGCAGGGTTTGAATCGGATCATTTCATTGTTTAATATTTTCTAACAGCCTCTTTAGAGATACTTCTACTCAGTCTTCGCCTGTTTTCCATTATTTAAAAGAACAGCGCCGACCTTCAAAACCAGTATCCCCCCGGCTATAATGATGAGAATAACGAACTGGTTTTTTGCATCACTGAGATATCTAAAAATTAGGGTGATAACAGCCGGCTTTTTATTACTGACGGCTTCCTCAGCCGACAGGTATCCATTCCCTTTCTCCATCTGCTTAAATAAATCAGATACTGCACTTCGAATCACATTTACCTCCCTGCTTTCCAGATCACACAGCACGCTTTTTTCGCCGGATATTTTCCCGTCTCGTAATATCTCATTCCCTTCCAGGCGCCCCGGAACCCCGCGGGAATCTGTGTTGAAAATGACTGAAAAGAGCATTAACGCCGTTGCGTAAGATCCATACACGGTGGGGTGAGAACCATCTTTTTCATATAAATCGAACAGGTTTTCTGTTTGTAATTTTTCCCAAACCAGGCCTGCAGGGGCGATTTTACTTCCGGTTTCTCTGGCGATCTCCATGTAAGCATACGTCAGATACTTTTGCTGATGAGGATACCCTTTTCTCGACCAGGTCATGAAAAAAACAGTCTCTATATCATTCTCCTGAATCGCTTGCTGGAATTTTCCGGAATATTCAAAAAACTGGTCCGGATGCCGTACATAACTTTTACCGTTTTCAATAATTTCTTCTCCAAGCATACTTTGTTCCTGAAGAACAACATAGTCCCACCCGCCGGACCGGATTTCTTTTAAAACCCGCCCTTCTTCCCAGTGTTGCTGAAGTGTTGCACCTCCATGGCCGACAAATTTTGTGCTGATTTGATGACCGGGAAGATGATGTTCAGCCATCGCCCTGAACATCCGGGGCATGCTGTGGTAATAGGTATAACTATTTCCGATAAAAAGCACGTTTGTTGAGGCCTCATCTGCCCGACCCGGATTTACACTGCACATAAACCCCAGGATTACTGCGCCGAAAAAAAATCTCTTCATTTCAGCTTACTTCAACCTGCTGCCTGTGAATGTTTCTTCTGCGCAAACGTAAGATGAACCATGAACATGCTGAAAACAGAAAAATCGCCAAACCGAACAGCAGTGAAACAAGAGCTGTTCCAACACCATCCGCAAGCTGTTCGGGGCGTAACCGGGCAGCTATTTTTGTGCCCTCATAAATTCCCAGGAAGGTGGAAAAAAGGCCGAGTGCGAGCCCAAAAATCCCAAGATAGATGATGATGTTGATGTCAGACCCGGCTTCTGAGTTCGTTCTCCGGAGTTTTATCCCGTACTTTATGGTGAGATAAAAAACAGCCAGTAAAGTAAGTAAAAGAGGCAGGCCGAAAATGCCGCTTTGATTGATAATATGAAACATAACTTTATTTATTGATCAGATTTTTATTGATAATATTCACCATCAGGATGACCGGTAGTGAATATCCGTTCACAAACAATGTATTTCCTGAAAACCGTTATCATCAAGGCAGAAACCCATGCTAAACCTGTCATTCATCGATAAAAAATGGTTTTATCTGATTTTTTGAGGATTTTAACAACAAAAGAAATGCAACCTGGCAGGCACATTTTATTCTGGGCTCTGGCCGGCGCTGTACTGGTGACCGGGTTTGGCAGCGGCTATGGAGACTATGTAAAGAGCTTTTATTTCGTCAGTTTCCTGCTACCTGTGGCGATGGCCACTTCCTATTTTTTTAATTATTACCTGGTGCCAAACTATCTGCTGAAGCGGGATTACACCCGGTTCACCCTTTACACCATATATACGCTGGTTACTTCCCTGTACCTTGAGATGGTAGTGATCACGATCTCATTTGCAGTGATTGCCAACTACAATTACGGTGAACTTGAACCCATCATGACGAATATCTTTGTACCCGCCTCTGCAATCTACCTGATCGTGTTGCTTAAAGCGTTTTTCCTGCTTTTCAGAAGAATCAAAAACAATGAGTTCAGGGTTCAGCAATTAATGGAAGAAAAGAAAGCCCTGAAAACAAAGTTCATTACGGTCCGGGCCGATCGTGCCAGGCACCAGGTAAAACTGGAGGATATCATATACCTCGAAAGCCTGAGCGATTATGTAAAAATCTATACATCCGATAAATCCCTCACCATCCGGGAAACCATCTCTTCTTTTGAAAAATCCCTTCCGGAACATTTTATACGGATTCACCGGTCGTACATTATCAATCAGCACCATATCAGCCATTTTAATACGACTTCTGTAATGCTGAATGAAACCAGTTTACCCATCAGCAGAACCTATAAATCGCGGGCCTTATCGGTTCTTAACTCCTGATACTTCCGGGGAAGTTTACAGAGCCAGAATCAGAACAGTGTTGTGAAATTGGCAGGATTTCTTTCTACATCCTGTGAAATCTTTTAATCCCGGTTCTTCTTATTGGGAAACCAGGGTCAGGGCACTATTTCCGTTCATTACTTGTCTTGATACGGCGCCGTAATTAAATTGAATAAAGGTGCTTGCTCTTTGGTTATTTACGATATGACTTAAATTGAAAGCGAAAACTACACGCTTCTTATTTGGCTGAGAGTTACATAACTTTTTAAATCAAAATTATCCGGAGCATCATTTGAAACAGGCTGCTTTGAAAATTCGTATCCGGGGTTTCTGATATTCAGTAATCAACTCTGTTGATCAAATCACCGCATCACATCAACTTTAGCATTCACACCAGCATGTCACATAACAGGAAATCATCCATTGAAATGGATAAAGAGGAATTCAGAAAAATTGGTTATCAGTTAATAGATGCCATATCAGATTTTACAGCTACAATTCGGGAACGGCCCGTAACAAAGGGGGAAGCGTCCGGTGAGTTGAAAAAAATTATTGGGGCTTCACCATTACCGGAGCATGGGACTCCGGCAGCAGAGCTGCTGACCAGAACAGCTGATTTATTATTCAATCATTCACTGCTAAACGGACATCCGAAATTTCTGGGATATATCACATCATCCGCGGCTCCCATCGGTGCACTGGCCGATTTGCTTGCAGCTTCTGTAAATCCGAATATGGGTGCACAAATTTTAAGTCCGGTCGCAACAGAAATCGAAAAGCAGACTATCAAATGGCTGGCCGAATTTATCGGGGTCTCTCCGGATTATGGAGGAATATTGGTGAGCGGAGGGAATATGGCTAATTTTACTGCTTTTTTAGCTGCCCGAACAGCAAAACTCTCCGGTTCTATTAAAGAAGATGGCCTTTCCGGTATTCCGGTGAAACCGGTTATATACTGCTCCAAAACAACCCACACCTGGATTGAAAAAGCAGCGAATCTATTCGGCTTTGGATCCAGATCCATTCGCTGGATCCAAACCGATTCCAATAATAAAATAGATACTGTTAGATTGGAGCAGGCCATAAAAGACGACCTTGAAAATGGCTTTAAACCGATGATGGTAGCCGGGGTAGCCGGCGATGTCAGCACGGGAGTGGTTGACGATCTCAAGGCGATTGCTTTGGTCTGCAAAACCTACGACTTGTGGTTTCATGTTGACGGGGCATACGGCATACCAGCCGCGGCCGTGCCGGAACAGAAAAAGAAGTTTGAGGGTATCACGGAAGCCGATTCTATTGCACTTGATCCCCATAAATGGTGGTATAGTCCGCTTGAAGCAGGTTGTACGCTGGTAAAAAATCCCAGGCATCTAACGGACACGTTCAGCACTCATCCTGAGTACTACAATTTCGACGGTGACAAAGAAAATCCCACCCACAATTTTTATGAGTACGGACTTCAGAATTCACGAGGTTTCCGGGCCCTGAAAGTCTGGCTTGCATTGCAGCAGGCGGGCCGCAGAGGGTATGTGAAGATGATTGGCGAAGATATTGAGCTATCCAGGTACATGTTTGAGAAAGCCCGGGAGCACCCCGAACTGGAAGCTATAACGCAAAACCTGAGCATCACGACACTTCGGTATGTTCCTCCGGATTTCGAAAGTCATGATCAGGGGGGCACCTACCTGGATACTCTCAATGAAACATTACTAAATAAGTTACAGCAGGATGGCGAACTCTTTTTATCCCATGCTGTTGTAGATGGCAAATACTGTTTGCGGGGCTGTATTGTAAATTTCAGAACCTCCAAAAAAGATATAGAGGAGATGATAGACATCATTGCCGGCGAAGGAAGAAAGCTGCATCAAAAACTTTACGGCCACTCAACCCCGGAATAACTTTTAAAAACAACAATCAGCCTGAGAGTCCGCATGCCCTGCCGGATTCTGTCAGAAGTATAAAAAAAGAAAAGTGACAGCCGGAAAAATCGAATGATGCTGTGGGTATAACCGGGTTGTTCATTTGACTGCTCCTACAAAAGAATGGCTTTGCCACAACATATACAGAAAACTCATTTTATCCCAAAAACCAACCCAATAACTCTTACGGCTTGGTTATTGAAAAATTTTTGAGCATTATTGAATCCATCAATTTCAGTAGATAATAAATAATTAAAGACTGTGGCTAAAAAACCGGAAAGAAATGACCCCTGCCATTGCGGCAGCGGAAAAAAGTATAAAAACTGTTGCCAGGGAAAAGACAACTCGGGCCTGGCATCCAAAATTGGAATTTCCGGCCTGGTGGCAGCGGTATTAGCTGCGCTTATCGTTGTGGCCATTGCATTATCCGGCGGCAGCGGCCCGCAGGATTGTGAGCCCGGTACGGTCTGGTCAAGTGATCACGGGCATTGCCATTAGGAATGCAGTGTTAAAACTGATCCTCACTCCTCCTCCCCGAGGCGTGTAATGACAGGAGATACTGATGCATCGGCTAAAGGACAGAAATAAATTAATGCCATACTGGAAAAGATTCTTACATTGTAGAGAATAGATAATATACCAATCAAATGACCTTCTACAGCCGGCAAGTCCGAAAATTGAAGACTCAACTCTACCCCAGGCAGGACCTTACTGCGCGCATTATAAAGGCAAAGCAGTTTATAGACAGCAATTATTCTGAAGATATTGAACTGGACAGCATATGCCGCGAGGCTTACCTGTCCAAGTTTCATTTCATCCGGTTGTTTAAGAAACATTATGGCCGTACTCCTCATCAATACGTAACCAGGGTGCGGGTTGCCAAAGCGAAAAAACTGATTGGCAGCGGGATGACCGTTCGCGGAGCCTGCTTAGCGGTGGGTTACAACAGCTTGACCTCCTTTTCAACTCTGTTTAAAAAAATGACGGGTTCGTCACCTTCGGGATATTGTAAAAAAAGCAATTCCGGATAAACATGGATTCTGTTTATTCATCATATTATGATCGAACCCTAAATATAAACCGATCATTATTATTATGAAGATTAAACTCACAAGCTTATTGGTTGACGACCAGGAAAAAGCCCTGCAGTTTTACACGAATGTGCTGGGTTTCATCAAAAAAACAGACATCCCCATGGATGAGCACCGGTGGCTTACGGTTGTTTCAAAGGAAGAGCAGGACGGCCCAGAACTGGTTCTTGAACCGATGGCATTTAAACCCGCACAAACTTACCAAAAAGCATTATTTGACGCCGGAATACCATTGACCGCATTTCATGTGGACGATGCTGAGGCTGAATACGAAAGGCTGAAGAAACTGGGAGTTGAATTCAGTATGGAACCAACAACTATGGGGGCAGCCAAACTGGCGGTTTTCAACGATACCTGCGGAAACAATATTCAACTATTTGAAGTTGTCTGACAGAATGAAAGAATCCACCCAACAGCATATTCAAAATATCTACAGTAAAGACAGGAGTCTGCAGGGAGCTTCATTTAAAGAGCTGATGAAAATTACGGAGCAGCCGGTTGACTGGGCATATCAAACCTGGGATGACCTGCTGGACCTTCTGAAAAACGGTGATAACAGGCAGCGTTCCATTGCTGCACAATTACTGTGTAATCTTGCCAAAAGTGATCCCGATGGCCGGATGGAAAAAGACCTGTCAAATTTATTTGAAGTAACAAAAGATGAGCGGTTTGTAACAGCCCGGCATTCCCTGCTTGCATTATGGAGAGTTGGGATAGTCAATCCGTCACTAACCCAAAAAACCGTTGATGGATTGAGCGGGCGGTTTAAGGAATGTATTGATGAAAAAAACTGCACTTTGATCCGCTACGATATTTGCCGCGTGCTGCGTAATATTTTCGATCATACCGGGGAAGAACAGATCTTCAGGAAAACAATGAGCCTCATTGAAAAGGAGACTGATGATAAATATCGGAAAAAATACCTCTCCGTTTGGAAGGATGTTATAAAGAAAAAGGCTCCGTGATGGTTAGGAACCTTGAATTGCTCCTTCATCACAATTCCGGGTGTGCATTATTCTGCGTGCCGTGCCGTCCGGCACTGTAATTTTGTGGTACGCCTTATTCTAACCTGCATTGACATGCAGGCTTACTCTGTTTCGTCCCTGCCGGGACTGAATCAACGCAGGACAGAAAACGGTCAAAGCTCACTGGTATCAAAAAAAAATCCGCAATCCCTTATCAGGCATTGCGGATCAATATTGTTTCTTCTCTTTGCTTTTCAGGATATTGAATCACTCCTGTTCATAAATCCCTATTGCCAGCCTGCACGGTCCATCAGCCGTATTGCCTCGGGATTATTGGAGCCATAAGAAGTTACATTTACAGCATCACTTTCATAATCTCCGAACGATTCCAGTACAGCGGGAAGCTCAACATCATCCAGGATAGAAAATTCATTATTCGATACAGCATATAACTGCTGGGCTTCAGGGGTTGCCAGGTACTCAAGGAAACGGGTTGCATTCTCTTTATTGGGTGAGTTCGCAGCAATCCCCGCTCCGCTGATGTTTACATGGGCTCCGCCATATTCTGCTGATGGAAAATGAATACCTACTTTTTCCGCAACTTCCTGGTCCTCCTGCTGGTTGGATACAATCAGTCGTGCAAGGTAGTAATGGTTTGCAACTGCCACATCACACAAACCCGCGGCTACGGCCTTGATCTGATCGGTGTCACCGCCCTGGGGAGATCTTGCAAAATTATTCACAAGATTCCGGGCCCACTCTTCGGTCTCCTCTGCTCCATCGGTTTCAATCAAAGAAGCTACCAGAGACTGGTTATAGATATTATTTGAAGAACGAATGCAAACCCGACCATTCCATTTCTCATCGGCCAGTTCACGGTATCCCTGGAGCTCGTCCGGATCCACTCTTTCGGTACTGTAAATAATACCGCGTACACGTTCGGACAGACCAACCCAATATCCATCCACATCCCTCATTTCATCGGGAATTACAGAATCCAGGTTGTCCGACTCATAAGTTTGCAGTACTCCCGCTTCTTTAGCCCTCCAGAGCCGACCGGCATCCACCGTAATAACAATATCGGCAGGACTGTTAACTCCTTCGTTCAGAATTCGTTCAATCAGTTCATCGCTGCTTCCTTCAATCAGGTTTATTTCAATACCGGTCTGTTCGGTAAAATTGTCGTAAAGTTCCATATCGGTGTCATAGTGCCGGGAAGAATAAATATTGATCTCTTCACCCCTGTCGCATGAAAACAGAAAAGCCAGTGATGCCACCAGCAGAAGTATTCGGTTATTCATAATAATATATAAGTTAGAAATTTATTTAGACCAATTCTAAATAATATTTAACAGACAATCAACAGCATATGAACTAATTATGTAAAAAAGTGAAATAGCTGATATGGCAGCTTTTGAACCGACCAGGAAACTCTTCGTGAATCTTCGTGCCCTCGTGTCTTCGCGGCAACCCTGGGATTTGAGTAAAGTATTGGCTCAGTTTTTTCACCACGAAGGCACCAAGACCCGAAGGTACACGAAGAACTCAATTCATGCCTGAAAAGGAAATGGCAGTCTTATATCAATCCACAAACCCTTCGTGAATCTTAGTGCCCTCGTGCCTTCGTGGCAACCCTACCGGGAGTAAGGAAAAGGCTCAGGTTTTTACCCCGAAGGTACACGAAGAATCCTTAAGATTCTAAAATTGAAATAGAGCCTTAACCCACTCGTGAACCCTTCGTGAATCTTTGTGCCCTCGCGTCTTCGTGGCTATCCTCAGAAGGGAATAAAATAAGGGCTTAAATTTTTTCCCACGATGACACCAGCCCAGTTTTTTTGTAAGGAATCTCGGTTTTAAGGTTCATACAACCATAAAGCAAGAATTAAATAACATCTAAAAGAAATGGAAAAGGAGAATCAGCATCATCTGAAAAGAAAATCATCTTTATCAGAAGAAGAGGAAAGGGTTGGCAGTGCTATTGTCAATGCTGCCTTTCAAGTTCATAAAACATTAGGCCCCGGATTACTGGAGAGGGTTTATGAAGTTTGTCTTTGCCATATTTTATCAGAAAATGGTTTCAGGGTACAACGCCAGATGGACGTTCCAATAGTTTTTGATCAAATTATCTTTGAAGAAGGGCTTCGGCTGGATGTCATGGTTAATGATCTGGTGATCTGTGAGCTCAAGGCGATGGATCAGGTTCATCCGGTTTGGCAGGCACAGCTACTCAGTCATTTAAAACTAACGGGAAAACGGCTGGGTTATCTAATCAATTTCAACGTACCTCTGATTAAAGATGGCATTCAAAGAATGATCTTATAGCTGGAATATATCCCATGTCTTCGTGGCTATCTCTGGATTTGAGTAAGGTATTGGCTCATTTTTTCACCACGAAGGCACAAAGACCCGAAGGTTCACGAAGAAATCATTCGGATTCTAAAATTGAAATGGAAACCTTAAACCGACCGTGAACTCCTTTGTGAAACTTCGTGCCCTCGTGTCTTCGTGGCAACCCATTGATTGGAATAAAGTATTGGCTCAGTTTATTTCACCACGATCCAGGACCCGAAGGTACACGAGGAAAACCTGAAAATGAATATGCAGACCTTAAACCAACGGAAAAACCTTTGTGATTCTTTGTACTCAGCGCTTTTGTGGCAACCCCTGCCGGAAATTATTAAGTTGACCAGATACCAACTCAACACATCTTCAGGCTGATGTTAAATATTATACTAGGTGGAAAATAAAATAGTACGGGGAAATCCATATTAAAATGAAAAAAATATTACTGCTTCAAACCGGCGGCACAATTGCCATGCAGCCGGACATCAACGGGCCGGAACTACAGCCTGAAAAATGGAGAGACCTTCTTCATAAAGAAATACCGGAACTGTCAAAACTTGCCAGTCTTGATGTAAAAAAAGTTTTTTTTGAAGACAGTTCCGACATCAACCGGCACCACTGGAAACAGCTTGCCGGTTTTATTTTTGAGCGGTATGATGCATATGATGGTTTTGTAGTTCTTCACGGAACCGATACCATGGCTTACACCGCTTCCGCACTCTCTTTTGCACTCAGAAATATTACCAAACCGGTTATCTTTACGGGAAGCCAGGTGCCTATGAGCAATATCCGAAGTGATGCCCGCCGAAACCTTGTAAACGCTGTGGAACTTGCCACCCATCCCCTTCGCGAAATTGCCATCTGCTTTAATGACCACCTTTACCGCGGGAACCGCAGCACCAAAATGAGCATCGGAGATTTTGACGCTTTTACCTCACCCAATTTTCCCCTGCTGGCTGAAATCGGACTTGAAATTAAATGGTTTCGTCAAGGCACGTCCGGCAATAAAACTTTTGAGTATAATCCTGAGTTTGACGATGCGCTGCATGTGATCAAACTTCACCCGAACCTGAATCCCCGGCAGCTGAACTACCTTGAGCCTGATCAAACCAAAGCGGTGATCCTGGAAGCATTTGGGAGCGGAAATATGCCCATGAAAGGTGAATATAACCTGATGCCGTTCATCAAATCCTGCCGGGAAAAAAACGTCCATGTGATTATCACCTCCCAGGCGGCGTATGATGCGGTAGATCTGAACCAGTATGCCAGCGGGAAAGAGGCGCTGAAACTGGGAGCCCTTAGTGCCGGTGAAATGACAATGGAAGCAACCATTACCAAAACAATGCATCTTTTAGGGCTGGGACTTGCAGATGATGAATTCAACTCGCAATTTATGGCAAATCTTTCCGGTGAACGAAATAGCCGGGAGACCGGGGCAGATCTGTAAGTGCAAATGAAACCTTAACGCTAATACCCGCCATGTTTTTTGTATTTGATGTAGAAACCATCCCTGATTTTAACTTTTTGCGAAAAGTACTGGCCAATGCGGATTGTGAAGAAACCGAACTGCTGGTGTTAGCAAGCGAGGAGCTGACACGAAACAACAGCGGGTTTTTACCGCCCATGTATCACCGGATTATCTCATGGGTGGGGCTTTGGATCGAAAATAACGGCAAGCCTGTACAAAAAGCAGCCTGGAGCGGTGAAGATGAAAAAGAAGGAATCACAGCCCTGTTTGATACACTGCTAACCTATAAAGATTTCGGTCTGATTCACCATAACGGCCGTGGGTTCGACCTCCCCCTGATTACCTACCGGTCCATGAAACACAATATGCAGATGCCCCTTCGCCTGAATCATTATGATATCCGGTACCGGTTCAGCCAGGTAAATGTAGACCTGATGGATGAATTCAGTAATTACGGTGCAAGTTCTTATCCCAAACTAAAACACCTGGGATACCTGATTGATGTGCCTTTTAAACAAACCGCCGAGGGGAATGAAGTGCTTGAAATGTACCGGCAGGGAAAACTGGATGAAATTGAACACTATTGCTATGAAGATGTAATGGCCACCTATATTGTGTGGCTGCGGATGAAATACACCACGGGAGATATTCCCGAAGATATGTTCAGGAACCTGAATGAACGGGCCATGAGCAAACTCAGAGAGATTCAGAACGCCACAAACATATGACTAAACTATTGTTGTATCTACAATAAAATGTCGGGTGAACCCTGCGGAGCGAGTCGTCACAGAACACTGCGAATCGAGACATTTCGCTTCGCGGAGAAAAGATGAGCGGCGATATGTAGTAAGTTCACTGCTTTTTCAAAGAACATCCTTACGAACGAGGAGATGTCTCCATGCGTTCGTCCCGCAAAAAAACGGGACTCACTTAGTCGACATGACAGGGGCACGGCGGTAGAAAGCGCGGCGATTAAAGCAAAGAAATTGAACATTGCCCGTGCCCCGCCGCGTGGATAGTTCGGTTTTGCCTTGCGACGGTACCGGGAATGAGAATCTGCTTGGGGGTTTTATCCGCCGCCATAGTAATAAAACAACCTTGTCATGTCGAGCAACTAATTTTGTCCAAAAGCGGGGCAACACTATTTAAAAGGTGACAGTTCAAAAGTCCCCTCTCGAGAGGGGATTTAGGGGTGTGTCCTTTGAGCAAAAATTGCAGATTAAGCCAAAAAACACGCTTTTTTACAAATCTGTCACTGGTAGCGAAGGCCCGCTTTTTGGGCCGGAGTCGAGACATCTCCTCGTTTCGCAGCTTTGTCTATCCAGATGGATGCACAAGATGCGGATTTTCTTAATCTGATTCAGTCAGTTCATCGTTGACATGACACTATGTGTCATTCTGAGCTCGTCTCAGAATCTCCAAACTCTGGCAGAGCGAGGAGATGCTGAACTAAACCTGCCTTCCGGAGAGTCAGCGCAGGCAGGTTCAGCATGACCGTAAAAAAACGATAAGTCACCCTGAACTCGGTTCAGGGTCTCCGTCATTGGCAGAGGCAGGAGATTTCGAAACATTCAGCACGATGTAAGGGCGTTACCCTTCGATACTGAAACCGTCCGGTATTGAGGTTCCTTTCTGGATAATCACAATTCCGTCAACCACCTGGTACTTATCATACTCCCCGTCTTCAAGATGAGAGCCGCCCACAAGCCGTACATTGTTTCCTATTCTCACGTTTTTGTCAATGATGGTTCGCCTGAGCATGCAATCTTTCCCGATTCCCATCAGAGGGTGCTCAGATGACTGCCGCTCAAGATCGTCTTCAGTAGCAAAGTGATCATTTCCCATTACAATAGAGGATTCTATAACGGTTCCCCGTCCTATCCGGGAGCGAATCCCGATTACCGACCTTTCAATACGGCTGGCTTCAATAATGCAGCCCTCAGCCACCAATACATGCTCCATTGAAGTACCAGTCAGCTTTGAAGCCGGCAGCAACCGTGCGCGGGTATAAATCTGCTGCTCGTTATCATACAGGTTAAAATGAGGAATCGTCTCCGCCAGTTCAAGATTTGCTTCAAAAAATGATGATATGGTTCCTATATCGGTCCAATACCCTGCAAAGGGATAACTTGCAACCGTAGCTCCTTCTTCAATGGCTTTCGGAATAATCTCTTTGCCAAAATCTGTTGAATCGGGATTTTCTTTAAATAAACGCAGAAGGTCTTTTTTATTAAATACATAAATTCCCATCGAGGCGAGATAAATCCTCCCCTGGGATTTCATCTCTTCAGAAGTTTCCGATGTCCACTTTTCAAGTTCTGCTTCAGCCGGTTTTTCAACAAACCGTTCAACTTTACCATCTGTATTGGTTTTCATAATACCAAAACCGGTTGCATCCTTCGCATCGACCGGGATAGTGGCTACCGTTATATCCGCCTGATTTTCTTTATGCACTTTCAGCAGGTGCCGGTAATCCATCTGGTAAAGCTGGTCGCCCGATAGAATCAGCACATGATCATAGTCATAATTTGCCAGGTGATGTAGAGACTGGCGGACCGCATCTGCAGTTCCCTGGAACCAGTGCTGGCTTTTGTATGTCTGCTCTGCGGCAAGAATATCAACAAACCCATGTGAAAACAGGTCAAAATTATAGGTGTTTTTGATATGCCTGTTCAGGGATGCCGAATTGAATTGTGTGAGTACAAATATTTTCCTGATTCCGGAGTTGAGGCAATTTGAAATCGGGATATCCACAAGCCGGTATTTACCTGCAATCGGCACAGCAGGTTTACTCCTGTGACTAGTCAGTGGCTGCAGTCTTGTTCCCCTTCCTCCGCCTAAAATAATAGCCAGTGTTGAATCATTCATTTCCAGATGCTTTTAATTAGTTAGCGATTTATATAATGAAACGTAATTTTCTGTGGATTTTATCCATGAAAAATCAAGATTCATCACTCTTTCTCTTGTATCATCAAATAACTGTTTTTTTTGGTGTAAATCCACAGCCCGCAGTACAGTCTCTGCAGCGGCTTCTTTTGAAAACATCTTAAACACAAAACCATACCCATTCTTGTCTTTTATATCCATAACCGTATCTGCAAGGCCGCCGGTTTTACGTACAACAGGTATGGTTCCGTATCTCATGGCATAAAGCTGGTTCAGTCCGCAGGGTTCTACCCGCGATGGCATCAGAAGGAAATCACTTCCCGCATAGATCAGGTGTGCCAGCTTCTCATTGTATTCAAGCCTCGAATCAAAATACCCGACGTGCTCTCCCCTGAGTTTGCTTATCGTCTCGTGCAATACCGGGTCACCGGTTCCCAATACAAGAAATGAAGCTTCTATTTCCTTTTTGTGGCAATACCTGACCAGTTCCGGGATAAGATCGGCCCCTTTCTCGCGTACCAGCCGGCCGATAAACGAAAAGAGAGGTTTTTTCGGGTCAAGTTCAAATTCTTCACAAAGCGCGGTTTTGTTTGCCTTTTTAGCACGTTTGAATGCACCCGATGAATAATTTTTTACTAAATAAGAATCTGTCTCCGGATTCCATACATCCGTATCTATTCCGTTCAGAATCCCTGTGGTTTTCTTTTCTTCATGCCGGAGCAGCATTTCCAGGCCATGGCAGTATTCCAGCAGTTCTTTCATATATCCTTTGGAGACAGTCGTTACTTTCCAGGCACATTTTATACCGGCGGCCAGGGCATTCAGAGAACCATTCCAATGAAGCAGGCCGATATTTTCCAGGTTAAACGCCGGAAGCAATGAATAGCTGCCAGGCTCATACCGACCCTGGTATTCTCCGTTATGAATTGTGAGCACAGACGGAATTTCCCGGAAGGAGCTGTAACGGAAGCATTCTTTCATCATAAAAGGCACCAGTCCCGTATGGTGATCGTGACAATGAATCACATCGGGTGCTTTTTTTTGACTGGCAAGCCACTCAAGTGCAGCAATCTGAAAACTGAAAAAACGTTCTTTCTCATCCCAGTAAGCGTACCCGGACAATGGATCAAGATAAATGCCGGGGCGGTCGAACCTGCCCGGTATATCAACCAAAATAAGCTCAAACTCAAGTTTTGGCTTTTTCAGTTTATAGATACGGAATGCAAACGAATCGGCCCCCCAGGGTGCACGCCCTTCATAAAGCAGTTCTGTTTTTGCCTGCCGAAGCCACTGGTTATGATAGAAAGGCATCACCACTAAAGCCGAATGCCCGGATTGATTCAGGTATTTGGGGAGCGCACCTGCAACATCTCCCAGCCCGCCTGCTTTTGCAACCGGGTAACATTCTGCAGATATATGAACGATGTTCATTCTTATGTAACTTTATTAATTTAATTTTCGTATTCGATTCTGTGCTATATGCTATTGAATTAACAGGTTTAACTGTTACAATACAATAGTACATAATTCATAAGTTATATTGGACCTGTAACCGGTTAAAGAATTTTTTAACTTCTTTAAATGGTAATTAGATTTTCATACCGTTCCCGGATCAAATAAAAAGGGTACATGTCAGCGATTAAAGTAAACCACGTAAGCAAGTCTTTCGGGAAAACCAGGGCCGTCAGAGATGTCTCGTTTGAGATTGAAAAGGGAAGAATTTTCGGACTTTTAGGGCCTAACGGAGCCGGAAAAACAACCACCATCCGCATGATTAATTACATCATGCCGCCGGATGAAGGTGAGATTATAATCAATGGAGTTCCTGTAAGTCCCCGCACCCAGAAAATGATTGGCTACATGCCGGAAGAGCGGGGACTGTATAAAAAAATGAAAGTGGGTGAACAACTAATATATCTTGCACAGCTCAAAGGCCTGAAGTATGCGGATGCCAGGAAGAAAATTAAATACTGGCTGGAACGATTCGGTGCGTCCGACTGGCATTCTAAAGTGGTGGGAGAACTTTCGAAAGGAATGAGCCAGAAAATCCAGTTTATTTCCACCATTGTACACGATCCTGAAATTTACATATTTGATGAACCATTCAGCGGTCTTGATCCTATCAACAGTGAGCTTTTAAAGGAAATTATTATTGAGCTGAAGGGGCTTGGGAAAACAATTCTTTTCTCCACACACCGGATGGAACAGGTAGAGCAGATGTGTGATGATATCTGCCTTTTTAACAACGGGAAAGTAGTACTTACGGGTAACCTGAGGAGTATCAAAAAACAGTTTGGGAAAAATACGGTACTCCTGGAGTTCCAGGGCGACGGCAGTTTCCTTGATAACCTGGGTGATGTCCGCATCAACAACCGGTCAACGAATTTTGCCGAAATACGAATTTTAAACGGCCTTAACCACCAGGAGATACTGAAAAAAGCAATGGAAAAATCTGAAATCCACAAGTTTCAGCTTGTTGAACCTTCACTAAATGAAATTTTTATTTCCACTGTGGGTGAAGACAACATCAAACAGGAAAGTGGTTTAATATGAACTGGCGACAAATTTTCCTCGTATTAAAACGGGAGTATTTAACACGTGTAAAAAGCAAAGGTTTTATTGCTGCCACAATTCTTGTACCTGTGGGCTTTGCTGTTGTAATCGGTATCGGAATTTTTATCACTGTATGGGACAGTGACATTTCATTTACGATTGGTGTTTCGGATGAGTCGGGCCAGGTGATTTCATCTCTGCAGCAAATTAATGAAGCCCGTTACATTGATTATTCAGGCCTGCCTGTTGATTCACTCCGCAGTATGGTCCAGAATGAAGATTTAACAGGGTATGTAGTTATTACGGAAGAAGATATTGAACATGCGGAAAATCTTGAATTGATTTACAGCGGAAGCGGGGGCATGCAGCTGCTTTCGTCCATTCAATCAGATATGCGTGAAGCCATTCGTGAAGAACGGCTTAAACGAGCCAGGGTAAGTGAGGAAATACAAAGTATTTTTGAAACCCGGATATCTGTTAATTCACGGCGCCTTAGCCGTGAAGGTGAAGAAACCGAGGACGACACCGCATTTTTATCATTTGTAGGAATGGCAATGGGTTTTGTTATTTTTGCAGCTATTTTCGGGTATGGCGGCTATATCATGCGCGGGGTAATTGAAGAAAAAACAAACCGGATTGTTGAGGTGATTACCTCTTCGGTGAAACCCATTGAACTTTTAAGCGGCAAAATGGCCGGTGTGGGTGCTCTTGCGATAACACAATTTGGTATCTGGATTTTAACCCTGACAGGCCTGTCTGCAATTGCCGGCCCTATAGCTGCCGCTTTTATGACGAGTGAAAATGAACAAATAAGCAGTGAGATGGCTGCTGCGGAAGCCGATCTTCCCGTCTTTATGGATATTCCGGCCATCGAGACGTCGCTGATCATCTGGTTTATTGTATTCTTTCTCCTCGGCTACCTGCTTTACAGCTCTTTGTTTGCGGCAATCGGTTCGGCTGCAGATTCAGAAACCGATACACAGCAGCTCATGCTCCCTATCACCGTTCCCATCATGATTGCCTATTTTATTATGTTTCATACCATGAGAAGCCCCGACAGTGTGCTCTCGGTGGTGGGTTCACTCATTCCATTTTTTACACCTATTGTTATGGTCACGAGGATAGCCATTACAGAGGTACCGGTCTGGCAAACCAGTCTTGCTGCGGTTTTGATGATACTTACCTTCTGCGGCACCATGTGGCTGAGTGCCAAAATTTACAAGGTCGGTATTCTGAGTTATGGAAGCAGCGCCGGATTTAAAGATATTGCAAAATGGCTGAAGCAATAAAATGGTCTGAGTTTTCCAAGGTAATTCATGTTTACGGTTTTGGACCCACCCCAACCCCTCCCTATTTCGCCAAAAGCGGCGAAACAAGGAGGGGCTTTTTTATATCAAAATTTAAGTAAAGAGTTCTCCTTCCTTGTCACGTTCTGTTACGGGATAGGGAAGGAGACAGAGGATGGGTCCGAAGATTACTGATTGAGATAATCCCTAATTTTAGCACTTTTTCCATTTCTTCCAGTTCATGATTTTTAAAGCGCATCGTAGTCAAACCGAATTCTTTTAAAACCAGATCTCTTTGGTAATCGTAATACTGTTGATATTCATGAGCCTTTCCATCCAATTCTATGACTAATTTTTTCTGAGGACAGTAAAAATCAGCAATAAAAAAATATTTCTTAGCAGAATTTTGCTCGTATATGAAAGGCTTTTGCCTGACAAACCGATAACCGTTTAACTGTTTTTTCCGAAGATGATTCCATAGTATTTTTTCGCTCTCAGTTTGATTTTTTCTGAGTTCTCTCGCCAGCTCAGTTATTGTTTTTCTTCGGGATCTCATCTTTTTTATTAGTTGTAGAGGACCCACCCCAACCCCTCCCTATCACGCCAAAGGAAGCGTGACAAGGAGGGGCTTTTTTAAATCTCAAAACTTACATAAAGAGTCCTCCTTCCTTGTCACGTGTTGTTGCGTGATAGGGAAGGAGACAGAGGATGGGTCCCCGCGTAAATTCACATTAAAATAAATGCTCCTCCGGGATTGATTTATTCCTGGTATTCGCGTAACCGCCGTACTACCCTTTCGTCATACTCTTCAACAAGCCGGAGTGTAACAAGCTCACTCCGCATTTCCGGGGATATCTTTTCCAGTCCGTTTACCGCCATGTAACGAATACGGGGATCAGGGTCTGTAAGCAGGCCGGAAATTTTGTCTTCCCATCCTGATTCAGAATTATCATACTGCAAACTCAGGGCAAGAGCTTCTTTTCTTATCTCAGGTGGAAATCCTCTGTCCAGAAATGTGTCTGACAGACGAAGGGCGGTATCGGTCTCCTCTTTTTCAACCAGAAGGTTTAACATCAGGGGAA
This sequence comes from Balneolaceae bacterium, assembly GCA_040882525.1. Taxonomy (GTDB): domain Bacteria; phylum Bacteroidota; class Rhodothermia; order Balneolales; family Balneolaceae; genus Rhodohalobacter. The sequence continues at coordinate 79,057 of JBBEBD010000029.1, read as the reverse complement.
CCTCATGCAAAACCGGTTCTTCGGTAACAACCGCTTCGGTAATATTCCTGAAGGCTTCGGAATCGGTTACTTCAAAAAGTGATCGAATAGCCGCTCTTCTGATTTCCCTGTTGTCTGTTTCAGAAATGATACTTCTCAGGTTTTGAATCACCCTGTTATCGTCCGGGTAGTAAGCAAGGCTTTCAACAGCAGCCATTTGTACTTCATGGGGCTGGTCGCCTGAAGCCCGTTCTAAAAAAATCTGTTCCGTTCCGGAAGCACCGGCAGTAACAGCAGTCAACGACCTCAGAATTTCTGCGTAAACCCCCGGGTTGGTTTCGATTCTCAGAAGATCGGTAAGTGCAAGCTGCAGATCCGGGTTTCCGGTAAACTGCGCAATTCCGGCAGCGGCTTCTTTCCTGCGATCTACATCCGGATCATTTCGCAGCTGATGAATCCAGAACAAAAAAGGCTTTCTTTCAGTAAGAATAAGGTCTTCACGATCGGATGCATACAACTTAAGATTTCCGATACCCTGCGACACATTCAGCACAACAGATTCAGATCTGCCGGTGATCGTTAATTCATGATTTTCTGACTCACTGATGCTAACCTCCTCAGCGCGTATTGTCACCAGTTCATCGATAGACTCTCCTGCTGCCTGAAAATCAAGACGAATGGTATTTTCGTCTTCATCCCACTGCATTTCTGCAATGTATTCCACAGGCTCTTCTTCTTCAATTTCCGGTTGCTGAAGTATGGGCTCCTCAAAATATGGCCGGCCGGTTTCATCATAAAGAATTGTGGCCAGTTCACGCCATCCCAGTACATCCGTTCCGCCGGTTAAAACAGCCCGGATATTCTCTGTAAGGTGTTCTTTGAACGCAAGGTTCTCCCGGTCAGCTATAAAATGTCTCCACAGCCATAACTCATGATCAGTAAACACATGATAAGGGTCAGGCTGCTTTTCAAATTCACCTTCAATATCAAAAAGATCTTCAGCCAGAAGTGCACGCAGAACATTGACAGCCCCGGCATCCGCCCATTGTTCTTCCCTGACATAAACGCCTGTCCACTGGCTTAAAATTCCGGTTTGTATCTGTTCTTCAAGATTTCCGCGGTTACTGTATACATACAACACACCGCTTCCGTATGGCTTGGTTTCCCATTTGTCATCTTCAAGGATAATGATGTGCAGGTCCCTGTACGGGTACCTGTAATCCAGCTGATCCTGCACTCTCTGGAATGTCTCCGAAGCCACCTGTAACAACCTGTCATCAGCCGCACTCTCAGTTTCAGAATACATATAAATCTGGGAATCGGATCTTCTTTGAAATGCCGGTGTTGAAATAGAATTCACCGTGCTTCCTGCCCGGTATAAATCACCCAGTGCCCAGGTGAGCGAATTTGCGGGAATCGGCCGGTTGGATCGAAAGGTAGTCACCTCTTCATCCACGGATAGTATTTCAGATTCACTTCTTCTGCCATTTGCTACAATGGATTTATCTGAAGGATGTGTAAAAATCAGCTCGGTTGTAAATTTTGTTCTCGGATGGTCTGCAACCGGCAGCCAGTGACGCACGGATTTAGGTAGCAGGGAAGTCCATGTGGTTCCGTTCAAACTTTTATGAGTAGCAAAACCGGGTTCGGCCCTGTACCGGATTCTTATAGTACCTGAGCTTACACTGTTCTGCTCATTGAGATAAATAATAAGCCTGTCTTTTTCAATTTTATAATCCCTGGACTGTTCATTAACAGAAATTCCCCTGATATCCACACGGGTTGCATCCAGTACTAAAGAATCAATATGATTTGTGTTGAACCGGATGTTGTAGAGCAGGTCTCCATCAATTATCCCGTCGGGATGAATACGTATTTCCGCATCAAGATGCTGAAATTCAATATCCTGCGGCGGGTATTTTTCATAATCCCACTCCTGGCCAAAAGCTGCTGTTTGCAACATCCCCGGCAGAAGGAATGCCATAAAGAAAGCTTTATAAGTTTTCATTGGATTGATTTTCATTAAAAAGAGGTAAAATTTCAGAAAGAAGCTCAGGATTTGTTGAAATACCATTCCCGGTTTCTATGGTTGCATTCCCATGAATATCCGTAAAAGAACCACCGGCTTCGGTTATCACAGGAAGCAGAGCTGCTGCATCCCAGAGATTCAGAATGGGATCAAACATAATATCGGCTCTTCCTGAAGCCACCATCATATGTCCATACGCATCGCCCCAGGTTCGGCTTATCCGTGTTGAATCTAAAAGTTTTTCATATGCTTCGCCAAAGCCATACTTATAAACAGATACGGCTTCTGTTGTCAGAAATGTAGCCTCTGAAATATTTGAGCATGACCTTATGCCACAAGGCTTGCCGTTTAACCGGCAACCAAGTCCCGTTCCTGCAGAAACCATTTCAGATAGAACAGGAGCATAAATTACCCCAACCATTGGTTTATCATCAATCAAAATTCCAATCAGTGTTGTATATAATGGAATACCGTGAATAAAGGATTGGGTTCCATCGATAGGATCAAGAACCCATACAATATCGCTGTCTTCATTTTCAGCGCCGTATTCTTCCCCGATAATTCCATGCCCCGGAAAATGTTCCTTAATTTTTTCCCGGATCAGTTTTTCCGATTCCCGGTCTGCATTTGTAACCGGAGACTGATCGGATTTAAATTCCAGTTCAAAGGATTTTCCGAAGTGATTCAGAGTGGAATTTCCTCCGATTTTTGCGAATTCAACTGCGGCATCACGTAATTCAGACAATGAATAATTCATCAGGTAATATTATTCCGGGGCTTATAGAAGGTTGCTGTGACTTTATACCCGGTTAAGATACAATTTCCGGCAGGCATTCTCAGTTTTTTTGACAGAGTGCACAGTAGCATTAAATCAATCCAATAAAAAGGTGGAGATTTGATTTATGCTGTTTTAACCGGACGGATACCTTGGGAAACTTAGAAATGGAAAAAGTTTCTCTCTTTGTATGGAGGCTGTGAGAAAATTTACTTTTTAAAAAATATAATGCTTGAATAATTTAATTTTTTTACGATAACTGAACTTCCGGGTTTTCTGACCCACCCCTGCCTGCGCTGAAGCTTCGGAAGGCAGGCCCGTCCCCTCCCTATCACACCAAAAAACGGTGTGACAAGTTGAGTGCTTTTCGAAATGCCGACCCTTCGGTAGAGGGGAGCTTTCTAAAAAGCAACCCATATAAATAATTTAGTTTTATAATTTTTTTCGGATTTTCTCGCAGCCTCCGTATGGAGGTTTTTTTTTATTATTACTCTATTTTCAGAAAAACAAAATCTAAAATGGCCATACGCGAAATTTTACTTCTTGGAAATCCGAAATTAGTCGAGCAATCTGTTCCGGTCAGTAAATCAGAACTGAACGACCTGAAGCCGGTGGTCGGGGATCTGCATGATACGATGATGGATTTTCGCAGGTGTTATAATGCCGGCCGGGCGATTGCGGCACCGCAAATTGGAGTCATGAAACGACTGGTGTATATGCATATTGATCAGCCCGTGGTGTTTATCAACCCGGTGCTTGAGTTCCTGAATAACGAGAAACTAGAACTGTGGGATGACTGTATGAGTTTTCCGGAGCTGCTGGTACGGGTAAAACGCTATGCTGAATGCCGGATTACCTACCGCGACATGAAATGGCGAAAACATGAAGAGGTTTTAGCCGGGGATCTGTCGGAGCTGCTTCAGCATGAATGCGATCATCTGGATGGTATTCTGGCGACCGACCGGGCGGCGGGATCGAAAGCATTTACGTTACGGAGTCAGAGACATTTCATACAAAACGTGAGTTCGAGATAACTCTCCCGCACGGAGGTTCCCGTGCGTTTGCGTGGGATGTTCCAGAGCTCCGGTACCTGCCCCTGACACCCCTCAGATCAGCCCAGGAACAATTGGGCTGATCATCTCCCCTCAAGGGGAGATTTTTTAGTCCTTTTTTTATCTCGAACTCACGTTACAAAAGATGTCAGACGATTAATAAGAGGTAACTTTCCTATCCCTTTGATTTACCTTCGAGCCGGTGCTTTATGTCAAGTAAAGCATTATATGGCCCGGGGAATTTTTTTCTGATTGTTTTAAGTAACGTGGTTTTCATTCGAACTGCTTTTTTACCCCAGCTCTTTGTATTGTGAAGATCTGTGTCCATGTGAATCAGATCACGGTAAACCGTGATCGGATTTGAACGATCAATTTTCGGGGCTCCGGCCGGTTTAAATCCAAACCAGGTCGCTCCCATTACTTTATCGAATTTCAAAAACCCCTGCTTTGTATAGTAGTCCACCAAAGCCTTGGTTACCTTGTGCTTCGAATCAATATGAACCCCCGAACCGGAGGTATGATAATATTTCAGGTGATCACTATAGTCATCGATCACGATACTTCCTCCTTCAACAACTCTGTCGTAAAGCAGATTAAACTCCCTGTCTATGGCCCCGTCTGCATCTATAAACAGCAATCCGATGTTAGGTTGTCCATCAAATGGAATACTTTCGAGATCTTCCTCAGGTGTGGAGAAAACCATCTCTACCTCTTCCGTACATCCATACTTTTCAATATTTTCTTTAATAATCTCTTTGTTTTTTTCGATACTGCCAAAATTCTCCCTGGATCCCCCTTCTATTTTTTCAAAAGAAATAATCTTTTCAAGCACCGGGTTTTGCTTAATTCCAAGTGCCATAGAAATCGTGCCGGGTGCGTGTCCGGCTCCAACTTCAACAGCAAGGGTACCCGACCGGACCGATATGGCAGTCTCATATAAAGCCCGGTAAATATGCCCCGACAACATCCCATTGCAGTTTTTTTTGATCTCATCAAAATCTGGATTATCCATTTATTTACACCTCTGGTGTTCTGTCAACTATACTGTTTCAGGTTGTCATAATAAACCGGGAATTCAGGAGTCAGAATTCAGAATTTGAAAAGGCCTAGTCTGAATTCTGGCTTCTGAATTCTGTATTCCTGTAATCAAGTTAACAGGCACTCTCTCACCCGCAAAATATTTTTTCCAATTCATTTATTTTATTTAATTAAATTCAATCCATAAAGCTATTCAAAATCAAAGAACTTTTATATGAATCGATCCGTATGTTTTTCCACCCTTTTTGCCGCTGTCATCCTGTTTTTGGGACCGGGCTTACCAGCAGAGGCACAAATGAATCGCTCAGCCATCACGGTTCCCCTGGTTGTGGACGGACAGGCACAGGTTATCCCTGAATTCGAAAATCCGGAGGAATGGATCCGGCATGATTTATGGGTGGAAACTGAATTTGATACGGATGGAGACGGCAGACCCGACCGCATGCATGTATCTGTCACCCGGCCGGCTCAGACCGACACGGAAGATCTCCGGTTACCGGTAATATATGAAACCAGCCCCTACTACGCCGGTACGGCTTCCCCGCCTTACGATTTTTTCTGGAAGGTGAATCACGAGCTTGGAGAAACACCACCTGAACGAACTCACCCTCCTGAAATACAGCGCAGAGGTGAACGGCCTATCATTTCCAATACACATATCCAGACATGGGTGCCGCTTGGTTTTGCTGTGGTTCATTCCTCATCTCCCGGAACAGGACTCTCCCAGGGAGCACCCACAGTTGGAGGTGATAACGAATCACTCGCCCCGAAAGCGGTTATCGACTGGCTGAACGGCCGGGCAGCAGGCTATACCACACCTGACGGAGATGAAGAAGTGGAAGCCTACTGGAGCACCGGGAAAGTGGGTATGACCGGTACATCCTATAACGGAACCCTCCCACTTGCCGCCGCGACAACCGGTGTGGACGGGCTTGAAGCGATCATCCCCATAGCACCCAACACCTCATATTACCATTATTACCGTTCCAACGGGCTGATCCGCTCTCCGGGCGGCTACCTGGGCGAAGATATTGACGTTCTTTATGATTTTATTCACAGCGGAAATGAAGAGCGGCGCGAATACAATAACAGCACTGTGCGGGATACGGAAATGGCCGAAGGCATGGATCGGATTACGGGAGACTATAATGAGTTCTGGGCCGGCCGTGATTACCTGAATGACCTGGAGCCGCTGAAAGCCGCTGTGCTTATGGCTCACGCTTTTAATGACTGGAATGTGATGCCGGAGCATAGTTACCGGATTTATGAAGCATTGAAAGAGAAAGGTGTTCCTGCCAAAATATTTTACCACCAGGGAGGACATGGCGGTGAACCGCCCATTGAACTGATGAATAAATGGTTTACCCGCTACCTGTATGACGTGGAAAACGGAGTTGAAGACGAGCCCAATTCCTGGATTGTCCGCGAGCAGGATGAACGGAATCAGCCTACTCCCTACGCTGAATATCCACACCCCGAAGCCTCCCCTGTTACATTTAATCTTACCGCCGGTGCGCCTGAACGGGGCGGGCTGGTAACCACTTCTACCACTGGCCAGGGTACCGAAACTCTGGTGGACAATGTCTCCTTCTCCGGTGAGGCGCTGGCTGAAGCCGAATGGACAGATCACCGGCTGATCTATGTTACACCGGAGCTGACAGACTCTGTTCATATCTCAGGGACAGCAGAAATTACGGTCAAACTTGCAAGCAGTAAACCGGCGGCAAACCTGTCGGTCTGGCTTGTTTCACTGCCGTGGACTGAAGGCAGAGGCTCTCAAATCACAGATAATATTATCACACGGGGCTGGGCTGATCCGCAGAATCACCAGTCACTCACAGAAAGTGAACCTCTTGTACCCGGAGAATTCTATACCATCACGTTTGACCTGCAGCCGGATGACCAGGTCATTTCGCCGGGCCAGCAGATCGGGCTGATGATTTTTTCCAGTGACCGGGATTACACACTGTGGCCGGAACCAGGAACAGAACTGACTATTGACCTGGATGCCACAACTCTCACGATACCGGTTGTAGGCGGTACGGATGCTTTTGTATTTGAGTAACCGGGTTTACTTCCCGGAGACTATTCAGAAAAATGAGTCCTAGTTTTTGAAGTCATTCTGAACTTGTTTCAGAATCTCCTGATTGAGCGGGAATCCGTCAGTTGACGAATGCTGCCGAAATATGAGTTTTCGCTTCGCGGTGTAAAAATGAGCGACTCCCTGAGGGATCAGGACAGGCTTCCCGACCAAAAGCAGTGGGAATCTTTTAGGTTTTGTTTTAAATCTTTGAATTGAATAGAAGAGAATTACCAGGTCAGTATGAGTCCTTTTAGCGTTCCCAGCCAGTAATGGCATTTAGTGTTACTTTGTCTTGATACAAAGTAACCAAAGATCAAGGCTGTGGAGAGCTTTACGGCGTTCACGGCAGATCCGCTGAAAGCCGGCAATGGTCCATCAGGTTTTGAAATTACAATTTTGATTCCCGGCCGGTATGCCGCCTTACTTTCGCGGATCAGCCAGTTCTCTTTTCCCGTAAACCTCTCCAAGGCCGGTTTTTCTCTTGCTCATTGAATTGTTCATATAAGCAGGAAATTTAACGGTATTACTTAGGGGCACTCAAACTGACGCTATTTTTTTAATCGAGCTTAGGTGAATTATTTATTGTCCTGCTATAAAAGCCATTCCGTCTGGCTCATCACCCGTTTCGATATGATCAATGATCTCAAAGCTGCTGAGGTCTATCACATAGAGCCGGTCGGTCTGGGTACCGGCTACCAAAAGCTTGTTCCCCGGAATATTCAGCATGCCTACCGGCCCTGCATTCTGGTCGCTGTCCGGTTCCAGGTCAATGCGCATAAGTTCAGTTCGTTCTTCAGCATCAAAAACCGAAACATCGCCCCCATTCATATTCGCAACCAGCACATGCCGGCCGTCCGGTGTAAAGTTTGACCGGATCGGGAATTCACCGGCAGGCAGCGTTTCGATTACTTCATAGGTCTCCAGGTCCACAATCGAAACTGTATCAACATACCTGTTTGAGATCCAGAGTTCCGATTCATCCGGGGAGATAGCAATTCCTTCTGCCCCCTCACCGGTTTCAACCAAAGCAATAACTTCGCCGGCTTCCAGGTCGATCACGCTCATGGTTCCAAAATCCACATTGGCCACGAAAGCCAGGGAATTATCCGATGAAAGCTTTACGATGTGGGAGCGGTCCTGTTCGGTCGGGATCACCTGTACAACTTCCTCCGATGGCACATGAAGTACGAGAAGCGCCTGTTGTACTTCAGCAGTGACTGCAAGATGTTCTCCGTCATCAAACCAGGCTAAACCGTGAGGCCGTTTATACTCACCCATATTTATCTCCCGTTCAACCTCTCTGGTTTCAAGATCAATCACCGTCAGGGTTTCACCCGGCTCGCCGTCGTATTCTCCATAATCGGATACAATCACTGTTTTGCCATCAGGCGATACCGCCGCTTCATGAGGCGCCACACCCGTAGGAAGTTCAGCCAGAACCTCACGGGTTGCCATATCGATAATCATCGCCGTATAGCCGGACTTATTCAGGACCACCAGGGTCCCGCTATCGTTATCTATTTCTGCTGCATCGGGCTGATCACAGGCAATCATGCCTATGGGAATCATTAAACAGAGAGCAAGCTTGATTTGTGCAGAAAAAAGTCGCGCAATTTTTGGAAAAAAGAGATTTTGAATCATGATGTTTAAATTATTTTATCAGTTTAAAAGCAGTAACATCCTGAAATTTCTATACAGAATGTATATAAATGGCTTGTATTCCCAAAATGGGGAGGTTTTGCAGAGCTTAAATCCTTACCTCACCGCTACTAATTCAAATCCTGTTCAGGCATAAACCTTCTCACTTCGCATCCTCCCCCTTCGACCTGACTCTTGCCGCCTGCCCTGAAAAAAACTTGCAGCAATCTCCATACATCTATACTGATTGGAAACAACTCGCTGGCTTACGGATCACTTCTTTTATAATATGTATCAAAGAATTTGCGTTTATATAAGCAGTGTCGTAAAATGACACTATGAAACTCAGTTCAAAGCACCGAAAGACTTTACAATCGATCTTTGCTAACCCGGTTCGATCTGATGTTGAATGGAAAAAGATCGAATCTTTATTCTCTGCTTTAGGCGGGGAAGTTAGTGAGGGCCGTGGATCGAGGATTCGGGTTGTTTTGAATGATGTGAAGGCGGTATTTCATCGACCTCATCCACAGAAAGAAACGGATAAAGGGGCTTTGAAATCAGTCCGACGATATTTAAAAGAAGCAGGAATTACTCACTCTAAAGGTAAATGACCATGTTTAATTACAAAGGATATAACGGAAAAGTAGAATTTGACGAGGAAGCCGGAATTTTTCATGGCGAAGTAGTGGATCTGCGTGATGTGATTACATTCCAGGGCAAAAGCGTTGATGAATTACAGGAGGCTTTTCAGGATTCTATTGATGATTACCTGGAGTTTTGCAAAGAACGTGGCGAGGAGCCGGATAAACCTTTTTCAGGGCGGTTAATGGTTCGTCTTCCTTCAGAAATTCATCGAAAAGTTTATGTGAGTGCGAAAAAAGAAGGGAAAAGCTTAAATGAGTATATAACTGAAAAATTAGCCCTGGCAAAATAACAAGCATTTCACTACGTGTGCAAAAGATGAGCTGCTGAAGTGCTAATGTTTTTTGTCTGACTAAAAGCGAACGGAGTGAGCAGGTGTAGGTTTTTGCGCCATTCCGATACTTCGGAAGGGATTGACTTGAACGTTGATTTGAGCTGGAAGTTCTCCAGGATCAAGTTCCTGCACAACACCCCTCCCCCGACAGAAATGCACTGTCGGGTACTCCCCTCAAGGGGAGAGTTTCTATTGCCCTCCGTCAGCTGACGGAGGGACACTCCTTTACTAAATCTTATCTCGAACTCACGGTGATTTAAAATGGTTAAAGAAGTCCGGGATGACTTCCAGCGGATAACCTGAGTTGGTATTGATGAGAATGCAGATTCCTACCCCATCTTCAGGTGCAAAAGCGATCTCGCTGCGGTATCCGTTTACATATCCTCCGTGGTATACGATCTTTTGTCCGTGATTTTCCAGCACTCTCCACCCCATTCCATAGTGCGATACGTTCACTCCATCCCAATACCGGCTGAATCGCCGGTTATTGATGCTGGCTAACGGATTATAAATTTCTTCAAGTGTTTCTTTGGAAATCACTTCAGGATAATATCCTGTTAACAGAAGCAGCCACTTTCCCATATCTGATGCAGAAGCGTTGATCCCGCCTGACGAAACCGCATTGTAATATTTCTCTGAAATTGAAGTGGGAACGCGTCCCCGTGAACGGGAGTAATATATATGAGGCAACGCTTTATTTTCGGAAGACCGTATGCTGTCATAACTTGCCGAAGAATGATCCATCGCTAACGGTTCGAACAGCTTTGTTTCCAGCAGTGTGTTGAAGCCGGTGCCGGTTTGGGCTTCCAGCACTTTTTCTATCGCTGAATATGCCGCATTCTGGTAGGCAATCTGTTCGCCTTCTTTTGCGATTATGGGCACATATTCCAGCCGGGGAATAATGCGGTCTAATGAAAGTCCGTCTTCCACCAAATTCGTATACGCATGGCGTGGCAGTCCTGACGTATGAGATAATATATGCCTGATCTGAACCCGACCGGTTTGTCCCTGGTCACTCAGCTTAAAATTCTCCAGGTAATTGAATATGGGAATATCCCAGCCTACAACTCCTTCTTCAACTAACACTCCCGTCAGAACCGAAGCAAAACCTTTTGATACACTTCCTAATCTGAAAATGGTATGCTCATCTACTACTTCAGGCTTCCCTATCTCTTTGATACCAAATCCTTTTTGAAATACAACCCGGCCATCTTTCACGATGGCAACCGCCCCGCCAGGGATTCGTTCGGTGATCAGCCCTTCTTCAAAATTCTGCTCAAATTCTTCCAGGTAGATGGCCAGGGATTCATCCATCATCCATTCTTCGGATTCAGGCTCAACAACGCCGGGCTCCGGTTCAACATCCGTAAAGGACAGGTAAGACCCAAAAATGACAAACAGTAAAAGAGATATAGAGAAAATTCGGGTCAAAAAATATCGATGTATAGCATAAAAATGCAGGTTCTGGTTTCTGTTAAAAACTTGTCAGGGATGCTTAAAAACCCACTTTTATATAAAATAGTATCCATGAACTTCATATCCTATTGGCAAGAAAAAAACCTATCCGGTCCTGAGACTTTAGGCTTTAAACTTAAGTCCTGAAACTTGCAGCAATCCTCTCATTCACCTATAATAATGGGAAATAACAACTTGGGCTGGCATGCGTCGCATAAAGTAGAAATTTCGACATTGTAAATTTTTACTTTTGGATAGATTCGGGCAAAATCTTCACAGAATCATGGATAAAGAAAGATCCGGAATATTATCAGATAGGGAGTTCAATCGACGTGTTGGGGTGTAATTAAATGTTAGTGGGCTTAAAAATAGATAAAAATACTCATGAAAATCACATTACAAGATCAATACAAATCATTACACCCTTTTGTAAGTGAAGAACTTAGTGAGCTTGTTGTAATAACTGGCAAAAACGGTAGTGGTAAGACACAATTACTCGAATTAATTGGAAAAAAGGCATCTAATGAAAATGAAGTAGCTAGTATTAGATTAGAGATTGGTCCGAATATTGAAAACATCCAAGCAGAAGGACTTATAAAAATAGAGTCAGCAAAAATAGGGTTAGACCAATGGAAAAGTATCTTAAGTAAGAAATATCAACAGTTTCAGAAGTTATCTGAATCCTCAATTCAACTGTTAGAGTTTATTGAAGAACACAAATTTAGTAAAGACCATAATTCTAACAGATTATTATCAGATAATGAAAAATACAAAGAACTCATCTCCAAGGTTCATTCGGAAATACGAAATGAGCCAATCATATCTAATGATAAAATTAGATCCAATCATCAAAGAAGAGTACTCAAAAAAATTCACAAAATTGAAAATATCAATCTTTTAAAATTGATTAATGAAATTATTACTGCAACTGAAAAACCGATCACTGAAATTACTGATGCAGACTTCTACAATACACCAATCCAGGAATATTTAATAGATGAAAATGATTTATTTGAATCTAAAATTGAAATCATATTCTTTAATTACGCTAAAAGAAGACATAAAAATCATCTGGATTTTTTTAGTAAAAAGGAATACAAAGAAGTAAACAATTCTGTTTCAGATGATGATTTTGTTAGAAACTCTCCGCCACCATGGGAATTGATAAATAGTATTCTTGACGAATTAAGTATTGATTTCTATTTCAAAGGTATCGAGAGAAAGGATTTTACAGAAATTGCTACTATTGACTTCAAGCCTTTTAAAAAGTCGAGTGACCAATCTATAGAATTTAGTGACTTATCTTCTGGTGAAAAGATAATCATCGGTTTAATTTTAAAATTATTCACAAGTAAGTATTATGATAATAACCTAACATTCCCCGACCTATTGATTTTGGATGAACCTGATGCCCATTTACATCCTGAAATGTCAAAATTATTATTAGATGTACTAGAGGATACATTCGTAAAAAAATATAATGTGAAGGTTATAATCACTACTCATTCACCTTCAACCATAGCATTAGCTCCTGAAAATTGTATTTATCAACTTAAAAATGTTCAAGATTCATCTTTAAAAAAAATCAGTAAAGACAATGCACTAAAGTTGCTCACCAATTTCATTCCTACACTAAATATTGATTATAGAAATCATCGCCAAGTTTTTGTTGAAAGCCCTACAGATGTCTTTTTTTATCAAACTTTATATGGTAAACACCAACAACATCAAGTACTAGACTACAAACTTTACTTTATATCAAATTCAAACGGAAAAGGAAACTCAACTCAGGTGAAAGAAACAGTATCTAAACTTCGAGACAGTGGAAATAGCACGTCTTTTGGAATAATCGATTGGGATACTGAAAATACACCTACTGAGCATATTAAGGTTCATGGATATAATGAATCTTGGAGTTTAGAGAATTACTTACTCAATCCAATCTATGTTTACTCCTTATTAATGGACATGGACAACGCTCATGACATCTACCGCAAACTTGATATCGATCAAACTTATAATCATTTCTTATTAGGAGAATTACCTCAGAATAAGCTTCAAGAATTCATAGAGTTATTTTTTGGAGATTTCGAATCGTCTTTTCAAACTTATAAATATGAATCATCAAAAGTTGAAATTGATTTTTATAATGGTAAGAAACTATTAGTTCCTGAATGGTTTATGCAGACAAAGGGGCATGATATATTAGATAAAGTAAAGCAAGTATATAATGCTTTACAAAAATATAGAAACGAAGGAGAATTACAGAAAAAATTGTCGCTGATAATATCTAAGTCGTATCCTTTTATACCTGTCAGTTCAATTAGTACTATTGAAGAAATTACTAAGTAATAAATGAAACCTGTCATAGATCGCCCACTAACAAAGCAAATTAACCGGACGGTGTTAGCGTTGTGATGCTTACATTCAAGTAATCGCCACGCCGGTTATTTGCCAAACGTTATGTGATAGAATTTTTTTACACAGTTCGAGTATAACCTCATGAAGTCAAATCACAATGAACTAATTCCATGCAGTTGCAGGTTCGTACCTCATGCGGTATTATAGTTAAAACAGATGCCTCAAATGTTGTTTGAAATGGAGATTTCGATTTGAGCGATTTTTTAAATGTTGTTCGTCATCTGATTCAAACAGGAGCTGTTCGAATATCAGAGCATGGCTATGATGAACTTTCAGAAGACGGTCTAACCGTCAAAGAGTTGCTCGATGGTATCGAACAAGCTCAAATCGTGGAAGAATATCCGGATTATCCAAAAGGAAGATGTATATTACTTTTGCAAAAAGATAAACGTGGCAATCCCGTTCATGTATTGTGGGGAATTCCCAAAGGATATGACAAACCGACTGTGTTAGTCACATCATACAGACCGGATCCGAAACGCTGGGATCAAACATTCCTCCACAGAACTGAATAAACATATGATGGTAAAGAAAAAGACAAAATATATTCATGCAGGCCGTTATGTGGCCGAAGTGGAAGTTGACCTGATCGAAAGCGAAGAAGAGTGGGCCCCTTATCTCAGCGTTGAAGATGCAACCAGGCTTGATGATGTCCGGGAAGCTTTGCAAAGAGAAGACCTGGAATTAGCTTCACGATACGGTCGTATCTATAAACTCGAACCCATTAGTCAATCATAATTTCGTTGCCTTGAATGCAAGAGGCATAGGAAACGGAAAGCCTTCGTATGTTGATGCCTGTTACATAACAAGGGCATCATGCAGAGGAATTTCCGTTTGGCAGATCAACTTTTCCATGGGGCGCCTCCTGCATATTACGACGCAATACCCCTGAATATTACGCTATGAAATTTCCCAAACTTCTATTGGTAACCAGCTGTATAACCGTGGCCGTTGCCATTACCTGTTCTTCAAATTCTGTTGAATCTGAAGAGACAGAAACTGAAGAAAAAGTTCCAAACCAGGAGCATTTTATGAACGCTTTTGAAATGAACGAAGTGCTGGGAAGAGGAATCAATCTTGGCAACGCGCTAGAGGCTCCGGAAGAAGGTGAATGGGGTATGGTGATCGAAGAGGAGTTTATTCAACTCATTAAGGATGCAGGTTTTGAATCCGTGCGCATCCCCATCCGGTGGAATGCTCATGCAGCCTGGAATGAGCCGTATAAAATTCATGACTCATTTTTTGAACGCGTGGATGAAGTGATCGGGTGGTCGCTCGACCGCGGACTGGCTGTGATGATTAATATCCATCATTATGATGAACTGATGGAGACTCCACACGCCCACAGAAACAGGTTATCCGGTATCTGGAAGCAGATTGCCTCCCGCTACAAGGAATACCCCGAAGAAGTGGTGTTTGAAGTGCTGAACGAACCACACGATAATCTTAACCCCGATCTCTGGAATGTGTACCTTTCTGAAGTGACCGAAGAAATCCGGGGAACCAATACACACCGGGTTATTGTAGCCGGAACGGCCAACTGGGGCGGTTTTCACGGCTTACAGGATCTTGAGCTACCTGACGATGACCAGATCATTGTAACCATTCATAACTACAACCCCTTTCATTTCACACACCAGGGTGCCGGCTGGGCGGGACCTGATTCAGAGGATTGGCTGGGCACAACCTGGTCTGGAACGGAAGAAGAGAAAAACGAACTTGACGAAGAATTCGACACGGCAAAAGAATGGGCTGACGAACACGGACGTCCGCTTCACCTTGGAGAATTCGGTGCGTTCGAACGGGCTGATGATGAATCCAGGGAACTCTGGACCACCTATATCCGTGAAGCAGCCGAACTCAGGGATTTCAGCTGGGCGTACTGGGAGTTCGGATCCGGTTTCGGTGTTTACGACCGTAACGCGCAGCAGTGGAGAGACTACCTGCTCCGGGCACTGATACCCAGCCCGGAGCTGGATTCAAATCAGGGAGACTGACGCGTAATAACCGCGGCCTGGTGACCAATACCGGGAGTTTCAAGCAGTAGTGATTCTCCGGCTTCAATCTGATTTTCCTGCGACCATTTGTTTTGCTGAATATCAAGCCAGGAAAGCAGGAACTCTCCTTCCACACCGGACAGATCCAGCTCCACAGAACCCTCGTCCGGAAAATAGATCGCATAACTTACACCCGGTTCCGCCAGCAGGTATGCTTCGTTATCTTCCCTTTCCGATAGCAGATTATTGGATGGCAGCGATCTGAAAATATCAATCCGCTCTTCAATCATTCTCATACTTTTCATGTGCTGTTGGGCCAGCTCACTGAGCCCGTGCCCGGCCGGCGGCCGGTGGAACCGCGCAGAGGCTGAACCGGCGAAAATATTTCTCCAGAATTTTTGCAGCCCTTCATCCTCTCCTCCCCAGCCGTCCGGCCCTCCGTAAATCTTATTATTGTTCATGGGCCGCGGGTTATCTGCCAGGTACGAACGCAGTTCCATAATTTCATCCCAGTGTTGCTGTCCCGATACAGTCTGTCCGTTATTTTGAGAAATTTCAACAAATGTGTAGAGATCCGGGCGGTTATGAATATAGCGGTGATCCGGCCCGTTAATCTGTTCATTACGCCGCATATCTGTTGTATAAATCTCCACGCCTTCTTTGTTTGCCCTCTCACGGATATAACGTATCCAGTAATCCCCCCACAAAACGTCTTCGCCGGTTTCATTATTCATACAGTAGATAATATGCGGATACCGCAGGGTGAAAGAGAGGACCCTGTCAATAAAAGCCTGCTGATGCTGCAAAACCAGTTCGTTATTTCCCATTTGCGGAACTGTGTGGAAAAAAGTGTGACTTGTTGATTCAGCCCCCGGGAAAAAATCGATCGAAGCGGGTAACCCTGATTCTTCTGATCCATAATTAATATTATTATCCGGATTGAAAGGATGGCTTTCCCAGCCTGTATTTCCCTGGCGGAAATCTGTCATACCCTCTCCCTCAGACTGATACATATCCCACGGGTCCCAGAATTCAAGCTGTACAATGATACCGCGTTCATAGGTCATGTCAAGGTAACTTTCAAAACGATTCCAGTACTCTTCATCCCATTGAGTCAGATCATACAGGCCATTCTCTGGTTTAACATATGGATACCTGTTCCCGGGGTTCCGGGCTGACATTGTGTTTCGCAGGTAATTGCCGCCATTTTCAACAAGAAGATCCAGGTGAGCCTCAAGTCCTCCAGGTTCAAGGTCCGGATGATTAAACAGGTTATCCTCGGCAGATCCTCCCAGAAGAAGAACCGGTGCTCCCTGGTATTCCCAGTACCGGGGAGTTTCTGTATAAGGCTGAACCCGTGCCGTCATACTGTCGTTTTCCGCTGACGGTTCGCACGCAGTAATCATGAAGAAGACTACGGGCAGAAATAAAAGTGATAATTTTTTCATATGCTGATTTTTCTTAAAAGTGATCAAAGATGCCGATTTATTTCTGGTTCACCAAGGCGGGTTACGGGATTGGCATAAATGCTGGTGTGTCATTCCGTGATTTAATGACATCTGCTTTAGCCAATTAATGGGTATTTCCCCTATGCACCGGTTGAGGTATTTACCCATACACGCAACCTGTATGGAATGATATATTCATTTGCCCGTGTTCTTTTGCCTGTGCCGGGTTTCAGTTTTTATAAGAAAGAAAAGACGTTGAAACGGATTTTTTATACCTTACCGATATGGCATAAATACCTGTTAGCACACCAGATCCTTAATGAAATTAATCATCAAACACGACTGATATCTCTATGGACAAAGCAAAACTCAGTATTGATAGTAAAGAATTTGAACTACCGGTAATTGAAGGAACCGAAGGCGAAAGAGCTGTGGACATATCCGGTCTGAGAAGCGAGACGGGGTATATTACCTCCGATACAGGTTATAAAAGTACGGGTGCCACCCGAAGTGCCATTACATTTTTAAACGGTGAAAAAGGCATCCTTCGCTACAGGGGATATCCAATCGAACAACTGGCAGAACATTCAACTTTCCTGGAAGTCGCTTTTTTATTGATATATGGCGAACTCCCTTCAAAAGAGGAACTGGATAATTTTACATCGAATATTTCGCGGCATACGCTGGTTCACGAGGATATGAAAAAATTCTTTGAGGGTTACCCGGCCAAAGCCCACCCAATGGGTGTGCTCTCCTCCATGATCAGTGCCCTTTCTACGTTTTATCCTGAAGCGCAAAAATCAGATCTGAGCCCGAGAGAAGTAGACCTGACCGTCCGGAGACTGATTGCGAAGATCGCGACAATTGCTGCCTGGTCGTATAAAAAATCACAGGGATTTCCGCTGATGTATCCACAAAACAGATTGGGCTACAGTGCCAATTTCCTGCATATGATGTTCGCGCTGCCAACGGAAGATTATGAAGTAAATCCCACTGTGGTAAAAGCGCTCGACACACTGCTGATTCTGCACGCCGATCATGAACAAAACTGCTCTACATCCACAGTACGTATGGCCGGTTCATCACACGCAAGCCTGTACGCGGCAATCTCTTCGGGTGTAAGTGCCCTTTGGGGGCCTCTTCATGGCGGTGCCAACCAGCAGGTAATTGAAATGCTTCAGCAGATAAAAGATGAAGGAAATGACGTCAAAAAAATGGTGGGCAAAGCAAAAGACAAATCCGAAAACTTCCGGCTGATGGGATTCGGCCACAGAGTCTATAAAAATTTTGATCCCCGCGCCAGGATTATCAAAAAAGTGTGTGATGAGGTTCTGGATGAACTGGGTATCGAAGACCCGCTGCTGGATATCGCAAAATCACTTGAAGAAGTGGCTCTGTCTGACAGTTATTTTGTGGAAAGAAACCTGTATCCCAATGTGGATTTCTATTCGGGAATTCTATACCGGGCTATCAATATTCCCACGGAAATGTTTACGGTGATGTTTGCCCTTGGCAGGCTTCCCGGCTGGATTGCCCAGTGGAAAGAGATGCGCGATAACAACGAACCTATCTCCCGCCCCAGACAAATCTATATCGGTGCTAATAAAAGGGAGTATGTGGTGCCGGAAGAGAGGTAGGTAAAATTATTCATCAGGGTGAGCGCAGTGAGCGGACAGCGAATGAAGTCGAAACCTTCCTTTTCAGGTACTTCACCTCCCAGTCGTTCACCTGCACTGCACTCTGCCTGATTGATATTTCTCGTTAATCCGCCGGTGGTGTTAGTACGCTGTCAATTACGTGAACCATACCATTCGTGCCCTCAAGATCAGGCAGGGTAATAGTTGCTGCACCATTTATCACTATCTGATCTCCGTTTCTGGTGATGGTTATCTCCTCACCCAGCCATGTAGTATAGGTTTGATTATGCTGAAGCTGATCAGCAGTTATCTTTTCCAGTAATACATGGTATTTGAAGATACCGGCTAAACCCTCCTCATCTGCAGGGAGGTTATCCAGGCCGGTGGATTCATTTCGCGGAATAAATACAGTGAACTGCTCATCCGCATTATTATCAGAGTTATACATTCTGCCCGTCATTTTTGCCGTCGCTAAAGCGACTCGGGCAGTATTCAGGTAGTAACGCTTATCCATCAGTGTTAAGACACCAGTGTATTTATCAGGTAAAAGTAATCCGTTCAGCTCATATATAGTACCGTTTGCTGAACGAATGGAAGAAGATGAAGAATTTTCACCGGTTTGAGATAAATTGAAGGTGTACTGATTCGTGCCTGAAACTGTAAAATAGAGCGAATCACCCATTATTGTTGCCATGGCAGTTTGAGTCCCCGGGTCATAACCGGACAGATCCTGGGGTACCATGTTGTACTTCCAGATTTCTATTTTCTGTTCATCCGTCAGGGTTGATCCGAGCCAGCTTTCAATATCGTTATAGATAGCCGGCGGCGGAACCACAAGAGTCAGGTTCTCTTCTGTTTCAAGAAGATTAAGTAATTCCAGATGGCTGAAATGTTCAAACAAACTGTTTAAAGCAGGTCGTTTTTTGATATTATCAGCAATACTGCCAAATGTATCGGGAAATAATACTTCATCAACAGCATGGATGGTTCCGTTTGAAGCCTGCTGATTTCGTTCATTCACATTTGCGCTGTTATTGATCTTGTACTCTGTATCTTCTGCAGTAATAAACACAGGATCTCCCTGTAATGAATTGTGGAATTCACTGGTTGTTTCAGTTCCTATCCGGACTTGCCCGCTTATAATATGGTATCTCAGAAGTTCCTGTATTTGAACATCCGTTAAACCTTCAAGATATCCCTCCTGAAGTCCGGAAAAAGAAGCATCAACAGGAGCAAAAATGGTATATTTATTACTGCCTGATAACATATTGGCAAGCTGTGTTCCTTCCAGGAGTTCGGTGAGTATGGTAAAATTACCGTCTAATTCTAATGTCTCGATAAGGTTATCAGAGTGAGGTATGGTAGTACCCTTTTTCTCTTTACATCCGGCTATCAGAGCCGGGATCAGTATGATTAAAAGAAAGGCGAAGTAAAATCCTCTAAACGAGAATTTGGTATAGTGTTTCATTTTTAATTAAGGTTAGTGACGATAACAAAGGAGAGCTTTGTTATTTGTTGTATTGTTTAGGTGAGTTAAATATCTCTGGCTGAACTTTACGGATTGGCAAAAAAAAAGTTCACTTTCTGATCTCTCACAATGAAGAATATTATCACTTATTTCAACTAAAAAAAATATCTGAAGCCTCTTCCCGATTTTTATTTTCGTCAGCCTGTTTCAGGTATTGTTTTGAACTATGAAAATGAAAAGCACCCGGTAAGCTGAATGAATGGAATAAAATTCAAATATTACTCCAGTTCCTGTAATAAATTATCCAGGTCCAGCCGTTCGGTGACCATCACAACAGATCCGTCCGGATGATATTTCCATTCATTTTTTGGCCGGTCCCGGTACAGCTCTACCCCGTTACCATCAGGATCATTCAGGTAAATGGCTTCCGACACACCGTGGTCGCTGGCACCTGAGACCGGATATTTTGCATCCATAAGCCGTTTGAGTATTTCGGCAAGATCTTTCCTGGTTGGATATAAAATTGCCGTATGGAACAAGCCTGCACTGCGCTGCGGTGCGGGAGGAGCTCCTTTACTGTGCCAGGTATTCAGTCCGATATGATGGTGATAACCTCCCGCCGAGATAAAAGCGGCCTGATCACCGTACATGGTTGTTAGCTCGAAACCGAGCAAATCACGATAAAAAGAGAGGGCGCGATCCAGGTCGGCTACTTTTAAGTGAATATGCCCGATTCGCGTCTGAGCCGGTATCGTATAGTTTTTGTTCATTTTTACTTGTAATTTTTTCTGCCATTAAAAGGTTTTGGTATGTGACTCAATTTGCTTCTGAATTTCCGGTAATTCCCGGTTTAGGTCATATGAGTTCGGATAAGAATTAGTAAAGAAGTGTGCCTTCGTCACCTGACGGAGGCAGTAGAAGGATGAAAAGAGCAAGTTGAACCAAAAATTAATACTTGGGTCAAACCCATGCTCATCAGGTCATCCCTTCCGAAGTATCGAAATGTCGCAAAAGACACCACCTGCTCACTCCGTTCGCTCTCCCCCTTTGTTTTTCTGTGTTTCAGTGGCATTATTTCACAGCTTCTCAAAGGGGGACTAATTTCATTTTCCTGTTCCGGGCTCACGTTATTTCAGATGCATATCCTTTTATGACAGTCTCAAGGTCTGCAGGTTTCCGGCCCAGCAGATTCTCCAGGTCCGGATAAATAAAATCCAGTCCACCGTTCACAAACGTAGTGGCCACAGCTGTACTCATCATCACCGCATCCTCAGGCAACCCAGCTTCTGAAAGCCGGCTTGAGAATGCACCGATTGATAAATCATGATATGTTATCTCCATGTTGCCAATTCTCTGCAGCATTCCGGCAATTTCTTTCAGAGTATAGGAATTTGCCGATGTAATTTCATATATCTGGTTCTCATGCTCACCCGGTTTTGACAAACCTTTTGCCAGAGCCTCAGCCATCTCTTCCCGCAGTGCAAGGTTTATTTTTTTCCCGTCGGAGGGGAAATACCATTCGCCGGTATCGATCGCGTTTCCCATAAAAACAGGCAGGTATTCAGCATAAAATGTGTTCCTGTAAATGGTATAAGGAATACCGGTGGATGTTAACATTTTTTCGGTTTCAAAGTGGTCGGAAGACAGCGGGCCCAGCAGTTTATCCGCCTGTACAATACTTGTATAAAAAATATGCTTCACATCCGCTTGTTCTGCCGCACGGATTACATTCCCATGTTCCCTGTCGCGGTTTTCCAGGCTGCTTGATGATATCAGCAGGAGTATATCCACATCCTGCATTACTTTTTGCATTGAATTGTAGTTTTTGTAATCCCCGATTTTCAGATCAACTCCCCGGGCTTTAAGTTCTGCACCCTTTTTTTCACTTCGTACGAGTCCCGCTACGTCTGCATCAGGTTTTTCTTTTAATAAATACTGAATGGTTGCTGTGCCTAAATTTCCGTTTGCACCTGTAATAAGTATCATAGTATTTGCCCCTGTTTTTATGTCAGTTTTTTATATAACTGAATTAACCGTATTTGCATTCTTTCCGGTGAGCTTGTGCTATGGCAGGAAGAGTCATCGGGTGTGTTCTTCGGAAAACAGCGGTACATTCAGAATTGGCCGGACCTGCTTAAAACTCATCCGATGACCGGGCAGGGTAATTTTATAAAATTTTAAACTGAAATTTCCGAAAACGGAACCCAATGATCTGCAAGTAAGTTTTAGTGGCATAAGAAATGTAAAGCTGCTGCCAAACGTACTTTTTTTAACAGCCTAAAAATAATCTGCAGAGAGAATAAATCAGGGAAAACAGAAAATGAACATCGAGAGATATCACAACTGGTGGTTTAATGACTACAACCGCCTTGATGGCAGATTGCGCTTCATTTTTTATATGATGTTACTTTATTTTGGCTCAAAGTCTTTGCTTCCAGTGGCAGCCGAACGGCTGGCGGCCTGCCCGGAAAGTTATTTTGAAGCCGCAGGCCTGATGCAGCTCCTGATCCCGGCAAGCGTTACTCCGCAGGAGTTAGCCACACTCCTTTATTTTTCTCAGAGCATTATCATTTTTTTCTGGATTTGTGCTGCAATAGGCTTATTCGGAAGAGTTTCCGCAATGATCACAGGACTGGGCGTTTTTTTGTTCTGGGGAGCCATGCAATCCTGCGCGGGCACGGGCCACGACTGGCACCTGCCCATGTACAGCCTGATATTCCTGGGTCTGTTTTCTAAAAACGACCGGTGGTCGGCAGATTACTGGCTGGCTTCAAGGTTTAACTGGTATCCTTTTAATGATTTTACGCCCAATAAGTATGGCGGGCTTGCCAGGAAATTAATTCTTGTTACCACAGTTTTCATCCTGTTTGCGGGCGGAATTGCAAAATTGTTTACAGGTGGTTTCGACTGGCTGAATGGTGAGTCCTTGTATTATTACCTGGTGGAATTTAATGAGCCCTCAACGGCAATCGGACCCCTCCTGCTCGATTTTTTCCTCGAAAACAGGTGGATCATCACCATCCTGTCCGTCTGGACCGTTCTCCTGGAACTGGGTTCTTTGTGGGTTCTTTTCCGGAAAAAATGGCGGCTTTTTTATGTGATAAATCTGTGGGCCTTTCATATCGGGATATACCTGCTGATGTTTCCCCGTTATTTCCCATCCATGATCTGCTACCTGCTGATCGTGAACTGGAGATATACGTATAACTACCTGTACCAGTTATATGGCCGTTATGTTGGGAAATTACCTCTTGGAAGAAAAATTTCACTGCTTTTATTGGAAACAGAGCCTGTAAAAAGACATCCGGAAAATAATACCAAGCTGATCTTCCCGTCTGCAATCGGTGTGGTTTTTATCGTAACGATCATCTTCAGAATAGAAACCTTTCCCCTCACCTATGTTCCGATGTACAGTACAATTCTTACGGAGGAGAAAATCGGAAGCTTTAACAGGAGCGATTTTAATAACCTTGAAACTCTCACTTCAGTAGCGGAACAGTATTCAAATGGTTACCAGCCCTGGTATCTGATGTTTTATTATCCGAGGAATATTGAAATTCGTTTATGGTACAGGGAAGCACCAGGATCTGAAATACAGATAAAAGATGTAACCGAAGAATATACGTACCTGATACGAAACTGGACCAAATGGTATCAAATCGTAACAGATGTGACTCTTTCTGATATGTCGGAAAATAATCTGTTCGGATCTGATCCTGAAAATTCGCTTTCAAAAAATACACTGGCTGAAATCAAATCAATTCTTGTGGAGCAGGGAGATTATGATCATATAGAAGACATTGCCCTGGTTTATCATTTTAGTGATGGGGATGAAGAAATTATGATGAGATTAGATTAGACAGCTGATTTATCCCGGACTCTGATATCGAATTCCAGTGAAAAATTGTTCAGCGTGGAAGGCAGAGGCTGAGCAGGATCCAAACGTTCAGGATTTTTTAAAAAGAAACGTCTCTTTCTGAAAAGAGCCGCCAGCATAGCGCTGGTAAGTAACAGCACAATGTGCCTCCCCGGGCAGATCGCCGGGCCGCCGCTAAACGGTATCAGGGGCCAGTCAATGTCATCTCTCTCCCTCATCCACAATTCCGGTGTAAAGCTGTCTGAGTAGGTCAGGTTCCGGTTATCCCGGTGGAAATATGGAGCGAAGATTACAATATGTGTCCGTGCAGGCATTATTCCTGTTTCCCATTCAGTTTCCGTTGTCGTTTCCCGCAACACCAGCGGTGTCGTGGGCCACAGCCTTGTGGTATCAAGAATGCAGGCTCTCAGATATGGCAGTACCTGCAGATCTGTTTTATCATTTTCTATCTCACGGAAAGCGTGTCCCGCCTGTTCGGGATGCGTAGATAACAGGGCGAGTGTTCTGAAAGTGACCATACAGGCAGGATCAAAGGCAAACAACCACTGCGGAACCTGCTGCCAGGGATAAGCCTCTTCTGTTCCCGGTATCTTATCTATCAGGGCGGCCAGGCTCCCCGGCTCAGCTTTTGCCAGCCGTTTTTTTACCCGATCATGAAATTGATCGCGAAGCTCCGTGTTTTTAGGTTTCAGAAACGCCCAGTTGGCGTCGGCACGGAGCTCAGCAATCATTTGGGTCAGTTCCCGGTCATCCCGGGCATGATCACCAAAAACCACCCGGCGGACAACTCTGAACCATGCTTCAATAAAATCATACCAGTCCAGCCCGCTGTTTTTTTCAGCATCATTCAGCAGAATAGTAACCTCTTCATCAATAACAGATATAAATTTCTCTGCCATATGGTGCCGGGGACTTTCACTTTCAAGAACCTCTTCATTAAAATGACGCCGTTCCGCACGTTCCTCTCCATGAGATATTAATGCATTCTTAGGTTCAAAATGAGAGAGCGCCGCTTTTTTTTCCTTTGTTGCAGTTGCGAAAGGTTCCGGTGAATTGTTCAGTACCCGGTGCACATGTTCGGGAGAAAGAATCACCGCGTATTTCCGTACCGGAACCTTTAGCATCAGCGGTCCTTTCCCATGCCTTTCTTCCAGTTTTTGGACGATTTCAATCGCCCGTCTGTCGAGATCCAGTTTCTCCCCCACGGCAACTGCTTTCGGGCGGCGTATGATTGGCCCTTTTGCAATCGTAGGGATAAAAACACCGGACATGAACCCGGCTGTTTCTGAAATTGTAGCCTCCGGCAGGGTATATTTCCTGATCATGGTCATTCTCTCCTGATGAAAAAATTAATGTGATGGTACAATCACAGGTACATCTGTATGATAAAGAACTATGCGGCGGCTTTGATAGTTCGAATAAACGGTTGATGACAGTGACCTGAATTCCCCATGACTCTGGCGCGATTTTAAATCAGTGACAAAAACACTCCGCTCCTGTAAGGGTTTTGTTTAGGAAAATTAGGAAACACATTCAAAAAGTAAGCCCCTCCTTAACAAATACCACGGAAACATGAAAAGCATGGATGTTCTCTCTGTGTTTCAGTGGCATTATTTCACAGCCTCTATAGAGAGGTATGAGATAAAACTGAAGAACAGAAAAACTGAAGAACGACAGAAGTATAAATAACCAGGCAGGCTATTGTTACGGGAAGATACTGCTGATTCTCCTTAAGAAAATCATAAGACAACATTCTTTTCTTCACTCACTCCTTCCGTTACATTGTGTTTGATACCCAGCTTCGCCTCCATCTCTTCCAGGCTGATATTTTTTGTTTCGGGCATTACCTTCCAGACAAACAGCAGCTGAAGAATCATCATAAAAGCAAAGAAAGCAAAGATGGGGCCGCCACCGAACAGGCTTTCGATATACACAAAATTACCTGCAATCAGGGCTGCAAAAATCCAGTGCGTACTGCTTCCAAGAGAATTTCCAAACGACCGGACATTATTCGGAAAAATTTCAGATATAAAAACCCAGATAACAGCACCCTGTCCGATGGCATGTGATGCGATAAAAACAAAAATCAGCAAGGGAACCAGGTATCCTGTAAACGTTTGAGTAAAAAAAGCATATGCAATGGCTGACAGGGATATGATATAGCCAAACGACCCGATATACATCAGGAAACGCCGGCCGAATTTATCAATAAGTGCTAAGCCCAGCATAGTAAAAACCAGGTTTACAACACCCACTCCCACTGTGGAAAGCAGTGCGGATTCCGCCCCCATTCCCGTAAGGTCAAAAATACGCGGGGCAAAGTAAATAACAGCATTTATACCCGACACCTGGTTGAAGAAAGCGAACAGGAATGCCAGGGCTATCGGAAAGCGGTATCGCTTGCTGAAAAATTCCCTGAGCCTGGTGGTTTTACCCGGCTGAGTATCACTTGCTTTGATGGCAGCAACGGAGGCTTCAACCGTTTCAGAGTTTATAATCCTGAGGATCTCTTTCGCCTCATTAATCCTGTTTTGTGCTACAATCAGCCATCTCGGGCTTTCAGGCAGTGTAAAAACCAGGATCAAAAAGAGTGAAGCGGGCACAACTTCAACTCCAAGCATCCATCGCCATGATTCCGGGGTTTCCGTACCGATCAGGTAGTTGGAAAAAAAGGCAATCAGGATTCCCAAAACGATGTTGAACTGAAACATAGCTGTCAGTTTTCCTCTTTTATCAGCCGGTGCAATTTCAGAGATGTACATAGGGGCCACCACCGATGAAGCGCCAATACCTAACCCGCCGATAAACCGGAAAAACATCAGGGAATACACCTCAGGGGCCAGTGCAGAACCTGCCGCAGAAACAAGGAACAGGACAGCTATCCAGATCAGCGACTTTTTACGCCCAAATTTCTGAGCCGGGATGCCACCGAATAACGCCCCGATAATGGTTCCGTAAAGAGCCATGGCAACCGTTTGGCCAAGCATCATATCACTAAGGCCCCAGACCAATTGAATATTTTGTTCACCCCCTGAGATTACAGCCGTATCAAAGCCAAACAGAAATCCCCCAAGCGCGGAGGTTATTGCCCAAAAGTATATTTTCCGGTTATTCATTATTTTTACTGGTTAG
>JBBEBD010000029.1:0-51952 GCA_040882525.1 Balneolaceae bacterium | reverse complement strand
GGAGGTTATTGCCCAAAAGTATATTTTCCGGTTATTCATTATTTTTACTGGTTAGTTTTCAGGTTCTATTATTATAGTTAGGTCGTAATAAAGAATTAGAAAAAAGTCTCCCCTATTAAGGGGAGAATTCCCCTTTTGCCCAAGGCATACCTTTGGGGGATAAGGGGGACTTATTGACACTTAACTCGAATATCGAATTCACGTTATTCAACTAATTTTTTCCGGTTAAAGGGACAGGTTTTCAATACCCGAAACAGACCCAACAAAATAATGCGGGGTGCTTCCGTTTTGGGTTGCCACCCAGGCTCCAAGATGATTTGCAAGATTCAGCAGCATCTCCGGAGGTGTGTTATTCAAATATCCTGAAACCAATACTGCAAGAAAGGCATCCCCGGCCCCTACCGTGTCCGCTACGGTTATCCTGTTCCCGCTGCATTCAGTCCACTCTCCGCTGTTCAGAAAAAAAGCGCCATCGCCTCCGCAGGTAATACATACTGCATTCAGTTTAAACATCTCAGAAAGAGTTTCCGCGGCTGATTTCAATTCCTCCGGCAGCTGATACTGATTCCGCAGCACGTTCAGTTCATCATCATTCAGTTTCACAAGATCTGCAATCTCCAGAGATGAATGAATAACTTTTTCACTGTCGTCTGGCGGACGTAAATTCAGATCCAGTACTTTCAGGCAATCTGCATGTTTTATCCATTGAATCGTATTCCGTGACGTTTCCGAACGCTGCGCGAGGGTGCCGAAAACGACAGCGTCTGCTTCATTTAAAATCTTTTTCACATCTTCACTTAACACAATTTCATCCCATGCTGCCGGTTTTTTGATATTGTACTGCGGAACACCTTTTCCATCAAGATATACTTCCACAAATCCTGTGGGCAGGGATGAATCCGTCTGAATGTATTCAGCTGAAATTCCATTGAGTTCAGCTCTCCTTATGGCTTCTCTTCCCAGGTCATCATTCCCGGTTCTGCTTATAAT
The DNA here is from genome assembly GCA_040882525.1 of Balneolaceae bacterium. GTDB lineage: Bacteria > Bacteroidota > Rhodothermia > Balneolales > Balneolaceae > Rhodohalobacter. Next base: position 50,962 of record JBBEBD010000029.1, on the reverse strand, counting down.
TTTCACATTCTCTCCCAGTTTTTTCAGGTGATAGGCTACATTATAAGGAGCACCTCCGGGAAACAGCCCTGCCGGCATGGAATCCCATAAAATTTCACCAAGACAAACGATAGAGTGTTTCATTCCCAAAAAAAATTACGATATGTTGTGCAAAACTGGTTCAGTGAGCTCAATATTAATAACAAAAAGTTGAGAAATGAATATTAAAGTAAATAACACCGCCAAAGCCTGTGCGGATGAAGAAATCTTAATAAACGCTTCTGCGAAGAGAGTTTATAAAATACTGGCAGATATTAAAAACTGGCCGGTTTGGCAATCTTCTGTGACCCGTGCAGAGATTGATGAAGAGCCGGCAGGGGGATCAGAGTTTATTTGGAAAGCCGGCGGACTAAAAATTCACTCCAGGCTGCATACTGTAAATCCATTTACTGAATTTGGCTGGACCGGCCGTATGATGTGGATAAAGGCGATTCATAACTGGAGGTTCGAAGAAACGGATGGAAACTGCCTGGTGAAAGTTGAAGAATCGCTCGAAGGATTTTTAGCCGGATTCATGAAAAACTCTTTACAAAAAGGAATGATTGAGAGCCTGAAAGAACTAAAGGCAGAGGCAGAAAAGGACAGGTAATAAAAGCCAGGGCGTCATTCTGAGCTTGTCTCAGAATCCCCAAACGTTGACAAAGGCAGGAGATCCTGATCTGTCAGCCGACGAACCGCATGACGAAGAAAGAGAGACTGTTCAGAAAAGTGTGTCAACATAATTCCATTTTTTTTGAATAAACGCCACCCTTAACTCAATTCAAATTCAGGGTTATAAATCAGCCCGATAACATTTCCCCAGGGATCTTTTACAGCTGCTACCACAATTTCACCGCCAACGTTTGTTGGAGCTTCATGCTCTGAAGCACCTCCTTTTATAAACCGTTTATACTCTTTTTCAATATCCTCCACACCCCAGTAGGCTGTAACATGATCTGTTTTTTTATTCGGTGAAACAGTATCCGGCTGAAGCCCCAGTTCATATCCAGCGATATTGAATCCTGCATAAAACGGCTCGTCAAAATAAGGCTGAGTGTTGAATATATCGCTATACCATTTTTTTGCGGCGTTCATATCCCCCACTTTATAGATCACTGTGCGAAGGCCAAGAATTTTATTTTTCATAGTTTCGATTTTTTCGAATTGTCAATTTGATATCGGTCATAGTTAATTTTAGAATATTCTTCTGACAACCTTATGTCAACAAGCTTAAAAATAAATATATGGTTGGATATCCAACGAGTTATTTTATATATTTAGTTTGATATCCAACTAAATGTAATCTATGTCTAAATCAGAATCGATCGGAAAGCTGATTTCAATTCTCCACCGTAAATCACACATATACTTCCAAAAAGAACTGGAACCGCTGGGTATGGGACGCGGACATGTGAAAATTTTTTCATACCTGGCTCATAAACCCGGGGCAACCCAGCAAGAACTTACATCTTACTTTAAGCTTGATAAAGGCACCATTTCCTATCTCATTAAGAAAATGAGCGAAGGCGGATATGTACGCAGAGAGCCTGATCCGGAAGACCGAAGATCCTATAAACTATTCCTGACGGAGAAAGCCGAAAAAAAAGAAAAAGAGATACGAAAAATCTTTAACGGCTGGACGGAGTTGCTGCTCGAAAACTTTTCAAAGGATGAACAAAAACAAGCTTTCCAAATCATGGAGCGTATGATTAAAAACGTAAGTTTTTTAAACGAAAACTAAGCCTTGTATCCAAGAATATTTAAGTGAGCAAAAAGAAACCTGATCTTACTGAAGATCCTATCCTCCCCACCCTTCTTAAACTTACCTGGCCGATGATTTTCGGTATGCTTGGTTCTGTATTATTCAACCTGGCTGATACTTATTTTCTTGGCCGGGTTGGAGTAAATGAACTGGCTGCAATGGGATTTACTTTTCCGGCTGTGATGTTTGTAAGCAGTGTGGCGGCAGGTGTGGGCATTGGAACAGCTTCACTTTTTTCAAGGGCGATTGTAGTGAAAAAACTTTCAGAGGTTCAGCGTTATTCTACGAGTATATTTATCCTTGCCCTGCTGGTGATAGTTATATTTATCGCCCTTGGGTTGTGGACCCTGAAGCCATTGTTTCGGCTTTTAGGAGCTGGCGAAGAGATAATTCCGCTTATTGCCGATTATATGACAATATGGTACTGGGCGGTTTTCCTCGTGGTTATACCCATGGTCGGAAACAATATGATTCGTGCCACCGGAAATATGTTTGCACCCGGTATGATCATGGTATTCGGCAATGTTATAAACATCATACTCGATCCGCTGTTCATCTTCGGCATGGGACCATTTCCGGAAATGGGTATCAAAGGAGCAGCACTGGCCACAGCTATCAGTATGGGCTCCACATGCATATTATCGCTCTACATTCTCATCAAAAAAGAGAGGCTGCTGGTTTTAGTATGGCCTGTTTTTAAAGAGATGATTGATGTGTGGAAACAGGTGCTTGCGGTGGGTATTCCTGCAGCGATGGCTATTCTTATCACTCCTCTTTCGATCGGTTTTATAACCCGTATTCTCGCCGGGTTCGGGCCGGACGCCGTAGCCGCGTTCGGAGTTGTTTCCAGGCTGGAGATGTTCGCATTTACGCTGATTTATGCATTAGGTTCGGTTCTCACCGTATTTGCCGGTCAAAACTGGAGTGCCCGTAAACCCGGCAGGCTTCGCAAAGGCATCAATATTAGTGCGCAGTTTTCGCTGGGCCTGGGATTATTCTTTTTTGTGATCTCCCAATTGTTTGCCTCCGGGATCGCCTCCGTCTTTACCGACAGTAAATCTGTAATTGAAATTGCCGCCTCATACCTGACCATAGTCTCGTTCAGTTATGGTTTTCAGGGTATCCTCATGCTCTGTACCTCCACGCTGGACGGTATCAACAGGCCTCTGGTATCTTTTTCTCTTTCTCTTCTGAGAATGCTGGTATTATATGTTCCGCTGGCCTGGCTCACATCAAACGCTTTTGGTTTGAATGGCATCTTCTGGTCTGCTTTCACGGCAAATCTGGCGGCAGGCACTGTGGCCTGGTATTGGCTGCAAAAGATTATCAGTAAGCAGACAACTGTAATAAAACAGCCTGAACAAAAACAGGAAATGTTATTCGCAGCAAAGTAATTGGTTATAGAGGGACTTTTATAGCATTTTTTTACTTTACTATATGGGAATAAATAAAAAAATCATTCTTTTTGACGGTGTTTGTAATCTCTGTAATGGCGCTGTTATCTTTATCATCAGGCGGGATAAAAACGACATCTTCCGGTTTGCCGCCCTCCAATCTGAAACAGGAAGAGAATTCGTCAAAAAGCATCAAATTGATACATCAAAAACAGATAGTATCGTATTAATTGACGATGAAAGTTCCTCCACTAAATCAACAGCGGCTCTCAAAATTGCCAGGCATCTTTCCGGAGGATACCCATTGCTGTTTGGGTTCATGATTCTGCCAAAAGTTTTACGTGACCGCCTTTATGATATCATTGCTGATAACCGCTATAAATGGTTTGGCAAAAGAGAGCAATGCATGATTCCAACCCCGGAATTAAAAGCGAAATTCCTGCATGATTAGGTATAGTGTATTCACGTTTTTAATTCCGGTTTCCATTCCGGCGTAGTGGCCTGTTTATTGAATATACAAGCGTTGATAGAAGCCACCCCGGGGCGTGGAATATTAAAGGTTCTGATTAAACACGAGGGGAATTCCGGCTTTATGCAAAATATCCGGCACAACCCCCGGACTCAGGTTCAGTGGTTTTCAGAAACCCCGCGGCCGGGGGAAATTTGTTATGCATTGGGTTGTCTATAAACAGGAGGCTCCGCCGGAGCCGGACGTGGTTTTGCATTCATGAAAGCTGAGAGTCACCAAAAAAAATTTCATTAACTGTGCAAAGGTTCCCGGTTTACGACTTTAGGTCGTCTGTTTAGGAGCTTAATAAAAAAAATGAATCCACCTCATTTTTCAACCCTGATCTCCACTCCAGAGGAGTGTCCTGTTTATAGAAATAGATTCAATACATAAAGCATCCCCGAGGCACGGAATTTTGAAAAGAATCGGTTGGATTCGAGGGGAATTCTGGCTTTATGCAAAATAGCGATATAGCAGATTCATTTCATTCCGGTGATTTTTTCCTGCAGATTTATCAGGATTGGTCACAGATCGTAACCCATTCTCGTCATAGATGTAAGGCATTAACTTAATCACAATACTATGACAACCTCTGTATATTCAGCCACGGAAAATGTTCACTTCAAAAACACCGAACCCCGCCTCCGACCCATTGAAAAACCCAATTCATTAAAACTAAAACTGGCCTACTGGTTTACAAAAAAAAGACTGGGGAAAGTAATCACACCTGTTAAAGTTCATTCTGCCCGTTTCCCCGAAGGTTTAGGTTTATCAGCGAAAATGGCGGGTTTGGAAAAAAAAATCACCATTAATCCTGAACTGAAACACCTGATCAAAGTATATGTGGCTACGTTAAATGGCTGCGCATTTTGTGTGGATATCGGAAAAGCCTCAGCAAAAATGAATGGGATAAAAACCGGTAAATTTGAAGATCTTCTTCGATTTGAAGAAAGCAGCCGGTTTAACAAATCTGAAAAAGCGGCTTTAGCTTACGTGGATGAAGTAACGCGAAACAAGCATGTATCTGATGAAACCTTCAGCAATCTTCGCATTCATTTTAATGAAGAGGAGATTGTTCAGATCACTCTGATGAATGCAGTTGAAAACTTTTATAATTTGATGAATGCACCATTGAATATCGGTTCGGATGAATTATGTGAACTTCTGAATCAGAACTCCTGAATCATGAAAACAGATCACTCAACTAAAATTTTTGAACAGAACCGCCCACAGCTCTTCCGGCTCGCATATGGAATGCTGGGCCGGGTTGCCCCCGCTGAGGACGCTGTCCAGGAAGCTTTTCTGCGGTGGCAGAAAATAGATACAGACAGCATCAAATCCGCCGGAGCCTATCTATCAACAATTGTCAGCCACATTTGTCTTGATGAGATCAAGTCGGCACGGAACCGCCGTGAGCAATATATTGGCCCGGATCTGCCGGAACCACTTCTGGAAACAGATAGTCATACACCCGAAGAAAGTACTGAACTTGCCGATTCTCTATCCATGGCTCTGCTGGTTGTGTTAAAAAAATTGACTCCAGTACAACGGGCTGTGTTTATTCTTCACGAGATATTCGATTATGACTATTCCCATATTTCCGGCATCATCAACAAACCGGAAACGAATTGCAGGAAAATTGCCCAGCGGGCGCGTGAACAAGTCGGGCAAAACAAACCGAGATTCAAACCGGCAGAAGAACAACATCACCGGCTGGTGAAACTTTTTATAGACGCTGTGAAAAATGGCCAGACATCCGAACTGGAAAACATGCTGGCCGAAGATGCTGTTTTTTACTCAGATGGTGGCGGTAAGGTTACATCAGCAGGCAAACCAATCAAGGGTTTCCAAAAAATTACACGTTTTATGATGGGAATTCGGAAAAAGGCACCCGAAGAAACACATTTTGAATTCAGAAATGTAAATGGTCAGCCGGGGGTTGTTGCTTATATCGGCGACAATTTACACAGTGTTTGGTCATTTTTTATCGAGGAGGGAAAAATCCGGAATATATATGTGGTACTGAACCCTGAAAAACTGGAGCACCTGAAAAAAAGAGCTGTATGAAACGTGCACAATGCTCTGCTAATACAGTTCCACAAAAAGTTGAGTGCGCTGATGCGCGTGTAATTGTTGAACTGTTCAGGTTTTTTTTATAAAGTTCTGCCATACAATTCCACAATTACTCTATTCCACCACAATACTACCAGCATCTTGTAAGAAAAGCCTTTCCCGACTGGACTGTCTGTAACAACTCCTGGTTCTTACTGTGAATCAGCGACCATTTTTCGCCCGGACGATTGATGGTTTTTTCGGAAAAAGAACTGCCCATTTGCCAGGGAGACAGCCGGCCGGCAACATTTACACCCCCCCTGGAAAAAGAATGTTCTTTCAGAGAATCATATAATTTTTCCTCATGACCGGGCAGGCATTCTGCATGGATTACATTGCATCTTCCTGTACGGTTCAGATAATAAATAAACCAACCCCTCATCTTATTTTGGGAATCCGAAAGTGCGGCAGCCTGAAGATCACCAAATTGTTTTTCATTTTTTAAAGAATCGATCAACCTGTTCAAAGCTCCGCCATCCACTGAGGGATAAAGCTCATAGCCACTCATCAAAGAAGTAAGTTTTTCTTCTAAAATCTTTCCCGATAGTTTATCGGCTGATAATCTATTACTTCCGGATGGATGAGAAAATGCATTTCGCAGTGATTGCCACATAGTGCGGGCACGGCGGGAAGTATTGCCGGAAAATAATTTTACACCGGTAGTGAATTTTTTTTCAACCATCTGAAGAGAAAAAGATACCGGCCTCAGAATCATCGTATAATAGAAACTATAGGGATATGCAATTTGTCCACCAAGCCTGCACCACATCAAACAGCTTGCATAAACTGCATCATCTGAAAAAGAAAAATCCTGTGGCCCCTTTAATGCTGTCTGAAGCATTCTCATTGGCACCAATGCATTCCTCGCTTTTTCATTTGCCATGAAATCACTGAATATAGCTCCTGTTACCGGTTTACCTTTAAAAATAAAGTCAAGCAGTTTCACGGACAGGTAGCCTTGAATCGTTCCGTTTGATGAACTGCACACCAAAGGCCGGTTTGAACAGGACAAACCTGAGGCCAGTTTACTTTCTAACTGATGCATATCCGAGTGGATATATTCAGGGAAATGATGAAAAAACAGATTTGCTACCTGCCCGATATCATTTTCAGTAAAAGGCCTGATTGTAAAACGGGATTGAGTTTTAATTCCATTGGAGTGGCAGATGTTCATAGCCATTGTACATTCTTATGCGGTAATTGTAATCAAAGGTAAAATGAGTTTGTGAATGGATTCTACACTTCTGAATTCTTCCAGGTCCAGGTTTTCCATTGAAAGGGATATCTGAAACTCTTCTTCAAGTGCAACTATCAGACTGACAATCCCGAGCGAATCCAGGTATCCTGCTTCAAAAAGATCTTCCCGGGGTGAGACATTTTCTATCAAAAGTGTGGTGCATATAACCTGTTCGATTTTAAAAAGTATTTGCTGTTTCATTTTGTCTCTCTATTGAAGATAATTCTGTATGATTTAAAAATAGGTTTTCAAACCTCTCTGATAATTTTTTTCGATCTATTTTACCATTTCCATTACGGGGCAGAAGGGTATATGAACTCCATAACTGCGGTATCATATACGAAGGGACTTTATCCGAAAGATGTTTTTTAATGTGTATCGGGCTTAATATTTTTTCGCCAGGTACATATGCACAACCGATGGAATATCCTTCAAAATCGCTCTTTTTCACCGGCACAACAGCAAATTCCCGCAGAATCTTCAGTTCATCCAGTGCACTCTCTATCTCTCCCAGTTCAATCCTGTACCCCCTGCTTTTTATTTGATAATCGGAACGCCCGTGGCAATAAAAAAGCCCGTTGTTGTCAAACGATGCAAGATCACCGGTTTTATAGATTCGTATCGTGTCTCCTGCACTGTTTGTCCGTGAACGAAACACAGCATCTGTTTTTGGTGAGTCTCTCCAGTAACCGGGGCTCAGCCCTGTTCCGGAAATATAAAGATCTCCTTTTTTTCCCGGTTCAACCTCCTTCATCTCTTCATCCAGCACGAACAAATTTTCTCCATCACAGGGAATGCCTATCGGGATATCCTCACCTTTGTCCGGAATTTCGGGAACCGTGTAGCAGCTGCTTGCGATGGTTGCTTCGGTGGGGCCATAAAGATTGGTAAACTGTACACCGGGCAGTGATTGCATCCAGTATCGCAAAGATTCTACCGGAAATACCTCCCCGCACCAGATAAGCCGCTTCAGTTCCGGAAAACCTTCTTCCGGGATTGCTTTAAACCGGGCAAGATAACTGAGTGCCGAAGGAACGGAAAACCATTGAGTAAGCCGGTTTTTCGTGATGAAATCACATAATTTTCGGGGAATGACTGAAATATCCGGGGGAACCATATAAAGATGAGAACCGGCAGCCATCGCTCCATAAATATCAAAGGTGGAAAGATCAAAATGAAGCGGTGAATGCCCTGAAATTCTGTCCTCAGAGTTCATACCAAAATAACCTGTAGCCCATTTTATAAACGAGCTTATATTCTTGTGTGTGATCTCCACACCCTTAGGGTTTCCGGTTGAACCGGATGTAAAAAGAATATGAGCTGTTTGATTCTCATCCCGGATGACGGCGTAAGGAATATCGGGTTCTGCCAGCAGGTCCTGATACTGAAATAAACAGGTGTTGGTTATATTCGCTTCCGGTTGGTTTTCAGCCCACCATATCCAGGGCTTCACGGAAAGCTGCTGCCGGCCTTTGCTCATTTCATCAAACAGATTCGTTGCATGATCATCAATCAGAATCATACTCACATCAGAAGAATTTATTATTTTTGATACACGGCTTGCGGGGCTGTGGATATCGAGAGGTACGTAAATCCCTCCGGCTTTGCTCACGCCATGCATTGCAATGATAGCTTTAGGTGTTTTTTCCAGTAATAAACCGACTCTGTCGCCAGGTTTTAATCCCTCTTTTAATAGTCTCCCGGCCAAACGGTTGCTTTCCGTTTCAAGCCTGCCAAAAGAAAGATGTTCATCATTCAGGGTAATAGCAGTTCGATCCGGATATTTTTCAGCATTGCGCCGGGCCCAGTCATAAATCATCAGCATTGTGGTAGCAAAGCCTCCGCTTGTTTAAATACATGTTTGGTATGTTTTAATTCCTCACTTGAAACCGGTATATCCAAAATACAGGTATTGCAACCTGCCCTCAGGTAATAAGATATTTCCGTTGTAACTTCCTCATAACTTCCCACGAGGTAAGGGCAAAACGTATTATAGTTTTTAAAGGGACCCAGCCAGTAAACCGGTTCTTTTCCGTTGACCATTACCTCCTGGTCTGACAGTTTTTTATGCCAGCTCGAGTCGGAGGTTTTTTTAGCTAATTGATGGGTGAGTGCTCCTTCACGGGTCTCAGGAAAACGTGACCGTGCTGTTTCCCAGGCCTCATTGTGGGAATTTCTTGCTAATACCCCAATCCGGATTCCTTTTGAATAGATTTTTTCTCCGTTCAGTTTACCCGTGTAGTTCAAATGAGGTTCGGGATATTCAATTAATTTAGCGCCTAATATCCCGGCTGCATTTTTGGCGGATTCGGATGATCCGGACAGGTAATAAAGAGGTTGTAATTCATCAGCCAGCACTGGCTGGAGCCTGAGATTTTTTACTGTATAAAATTCTCCGTTGTAGTTCACAGCCCGGTCTGAAGTCAGGAGCTTCTGAATGATTTCAGTGTATTCTATCAGCCTCTGGTAGCGCTTATCATGTTCTGTATAATCTCCCAGCGAATGAAGATCATTTTTAAATCCGCCGGCGATAAGATTCAGAGAAATCTGACGCCCATAAAGCAGGCCCAGGGTCGATATTTTTTTCGCCACCGTATATGGGTGCATATAGGCAGGCTGAAGTGCTATCATCGGTAACAGAGATTTGGTTTCTGCTAATAGAAAACCGGTAATAGCCCATGGATCGGCAAGGCGGTTATCACTGTAAATTAACGTTCCCCTATAGCCATTGGCTTCACTTTGTGTGGCAATTTTTTTTACTTCATCGGCAAATGTCGGTTCATTGAAATTTACCGATTGAGGGGTGGTCGTAAAAAGTTCGGTCTTTAACATATTATTAGCGTCTCATATTGATAATTTTAGATTGTACCCGCTTTAATTTTACCAGATAGGCGAAAGCAAAAGGCATTTTAAAAGATGCAATTGTAGTGCCAAAGAGAAACCAAACTCCAAAAAATGTATCTTCATAATGAATTAATCCACTACCCCTCCTGAGAAAGGAGTTACTCCGGAAAATCGAAATATGCTGTTTTACACAAAAAGAAGTTTTGTAAAATAATTACACCCTGCCTGCCTGGTAGAGAAAATTCTTCTCAAGACATATTCAGAGAGAGCCTTAGCCGTACTTGCCGTAGCGTCCGGATTTTGGCTTGAAATTTGTATCTATTGAATAAAAGTTTTCTGTTAAATCATCTCCTGCAATGAATATTCTTTTAACAGCAGATGAAGCCGCCGGGCTTCATGCATTTCGGCTGCTGAATGGCAGCAGCCACAGGGTCACGGCTGTGATTACTCCTGAGGAAAATTCAGCTATACGCAATATGGCTTCACAATTTTCCATACCTGTATCAGAGCCGGAAAATTTAACGGATCCCGCATTTGCTGATCGTATTCGTGCAGACAATATTGATATTTTGCTGAATGTGCACCTGCTCTACATCATTCACCCGGAAATAATTAACGCCGTTTCTGTGGGAGGTTTTAATCTGCATCCCGGACCCCTGCCCGGTTATGCAGGATTAAATGCCCCAAGCTGGGCCATCTATAACAGGGAAACAGAATATGGTGTAACACTGCATTGGCTTGAAACCGGAATTGACACAGGTGATATTGCCTATCAAAAACCGGTTTCTCCCGATCCCGGTGATACCGGCCTGTCTCTCAGCTTAAAGTGTGCTGCTACGGGTATGAAATTAATTTCAGAGTTGCTTGGTGACCTCTCCACAGGTTATTCCGCCATTCCCAGAATTCCCCAGGATTTATCCGGGAGAAGATATTTTCAAAAAAGGGATTTGCCGCAGAAAGGCCGGATCGACTGGACCCGGACTTCGGCAGAAATCGATGCTTTTATCCGGGCATGTCATTACTCACCATTCAAATCGCCCTGGGGTTTTCCAAAAACAACCTTTAATGGAACGGATATCAACATCTTATCGGTAAAGTTAACCGGAGATCCCTGCGGCGAAAAGCCCGGATCCATTCATTGTAATGGAGATGAGTTTGTCCGTGTGGCTACCTCCGACCACTGGCTGGTCATTAACAAATGCAGTATAAAAGACAAACATGTTCCGGCTTCTACAGTTTTCAATCATGGAGATATTTTAAAATAATGAATAAAAAAAATACAAATCCTGCAGAATCCAATACATCCTACCTGAGGTTCAGGATGTTCCAATTTATGTGGCTGGTATTTATCCTGTTTCACATGGCAATCAGCAGCCCGGGCTGGTCTTCGGTCGGTAACGCATTTTTAAATCCAAGCAGCTACATTTTCCTTTTCGCCAATATTCTGGTTATTGTTTTCAGTCTTCTCTCCCTGTTCCGTCCCGGTAACATGTTCTATTTTATCTCTGCCCTTGCATTTCTGACAGTTGTAAAGATTGATGCTTTACCTTCTATACCTAATCATATTGTTCTGACCCTGATTATCCATTTCACTCTTTTCCTGAGCCTTATATTATATTGGGATACTTCTCTTAAAATAAAAGAACGAATCGGCCGCTGGTTTGATAAAACAGCACCATACCTGAGAGTTGAACTGCTGATTCTCTATTTTTTTGTAGTCCTTCATAAAATCAATTATGATTTTTTTAATCCGGCTGTAAGCTGTGCCTCCGAACTGTATGCCGATATTGCAGCCTTTTATCCTTTTTTTCCGCAGGGGCAATGGATCGATCAAGTCATCATTTTTTTTACTTTTTTGCCTGAACTGATTATTCCTGTTTTGTTAATAATCCCTTCCACAAGGGTATTGGGCGTGATTCTGGGAATGCTTTTCCATTTTATGCTTTCCCTGCACCCCAACCTTTATATCCTGAGTTTCACGGCTGAGATATTTGCTCTTTATATCCTTTTTTTACCCGGAAAGTTAATTGTTGAAATCACAGAAATCCTCCAACAAAAAATCAACCGAATCAATATTAAACGGCTGGCAGCAGGAGTATCGGTGTTCAGCCTGCTGATGATAGCAGCTTATGCCAGTATGAATGTATTGGTAAGAGGGGGATTTTCTGTCACCATGCTCAAGGAGGATCTTCCGGACTTTTTTTTAGTCACCTGGATTATATGGGGGCTGATACTCATTACAGGTGTACTGATTTTCTTCCGTAACTATTTGATATCTGCTTCTGTTGAAACAGTACCTTTTTTCAGCCTGTCATGGTCACCACTTTTAATTTTTCTGCTTCTGGCTGTTTTTAACGGCATGAATCCATATATAGGACTCAAAACAACCACTAATTTTGCAATGTTTTCTAATCTGAAAGTTGACGGTGCTGAAAATAATCATATGTTTATTTCCTCGGCTTTCCAGGTAGCGGATTTACAAAATGATACAGTTACTTTACTGGAAACTAATCATACCTATCTTCAGGATTACATCGAGTGGAACGAACGCATCACCTATTTTGAATTAAGCAGGTTTCTGTTTGAAAACAGGTCAGAAGATATAGAAGTAATATTCCAGCGTAAGGGAGAGCTGTATGTTATAAACCTGGCTCAGCATCAGGCGGATGACTTTCTGGAATCATCCTGGATTGCCAGGAAAATGCTGGCCTTCCGTGGTGTACCACAAGAAGGCCCAACACCCTGCCAGTGGTAAGTTCGTTCAACCTGAGTTCCCCAACGGGATCTCTTAGGGGCTGGCTAAGGGCTGATAAAGGGCCAGAAGAAGTCTCCGCCAGTCCCGAAAAAGGATTCCGGGATTCTGCGGAACTGGCGGAAGGATCTCTGTCCTGTGGTTTTCGGGACGGCCGGAAGGTGTTCATCCTTGATATGGCCCGGGAACACCCTAAAATCGAGGGAAGATTATTAAAAGCACCTTTTCTTATGTCGCACCAACGGCATCCCCTTGGAGAATTCGATATTTAGGTTCAGATCACCTCAGGCTGATCAACAGGAATTGCAAATTTCATCTTCTTCTGTTGATAAGCGAATGCCGCATAAGCCACCAAATATTCATAACAGCAGGTATGGGATCTCTGAAGGAAAAACCATCAATAACTTTTGTTCCAAAATAAGATTTAACAAGTTCAGGAAACGTGAAATCTGTTTTATTATGATTCTTCAGTATAAACCGCAGATCTCTTCCTATGTTTATATATTTTATTCCTGTCTTGCTTTTTCCATTAAGAGCCCCGTTCTTCCCGGTCATATCACTGTAATATAATGCTGGAATATTCGTACCGGCTTTAATCCCCAAAACATCAAAAATACTGGTCCGTGCATGGATTTCTATCAGTTTTGGTTCGAGGGTTTCTGCATCACGTTTAAACTGAATATTAATTAACCCGCGCAATTTCAATTTTGAGCTTATCTGATGGCATAAGTCTGAGATTTCTTTGTCATCTACAGTAATTGCATAACTTCCATACCCTGCTTCCTGAGGATAAACCCTTAGTTTTTTACAAATAAGACAGCCCTGAACTTCTCCATCGGCATCTATGTACATATTTACGTCATACATATTATTATCAGGGCCAGCAATAAAATCCTGGACAACTACATTGGGGTTAATTCTGGCTATGCGGTCGTAATATTCCTGCAGTTCCCGGAAAGAATTACAAATAAATGCCTTTTTATAAGCCCCCACTATCCGCAGAAAGTCTTTATGGAACCAGTGGTGGCGGTAAAATGGCTTAATGATATAAGGTGTCTTTAATTTTTCGGTGGCCTGTTTCAAATCCTTTTTTTCAGAAACTTGTATTGAGGCCGGCACCGGAAGCTGAAACTCTTCAGACAATTCAATGAACTTTTTTTTGTCCAGTATGTTTTCAACTGTCTCTATATCTGGTAAAAGGAAACTGAAATATTTTGACAACTTTTCCCTGTTCCGGGATATGTTTAGTATCAGACGATCATCATAAGACAACAGAACCGGTTTGTACTCAAGTTTCTTACTCAGCTCGCATAACTCATCAATAAACTTCACCGACTCATAAGAAGAAAACAAGATTCTCATTTTAGAGTAACGGGAATAAAGAGCACTGTTTTCATGGTTTTCTGTTCCGGTCAGTGCAGGTATGCCGGCAGCACCAAGGCAATGAACAAGGCCGATTTCACTACAAACAAGTGCAGGTTTTTTCAGAGACATAATTTCTTCTTGATTTATATTTTGAACAAAAACGAACCTCAAATTTCTTTCTGCTTTTTAGAAAAAAGATTTCAGAAGTTATTTATATATATGTAGTTGTTTAATATGCAAATTTTGTACCAAGTCAACGTAAAAAATGAATCAGTTCCGGTTTCTGCCCGCTGCTGCCTGTAACAGATTTTTTATCTTTTTCCCAATCATTCCTATTCGGAAATTCACATGTTGGTGTAACACATTTACACAATTCCCGTCAGCTTTTTTCTCCCATTAACCAATCATATTCATGAGAAACAACTCAGAAGGTTAGCGATATAAAAGGTCCCGGTTAACCAGATATCACTTTATGCTGACAGTAATCTTCCGTACAAATTTTCTGTATATGCTTTTGATTTTCATATTTATCACCATTTCCTGTGATGTTACGGGGAGTCATATTAAGGATGGTCGGTTTTATGAATCCGGTATTGCAAGCTGGTATGGTGCTGATTTTCATGGGGGCCCGACAGCCAGCGGGGAAACCTATGATATGAATAATTTAACAGCAGCACATAAAACCCTTCCCTTTAACACGGTTGTACGGGTGGTGAATCTCAGGAATGGAGAAGTGGTGACCGTGCGCATCAATGATCGCGGCCCGTTTGTGGAAGGCAGAGTAATAGATCTCTCCCGCCGGGCTGCCGCGGAAATAGGAATTCTCGAAACCGGGCTCACGGATGTTGAGTTGTATGTTCTTGTTGAAGGCGGTTCGGGTAATGACAGATAAACAGCTGTTAAATGAATTATAAAAATCCCGGATTCTGCAACGATCAGCAAAATTTCATTGTTTATACATCATAATCTGCAAATTCAAAATAAATCAAGAGTAAAGATATGTCTATAGTTAAAGTTATAGAAGTCATAGCAACTTCAGAGAATAGTTTTGACGAAGCAACAAAAAATGCCTTACGGGAAGCTTCAAAATCTGTTGATAATATAAAATCTATATATATCAAAGAAATGAAAGCCAAGGTAAAAGAGAATGAGATTATTTCATTCGGTGTGAATGCACAGGTTTCATTCGAGGTCAAAAATTAAAAAAACCCGGCTCCATAGTCTGGTCACAGACATTGAAGCCGGGTTGATTTGGTTTGTACCGGATTAAATATTTCAGTGCATTGCCATGCCTTTATGAACTCCTTCTTTAAATTCCTCAATCATCTTTCTGCTGAAAGCGGGAATATCATCCGGGTTACGGCTTGTGGTTAAGCCCTGGTCAACCACTACTTCTTCATCAACCCATTCCACACCCGCATTTATCAGGTCTGTTTTTATGGAGTGATAGGAAGTCATCTTCCGGCCTTTCAGTTCTCCGGTTTCGATAAGCAGCTGCGGGCCGTGGCAGATTGCGGCAATCGGCTTACCGGCATGCATAAATTCTTTAATGAACTCAATGGCTTTGCCATTCATCCGTAACTGATCCGGATTTAGTACACCACCGGGTAGCATCAGCCCGTCGTAATCACCACTGTTCGCTTCATCCAGGTGAACATCCACATTATATTCGCGGCCCCAGTCTTTTCGGTCCCACGCGCGAATCACCCCTTTTTTAGGAGCTATAATATGAGTTGTGGCGCCAGCCTTTTCCAGGGCTCTTCGGGGATCAGTTAACTCTACTTCTTCGACACCATCCGTAAGAAGAATGGCAATTTTCAAATCTTTTGCTTCTTTCATAGTAATCACTCTTTTGATTTATGCTCTCTCATTATTATCTGATGTACTGAACATCAGTTGAAGTGATAATATAAAAAACTGGGAAAGCCTATGCATTTCTGATCTGGTATTTTAAAAAGAATTTTAATTTCCCGGCTGGCCGGCTGACTATCTTTTTAAAGTTCTATACATCAGGGGTAAGCTATTTTATATTAATCGTTTACCTGCTTCCCGACTGATTCCGTTTAATTTTGTTTTGGGAAATTTTATATACGGCCGTAGCACCCAGTGCAAATATTATATGAGCAGGCAGCAAATGCTGATAAAATTTTTTGAAATTGATATCCGGTGGATCCGGATGATTGGAAAAAATAAGTTTCCAGCCGGCACTTCCATTCAAACCGCTAATTAACCCCAGCCATAAACCACTCTGAACAGTAGGGTTTACGTTAGTACATTTCCACAGGTAGTGGTAACAGATCGTATAAGAAGTTCCGATCATATAATGAATCAGCCATCCCGGCAGAGGCAATAATTCCAATGCAGGTTTTCGGAAACGGGTACGGGTAAGAAGCTTGTTCAGCAATACAGGTTCTTTAAATTGCCTGTTCCGTTCATCGGACCTGTAATAACTAAAAGCGGTCATTAATGATGTACCTGCAAAAGAAGCCGATAAAATTTTGAGTAAGTTCATAAATATGCCTGCTGTTATTTTTAAATTCACCATCTGGTATCTGCAAGATGAACCGCCTGAAACTATTGGCTTATCAAAGGAATCAACATTAATTTATTCCTCTTCATTTCTTCAGGTTTGATGATGCTTTGCTTACCTTTCAGGGATTTTAAACCATACACAAAACCTGATCGGTTGAACTCTTCATCCAAACCCTATGATGCTGTGATCGTCGGCTCCGGTCCGAACGGACTTGCTGCGGCTATCCGGCTGGCACTTGAGGGATTATCAGTTAAAGTATTTGAAGCCTCCGAAACTGTGGGAGGCGGGATGAGAACACAGGAACTTATACAGCCGGGCATACATCACGATATCTGCTCTGCCATACACCCTATGGCGGCGGCATCTCCTTTTCTGAAAAAACTTCCCCTGGAAAAATATGGGCTGAAATGGATCCATCCGGATCATCCCGCGGCGCATCCCCTCGATGATGAGCCCCCAGCTATCCTGTGGCATGACCTGCAGGAAACTGCCTCTGAACTGGATGAGGATGCTGACATCTATAAATCTCTGGTTTCCTCCCTGGTTGACAACTGGAATGGGCTTACAAAAGACTTTCTGGGGCCTCTCGGCCTGCCGAAGCATCCGGTTCAAATGGCTTCGTTTGGGTTGAAAGGTTTGCGATCTGCACATTCCCTTCAAAAAAAATTTAAAACAAAACGGGCCAAAGCATTATTCGCAGGACTTGCCGCACATAGTATTCTTCCCCTGGACATTTTATCCACATCGGCTATTGGACTTGTTTTAGCGGCGGCGGCCCATACAGCGGGCTGGCCCCTGCCCAAAGGCGGCTCGCAATCCATTGCACTGGCTATGGCTCATTATCTGAATTCACTTGGCGGTGAAATTGAAACAGGTGTTCCGGTAAACTCTTTAAATCAGCTTCCGGAATCAAAGGTGGTTTTGTTTGATTTAACTCCCCGCCAGGTTATAGAAATTACCGGAGATCTGTTTCCGGCTTCCTACAAAAAACGGCTTGAAAAATACAACTACGGAGCAGGCGTGTTTAAAATGGATTTTATCCTGAAAGAACCTGTGCCGTGGAAAGATCCTGAATGCGCTAAAGCCGGAACCGTTCATATCGGTGGTACATTTGAAGAAATCGCCCGGTCTGAAAAAGAAACCGGTAATGGCGGCCATCCGGAAAAACCATTTGTATTGGCAGCACAACAAAGCCTCTTTGATCAAAGCAGAACCCCCGATAACCGGCACACACTCTGGGCCTACTGCCATGTACCGAATAGTTCCACGACTGATATGACCACACCCATAGAAAACCAGATAGAACGTTTTGCACCCGGTTTCAGAGACGTAATTGATCAAAAAATAACAATGAATACCAACCAATTTAACAGTTATAATGCCAACTATATCGGGGGAGATATTAATGGTGGCCGGCAGGATATATGGCAGCTGTTTTCCCGGCCGCTTCATTTTGTGAATCCCTATGCCACTCCGTCTGACGGCATTTACTTCTGCTCTGCTTCTACTCCACCCGGTGGTGGTGTTCACGGTATGTGCGGATATCATGCTGCCAGCCTTGCCCTGAAACGAAATTTCGGGCGCTCAAAATCAGATTGGGTATTTAAAATATGAATAACACTGCACCTAATAGCAGCCTGATAGGAAAAGCCTCAAAATGCTGACCGGGAAATGATTCGAAACCTTATTGAACTTACAAAAAACAGTCCTTTATGGAATCAGTCCAGGCTGGTAAAATCCGGTTCCGGCTGGTGGAATTTTGCCACCATTATCATTGCATTCCTGGTCGCTGTACCCGTACTGACGGTTGCTGCAAATCTTTTTATTCCCAGCGGGGATATCTGGCAGCACCTGGCATCAACCGTGCTGCCCGATTACATTAAAAATTCACTCTGGCTGATGGTAGGCGTAGGCGCCGGTGTCTTTGTTCTTGGGGTAGGTACTGCCTGGCTGGTTACCATGTGCCGTTTTCCCGGCAGCCGGTGGTTCAACTGGATGCTGATTCTCCCCATGGCTGTTCCGGCTTACCTGATGGCTTATACATATACCGATTTTTTTGCTTTTACCGGGCCTGTACAATCCCTGCTCAGAGACATTATGGGCTGGGAATTCGGCGATTACTGGTTTCCAAATATCCGGTCGCTGGGCGGTGCCATCCTGATGATGTCGTTTGTTTTTTTTCCGTATGTGTACCTGCTTACCCGCGCGGCTTTCCTGGAACAGTCTTCCTCGCTGCTCGAAGCAAGCCGCAGCCTGGGAGCCACACCCTTTCAAAGTTTTTATAAAATAGCCCTCCCCCTGGCCCGGCCATCCATTGCCGCCGGAATGGCACTCACACTAATGGAGACTTTGAACGATTTCGGTACAGTTGACTATTTTGGTGTGCAGACATTCACCACAGGAATTTACCGCACCTGGTTTGGGCTGGGGGAACGTGCCGCCGCCGCACAGCTTGCCGGGTTTCTTCTCATTTTTATCCTCATTCTGATCCTGATGGAACGGTGGAGCCGGAACAGCATGAGCCTCAGGCCGGGCAGTACGGGCCGGTTCAAACAACTCTTTGTCTATGAACTTCACGGCTGGAAAGCATGGGCCAGTACTGCTTTCTGCTCGTTGCCGGTGATCATCGGGTTTCTGCTTCCGGTTATGATTTTAACAGATATGATGATCGCTAACTTTGAGTTAGCAGTCGACGCCCGTTTCTTTCAGTATAGCTTTAACACCATACTCGTCGCAACACTGGCTGGCATTCTGGCCCTGACTGTCTCCCTTGTCATGGCGTATGGCATTCGGCTGAATCCCAATCTTCTCACCCGTACAGCCACACGAATCGGGTCCATGGGCTATGCCATTCCGGGATCGGTAATCGCGGTGGGGATTCTCATTCCCTTCGGGTGGGTTGATAATACGATTGACAGCTGGTTCCGTGAAACTCTTGGTTTTTCAACAGGTTTGATTCTGAGCGGAACCATCTTTGCCCTGATATTTGCCTATGTTGTCCGGTTTCTTGCGGTTGCGTTTAATACCGTTGAAGCCAGTCTCGCGAAAATCACCCCCAATATGGATGAAGCCGCCGAAGGAATGGGATATACTTTCGGGAAGGTATTGCGTAAAATTCACATCCCGATGATGTCGGGCAGCCTGTTTGCAGCTATTATGCTGGTTGTGGTGGATGTGATCAAAGAACTTCCCGCTACCATTATTGTGCGGCCGTTTAATTTTGATACCCTGGCCGTCCAGGTGTACAGGCTGGCTTCAGACGAACGGCTTGCCGAATCTTCGGGAGCGGCCCTGGCGATTGTACTGGTGGGACTGGTACCGGTGATTATTCTGAGCCGGTCTATTGCCAAAACCCGAAAAACCCGCGGTGGCTGAGGGCGACTGTGTTTTTCACCACTGAATACCCTGTGGTACATCTACATCGAAAATCTGATATCGCTAAATCGACAATCGGATATCAATCGATTGGAGATATGAGATATCGACGTTTGATTTTCGATTTTTTTGAAAGACCGATGCATCAGATCATCGAATAATAAATTCCAAACAGTCAGGTTTATTGATTATAACAGTATCAAAACAAGAGAAATGTCACACCCAGCTTTAGAAAAACAGAGCCATCGCCCATGGCCTGTGCCGCAGAATGCGTGGAAAGGAAGGCAAACCTGGCGCGATCTTCTTTTTGCCCACTGGCCGGTTCCGTCTGAAAAACTCCGGCGGCTGGTTCCCGAACCTTTGACTATCCAGGAGCATGACGGTGCGTCCTGGGTGGGAATTGTTCCTTTCCGAATGAGCGATGCAATGGTGAGAAACCTGCCAAATCTGCCCGGATTATCTGCATTTCCGGAATTAAACCTGAGGCTGTATGTCGATTACAAAGGAAAGCCGGGTGTGTGGTTTCTGAGCCTGGATTGTACAAATCCCCTGGCTGTATGGGGCGCCCGCCGTTTTTTTCACCTGCCCTATTTTAAAGCAAAAATGAACGTAAAAAACAGGTCCGGACATATCCATTACTCCTCCAGACGTAAAATGTTTTCCATGCAGGTTGATTTTGAGTCGGTATATGGCCCTGTTTCAAACCCATTTCATGCAAAACCCGGAACATTGGAGCATTTTCTTACAGAGCGGTACTGCCTTTATTCGCAAAGTCCTGATGGGGATATATATCGCGTGGAAATTCACCACAAACCCTGGACTCTACAAAAAGCAGAAGCCTCCTTCAGCACAAACCTGACAGAACCGTTTGGATTTCAGCTGCCGGAAACACAACCCCTGCTGCATTTTTCTCCAATCCAGAAGGTCATCAACTGGCTTCCTGAAAAAGTAAAGGAACGTGAGTTCGATATAAGGAATTGAACCTGAAAAGTCCCCCTTTTCCCAAAGGGATGCCTTTGGCAGAAGGGGGAAGAGGCTCGAAAGAGCCGAGGGGGATGATCAGCTGAGCGTTGATTTGACTCGTTTATTCAATATTTAGCTTTTAATCCACTACTGTTCATCCCCCATTGCCCTCCGTCAGCTGACGGAGGTACACTCTATAACAAATTCTTGTCCCGCGCCAAAGGCATCCCTTCCGGGAACTCAGGTTAAAGGAATAAAATCAGACTTTTGAGTTCCCCGCTCCGGATTTTATACTTTCTTATTTTTAACTCTCCTGTCTCTAATGCATAGTAACATGAGATACCTCATTGATAAAAGTCTATAGGGTTTAGGTATTCTTTTTTGAAAATTTTACTTTCAGGCAAACAGTGAAGTGTCTGGCATTGTAAAACAATAAAAAAATGACATGGACAGGAAAAGCTTTATAAAAAAAAGTTCGGCGGCGGGCCTCGGTTTATCTGTAATGCCTTTTAGTTTTGCCGGAGATAATGATGATGCCCTCGAAAAAAGCAAAGAAAGACCCGTTGCAAATCCGCGTGTTCAAAAGAAAATTATTGTGGCCGGTGCTGGTATTGCCGGTCTCTGCTGCGGTTATGAACTGATGAAAGCCGGTCATGAGGTTGTGATAATGGATGCTTCCGGGCGCCACGGCGGTCATGTTCTTACAGGGCGTGACGGACTTTCTGACGGTCTCTATGTTGATTACGGAGCCGAAGGGTTTACCAATCCCGGTTATGAAAAATTCAGGGAATATATTGAAGAGTTTGATTTAGATATCCTGCCATACCGGCACCGGATAAACCGGCTGACAAGAGTGAATGACCAGTACTATACAGATGATGAGCTTACCGCAAGACGGTTTGATCAGGCGAAAGAACTTGGTGGATTTAACGAAAGAGAAACAGCCTGGCTCTCCTCTAATCCTCTGTGGAGCCTGGAAACGCTGTACCTGGATCCATATTTTGAAAGATTTAATAATGATTACCAGCCTTTTGGTCTGGGCCTCGGACATCTGGACCATATTCCGGCATCGGAACTCTTCAAACAGGAAGGTGCCTCTGACGCAGCAATTAACTACCTGGGAGGCGGAAATATTTCCGCGCTGTATAAAATCTGGCAATCCTATATCATGAAAGCCCGGAATATTCCTTTACACCATCCTGAACATCTCTACCGTCTCAAAGGAGGAAACCAGGTTATGACCAACGCCTTTGCCCGGCGCCTTGGAGAACGGGTACAGTTAGGCTGCCGGATTCAGGAAATAGAACATGGTGACAGTGGTGTAACCGTAACCTACCAGGAATTTGGGGAAACAAAAAAAATGTCAGCTGATTTCCTGGCAAGCTGTCTTCCGGTTCCGGCATTGAGAAACATTCGGGTAACCCCCGACTGGCCTTCAGAAAAACGATTTGTGCTGAACAACCTCACCTACAGCTCCTATCCAAGATTTGCATTCCAGGCCCGTTCAAAATTCTGGCTGAAAGAAGATATATCCATCAATATTCAGTTCAGTCATCCGAACCTCAGTTCAATCTGGCAGGTGGCTGAGGAAGTGGACACTAACCGGGCGGTTTTAATGGCTACCGGTTCGGGAGGCGTGTCTCCTCAAAGAGCCCTCCAAACTTTTAAGGAACTCTATCCCGGTGATCCCTCAAATATTGATATAGAACAAGCACTGGTGCACGACTGGACCACAGACAACTTCGCACCCAGCTGCGAACGGCTTGCATTTCCGATCGGCACCCTTTCTGATTTCTGGCCTCATGTTATGACTCCTTACGGCAGAATTCATTTTGCCGGCGCATATGCCGATAACAACAACTGGGGTATGGAAGCTGCAACCAATTCAGCCAACCGGGTAGCAGCTGAAATTGAACAAAGCTGACCTGATGCGTTCTTTATCCGGCCCATTGATGATATTGTCGGTTCTGGCTGCTTTTACTGTCTTCTCCCCTTTAAGTGAGATGTTTATGTTTGATGGAGAGGGTTCGCTACATAATATTGAAAATTCAGCACCTGAAGTAAAAATATTACAGCCTGAACATAAAACAACCTTCAGCTGGAATGAACAGGTTCGTTATGAAATCAGTGTTACAGATGAAGAAGACGGAGAATCAAGATTTGGTGAAATACCCCCGAATGAAGTACTCCTTGAAATTGAATACCTGCCGGATCATCAAATAGTGGAAAGCGAAAATGAACTGATTGACGAATATGAGGCAAAAAAGGAACACCGGGGGCTCTCCCTCATCAGAACTTCTGATTGTTTTACCTGCCATTCCGATAAAGAGCAGCTGATCGGGCCCTCTTTCTCGGAAATTGCGGAGCGATATGAACCGGATTCGGAAATACTTCAAACTCTGGGTGAGCACATTACCAATGGATCATCCGGTACCTGGGGCAATACAGCCATGCCGCCCCATCCGGAAATATCACAGGACGATGCTATGCAAATGACGGCATATATTCTTAATCAGGGCAACAATATAAATAACCGGGTACAGACTGGCCTGGATGGAATGTTTCGTATCATTGAGCAGCCTGAAAGCACCTCACCTGGAGTTTATATTCTGACGGCAAGTTATACAGATCATGGTATTGGCGGAGATTTTCAATTCCGGAAATCAGGAAGGCATTCTGTTCTGCTTGAAATCAGGTAGATAAACAGCCTGCCGGTTATAGTTTCCATATGAGATGCATATCCGTAAATTAATGTTATCTGCACGCCGCTGGCTGTCAAAACGTTATACAGTGGCTGCTGAATAACTATCAAATGAAAATGGCTGAATACAAAACTGATTTATATTCAAACATAGAGGTGTTAATTGGCCTGAACCTGTTCAACAGTAAACAGGCCGGAAAGACTGAGAAGAAAAAAGCCAGGGATTTTTTCAATACGCTCACAGCAGGTTTAGCTGGTGATAAAAAACTGAATCTTTGGTACTTCAAATTCATCCCGAAACCTGTCAAAGAAATCAGCCGGAAAATTACCGGGTACATCAGGTTAAGTTCCTTTCTCGTGGTTTTTTTATCCTTTGCTGTCGGGATGAGTGCCGCCGGGGTGCTATTCTACTATGATGGATCAGCTCCGATTAATGTACTTCCTGTTTTAGCAATTTTCGTCGTGCTTCCCTTTTCTTTACTGCTCCTGTCATTGATTTTTTCAAACCGGGCAGATTCAGGTATTTTGTCTCCGGTAATACATTGGGTTGAAAAGAAAATTAATTCTCTGCTGTCAACAAAACAGAACCTGGACAATTCCCTGAATGAGCAGTTAAGTGAATATGAGCTTGTATATAATGAACCTGTACAAATCCTGTTCAGGAATACCCTTCAAAAAGCTTCTGCCGCTTATGCAATGGGCGCCCTCCTGTGGATGATTTTCAATGTGACCACTACAGACCTGGCTTTTTCCTGGAGTTCAACACTGGAACTGGAGGGAGAGAATATTCACAGTATCACAACGGTGATGTCGGCTCCGTGGTCATGGATCCTTCCCGCTGCAACTGTGGATCTTGAAACCGTAGAAGCGACCCGGTTTTTCCGGGCCGGCAGTTCTGATATTGAAAGCACATCATCGGGCCGCTGGTGGTCTTTTATCTTTATGAGCATTCTTGTTTACAGTTTATTCCCGCGTTTTATGGTTTATCTATATTACAGGGTCCGCTTTAAGAAAACCCTGGCTGCCTCTCTTGTTGAATCTGAGACCGGGCACAACCTTCTGTCTCTGACGGATGAAAGCCTGCTGATTGAAACAACAAACAAATCCAATACGGCTGACTATCCGGAGCCGGACACATCTTCTGTTTCCGCTGAAACAAACCGGGTTGTTGTTTTGCTCTGGTACCTTTCCGAACTGAAGGAAGAAACGGTTGCAGGTAAACTAAACAGGAAAATTCTTTCCACACATAAAATCAGCGGACTGAGCCCTGTGAAAGACGACCGGAAAATTGCTCAGCAGATCGCGAAGAAATCTGCCGCCGGTGATCATGCCGATATTATTGTCTTTGTGAAATTCTGGGAGTCGCCAAACATACGCCTGGAGCGAATTCTGAAAGAAATAGCAGATCTGAATAAAAAGAGTATCATAAAAATTCTTCCTCTGGTTGAAAAACAGAGTCAGCAAAACACGGCGAATGAAAGAAACTGGGGATCGAGAATGGCGTCGTTAAATAAAGAGCTGGGAAAAAAACGGATCTATGTTGAATCGGAAAGGTCAATGGAAATAAAAGCCCTGGCATGAGCAAAACAGATACTCCGGTTTTCGTGGTTACGGGTGCCCCTAATAAAGGCAAAAGTACCTTTTTGAAAGCCATGACCAATGATCCCGGTATAAAAGTGGATGAAGTTGCCCGGACCACCACAAGCAGTAAGCCTTATCATTTTAAATCCGGCCCGGATGGAGAAACCCTCCTCACCCTGTGGGATACTCCCGGTTTTGAAAATGCCGCCGGGGTTTATGAGATTATCCGGAATTGGGAGAGTAAATCATCAGAAAAACCTTTGGAGCTGATCCGAAGATATGTAGAAACCTACCAGGACGATCCGTATCATCAGTATGAAACGGAAATTTTTAAACCGTTAACTGGTTTTGCCTGCATCATATATATTGCAGATTGTTCAAAAAGCTTCAGCAGTGCGGATTACCTTCGGGAGATTCAGTTACTGCAGTTTACCAACCTGCCGAGAATCGCAATTCTGAATCCCATTGACGGTGACCAGCATCTTGATTCGTGGAGAGAGGGATTGCGGGCTTATTTCCATAATATCAAAGTATTCAATCCCCATAAAACCACTTTTGATGAAAAACTGAGCATTCTGGGGGCTTTGAGTCATTTACATGATGAGTGGGAAAAACAGATAAACGGGGTTATTGATAAACTGAAACAAGACCGGGAACAGGTCCTCAGAGAATCCGCCCGGGTTATCCGCAACACCGTGCTGCGGATTTATGATGAAGAGTTTGAAATCCGGTTCAATGGCATTAAAGATGAAGAAGAACATAAAAGAGAACTGCTATCGAAGGCGCGCCGATTTGTAACCGATACCATGAACGAAAGCCAGAAAGAGATTACTGAAAAATTCGGTTTTGATGTTCATATCTCTCTTAACCGGGAATACCGGGAAAACGACCTGTTCAGCGAAACGGTTCGGAAACGGCATGTTTCACCTGCTCAGCGCGGCTTTATCGGGGCCGTTGCCGGCGGATCTGTGGGTGCACTCATAGACGCCGCCGCAGGTGGATTAACATTTGGTGTCTTTACCGCGATTGCCGGAACGGGCGGCTATGCCGCGGGATATTACAGTGACTTTAAGCCGGAAGACCTGATCAACATTAAAACATACATGAATTCCGACCGGAAGGAAGTTATCCAAATTAAATCACTGAATATTGAGATCGGGTTTCTGATCATCAACCGCCTCCGGCAGGTGGTCAGCAGTTTATACAACCGCACCGCCGCCAATACGGAAGATATTATAATTGATAAAGACCTTGATAATAAAAGCCTGCTTACCATCTCAAAACTGCTAGCTCAGATATCAGCCTCTAAAAAAGAACGCTATTCCGAGTCCAGGAAAAAAGAACTCCTCGATTTTATTCATGAGAAACTGGTTGACGATCAGCGGGGTAAGTGAAAAAGTCTCCCCTTGAGTGAGGCTGTACATTTAAGGATCTTTAGAAAATGTAAATCCCGTTTAAAAAATTATTCAACCCATCGGGACTGAAATAAAGCTCCGGTTTTTGAACAACCGCATCTGTTCCGGAGAGCCCCGGGGCGGGGCGGCTGATATTGCAACCCCGGGTAAATCCGCAGCGCGGAATGCCACCCGGGGATAGAAAGCGATATCCCCTGCCTGCCCAGAGGCGATGAGTTCTTATGAGGTTGATGAGTACATACGAATTGGCTTGCAAATATTCCGGAAACATCTCCTGTCAGGCCTTCAGTTAGGGCATCGGATATACTAAAAAACTCACCGCCCAACCCATCGACAACAACCGGAGCCCCCCATTACATCAAGCCTCGGGTTCCTTTTCACGCGCACCTTTTTACCCGGGACTGCATCCGCTACGCGGATTTATCCCGGGCTACAACATGGATGATCCCTATGGGATCGTTTTGAGTTATAGACGAAACAGAATTACGGCTTGATACGGAAATTGAAGTTGGAGGCTAAAGCCCCTTTTTGGACAGCCTCGTGAGTGTTCACGGATTTTTATAAAAATATATTTCAGTTCCCCCTCAGCCTGATCTCATACGGCTGCCCGTCTCCGCCGTCATCCGCTTTGATCAGCAGCGAAGCTTCGGAAGGCTCATCATTTTCCGGTAAAAAATGTACCTCAAACGAAACGGTTTTTCCGGGCCCAAGCACGTAAGGCAGCGAATAAGGAAAGTTCACTGCAAAATCGTTGCTGCCGGTTGCTATGATATAGGAGATGGGGATCCCCTGGTTCCCCCCGGTATTGCTAATCTCAAAGGTTTCTTTCAATGTATCACCAGAGCTGACTGAGCCAAAATCATGCTCGCCGGCTGACAAATTTAGTGTTCCGGCAATAATGGATTCATCGTCAGAGTTATCCGCACCGGGCAATTCCAGCATCTCCGGTGAGCTGAGTTCAGGTCCGCCGCCCCGGTTACCGCTGCCGGCTTCAATAAACAGGCGCCCTTCGGAAAGAATGGCCTGGGTCCCGTGCCTGCCTTGTTGCAACGAAGGCAGACTGCGCCATACCCCGGTTGACGGATTCAGGGCTTCTGCTTCATTATGGCCCGCGTTCTGGCTGCCACTTTCACCGCCGATGATAATCACTTCTCCTCCTGCCGCGATAGCCGCTGTGCCCGCCCTTTCGGTTGGAATATCTCCATCCGGAGATGGTAACGTGCTCCACGTTCCGGTCCTGAAATCGTAGATATCTGTTTCAGCGACAGTAGCTTCAAATCCCTGTCCCTGGTATCCTGATCTCCGGCCTCCGGCTGCCACCAGTTTATCATCGGCAACAGCAGCCTGAAAATGGTCTCTGGCCCGGGGAGCATCCGGGAGTTCTTTCCATGAATTTGTGGCAGGATCAAATTCATCCATCCACGGAACCCAGCCGGAGGAATGCCCGTTCACAATTCCGCAAACCACATAAATTTTGTCGTTATATACAGTAACACCTGCCGCGCCCCGCTGCCGGTGCGGAGGTATTTCAGGGCCAACCATCCATTTATCTTTCAGCGGATTGTAAATATAAATGTGTGAGGGCGGGGTTTCAGAAGGCCAGCCGCCGGTAAGCCCTCCTATCACATAAATCAGACCCTGGTAGCTGACAGCCTGGAAATGATGAATTTCAATGGGCGTTGGGGCACCTTCTGTCCAGGTACTGGTTTCAGGATCATAGATATCAATGCTCTTCAGGCCCCTGCCGCCGACCAGGTAAAACTTATCCCCTGATTTTACAAAAGCATTTTCATGCCTCTCCTGCGATTGGTTTGCTGTTTCTACCTGCTGCCACTGATCCTGTGCAGCCAGCGAACTGCAGAAAAAAGTAATAATGACAGACAAAAAAAGGGTTTTGAGTAAAAATAATCTGTTCATAAAAAAATCAGGTTTTTATCGGTTGACATCATCATAATATGACAAACCAGTTGTTATTTGCAAAAGGTAATACAAGCTAATCAACTGATAGTGAGTAGTTTCCGGCTGAGAAATATCATATTGGATATTTGGTTCATTGTTTTAACCTGTATGAAATAATTAATCCAAATCATTTTTCAGTCCGTAAAACGAGAGTAGAAACAGGTAAAACCAAAGGTAGTCCGGTGATGTTTCCTGATAGTGAAATGCCGGTGGTTAGAAAATGCCATCAGCACTGTGAATTGGCAATAATAGACATTTTGTTAATTATATTATATTGTTGTCTCGAATATTGAGAGAATTTAAAGAATACTGACTACATCTTTAGTTACCATTATCTTATGGCTGCTATTTTTTCTTTTATTATCGCTTTTCTTTTTTTGGGTGAAAGTACTATAAACACCATTGATCCTGGTGTTAATGAAAAATGGAGTAAAATTGATGAACATGTACTTAACGCACCTCCTCATATTGAGCAAGAGGTAAAAACGCTGGCCGGTTATTTTCTGAAAGTTGCGGATACGGACGCCGGGAAAGCACGTGCTATCTATCGCTGGATTACTGACCGAATAGCATACGATACAAATGCCCTCTCTGGAAGAAATCTACAAAATATCAGCGCACAGGATGTATTGGAAAACCGGAAAGCCATTTGTACCGGTTATGTGATTTTATTTAAAGAATTGGCAAAAATGATGGGCCTCAATGTAGAAACTATCACAGGACACTCCAAAGGGTATGGATTTGATCCTCATGACAAATCCCCCCTTGTTGAAAATCATTCCTGGGTTGCAGTAAGAATTGATAATGACTGGCATCTGGCCGATCCCACCTGGGGTGCAGGATATATCTCATCCGATTCTGAAAAGTTCATACCACACTTCTCTGAATTTTATTTCCTGTCTAATCCTGAACAACTGATCTATACTCACTTTCCCCTGGATAATACGTGGCAGTTACTCGAACAGCCAGTCACTGAAAGTGAATATCATAATTATCCTGTGGTCACTCATTTCTTCTTTCAAAATGGATTACACTTTGATGAAGTAAGAGATCTGCATCATGATACCAATGGTAAATTTTCGACTAATTTTCTCATCCCTGATGATACGGTCGTACAAAGTGAAGTTACTCATATTGAAACGGGAATAACGGAAAATGTTTTGATCCGGATCAACAAAAAAAATCTGGATTTATCGGTTCGTCTTAGCAGAACCGGACTCTATAAACTGGAACTTTTTGCCCGCGCTTTAGAAACGGAAAACCATGATTTCCATCTTGCAACTTACTTTTATTTGAACAACTCAACTCCTTCAGTAATCAATTCTTATCCCAGATTGCTGGGCTATTATGATATCACCCGTGCCAGGCTGATCAGCCCGCTCACCTACGAACTTTCAGATACACTATCATATGATTTTGAAATTATCATTCCGGGAGCGGAAGAAGCATATGTAAATAATCAAACACTTAACGAATGGTATAAGTTAGAGCGTGACGGTCAGCATTTTTCTATTACAACAGCACCCGGAAAAGGAAAAATCAAACTTGTAGCACGTTTTCCCGATGACGACTTTTTTTCTGTATTTGCAGAGTTTACCGGGGAGTGACTGAACCATGAATAAGTGGTTCCAAAAACAAAAATTCAGTATTGTAATAATCTGATTTCCAAACTCACCCTGAAATGATGATAAAATTATTTTTACTATCACTTGCCAGTATCCTGTTTGCATTACATCCCGCCGGAAATGAAATTGATGATTTCTATGCTGAATTATCCCGGACCGTTGAGGAAGGTGATTTTGAAGGTTACGCGGCCTTGTACCATGAAGATGCCGTTCTTGTAAACGGCATTTCCGGAACCAGTGTACCGATCGCCACAGCCTTAGCCGGATGGAAACCGGGGTTTGATGACACAAAAGCAGGCCGGATGGAGGCAGGGGTTGAATTCCGTTTTACAGACCGGATACATGATGAGATGACAGCCCATGATACCGGAATTTTCAGATATTATTCACAAACCGAAGGTGCCGATCCCGAACCTGCTTATATTCATTTCCAGGCACTGTTTGTCCGTTCTGACGGCGAATGGAAAATGATGATGGAGTATCAATCCGAACTGGCTTCACATGCTGAATGGGAAGATCTTGAATAACGTGAGTTAGGGATAAGGGTTGAAAGAAAAAGTCCCCCTTTGAAGGGGGAAGAGGCTCGAAAGAGCCGAGGGGGGATGACCAGCTGAGCGTTTATTTGACTCATTTTCAATATTTAGCTTTTAATCCACTACTGTTCATCCCCTTTTGCCTGACGGAGGGAAGCTTTTGCATGATACTTATATCGCGCCAACGGCATCCCTTGGGGAACACACATTAAAAAATAATAGAGAACGACGAATGGCAGACATGAAAACCAAACCGAACGAAAAGGATGTAGTTGCTTTCCTGGATGAAGTAGAAGACGAACAACGAAGAGCAGATTGTTTTGAACTGCTTAAACTTTTCACTGAGGTTACTAAAGAACCTCCCAAAATGTGGGGCCCGTCCATGATTGGTTTTGGCAGTTACCATTACAAATATGCCAGCGGACGCGAAGGCGATTGGTTTCTGACAGGCTTCTCACCCAGAAAACAGAACCTTACCATCTATATTACTGCCGGCTTCAAACAGTATGATGAAATCATGGAAAAACTGGGCAAATATAAAACCGGCTCATCCTGTTTATATGTAAAAAAATTATCCGACGTCAACAGGAACCTTCTGAAAAAGCTTGTTAAAGAGTCGGTTGTGTATATGAAAGAGAAGTATTAGTTCATAAAGTCATCGGATAAGTTTTACCAAATGTTTACCCAACTCTGCACAGTCCTCTGGGTTCCGCAGAATTCATCCGATGACTCTCCTTGCTTCATTTCGGGCCCCACAGTCATCGGATGAGTCTTACCTGATGTTTAACCAATCTGTACAGTCCTCTGAGTTTCGCAGAACTCATCCGATGACTCCGGTTCGTATTTCTAACTTGACAAATAACTCTCCCCTCTTAAATTTCATAGAACACCTGCCAAAAAAAAATAAAATCAAAGGGAGTACATCATGTCACTAAAAAAGAAGATATCAATGGGAGTTCTTACAATGGTTTGCGGGGTAATGCTGTTGTTTGCAGCTGAAGTTTTTCTGATGGCATACAGCCAGCAGCTAATGCCCCTGATGGAAGAGAGTATCGGGAAAACGTCTGTTGAAATTATGGATTACAGCCCGGAGCTTATGTCATTCATGTTTACTCCGATAAAGGCGATGTCTGCTTTGCTGTTCACGTTAAGTGTTGGAATTCTTATTATGCTGTATGGCCCTTTCCGGAAAGGACAAAAGTGGGCCTCATTTACGATTTTTCCAATGCTGATTTTATGGCTTACTTCTGCCATTGTAATTTACCTGGGCCAGCCCGGGGCACCGTGGCCTGTTTGGTTGATTTTACTGATCCTCGTGTTTATCGCGCTGATATTGGATTATACCAATCAGAAGTCCGGGCTGGAATTGATTAAGGAAGGGCCTTATGCGTAGTAGTTCCGGTTCTTAAATTTTTACTTATTTTTTTGGAATAAACACCAGAATTGTAATCATTTCAAGTCTTGTTTTAGGGCTGACAGACAAGTCATCTGATGAGTTTTAAATTCGTCAATTTTGCAAACTCCCCTGAGTTTCGCAGAACTCATTCGATGACTTCTGTAAACCGGGAATTGCTGTTCTGTCTGAATTTGTTACATCACCAACAATCACTCTTGCATGGTGGCTGATCCTATTTAAACATTATGAAAAAAAAGGGATTACATTTTCAAATCATGTCCGGTATAGGACTGTTGCTCATGCTTCTGGCAGCTCCGCTGACCGGGGTACTGCTCAGGGGTGAAACCGTTGCCCCGTACCTGCAATTCCCCCCGGGAGCACCCGCGGTGGATTACCCTTCATTTTCATGGGTTGCCTTCGGAGCGATCCTTTTGTTTATCATTCTCACCACCTGGCCCTTCTGGAAACGCATGGGCAGAGGATACCTGGGCTTTATCACTCCGCATAAACACCTGAAATTTCCAATATGGGGCTGGATTGCCATTGCAGCCTTAACCTGTTTCTGGATACTCGCCTGGACCCGCTTTTCCTGGTTTGAATCTTTTCAGCGCTATACGTTTTTTCCGATTTGGTTTAGTTTTATACTGACATTAAATGCAGTGGCACTCAAAATATCAGGAAGGTCCCTGATGACCCGCTTTCCCGCTTATTTTACCTTGTTATTTCCAGCCAGTGCGGCATTCTGGTGGTTTTTTGAATATTTGAACCGTTTTGTGAACAACTGGCATTATCTTGCAGCCAGTGAGCTCAGCAGCTGGCAATATTTTTTAGAGGCAAGCCTGGCCTTTTCCACTGTCCTTCCGGCAGTTATGAGCCTGTTTTATATCGTTCTTCAGGTTTCTGTTTTCAGAAATAATTTCAATAATTTCCCGGCCATACCCTGGCTCACTTCCGGATGGATGTGGACGGTTCTGGGTATGGTTTCCATAGCGGGATTGATCGGCACCGGCTGGCAGCCTGAATATTTTTTTCCTCTTCTCTGGATTGCACCCGGAGTGTTGTGGATTTCATTTCAGCAATGGAAAGGATATGTGAACCCGGTTTTGAAACAAACTTCAGAAGGTAACTTCACTCTTGTCTGGTCCTCTGCAATCGCAGCCCTGGTGTGTGGTTTTTTCTGGGAAATGTGGAACTTCTTCAGTCTAGCAAAATGGCAGTATAATGTGCCGGGAATTGAAAAATTTTACCTGTTTGAAATGCCTGCTTTGGGTTACGCGGGTTACCTCCCGTTCGGTGTGATCTGTTTGCTGATCAGCCACTCACTGTTTACAACCATGGCCCCCGGGCAATGGATGATTGAGAAAGAAGTTATTTAATGGGGAGTTCAATTTGGTGATTAAAACCACTCTCCCCTCGAGGGGAGTACCCGACAGTGCATTTCTGTCGGGGGAGGGGTGTTGCTCGCGATGCTCGCTTTTCACTCCGTTTACAAGTAATGAACGTCCATCCTTTGAAAAAAAAATTAACCATCAGGAAAATGAAATCACAAGACGAAAAAAAACTCAGGAACCAGCTTGTGAGCCATCTGAAAGGCGGACAGGCTTTTACTCCTGTTGATAGATTGATTAAAAATATTACGTTTGATTGTATCGGAATTGTGCCGGATGAGCTCCCCTACACTTTTTATCAGCAATTTTATCATATATGGTTCACACAGGCCGACATTATTAACTACTGCCGAAACCCGGATTACCAGGCACCCGATTGGCCTGGGAATTACTGGCCGGAACAAAAAGCACCTGAGACTGAGCAAAAATGGCAGGAATTAATCTCGGCTTATTCAGATGAGAGGGAAGAGTTCTGCAAATTTATACTGGATACATCCAACAACCTGTTTCAGCCATTTTCAGCTAATGAAGATCATAATCTGTTTCGCGAAATCCAGCTTGTTATTGAACATACTTCGTATCATACAGGTCAGCTGTTTGTTATTTACAGGCTTCTGAGCAGGGGGAGTTGAATATCGAACCGCAGATTTACGAAACTCCTTTGTATCAAAATTGACCATTCTTTCATGGTCTGGCCCTTATTGAATCCAGACTGAGTCAAACCAGATTTTAAGAAATTCCCGGAAATACCCTTCGATTTATCCATCTCCTCCAATTAACTCATCGTCTTGGGCTTTTCTTGATGCTTTCATTTACCCCCGGGTTTTGCACTATGTGCAGTCACCCGGGGCTACAAAATCTGCCATGCCTGGCGGCATTGGAATTCATTTTTGAAAAAATATGGGCCCATTCGCCAAAAATCCTTCGGCCTATAAGAAAAAGAGGGGAAATCAAGACGGTTGTTATATTTCGAACCGCAGATTTAGGAACACGGGATTTTCGATGTGAAATAACTTCGACCTTCAACATTCTGCCAAAGGCATCCCTTTGGGGCGTGTTGGATATTCGATATTATCAAGTTATTCTTCCGCTAAAGAAACCAACAAATCACGAAACTCCTGTGTATCAAAATTGACCATTCCTTCATGTTTATAAACAATCTGGCCCAGTGGCGAGATCACAAAGGTTGTTGGCAGAAAGCTTCCTGACAGGATCTCGGGCTGTGAAGAACGGGGGAAATAATATGGCAGGTTAAACCCTCTCTTTTCCATGAATTCAGCTGATTTTTCAGCTTCATGATCGAACGATAACATGATGAAGTGAATATTTTCATAACTTACCACATCATCATACAAAGCCTGTATTGTGGGCATTTCGGCTACACATGGCGGACACCAGGAAGCCCATAAATTTATAAAAACAACATCCCCTTTAAATGTCTCCAGATCCAGATTTTCGCCGTTCTCTGAAACCAGCGCAAACATGTAATCTTCATCCGCAAGAAAAGGTCCGGTAAATTCAGTTTCCGTTTTGGCATCGAAAAACCCAGCCCATAACATGGCCCGCTGCATGGCAAAATTTATGTCTTTATGAAGGCCTGTGGAATAGATAACAATCCCGACAGCCGCAATTCCCGCCCACGACAGTATCTCCTTCTTCACTCCTGATCTCTTTGATGGTTGGCCTGATGCTTTCAATTTCAGTTTAATAAATTTTTAATTTTGTGTTGACAACTTTAAAATATTCCACCTCACGAGCGCGCCCTGGGTATTACAAAACCCTTCTAATCACCTGAACAATTCCGGGTAAGTACAAATTTATCTTTCTCATTTTATTTCATAAATCCATTTGATGAAAGCTTCTGTTTTATTTCACTCTGGAGGAACAGCAACTGAGAGTAAATGAAACTTATACATCTTTTGCTTTTATAAATTGTATGGAATCAGATCCTCCGGCGGGTTAAAAGACCAACCACAGCCACAAAGATGACCGATCCAATAATAGACCAGATAATAGGAAAGGAGTTTCCACCGATCTGAATGTTAAATAGTTCCGGCAGGCCAAGCTGAACACTCAGCCAGGATCCCAAAAGCGCCCCGATAAAACCTACAACAATGGATACCAAACAACCGCCGCGGGAATATCCCGCAATTGACTGGCCGATGGCACCGCAAATTCCGGCAATTATCAGGAGAAGGATAAACTCTAAAATAGTCATAGTGTTATGAATTTGTTAAAGTGTGTTGTATAAAGAAACAAATTATTCTAAAGTTCATTCGTTTCATCAGTTTTCCCGGCAATCACACATTTAAACATTATTTTTTATAACTGGCTGTCAATCCCCCATAACCACTCCTTCACGTCTTGGATCGGCACCCCCGTAAAAACCGGTATCTGTTCGCTGAATGGTCTGTATTCCACTGGTTAAATCCCGTTCAAGAACTTCATGGCCGAGGGCTTCCAGCGCTTCAATAATTTCGGCCGGAAACCTGTCTGTTTCGAGAATTGTCGGCCCGTTGTAATTCACAAAATTCGGCAAATTGATAGCTTTCTGCGCATTCAGATTCCAGTCGAGCATTCCGACAATTGTTTTGGCCGTATAATGAATAATCGCGCCCCCGCCTGGTGAACCGACACTTGCAATCAGACTGCCTGAATCTTTTTCAAAAATCAGAGTCGGACTCATACTCGATCTCGGACGTTTCCCCGGTTCCACGCGGTTTGCAATCAGATTTCCGTCCTCATCCACAGGAGTCAGTGAAAAGTCCGTAAGTTCATTGTTTAATATAAAACCGCCAGTGAGTCCGGTTCCACCGTCGCTCATAATCCTGCTGCCAAATCCGCTTTCAATCGTTGTAGTCATGGAAACCGCATTTCCAAGGGGATCAAAAATACTGATGTGGCTGGTGCCCGATTCAGGCTGCTGCGGGTGCAATCCCAATAAAGTGGTTAACGGCCCGGGAATTCCCGCATTAGCTGTTTCCATACTGGTATCGCCGATTAGTTTCGCTCGTTCACTCAGGTAATCAGCACCTAAAAGCGACTGCCAGCTATCAGCCGGCGGTTCAACAAATAAAGAATCCCCGATATAACGTGCCCTGTCGGCGTAAGCAAGTTTTGCCGCTTCTGAATACTGGTGCAGCCATTTGGCCGATGGGATGCTATCCTGCAATCCGGTTTCAGGAACTTCCAGTTCATCCATTATTCCCAGGATCTGCATAATGGCAATATGGCCTGATGCAGGAGGCGGGAAACCACAGATACGATATGTCCGCCAGTCGTTGCACATAGCTGTCCGCCGGAAATCCTGTACGGGATATCCTTCAATATCGTCGACTGACATATCGCCCGGCCGCTCGTGGCTGTTTACACGTTCTGCAATATTTTCAGCCACAGTACCGGTATAAAAAGCCGAAGTCCCTTCCCGCGAAACCTGCCTTAAAATTTCCGCCAGCGCAGGATTTCGCAGTTTATAACCTACAGGATGCGGTATACCGTTTTCATCATAGTAGAGTTCGCCGGCTATTTCATCATCTGGCAGCGTGTTTTCGCTTTCAAGCAGGCCATGAAGCCTTGGGCTTATATTAAAGCCTTCCTCAGCCAGTGTAATGGCAGGCCTGAACAGGTCCTCCCATGGTAAGTTTCCATGTTCCCGGTGGGCGGTTTCAAGCATAGCAAGAGTTCCCGGCACACCGACTGACCGCCCGCTGCGGACAGCTTCCCCGAACGGCAGCGGTTCTCCGTTTTCATCCAGGAACCAATTTTCATCTGCGGCGGCCGGGGCTGTTTCGCGGCCATCGTAGGCATGAATCGCAGAACCATCCCAGGCCAGCAGGAAAGCCCCTCCGCCTATTCCGCTCGACTGTGGCTCTACAAGCGCCAATACCATTTGTACGGCAATAGCTGCATCAACAGCAGATCCGCCGGATTTAATTACCTGGTAACCTGCATCTGTTGCTAACGGATTGGCCGCTGCTACCGCAAATTCTGATGTTTGCCAGCCGGGCTTTTCCGTATAACCTGTGGACATTTCCGGCTGTTCAGGGATCGTATAAGATACTCCCCTTTGATCACCCGCACCTTCACAACCCGTGAAAATAGATATAGAAGAGAAAAGGAGGAGAACCAGGATCAATGGTAAACGTGCAGATATCATAAAACAGCTTTGATTTACTTGTATTGTTATTGAGTCACTAAAATGCTATTTACATGAATTTTTTACAACCAGAGTTTTCCCTGATTTAAAGTACAAAGGCATACAGAAAACTTTGAAGCCAGAACGCAGAACGGGATTTGATGAACGCCTTTCAAATGCATTATGTTTTTAAATTCCTGGGAATACCTCAATATTCTGATACACGTATCGTTTTACAATTTGTAATGATTAAAATCTTTTTTTAGTTGCTATACAATCTGTTATAGAAATATATTACAGTCAGAACTCGTAATTACATCCTTTGAAGAAGCATAATCAATTCATATCCTTTCTGTTTACCCTGCTCATATTTATGGGTATGTCGGTATCCATTTTACACACACATGGAGACAGAATTGATATTGGCAGCCAACATCTTGAGATTGTACAGGATCATAATTTTTGTGCCGTTTGTGCTTCTCTTCACAAATATACTCCAGCCACCGTTATTTCAGCGGAGTTCTTTCCATATTCTGAAATTCACCTGTTTGTTCTGCCGGAACCATTTGTTAACTCCCCGGGAAAGAACCTTCAGAATGAACGCGCCCCTCCTTTCATAGCCTGATAAGCATTCCGTCTTAACAATTGATCAAACAATACTTTACCGGGTAAAACTACCCGGGAGTTAAAACTAATTTTAAAACATTCAGGAACTATGAAATTTTTTAATACTCATAACACTTACTCATTACACTTGCTCACTGCACTTTTCACAGGTCTGTTTTTGTGGACAGCCTGTAATAATCCTGCCGGTTCTGATGACGATGATGAACATGAAGACCCTTTTGGGGTAGCTCTTATAATGAATGGAGTGGAAATTGCCACACAGGAAAATGGTGAGATTACTTATAGTGAAGGAGATCATCTTGAACTGGAAGTTGGTGAAGAAACAAGTCTTATCACCGTTCGCTTTATTGCTGAAGATGGAGACCGGTTTCAGCCGGATGAGGACGATGGTTACAGCCTGCAGTGGACTATTGGCGATGAAAATATTCTCGAAGCTGAACAGCATGAGGAAGATGGTCCGTGGAATTTTCACCTGGCAGGACATAGTGCCGGTGAAACGACAATTAGTATTATACTATGGCACGATGATGGAAATCATGACGATTTCACTTCCATGGAGTTTGAAGTACATGTAGAAGAAACAGCTTCAAATTAAAAAGAAAAGCCGGGAATGAATTCATATGAATCCAGATAACCCTGATAGAAAAGAAATCATGCCCGGCTAAAGAATCTCTCTATGATCGGGGGGGATGTTTTGAAAGGCTCCTCCCTTTTTATAACACCAATTATGATTATAACATTTTTATCCATTTTGATTGGTTTTTCTGCCTTGCCTGAAGGCAGAAGTTCATTATCCCAGGTCAGTGGTACTGTTACAGATGCATCCACATCGGAACCTGTGCCCTTTGCCTATCTTCACCTGGAAGAGATTAACCGGGCAGTTACAGCCGACAGAGATGGTGAATTCAGATTTCAGAATGTCCCGGAAGGAACCTACACCCTGTCCGTTCACCGTGTGGGTTACAGAGCTCTAAGTATTCGAATTCTTGTTGACGAAGATGATGCCGATGATCTTCATATCCGCCTTCAGCCGGAAACCTTCAGCGGAGATGAGCTGGTTGTTACAGGCGCCGCCGAATCAACTACCGGAGGCCGGCTGGAGCATGCATCCTCAAAAATTATCGGGGAACAGCTCCGGAGAAATCTCGGCACAACCCTTTCCGAAACGCTGTCAAATTCTCCTGGATTCAGTGAGCGCTCGTTGGGGGCTGCCCCGGGACGGCCGGTAATCAGGGGCCTGGGAGATGAAAGGGTTCTTATTTTGCAGGATGGAGAACGTACCGGTGATGTATCAGCACAATCGGCCGATCATGCCGTTTCCATTGATCCAATGGGTGCTGAAGAGATCGAAATTGCGCGCGGACCTGCCGCACTTGCTTATGGCGCAAATGCAATTGGCGGTGTAATCAATGTAGTGCGTAATCAAATTCCCACTTCAGTTCCCGGACGCATTACTGGAACTGCATCAGCACAGGGAAAATCAGTAAACCGGGAAGGCTCGGCTGCCGTCTCTGCAATGATTCCATTGAACAACTGGGCCGTACGGGCCGATCTGAATGGACGGCTCGGGCATGATGTTTCCACACCCTCAGGAAATGTAACCAACACCTATATTCAAAATACAAGCAATACCATTGGCCTGAGCCGCATCGGTTCAAACGGATACCTGGGAGCTTCAGGTTCTGCATACCTGTCGAATTACGGAATTCCACCAGATCCTGATGGCGGACATCCCGGCGGGGTGGATATGGAAATGCGAAAATATCAGCTTGATCTGCGTGGCGAACGGGTACTGCAAAATTCATTTTTCAATTTCCTGGAAGGCCGTTACTCTTTTGTGAATTATAACCATATTGAGTTTGAGTCGGATGGCCAGCCCGGGACGGAATTCGGACAGCTTAATACCAATTTTTCCGTAAGAACACGCCACGGCGGCTGGGCATTTTTTGATGAGGGCCGGATGGGAATCTGGGGTGAAATACAGGATTACGCTGTTGCGGGAGCACGAACACCTGACTCCAACCAGTATTCCGGTGCCGCATATATTATCCAGGAAGCAGATATCGGCCGTTTACATGTTGAGCTGGGCGGACGTTATGAATATGTGATCGCACAGCCCAAAACCGAAAGGTTTTCTGCCAGAATCGGCCAGATCAAAGAGCGTTCTTTTTCAGCACTGGCAACTTCACTTTCCGCTATTTACGATATCAAGAGCCGCCTGTTTATCGGGTCCACATTTATGCATTCTTTCCGGGCTCCCAACCTTGAAGAACTTTATTCAGAAGGCCCTCATCTTGCAACGTATTCTTTTGAGATTGGAAACCCGGATCTGGATCCCGAACGTGGTATCGGACTGGAGCTCTTCCTGCGCTATCGCTCAGATCGTGTTTCAGCAGAAATTGCAGGATATAGAAATCACTTTAGTAACTATTTGTACACACGGGATACCGGCGAAGCGAGTGTATCGGATCCCACTCTGAATAATTACCAGTTTGTAGGTGAACAGGCCTTGTTTTATGGTATGGAATTTTCCGGTGAAGCGGACCTGACAAGCTCAATCACCCTGGGTGGCAATCTTTCCTATACAGTAGCCGAACGTAATGTAAGCGAAGAGGAACAGGCCGTAACAGGGTATGAAGAATCAACTCTTCCCCTGCCTATGATACCTCCGCTGCAGGGGAGCCTGTTTGCCAGGTACAGCTATAAAGGCCTTACCATCACCCCAAGATTAAGAATAGCGGATGAACAAACACGCCTGGGTGAATTCGAAACACCAACCGATGGATATACCATAGCCGATGTAAGTGTACAGTACAGGTTTTCAACTAGTAACCTGCTGCATACCTTATCACTGAATGGTCAGAATATTTTTGACACACAATATGAAAATCACCTTTCAAGGATTAAAGATATTTATCCCGAACCGGGGCGCAATGTGAGTCTGCTTTACCGGGTTTATTTTTAAGAAGCGTGTCATGTCGCATGCCCCCAGGTATAGTTACAGGGTTTAATGAAAGTGTTTGGGATTTAAAACATCTTATTCCGAGTACAGGGAGATTCCACACTATGGCCTGCCGGAAAAGCACGTCAGTTCTCCGTTTCCCTGTTACTGCACTTGAGACAGGCGAGATGACCCTTCCGTAATATATAATTGCGGCGTCCCGGTAACCCGGCATAACCGTGTACGTTCTGCGCCGCAATCGTGACCTGTGACGAGCCTGTCATTCAGAGCCTCACGGTGTTTTTCCGTGACGGCGAAGAATCTCCCGGTGGAGGGAATGATTTTTTTAAAAGTATGCCCATAACAGGTAGATCCCTCAACTTCGCTCCGCTCCGTTTCGGGATGACAGGATGAATTATGTATGGTTGCGGCGAATCAGGTCTCCTGCTATGAAATATTCCATTTACGCCGCTGAATGATACCGGGGCAAACCATCCGTTGCCGCAACCACCTGCCTAAAAAAACTAACCCCAGGACTATCAATCCTGGGGTTGTATGCTTTAGGTTAACAGCATTTAGGAGTGACTATTAGACTAACCAGAGTAAGATTAGCTACTTTGCTGTTACTATAAAGAGATATGAACCCGGCAGTTGTTACAAATATTTTTAAATTTTTTTTTGAGAGTCTTATTTCTTCTGAAAATGTTCAATTTTTATGATGAACTTCCTTCACAATTTGTACATTCCTGCTCTGACAAAAGTAAAACAACCAGTTTAATGAATCGTTTTCTGCCGATCCTGCTGCTAATTTTAATAGTAATCTGTAATCCGCTTTCAGCACAAATGAGCCATGCCCCCGACCGGACCGAAGGCGGCGGACCCTACGACCGGCTTATCATCAGGGGTGTTACCATGATTGACGGAACCGGGTCACCCGCAATGGGTCCTGTTGATATTGTGATTGAGCAAAACCGGATTACAGGAATTCATACTGTTGGTTATCCCGGTGTCCCCGTTCATGCAAACAGACGGCCGGAAGCCGGTGAAGGCGATCAGGTTCTTGATGCTGAAGGAATGTATGTTCTGCCCGGCTTTTTTGACATGCATGCTCATACCGGCGGCAGTGCCCAGGGAACCGTTCCGGAATATGTTTATAAACTCTGGCTGGCTCACGGAATAACGTCCATCCGGGAACCCGGTTCATTTAACGGGCTGGAGTGGACTTTACAGCACCGTGAGCGAAGTGAAAACAATGAAATTACAGCCCCGCGAATTTTCCCTTATGTGGGTTTCGGAATGGGGCAAAATGGTTCTGTCAGCACACCTGCTGAAGCCCGTGAATGGGTGCAAATGATTCACGAACAAGGCGCGGAGGGAATAAAATTTTTTGGTACACATCCCGACATTCTGGAAGCCGCGTTGGATGAAGCCGCCCGGCTTGGAATGGGTTCTATGGCCCATCACGCCCAAACAGGTGTAGTCTATGCCAATGCATTAAATACCGCTGAAATGGGAATGAAAGGAATGACACACTGGTACGGGTTGCCGGAGGCTCTTTTCACTGACAGAATAATACAGGACTTTCCACTGGATTATAATTACCAGGATGAACAGCATCGTTTTGAGGAAGCGGGAAAGCTGTGGAAACAGGCCGCCGAACCCGGCAGCGACAGGTGGAATGAGGTTATGAATAAAATGCTTGAACTGGATTTTGAGATTAATCCTACTTTTACCATTTATGAAGCCAGCCGCGACTTAATGAAAGAGCGGCGCGCGGAATGGCACGAAAAGTACACCCTCCCCTCCCTGTGGGAATTTTATAAACCAAACCGGGTTGCCCATGGCTCTTATTGGTTTAACTGGGGGACCGAACAGGAAGTTGCCTGGAAAGAAAATTATCGTCTCTGGATGCAATTCATCAATGAGTATAAAAACCGGGGCGGAAGAGTTACCCTCGGCTCCGATGCCGGATACATCTACAAACTTTACGGCTTTGCCTATATCCGTGAAATGGAACTTTTAAGAGAAGCAGGTTTTCATCCGCTCGAAATTTTTCAGTCAGCTTCCATAAAGGCGGCAGAAGTTCTGGGTGTGGCTGACCGGCTCGGAACTATTGAAACCGGTAAACTTGCAGACCTTGTACTTGTTGAAGAAAATCCACAGGAAAATCTTAAAGTTTTGTACGGAACCGGGGCTGTCAGGGTAAATGAACAGAATGAAGCGGTACGTGCAGGAGGCATTGCCTATACCATTAAAGATGGTATCGTTTTTGATGCCAAACAGCTTCTGCAGGATGTTGCCGATTATGTGGAGCAGA
This sequence comes from Balneolaceae bacterium, assembly GCA_040882525.1. Taxonomy (GTDB): domain Bacteria; phylum Bacteroidota; class Rhodothermia; order Balneolales; family Balneolaceae; genus Rhodohalobacter. The sequence continues at coordinate 7,481 of JBBEBD010000029.1, read as the reverse complement.
AAAAAGCCGAAGAAGATTACGAAATTACTCAACCAGGTCTGGATTACTAAAAAAACTAAATAATACGTCATGAAATCTTTTTTTATCACAACTCTCTTACTCTCTGCACTCTTTATATTTTCACCTGAAGCCGATGCCCAGGATCGCGGTTTTGGTATCGGTGCTGTGATTGGTGCACCGGATGGAATTTCTATGAAATCATGGGTTTCTGAAACAGGAGCCATTGCAGGTGCAGCCAGTTTTTTTATTACGGAAAATAACTCCTCACTTTATATTCATGCAGACTACCTCCATCATAAAAATTACGACCAGCTAAACTGGGACACCGGTTATCTGAACTACTACTATGGCGGTGGCGTCAGACTTAATTTCCGGGAAGCAGGATTAAATAATTTCAGGTATGCTCTTCGTGCTCCGATTGGCATCAACATCAATTTTATAGAAATTCCGGTAGATTTTTTCGTGGAAATAGCACCCACTCTTGATATTGATCCTGCCCTGGCATTAGGATTTAATGGCGGGCTGGGCTTCCGCTTCTTTTTGAATTAGCACTTCTGTTCATTTCAGATACTTCTTAACGTGAGTCCCAAAGGGATTCCGTTTAATTTCAAGTTTTTTGAATAACCCTGCTCCCAATGGGCAGATTCCCTATGCGGGAAAAACCAACCTTGATTACGAACTATCGGAAATCTCCCGCCTTTGTCGGCAGCATAATTTAAATTATAACTATACCTCTTCGTATTTATTCATCAACCTAAACCTGTTCACCGCCTTGAGGTGATTTAATATTCACCGTTTACCCCAGGTTTGCCAGGCCACCCCTTGCGGGGACACCCGGGGCTAGTGATGTTAAACCCTTTCAGGGTTTTTCCTGGCCAGATCGAAAGTTCTTTTCAATAAGTGTGGCGTACTGTTATCATTCAGAGTGAGAATTCATATTCACGCTGATTTAATTATAAGAGACAAACCGGCCTTGGAGAGGTTTACGGAGCAAGTGAACAGGCAGATCCGCGAAAGTACCCTTCGACTTCACTACGGCTCCCACACGGTCGCCTTCATTGCGCTCAGGATAGCATCATGTTGAGCGCAGACCCGATGTATTTTATCGGGGCGAAGTAGAAACAGCCGGCTTTCAGCGGAGCTGCCGTGAACGCCGTAAAGCTCTCCACAGCCTTGATCTTTGGTTATCCCGAAGCCCTCGGGAACAAAATAACACTGAGTATCATAACCGGCCCGGGAATGCAAAAAAAGTTGACACGTTACCAGGGAATATTCTTCCATTCCTTCCCGGCTGCTGATTTACATTTAAAAGTTTTAAATCAAACTTATAAGTGCTGTTGGGGAATTCAAGTTTCTTAAGAAATTTGGCATGTCATGAGAAAAAGTTTTTTCTAATGTTATTTAAACACAATTTTAAATAAACTCTTCACTTATTCTTTTAACCTGAACATCTACAAAATCCCCCTAATTTTTCATGCCATATTCTTCACATCCGCAATTTCCGGACATACAGGACGCTGTTCGGCGGATTTCCCCCCACATCAAAAAAACCCCTGTTCTTACTTCTCAATATTTTAATGACCTGACCGGTTCTGATATTTATTTTAAATGCGAAAACTTTCAAAAAATTGGTGCTTTCAAGTTTCGTGGTGCATGTAATTCAATCTTATCCAAAACTGATGATCAGCTCCGCCATGGAGTTATTACACATTCATCCGGAAACCACGCACAGGCAGTAGCACTTGCAGCAAGAATGAAAGGAGTTAAAGCTACCATTGTTATGCCCGAAAATGCTCCCGATATAAAAATAAAAGCGGTAAGAGGCTACGGGGCAGATCTTATATTTTGTGAACCCACGATAAAAGCAAGAATTGAAACGGCAAAAAAAGTGGTTGAAGAAACCGGCGCTTACTTTGTTCATCCCTATAATGATCCCGCTGTCATTGCAGGACAGGGAACCTGTGCCAAAGAACTACTTGAAGAAATTCCCGACCTTGATATTATTATTGCCCCTGTAGGCGGAGGCGGTTTGCTCAGCGGCACATCTATTGCCGCCAGGCATATCAATCCAAACATACAGATAGTTGGTGTGGAACCGGAAATTGCCGATGATGCATACCGTTCTTTTCAAACCGGCACCCTGCAACCTGTTGAACGAACGGATACGATTGCAGACGGACTCAGAACCTCCCTGGGTGAACTACCTTTCTCTATTATCAGACAAAATGTTGATGAAATGGTGACTGTCTCGGAGGAATCTATTATCCGAAACATGCGGCAAATTTGGGAACGGATGAAAATTATTGTTGAAGCTTCCGGTTCGGTTACTCTTGCTGCAGTGACAGATCAAAAAATAAACTGTGAAGGAAAAAAAACAGGAGTACTACTGACAGGCGGCAATGCAGACCTGGATCACCTTCCCTGGATGATTAAGGAACCTTTTTCAAATCAGTCGTCATCCACATAATGAATTTCCGGCTCATGACTGATTTTAAAGTTACACGAATTAGCAATGAAACATAAACGGTTCACATCCATGTGAAGACTTTCCGCCGTGGACATCTTGTCTTTTTCTTTGATAACGATTCGGGGCTTCAGAACTGCGGATATAAACCTGCCGCTGCCATCTTTTTCCAGTTCCATGACCCCCTCAGCGGTGTCTTCATAAGAAATCACGGTAATGCTGTTGTCGGTGCACAGGTGCAGATACCAAAGCATATGACATGCTGAAATAGCTGCTATAAACATCTCTTCCGGATTATACTTTTCAGGATCTCCCAGGAAGGCAGGATCGGAAGTTCCCTCCAAAACCGGTTTTCCTTTAACATGAATGTTATAATTTCGGCTGTACGAACGATAAGCGGAAGTTCCTTCCCCCAGGTTGCCGGTCCACCTGGTTTGAACATGGTAAATATGTTGTTTCACATTAATCAGGTTTTATCTGCACTCATTTATGTCAATATGCCTGCTAAACCACAGAATAAAAAAATTTCATAAATGTTTTATCTCTCATAGCTGTTAATTCATAAAGGATTACCATTGTTAACAAATTCCTGCTGAATTAATATTCTCAGAAACTTTTCATTCTCCGAGAGAAAAACATCTAATATAAAACCAGAAAAATGCCAGGTGACGATATATTTACGGCTATGGTTGTTGAAGAATTAAACCAGTATCAGCGTTTTTTCCTGTCGCAGGAAAGAAAATTACTGGATAAGGGTGAGTATAAAAAACTCGCCATTCATTCACTTCGCCGGACATGGATTTTGGGAGCAGGTGTTATCATTGCAATCATCATCTTTTCAATATTCAGTATATACTATTTTGTACAGTTTGGAAATCATGGAAACTGGTTGCACTTTTTATTAGGAATTGTATCATGGTTTGTTGTAATTACAAGTACTGTTTTCTATATAAGAGACATTGTTGAGAAGAAGAAATGTATGAAACGGGTTTTAAAACTAATGGAAGCTCGGGAAGAGTATTTTCAAGAGAGCTCCTGAAACATTCATCTAAAAACACAGAGATCTATGCAAAAAGCAATATCAGCAGCATTATTAATAGGAGGACTTATACTGCTCTATTTCGGATACCAGGAATCGCAGTCCGTTGCCGGTGAGGTAGAGGAATTTGTCACCGGTTCACCCGATGATAACACGATGTGGATGATTATTGGCGGCGCTGCAGCGGCTATAGCGGGACTGGTAGGTTTATTCAGAGATAAGCTATTTAAGTAACTGTTAATTCACGCCGGGTACGTTGGCAGGTAAACCCCTTCTGATTAAGTAAGCTTTTTATCTTTCATTTTTTTCCAGCTCCGCCACGGCTTCATCCATATGTCGAAGAAGGTTCCAGCGGTACATACCGGAATTATGTCCGTCATCCCAGTTAATTTTAAGAGCATGATTACCAATGGGCTCAGCAGAAATAATTTTATAGCTATGTGCGGGAGTAACTCTGAACAGCTCAGGTTCAAAACGGCCCATTTTCTCATGTCCGCCCCGGCAGGTTACACAAGGGCAGTTTTTTCTCAAACCAAAAAGAGGAAACGTTGAAACATGACCATCTGCCCATTCAATTTTAAGTACCTGGTCTGAATTACTTACATCTATGGATACGGGCTGGTATCTTGGGTCCATTGTGGAATTATTTTGCTGTATTACATCATTATCAAATGTTCATGTTATATTGAGAACAATCGGGATCAACCACCGGTTTACTCAGAAATCATGAACCACTGTACACTGAATATACGTTCTCCTTATGTGGATATTAAGCCTTTTTTTAATACTCATTGCCATTTTTAGCGGATATGCCGGGTCCCAAACCTGGTTTTCCCTCGACCGCCTTTCTCGTGAAAACGTATTAAACAGTACCCTGATCATCCTGGTGGTATTTACTCTTTTGATGGTGGCTTATGTACTGGGGTTCTTTCCTCAGTTTATTGCCGCCCCATTTATGATGATAATATATAGTGTGATTGCAGGATTTTTCTTCGGTTACGCCGGCCGGATGCTTAAAATAAGATCCGTTGCAGAAAATATTCTTTATCAGCACCGTTCCTTCTGGATTGATCACGCCCCAAACCTTCTGGCTATTCTTCTTGTTCTTTATGGCATTTTTCGTACCGGACTTCTGACAGACCAGCCGATGACCGGAATCCGGATCACATCCGGGGTTTCCTTAATCAGTTTCGGTTTCTTTACATGGACTCTTAAAGCTGTGCCGGAGTTCCGGTCCAAAGGTGTAATACTTCTCGACAGGTTGATTCGCTGGGAGCATATTCTCTCCTGGGGCTGGCAAAGTGAATCGGTACTGGCCATTGAATATATCATTGAAGAAAAAAAAGAAGAGGAACGAATCCGTCAGTTCGTTACCTCCATCCCGGAAGAAGACAGAAAAGAAATTGAACTGATCCTTAAATCCAAAATGGATGAGTTTTACGAAGAACGAAAGAAAAAGCTGCTGAAAAGAGATGAATAAAGAATTTATGACTCAACATCAGAAGCAATACGATGTTCGACCATCAGGCAGCGATTTTCTATATATTTAAATCCGTTTTCTTCTGCATTCTTTTTAGATTCTTCCGTACTCACATCCAGCTGTGTCCATATCAGTGGCTTCTGGCCGGTTTTTTTACTCCACCTGACGATCTCATCAACCATTTCGGGTGTATATCTTTTGTTACGGAAAATATCAATTAAATCAATTTTTACAGATTCGGGAATATCAAAAACAGAGGGATATGCCTTTCTCCCCAATACTTTCTTTTCATTGGGATTCACCGGGATTATTTCAAACCCTGAATCTGCCAGGTATTCTGCAATGTGATAACTGGTACGATACGGACTGGATGAACAACCAATTACTGCGATTGTCCGGATGTCTTTTAAAAGTTCTTTCATACTTGATGGTTCCATGCGCTCAGGGTTTTCATTCTCAATTCTCTTTAAAAAGCGTTACCTTATAAAGGTAATTAAATATTCTAATTGAAAAATAAAGGAACATTTTGCCTAAAGTAAAAGACGGAGACACCGTAAAAGTACACTATACAGGAACTCTGGAAGATGGAGCTGTATTTGACACTTCAGAAGAACGGGAACCGCTTGAGTTTACACTCGGCCAGGGACAATTGATCCCGGGCTTTGAAAAAGCTGTTATCGGAATGGATGAAGGTGAGTCAACTACAGTGGAAATTCCAAGTGAGGAAGCGTATGGAGAGACGCGAGAAGATCTTGTGATAACCGTACCTAAAGACCAGTTACCCGAAGATGTAGAGCCGCAGATTGGCATGCAGCTTCAGGTTAACCAGCCTGACGGGCAACCGATCCCGGTCAGAATTACAGAAGTTGGCGATGCCGAACTAACACTCGATGCTAATCATCCGTTAGCAGGTAAAGACCTTAAGTTCAAAATTGAACTGGTTGAAGTAGCCGGCTGATATACCTTCAGAAAAAATATTATCTCCCGGTCTGATTGTTCATGTAAGAATAACCGGATCGGGATTTTTTTATGCACGAATTCTAACTATTTCACTATTTAATGGCAGATTTCAAAAAAAAGAGCACTGTAAGTATTACATGCCCGCTGGGCCTCTCACCCTTTCTGAAACAGGAGATTATCGACCTGGGATATACCCCTCAGGCGGTTCGTGAAACAGGAGTGGAAATCGAGGCAACTCTTAATGATTGTATCTACCTGAATTTCTGGCTTCGCACTGCTCACAGAATTCATTTTCTGCTTGCTGAAAAGAAGATAGATCATCCCGATAAACTGCGAAACTGGCTGAAAAAAATTCCCTGGGAAGAGTGGATTTCGGAGCAGGGCTACTTTTCTGTAACCTCAAGAATTGATCATCATACAATTGAAAATGATCAGTATGCAAACCTGGTCTGCAAAGACGCTATTGTAGATAGAATTCGCTTTAAAAATGATGAACGTCCCGACAGCGGCCCCGACCTCAATAAAACCGTTGTCTTTCTGTTCTGGAACAGGGAAACCGCCCGTATTTTTATCGATACATCCGGAGAATCTCTTTCCAGGAGAAATTACCGCTCTACTTCCGTCTCAGCACCTATGCAGGAGACACTTGCAGCGGGAATTGTATCCGCAACCAAATGGCAACCGGGTCAGCATTTTATTAACCCAATGGCGGGAGGCGGTACAATTGCCATCGAAGCTGTAATGCAGGCCATGAATCGTGCCCCCGCTTCGCTTCGGAACAACTTCGGATTTATGCATATTCTTGATTATGATGAAGAGTATTACCAGATGGTGCGCGATAATGCCAAAAAAGCTGTAAATAAAGATATCGAAGGGAAATTTATCGCTACTGATAATGATCCCATGGCTACTCTCGCGGCAAAGAAAAATGCTCAGACTGCCGGGGTCGATCATCTGATAGATTTTGAAACCTGCGATATCAATGAAACTCCGGTTCCTGATGGTGATGGTGTGGTTGTGGTAAATCCGCCATACGGAATGAGGCTGGGTGATGATACCGACCTTCGTCCGCTCTACAAAAAAATCGGAGATTTTATGAAAACCGACTGTCCGGGTAAAACAGGATATGTATTTTCCGCCAATATGAAACTAATCAAAAAGGTAGGCCTCCGCGCCTCCAGCCGGACAACCTTCTTCAACACCACACTGGAATGCCGGCTGATGGAGTATGAGTTGTATAAAGGGAGTAAGAAGTAGTATAGAGTATTGAGCATTGAGATTTGAGATTAAGTTGAGGGAATGAGCTAAAAGTCCCCTCTTGAGAGGGGATTTAGGGGTGTGTTCATCAGGTCCCGAAACCCAAATAAACCCATTCCTCAACCTGTACCTGAAATTCAACACTGCTCCCTCAGATTTTTAAAAAAAGTAAGAGTCATCTTAAATCTTAAATCTAATGATAGGGAATGAACAAAAGTCCCCTCTCGAGAGGGGATACAGGGGTGTGTTCATCAGGACCGGGAAACATACATAAAGACCAC
>JBBEBD010000028.1:0-4639 GCA_040882525.1 Balneolaceae bacterium | reverse complement strand
AACCAAGCCGCGCGCCCTTTGACAGAACCCAACGCGCCTGCCGGGCCTTAACGGCCTGGTGTTTCTGCGGCCGGGCTGTCAACTTAAAAGTTTAGCAAGAAACTTGAACCGGTCCGCAGGAAACACTGGTTATACAACCTTTTAGTTATTTTTTATGGATAAACTATTAGGTTTTCCATGTAATTAAGTCTTCATCTTTTCTTAACCACTCATCAAATGTGGTGTAAGTTTTTGAATCTTTATGAATCCACAACACTTCTTTTCCTGCATTACTTTTTGAACTTTCGCAGTATGGATATAATGAAAGATATTCTTGACCACTAAAGCTATAACTTTTGAATTTAGTGACGGGTAGAATTGCAACTTTACTTCTAAATCCATCAAAATAGCCACATTCCCAAGGCATCCATTTAGAGTACGATGAATTTTCAGTTGTTACATAGAATAATGATTTAGATGACTTAAGCCTTTTCCTTAATTGTTCAGCAGTTTCTTTATTGACGTTTGATCTATCAAGGCTGGGGTCATTGATCCAATCAACATAAGTTGAATACCCTAAATCTTCTAAAATCAATTTGATTCCTAAAATTATTTCAGAGTCTAAAAAACTATGAGAAATAAATATGTCATAAGTTTTATAGGATCTGAAATCTTTTGATGCTTCTGTAAGAATGGATGAAGCTGTTTTGGTAAATTCTGATCTAATCTTTGTTTTCGCTCGTTGTCTTAATTCACTTTCAGTAAATAGTGCCATTTATCTAGATTTTCTTTTCATTAACTAATCTCCAATAATGCGCACCCAAGGCTGTTAATCGACAAGATTTAGAATTCATAGCTGCATAATACATATGCTCTTCATCTACTGGTACGACTAGACCTACTCCCTCAAACTTCTGTAAATCTTTAAATATTTCTACATTATTTTCATGTGGGTTGTCTGACGTATATTCGTAAGAAGGATCAAGACTATGCTCATCCTCTGGATTAGTAAAATATTTTGAAATTTTTCGTAGCCTTGTCAGTTCAACAGGCGGGCTAATTTTTCTTAAAGAAGTAAATCTAGTTACATTAGTTTTGAAAATAGGTCTTTGACTCCATGGCCCTAACGCTTGATCAACATATGCATATACACTACCTGGTGTAATATGACCTCGTAAATCTGCGGCCCCTCCTTGTAATGCATCTACAACTAAAGAAGTAAAAACTCCTTTCCCGTTTTCTTCAATAGCTGTTTCAGTACTTCTACTTGCAGTAAGTATTGTTAGACCTTCTGATAATTGGGCCTTATCAGACTTATCTAAAGAAGGAGAGCCAAAAGCACCGGAATAACAACAATCTAATATAATTATTCTTTCTTTAGCATTGGTATTATTTGCCAATACTAAAATTTCATCCATTGATATGCCTTCATCATATTTTTTAAAGTCTTGAGTGACTATGTATCCACCTGTGCTTTTAACCAACCCATGTCCTGAAAAATAAAATAGAGCAACATCCGGATCTCCCGTGAATAACTCTTCTATTGACTCCCTTAAACTTGATCGATCAATAACAGTTGAAGGACTTGTTAATAATTTCACAGAGAAATTTGGAGAACCATCCCCATGTGTTTCTAGTACAGATGCCATTGAATGAGCATCATTCACACAACCGTTTAAAGGTGCGCTGGGATAATTATCGATACCTACTACTAATGCTTTTCTCATAATCTGTTGATAAAATTTTTAATTGTTTCCCACGACCAGTTTACCACTCTTTTACCTGATAGTTGTGGGGGAATTTGGCCTTTGTTATTACTATGAATATGAACTCCAATCATGGGAATCCCTTCATCATTTGCACATTGCATTTCCCATTTTGCACCATCAGCATTACGTGTATTTTTGCTAATTAATGCAATTACTCCATCACAAGACTTAATACGTTCACGACAGTTTGTTTTCCATTTACTATCCCAAGCTTTCTTAGCTGACATGTCAGTATATGTAAAAGGTGAACTTGTATATAGTGCCTGTCCCTTTAAAAGGTCTCGATAACGAACATCCTCTATAGCAAAACTTATAAAAATTCTTTTACTCATAATTGGTAGAGTTAGTTTATGGTTGTATAACATGTATTTATACGAGTTTCTGTTGCCGTATAAATTTCTCCTATAATAATCGAAATCAATTCTTTATCCAAGATAACGTACTCTTTTGTTCCGATAAAAATCTTACCTGCCGGTTAATCACTTCCGATAAAAACTCCGTATAAATTTTTTAATCGGCGTAAGGATTCTTCTTTTTCGGGTTCATACAAAGAAAAGGCTATGAAAAAGAAGAAAAAACTTCTCAGGCAGCTGAAGGATGAAATCAGAAGGCGCAATTATAGTTACAGCACAGAAAAAAACTACGCTTACTGGATTGTACGATTTGTCAAATATCATAAAATGGCTCACCCGGAGAAGCTGAATGAATCGGATATCGTGGCATTTCTCAACCACCTGGCCAACGAACAACATGTTGCGGCATCAACACAGAATCAGGCATTGTCAGCCATTATTTTTTTATACGAACACGTACTCTGCAAACCTTTAGCGATTCTTAAAAACCTGAAGCGGGCAAAAAAGCCGAAACGACTGCCCGTTGTTCTTTCAGAAAAAGAAGCGTTATCGGTTATCCGTCAGCTCGAGGGTGTTCATCAATTGGTTCTCAGCTTACTGTATGGCTCAGGATTGAGAATATCTGAAGCCCTGAGACTGCGGCTGCTTGATCTGGATTTTCATTATAAACAGATAACGGTACGCAATGGAAAAGGCCTCAGGGACAGAGTAACCATGCTGCCGGAGTCCGTTCTTGACGAGTTACAGCATCAAAAAGAAAAAGTCATACATCTTCACCAACAGGACAAGGTAAAAGGGTATGGTGAGACAATATTGCCAAATGCCCTGGCAAAGAAGTATCCTGCCGCTTCCCGGCAATCAAAATGGCAGTATCTTTTTCCTTCAAAATTCAGACGTCCCGATCCGCGCACAGGCAGTTTTCACAGGTACCATATTTCACCCAGGCATATCCGTACCGCCGTGCAGAAAGCTGTTCATAACCTAAAGATCCAAAAGCATGTTACTCCGCATACCTTTCGTCACTCTTTCGCTACTCATTTGTTGAAAAATGGTTACGATATTAGAACTGTACAGGAGCTATTGGGTCACAAAAGTGTAAAAACAACCATGATCTACACCCACGTACTGAACAGGGGAGGGCAGGGAGTAAAAAGTCCGCTGGATGGCTGAATACTTCTAAGCAACAACAGCCGCCTCACCATAATATTCCGCCAGTGTGGTTGCCCGGACAGGCCTGCCAATCAGTGTGGCGGATGTGCAATCGGTTATTTCGATTTCAACATATTGGCCTTTTTGATAATCCTGTCGGTCGAATACGGCCATTTTATTGGTGTCGGTCCGCCCGGATAGCTGTTGGCCGGATTTTTTGCTTTCTCCTTCAACCAAAACCACATGCCTGTTACCAATCTCTTTTTTGTTGTTCTTCTCCTGGACAGCCATCTGCTGCTGTATAATCTCCGACAGACGCCGTTTTTTTATCTCTTCGGGCACGTTGTCTTCGTATTTCCGGTGGGCAAGAGTTCGTTCCCGTTCGGAGTAGGCAAACATATAAGCCAGGTCGAACTCTACGGTTTTCATAAGGCTCATGGTTGCCTGGTGCTCCTCTTCGGTTTCATCACAAAAACCGGCAATCATATCGGTGGAGAGAGAAACCCCGGGAATAATTTCACGCATGCGTTCTACAAGTTTAAGGTACTGTTCGCGGGTGTAAGGCCGGCGCATCCGTTCCAGCATGGTGTTACTTCCTGCCTGCGCGGGAATATGAATATAGTTGCAGAGATTCGGCCGTTCGGCAATGAGGTGGAGCAGTGGTTCGGGGAAATCCTTTGGATGAGGAGAGGAGAAGCGGAAGCGCATTTCGGGATCCACCTTGCCGGCTTCGTCCATCAGCCGGGTAAAATCGATATCTTTATATTTGTACGAATTTACATTCTGTCCCAGCAGGGTTACTTCTTTGTAGCCCTGGTCGCTGAGCTGCTGAATTTCAGACAGTATGCTCTCCATGGGCCGGCTGCGTTCACGTCCGCGGGTGAAGGGAACCACGCAGAATGAGCACATATTGTCGCAGCCGCGCATGATGGAAACAAAAGCGGATATGCCGTTGCCGCTGGTGCGAACAGGGGTGATATCCGCGTAGGTTTCTTCAAGAGAAAGAAGCACATTTACAGCTTTTCGGCCGTCATCTACCTCAGCCAGAAGATTGGGGATGTCGCGATAGGCATCGGGGCCCACAACTATATCCACAAGCTGCTCCTGGTCTATAATTTTGTCCCGCACCCGTTCCGCCATACATCCCAGAACGCCCACTGTAAGATGGGTTTTCTTTTTTTTGAGCGAACGGAATTCTTTCAGCCGGTTCCAGACACGTGTCTCCGCGTTTTCACGGATAGAACAGGTGTTGACAAAAATCACGTCTGCCTGCTCTGCCGTCTGCACCGGACTCATGCCATCTTCCATCAGGATGGAATTGACAATTTCGGAATCGGCAAAATTCATCTGGCAGCCGTAGGTTTCTATGTAAAAATTTTTGTTGCTCAT
>JBBEBD010000027.1:0-120905 GCA_040882525.1 Balneolaceae bacterium | reverse complement strand
ATGTGGGATTTGGCAAACTGATGATGCCGATGAGAATCGCAGTTACCGGGCAGGGATTTGGCCCCGATCTTTTCGCCTCAATGGAACTGCTGGGTAAGGAAACCGTTCTGAGAAGAATTGATACCGCACTTGCGGAATTGGGGTAGTATTTCTGTATCAGGTGCTGAGGGTCGGTACCCACCCCAACATCACGCCAAAAGAAGCATGACAAGGAGAGGCTTATAGTTAGTTCCGGAATCCTCCTTCCTTGTTCCGTTCTTTTGCGGAATAGGGAAGGAGACAGAGGATGGGTCTTTTGAATATCGAACCGCAGAACACCGAAGGGATTCCTTTTGGAGAATCATGAGTAATTTAACCAGACAGGCATTTTACGTCGCCATTCGAAATTTCGTGTTCCTTGTTCAATATTCATTTGGAGACAGAGGATGGGTCTACACATTTAGAGATGCTTTTTCCCCTAAACATATTATCTTTGGGGTTTACTCCGAATAATAAATCAGGATTATGAAACTTTTTCTCAAGATTTTAGCAGGATTTTTCATTCTGTTTATCATTGCGTTGGTTGCATTGAATTTTTATTTCACTGATGAGCGGCTTAAACATATGATACTGCCGGAAGTTCGGGAAGCCACCGGCAGTGAACTGAATGTTGAAACCATGTCCATTACTTTTTTCCGGACATTCCCGCAATTCGGCGTTGAACTTGGGAATGTGGTTCTTCCTGATCGTGTTGGTGAGCCGGTCGCTTCCATTGAAGAACTGTTGGTAGGTGTGGAGCTTTTACCACTGATGAGGGATGAAATTTCCATCTCCCGCTTATCCATGAACCGCCCGGCTATTCACTATACGGTTTACTCCGATTCCACCACGAATATTGACTTTTTAATGGACCTAACCAGTGAAGAGGAAGAAGTGGAGGAAGAAGGTGAAGGATACGCTCTCGCTATTCCGAGATTCACCATTCGCTCAGCCGAAATTTATTACCGGGATGAAACTTCAAACACTTCCGTACAGCTGCAGGATTTTGACGCCGATATATCGCTGAACTTTGCAGAGCTGATTGAAAGTACCGTGCAGGCGGAACTAGGTTCACTGAGTGCTTCTGTTGAAGGCGAAAATTATCTTGAAAATTTGTCCCTGAGTCTTAACCAGACATCTACTGTTGACCTGGAAAATGAGGTATTAACCCTTACCGAAGGTACATTTTCAATTCGCGGACTTGCGCTGAATCTTGCCGGTACGGTTTCATCATGGAGTTCGGAAGCTCCCGTTCTGGATCTTCAGTTCTCCTCCAGCTCTGATAATTTTGGTGAACTTCTTGGCCTCGCCCCGCCGGAATTTGATGATGTACTGGCCGGCCTTGAAACGCGGGGGGCACTGGCTCTTGACGGATCTGTTTCAGGTGAAATTGCCGAAGAAACGATTCCGCGTTTTGACCTTTCAGTTATGGTGGAAGATGGTTATCTGAAAAATCCGGACCTGCCTGATGCCATTGAAGATATCAGCCTCCGGCTTACTGTAAATAATGAGCTTGCAACTATTGAAGAATTTAATGCACGGGCTGATGAAAATACAATTTCCGCTTCAGGGTCACTGGAACGTCCGCTTGACGAAGATGGTGTTTTTTCTCTTGATTTTGACGGAGATGTGGACCTGGCTACCATCAGCCGTTTTTACCCGATTGAGGAACTTGGCATTGAGCAGCTCAGCGGCCTGTTAAATGCAAACGCTTCTGCCGGTGGCCGGATCGATCAGCCCGAAGAGGCCACCTTTTCCGGAGATTTTGTACTAAGTAATGGCCTGCTGAAATATGTGGATGTACCCCGTCCTGTAGAACAGATCAATGCAAGAATTGAAGCCAGCCAGGACCAGGTTATCATAGAAGAGTCGGGGTTCAGTGCGGCTCAAAACAGGTTTTCAATGTCGGGTACAGTTTATCGTCCGCTCGATGAAGATCAGCGCAGTGTGGATGTAACCGCAAACCTGAATTTCGACCTGGCAACCATCAAAGAATTTTACCCGATTGATGAAGATACACTTACCATGCGGGGACAGCTGGACGCACAGGTTGTACTTCAGGGCCGGGCCGACCCCGATCAGATTGAATCGCTGCTGCAGCAAAGTACTTTCAGCCTGAGCAACGGGTACATTGCACACCAGATGGTAGCACGCCCGCTGGAAGATATTACATTAACAGCCGAAGCAAGCGGCACCCGGCTTTCCATCAGCGAGGCCCGTTTCAGAACAGGAAACAACGCGCTTTCAATGCAGGGAACCGTTTCGGATTATTTAAGTGAGGATCCCACATTCGATCTCACCTTCGATGGAAATGCTGAATTCAGCGACATTTCTGCCTATTACTCCCTTGAACCATGGATCCAGGAACTGACCGGAGATGCCGTAATGAACCTGAATGCACGCGGTCCCGCTGGAGATCCGCTGCAGATTGCCCTGAATGGATCGCTTGAACTCAATGGGGTGAATGCCCGCGGAGATTCTATCCCCCAGCCGGTAACTGATCTTCAGGGTTCTCTCAATGTGACTCCCAATGCATTAACACTTGAATCTTTCAGTATGAATTACGGTTCATCGGACATCAGCCTGGAAGGCTCCCTGCAGCGTTACCTGGCATTCCTTGAAGAAACCGGTTCAACCGAATCCATGCCTTCCATCACCGGAAGTTATCACAGCCGGCTGCTGAATATGGATGAGATGATAGACTGGGAGGAAGAGACTGAGGATGAACCGATTCCTATCGACCTTCCAAACCTGACAGCCTCCGTTGATGCACAGATTGACAGCCTTGTAATAATGGGGCTTTCTGTTACAGATATTTCCGGTTCCTCCCGCGTTACCCCCGGCAGGATTCTGCTTGAAAACGCAAATGCATCCATGTTTGAAGGAACCGCAAACGGACGCCTTGATTGGCAGGTACCTGATCCGCTCCGGACAAATATGCGTTTTGAAGGCGGGCTTAATGAGCTGGAAGCCGAAGCTTTTTTCAGGGATGCAATGTTCCTTGGAGAAAGCAATTTTTATGAATATATCTCAGGGGCTTTCAGTACGGAAATTACCTATTATTCTGAACTGGATGAAACACTTTCACCGGATGAAACCACCATTGAGGCTAACGGCAGTTTTGGTATGACCCGGGCACGCATCCAAAACCACCCGATCCAGGTAAAGGTGGCTGAATGGCTGCGGACGAATCAGCTTACAAGCCTTGCACTGGATGAATGGACAGCCACCTTTACCATCCGGGATGCGGTGATGACATTACGCGACTTCAACCTCACCAGCGACAATATCGGTGTGGAGCTGGAAGGAACCCAGCATTTGGTTACTGATGAAATCAACTACAAGGCCACCATCTTTCTTCCCGAACAGTTTAAAAGAGGTATAGCCAGTGTGATATCCGATCGCGCCGCAAATGCCTTACAGCAGGAAGATGGCCGAATGGCTGTTCCTGTACTTATTACGGGAACTTCCGAAAACCCACAGGTACGGCCGGATAATGATATCATCCAGGATATTATCCGGGATTTCCTGCGGGATGAAGCCGGGGGTATAATCCGGAATCTTTTTGGGAATTAAAGGCAGTAGTGAGCAGCAGGTATTGATAATGCTCTTTCTGTGAAGAAGGTTTTTCAGAAATCCTGTTCAGGCGTTTATCTGTCCGGGTTTTTCTGCCATTCAATCTTTAACAAAAATTTTGTTAATTGCAGAACCCTCTTTCATTTAGAAAACATGTATGTTTGACGAAAAAGATCTTAAAACAATATTTACCCGTGCTATTGAAATTCAGAACAGAACAAAAGGATCTGATCTGATTTCCGGGACAGGCCAAAGGCTTTCACTTGAGGAAATTACAGACATTGCGCGGGAATCCGGTTTATCTCCTGAATATGTAAGGCAGGCGGCGGCAGAATTTGAAGGCATTCCTATAGAAAAACCTTTTTTCATAGATACCGGTAATAACTATGAAACAGAGTTATTGGGTTTTGCAAAAGGAGAGCTGGATCAAAAAACATGGGCTGAACTCTCTTCCGTTATTGAACATGAATTCGATAGTTCCGGAAATGTGGAGAGACGCCCGATGGCATCTACTGGAAAGCAAAACCTGAGGGATTTTTAAAATTTCTCAATACAAGAAAATCTCCGGCTGTCAGCATAAAAAACGATGGATATAAATCGACGATTCAGATTCGGCAAAACTTAAAAAGCTATAACAAGCTGCTCTATCCGGCATACGCGGCACTTGCAGGAGCTGTAGGTTTTTTTACAGTCATGTTAGAAACCGGTGAGGCTCCTTTTTTATTTATTATTGCAATTCTGATTGGACTTTCTAAAGCATTCTTTACCTGGTGTGATCGCCTGAAAGAAAAGGCCAGGGAGAAACTGAAAGAAACGATGGCACAGTTACAGACCATCATTACAAGAAGATATACCGTATCCAGGCAGGATGCTCTAGATGAAAAACAAATTTCGATTGACGCAGATGAAAGTGAAAATCAAAGAGATGACTCGTTAAGCAGACCTTCGGGAAACAAGACTCATTAGGCCCCTCTCCCAATGGTTTTCTTCGGACGATTATCAAGGCCCATAACATTAAAAACTAATCTTCTTACTCCAGCTCGCAAGGAAAAACGCTGAGTACCTGTTGCTTTGCAAGAACAGCATATAAAAGTTCCCGAAGTGCGGGCTGACACCATAGTTGAAGCACTGGATATTGTTACCATCACTGCCGCTGAGCCGTCTTCTTTTTTAGATCAGGCTGGATCAGCTGGTAACCCGGTCCGTAAGCCGCACCACTCCCGGTTGTACCTGTTCCACCACAAGGTTCCGGGTCAGTTTGTCAAGAATCTTGCGGGCAGGCTCTTGGTCTGCCGATTCAAAAATAAACCGTTTGTATTGTTTTCGATGCAGTGGATCTTCATAAAGCCTGGCAAGTGTTAAAAAGATGTGGTCGTGTATCTCCTCTTCAGTCATGTCTTAATTAGTTTCTTGATTCGGATAATTCAAACACTGTTTATAATCAACAGTTCGTCATATGTGTATTTGCTGATGGTATAAGTCGCAGAAATGGAGACTGTTCAGAAATGTGTATTCATTCAGGCTGATAAAAAGCCTGATCACCATTAGCTTTCTCTTCTCACGTACTATTACTTTCATGTATCTGTAAAAACACAGTTTGTTCCGAAGTTTCTGTGACAAGTCCGGATTTTTAAAAAATCTCACTTCCTCAGCTATGTTCTGCGCTCAATACTTCAAAAATGCAGCAGCCTGTCCTTTTGTTACGTAGATCATCAACTATAAAATCTTCTCAGCACCTTCCCTATTGCTTTTGTATTTTCACTTTTCATAATCACAGGCTCTCTAAAATTTATTTATGGATACAAGCAATTATATTACCTGGAATGCAGATCCTATTGCATTTACCATTCCCGAAATTCCTCTTCCTTTTCCGGTTGCCATCTGGGGACTGATTCTCGCCGGAGTGATTTTCTATTTCGGCTGGCAGAAAATCAAGCCGGAGGGGAAAAAGAAAGAACCCGAATCCTGGAAAACCTGGGCGCTGGTTCTGGGCTCATTTCTTCTGGGCCAGCTTCCGTTTATTCTCATTTCTTCCCCGGCATTTCAATCCATTGGTCCCATTGAACCCCGCTGGTATGGGTTTATGTTTGCCTGTGCATTCATTTTCGGATACTCGGTCACCGGGAAATTGTACCGTGATGCCGGCCGTTCGCAGGAAGACCTGGACCGGTTGTTAATATATGTGCTGATTGCAACGGTGGTCGGGGCAAGACTTGGTCATGTTTTCTTCTATGAAGCGGAATTTTACCTCAGGAATATTCACCTGATCCCGCAGGTGTGGACGGGCGGACTGGCAAGCCACGGGGCCGCTGTAGGAATTATCATCGCTATGTACCTGTACGCCAAAAAAACAGCCGGTGTGAATTTTATGTGGGTGGCAGACCGTGTGGTTCCCGGCGTGGCAATCGGGGGAATGTTTATCCGGATCGGAAACTTTTTTAATTCTGAAATAATCGGGGTTCCAACTGAACTTCCCTGGGCCGTAATTTTTGAAAGAATTGACCAGGTACCAAGGCATCCTTCCATGCTTTATGAATCCCTACTTAGTGTGATAGTACTGGCTGTCTTATTCATGATTTACAGAAAATATAACAATAAACCTCCTGAAGGTGCTCTTTTCGGTACATTTCTGGTGATGTTGTTTACAGGCCGGATTCTTATTGAGTTCACCAAAGAAACCCTGGCAGATTTTATGATCGGTGCAACACTGGATATGGGACAGATTTTGAGTATTCCGCTTGTTCTTTACGGAGCCTGGCTGCTGTGGAAAAAGGTGAAGTGGTGAGGGAGCACGCAGAGACGCGGAGGCGCGGAAGCGCAGGGGGAAGAATTTAGAGCAAAAAAAAGGCAGGTTCATCCAATCGGCACTCGTGCGTTTTGGCGGGGCCTTTTCGGTAGTTCTAAAACCAAAACCGCATAAATCCCGATGCACCGAATTGGTTGAATATATTCTATCGCCGGCCTTCCATTAGATTTAAAGACTCGGTTCTGTTACTTTACATTTTCAAAAGCAGGAGTATTCTTAATAAAAGAATAAATTACCAGCTACTGCAACGTCCTTATCTGAAGTCAATTTTTTATCTAAATATATTCATGCGAAGTATTTTTAAATCCGAAGCTTTACTGACCATAATTTGCGGCGTAAGTCTTGCGATTGCTTTTACGGGGGAAATTTCAGGTATTCTTCCGTATGGTGTTGCTGTTTTTTTCTACGTGATCTCCTATATCAGCGGCGGTTATACGGGAACGGTTCATACCCTGAAGGATCTCGGGAATTTTGAGATAAACATTGATTTTCTGATGATTGCCGCTGCCCTTGGAGCTGCTGCCATTGGCCTGTGGCTTGAAGGTTCTGTTTTGCTATTCCTGTTTTCACTGAGTGAGAGCCTTGAAGATTTTGCACTGGGGAAAAGCCGTACTGCTATTCACTCCCTGATGAAACTCCGCCCGGGCCGTGGTTTGGTTCGGCACCCCGACGGTTCTGAAGAACTGATTGACGTTGAAAAGCTTGAAACCGGACAAATCGTGATTGTAAAACCCGGGGAGTATATTCCGGTTGATGGTACCATTGTAACAGGCAGTACCACGGTAGATCAATCCGCTATTACAGGAGAAAGTGTTCCGATAACACGGGAACCGGGAGATTCGGTTTTTGCAGCAACGTTAAACGAAAATGGGGGGATTGAAGTCAAAATAACACGCCCGGCAAAAGACACCACTGTAGCCAAAATTATTCAACTTGTTGAAGAAGCACAGAAGAACCGGGCTACAACACAGCGTTTTTTAGATAAATTTGAGCCGGCTTACGCTATGTCCGTGGTTGTTGCGGTTGCATTTTTAATCCTCATACCCTGGCTGCTCGGGCGGGAATTTGATCCTGTTTTTTACCGGGCTATGACGGTTCTTGTAGTGGCTTCACCGTGTGCACTCATCATCAGCACCCCGGCTTCTATTATTTCTGCTATCGCGAACGGTGCAAAAAATGGAATTTTATTTAAAGGTGGTGCCCATATTGAAGAAACTGTGGCTATTCAAACCATTGCGTTCGACAAAACCGGCACCTTAACCCGGGGCCGGCCTGAAGTAACCGATATCATAACTGCCGGAAAGTTAACAGCTGAATCTCCTCATTCAGGACTCTCTGAAGATGAATTGCTCAGCATCGCGGCAGGCAGTGAGCAATATTCAGAGCACCACCTGGCCGCAGCAATGATGGAAAAAGCTGCTCAGAATAAAATTAACCCTGTTAAAGTTAAAAATCTTCAGGCTGTTCCGGGCCAGGGAATTCATGCTGATTGGGATGGGAAACATGTTTCTGTTGGAAATCACAAACTCTATAAAGATCAGCTAAACTACTGGCCGGATTCCATCAAACAAAAAGCTGATGAATATATTCAGGAGGGAAAAACAGTGGTTTTTGTAGTGATAGATAACAATCCAGCCGGAATTATTGCCCTGGCCGACCAGCTCCGTTCTCAGGCCCGGCAGGCCATAAAAGATATCCGAAAGCTGGGAATCCAAAAAATTGTTATGCTGACAGGCGATAACCCGGGAGTGGCCAAATCAATCGCTGCTGAGCTTGATATTGATGAAGTACATGCCGGTTTGCTGCCCGATCAAAAAGTTGAGGTGATTCAACAGTTAAAAAAAGAAGGCCGTGTTGCAATGGTTGGCGACGGCGTAAATGATGCACCCGCTCTTGCAATCAGCCATCTGGGAATTGCCATGGGAGCTGCCGGTACAGATGTGGCACTTGAAACAGCCGATGTGGTTCTGATGGGTGATGACCTTTCAAAACTTCCTTATATGCTTCGGTTATCAAAAAAAGCCCGGAATATTGTTATGCAGAATATAACATTCAGCCTGGCTGTTATACTGATGCTTTTAACAGGTGTTTTCGTTATTGACCTTCCGTTAACTGCCGGGGTAATAGGCCATGAAGGGAGTACACTGATAGTGGTTCTGAATGGCTTAAGGCTTTTGGGATTCAGAATTTAATAAGCACCGTATAAATTATCGGTATCCTGTACGTTACCTGTTTTCATCAACCAACGTGAAATTGACATAAGAAAATGCAACTATAATGAGGCTGTCCAAAAAAGTGTTTTTTAAAAAATAAGCAAATATCTGTCATGCCGGACCCCGATCCGGCATCTCCTGACCTTATCAAAGATGGGAGATTCTGAAATACCCAAAGGGATGAATGACACCCTTTTTAGGACAGCCTCACTCCCTAAATAACTCTTAAATTGAACTCACGTTAACTAGTAAACCATTTATCAATGTCTCCGAAAATTAATACTTCTTTTCTATTTCTTTTTCTGATTCTATGGATACCCTTTGAAATCCATGCCCAGGATAAGCAGCGTTACCAGAGCTTAAGACATGCTTTATTTTCCGCAAGCCAGTTAGCCGGTGAAAGCGGGCCGGACAATGTTACCTGGATTGACGGCGGTGACCGCTATTCCTACATGCAGTACAATTCTGTCACACAAACCACTGAAATAAGAGTTTATACCCCTTCCACCGGAGACGACGAACTGGTTTTTAATAATGCCGATTTCACATTTCCTGATTCGGAACAGGTGTTTGAATATCGTTCTTTTCAATGGTCTGATGATTTCCGGTACATTGTTTTTCAAAGCAGCTTCCAGCCGATTTACCGCTATTCCGGCACAGCTGATTACTACTATTATTCCCTTGAAGATGAAACCCTGGAGCTCATTGCGGGCGGGGCATTCACTGCGGAATTATCTCCCGACGGACAAAAAGTAGCTTACCACCGGGATGGAGAACTTTATGTTTTTGATCTTGATACTGAAGAAG
The DNA here is from genome assembly GCA_040882525.1 of Balneolaceae bacterium. Taxonomy (GTDB): domain Bacteria; phylum Bacteroidota; class Rhodothermia; order Balneolales; family Balneolaceae; genus Rhodohalobacter. The sequence continues at coordinate 111,485 of JBBEBD010000027.1, read as the reverse complement.
AAACACGGCTCACATTTGACGCAGAAGAAAATCTGTTTAACGGACGGTTCGGCTGGGTTTATGAAGAAGAATTTGGTAAAGTTCAGGCCTGGAGCTGGTCGCCCGACAGCCGGTATATCGCCTATTGGCAAAGTGATGAACGCCATGTAGAACGTTTTGTATCCACTGATTATGAAGGGCTTTATCCCGATTATACGGATATACCCTATCCAAAAGTAGGTGCGGATAACCCGGACGTGCGGATTGGAGCTGTTGAAGTTGAAACCGCTCAAAACCGCTGGCTGGATATCGAAATCGGCGATGGTCTGATCCCCCGGATGTATTGGACAGTAAACCATGCGGAACTGGCTGTGGTTCATTTTAACAGGCAGCAAAATCACCTGAAACTGTTTTTTCATGATGTAAATGACGGAACCGGAAAACTGGTGATGGAAGAGCAATCGGACGACGGCTGGATTGATGTTTATGATTTCTTTGCCGGCATAGATGATTATTTCTTCTTTCCTGATGACAGAACTGAATTTTTGTGGATTTCCGACCGGGATGGCCATAAACACCTGTACCGGTATGATTATGATGGGGAGCTGCTAAACCAGGTGACTGAAGGAAACTGGCAGGTAACAAATGTTCATGCTGTTCATCCCGCAGAGGACAGAATCTATTATGTATCCACAGAAGAAAGCCCCCTGGAACGCCACCTCTATTCAATACAATTTGACGGCTCCGGTAAAATGCGCCATACATCCGATGCAGGAAGGCATTCAGTAAACATGTCACCTGACGGGCGCTACTATATTGATACATGGTCGAATACTGAAACTCCTGTTCAGGTTGAACTGCATACCACAGAAAACGGCGGCGAAATGCTCGAAAAGCTTGTTGATAATCAGTCTGTTACAGAGTACATCGAAAATTATGTTTATGCACCGAGGGAGCTTTTTTCGTTTACCACCTCCGACGGACAGGAACTGGATGGCTACCTGATCAAGCCTGTTGATTTTGATTCGACAGAGCAGGAAACGTATCCTCTTGTTATCAGTATTTATGGCGGACCCGGTTCCCAGGGAGTTCAAAATCAGTTTGAAACAAACGGCTGGGCGCAATACCTCGCGCAGGAAGGTTATATGATAGCCAATGTCAACAACCGCGGAAGCGGCGGCTATGGCAGAGATTTTGAGAAAGTTGTTTATGAAAACCTCGGACATACAGAAGCTTATGATTTTGCAGAAACCGCAAACTGGCTGGCTGATAAAGAGTGGATTGATGGAGGCCACATGGCCATTTATGGCCACAGTTACGGGGGGTATATGGCTGCATTTACTATGTTACGTCAGCCCGGAACATTTAAGGTGGGTATTGCCGCAGCGCCCGTAACCGACTGGAGGCTGTATGATACGATATATACTGAACGTTACATGGGCCTGGTAACTGAGAATGAAGAAGGTTATATCAACAGTTCGGTTATGGCTCATGTTGATCAGCTCGAAGGAAATTTACTTGCCGTGCATGCATCCATGGATGAAAATGTTCATATACAAAATACCATGCAGATGATTACCGCATTTACAAATGCAGGTAAAGATGTGGATTTACGTGTTTACCCTCCGGGTGAACATGGTATCGCATATAACCAGGAAAGTTACCTTCTTCTGTACCAGGTTTATACGGATTATCTGAACCGCCATTTAAAACCTTAAATATTTATAAATGCTGAAGCCTGATCTTTCCATTATGCAGCTTGCCATTGATAAAGCCTCTCAGAAGAAAACTCCGTTTGCAGCCGCTATTGCATCCGGTGATCAGGTATATGCCACAGCTGTGCATCCTATAAGCTCACTGAATGACACGGCCTCTCATGCTGAAAAAAAGGTTCTCGAAGAGCTGGGCAGTCTTATTCATATAACCGAGTATTCAGGGTTCAGCCTTTACTCAACCTGCGAACCCTGTCCGGCTTGTTTAAATACCGCAAAACAAAGTAAAGTGAATGCCATTTTTTTCGGGTGTTCCCGGGAATTTTTATCCCGCTTTCTGGACCAAAACCGGTTTGAATATTCTTTCCCATCCTCACCTACGATAGTAACACAGGGCGGAGTTCTGGAAGAACCGTGTAAAGAACTGGTGAAAAAACTACTTCACTGATGTTCAGTTATTATAATTAACCAAAAAAAGGGATATCTTTGGCCATGAATTTTATTGAAAACAGGATATTTTGAAGATTCTGATTGCTGGAGCCGGAGAAATAGGATATGAATTGAGCCGCGTATTATCGGAAGAAAAGCATGACGTAACTGTGCTTGACGTGCATAAAGATGCACTAAAAAAAGTAACCGATAATCTGGATGTTCTTGCCATAGAAGGGAATGCCACCTCCCCGCTTACCCTTGTTGAAGCCGGAGTGCAAGTTGCCGATATCATGATTGCAGTAACCAGTGTAGATGAGGTAAATATTATTGCCTCCATGATGGCCAAAAGGCTGGGGGTCAAAAGTATTATTGCCAGGGTTCGCAATGACGAATTTACACGTCCGAATGCTCCCATTACTCCATCCGAACTGGGGATTGATGTCCTTATTCATCCGGAACTGAGTGCAGCAAAGGAAATACACCAGTTAATCAAAAGGGCCTCGGCAAGCGATATTGTTTCGCTGGCTGATGGACATATTCAGCTTATCGGGGTACGCTTTGAACAACATTCTCCTATCGTGGGAAAAACTCTCGAGGATTTTTCCGGGCTCTATGATAGTTTTTCATTTCGGGTTGTTGCAATTTCGCGCCGGGGTACCACAATTATTCCCCGCGGTTCCAATCGTATTATGGCACTTGACCAGGTTTTTATTATCTGCAAAACTGATAACCTGAAAACCCTGATCGGGGCTGCGGGCCACCAGGAAGAGAGCATCCGCCGGATTATGATAGCCGGAGGGACAGAAGTAGGGCACATTCTGGCACGAAAACTTAATAATGATGATCAGAAGTGGGAAATTAAACTGATTGAACCCGACCCTGATCTTGCCGTGGATATTGCCAATGAGCTAAAAAATGTCCTGGTTTTAAACGGGAATCCAACTGACCCTAATCTACTGGCCATAGAAGGTATTCAGGAGATGGATGCTTTTATCTCTGTAACAGATGATGAAGAATCGAACCTGATCTCCTGCCTGATGGCCAAGCACATGGAGGTTAAAAAGACGCTTGCGCTGGTTTCAAAGTCGCAATATGTTCCGCTTAGCCAAACGATCGGGCTGGATGCAGTGGTGAATATAAAAGCAGCTGCTTCGGATGAAATTCACCGGCAGATCCGAAGCGGAAACCTGCTGACGGTAAAAGCCCTCCAGGGAATAAATGCTGAAATTATTGAAGTGATTGCGGGTAATAAATGTGCCGTACTGAATACCCCTATTCACTCCTTAAAACTTCCGGAAGGGATGGTGATCGGTGGAATCCTGAATAACGGCTCATCGGAAATTGCAACAGGAGATACTGTAATCCGGAAAGGTGACCGGGTAATTATTTTTGCCACACCCAAGGCAATCAGTAAAGTAGAAGAAATCTTTAAATGATAGATTTGCTAAACCAAAGGGTAAACCGTCCTCGAATTGATTTTCGCCTCATAACAGGAATTCTTGGCGGATTAATTTTTTGTCTGGGTGTAGCCCTTCTTGCCCCTTTTTTTGTTTCCCTGATTTATGAGGAATCTTCATGGGTTGCATTTTTGATTACGGCTTCATTTTCAATGATTAGCGGCGGACTTCTTTTCTATTTTTTCAGACCTGAAAATGAACTTCGTATGCGGGAAGCATTCCTGATTGTAACTTTGACGTGGTTCCTGGGTTCAATTATCGGCGCATTTCCTTTCACTCTCTCCGGAACACTGGAATTTTATACGGATGCTGTTTTTGAGACCATGAGCGGACTCAGTACAACGGGGGCTACTATTTTGGGGGGTGTTACGGCAGAGGGTGTTATAAATCCGGCTATTGAAGATCTTGACAAAAGCCTGCTTTTCTGGCGCTCTCTCAGCCACTGGCTGGGCGGTATGGGAATTATTGTACTGACCCTGGCACTTTTACCCCTTTTTGGAATCGGCGGCATGGAACTTTTCCAGGCTGAGTATTCCGGTTCCACATCCGATAAAATCACCCCCCGGATACAGGAAACTGCAAAGCTGCTATGGACTATTTATTTGGGGCTCACACTGGTGCAGGCACTTCTTCTTTGGGCGCATCCGTCCATGGATTTATTCGAAGCTGTAAACCACGCTTTTTCGACGCTGGCAACAGGTGGTTTTTCCACTCAAAATTCTTCAGTTGAAGCCTTTAATTCGGTATATGTAGATGTGGTGATTATACTGTTCATGTATTTAGCAGGCATTAATTTCGCGATGCATTTCAGGCTTTTTACCGGGAATTTTTCCTCTTTTTTCAGAAACAGTGAAATAAAATTTTATACCCTGTTAATCATCATCTTTACACTGGGTGTGAGCCTCGCACTTTTTATTCTCGATACCTACTCACTGGCAGATTCCTTCAGGTATGGATCTTTTCAGGTTGTATCCATTTTAACCACCACCGGTTTTGGTACAGACGATTATTCCTTATGGCTGCCATTCACAGGATCTTTACTATTTCTTTTGTTCTTCACAGGCGGCTGTGCAGGTTCTACCGGCGGGGGAATTAAAATGATTCGCCTTCTTATCATTGTCAAAAATATCAGGCGGGAATTTAAACAAATCCTTCATCCCCAGGCGATTCTGCCTCTGCGTATAGGTGATCGGCTGATTGATCAATCCACATTACGAACCATACTTGGTTTTTTTGTAACCTACTTTATCATTTTTGCAATCGGCGCCCTGGGTATGACCTTCCTGGGGTATGATTTTCTTTCATCAGCGGGAGCAAGTATTGCTTCTCTTGGAAATATCGGTCCCGCCTGGGGCGATTTCGGGCCGGCCGATAATTATGCCGGGATCCCAGCCGCAGGAAAATGGCTGCTGCTTATCCTGATGATGGTAGGCCGGCTTGAACTATTCACCGTATTAGTTATTTTTACTCCTTTCTTCTGGAAAAACTAAAAATTACGATACCAAAACAAATTTTGCCGGAGTAATCACATATAAAGCTGATTAAAAGACTGCTCTCCTTCAAATTTACCGATCAATATGATCTCCTGGCCTTTTTGCAAAACAGTCTCGGGGGAAGGATTGATGATCATATCATCTTCTTCTTTCAAAGCGATCACCGTACACCCCGTTTTCTGGCGGATATCGCTTTGTTTGAGATTTTTTCCCGCCAGTAAAGGTGTCACTTTGTGGTTGAATATATTAAGACCTTCGGCAAGCATCAGTACATCCTGTCCCTCAATAATATTAAAAATCGAATTTGCTCCCATTGATGCGTAAGACATCACAAAATCTGCCCCCGCACGATGCAGCGTATTAATGTTTTTCTCGTACGTGGCCCTGCTGACGATCTGCATTTTAGGGCACAGCTGACGGCAGTAAATGGTAAGATAAATATTCACATCATCATCATGAGTGGTAATCAGTGCCGTATGAGCCTCTCTCAAACCGGCTTTTTCCAGCACTTTTAGATCAGCAGCATCACCAAGTATATATTTTTCTTTATCCCGAATCCGTTCCGGATTTTTATCAATGATCCGGTAATCAATGTCCCTCTCTTTTAGGGACTTTGCAGCGGCACGGCCCACACGTCCGCCCCCGATAATAACCACCGGTTTATCAGACACATGATAAATACTCACCACCTCGTCATAAACACGCAGCTGTTCAACTGAGCCGGCCAGAACAAGAACGGTTTCTTCATGGATAACGGTTTCAGGTAAGGGCTGTTTAAACTTGCCGCGTTCCCATACTCCCACTACATTCACCCCGATTACTTCCCGGAGCTTACTTTCTTTCAGGGATTTACCAATCAGTGGTGTGCCCTGCGCGGTGGCTTCTCCTATTACCAGCTTGTCTATATGACCTATTACATGCACTCTTGCACTTCCTCCGAGCGTCCGGCGGGCCAGTGACCGGCCAAGCACTTCTCCCATCTTCAGGATATGATTCGCACCTGCCATTTGCAGAATATCCACAGAATCGGCCGAAGACGCGGTAGAAACAATTTTGACATCCAGGCTGAACTCCCGTACCGTAAAAGTAATATTGGTATTGTTGGTGTCACTTCCTGTAGCCACAACCATGAGAGCTTCCGCCAGATTCAACCTTTCATAGGTCTGATAATCTACCCTGTCACTGTTTATGATATTGTACCCCATATCTGAAAGCTCAAGCGCTTTCTGAAGGTCGGGTTCAAGAATAAAGTATTTAATTTTATAGGCATTTAATTTCTTAACGAGAGCTTCAGTAATCACATCCAGGTTTGTAATGATAACATGGCCTTTTGTATCAAGGGGTACTTCTTTGGGGGCTCTGGCCTGGTTCTGAGCACGAAGCCATGGAGCATAAAAAAATTCAATAAACGTAAACGGCAGCAATACAAGCAGAAATAATACACCTGAAAACAAAACGATCATCGAAAATAATTTTCCGAGATCGGATACAAAAACAATATCGCCAAAACCAAGCGTGGTCATGGTTACCAATGCCCAGTAAAACCCGGTAAGCCATGAATACTCCTGCCCCTCATACTGCATGATATAGTGAAAGAGAATACCGTAGGTTGTAAATAAAACGGCAATCACACCCAGAAACTTAAACAGCTTCCGGATATTTGTTTTCGTGCGCCTGCTGCTGAAAAAGAAGGATAACTGTGATGAGAGAAATTTCAACTTAAGAATACTGTTTTTTCAAAATTAAATTCCCGATTAATAATAATTTATTATCTGTAAAAGGATAATCATTTCTTTTATAAAATTTATTATCTCTTTCATTGGCAATTCTACAGATGAAATAGTTACTTTTAGTTTTCCGAAATCCGGAACTTCAAAATCTCTCAATACTCCCGATCCGTGAATCGTTTCATTACCGGTTTTTTCTTTATTTTTTTTCTTTTTGGCTTAACTGCTCAATATGCCATTGCACAGGACACATCAGGGCTGAAACCTATCCCGAATGTTTACCTGGATTGTAATTCATGTGATGTAACTTACATTCGCTCGAATATAACATTTGTGAATTATGTGCGCGACCAGGATGATGCATATATATATCTGGCGATCACCGATCTCAGAACCGGCGGCGGCGGACGCGAATACACTCTTGTCTTCAGAAGTATGGATACCCTCCGGGAAGAGTCAGACACCCTTCGATATGTCTCTTCAAGTACAGATTCGGGAGATGAACGCCGCGCAGGCCTGAATCGCTACATTAAAATAGGACTGGTTCCTTTTGTTTCGGGATCAGTAGCCTTGAGAAACCTGGATATTTTTTACGAAAAACCGGTTGAAACAGATGAAGAAAATGAAGAGGTAAGTGACCCGTGGAGAGGGTGGGTATTTGATATTAACATGAGATCATGGCTCGATGGAGAATCAACAGAACAAAATCTTGGCCTGAACAGTGGAGTATATGCCGAATGGATTACTGACCTGTGGAAAATCAGAACCCGTATAAGGGGTGAAATTAACCGGCGCAGTGTGGAACTCTCGGATGGGACCAGTACCAGTAACCGCGACTGGGGTGAATACTGGGGACTCTATGCTTACAGCATAAATGACAATGCCTCGTTAGGGCTCTATACAAAAGCAAACTTTAACCGTAATAGTAATCTCCGGTCTAATGTGGAAGCATCACCTGCTTTTGAATATAACTTTTTTCCATACAGAGAGTACCAGGAACGCAGGTTTTTAATACGTTATCGTATTACCCCGCTGTACCGGGAATACTTCGAAACAACGGTTTTAGGTCAGGATGAAGAATTTTTAGTATATCATAATCTTTATGCTCTCCTGAGGTACGACCGGCCGTGGGGTCGCATTAATATTTCCGTATCAGGGTCAAATTATTTTCATGATCTTTCCCTGAACCGGCTTGAATTCAACCCTTCTTTTGATATCAGAATAGTACGCGGGCTTTCTTTAAATGTGTCAGGACGTTACCGCATTATAAATGATCAGATTTCCCTTCCCGGAGCCGATCAATCAGACGATTGCTATGCATTGGGGAATTGCCAGAGGCCTACATCTTACGATTATCGCATCTCTTTTGGATTATCCTACACATTCGGTTCCATTTATAATAATGTGGTGAACCCCAGGTTTTAGGTGTAGTTGACAATGGCGGGCAGTGGCAGGTTTTTTCAACTGTAAACTGCACCCCGCAGCCTTGAAACGTTCGGTAGACAGTTGGCAGTTGACAGTTGACAATGGCGGGCAGTGGCAGAATTGTCAACTGTAAACTGCCTGCTGCACTATTGATTCCGTATCATTGTTCGTATCTTTATAGCATGAATAAAGAAGCAACTGTTATCGCCGAAAAGAAGGATCTGAAATCATTAACCAGGGAAGAATTATCAGAGTACCTGGAAAACCTTGAACTGAAAAATTACAGGTTCGACCAGGTTTTCCAGTGGCTTTATCAAAAGGGAGTCAGCTCTTTTGATGAGATGACGAATCTTTCAAAAGAGCTCCGCTCGCAGCTGGAAGAGATTGCTGAGGTAAAACGCATTAAAATCTTCAGCAAACAACAGTCTAAAGACGGAACCATAAAATTTCTTTTCCGGCTTGATGACCCCAAAGATTATAAAGTCGAAGCTGTACTTATTCCCGATTTTTATGATGACGGAACTGCAAACCGCCTTACCGTCTGCGTCTCGTCGCAGGTTGGATGCATGTTCGGGTGCTCATTTTGTGCCACAGGAAAAATGGGTTATTTCCGAAATCTAACCCACGGTGAAATTACCGATCAGGTTCAGATTATCAATGAGATTGCGGAAGAACAGTTCGGTAAGAAAATTACGAATGTTGTATATATGGGAATGGGGGAACCTCTCCATAACTATAAATCTGTTGTTGAATCGGCACGTATTATCTCAGACCCGCTGGGCATTGACCTTTCACCACGACGAATCACAGTATCCACAGTGGGACTAACAAAACAGATTAAACAACTTGCTGATGAAGGTACCGGTGTTAATCTTGCGATCTCACTGCATGCCGCGGATGATGAAAAAAGGGATAAAATTATGCCGATTAACGCATCTCTGAACCTGAAGAAGCTGGAGGAGGCTGTAAAATATTATTTTCTAAAAACAGAAAAGCCCCTCACATACGAATACCTGCTTTTTGATGAGTTTAATGATTCGCCACAGGATGCAAAGCAGCTTGTGCGGATTGCAAGATGGGTGCCGGCAAAGGTAAATATCATCATGTATAACAATGTTGCCGGGGTGGCTTTAAAGAGAGCAAGAGAAGATCGCCTGAACCGGTTTATGAAAATACTCTCTGAAAATGATGTAACAGCGACCGTCCGCCGAAGCCGCGGAGATGATATTGATGCGGGCTGTGGTCAGCTTGCCATCCGCGAAGGCCAGGAGAGAGGGAAATCTATGGCAAAATAAAGTGAAACGGGAAAATAAAATCTCGCTTTGAGGGAGGTTTGATTTATCGCATGTGAGGTGTTAACGCCACATCGAAATCGGCAACTCTGTTTTTCTTCTGATTGAATTTAACCGAAAATTTTGGGGCAAGGGGAGATTTCATTTTTCACTTTGCCTTAAAAAAGAATCAATGAATAGAGTTCAACATCCGGCTTACCCTTGGCAGCCAGCGTTCACGATCCCAGGAAAAATAGATGATACCGGCTTTACCGATGATATGATCATTTGGTACAAACCCCCAGTAGCGGCTGTCTTCACTGTCATCCCGATTATCTCCCATCACAAAATAATAATCCTGCTGAATGGTGTATTCGTTTGTTTCTTCCCCGTTAATTACAAACTGTCCATTCTCCTGCTGTACACTATTCCGTTCATACCGCTCCACGATATCCCGGTAAATATTCCAGTTATCAGGAGTCAGCTCTACCTGCTGGCCTTCGTAAGGCACCATAAACTCCTCCATCTGGTCGTGGTTCATAAATCCTTTCGAAAACTGAAACTGGTTACGGCTGAACTCATCAAAATCTTCGGGAAGAACAAATGGCTCCACATTATTTATCTCACCCCAGGAATGGATGGTTTCTGCAACTTCGGCCGTCATATTTACAATATGAGTATCATTCCGGCTTTGAACAATTCTTGCCCCTGCTTCACGAACCTTTGCCGGACTTAACCGGATGCGTTCACGAACATCAACCCGGTAATTTTGCATCAGTGTTTCAAAGGTTTCAGCCTCATCGCCATTCACATAAAGTACCTTATCTTCAATCTGAAGCCGGTCTCCGGGCATACCTACTGCCCGTTTTATATAGTTGGTTTTTACCGATACCGGGGCTACATCAATGGGATAATTAAACACTACAATATCATTTCGCTGTACTTCAGAATACCCCGGTATCCTCACCCATGGCAGGTTTACACCCGGCATATAAATATCAGTAAAAGGAATGGATATCGTCATCGGGGTTCTTGGTCCGTAGGCAAGTTTGGTAACGATTAAAAAATCACCTGTGAGAAGAGTATTTTCCATACTCGGGGTTGGAATGCGGTATGCCCCGAAGAAAAACGTCCGCAAAATAATAGCAGCGATTGCGGCCCATAAGAAAGCATCCAGCCACTCTCTTGCCCAGTGTTTCGCTTTTAAATTTTCAGCCTTTGTCTTTTCAGAGTTATCTTCCCAAAAACGAGCTTTTTTTTGAGGATTATTTTTTTTGCTCAAAGCAGATGTTAATAATTAGTTAAAAGTAGCAGGACGATCGATCGTTTCCTGGTTAAATTCCCCGTCTTCATACTCTACAAGATACCACTGATCTCTTTCCGGGGAATAAAAATAGTCTGAATAAGGTGCCAGTTCCTGGGTCTCATCCATCAGCCTGCGGTTTAAGGTTCGCTTGATCTGAGGCATTAAATCAATGTAACGGCTGCTTCCCACATAAACCAAACCGTTTTCAAAAGGCCCATCCAGGTCCAGAATCATCATGGGTATTTCGCCATCGATAATAAACCAGTATTCAAACTGAACGGCTTTTGCCGGGCGGAAATTGGCAGTGTTTATTAAATCTTCAATCGTTTGTGTTGGTTCACCAAAAGCAGCCTGTAAACGGGAACGCAGCTCAACAGTAGGTACACGGTCAATTGTAGTAGGATTATATAACCCCTGCCCGGTCCAGCTTATATCTGAGAATTGCTGCTGAAATGCAGCTCTTTCGGTGATGTCTACTTTTTGAATATCGGGTTCTTCAAACTGGGCATATGCCGTTGAAAAACTAAACACCAATAACAGTAAAAAAAAGAGAGTTAATTTTCGAGTCATCATATTATTATCTTTCATCTTCGTCCATAGATAATACCGCGAGAAAAGCTTCCTGGGGTATCTCAACAGAACCTACCTGTTTCATCCGTTTTTTTCCTTCTTTTTGTTTTTCTATGAGTTTTCTTTTTCTGGAAATATCACCACCGTAACATTTTGCAGTAACATCTTTACGGAGTGCACGGATCGTATCCCTGGCGATAACCCTGGAACCAATTGCGGCCTGTACTGCTACTTCAAACTGTTGCCGCGGGATAAGTTCCTTTAATTTTGCACAAATTTTACGCCCCTGGTAATATGCTTTATCCCTGTGGGTAATACTTGAAAGGGCATCCACCGGTTCACCATTCAGTAAAATATCCAAACGAACAAGATCGCCTTTCCGGTACTCAATAAATTCGTAGTCAAGTGACGCATAACCTCTTGTGCCACTTTTCAGCCGGTCGTAAAAATCAAAAACCACTTCTGCCATCGGCAGCTCATATGTTATTTCCACCCGGTTATTTTGCATAAAAAGCTGATTTACATAGACGCCTCTGCGCTCCTGGCAGAGAGTCATAATCGGCCCTATAAAATCTGCCGGTGTTATAATGCTTGCCTTAATATAAGGTTCCCACACTTTATCAATATTTCCGGCGTCGGGCATTTCGCTCGGATTATCCACCCCTATACGTTTCCCATCTTCCGTATCAATCTCATATTTAACGTTAGGAACAGTGGTAATAATATCAATATTAAATTCCCGGTCAAGCCTCTCCTGCACAATTTCCATGTGGAGTAACCCCAGGAATCCTGCACGGAATCCAAACCCGAGTGCTTTCGACGTCTCCGGCTGATAGGTCAGCGAAGCGTCATTTAACTGTAATTTCTCCAATGCTGATCGTAAATCCTCGAAATCTTCTGATTGGGTTGGAAAAATTCCACTGAATACCATCGGTTTAACATCTTTATAGCCGGGTATGGCTTCAGAAGCTTTCCTTTTCTGATGGGTTATCGTATCCCCCACTTTAGCATCCTGTAAAGATTTCACACTGCCTATCACATATCCCACTTCACCGGCCTTTAACTCATCAGTCGGTTCTTTTTTCAGCTTCAGGTATCCTATTTCTTCGGCATCATATTCTTTTTTTGTAGCCATAAAAAGAATACCGTCCCCTTTTTTCAGCGTTCCTTCAATCACCCGGACATAAACAATCGAGCCACGGTAGGTATTAAAAATCGAATCAAAAATTAATGCTTTAAGGGGCTTATCGGCTTTCTGTTCCGGACCGGGAATCCGTTCAACAATCGCTTCAAGCAGATCTTCAACCCCCTCTCCTGTTTTGCCGGAAACTTTCAGGATCTCTTCAGGATCGCAGCCAATCAGGTCAATAATTTGCTGCCCCACTCCTTCCGGGTCGGCACCGGGCAGATCAATTTTATTCAGAACAGGAATAATCTCCAGGTTTTGATCAATCGCCTGGTAAAGGTTCGAGATGGTCTGAGCTTCAATTCCCTGGGCAGCATCCACAATGAGTAATGCTCCTTCACAGGCTTTCAGCGCACGCGACACTTCATAAGCAAAATCCACGTGGCCGGGCGTATCAATCAGGTTAAACGTATAATTTTCACCATTCGGACGCTTATAATCCATTCGAATGGCATGGCTTTTAATCGTAATCCCCCGTTCCCGTTCCAGGTCCATATCGTCCAGAATCTGCTCCTGCATTTCTCTCTCGCTGATCGCACCGGTTCGTTCAAGAAGCCGGTCGGCGAGTGTAGATTTGCCATGGTCGATATGTGCAATAATGCAAAAATTACGGATTTTGTTCATGCGGATGGGTAGAAAGATCAAAAATTACGAAAGCACTCAATATACAAAGTTGAAACGGTCATTGCATTTAAATGTTATGACTCCATAATGAAATGTGTGGATCACTTTAACAAAAATCAGAACCACAGCGTACACTGCGAAAGCCAAACGAACACAATGTTGTGTACTCTGTGAAAATCCGCTGTGTTCGCCGTGGTTGTTTATCATCATGGACACGATGATGATATGGTTACTGAGCTTATAGACTTACAAAGGAAAAAACCTATAAAATCAACATAGAACCAATGTTGTGATCCGCCAAACTCTTTCATAGCCGGTTGCTACTCTTCCACCGGGCTCAGTAACTCAATATGAAACCGGAATGATTTATCTTCCAGTGTCATCGTATCATATACCTCTCGAATTAAATCAAAAACAACCTGTGTGTCTCCTTTTATACTGGTTGAAAGATAATTTACATCGACCTCCACATCATGCTGGGCCACAAATTCAATCAAATCCTGCACCTGTTCGGTTGGGTGATCAGAATAAAGAGGGATATAGGTTAACTGGGCTATCGTTTTCATAAAAGTTTTTGATTATATAATGTTATATTTACTTGAATTTCCGACGAATGAAATAAATGTTATCACAGAGTTAAAAATACCCTGAACTATTCACAATACATAATGAGATACAATGAAGAACACTATTACATACCTGCTGGCAATGTTTTTTACCGGACTGTTTTTGATCTCCTGCGATTCTCAAAATATGGTCTCCAGCGATTCTCAAATTGTGATCTCCAGCGATCCTCAAGTTGATTCTTCACCGGGTATTTACCGTGTAGTTCTGACGGATGCCCCTGCAGCATATGACGCTGTTTATATCGACGTACAGGAGGTACGGGTCCATTCTGACTCTGATGCCGATACAGATGAAAACGAATGGATTGTGATTCAGAGTGAACCGGTGCGTGTAAACCTGCTCGACCTTACTAACGGCCGGCAGGAACTATTGGGTGAAGAAGAACTTCAGCCCGGAAGATACCAACAGATTAGGTTAATCCTTGGAACCAACAATGAAATTGTTATTGATGGAGAATCTCATCAGCTGCGTACTCCGGGTGCTCAGCAGTCGGGACTGAAATTAAAAACAGATGCCGAAATCGAGAGCGGCAAAATCTATACCCTTCTTTTGGATTTTGACGCCTCACGCTCCGTTGTAAAAACCGGAGCTGGAGGTTATCTACTTAAACCGGTTATCAGAGCTGTTCAGCTGGATGAAACCGGGTCTGTTGCCGGAAACATTGAACCGGCAGAATCACTGCCCTGGGTTTATACGATTGCCGATGATGATACAATTGCCGGAACACAGGCAGAGGAAGATGGTGATTTCCTGATGATTGGAATTCCTTCAGGCACATATCAGATTTCAATTGAACCATCTGAAGGAGAATATAACAGTACAGTTATTCCCCAGGTAAAGGTCTCCGCACCGGATACCACCCATCTCGATCCCATTACGCTCGACAGTAATGATTAACTGTTTTTTTTGTGTTCGAGTATGAGATAAGTATCGGTCAGTAATAATCCCCCTATCTAAAATAATCCGGTTTACAGCGGGTTTTAATTTCCGGATTACCTGTTTTCGATTTTAATATTGGCTTTACAATCAGAATTCCATAATTTGACGGTGTGAAATTTTTCTTATCTCATATTTCTCATGATCATCGCTGCAACCATAGCAGCCACGGGCATTTTGTGCATTAATTTTTCTCCTCCTCACTGCCTGTACTGTTTCCTCCCAATATTTTATTAATTTTTATGCTATGAGAACTCTCGATTCTGCAACTTCATTACGTATCGCCGTACAAAAAAGCGGCCGGCTGACCGATAAAACCCTGAACCTTCTGGAGGGGATCGGCCTGAACTTTGACAATTATAAACGCAGTTTACTGGTTAAATGCCGTAATTTTGATGTGGAACTTCTGCTGATCCGTGATGATGATATTCCCGAATATGTAGCCGACGGTGTATGCGATCTCGGCTTTGTGGGTGCCAATACCATTGCTGAAGATGAAGCAGATGTGTCCATTCTCCGGGGACTTGATTATGGTGTATGCAGGCTGTCTCTTGCTGCACCAAAAAACGGATCTATTAAATCCGTAAAAGATTTTGAGGGGAAAAAAGTTGCCACAAGCTATCCTTCAATCACCAAAAAATATTTCTCTGAAAAAGGAATTGATGTAGATATCATCACCCTTTCCGGTTCGGTTGAAATTGCCCCGCGACTTGAAATTGCCGATGCCATCACAGACCTGGTTTCAACCGGAAACACGCTGAAAGCAAATGGCCTGGTTGAAATTGCGGATATCTTTGAATCGGAAACCCAGCTGGTTCAAACAAATAAACCACTATCTGATGGCAAACAGCTGCTCATTCAAAAAATACTTCAGAGAATTGAAGGCTATCAGCAGGCTGAACGAACCCGTTATATCATGATGAATGCTCCTGAAAGTGCGGTTCCGAAAATTAAAGAGATCATCCCGTCACTGAAAAGCCCCACAATTATGCCTCTGGCTGATAATGGAATGGTGGCCATTCACACGGTGGTGCCATTAACCACATTCTGGGATGTAATGGAAAAACTGAAAGAAGCCGGCGCTACAGGAATTGTAATGCTGCCGATTGAAAATATGATTCTGTAGCAGTATCAAGTAATGAGTACTGAGTAGCGAGATCCCGCTACTCAATATCTGATACCTGATGCTTTATACCTGATACCCGAACACATGAAAACTTATACATATAATACTCTCACAAAAACAGAAATTGAAAGCCTGCTGAAGCGTCCGAAATTGGACTTTGAAACTGTTTTTGACCAGGTTCGGCCTATCCTGAAGGATGTGCGGGAAAAAGGAGATACCGCTGTAAAAAATTATACCCGGAAGTTCGACCAGGTTGACGTTGATGAAATTATCTTAAATCCGGATCAGACAGAGGTGAATCTTGATCAGGATATCCGTGAAGCCATTGATCAAGCCACCAGCAACCTGTTTCGGTTTCACAGAGAACAAACGGTTTTTGATCTCGAAGTTGAAACCATGAAAGGTGTTGTCTGCAGACGTATTGCCCGGCCGGTTCAGCGGGTTGGGCTTTATATTCCGGGGGGAACAGCTCCGCTCCCTTCCACTGCCATGATGCTGGCTGTACCCGCTATGATTGCCGGATGCGAAACTGTTGTGCTGGCAACTCCGCCGGATAAAAACGGGCGGATTCCGGATTCCATTTTATATGTAGCCAAAAAAATAGGTATAAAAACCATTTTAATAGCCGGCGGCGCACAGGCCATTGCCGCAATGGCATTTGGTACTGAATCTGTACCGAAAGTGGATAAAATTTTCGGGCCTGGCAACCAGTATGTCACCGCAGCCAAAATGCTTCTGCAGAACAGTGAAGCCATGATTTCGATCGATATGCCGGCGGGACCCTCTGAAGTGCTTGTGATCGCGGATAAAACTGCCGATCCGGAATATGTAGCCGCAGATCTTCTTTCCCAGGCCGAACATGGTGCCGACAGCCAGGTGGTTCTGGTCACAGCCGGTTCCGTTGATCTTTCGAAAATTGAAAAAGAGATTGAAAAACAGACAAACCGGCTTCCGCGAAAAAAAATTGTACAGGATGCTCTGAATAACAGTTTTATACTGAATACAAACACGACTGAAGAAGCGATTAAGTTCTCAAACCTGTATGCTCCGGAACATCTGATTCTGAATACAAAAGATGCAGAAACTCTTTCAGAAAAAGTGATAAATGCGGGCTCTGTTTTTATCGGGCCGAATACCCCGGAGAGTATGGGAGATTACGCTTCGGGCACCAACCATACACTGCCAACCTATGGTTATGCAAAAATGTACAGCGGTGTATCCCTGCAAAGTTTTCAGAAGTATATCACCATGCAGAAAATTTCTGAAGAAGGATTAAAAAACCTGGGTCCGACCGTTGAAACCCTGGCAGAACTGGAAGGGCTGGATGCACATAAAAATGCGGTGAGTGTGCGGCTGAGGAAGTTGAAATGATCCGGTATAAGCTAAGGCAAAGAAAGCTCCCCTCCTCGGAGGGGAAAGCGAAACCGCGTGCAGCGGTTGAGCAAGGGGTGGGTTCTGCGCTTGATTGGGGGCTTTATTCAGGATTATCACCCGATTCAGGGAAACCCACCCCTGTCCCCTCCGGGGAGGGGAACTCCTGATCAAAAATCTCAATTCAACGAACTTCAAACCATCGAAAATTTCACCCAATGCTGAACATCGAAAACCTGATTCGCGATAACATCCGGAAACTCACTCCCTACCGAAGTGCACGGGATGACTTTGATGAAGGAATGTTACTGGATGCCAATGAAAACAGCCTGGGAGCACCGGTGCGGAATTCAATGGACCTGCACCGGTATCCATCGCCTCTTCATAACCAGCTCCGGAAGAAAATTGCAGATTACCGGCAGGTAGATTTCGAAAACATTTTCCTGGGGGTAGGCAGTGATGAAGCTGTGGACCTGCTGATGCGTATTTTCTGTGAGCCCGGCCGGGATTCTATTCTCATCACTCCGCCTACTTACGGCATGTACAAAGTGAGTGCGAATATCAATGATGTACAGATCAAAGAAGTTCTGCTTAATGAGAAATTTCAGCTCCGGGTGGATGAAATTATCGAACAAGCGGATGATCAAACTAAAATCCTGTTTTTATGTTCCCCGAATAACCCGACTGCAAACGACCTGAACCGGACAGAAATTCTGAAACTGGTGACCCGTTTTCCGGGGATTGTTGTGGTTGACGAAGCGTATATTGATTTCAGCCGGCAGGAATCCATGGCGGCAATGATACAGCAATACCCGAACCTTGTGGTACTTCAGACTTTCTCCAAAGCATTTGGCCTGGCAGGAATCCGTTTAGGTATTGCCATATCAAATCCCCGGATTATTGAGTACCTGCTGAAGGTAAAAGCACCTTACAATATTAATAAGCTGACTGCGAAAACCGCTCTTGATGTATTTGATCAGCTTGACCTCGTGAAGTTCAATGTTGAAAAAATCCGGGAAGAGCGCGAATATGTTTCAGAACAACTCGGCCATAGTGATGCGGTTGAAAAAGTATACCCTTCTGATGCGAATTTCCTTCTTTTTAAAATCAGGAATGCAAAAGAAGTCTATCAAAAACTGGCAAATAAAGGTGTGATTGTTCGCTATCGCGGAAATGAACCCCTGTGCGAAGACTGCCTGCGGGTGACTATCGGCATGCCTGATGAAAATATTCGCTTTTTAAAAACACTGAAGGAGGTTCTTGAGGAGGAATAGAGAACCTTCAAGCGTCCGGAGGACCTTGAAGAGTTCGGGATTTAAGAAATCGTAATAACTTGAAGTCATACCGGACTTGATCCGGTATCTCCTGTTGTTATCAACGTTGAGAAATACTGATCCATCAGCTGGTGGATAGTTTGACATTTTTTATAAAACCTAAAACCACAACGCCAGAAGGTCCTCCGGACGCTTCAGGGTTGTTTAGATCATAAATCATGAAAATCTGGATTGATTCAAGTGCCTTTAAAACAGACTCTGAAAACCTGCTGCCTGAAGGCGCACTTTTTGGAATGAAGTATCTTCAGAAATCGGGATGTATTCTTTCATTCCGGACAGATGACATCTCCGCCCGGCAGCGGGAGCTGATTCTGAATGAACAGATCCTCTCCGCGGGATTTGAACCGGACAGCGGGGAGGGTATCATCAAAAAAGAGGATGAACTTGAACTGGTTAACCGGAAAAGCGAGACCGTTGCTGCGGGATCAGACTGGATTGAACTGAGTGATGCTATCCTTTTTCCGCAGCGAAAAGCCGCATTATCAAGAAAAACAAATGAAACCAATATTGAAATTTCAGTTAATCTAGATGGGAAAGGGCTCTCGGAAATTGATACGGGCCTTTCATTTTTTGATCATATGCTGGACCAGCTTTCCCGGCACGGGCTTGTGGATCTCACACTCTCCTGTAACGGCGACCTGAATGTAGATGAACATCATACCATAGAAGATACTGCCATTGCGCTGGGAAATGTGCTGAGTAAAGCTGTGAATAAAAATAAGGTTGGTATCCAGCGCTATGGTTTTGTGCTGCCAATGGATGAAGCAGAGGCAACTGTATCGATCGATCTATCCGACCGGCCATACCTGAAATGGGATGTAAATTTCAAACGCGAGTATATCGGAGATTTTCCAACGGAAATGGCGGAGCATTTTTTCCATACCCTGGCCATGAATTTAAAAGCCACCATTCATATCCAGGCGGAAGGAAAAAACGAGCACCATGTAATTGAAGCCGTTTTTAAAGGCTTTGCCAGGGCTTTTCGATTCGCAATAAGCCGGAATGAACGCATGAAAGATATTCTGCCAACCACAAAAGGAACCATCTGATGATAGGGGTTATTAAATACCGGGCGGGAAACCTGGCATCGGTTTCCAATGCCCTGGAACGGCTGAATGCAGACTATTTTATTTCTGATAAACAGGAGGAACTTGAAAAAGCGGATGGAATTATTTTTCCCGGCGTGGGGCATGCCGCTTCGGCCATGGAAGATTTACGTTCGTGGAATCTCGACTCCTGGCTAAAAAACACTGAGAAGCCTGTACTGGGTCTCTGCCTGGGCATGCAGCTTCTTTTTGAAACATCAGAAGAAGGCGAAACGGAAATGCTTGGAATTATTCCCGGCCGCCTCAAAAAGTTTGATTCCACCCGCGCAAAAGTTCCGCATATGGGATGGAACCAGCTTCAGCCGCAGAAAAACCATGGGCTGTTAAAGGGAATCGGCCCTGCTGAATATTTCTATTTTGTTCATGGATATTACGCTCCGGTAACTCCCTTCACACTGGCTTCCTGCAATTACATCGAAGATTTTACCGCTGTAGCCGCCAAAGATAATTTCATGGGGGTGCAGTTCCATCCCGAAAAATCGGGAGAGACAGGAGCCCGCCTGCTCGGAAATTTTATGGAGATTGTGGCAGGTTAATTCAAATTCCACCCCAGATTTTTTCTACGGTTATCAACAATAGCCAAATAATTTTCTTTTAATTCATCACGCATAAAGCTATTCATGATTACGTCCTTAAACAGCTCTGATCTGTTCTTAAAGTGTTCAAGAATGTTTTCAATCTGCTTCTCATTAAGTCCTATATGTGCACCAAATCGTTTGAAAGAGTTAATCGTAAAATTTCTTTTCTTCCCCGTTAAGGTCAGAGCTAATTCTTCAGGATCTGCTTTTTCAGGTATTACCAGTCGGGTTGACAGCAAATCATAACTTGCCGATAGTTTCCAATCCATATCCGGATCTTTAAAAAGGGAAAAATTTTTAAGATGCATATCACTGTTACCCGTCAGGTAACAAAACAGGATCAGCTCAAAAAAACGGGTAATATCAAACAAAGGATTGGCCGAATAACGTTTTATTAGCTTCGCTACCTGTTCATGAGATCCTTTATATTTATCTTCTGTTAAACGCTCTGAAAGCTGACACATATCTTCCATCGCAAATTTAACGCCATCTATACTCCGGTCTATTCGTTTTGTAATGTAAGCCAGCTCGCCTGATTTCAATCGGATCAAACCATTTTTCACAGTTTCAATTCCAATAGTCTCAGCCAGCTTCATAGTGCAATGTTCATTCTCAGGCAGTTCCGGCCATCTGTTCGAGGGGGGTTTCAGTATGTATCTGCCCCACAAACCGACAATGGTCAGTTTATCTGCATCTTTTGACTGACGATGGAGCTCCAGTGATAGTTTTGCCTGAACACCCGGCACAGTAATACGTTGTTTTATAGCTTTTTTGGCAAGTTTGGAGAGTTCCGATAGTTTATAATCCAATCCCGGAGGCTTCTCAGAATCAAATAGTTCTTTTAAACATTTGGGATGATATTCTTGTCCGGCCGGAGCTTTATTTGTACATATTAGACATCTATTCATGTTCCCTCACACTTACATTCCCAATAGTGTCTCTGCAGCTCACCATTAATAATCCCATGCGATCTTTCGGATTCACTTTCCAGGTTTGTTCAACCACATCAAGAAGCCAGCCTTCCGGAATCAGTCCATCAAAAAAAGGAAATAAAACACCTGACTGGTATGGTTTTTCTGTTAATGGCAATGTAAGACTTACCGGAAACAGTGGATCTGATTCCAGGTACTCCTTTAAATATGTAAACTGATATCCTGTATCTGTCTCCTCTAAAATTCCGGCTTTTATTTCACTCACATATATGTCTGCTTTTTTATAGCTCATCTCTGTTCTCTATTTTTACAGGGCCAATCTTATACCCAAAAAGTGCAAGAACCTGGTTCACTTTGTTGACCTGAAGTGTCTGTTTTCCCTGTTCAAGGTCTCTTACAAATCGGAGTCCTACGCCCGCACGTTCAGCAAGATCTTTTTGAGTCAATCCAAGTAGTTTTCTCCGGGATTTAACAAGATCAATAATTTCGAAGGTTTTTATTTTCATATTATACCATATCGGGTATATATTCATAATGATCATTTGCATTATACCTTTTCGGGTATATAAAAGCAATAAGATTTATAATTATATCATTTCGGGTATAATTCTTCAGGAGAATTTGTAATTTATTAAAACTTCAAAATTGATACTAACAATAAAAACTTCTATGAACATCATCCCCGCTATCGACCTCCTGGACGGACAAGTGGTTCGCCTGAAAAAAGGAGATTACAACCAGAAAACAGTCTACAATAATGATCCTCTTGCGGAGGCTGCAAAATTTAAAGATGCGGGATTTTCTCACATTCACGTTGTGGACCTGAACGGGGCAAAAAGCGGACGGTTCGAGAATCTGCCGGTGATCAAAAAGATGATTCACCGACTGGGGCTTTCTGTTCAAACCGGCGGCGGAGTCCGTTCCGAGCGGGATATTGAGATTCTTCTTGAAGCCGGGCTGAGCGGCGTAATCTGCTCTTCCATGGCTGTAAAAAAGCCGGAGGCATGGATTGAAGCCATACAAAAGTATCCTGATGAAATGATCCTCGGACTCGATCTTAAAGCTGGAAAAATGGCGTACGGCGGATGGCTTGAAACCTCCGATAAACCTCTTGAGGAGTTCATCAACCCGATGATGGAAGCCGGACTTAAAACCGTTCTCAGCACGGATATCGCACGGGATGGGATGCTCTCGGGACCCAATGTTGAAATGTATGCTGATCTTCAGAACCGATTCCCCAGCCTTAACTGGATTGCCTCCGGGGGGGTTTCTTCCGTTGAAGACCTGAAACAGCTGCAGGGTCATGATCTTTGGGGTGTGGTGGTTGGGAAGGCCTATTATGAGGGAAGAATTGATTTAGAAACCTTAAAGAACCTTCAAGCGTCCGAAAGACCTTGAAGCGTTCGGCTGGAGGTTATGCTTGATTTGGGCACTCCCCTCCCCGGAGGGGAAAGTGAAACCGTGTCCAGCGGTTGAGCAAGGGGTGGGTTCCAGGCTCGATTTGGAAACTTTCTTCAGGGTTATTGGCTGGTTCAAAGAAACCCACCCCTGTCCCCTCCAATGGAGGGGAACTCCTAAATTGAGAACCTGCGAGAGTCCGGCAGGTCCTCGCAGAGTTCGGGTTCATGTCGCAAATTCGGTTGTAAACCCGTGACTCTGGCAGGACTCCGAAAAGCACGGAGACTCTTCCAGGTCACTTACTCATGCACCGGATTCTTCACTTTCCCCATAAACAGATTCGCCCCGCTCTCGCGCTCGTGGATGATGAATACAAACGGCCGGTTTACGATCATCTGCGGCGGCAGGGATACAAGTCCAACTCCAACACTTGTCACGGCGGCCGCTTCGGTTCCTTCCTCGTCCACGCGGATAAAGGTTTTATGTTTTACTTCGTCGATGTACAGGTTTTGAGGAGAGGTGTCAGCGATTCCTGTGAAATCTGCTTCCCATTCGTCAAACGCGATCTCCATACCCATAGCCTTCAGAATGTCACTGTATTCGATTTCGTACTCCAGCTCAAATTTGGGTAGTTCCAGGGTGGCATTTCGGGAATCCACAGTCAGATTTGACCTCCATTCCTCCAGGTTCGCCGCCGTCAGTTTTTCATCCACAAACTGATCGATTGGTGTGTCCGGATCTGCCGGCATCAGTACGCTCATTGAAAAGAGGCTGTCTCCATAGGGAATCTCCATCATCTGAACTTCAGGGGAAAAATGGACTGCGTACTTGTTCTCCTGGTGCATCATATCCACCTCAACCGTTTCCCCGTTTTCGAGGTGAAAATCTGCCTTACGGGTATCATCCGCATCAAACTGGTTCAGCCAGTCTCCTTTGAAATAAATCGCGTTGACCAGGTACATCACCATATGATCCGGAATTTCATCAATAATCTCCTCAATCAAACCTTCCGTGTTTTCATCTACCCAGTTATTGATGATATCCACCGATGCAGGATCACTAAAATCGAGGCCGTCAATCCTGGCCTCAAAAAATTCAGCCATCCGTTCCCGGAAATCATCTTCAACCGGCAGCCCGTCCCGGTACCAGATGGAATTGGCAATTTTCAGCTGAACGTCCGGGTCTGCGGTTACAAGCAGTTCCACGAGCGACTGAAACGCCTCATTGATCTCATCCAGGTCCATGCCTGCCAGGTAAAGAGCTTCACGCATGTCATCATAGGTCTGCCCTTCCGCCCCGTTCAGCGTCATGGCCAGTGCCATGGATATACTTAGTGGTGAAATAAAAATGTTCTCCTCGTCAATGTCATAAGCCACGGTTCGCCGAAAAATGTCATAGCTGAACGATTGATCGGCTTCAATCAGCTGGTTTTCCACAGCTGTTAATTCCCTCGGCAGTTCACCCTTGGGGGCTTCCTGGCCGGTGATATTATTGTCGCATGCGGTAAAGAGTAATACTGAAAATAAAAAGATGAATGCTTTTTGAATCAGGTTCATAAGAATTAGTTTGATTGGTTTTGTCATAACGATTTACAAGCAGGGATATTCGGCTTGTGTTTTTATCCATACTACAGTCGGGATACGAAGGATACCTATCATCGTTTATACGTCATTCCGAACTTGATTCGGAATCTCCTGCCTCTGTCAACATTCGGAATTCTGATCGCCGAAGTTTTCACCGCTTAAAAATTTAATATTTTGTACAATTTCTGTTCAACAGGGTGCTGTTACAACCAACGCCTCATCAGCCCCGACAAGTCCTGATACTTGGGTATGATTTACTGCGGGCATTCAACCCCGGGGCGGCACCCGCTGCGCAGGTTCTGCCCGGGGCTACTGCCTGCCGCCCCGTTGGGGCTCGAATGATATGCACGAAAACCTACGGCCTATAAGAAATGGACGGGAATTAAGGCGTCTGCCGCAAGACGTAGTGAAAAAGTTCAACTGCCAAAAATGTGGGGTATTACAAGAAGTGCCGTTTGCCTCCCCGTACCAGGCCATGAGCATTGAGCGCTCAGGCCTTTGAACTTTTTCCGTCTTGCGGCAGTGCCTTCCGTCTATTTCTTATCAGCCTTGACCTTTTGGTTATCCCGATTGGGGTTGCATCGGGACCAAAAGTAACACTTAGACATTATATTGGCTTGAAGTATTTCAAAGGGACTAAGTAAACATATAATGGATATCTTTGCGGGATTCGAAATCTCCTGCCCCTATTCTGATCCGTCGGCTGACGGACAGAATGACTTATAGCTTCTATTGTTTTTCTGATTATTCCCTTCATCTGTTTGCAGGAAATCTGTTATCTTCTCACCTGAATTATGCTCACAAAACGAATCATACCCTGCCTCGACATCAAAGACGGCCGAACCGTTAAAGGGGTGAACTTTGTGGGGCTGCGGGATGCCGGCGACCCTGTGGAACTGGCTCAGCGGTATACCGCCGAAGGTGCTGATGAACTGGTGTTCCTGGATATTACCGCGACAAAAGAGAAACGTAAAACGCTTATATCCCTGGTTAAGGCCATTTCAAAGCATATTAATATTCCTTTTACGGTGGGCGGCGGCATCAAAACTGTGGATGAAATTGAAGATCTTCTGAAAGCCGGGGCTGATAAGGTAAGCCTGAACAGTTCCATTGTAAAAAATCCGGAACTGATCACTCTCGCCGCCGATAAATTCGGATCGCAGGCAGTGGTTGCTGCAATCGATGCCAAAAAGACCAATGGTTCCTGGGAAGTGTTTGTGAAAGGAGGTTCCGAACCCACAGGACTTGATGCACTGAATTGGGCTGAAAAAACGGAAGTCCTGGGCGCCGGAGAAATACTTCTGACAAGTATGGACAGGGACGGCACAAAGTCCGGCTTCGATCTCGACCTTCTGAGTAAGATGAATCAGATCGTTTCAATTCCGGTCATTGCAAGCGGCGGGGCCGGCAGCATTCAGCACTGTATGGATGCTGTTTCCATTGGTAAAGCAGATGCCGTACTTGCAGCAAGTATTTTTCATTTTCGTGAAATTGAAATTTCAACCCTTAAACAAACAATGGCTGAAGCAGGCCTTAGTGTACGCCTTGTGCACAGATAAACGGATCAAAATCAGATATGGCAAAAGACGAAATTGAGTTTTTATATGACCTTGAGCGGCTGCTCATTTCCCGTAAGCAGGAAAAACCCAAAGGCTCCTACTCCACCCGGCTGTTTAATAAAGGGATTGATAAAATCGCACAAAAATTAGGTGAAGAGGCCGTTGAAACGGTGATCGCATCTAAAAATAAAAACCAGGCAGAGGTCATCAATGAATCGGCCGACCTGATGTATCATCTGCTCGTGCTGCTCGTGGAAAAAGAGATCCCGCTGGATAAAGTGATACAGGAGATGATGGTCAGGAGTAAGAAATAAAATTCTTCCCTTGAGGGGAGTGGTACCGGTGCTTTTCCGGCAGCGAGGGGTGTTCTGATGTCTTCAGAACTCCGTAAACATCCCACAGATTGAACCCCGCCGGCTGGCGGAAGGGGAAAGTGAAAAACCGCGCATTCCCCTCGCCCGCTAGCGGGAGAGGGGTGCCCGAAGGGCGGGGTGAGGGCTACGGTGCCGGATACACATAACTCGCCTGCAATCCGAGCGGAATGCCAATCGCCCAGTACACCAGCAGGAAGATGGTCCACGCCACCAGGAAGATCATCGAGTAGGGAAGCATGATCGAAACCAGGGTTCCGATTCCCGTCTTTTTGGAATAGCGCTGGCAGAATACAATCACCAGCGGAAAGTACGGAAGCAGCGGTGTGATGATGTTCGAAACCGAATCCCCCACCCTGTAAGCCGCCTGTGTTAAATCGGGCGAAATACCCACCTGCATCAGCATGGGTACAAAAATGGGACTGATCAGCGCCCATTTAGCGGAGGCCGAGCCTACCAACAGGTTCACAAACGCACTTAAAATCACAATGCCCACAATGGTGACCTGGCCGGGAAAATCCATTGCCTGCAGGAAGTTGGCTCCTTTCAGGGCAATCAGTGCACCGATATTTGAGTTCCCGAATGCTTCGATAAACAGCGCGCAGAAAAAGACGATCACCACATAGTAAGACATGTCTTTCATCGCTTTGGTCATCCCTTCCACTACCTGTTTGGTTTCATTGTAGGCTCCGACCACATAACCATAAATGATGCCAGGCAGCCAGAACAGCAGGAAAATGATCGGCACAATCGCCTGCATCAGCGGGGCTCCGAAATCGGTAATCTCACCATCTGGTGATCTCATCGCAGAATTCTCCGGGAAAACCCACAGAAACAGCCCGATCAACCCGGCGACCATAGCGCCGGTGGAGATCCAGAACGCTTTCTTTTCCCGGGGGGTGATTTCCTCCATGTCCGACTCTACATCGATATCTTCATCCAGCTCCACATCAGACAGACGGGGCTCCACGATTTTATCCGTGATATACCATCCCACAAGGACAATCAAAACACTGGATGCACTGGTGAAGAACCAGTTGTTAAGCGGGTTCAGCTGGATATTCGGATCGATAATCTGAGCTGCCGGCTGTGTGAAACCCATCAGGAGCGGATCGATGGCGGAGGGAATAAAATTGGCGCTGAATCCGCCCGAAACCCCGGCAAAAGCCGCCGCAATCCCTGCAAGAGGATGACGCCCGGCTGCATAGAAAATCACGCCGCCAAGCGGAATCACCAGCACATATCCAGCGTCCACCGCGGTGTGGCTGACAATCGCCACGAGGATCAGCATTGGGGTGAGCAGCATCTTTGGCGTAAAACTGAGCCCGTATTTCAGGCCGGTATTGATGTAGCCCGAATGTTCGGCCACGCCCACACCCAGCATGGCAACCAGCACAATACCCAGCGGTGCAAACGTAACAAATACATTCACCATGGTGGCCAGGAAGGCGGCCAGCTCCGGACCGGTGAGCAGGTTTTTCACAAACAGCGGATCACCGGTCTGGGGATGCACCTCCCCAAAGTCGAACGGAGAAAGGATTGCGGAGAAAATCCAGACGGCCACCAGCAGGATTAAAAAGAGAATGGCCGCATCCGGCAGCTTGTTCCCCGCTTTTTCGATTCCATCTAAAAAACGATTAAACAGTGAAGAATCCTGGTCTTTTGATTCTTCCCCAATACCTTTGTTTTCTTCAGCCACAGCAGCAATAAATTAGGTTAGCATTACATCTTGCTGAAAATAAGATTTTCGGTGGGGTTTGCAAGGGGCTAATCCAATTTTTAAAGTGGGGGGTGCAATACAGATGCAGATTCTAAAAAGGGACAGATTATAATAAACAGCCGATCCACTCTAAATTGAAAGTAAAACAGAATTTATTTTTGTTCTTCGTCAATTTTACGCAAACAAGGAGGGTTCGTTGTTTTTTGGAGTAGAAATAGGTTCATCAATTTCAGCTTTAAACCTCACATTAAAGGTTTCAAGAATTCTTTGAGCCTTATCCATCGTGATGCCATGGTATTCATTAATCTCATCACGTGAGACCTGGGCTTCCGATACACCCAATTTTTCTGCAAACTCTTTTTGAGTTAAACCAAGGGCGATCCGTACTCCAATGAGCCACCGGCCAATATTGGAAAATTCATAAAGCGTTCCCAGAATACCACGCTTCATGCCTTCATAGGCTTCTACTTCTTCTTTTAGCTGATTATGAAACGAAATCAGCGGCTGCATCAGCCGTTCTAACTCTTCACCTGAATGGCCAAGCTCTTCGAAATGTAACCGCTGCCGTTTTAATATTTTTTGCTCTTCTTCAAGCCGGTTCACCACTTTTTGATATTCTTTTTCAGACCTGATCATCACAATCCTCTATTTTATAAGTTTAATAATGCCTTTTTCTCTGCTGGTTGTTCGATCTTTACGAAATGCAGCCGGAAACATTTCAGGATTTCCATGTTTATCCCTGATTCCGCTGTTTTGACCGTAATGGGGATAAAGCTCCACCCGGTATTTATGCCACATAGGCAACTGCTTTTTAACATAACCACGATAACTTTTACGGGCAGTTGAATCCCATGTCCAGATCTTGTAAGGATCTCTCTTGTTTAATTCTCTCTCGATGTAACCACTTGCAAACTCGGATATATCGCATTCAAAATAACCATCAATATCATTTGGATGAGGTTTCGCTTCTGCAAAAGATCCATCTAACCAAATTTCGGTAATGCCAATATCCCACAGTTGTTTTACGAGTATTTCAGCCTGACTCACCAAATATCTCCTCCAGTTTGCATCCCAGTTCGGAATGCCCGGTTTTTCAGGACCTTTTACAAAGATAGATTCCCGGAGCTGTTCAAAATTGAACTCATAATCTCCTTTGGGTAACAATCCATGTTTGTTGAACCTGATTGGAGTACTCGTCATGATCACAACTTAACAATTATGTTAATTAAAAGCATAATTAACATTTGGGTTGATTTATTTAGAAAGGTAAATCATCATCCATATCATCAAAAGGGTCAACATCATCAACAGGCAAGTGTAATTTCAGCTCTGAGGCTTTATCAGCAGGATAATACTGGTCAAGAAATGTAATTAGTTGCCGATTTCCAGATTTAAGTTTTTCTCTAATCAAAACATCTAAACTATCTGAAATTGTAAATTTTTCTAATTCTTTTAACAAATTACCAAATACACTAATTACATATTCCGTCAATACTCCTGAGGTTTTTTTAAACAGGGTGTAAATTTTCTCAGCAAACTCTTCTTTTAATTCCATAAAATCTCTCACATATAATTGTTTGACGGCATTACTTATACCAGCATATTGAAATGCTTGTGGACCATCCATTGGATCATCACTTAAGAAAGTTGGAAGACTTCGAATTAATAGATTTTCTGCTCTTAATCTGGCATCATGGTCAAGGTTTTTCCAGTCATTACCTACTAAAAAAACTATGGTCGTTACGTCCATAGCTTCTTCTGAATACCTAAGAGCATTGGATATCTCATTTCTTAAATCTCCGGTTTCTTTTTGTTTAAGATCACTAAGTAATTGATTCCAGAAGACTGATAAATCAGACATTCGATTACTCTTTTTTCTACTTCTAAATACCTCTACAGCTACTTCATACTTTTTGGTAGGCGGAATTTCTTTTATTATGTGCTCTGCGTACTCTTCTCTGGGTAAAAAATTTTCATCAAACACCCTTCGTAAAGTATTTTCAATGGTGAATTTGCCTTTAGATTTATCGATTATTCTCAAGATGTGATTTAAGAAGAGGAGCAGCTCATATGCTTCTTGTTCTGAATCAGTTTTTTTTTCATGAACACGTTCATTTCTTATTGCTCTATAAAAACCTTGTAAAAGCAATCTAATACCATCTTGAACATTCTTTTCAGTCTGAGTTCGAAATCTGTTCACCTTAATTTTTGGGTTTTTTGTATTAAAAACCTGGCCAATTAAATTATAACCGTCTCCATCTTCACCTGACATTTCTCGAATAAGATCACCTATAAACTGAATACCATCCAAAACGGCATTAGAGTACTGTTCATTTAGATAATTTCTTTTTATCTCTTTCCAAAGTCTTTCATCTATCAATTCCTTGATATTCATATAGCATGATTTTGTATTGATTAATTATCCCCCTCCACAACCCCAATCTCCTCCTCACTCAATCCATACAACTCATATACCAACCGGTCAATCTCCAATTCCAAGGCAATGGTGTCAGCTTCGGGATTTTGTTTTTTAGATAAAATACTTTTAGCTAAATCTGAAAGTTCAGATTGCTTATCCGAAGTACAAATTTTTATCGGAAGTTCTCTAATATCAGTTAGTGTTAATTGTGAAAAGTCATCTTTACTCGCTAATGATGATCCTCCTACTTTAAGGAAAGAAAATAACCTGCTATTCAATAGTGCTAATATATAGTGATATTGGAATCTATCATCTTTCAATTTCAGATTGTAAATGTCTTTCTTATTAACAAATTCTTCATCAACAAATGTAGCCATCATTCTAAACTGTCTGCTAATAAGCCTCCGAATTAATATTCTTTCTCCCTTAAAGAATGAATAATCTTTAGGTTTCTCTTTAAGGTTGTCACCATAAATCAGCCACTTGAAATCAGGATCTAAAATGTACCTATAAAGGTTTCCCACGAAGAGTGGTTTTGAATTATCTTTTTTGACATTATCTATATCCTTCTTCTTGGCGAGGATACCACGTACAGTTTCAGCAATGTCATCCAAAAGTACAGACTCATCATGCATTTTATTTTTTAACTCATAAAAGAATGGATTAAAAATCAATTCATTCTCCTGCTCGTTTGCCCAATATTTTTTCGGCAAATATTTAAATGTCATACTTGTCAATTCATCTAATCCAATCTTATCCCGCGGATGGAATTCAAATACTTCAGTAGTTTCTATACTTTGTTTTTCTGTTTTTAAGAAGTATAAACCAGTATCAACATAAGCTTCTGGAAAAACATCATATGGCAGAATAATAGCCCTTAACAAATTTCCCTCATCTAAAATAAATTTTCTTAGTGGTTTGAATTTTTTACCCGTGAGCCATGAAATAGGAGCAATATAGTTTAATAAAGAACCGATTTGGATTCCCCTTTCAAAAAATGCTACATAAACGTCATAATTACCTCTAACTGACGGATATGTAGTTTTCAAATAATCTTTTTCCTCACTATTTAAATTTACACCATAAGGCGGATTCCCGATCACCACATCAAACCCGGTAAACCGTCCCTCGTCGTCCAGCACTTCGGGGAATTCAAACCGCCACTCGAACGCCTGGTTGTAGAACGCGCCGCTCTCCTCGTCCGCTTTCTGCTGTTCCAGTTTCTTTACCTTCTTTTTCTGAGCGGTCACCTGCTTTTTGGTGAACTTCACCTCGCCGAAGAGGTCATCGCTATGCATCAGCTCCAGCCTGCCGCGCTCTTTGGAGAGCTTTTTGTTCAGCGGGTTGTTGTTGTAGAGCGTGGTGCTGTATTCGCTCTTAATGTCGTCAATCAATGCGTAGAGCCGTTTCTTTTCGGTGCTGTCGCCCGTATGCTTATAGGAGCGCACGGCCTCTTTGTAATCTTCCAGCGAGTGCTCGCTGTTTTTAAAAACCGTGCTTAAATCGGCATCCAGGGCAAACCGGCTCACCAGCGAGTTCCCCTGTTTGATGTTAATGTCGATATTG
Organism: Balneolaceae bacterium; assembly: GCA_040882525.1. GTDB lineage: Bacteria > Bacteroidota > Rhodothermia > Balneolales > Balneolaceae > Rhodohalobacter. Next base: position 79,677 of record JBBEBD010000027.1, on the reverse strand, counting down.
GGCAGTACTTCGAGGTTTCCACCCTCACCCCCGGCCCCTCTCCCGCCCGCGGGCGAGGGGAGTTGGTAGTAAGCACGCTTCAACAGTTCAATCCACAATCTCAGGCGGCAGATTTTCACCGAGTTGGGGTTGATATCCACGCCGAACAGGCAGTTTTCGATCAGGTATTTCTTTTCACGGAACAGGGCCTTCTGGATGCGCTGTTTGTCGGGGGCCACGTTACGGCTTTTCAGGTTCTGGCCGTTCCACTGGTGGCTCACATCATATTCAAACAGCTCTTCGCCGTAGCTGATAATCAGTTCATCATTCTGAACTTCGATATCTACCCCGCGCAGTACTTTTCCTTCGGTGTCGCACAAAATACCCAGTTCACTCTTAATGGCCAGCAGTTCATTCAGGCAGCTCACCAGGAAATGCCCCGACCCCACGGCCGGGTCGCAAATGGTAATGGAGTTGATGAGGTTGTTGGCTTCGGCGATGGAGATATCGCGGCCAATGCGGTTGTAGATGTCGGTGAAGGTGAGTTTGGCGCCCGCACCCCCGTCCCGGGATCCACCCTCACCCCGCCCTTCGGGCACCCCTCTCCCGCCCGCGGGAGAGGGGACCGGATCCACGCCGGGGTTGTGGGCCGAATACACACCCAGTTCTTTTGAAATATGCTTCAGAACATGCTCTGTTTTGTTCAGAATGTCCTCGTTCCTGAACCGTATAACCTGAATTCCCTGCTCGTTTAAAATTTGTGTCCGTTCCTGGTCGCTCAATTTCTGATCTGTACGGTCGTGAATGGCACCATCTGCTTCAATGGCAAGTTTCTCTGCAGCACAATAGAAATCGAGCACAAAACCCGGTTTGACGGGATGCTGTCGCCTGAACTTATACCCAAACAACTGACGGTTTCTCAGCAGCTGCCAAAGTAACTCTTCAGCCTCCGTCTGATTTTGGCGCAGATACCGGGCATTTTCAACAAGACTTTCCGGCAAAACCCACCCCGGTTCCTCCACCCGGTTTCCATTCCCGGAACCAACTCCCCCCTCGCCCGCGGGCGGGAGAGGGGCCGGGGGTGAGGGCGAATCCACGCCCGAAACCGAAACCTGGTGCGAGGGCAAAAACCCCGCAAACTTATCAACCACCGCCTTCCTCAGCGTCTCCCGCGCCATGTACTCGGTAATAAATCCCGGTGTATAAAACGAACCGTCCCTGTAACCGTTGATTTTTTCAAAAATCAGGCCCAGAACCGAAGCGTTGATCAGGCTTTTACTTTCATCACGTATCTCTTCTGATCCTTCGGCGGCAAAGTCGTACGCCTCCAGGAACCGGAACAGATAGTCGAGTGTATTTATCGTGTTGCCGCGCTCTTTGGATAACACACTCCTGCTGTACACCGGTATTTCGGCATGATCATCCAGTCCCGAAATACGGGTGGTCTGCCGTTCCAGGGAAGAAACATCAAACAGGGAGCTGTTCAGGTATGGGATATGGCCGAACTTTTCATTCACATCGTCCAGCCGTTCGTTCTCTTTCCGCGCCAGCACCTGGAAAAAAAGTTTGTTCAGCTCGTCCAGGCTGTCTATAACCCGGTAGTTCAGAAATTTGAATTTTTTATCCTGCCGGTGGTACCGGTAGAGCTGGGCTTCCAGGAGTTTGAGGAACAGGACCCGGTTCATCCAGGTGATGGAAAGCTCCATGGCCACACTGAAAAGCTGCTCATCCCGGCTGCTTCCGTAGCTGCTCAGTTCATTTTTCAGGGTGGAGAGATGATCTTCGGCATCCAGTATCCGGATGGTATTTTCGATTACGGACCCCGGGTTCCGGTTCTTTTCCGATGCCCGCTGAATATATCGGGTACTCCCTTCTTTAACCTCTTCAAGCCCGAGAATATAGAGCAGTTCCCGGTAAAACTCCCGGTTCAGGCTGTTGCTGTCGTTTGCAAACGGTTCTTTCAGCAGGTGAGTCGGGGTAAACAGTTTGCAGATGGGAATCAGCTTTTTTTCGTAATCGCTGTCTTTTTTGCCTTTCAGAAATTTCCGGGTTTTATCCAGCGGCAGCCATAAACCGGAAAGGGTCACGTCCTGCGACTCCATGAATTTTGAGATTTCACTGTACATGAAATCATTATTGGACGATATCTTTCTGTCGCTCTTCCACTCCTTCCAGGTTTTGCGAAGAGCAGAAGGCGTATAAAAAAAGCGTTCAAAATCCTGCGCGTCAAAGATGAACCAGTCGTCCATGTTGGTGATGATCACATGCTTCAAATCACTATTATCCTGTTCAATACGCTGTTCCAGGTAATAGAGAACCGCTTCATGCATGGCTTTGCGGTTCAGCTGTTTGGTTGTGATCATCTCCGCTGCATTGCCCGGCCGTTTTGCTTCAATGAGAACACCCACCGGATCTTTCCCTTTCCCGTCGGTGTGAATGGCCATATCGATCCGGCCGCTTGTATTGATGGAATAATCACTGAAACCAATCTTCCGGAAGAACGGCACCAGGAAGTTTTTGAAATGCTCTTCGTGCTCATTCTTCTCTTTTGCCAGCTCAACATCAGCCAGAAGCTGCTCCAGGGCATCTTTAAACTGCGTGAAGGACCCCCGCTCCAGCGGCTCTTTCAGAAATGCCTTGTTAATAGTTTTTCGTACCGTCTTTGTCTCGAATTTCATCTGCTTCCGTATCCATGAATCGCCATAGCCAAAGTAAAAATCCCCCTTTGAAGGGGGAAAGCGAACGAAGTGAGCAGGGGGATGACCCGATGAGCGCTGATAGAATCGGAAATTCTAATGTAATGGTTCATAATCACAACGCCTCATCCCCCATTGCCCTCCGTCATCTGATGGAGGGACATTCTTCAATTAAATATCATCTCGAACTTACGTTAATATAAAAGAAGATTTGGAAATTAAAACCGGGGTTGTTTTTTAAAAGGCGTCCTCAAAGTTATTGGCTTTGATAGAAAATTGGGTACCCCCTTCGTATTTGATTTTCAGCCTTCATAGATTCATTGCCTTGGGGGTGATAACAGATCGCTCTTTAACCCCGGGCGCCAGCCACTTTGTGGCTTTGCCCGGGGCTACATTCTGCCGCCCCTTGCGGGACTTGGATTCGGTCAATGTTTACATGCATAAGCAATCACCCGGAGAAGGCGGGTAAGACAAAGCCCGCCTCAGGGCAAATTTTTATACCCGCCCTTTTCTAAAAATAACATCTACAATCCTGAACGAAGCCGAACGAATGTGAGGCGTAGTGAAGGATCTCCCGGTTCCGGGGCGATAGCAGGCTTCCCTTCAAACCGGGAAAAAAGTTCCGAAAGGTTGAAATTCTGAATTAAGAATTCACGCCGTTGATAAAGTCAGAAAATCCCGCCAGCAGTCGGACACAGTGCCAGGTCGGTGCCCGGCATGGCATTAAAAATTTGGACTATCTCAGATACAGCAAGATTTTGTTAAAAAGTCCCCCCTCTTTGTCACGCGTTTTTACGTGATAGAGAGGGGGACAGGGGGTGAGTCACAAATCCGTCACACAACCTAATGACGCCGTCGACACATTCTTCGCATATTTATAGAGAATGCCGCTTTTAAACTTCAGATCAGGAGCTTTCCAGTTTTTGCGCCTCTCTTCAATTTCTTCATCAGAAAGAGCCACTTTCAGTACCCGGTCATCCGCGTCGATGGTGATTTCATCTCCGTCTTTCAGCAGGCCGATGGTTCCGCCAAGCTGGGCTTCAGGTGTGATGTGGCCGATCACAAAACCATGGGTTCCGCCGGAGAAGCGCCCGTCGGTAATTAAAGCCACCTCTTTACCCAGTCCTGCTCCCATAATCGCCGCGGTGATGGAGAGCATCTCTCTCATTCCGGGTCCGCCTTTCGGACCTTCGTAGCGGATCACCACCACATCTCCTTTTTGAACTTTCCCGCCGCGGATTCCTTCGAGGCAGTCCTCTTCCGAATTAAAAACTTTGGCCGGCCCCGTGAATTTGGTCCCCTCCTTCCCGGTGATTTTTGCCACACTTCCTTCGGGGGAAAGGTTACCGTACAGTATCTGAAGGTGGCCCGTTTTTTTAACAGGGTCTGTAACGGAATGAATTACATTCTGTTCCTCAAGCAGGCCGGGCAGGTTTTTTACATTCTCTTGGAGTGTTTTACCTGTTACCGTGAGGCAGTCGCCATCCAGGAATCCTTCTTTCAGGAGCATTTTCTGTACAGCCGGAACCCCGCCCGCGTTGTAAAGATCTTCCATTACGTATTTCCCGCTCGGTTTCAGGTCGGCCAGGAACGGGGTCCGGTCACTCACTTTCTGGAAATCATCAATGGTAAAATCAATTTCCGCCGCCCGTGCAATTGCCAGCATGTGCATTACAGCATTTGTAGATCCGCCAAGGGCAATAATCATAGCAACGGCATTTTCAAGAGACTTCCGGGTAATAATATCTTTTGGCTTGATGTCTTTCTCTAAAAGAAGGCGGATCGCTTTACCTGCCTGCCGGCACTCTTTCAGTTTTTCTTCGTGAGTAGCCGGTATGGAGGAGCTGTAGGGAAGGCTCATACCGAGGGTTTCAATAGCCGAGGCCATTGTGTTGGCTGTGTACATTCCACCGCAGGCACCGGCACCGGGGCAGGCATGCTTCAGCACCTGATTCATCTGCTCTTCATTAATCTCTTTGGATAAAAACTGCCCGTACGATTCGAACGCCGAAACTACATCCAGTTTTTGGCCGTTCAGGTTGCCGGGCCTGATGGTTCCGCCATATATCATAATCGATGGACGGTTCACTCTTGCCATCGCCATGATGGCACCCGGCATATTTTTATCGCAGCCTACTACAGAAATATTTCCGTCATACCACTGGGCATTCATTACGGTTTCGATGGAGTCTGCTATAATATCACGAGACGGCAGCGAAAACTTCATTCCCTGGGTTCCCATTGAAATACCATCACTCACCCCGATGGAGTGAAATACATATCCAACCATTTCATTTGCCCAGACACTTTTCTTCGCAATTCCTGCCAGATCATTCAAATGCATATTACATGGATTGCCGTCCCAGCCGGTGCTGGCAATACCAACCTGAGCTTTTTCCATGTCTTTCTCGCTCAGGCCGGTAGCATAAAGCATAGCTTTTGAGCCAACCTGAGACTGTTCCTGTGTAAGATGTGAGCTGTATTTGTTGATTTTACCTTGCATTGAATCTGTTGTTGTTAGTCGTTTCTTATCAAAGATTTAAGCACTCATTTTAATATTCATGGAAGCGCTTCTTTAAAATCTATATTTAGATCTGATTTTTATTACCTGAATTATATAAAAAAATCTTGATTACCATATTGCCTTTATATAAGTTTTTTAAAGTAATCATTAACAAACGGTTTTCACTTGGTCAACGCCATACAACATAACTCTTTTAATTCCACTTCAGCGAAAGAAGTGCAGGGAAAAAGTATATTGAGCGTTACCGGATTTTTGATTTTAGTTTTTGCCTCCCTTGTTAATGTTACTCTGGATAGTATTTCTGAAGCTGCTCTTTCTTTATCAGATCTGATCAATAATATACTTCTGCTATCTATACTAATTTCTGGCATTCTACTTCTAATTCTAATTATCAGCTAATTCATACCCGTCAGAGGTTAGAAGCCAAATCACATTTCGATTCTACTTTTACCTCTGGCTGTAAACGTACATCCATGAGGCAATATGACATCAACTAAAAAATCCAACCCCCAGCAGGTCTCACAGCCATCTCCCCTGAAACGGGTAAAAACACCCGACGCGCCGGGTTCAGCCGAAAGCTATAATGGAGCCGAAATCCTTATTAAAACCCTGGCCGACCTGGATGTGGATACCGTTTTCGGTTATCCTGGCGGTGCTGTGCTGCCGGTTTATGATGCCCTGTTTGATAATCATGATTTTAAGCATGTGCTGATCCGGCATGAGCAGGCCGGTACTCACGCTGCCGATGGGTATGCCCGGGCAACCGGCAAACCGGGGGTGGTACTGGTGACCTCAGGGCCCGGTGGCACAAACACCGTGACCGGAATTGCAACAGCCATGATGGATTCCATTCCCCTGGTTGTTTTTACCGGTCAGGTTCCAACGAATGTTATTGGCAATGATGCTTTCCAGGAAGCAGACATTGTGGGAATTACCCGTCCCATTACCAAACAGAACTACCTGGTCCGGGATGTAAATGAACTCGAAGATGTAATCCGTGAAGCCTTTCATATTGCTGCAAACGGACGCCCCGGACCGGTTCTGGTAGATTTGCCCAAAGATATGCTCAATACCCAGGGTAAGTTCACCGGCAGTAAGAAAGTGGATATTCCAAGTTTTAAACCTGTGGTTCACGGGCATCAGCCGCAAATTGCAAAAGCAGCCGAAATGCTGAGCAATGCCAAAAAGCCGCTGATTTATGCCGGCGGAGGGGCTATTTCAGGTGAAGCCTGGGAGGAGCTGACCGCTTTTGCAGAACGCATGAATATCCCGGTTACCACCACATTAATGGGCCTGGGTGCTTTCCCTGAAACCAAACCGCAATCTCTTGGAATGCTGGGTATGCATGGCACGTGGTATGCAAATATGGCGATGACCGATTGTGATGTACTGCTTGCTGTGGGGGCCCGGTTTGATGACCGTGTAACCGGACGGCTGGACGGATTTTCTCAAAACTCCCGTAAAATTCATATTGATATTGATCCTTCCTGTATCGGTAAAAATGTTGCCGTTGAAGTACCGATTGTGGGGGATGTAAAACGGGTGCTCCCGGCAATCGACAAACTTGCCACTCCCCCGAAAATCACTTCATGGTGGAAAACAATCGATAACTGGAGAAAAGAGCATCCGCTCGTGGTTCCTGAATCGGATGACTGTATTTATCCGCAGCATATGGTTAAAATGATTTCTGAAGTTACGAAGGGTAATGCCATTGTCGTGACAGATGTGGGACAGCACCAGATGTGGGCCGCGCAGCATTACCGGTTTAACCATCCGCGGTCCTGGATCTCCTCGGGAGGCCTGGGTACAATGGGCTACGGCTTTCCAGCGGCAATGGGTGCCGCATTTGCCTGTCCCGACCGTGATGTGGTCTGTATAACGGGCGATGGCGGCTTCCAGATGTCGGCCTACGAGTTGGCCACCTGTGTTGAATATAAGATTCCCGTGAAAATCGCCCTCATGAATAACAATTGCCTTGGCATGGTTCGCCAGTGGCAGCAGCTCTTCTTCGATAAACGTTACAGCTACTCAGTTTTTGGTGCCAATAACCCTGATTTCGTAAAAATGGCGGAAGCCTATGGCGCTGTGGGAATGCGTGCAACAAACCCGAAAGAGATGCAGGAAGTGCTTGATAAAGCAATGAAAATTAAAGACGGCCCTGTACTGATGGACTTCCGGGTAGTTGAAGATGAAAATTGTTACCCGATGGTTCCTTCCGGAGCGGCATTGAATGAAATGGTGGAGTCTGATGAAGAATGTTAAACCTGCCGGAGACATGGTATTTCTCGAAAAAAATCATAATTCCGAAGCCTTCGAAAAATCAATTTACACAAATCGCATGCCGGTACGCTATCAGGAAATACCATGTCTGAAAGGCGAGTCCGGGCTTCACAAAGACATAGTATTTCCCGAAGAACACATGAACTTCAAAATTTTTCCGGATAACTTCTTAATACCACATGCCGGCGCCATCTCAAGAAATACCATGTATGAACGATCTAAAACAAATTTTCGACAATGAGCACAGCAGTCATCACAAAACACCCCAGGCATACTCTCTCCGTTCTGGTGAAGCACAACCTGAACACGTTTTCCAGGATCATCGGGATTTTCAGCGGGAAGGGATTTGAGCTCGACAGCGTAACCTTTGCATCGGAAGCCGAACCGGGCATGGCACGAATCACCATCACCACTTACGGGGATGAAAAAACTGTGGAGCAGATCAACAAGCACCTTTACAATGTAGTGGATGTGCTGAAAGTGACGGACCTGACACATAGAAAATGTATCGAACGCGAACTTGCTATTATAAAGGTATCAACGGTGAAAGTGGGCCGGCCGGAAATTATGCTGATTGCACAGGCTTTTAAAGCAAAAGTCATTGATATCACAAATGACAAACTGGCCCTTGAAGTAACCGGCAACACCGATAAGGTAGATGCCATGATTGAAGTACTAAAACCATACGGAATTTCCGAAATGTCCAGAACCGGAAGTATCGCCCTGAAACGTGAGTTCCAGGGGGCTCCGGATATAAATTGAAAACTTTAACTAAAGCTGTAGAACCAGTAACGAAGTTCCCCTCCTGGGAGGGGACAGGGGTGGGTTCACCTTTGTAATCCAGCGGCGAACCACGAGTAACACACCCCTGACAACTACGCTGTACGCTTCGTTGTCTGTCCCCTCTCAAGAGGGGAGTTTTAATAACCAAATTCAACACAACTCAACAACAAACGAACCCAATGAAAGCAACAACATATTATAACGGCGACGCAAATCTTGATCACCTTTCCGGCAAAACTGTAGCAGTAATTGGCTACGGCAGCCAGGGACATGCTCATGCACTGAATCTGAAAGAAAGCGGTGTGGATGTACTGGTCGGCCTGCGAAAATCCAGTTCTTCATGGAGTGAAGCTGAAGAGGCCGGACTTCCTGTTTATGAAACAGCCGAAGCCGCAGAAAAAGGTGATATCATCATGGTACTGATTCCCGACCAGCACCAGGGAACGGTTTATAAAGAAAGCATTGAGCCTCATATTAAAGAAGGGAATGCCCTGATGTTTGCCCATGGTTTTAATATTCATTTCGACCAGATTGTGCCGCCCGAAAATGTGGATGTATTTATGGTAGCCCCTAAAGGCCCCGGCCACCTGGTCCGTCGTGTCTATACCGAAGGTTCCGGTGTGCCTTGTCTGTTTGCCGTGTACCAGGATGCAAGCGGCACAGCCAAAGAGACCGCTCTTGCCTATGCAAAAGCCATTGGAGGAACCCGTGCCGGTGTTCTGGAAACAAATTTTAAAGAAGAGACCGAAACCGATCTTTTCGGTGAGCAGGCTGTTCTTTGCGGAGGCGCATCAGAACTGGTAAAAGTTGGATTTGAAATTCTTGTAGAAGCGGGATATCAGCCTGAAATTGCTTATTTCGAATGCCTCCATGAACTGAAACTGATTGTGGACCTGATGTATGAAGGCGGTATCGAACGAATGTACTACTCTGTGAGTGATACAGCGGAATATGGCGGATTAACGCGCGGAACCCGAGTGATTGACGCCGATACCAAAAAACGTATGAAGAAAATTCTGGCTGAAGTTCAAAGCGGAGAATTTGCTAAAGAATGGATGGATGAACATCACAACGGCCAGCCGAACCTGAATAAAATGCGGGCTCAGCTTGGCGATCATAAAATTGAAAAAATTGGAAAGGAACTTCGTTCAATGATGAACTGGATTCCCGGAAATGAAAAAGAAACAGAAGCTGCGGAGTAACTCTCCCCTGGAGGGGAGTACTCCCGGTGGTTTTTCCGGGAGGGAGGGGTGTTAACCGGCGCCACGAACACACCCCTGATTGCTATGCTGAACGCTTCGCAATCTGTCCCCTCTCAAGAGGGGAGATTTTTAATTAAAATCCTGATCAACCAAATAATGCCACAAACCATCAAAATATTCGACACAACTCTCCGTGACGGAACACAGGGCGAGAAAGTCTCCTTTTCGGCTGAGGATAAATTCCGTATTGCCCAAAGGCTTGATGAATTCGGGGTCGATTATATTGAAGGCGGGTGGCCCGGTTCGAATCCAAAAGACATGGCATTTTTTGAGAAAGCAAAAACTCATGCTTTCCGCCATGCTAAAATAGTGGCATTTGGCAGCACCTGCCGGGCAGGATCTGTACCTGCTGAAGATGCCAATATTCAGGCCCTGATTGCCGCAGAAACACCGGCTGTTTCCATATTTGGCAAATCCTGGTTGCTGCATGTTACAGAAGCACTCAAAATTTTTCCCGAAGAAAACCTGGAGATCATTTCCGGTTCTGTTGAATACCTGAAGCAGAATGGAAAAGAGGTTATTTATGATGCCGAACATTTTTTTGACGGGTACAAAGATAATCCGGAATACGCAGTCAGTACACTGAAAGCGGCGGAGTCTGCCGGGGCCGATGTACTGGTTCTGTGCGATACCAATGGTGGTACGCTTACGCATGAAGTGTCAGCTATCGTAAGCGAAGTGAAAAAACAGGTAAAAGCCCCGGTCGGAATTCATTCTCATAATGACGGGGAACTGGCTGTTGCCAATGCCCTGGCGGCTGTTCAGGCTGGTGCAGTTCATGTACAGGGTACCATTAATGGTTATGGAGAACGATGCGGTAATGCAAATCTTTGCTCTGTAATCCCAAATTTACAGCTCAAATTGGGATATAACTGTGTTCCTGGCAATCAGATCCGGCACATCGCCACCCTCTCTAAATTTGTGAGTGAACTGGCTAATCTTGTACCTGATAATAAACAACCTTATGTGGGACGAAGTGCTTTTGCCCATAAAGGGGGTATCCATGTGAGTGCTGTCATCAAAAATGAACAGACGTACGAACATGTTAAACCGGAACTGGTGGGTAACAGCCGCCGGGTGTTGGTTTCAGATCTATCCGGCAAGAGCAATGTGCATTACAAATCAGATGAGCTCGGGCTTGACCTGGAAAAGTATTCAAAGGAAAGTGCTGAAATCGTTCAAAAACTGAAAGAACTTGAAAATGAAGGCTACCAGTTTGAAGCGGCAGAAGCCTCTTTCGAACTTCTCGTGAAACAGATGACCGAAGGTGCACCGGATTTTTTTAAACTGGAAGGCTTCCGGGTCATTATGGAGCGGGATGGTGACGGAAATTCACGATCTGAGGCAACAATTCGTGTACGCGTTAACGACCAGATTGAGCACAGTGCTGCAGAAGGAAACGGGCCGGTTCATGCCCTGGATGCTGCCGTCAGAAAAGCGCTCTGTGAATTCTATCCTGAAATTTCCGCTATGCACCTGCAGGATTATAAAGTGCGGGTACTGAACGAGAAAGACGGAACCGGTGCCAAAGTTCGCGTACTGATCGATTCTGCCAAAGACACCGCCACCTGGGGCACGGTAGGCGTCTCCGAAAATATTATTGATGCCAGCTGGCAGGCTCTGTCGGAGGGTATTATCTATTTTTTGATGAACCAGAACAGTAAACCAAAACAGAAAATTGAACCAAAAAAAGTGGCAGTAAAATAGCCGTATGAGTTCCCCTCCTGCCTGTCCCGACTATTCGGGGTGAAAGGAGGGGTCAGGGGTGGTAGTAATCTCCCCTTGAGGGGAGTGCCGAAGCGGAGCGTAGGCGAGGGGTGTACATCCCCCTGCTCACTCCGTTCGCTTCCCCCTTCAAAGGGGGACTAACCACCCCTTGCCAAAGGCATCCCTTCGGGGAAATCCCCTCCTTGAGAAGGAGGGGACTTGTAACAACAACAAAACCAACAAAACAATGAACAATCACATTACCATCTTCGATACGACCCTTCGGGACGGTGAGCAATCGCCGGGCTACAGCATGAATAAGCAGGAAAAACTGCTTCTTGCTCTACAGCTCGAAAAACTAGGTGTTGATGTGATTGAAGCAGGTTTTCCGATTGCATCAGACGGGGATTACGAAACCGTGCGGGAAATAGGAAAAGTTGTAAAAAAAAGTACTGTAGCCGCACTCTGCAGAACGCGGCCCGGCGACCTGGAGCGGGCAGTTTCTTCACTTGAATTTGCAGCAAAACCAAGGGTTCACACATTTATTGCTACCAGCGATATCCATCTGAAGTACAAGCTCAAACAGACACGGGAAGAGGTACTGGAATCGGCTGTGAAAGCGGTGGAATATGCAAAGTCTCATTATGATGACGTGGAATTTTCAGCTGAAGATGCATCGCGCAGTGACCCCGAATACCTGATTGAAATATTTACAGCGGTCATTGAAGCCGGAGCCACCACAATCAACATCCCTGACACCGTTGGGTACGCCCTTCCGTGGGAATACGCGAAGCTGATCAAAACCCTGAAAGAAGGAATACCGAATATTGATCAGGCGGTGATCAGTGTACACTGCCATAATGATCTGGGTCTTGGAGTTGCCAACTCTTTAATGGCTGTCCAGGAAGGTGCACGGCAGATTGAATGTACGGTAAACGGAATCGGGGAACGTGCGGGAAATGCATCCCTGGAAGAAGTAGTCATGGCGATTGAAACCAGAAAAAACAGTATGAATTTTTCAACTTCAATCAATACAAAGGAAATCTATCCCGCCAGTCAGCTTTTGTCTGAAATTACCGGGAAAGGAGTCCAGCCGAACAAAGCAATTGTCGGGGAAAACGCCTTTGCCCATGAAGCGGGGATTCACCAGCATGGTGTGCTGAACAACCCTCTGACGTATGAAATTATGACGCCCGAATCGGTGGGCATAACCGGAAACAGAATCGTTCTCGGTAAACATTCAGGACGTTTTGCGCTCAGTAAGAAACTGGAACAGCTTGGATACATTCTCCCAAAAGAGGATTTAAACCAGGTATATATAAAAGTAACTCAGCTTGCCGATAAGAAAAAGGTAGTGGATGACCAGGATTTGATTTCTATTATGTCCAAAACAAATTATCCAAAGGTGGCTGCGAGTGGTTCATAAGTATGAATAGAGGTGTGAGTTCCCCTTCCGCCAGCCGGCGGAGTTGGGATTACCGGTTCAAAGTTCCCCTCCTTGGAGGGGACAGGGGTGGGTTCAAAGAACTCCGATAATTCAATTATTTAATTTAACAATCAAAACAACAGTAACCATGGGAATGACGCTTACAGAAAAAATCCTGGCTAATCACAGCGGGAAAGATCAGGTGAAACCCGGCGACAATGTTTGGGTGGATGTAGATGTACTGATGACGCACGATGTATGTGGTCCTCCGGCAATCTCCATCTTTCACAAGCAGTTTGGTGAAAAAGCCAAAGTCTGGGATAAGGAGAAACTGGTAATTATTCCGGATCACTATATCTTTACAAAAGACAAATACGCCAACCGGAACGTGGATGTGCTGCGGGCTTTTGCCGCCGAACAGGACCTACCTTATTATTATGATGTGGGAACCGACCGCTATAAAGGCGTCTGCCATGTGGCCCTTCCCGAAGAAGGTTTTACCCGCCCGGGTGAAGTTCTGTTCGGAACCGATTCACACACCTGTACAGCCGGGGCTTTCGGACAGTTTGCCACCGGAATTGGTAATACGGATGCCGCTTTTATTATGGGAACCGGAAAGCTATGGGTAAAAGTACCTGAGACCATGCGGTTTGTATTTGAAGGAGAATCCCTCCCGCCTTACCTGATGGCAAAAGATATTATCCTAAAAATTATCGGGGATATCGGTACGGACGGTGCTACCTACCGGGCTATGGAATTTGCGGGTGAAGGAATCGCAGCTCTGACCATGGAAGACCGCATGACCCTCACCAATATGGCGATTGAGGCAGGCGGCAAAAATGGGGTGGTTGAGCCGGATGAAATCACAGATGAATATGTAAAAAGCCGGACCGATCACCCGTATGAAAAAGTGTACAGTGATCCGGATGCCAAATATTACAGTGAACACTTTTACAATCTTGAAGAACTGGTTCCAATGGTTGCCAAACCGCACAGCCCGGATAATAAGGCAACAGCTGAGGAGCTGGAAGGTGTAAAACTGGACCGTGCCTATATCGGCTCGTGTACCGGCGGCAAGCTGTCTGATTTCAGGGCTGCAGCGGAAATTATCCGCGGCAATAAACTCAAAACAGACACTTACATTGTACCGGCAACAACAGAAATTGCACGTGCACTGGAAACCGAAACCCTGCTGGGAACTTCACTGATTGATATTTTCCGGGAAGCAGGCTGTAAAATAGGAAATGCCTCCTGCGCGGCGTGCCTGGGCGGACCGTCCGATACATTCGGCAGGCTGAACCAGGAAGAAGTTTGTATCTCATCCACCAACCGTAATTATCCAGGCAGAATGGGATCCAAACAATCGTCCGTGTACCTGGCATCGCCTTACACCGTAGCTGCATCCGCGGTAACCGGTGTAATTACCGATCCAAGGATGTTTATCCAGGAAACAGTGATTTGATGAAAAATACAGGATGTAAGTCTCCCCTTGAGGGGAGCTAAAACTGAGCGTTTAGCGAAGTTTTCGAGGGGTGTTAACGGAGCATCGATAAGACCTGTTTCTAATTTCAGACTCAACACCCCCACTTACATCCCCCAAACCAACCGCTGGAACGCGTTTGGTTATGCCCCCTTCGAAGGGGGACTTTTGACACCAAATTTTTAAAATTGAACAAACCAAATGAGCAACAATAACAACACCATCAAAGGCAAAGCGTTTGTCCTGGGAAAGAATATTGATACAGACCAGATTATCCCGGCGGCGCATCTTGTGTACAGCCTGGATGATCCTGAAGAAAGAAAATTATACGGACGATATGCATTGTCGGGTGTTCCGGCTGCAGAATCGGGCCTGCCACAAGGAAATATTCGCCTCACAAAAGAAGATGAAACCGAAAGTGAGTTCAGTATCATTATCGGGGGTGAGAATTTCGGCTGTGGTTCCTCCCGTGAGCACGCTCCCGCCAGTCTTCAGATTGCGGGAATAAAAGCGATTATTTCTCCTTCTTACGCCCGGATTTTTTACCGGAATTCTGTCGATGGCGGTTTTTTAATTCCCTATGAAAGTGTTGAAGACCTGAGCCGTGAAATTCATACAGGAGATGAACTGGAGATAGACCGGGAAGAACATGTTCTGAAAAATATCACACAAAATAAATCCTATAAAATCAAACCTCTTGGCAGTGTAGCTGATATTGTTCAGGCCGGGGGCATTTTTGAATATGCACGTCAAAGCGGAATGATACCCTCATGAGGAAAGAAAAGATCACAGTACTGCCCGGCGACGGAATCGGGCCTGAAGTAACCAAAGTAGCAACAGATGTCTTAGCGGCTGTGTGCAGCAGGTACAATGTAGAACTGGAAACCACTGAACTGCCTTTTGGAGGCATTTCCTATGATGAATATGGCGAGCCGGTAACTGAGGCCGTACTTGATGAATGTAAAAAAAACAAATTTGTGCTTCTGGGCGCTGTCGGCGGGCAAAAGTGGGATGACCTCCCCACAGACAAGCGTCCGGAAGCCGCTTTATTAAAGCTTCGCAAAGAGCTGGGTGTTTATGCCAATCTTCGCCCGATTATTGTCTGGCCGGCTCTTGCGGATGCATCCACCCTGAAGAAAGATGTGATCTCAGGAACCGATATCCTGATTTTGCGTGAGCTTACCGGCGGTATCTACTTTGGGGATCGTGTGGTCTCAGAAGATGGGGAGAATCCATTTTCAGCAGATACCATGAAGTACAGCCGTTCAGAAATTCACCGTATTGCCCGGAAAGCATTTGAAGCCGCACGGCTGCGGGATAAACAGGTTTGTTCTGTGGACAAAGCCAATGTGCTTGAAAGCTCAAGAATGTGGCGAAAGTCCGTAATTGAGATTTCAGAAGAGTACCCCGACGTAGAACTGACTCACATGCTGGTGGATAACTGCGCGATGCAGCTGATCCGG
The DNA here is from genome assembly GCA_040882525.1 of Balneolaceae bacterium. Taxonomy (GTDB): domain Bacteria; phylum Bacteroidota; class Rhodothermia; order Balneolales; family Balneolaceae; genus Rhodohalobacter. The sequence goes on along the minus strand of JBBEBD010000027.1, from coordinate 64,077 downwards.
AATCCCAAACAGTTTGATGTGATGGTAACCGGAAACCTTTTCGGTGATATTTTAAGTGATGAAGCTGCCATGCTGACCGGTTCGATCGGTATGCTCCCTTCCGCCAGCCTGGGCGACGGCAACGGGCTTTATGAGCCTGTACATGGTTCTGCCCCGGATATTGCCGGACAGGGTGTTGCCAATCCTCTTGCCGCGGTAGCTTCCGCTGCACTCTTATGCAGATATTCACTCAATCTCGAAGAAGCCGCCCGGGATATCGAAGCCGCCATTCAAACAGTTTTAGAAGAAGGCTACCGAACGCCGGATCTTTATAACGATGAACCGGGAACTACCAAAACGGGGACACAGGAAATAGCAGACCGGCTTCTGGAAATCATAAGTGAGAAAGCTACTGTTTGACTCACCCTCCGATGAGTCGGAGTGCCGCAAAAGCCGTCACCTGACAACTGCGCTGAAGCTTCGGAAGGCAGGCCTGTCCCCTCTCTATGCCGCAAAAGATCGGCTCAGAGAGGGGGACTCTTTAAATGGATTTCTGGCCTTTTAAAAAGGATCGGAAGGCATCCACTATTTTCTATAAAACCACCGGCTCCTTCGGGAGCCACCTGTTTATAGAAAACCGATACCGCCAAAATCATAGCTCCGGCGGCTTCCTCCCCGATCAATACCTGGGATCAGGAGACTCCTACGGAGTCCGAACCTTAACCTGTTCAACGTTTCTATAACCAGGGTGCTCCTGACGGAGCGGTGTTCTTCCAGGATTGGTTTGCGATATGAATGATAAAGCCTTATTCAAAACTGTGAAATTCATTCATCGGTTCGAAACCAAAACATATTGGGACTCACCCCTGTCCCCTCTCTATGCCGCAAAGGAACGGCTCAGAGAGGGGGACTCTTTAAAGAATGCTGGCCTTATAATGGAATCGGAAGATCTTCTTTTTTTCTATAAAAACCAGAAACCATCGGCTCCAGTGGGAGCCACCTGTTTATAGCAAACCGACACCGTCAAAATCATAGCTCCGGCGGAGCTTCCTTCCGGATCAACAGCTGGGATCAGGAGACTCCTACGGAGTCCGAACTTTAACCTGTTCAACGTTTCTATAACCAGGTTATTTATTCGACCCCATCCGGGGTCGCTGTGGTTTGCAATCCTGCCTTTCTATAAATACGTGATCCCTCCGGGATCGATGGGGAAATCGGATATCCCGTAACCTGCCCGGACGGGGACGACTGACAAGTAATAATTAATTACCGGGAAAAGATATTTAATTCTGCAGGGTTATGTTTTACCTTACCAAAAGTGCAATTCTGCACGTTATTTCTCACTTGAAAAAATTCACATCATGGATAAAACCTATTACAAACCTGAAGACCTGAAAAAATTCGGTAACGTTGGCGATTTTCAGAAGGATCTGGCTGATAAATTTTTCAACTATTACAATTCCGTATTCGAAGACAGCGCCCTTTCAGCAAAAGAGAAATCGCTGATTGCACTGGCTGTTGCTCATGCCGTTCAGTGTCCGTACTGCATTGACGCGTACAGTGAAGACAGCCTGGAAAAAGGATATTCTGAAGAGCAGATGATGGAAGCCGTGCATGTGGCTACCGCAATCCGAGGCGGGGCCTCCCTGGTTCATGGTGTGCAGATGATGAATAAAGTGGATAAACTGAGTATGTAAAAATCCCTCCTTGAGGAGGGTGGCCCGCCATGTTTTTCCGGCGGGTCGGGAGGTGTTTCTTCGACTATGGGGTATTTAAGGAGCGTTGACTTTGATCTATATTGCGAAGTATTCCACAAATAAGATTGCCCTCAGAATTAATTAGCTTATAGATCAATATTCCATAACACCTCTCGCGTTTCAACCGGGAACAACCGGTTGAACGAGCTCCCCTCAAGGGGAGATATTATACCCGGATGCTTCAGCTCAAGTTTAAACACTCATCACATCCACTTAGCAGTACTACAACCACCCGATATCAATCTATCTCTCGTACCTAAGAAAATAAACACAGAAATTTGCTTGGATATACATTTACAAGGTCACATCCTATGCCCCAATAACCGCCGGGTAAATTTTATCTTTCAATTAAAACAGAAATCTGATTCCCTCGCCCACCCGCCAATCTCTCCTTCATCCCTGCAAAAAAATCGGTATTTTCTTTCAAATTTAATTCAACAATAATTTCTGAACATGAAAATTACGATTCAGCGCCTGAATGATGCCGTACACATGGAAGCCAGGAATGAGGACGGAGTTACTATCAACATGGATGGCTCCCCCGATATCGGTGGCATAAATGGTGGTTTTCGTCCCATGCAGATGCTGCTTGCCGCGGCAGGCGGATGTGCTTCTATCGATGTGGTCGGTATCCTGAAAAAACAGCGCCAGCAGCTGGATGACATGAAGGTGGAAGTAACCGGCGAGCGTGTGGATGTGGAAGAATACTCCGAATTTAAAACCATTCACCTCCATTTTATTTTTACAGGCGAGGTGGATGAAAAAAAAGCGGCCCGTGCCGTTGATCTTTCACTGTCAAAATACTGCTCTGTCTCAAAGACTCTTGAAAAGACGGCGAAGATTTCGAGCAGTTTTGAGGTTATTGAAAACATGCCCTCTTGAGAGGGGACAGATTCTGTAGCGATTAGCGGAAGAATCAGGGGTGTGTTTGATGAGTGTCGCTGCCATCGACAAACCTGTAAATTGATATCAATCCGGGTACCCACCCCTCGCTTGACGAGTAGCATGTTGTGCTTTCGTCTTCGCATTTCCCCTCCCAAGAGGGAAATTTTTAAACCAATTCCTGAACAAGTTTATAACCTATGTCTGATAAAAAAATAGAAACCGACGCAATTCGCACGCAGACTCCAACTACGGCAGAGCGGGAGCATTCCACGCCTCTCTATATGACGTCCAGTTTTACGTTTGAGTCGGCAGAGCACGCCCGTGCGTTGTTTGCAAATGAAATTGAGGGGAATGTGTACAGCCGGTATTCCAACCCGAATACGGATGAATTCATTGCCAAAATCTGCAAAATGGAAGGAGCGGATGCCGGTGTGGCAACGGGTTCCGGGATGGCCGCAATTTTCGGGTGTTTCGGGGCACTGCTCAGCCAGGGAGATCATATACTGGCTTCGCGTTCGCTTTTCGGTTCTTCTCACCAGATTTTAAGCCAGATCCTTCCACGCTGGGGCATCACGTTTACATATGGCGATACCGATAAACCGGAGGAGTGGGAATCGCTCATAAAACCCAATACAAGGATGCTGTTCCTGGAAACGCCGTCCAACCCTGGGCTCGACCTGATCGACCTGGAATGGGCCGGGAAGCTGGCGGAAGCTCATAACCTTATTTACATCGTGGATAACTGCTTCGCCACTCCCTGCCTGCAGCGACCCATGGATTTCGGGGCGGACATCATCCAGCATTCCGCCACAAAGTTTATTGACGGACAGGGACGTGCCATCGGGGGGGTGATTGCAGGAAAACAGGAGTATATGGATGAGGTTCAGTTTTTTACCCGTCACACCGGGCCTGCTCTCTCCCCTTTTAATGCGTGGCTCTTCAGCAAAAGCCTGGAAACTCTCCCCGTCCGGATGGAACGCCATTGTGATAATGCAGAGGCAGTGGCTGAATTTTTAGGAGATCATAAAAATGTAAATTATGTGAAATACCCGTTTCATAAAGATCATCCGCAGCTTGAGCTGGCAAAGAAACAGATGAAAAGAGGCGGCGGCGTGGTCTGCTTTGAAATAGCCGGCGGATTCGACAAAGCGAAGTCCTTTATTGATAAGATCAGCATGCTGTCGCGTTCTGCCAACCTGGGCGACACCCGCACCATCGTGACGCATCCGGCCTCCACCACACATTCCAAACTGACCGAAGAAGAGCGGCAGGCGGTGGGGATAACACCCGGCCTGATCCGCATTGCCGTAGGCCTTGAAAATGCTGAGGATATTATTGCGGATGTGGAGCAGGCACTGGCATAATGTTGAGATTCATCCGATATTTTCCCCTTGCGCCTCTTCGCGGACTTTGTGGTTTCCTCTTCTCTGAATGTTGTTCTCAGCAGAGCGTGTTGTCGGGTTCGGTATCCGGTTTACGTCAATACCAGAAATGGGAAAATTAAACCGCAGAGCTGCGGGAACGCAGAGGGCTTATCATATTGCTGTGAAATCGGTTTTAGATTGGGAAGTTTACACTCCTCTCCGCGCCTTTGCGCCACTGCGGTAAAACAAACCGCCAGGGGCGCTAAGGAACGCAAAGGTTTCTTATCCTTCACACAAGACAATCAGCCTTCAGTCATCGGATGAAGTGAATCAGGTAATCCCGGCGTCTTTCCCTTTGCGCCTCTTCGCGGACTTTGCGGTTTCCTCTTCTCTGAATGTTGCTCTCAGCAGAGCTATTGACAGGTTCGGTATCCGGTTTACGTCAATACCAGAAATGGGAAAATTAAACCGCAGAGCTGCGGGAACGCAGAGGGCTTATCATATTGCTGTGAAATCGGTTTTAGATTGGGAAGTTTACACTCCTCTCCGCGCCTTTGCGCCACTGCGGTAAAACAAACCGCCAGGGGCGCTAAGGAACCAAAGGTTTCTTATCCTTCAAAAAGAAGACCTCCCCCTTACTATGGAAGCCCAGCGCTGAGAGTTCCTAATTCGTTGTATTGTAAGTCCATTGTAATTATATTATGGTATTGGTTCACAAAACAGCTTCAATCATGAAAACAAAAATAATTCGTATAGGAAATTCTCAGGGTGTTCGCATTCCGAAACCACTTATCGAACAGAGTGGCCTTTCAGATGAAATAGAAATGATTTTGAGAGATAACGAGATTGTGCTTCGTTCGGTTGATGAAACACGTAAAGATTGGGATCAATTATTCGAAGAAATGGCCAAACAGGGAGATGATTCCCTGCTTGATCAGGAGTATGTTGAACAACCCTCCGAATGGGATGAATCTGAGTGGACATGGTAGCCAGACCCCCTGTAAAAAGGTTTGAAGTTTACCTTATTTCTCTTGATCCAACTATGGGTTCAGAAATTAAAAAAACACGTCCATGCCTGATCATCTCTCCGGATGAAATGAACCGGCACATACGTACCGTAATTATTGCTCCTCTCACGTCAACCATCAAAAATTATCCAACACGCGTTACAACAACGTTTGAAAATAAAAAAGGTCAGATCGTTTTAGATCAAATTAGAACCGTTGATAAGAAGAGGCTTATAAAAAAACTTGGTACGGTCAGCCCTGCAGCCCGTGAAAAAGTGTTGGCCACCCTGCAGGAAATGTTTGCCCCGTAATTCCACAGTCTAACAAATACATAATCCGATCACTTGCTGCTTATTGCCTGGATAGCTTGCCTCAGCAGCTTCTTTAATGACATAAACAAAAAAAGCCTTCAGACTTATACATCCGATGTGTGTTCCCTTTGCACCTCTTCGCGAACTTTGCGGTTTCCTCTTCTCTGAATGTTGTTCTCAGCAGAGCGTGTTGACAGGTTCGGTATCCGGTTTACGTCAATACCAGCAATGGGTGAATTAAACCGCCAGGGGCGCTAAGGTTTCGATAGAGATTCATCCGATGACCTGAGAAATCTCAGCCACAGTCAAAACTGCCGGGCCAGAGTCATCGGATGAAGAAATAAAAAAAGCCTCCAGGCTAATAAAACCTGAAGGCTTGAATTCTTCCTTAATGTTCGTCGTATTAAAGAATCTTTGTAATCAGTTCAGCGGTTCTTGCGGAGTAACCGGCTTCATTGTCGTACCAGCCGATCACTTTCACCAGGTTGCCGTCTACTTTGATGGTTCCGCTGTCGAAAATGCAGGAATGCGGGTTCCCGATGATATCAGTAGAAACCAGTTCTTCTTCGCTGTACTCAAGAATTCCTTTCAGAGATCCTTCAGCAGCCTGTTTGAATGCATTCAGCACATCCTGTTCGGTTACATCTTTTTTAACAACCGCGGTAAAGTCTGTCAGCGATCCGTCAGGAACCGGCACACGAACAGCGCCTCCATCCAGTTTTCCATCCAGGTGCGGCAGAACAAGCCCTACGGCAGCGGCGGCACCGGTTGTGGTTGGAATAATATTCTGGGCAGCTGCACGTGCACGTCTCATATCCTTATGCGGACCGTCAACCAGCTGCTGGTCGCCGGTGTACGCGTGGATGGTTGTCATAAACCCTTTTTCAACACCAAACGCATCATCCAGAACTTTTACCATCGGGGCGAGACAATTGGTTGTACAGCTTGCATTGGAAAAGATGTTGTTGCTCTTGTCAATTTCCTCTTCATTTACGCCTAAAACAATCGTTTGCAGATCTCCACTTCCAGGAGCAGAAATAATCACTTTTTTCGCACCTGCCTCAAGATGTTTGCCGGCGGTTTTGTCGTCCCGGAAAAAGCCTGTTGATTCAACAATCACTTCAGCTCCTAGATCGCCCCATTTCAGGTTTGCAGGATCGCGCTCGGCTGATACAACTATTTTCGTACCGTTTATAACAATATCCGATCCATCTGCATAGACTTCTCCGTCAAATTTTCCATGAACAGAATCATATTTAAAAAGATGGGCAAGGGTTTTCGCATCTGTGAGATCATTAATACCCACTACATCTATATTGTTACTCTGGTATTTTATAATAGAGCGCATTACCAACCTTCCAATGCGTCCGAATCCATTAATACCTACTTTTGTTTTAGCCATAAAAAATTGCTCCTTTTCAATTTCAATTATCTGCTATACTGCAGTTTTATTATTTAGGTTAAAATAACGGTTTATCATCATTCAATCCATTTTAGAAATAATATAATTCAATGGGAAGAAATGATTTTCCGTGTAAGCGCTTTTATAGAAGTTTCTTCTACCTCAGGAAAATGATATTTTATAGCTAATATATTCAACCTTAAAATCTGATTAATAATGTCTGATATTACGCTCGACAATTTCAGAAATGAGACCTACTTTGATTTTTCTGACGAAACACATTTAACTGCTCAAAAAGAAGCACTGAAAGAGGTCCGGTCACAATTCGGTAAAGAGTATGATCTTTATATTAACGGAAAGTTTATAAAGGGAGACAAAGAAACCTTTGAAAGTAAAAATCCAGGTAATCTTAGCGAAACGATAGGAACCTTTCAAAAAGCAAGCAAAGAGCAGGCATTTAACGCTCTCGATGCAGCCTGGAAGGCTTTTGAGGAGTGGCAATATGTGCCAGCAAAAAAACGTGCGGATTATCTCTTTAAAGCTGCTAATATTATGCGGCGGAGGCGGCTTGAGATTAACTCCTGGATGATCAGTGAGGCCGGGAAGAACTTTCTGGAAGCTGATGCAGATACCTGCGAAGCGATCGATTTCCTTGATTATTATGCCTACGAAGCTCTCCGGCTGGATAAAGGAATGCCTGTGCTGGAAGAAACCTGGGGAGATCATAACAAAACCGTGTATACCCCAATCGGGGCCGGAGTAAGTATATCACCATGGAATTTCCCTTTTGCGATCTTTGCCGGTATGGCTGCTGCTCCCATCGCGGTTGGAAATACTGTTGTTTCCAAGCCTGCACCCGATACCCCAAAAATGGGCCACCTTCTGGCTGAAATTTTTGAAGAAGCCGGACTTCCGGCCGGTGTGTTCAACTTTGTAACGGGAGATGATATTGAAGTAGGTGAAAATCTTGCCAAACATCCAAAAACGAGATTTATCTCATTTACAGGTTCATTAAACGTTGGATTGCATCTCACAAAAATTGCAGCTGAAACGGGCCCTGACCAAACTTTCGTGAAGAGAATTATTGTTGAAATGGGCGGGAAAAACGCGACTGTGGTTGACGCGGATGCGGATCTCGACCTGGCTGCTGATGAAATTGTTAAAGGCGCTTTTGGTTTCCAGGGGCAAAAATGTTCCGCAAGCTCCAGAGTCGTCGCTGTAGAAAGCGTTTACGATGAATTACTGGAAAAAGTGACGAAAAAAACCAAAGCTCTGGAAGTTGGAGGCCCGGAAGAAAATAAAATTTCCGGCCCCGTAATCAACCAGAAAGCGGTTGATAAAATAATGGGCTATATAGACATCGGAAAAAAAGAAGCTAATCTCGTTGCCGGAGGGAAAAAAGCCGAAACAGAGAGTGAAGGATATTATATAGAACCCACGGTTTTTGCCGATGTGGCTGAAGACGCCCGGATCGCCCGGGAGGAGATATTCGGTCCGGTTACCGCTTTCATCAAAGCAAAAGATACTGATGACGCCATTCGTATTGCTAACAGTGTACAATACGGTTTAACAGGCGCTTATTTCAGTAACGATCCCAAAAAAATTGATAAAGCGCTGCGGGAAATCAAAGTGGGTAACCTGTACATCAACCGAAAATGTACGGGAGCCCTCGTGGGTGCACAGCCATTTGGAGGATTTAAGCTGAGCGGGACAGATGCCAAAGCCGGCGGACGTGATTACCTGAAATATTTCCTCGAACCAAAATCTATGACGTACAGGCCATCCGATCCTGTAGATTTTGAGCTGGAGTCTTATAAATACAACAGGTAAGATGATTTCAATCCAAAAATCAAAAAGCCCCTGTGATGAGCAGGGGCTTTTTTTTGTATCACTATATAATTCTGAAACAGGCCTGCCTGCGCCGGGTCAGACGCAGACAGACAAGTTCAGAATTTGCGCTCAAAAAATTATTTTATCATCGCCATCTTTAATACTTTGACAAATCTGCTGCCATTTTCACCCCTGGCGGCTATCCGGTAAAAATAGATTCCGCTTGCCAGCCTTCGGCCATCCATATCCATGATATACCTTCCTGCCAGTTTATCTTCATCAACCAATACCTGTACCCTTCTGCCGATAATATCATAAACCTCCAATTTTACTTCAGAAGTAACAGGCAGCCAGTATTCAATTTTAGTGCTTCCGTTGTATGGATTCGGGTAGTTTTGCTTTAATGAATAAACCTGCGGGGTGTCCAGAGTTACAAACCTGAACTGATCGGGACTCATGGTTTCATCCGTTCCGTCTGAGGCGGTGACAGTCCATTCGTAATTTTCGTTGTCGGTAAAAAATTCGTTTTCACCATCAAAAGTGTAGGTTGTATCAGATATGTCTTCAATTAACAACTGTCGCCCGTCTCCGTGTGTAATATTCAGTGAATATGTGATATCCTCCCCTTCCAGCGACGTTGACGCACTCCATTCAAACCGTATCTGGTTCGCGCTTACAGAGTCGTCATTAACTGGCGACAGCAAAGCAACCTCAGATGGCGGATCATTTTTATAATTTACTGTAACTATAAAATCACGTCTGCCTGCCAGTCCTTCCGGATCAGAAGCTGTAACCCGCATTTCAATATCATCACCATAAAAAAGAGGGGTTGTTGTAAGTATGAGCATCCGCTCCGATTCATCATATTCCACCAATAACTGCTGTTCAGCCTGTGCCTGCTGCTGATGGTATTCTTCAACCAGTCTTTGCAGGATCTGTGGATTCAGGTCTTCATATCCCAGGTTTTGGTCCTCCAGCAGATAATCCAGTTCTGCCGGTGAAATCGTGTCTTCGTCATAATCTGCCAGCCCGCTGCCCTCCCGGTTCAGCTCCTGACTTGCATTTATTCTGCCAGACCTCTTATTAATCTGTTTATAAAGCTCGTCATTATCTTCTTCTGAGAACCCATTTTCGGGATCGTTTTCCGAGGCTGATACGATTGAAAAGTCACCCCGGAACCTTTTGTCTGTGATCTCTATATCCCACTCCATATCTTCAGGGTTATAGACATTATCCGTTACAACAGTATCCAGGTAAATATAAAATGTATCCCGCTGGTAGAATTCTATTTCTGATAAGGACCTGCTCACAACAGGCGGTCGGTTTACAATCAGCACTTCAAAAATCATCGTTGCGGTTGTAAAATTGCCATACTGATCGTACATCTTGTATTGAATACTATCCAGCCCGGCAAAATCACGGTCCGGGGTATAAACCGAGCGGTTGAATTCATCAATCAGATATTCATTTTCCTCGGCAATTTCCGTATCAGGCTCTAAATTTTCTCTTAGCTGAAATAACCTCCCGTTCGATGGCAGCTGCACAACCTCGGCATTAACGGTTCCTCCCGTTGCATCAAGCGCTGCAAGCCGTACCACAAAATCTTCATCCTGGTTTACCGTTACCCGTTTTACATTTCTCAAACTCCGGTTCCGGTCCACATCCTCATCGAAGTAGAAGTTATTTTTATTATTGGTTGCATCTACAGCTACTTCATCATCAGAATCTTCATCAAACGTGTGATAGAGAACCAGGTTTTCTTCGCTACCGGTCAGGATCAAATCCTTAAAAGCCTGTATTTCACGCATTGATTTTGCACCACTCCAGAAACGCACTTCATGAACTTCACCGTCAAATCCCCTTCCCACTTCCATTCGCTCGTCTGAAGTCTGAATATCAGAAGCAAGCTGAATTCTTTTCACCTCAAAACCATCCCGGTAGAGACGCAGATTTTCATTGTCTGTATCGGCTACTACAGAAATATGTGTCCAGAAAAATTCATCATCATTTATTTGTTTTTGCTTAGCGTTGGAACCGAAACTTTTTTGTGAGGTACTTTCCCGGTTATTTGTACGGAAGAAATTTTCCAGTTCTATCAGGTAACTTTCTCCGTCCTCTCCCATTACTTCCACTGTCAGTACATTTTCAACAATCCGGACTCTGTATTGACTGTTGGAAGGATCTTCATCATTCCATCTTTTTGAGATATGGCCGTCTGACCCCAGTGACGAAGGAAACACCCAGGTTTCGTAGGTGAAACCTTCAGGTTGATTCAGGCTCTCATCAAACTCAGCATACATGTATGAATTGATTCCGCCATTAAATACAACGGTATTCACCGTATCCACAAAAGCGGGGTCAGGAGCGGAGAAGTCGCCCTCAAAAGTAAACTGTACGGCATCAACATTCTTATCTTCTACTTTGGTTGATACAGTATAAGAACCTTCTTCCGATCCTAGTCTCATTGATGTTTTCGCAATCCCTTCTTCGTTGGTCAGCACCTCATCTTCAGAAAATTTATGATCTGCAGCAGCATCCGGTACAGAAACAAAATCAAAGTATACTTTTTCTTCAATCACCGGATTGTCAAACTTGTCCAGTACCTGTACAACCAGCGAATCATTTAATACGCTTCGGGTAATTTGCCTTTGATTGTCCCCTGAAATGAGTTCAATCCTGGCCGGAACACCGGAGACGGCAGTTGTGGAAAATTCTGTTTTTAAACTGCCGTGTTTAGCCTGGATTTTATACTCTCCCGGAACACTTCCCAGTGTAAATGAAGTCCATGCATGTCCGTTTTCATCCGTTTTAACTGTTTCTGATGAAAGGGAAAAATCTTGTGCATCATCAGGGAAACCGGTCACTGAAAATGACACCGATTTGTCTCCGACCGGGTTTTCAAATTCATCGATTAACTTTACAAGAAGCGTGTCGGATAGTGCTTCCCCGGCCCTGCCGGTTTGTTTATTACCCGAAACACGTACCAGTGCATCCGCTGATGCAGCCGAAACCGTACTAGTGTATGTGCTTTCATCTATATGATCACCATTCAATCGGATGGCAATTTCATCATCACCACTCACCGTGGGCGTATAGGTTATGGTGTAGGTGCCATCGCCATTATCCTTAATTTCGGAAAGTCCGGCATCTTCATTGGCTCCGCTGAGTGTAACCTGCAATTCATCTTTGGCACCGGTAACAGGATTATCATACTCATCCAGTACCGTTATGGTAATTTCTGTTTCCTCATCGGCTGCACCATCAGGAACATCGGCTGAAGAATTTTCCGGAACTCCATTCCCCGGTATAAAAGTGATTTCGGGTTTATCATCAAGTTCAACCCCATCTGCAGTAACTGATACCACTATTTGCTCATCTTTTTGGTTCGAAACGGTAAACAGGTACGTTCCGGGAGTATCGTCCGATTCTTCAGGTTCATCAATAATAACAGCATCGCCTTCAAGCTCAATTTCAAATTCTGTTATACCAGGTACCGGATTATCATCTCCGTCAAACAATTTAATGGAAACTGTGGTTGTGTCGCCGGCAGCGAGAGTGGCAGGATTTACCGTCACCGAAGATCCTGTTGCCGAAACAGAACCCGCATTAAAAGTAACAGAAGGTGTATCATCAAGCTCCACATTGTCAACTGTTACTGTGATGGTAATATCTTCTGCTGTAGAATTTGTTATTTCTGCTTCATAAACACCAAAGCCTTCCTCGGTGAATGAATTTATTACCAATTCTGCATCACCGCTGAGACCGAATTCAAAATCCGCATCATCCAAACCTGCAATTTCATTTCCGTATCCGTCGTACAGCTGGATTGTAATAACAGACCGGTCTCCGACAGCAAGCACAGCCGGGGCGGCGCTTACCTCTGATTCCGAAGCGGAAACCGCACCTGGTTTAAATGTAATGGACGGAGTATCATCGAGAGTAAACCCATCTGCTTTTACGGTTATGGTTACCGTCTCCGCTTTGGTCCCCGTGATTTTAAATTTGTAGGTGCCGCCCGCAGTTTCTGAAAAGGAGTTATCCACCACAACGGCATCACCATCAATATCCAATTCAAAATCACTCTCATCCAGGCCGGTTATAGAATTGTTGTCCACATCTGTAAGAGTAATGGTAATGGTTGATTCTTCTCCTGCCGCAATTTCATCCGGACTTGCCGTTACCTCTGATTTTGCGGAAGAAACGCCCCCTGTTGTGATGTCGGCTGAAGTTGTATGGGCCCCGGCCAGTGAAAGGGTGTAGTTCTCCGCATCGTTGCCGCTTAGGGCGGATGCATTAATAAGAGCAACCGTAATATTCTCACCCACCTGATCAGTGGCAAATTCCGCAACCGGCTGAAGAACCACATCATCTGCTCCCACCATTCCATTTAGAATAAGGCTGTTGTTATCAATTACTGCACTCTTATTGCCATCATACGATTTATTCTCTGCGGTAAACGATCCTCCAACGGTAAGTTCTTTCGGTAAAATATCAGCAGCTGCAGAAGGCGCTCCTGTCAGTGACAGGGAGTAGTTCCCGGCATCGGCTCCTGTTATATCTGCACTTTGGATGGTGACCGGGATATCATCATCCGCATTGGACCCGTCAAATTCCAGTTCGATGCTGGTCAGTGTAACTGTTTCACCGGCTATTATTCCTGACAGAGTAAGGCTGTTGTCATCAATGGAGGCATTTACTGAACCATCATAGGTTTTGTCTGACGCTGTAAATGTACCCCCTATCGTTAATTCTTTTTTTGATATGGAAGCTGTTGCTGTGCTGCTGGTGGTAATCAACGAATAATTTCCTGCATCAGAACCCCCGCTGATTGTAATTGCTGTGATATCTACCGTTTTATTGTTCCAGGCGTCTGCATCGCCAAACAGGGCTGTAAAGTCCAACTCCAGGTCATCACCGGTTTCCCTGTTATCATCAAAAGAGACTCCGCCGGCCGAAGCTGTCCCATCATAATCTTTATCATCTGCCGAAAAATTGCTCAGGGTAAGATCCCGACGAGTGATTTCCATCTCATCACTTTCAAATGTAATATCGTAGCTCGGGTTACCTGTATTGGTCAGTGTGTTCTGGGTAATCGTATAGGTGTTCACATCTTCGCCGGGTGGCCTGGAAAGCTCACCGTTTAAATCCACACCTGTTATCAGGCTGCCTGAGGTAAGCTGGTATGTCAGCTCCGGATCATCATCGCCATACGTTTTGGTTTTACTTTCGGCGGTAACCGTGATGGCGCGCCGGCTGATATCAAAGGCATTGCTCTGGCCGGAATCCAGGCTTCCGGAACCGGCTGTCATTTTATAATTTTCGCCTGGTTCTATCACATAAAGATCATCAAAAACAGCCACACCGTTTTCTGTTTCACGGGTTTCAGTACCTGCCAGAGTAGCCCCGTCAGAAATTGTTAAGGTGATATTTACACCATCAGAGTCAACCGGGTTGTCCGCTGCATCCAGAAGCTGAACCGTGACAGAAGGACCGATCACATCACCGGCAACGGTATTTGAAGGATGCTGAACAAATGCCAGTTTGGCTGCTGAACCTGTGGTAAAAGTCACCTTTGCCGGGCTGCCATTTTCAACTGCGGTATCATCATCACCGAACACTGCCGTCACATCCACAGTTTCGGCTGTGGTATTGGTAAGTTTTACCGCATGTTGTCCGTTCGAATCGGTGGTCCCTGCTGCACCTGACAGCTCCGCATCACCTTTCGTACTGAAGGTGACCGATATGCCCGGAACAGGGTTATCAAATTCATCAAGCAGAGTTACCCGTACCTCACCTTCTGCCGCTCCGTCTGCACCCACATTGTTGGTAATTACTTCGAGTAAGGTTCCGGCATTATCGGGATCTGCTTCTGATGGGTTGAACGTAACAAATTTTGAGTCAACTTCTGTCTCTCCGTCCTCCCCCTCATCCACAGAAACTGTTATTGTAACCTCTTCAGCCACCTTATTTGTTATCCCAACAGTATATTTGCCGTCATTACCATCCCCGGCAAGCTCTTCAAAAGAATCAGCGACCTGGGTTGCTGAACCGCTCAGGCCGAACGTGAAATCCTCTTCAGGAATCCCCGTGATGGGATTATTATCTGCGTCTCTCAGGGTAACCGTAACCGTACTGGTTTCCCCGGCTTTCAGTTCCGTGGGATGAACCGTTACACCGGAGTTGGCGAGGTTAATCCCGCCGATTATTTCAACATCATGTGTTTCCCCGGTAAAATCTCCATCAACAGCATTTCCGGCAAGATCTTCGATGTCATTGTCTTCTGCAGTAAAATTCAGCCCGATTGTACCGGTACCTTCGATCTGGTTAACCGTGATGGTGTAGGTATCCTCGTCTCCTGTAAACCCGGCAATATTCCCTGTGGCACTTCCGGTGGTTGCCAGTGTAAATCCATCCAAACTGAAATTGATTACATGCTCACTCAGGCTCACGATGAACTGCACGGAAGAAGCATCTTTATCCGGTGTTCCGGCTATAGTAACAGAATCAATTTCGGGCGGGGTATTATCCAGCGTAAAGGTTTCGGTTGAACCTGTTGCTGTGATATTTGTCAGTTCGTTGCCAAAGCTGTCTGCCACATCGGGATCGCCCAGTGCCAGACTCACCGTGCCGTTGAAGGATGCCAGATCTCCGCCGGAGATAGTAACATCGTACACTGTTCCGCTTACAGACTCAACGGCAACATCAGCGCCGGTGGGGCCTGTAACCGCAAAATCATCACTGGCCACACCATTTACGTTTTCACTAAAGGTTACCCGAAAAGTTAATTCGCCGGCATTGGTTAACTCAGATTCGGGTGCTTCCCTTTCAATACTTACAAGTCGTGGAGCAACCGTTTTCTTTTCAACATCTCCGGTTGTTGCATCACCTTCATTTCCTGCCTCGTCGGATAATGTTACAGAAACAGTTAGTGTGCCGTCATTCAGCCCGGAGACATCAATACCGGTCTCTGTCTGTGCGGTTGAATTGGTAATGGTGCCGCTTCCGTTTACCGGAGTACCACCGGCAGAGCTGGTAATTTCATAGTTAAAATCTGCATCCTCTTCTCCGCCGGAGATGGTAAATCCGGCAGCAGTTTGGTTGTCGGAATTAACAGGATTGGTATTCCACGAAACCGAATAACCTGCCGGAGCGGCTGAATCAATTGTAAGGGTACCGGTGGCCGTGGTTTCGTTTCCTGCTTCGTCTGAGGTAAAAGCTTCAACGGCATGCACATCATCAGACAAAATATCGGTAACTTCAATGCTCCAATTACCTTCCGAATCCGTAATGCCGCTGTAGCTCTCCCCTTTAATTTCGACTTTAATTTCTGTGTTTTCAGGCTGATCTGATGTTCCGGTGATTACGGGAGTTGTCTCGGTGGTAAGCAGATCATTCACTGCAAGAACGGGTGGAGTGGTATCCAGTATTACCGTAACGGTTTCCGAGGGATCTGAATCATTTCCCCCGGTATCTATCCCAGTAACAATAATTTCCAGATTACCGTCGGTAAGATCCGTGACATCAAAATCTCCGGTAAAAGTGCCATCTGTAACGGCTACCGTATCAATAATCTCCCCGTCCCCGGAATCGGTAATTGTAATTTGAGCAAAAGAAGCCCCACCGGCTGTTCCGGAGACGGTTATATTTTCAGCCTCGTCAGTATTTATATAATCACCATCCGAATAGCTTGTAATCGCTGGTACAGAAAGTCCCGTCGTCAGTTCAAATTGAGAGGATATAATCCCAACCAAACCAGCGCTTTCAAAGGTCAGCTGATAACTCGTATCTGCTGATCCGGTAATCGTCAGGTTTGTGAAGGTTGCTTTACCATCTGCATCTGTACTTACAGAAGTATCGCCGGTTAAATCACCGTCTCCCGATTCAAGAGAAACGGTGATCTCCACGTCTTTCTGGTCAATATTATTACCGGCACCATCCCGCAGCTGAATCACCGGCCACTGGCTTTCAGTGAAAACCTCTCCACTTGTTACTTCTGTGGGCTCATCAAGAAGAACAAGCTGATTCGCAGCACCGGCTATCACTTCAAATGAAAAATCATCCGTCAGCGTAATTTCACCTGTGGTTTCAACCCGGGCAAGCAGGCTGATGCTTCCTGCAAGAACTCCGGTCACATCAAGAGTTGCCACTCCATTTTCAGCAACAGTATTCCCCAGCCCTGTAACGGTGCCATCACCGCTCTGTTTGGTAAACGTAATCTCAAGAATGCTGTCATCCCCGGTGGCGACCACATTGCCTTCATTGTCATACAGAGTAACGGTAAGGGTACGCTCATCTCCCGAAACCAGGTCAGCTGTACTTCCGGATATCACAATGCCAGCCGCCGCACCGGGTTGAACCGTAAAAACATTGGAAACTCCTTCAGCTTCAGAATCAACATGATCCGTGGCGGTGATCGTTTGATTTTCGCCGGACTTTGTCAGCGTAACAGAAATGCCGCTTTTCACACCATTCTCAAAGGAAGAAATAGCTGTTTCCTGTCCTTCTGAAAAGGTACTGGTTGTGCTGAGATTTGCCGTTCCGTCATAATCGGTGATGATGTTTTCGTATTCATCCCGTGCAGTTATCTGGATTTCGAACGACTCCCCGGCGGTTTGTTCACCGATGGTTCCGCCGCCGGAAGTTTCAACAAGGAAATTTTCCAGTGTGTTTGCTGCCACCTCTATATCATGACCCGTACTTCCTAAATCATCACCTCCTGAGACCCAGGTTGCTGTAACAGAGTGAGTTCCATCACCAACTCTCGTGTTTGTGTAAGTAAATGTGGTACTTGCCGAACCACTTGAAACGGTAACTGTTTCCGGATTAAATTCAGCTGTTCCGGATTCATCCTGAGTGGAAAGTGTAAATTCCGTATCCTGGGTAATGTTTGTTTCATTACCCTGAGCGTCCAGAACCTTTAAGGTAAAGTTACCGCTTTCCTCCCCTGCTGTAACGCTTGCCGGACCATTGAGACTAATTTGAGAAGGAGCACCTGCTTTGGTGGTAAAACTCCATGTCGAACTCCAGTCTCCGTCACCATCTGTATTAACAGCTTTAACTCTCCAGTAATATTCGGTAACGGGATCCAGAGCAGATGTTATTTCATAGTTTTCTTCTGTAATTCCGCTTTCATCGATTACCGGTGATGAAAAATCAGACGATTCTGCAACCTGAACCGTATAGCTTTCCGCCCCTGTTGTAACCTCCCATCTTAAAGAAGGAGTATGATTCACTGCAGTATCTTCATCAGCAGGGCTGCTTAACACCACCTGGCCCGGTGGTAAAGCGGCTGCTTCCAATACCTTAGCCGAACCATAATCACTGCCGTCGATGCTGGAGCCATCCATCACATCGGCACGAACCCGGATCACGGAGTCATCATCTCCGGCGGCCGTTGTGTAGGTAACGCTGATATTTCCGCCGCCGGAAGTAGTTCCTGTTGTTGCTGATAAGCTGCCCGAACCATCAGCTATGCTGAAATTAACCTCAGCACCATCTACTTCAATAAAGTCAGAGCTTAAGACTTTGAATTCAAAGGTAACGGTTTGTCCGCCACCGCCCGGCAGGGAAGCGGCTGTTGAATTTTGAAGGAAGATGCTGTTCGATCCCGGGGGAGCAGTAACAAGTACAAAATTAGAAGCCTCACTTTCAGCTGCTCCTGAGGCCTCATTGGTCGCAAAAATTTCATCATCAGCAACCGGATTATAGCTGATCCCAACATTGGGGATGGAGCCCGTTCCGATTAATGATTCATCATTTCCCCTGATCAAAAATACACGTACTGTTCCTTCTGTCCCTTCAACAGTAACTGGGGCGGGGTCGAAAGTTTCACTCGCAAGCTTCTCATCCGCACCGCCATAAATTTCAGGTATGCCGCTGATCACAGTTGCAACAGTTACGGGATCAGAAAACTCACTTTGTATTTTACCTTCGGCAGTTGCCCGTGCCGTTATGCTGTCTGCTGCTGAAAGATCAACATCCGTCAGTTCCCATTCACCATAAATATTTGACTCCGTATCACCAATAAATTCCCCATCTACATAAACCTTTACTACCGTACCTTCTGATTCAAATATGAAGCCTTCAATCGTTGCTGCGGCTTCCCGCACATATTCTCCCGTAATTACAGGACGGTAGGTCTGTTTTATCTCTGTCCCAACCGGTATCGGATCAGAAGCATTGGATATAATTTCACCGGTTGACTGAGCTTTTGCTGTGATGAACTTGTTTTCAACAAGAGTCTCTGGTGACACATCTACTGACCAGTTACCTGTTTCAGCATCCGCTGTTACAGCAGAACCGATCTGGACACCATTCTGATAAAGAAAAACCTGGGCACCGGGTACGGCCGTACCTGATATTTCAGTGGTTGAAGTTAATATTGGATTGGTAGTTATGTCAGGGGCGTCTGTTTGTTCTAAATCTGTAACATTCCCTGTGGATTCACATTTTTCATCTACCTGGGCCGTTACATAATATCCGGTTTCTTTATCCAGTTCAGTAAAAGGATTCCCGTTTCCACTCAAGGTTGCTGTTTTAGTCGTTTCATCCCAATTCGAAATTGACGTTGTATAGGCTCCTCCCCCCGATGTACTGGAAAATAAACTGCCGTCCGGATAATAAACCCTGATTGTAAGATTTGTATTTGAACTGCTTACGTAATTTACGCCTTCAATACCGTCAATGGTTATCACTAAATTATTGCCAGATCTCACCGATGAAGTTGGTGGCGCGGTACATTGGGTAATGGTTCCGACAAATAATTTTGTAGAAGGGTCTGAATCAGTTCCATCTTTCTCAACTACTACAAACACTTCATCATCTGTTGCCAGGTCAACATTGGAAACAGCCCATGCATTTCCGCTGACCGTGGTAGTTCCTGATTGAATTCCGTTGATAAATAATTTTATCGTAGCCCCATTTTCAAGACTGCTTCCCTCAATCGTCTGACCATTTCCGGCGAATAACGGTCCATAGATCGATGGAGTACGGGGTTTCACATTTGAAAAATCATTTAAAGAATTCAGCGTAACTTCCGGTGAGTTTTCCACGAGGTTTACCAGAGCCGATAACGCACTTTTATAATTCCCGTCATCAATACCATTTACATCCGATATGGTACCTGTTATCCCGCTTTGGGCCCGGGTAATTGTTGTTGCCGCAACCCGAAACCCCTGGCTTGTTGCGTTAAGAGAGATGCCTTCCCAACCATCGATTTCATCTCTTGGTACATAAAAATCGTAAAAGTGTCCCGCTCCACTGCCACCATATATATTATCAGATATGGACTTTTGAAAATAATTATCAACCGGCGTCAGCTGTTTTGATGTTACAACTCCATTTTTGTCTAACTTATAGATGCTGATTCCATTGTTGGCCTCCAGTACTACCTCGAACTGAAACCCGGGATTGGTACTGCTGAAATTTGACGATTTGGGCCCGAACAGGTCGAAATCGGTATTAAATAAAAAGCTGTATCCTTTTGATGCAGTGGATTGCCCTCCTAAACGAACTCTGAATAGGATCGCATCATTATCTGAATCGTAGAACATATACGCCCCGGACTCATCGCCGGCACTGTTTGATACCAGGTCTGTATGGCCTCCGGAAGGACCTGTCCTGAGGTCTCCCAATTCTTCCATATCAATCTGAGGCAATGCGTGAAAACCTATTCCTCCTTCCGGATCTAATATCTCTGCACCTGCCCCGGTAGCCGGTTTATAAATAAGCCCCGGGGTAGCCTGTCCAAGAGCATCCCCCGGAGCCTGGGTCAGAAAAAAGAAAGCTCCAATTAACAGCACGGAAATTCTAAAGAAAAAAACGGAACGAACAGCACTATTTAACTTTAATTTCATCTCTCTTCCCCTCCTATAACTGTGGACTGAACAGGAATCAGAAGATTTTGCTGCGCGGGACCCTCCAGGTGGTGCTCGTATTGCTCATACAATTGGCTGCCGGGAATAGCCGCTTGAATCTTTTCCGGCGTTATTCCATTTAATATAAAATCAGCTTTGATAAACTCTGCACGGGCTTTGGCAAGCGAGATACGTAAATCTGTGCCTGCTCCTGCATCCGCCTGGTTTATGACCACTAATTTCATTTCGGGCTTGCTGTACATCAGGTAGGATATTAACTGCAGAAGGGTAGTTGAATAATCATCCAGTCCCAGTAACGACCGGGCAAATGTAATTCCCTCTGAACCGGGGAGAGGCTTGTTATATTCGAAATCAGCAAATAAAGGAGCTATAAATATTTCATCGCTTACAGGGGTTCTGATAGATTGTATGGCATCCGGATTTACTGTAAATGCTACTCTCCGGTTTTTCTCGCGGCCGTCGCTGGTATCATTGCTTTCCAGCGGACGATCGGAAGAATACGATCTTATACCAATTTGAGATGCATCCACACCGGCATCAAGTAATTCCAGCCAAACCGCACGGGCCCTGCTTTCCGAAATCATCTGATTCACGGCATCCGTACCTGAAATATCAGCATGGCCAGATACCTGAAGTGATACGTCCGGATAAAATTTCAGAATAGAAGCAAATTTCCTAATCAGGCTTTTTCCTTCTTCATCCGGAATTGAGGAAAGATTATCAAACCTGATATATTTCCTGCTCATTTCTTCAAACAGAATGGAAATAAGGTTTACAGGTTCAATATTACTTTCTGTTATGGTATGCTGAAGGTCTGTTTTTCTCTGATATTGAACAGGCGGAGCCGGTGGAGCAGGCGAATATACAGCAGCTGGAGTTTTTTCTCGTTTGAAATTCAATCCTATCGAAAAAGCCCAATACCCATTCGGCACCCGGTTTTCATTCAGCCGGAGTGCATTTACTGATTTATTGTAACCAAGATTTAAGCTCAGCCGTGACTGGTTATCAAGTGCGAAATCCATTCCAATACCGACCGGAATAAATGGTGCATAGCCGGTTTTAAAATCCCACAATGAAGATACCGGCAAGCCGCTTTCCATCTCTTCCGTAAGAGGATCATCAGGTGCTGTTATTTCAATTGGTTTGTGGTAGAGCACACCAAGACCCGCATAAATAAATACAGAACCTTTTTTCCCGAACAGTTCGGGATCAGGAATTCCAAGCTCTAGGAGCCGCTGCCCCAGTCTGTATTCTACAGGTATTAACCGGCTTTTATATCCCCGGCCAGAAACAGAACCAATTGAAATACTGATTTCCCCGAATCGGTTTTCCGTAAACAGGTGCTGGTTCAGAAAACGGAAAGAATAATTTATGCCGCTATCATTCATATTCGTCTGGCCGCGGAATGCACCGATTTGCAGCCCCGAATTATCGAATACTAATGAATTTAAACCCTGAGCATAAACATTGTCTGTTTGAAGGATCAAACAGACAAATACATAGAATAATACTTTCTTCACAGATTGGTATAAAGATATTACCGGTTACAACAGAATCACCTGCACTCCTGGGCTGGTAGTTATCCAGGTTGCATGTGTGTTGTAGCAGGTGACCTAAAGCCACTATTTAGACGCGGAAAATATAACCCTTGAAGAAGAGGATGTCTGCTCAAAAAGCGTCATTAAATATCAAAAAACAGACAACCTTATTTTTTTTTGTTTCCCCATTCTGAAGGAAGCTTTCCAAACTCTTTTTTAAAATAAGATGAGAATAAAGATAGCGTGCTGAATCCTGCAGCATAAGCCACCTGTGTGATGGTGCCATAGTTATTTTCAAGCAGATGACGAGCCGCTTCCAGACGACGAACACGTAAATATTTTTTAGGGGTGAGGCCGGTTTCTTGTTTGATTTTTCTCTGAAGCTGACGCGGACTCATATGAAGCCGGGCGGCGAGGTCTCCGATTGTTAAATCAGGATTTTCCATATTCTCATTGATCAGCCGGTTAAGCTTTGACAGCAGCGACTCCTCACCTGAAAGCAAGTGCCCTAAATGTTGATTATTTCTGAATTGCTGCAGTAATCTGTCGCGGCTGGAAATTAGGTTTTGAAGAACTTCTTTCAGAATAGATTCTTTAAACGGTTTAGTTAAATATGCATCCGCACCATGCTGCAATCCCTCCAGTTTACTGTCATCGCCTGCTTTTGCAGTAAGCAGAACCACCGGAATGGATCGTGTCCGGGGATTTTCCCTGATTTTACTGCAAAGTTCATATCCATTCATAACAGGCATCATTACATCTGAGATTACAAGATCGGGCATGGTTTCAAGAATTTTCTTCATTCCATCCTCCCCGTCTTCAGCTGTAACAATATTGTATGTATCACTTAATATTTCTTGCACATATAATGATACCACCATGTCATCTTCAACAATAACCACTGTTTTATGCTTCTTTTTTCCCGGCTTTTTGTTGATGACATTTTCATCATCCGGATTGTTTTGCGCAGGCAGCGGGTTAATCAATGGATACTCTTCCGGC
Organism: Balneolaceae bacterium; assembly: GCA_040882525.1. Taxonomy (GTDB): domain Bacteria; phylum Bacteroidota; class Rhodothermia; order Balneolales; family Balneolaceae; genus Rhodohalobacter. The sequence goes on along the minus strand of JBBEBD010000027.1, from coordinate 41,126 downwards.
AGAGTTTTAGCCTCCATGGAAGTCCAGGTATTGAGATCTATCAGTTCCAGTAAAATTTCAAAACAGGTATTATTTTCCGGTTTAAAATCAACCCGGATTTTACCATCATGTAGTTCTATCCACTCGCGCGCCAGAGCAAGGCCGGTATTACTTTGAATCCCGCCTACTTCCGTATGCTGATGAAATTTGTCAAATATCAGTTTTTTTTCCTCTTCCGAAAGCTGCTTTCCGTTATGCAAAAAAACCACCTGACCCCAATCTTTTCCTTTAATCTTTTTTATACCCGTGCGGATCATGATCCCATTTCCTTTTTGTGTATATGCTAGGGCGTTAGAGAAGAGAGAAAGGAATATTTTTTCCATTTTTCCGGGATCGGCATAAACCTGGAGAGGGTTCTGTATTTTTTCAACAGACAGGTTTACTTCATTTTGCCTGGCCCAGGATTTAAAGTAATCACACAGGAGAGCTACCTGAGAATTTAAATCATAAATTTTCTTTGATATAGTAGTTTTCCCGATTTCAATATTAGATAGCTCAAGCAGATACTCTAACTGGGTTTCCAGCCGATCGGTATGAGTCATCATTGACCGAAGCTCACGCCCCAGTTTCTCTTCATAGTCTCCATATCTGCCTTTCAGGGCCTGTTCTGCGATGCCTTTGATCAGCGTCAGGGGAGTACGCAATTCGTGTGAAACATTTGCAAAAAAACGGGATTTCAGTTCATCCTGTCTTTTAAGTTTTTTGGTCTGTTTTTCAATTAAAACATTACTCTCTTCAATTACTTTTTTTTGTTTTTCCAGGTCTTTATAAGCTTTTTGAAGCTGATCCTTCTCTTTTCGTATTGTTGAGGTCTGTTCCTGAACCACACTTTGAAGATGAATTTCGCGCCGGGATACTCTCCACATTCTGTATTGAAAGGCTCCCGTTACAGCGCCTGAAAATAAAAGAATCCCTAATACCAGGAACCATGTCTGCTGCCAGAAGGGCGGGAGTATAGTAAATGATAACCGGGCTCCCTCTTCATTCCAAAATCCATCATTATTTGAAGCCCTGACCCTGAGTTCATAGTCACCGGGTGGCAATGTAGTGTACACAGCTTCGCGGGTATCCCCGGCACGATTCCATTCCGTATCCAGCCCGTCGAGCATATATTCTATCTGAATATGGGCGGGGTTGATGAAACTAAGTGCCGCAAATTGAAAAACCACCCTCTGATTCTGATATGATATATTTTCTATATAATTATTCTCAACTGTTTCACCATCAATCTGAATATTCTGTATAAAAACTTCGGGAAGTGAACGATTCAATTTCATCTTAGAAGTTTCGACCAATACCATTCCCTGGACGGTGGGGATATATAAAAATCCCTCCTCATCCATTGCTGACGCGGGCATAAACCCACCAGTGGTTTCACGAATAGTCATCCCTTCATTTACACCGAACCGGGAAACCCTGAACGAATTAATATCCTGGTTTAGAAACAGGGTAATTTGCTCACTATCAATAAAGAAAATACCGCCATTACCTCCCAGCCATAAATTTCCCTGATGATCGAATTCCATTTGAGAAATGGTTTCATCATATAGGCCATGTTCGGTGTTAATTTGTTTAAAGTCTTCTTCTTCGGTCAGTAAAAACAAACCGCGGCCATAACTTCCAAACCATAATTTGTTTTCTGGCCCTTCCGTAATGGTCCGGAAGTTTATTCTATCAATGTTGCCACTGTTTTCCGGTTCTGTTATCCGTCCGTCCTGAAAAATTTTCAGGCCGTTGTCTGTCGCCATCCAAAATCTTCCGGACGAATCTTCAAAGAACATTCGTACAGCAGCCACCTGTTTCCCCTCATCATCAAGAACCCTTTCTATCGAACCATTTTCATATCGAAAAAGCCCGTCATAGTACGAACCAAACCATATTGCGCCTCTCCTGTCTTCATAAACCGACAATACTTCATTAACATCTTCAAACCCTTCCGGAGTAAATTGCTGAAAGACCCGGGAATCTTCCGTCTTTTGATAAACCCCGCCTCCCCATGTTCCGGCCCATATGGTCCCATCCCGCTGCTCCATTAAAGACCATACGCAGGTGTTTCTAATTCCTGCACCAGCCCCATAACGGGTTATATCTCCCCCGGAAAAACGATATAATCCATCACAATTGGTTCCCACCCAAAAACTATTTTCCCGATCAAATAATGAAGCAGTTACAGATATATTATCCAGGCTGGAAAACAGATCGCTCTGTACAATCGGAGTAAATATCAGCTTCTGCAATCCGCTGGATCGGGTACTTTGCCAGATGGATCCTTCATGATCAATGAGTACATCATTTACAAAATGGCTGGAATATTTCTCAAACCGGATATTTTTTTGATCATTAATATTTTGTGCCGCCACAACACCGTCAGACCCGTACAGATAGAGGATATCCCCGGCTTTTTTCATACCTGCTATTAAACGCTGATTAATCTGTTCTCTCTGAACTACTATTTTATAGTCGTTTTCACGTAATTGAGCAAGCCCTGCATGCGTCAGAAGCAGAATATCCTCTCCTTCAATTTCAAAATCAGTGAAAATTATATCAGGATCATAAAATTCCTGAATCTGATATTGAGGCGTTATAATAACTCCTTCGGGGCTGAGGCGGGCAATTTCTTTATCAAGAGTTTCATCCGGATGAAAACGAAGCAGATGATTTTGATATAATACATAGGTATATGTATCCCTGAAAATGATTTTTTGCACATTCTGAGAAGGACTTCCATCCGGCACCTCGAACTGTCCGTCTTTCAGCAATAGTAAGCCGTTGTTTGTCCCGATCCAGAATGTTCGGCCGGGGCCTTCCCTCAAATGTGTGACATGGTTATTAAATCCTCCAACATGTTCATCCAGGTTGGTTACTTCTGTTGAATCTCCACAAATCGAAAGTATATAACTATATTCGAGCCCTGCCCATATGCAGCCATTCGAATCTTCAAGAAGAGTTAAAAAACGGTTTGAGCCCAGATCTTCTATTTCAGCACTGTTATATACTTTTATATTTTTGCCGTCAAAGCGAATCAATCCATTATAGGTAGCCGCCCAGATATATTTCCGGGAATCCTGTATAAGCTCGTTTACTCCATTAGCAGGGAGCCCCTCTTCTGTGGTAAAACCATGTTCAATTGCATTATTCCATGCACCCTGATCGTGTTCAGGCAAAAACTGTTGCGCAAGGGCAGAAGTACAGCAGAGACTAAAAAAAAACACGCTCAAAAATCTCCGCATAAACTATCCGCTTTTTTTTCAAACACTTATTTATACCAAAACAAATTTCAGGATTCCTTTAATTCAAAAACAGCAAGTTACCCTAACACAGCCACTATTTAACACAAGTTTGCGGCGCAGAAAATATAACTCCCAGGCCCATATAAGAGATAAAGCAAAAAAATCAATTCTAAACTGAAGTTCAATCTAAGTACCAAATATTAAAGATGAACTTAATTACTTTTAATCATCCAGGTCCACATCATCCGCAAGTTCATCGTCATCCTCGGAAATAAGTTCGTCCATTTCAGAAACCGGGTCATCTTCATCCTCATCATCCTGAACAACCGGGGTGGATTTCTTTTTAGGCGGCGCTTTTGCCCCTGCCTTTCTCAGCTGCATGGCAATATCCAGGTTATCATTGTCCATAGCGATATTAAGGGCGGTATCTCCGTTTTTATCTCTCAGGCGGACATTGGCACCTTGATCCAGCAGGTATTTAACTACTGAAGAATGGCCTTCCCTGGCAGCAAGCATTAAGGCTGTATGGCCCCATCGTTGCTGTGCATTTACATCCGCACCTGATTCTGCAAGCAGTTTAACGGCATCAAGGTTCCCCTCCCGGGCGGCTACAATTAAAGCGAGATCACCTATTGGAGTTCCGTTATCAAGTAAATACTTCATCACTTTGAGGTCACCATTCTCGGCAGCCCGGTTTAAAGCCGTTCCACCCATTTTTGTCTGAACCCCCGGATCTGCCCCGTTACTGATCAGGTATTCAACCACAGGAAGGTGGCCGTTCTGAGCTGCATAGATTAATGCTGTGGACCCGTTTTTATGAGTCTCGTTTAGATTTGCTCCCTCTTCATGAAGTTCTTTTATACGGTCAAGGTCTCCTTCTTTGGCAGCTTGTATTAGTTCTGAAAACTCCATAGCAGTCTGATATTTATAAGTAAAAAATTGATTATTTAAAGCACTGAAAAAAGCTGAACGGTATATCTAAAATTAATTGGTTTTAGTCAACTTTTCCCCGGTTAAAAGTAGTTTAGAATTTCACTGCTTTTTATTCAAAGCTAAGGGATATGTCATAACCATTGATAAAATCTTTCCCTGTCATTCTTTTGGTGCCGGGCAGTTGAAGCTCTCTGATTTCAATTGTGCCCTCACCGCACCCCACAAGTAACGCATCATCCGATGCATATAGTTTCCCCGGCTGTAATTTTAATTCAGGTCCGGGTTTGGCTTTATAAATATTCATCTTTTTATCGTCATAGTGGCACCAGGCTATGGGAAACGGGTTCAGGCCCCTTATTTTGTTATGAACCTCACGGGCTGATTTATGAAAATCCAGTTTTGTATTTTCTTTAAACAATTTCGGTGCCGGAGTAGCACGGGCAGAATCCTGGGGAATTCGTTCAGCTGAATCTGTTGCAATGTCATTCACACTTTCCAAAAGCACAGCGGCTCCCATTGTTTTTAAACGTTCATAGACGTCACCCGTGGTTTCAAGCGGTCCAATAACGGTTTTTTTTTGTTTGATGATTTCACCCGCATCCACTTTTTTATTAAGAAAAAAAACGGTGCATCCCGTTTCTGTCTCGCCATTCATTACTGCCCGGTGAATAGGTGCGGCCCCGCGATACTTCGGAAGCAGAGAGGCATGTAAATTTACAGAACCTTTTTCGGGAATGGCAAGAATTGACTCAGGCAGTATTCTAAAAGCTACCGTCACAATTAAATCAGGCTCTAATTCCGACAAATTCCGGATAAAGTCTTCCGAGTTCAGATCAACGGCATCCACAGTGGTCAAGCCCAGTTCAAGAGCCCTTTTTTTTACATCCGTAGGTGTGGGTTTACTTCTCCGGCCGCGCCGCTTATCAGGATTGCTTACTACCGCTGCTATATAATGGGGCGAATCGTGCAGCAACTCCAGGCTGGGCACCGCAAATTCCGGCGATCCCATAAAAATAATGCGGAGGGGTTTCATTAAATCTGCTGAATTTTTTTAGGAACCAGCGGGTAGTCGGTTTCCAGTGTTCCTTCGTCTATTTTTGATAGCAATGATTTGTGAATTCTCTTCCGAAATGCACTCAGATAATCAATAAACAGTACACCATTCAGATGATCCGTTTCATGCTGAATAACCCTCGCAGGCCACCCAGTGGCCTGCAGAATTTTTTCTTCAAAATTTCGATCCCGGTATTTTACTGTAATTCGTTCAGGGCGGGTAACATCATCACGCAGTTCGGGAATGCTTAAACAACCCTCTTCCATTTTTATTTTTTCCGGGCTTTTTTCAACTATTTCAGGGTTTATAAATACCATCGGCCCCAAATCCTCTTCCTCTTCAATTTCTTCAGTAACAGCATCTGCATCCATTACAAATAGCCGGTCTGATCGTCCGATTTGAGGAGCCGCAAGGCCAACACCATTTGAGTTGTACATCGTATCAAACATATGCTGTATAAGCTCTTGCAGCTCATCATTGTTTGAACTGATTTCTTTGGTTTTCTCCCTGAGAACGGGATCATTGTATGTTACAATAGGTAAAACAGACATAGTTAAATTTCAGGCCTTGCTTCTAAGAATTGCTGTAAAATAAGAGCTGCGGCGGCCTGATCCAACCTGCCTTTTTGTTGTCGTTTCATTTTAGGAATTCCGGAATCAACCATAATTTTCATAGCCTGCCGGGAGGTAAAACGTTCATCCATTTTATAAATTTCAATATCCGGATACTCTTTTTGCAGCCGTTTAATGTAATCAGCAGCCAATCCGGTGGCGTCTGTTGGAGATCCCTGGGGAGTCAGCGGCCAGCCGACCACGACCCCCTTTACAGGACCTTCACTCAGAACTTGTTTTTTGATTTCATGGAAAGAATCTTCCGGGGGAAATGTTCCTATTGGATTTGCAATAGTCCGTAGCAGGTCAGTTCTTGCAAGGCCCACACGCCTGCTGCCAACATCTACACCAAGAAGTCTACCATATTCTGCCAATTAACTACCTTTTTTAACTTCATCAAGAGGTTTTTTAAGGAATTTTTTCATCCTCTTACTTGGTTTGAAATGAGTTTTTCTATGTGCAGGAACATAGATTACTTCATTGGTTTTGGGATTACGTGCTTTTGGCTTGGCTTTTGTTTCTTTCACTTCAAAAACACCAAAGTCACGTAATTCAATTCGGCAGGTTGGATCTGCAGACATCATTTTACTTCGAAGAGCATCAATCACCTGATCCACCCATGGTTCCGCCTGGTTAAGAGGAACATCCATTTTATTTGCTACAGTACGCACGATATCACGTTTAGTGTATGTCACCATTTGAGTCCAATTGTTTTAATGTTTAGTCACTCTAACTATATTATTAAATATAATATGTATGCTTACAAATTATTATTAAAAGATTTGAAAATAAGTATAGGTATTTCGGACATTTTTTGTACGGGAAAACACCTACGTAATGCGATGTGGATTTCTTAAAAACCCTTTTTAATCGTATCTAATGACGTTTTTTATTCCTTCCACCCGCTCAAGTTTCTGAATCACCTGTTCCAGATGACTGAGATCTTTAACATAAATTGTGAGAATACCTTCGAACATTCCTCCCTCGCTGGATACATTTATGCTTTTCATATTAGTTTGCAAAGATTTGGAAAGTATTTCAGTAATATCATTCACCAGGCCCACCCGGTCTTCCCCGATAACTTTCACAGCACCCAGGAACTGGGTATCTATATTTTTCGACCAGGTTACATCGATAATGCGCTCGCTGTCTGTACGGATGAGATGATGAGCATTTTTACAGTTTGAGCGATGTACTTTCACATCACCGTTTCTGCTTATAAAGCCCACAACATTATCACCCGGAATGGGATTACAGCAATTTGCATATGAATATTTAACATCTTCGAGTTCGCCTTCTACCAGCAAAGCTTTTCCTTCGCCTACAGAACGGGCTGTTGAGATGTAATCTTCCTGGATTTCCTGCTCCGTTAATTTTTCCTCCTCTTCTTCATCTTTCTCCAGGCGGCCCTTGCTTTTTAACTGTTTCACAACTTTCAATAGCTCATTCACATCAAATGCGCCGGAACCGATTTCGTAAAACATTTCCTGTGATGAGTCGAACCTGAAGCGCTGAGCCACTTTCATTAGTTCCTGGTCAGACATTTCCACTTTATTTCGTTTTGCCCGTTTTTCCCAGATATCGCGGCCTTCAGTAGCAATTTTTCTTTCTTTTTGCTTGATAAACTGACGCAGGCGAGCTTTCGCCTTATGTGTTACCACATTTTCCATCCAGTCTGCATTCAGGTTTATCTTATTTCCTGTGATAATTTCAACCTGGTCACCGATTTTCAGTTTCTGCCGCAAAGGAACCATTTTTCCGTTAATTTTAGCAGCAACAGCCCGTTCGCCAATTTCACTGTGAATTTCAAAAGCAAAGTCAATACATGTTGCACCTTTCGGAAGTGTTTTTAGCTCACCATGGGGAGTAAATACGTAAATTTCATCCTGATACAGGTTTAACTGAAAATCTTTAACAAATTCAGTAGCGGCTTCGGGGCGCGGATTATCAAGTACATCCCGAACCCAGTGAACGAATTTATCCAGTTCGGTACTTCCTCCCGAGCTTCCTTCCTTATATTTCCAGTGTGCAGCCAGCCCATGCTCTGCAATATCATCCATTTTCCGGGTGCGTATCTGAACTTCTACTTTTCGTCCTTTTTTGGTAATTACCGTCGTATGAAGTGACTGGTAGCCGTTTGCTTTCGGAACAGATATAAAATCCCGAAAACGTTTTGGGATAGGAGTATACCAGTCGGTAATAATTGAATATACACGCCAGCAGTCTTCTTTCTTATGGGGTTCTTCTAATATAATACGGATGGCAAACAGGTCATAGATCTCTTCAAATGGTTTTTGCTGCCGCTGCATTTTCCGGTAGATGGAATATATATGCTTTGGCCTGCCTTTAATTTCAAACGAAAACTTTTGCTCCTGAAGCTCATTTGTAACAGGTTCCATAAACTCCTCAATGAACTCCTCCCTGGCTTCTTTTTTTTCCCGCAGCTTTCTCACAATAAACTTGTATGAATTGGGATCAATTACTTTAAAACAGAGATCCTCAAATTCATTCTTTATTTTAAAAAGCCCGAACCTGTGTGCAAGCGGAGCATACAGTTCCATTGTTTCGGTTGCTTTTTTAAGCTGTTTTTCTCTCGGCAGGTGGCCAATCGTGCGCATATTGTGCAGCCGGTCGGCAAACTTTATCAGCACCACGCGAATATCTTCCGCCATGGAGAGAAGCAATTTCATAAATGTTTCTGCCTGTTTGGCATTCCGGTTCTCAAAAACACCGGTTATTTTGGTTACACCATCAATCAGGTGCCTTACAGTAGAACCAAACAGCTCTTCGATTATTTCCAGAGTAACGGTTGTATCTTCAACCGTATCATGAAGAAGAGCAGCTACAACTGATTCATCATCAATGTTAAATTCATCTGCCATTATTTTAGCTACTTCAACCGGATGCAGATAATAAGGCTCTCCTGATGCACGGCTTACACCCTCGTGAGACCTTAAACAAAGCTTAAAAGCACTGGTAATAAGCTCATCGTCCGTATCTTCCAAACGGGCATGACATAGTTCCAGCAATTCATCCAGTGTTGACTGCTGAACTTTAGTCAGAACAATTTCATCAATTTGTTCGCGGATATGTGTATCCACTTTTTCCATAGAGTATAACTACATTCAGATGTTTAAATAACCGGATTATTTTCAACAAGTACCGTTTATAAGGTATAGATTATAAAAAAGGCGACCAAGTTCAGGCCGCCGGGAGTTATTTTCACATTTTTTTTCAAAAGATAGATAAAAACTTAAAGTAAACCTGCCACAGGTTATGTATTTATTTTAGATAAAGTAAAAAGTAATCCCATCCTCTGTAAGAACGAATAACCAGACAGTATAATTATAATCTGCCGGGAGAAGAGTTTCATTGCATAAGCACCTGTTTAATTATCTTTTTATTAAGAAAAAATAAAAAAAATTCCTGAAATTTAACTTCTGTTAGTTATATAATAGCAAAGAATTTAAACAGTATAATCAAGGAAAATCCGCACACGGCTTATCTGCCAAAATCATCTTCAAGGCGGACTATATCATCCTCGTTTGAAGGATGTTCCTCATCAGTATGCTGCCAGATTTCCGCTACTATTCCCCAGCTTTCCAGCCCGACAAGCCTGTGTCGCTCTCCTTTCTGTAACCTGATGTGTTCTCCCTCGAAAAGAGTACGGGGCGGAGTTTGTTCATCCGTATCACTGATCACTACTCCAACGGTGCCTTTTACCACTCTCCATATTTCAGCCCTTCGGTGATGGTACTGCCATGATAATCTCTTCCGTGGTGCAACAATTAAGATTTTGGGGCTTAATTTTGCATACTCTTCAATATCCTGATGGTTTACATGCGGGAAAAAGTGTGAAATGAACCGTGCCGAATGATCTTCTGCAATAACAAAAAAACCTCCCCAGGGCCTGGTTTGATCTGTGTTTTCAATCTTGAAATTTTCATTTTCTAAATAAGTTCTGACTTTCTTAAAAACCGAATCTTTACTCTCTTCAGATAATATACTATTCACAATTTGGTAATTTTCTTTTTTAGTTTATTAATAATAATGAAAAAGCTCTTCACTCAAATCTGCATAAATAAAACCCTTATTACCGTCATTTATTACTATGAATCTTTTATTTCATTCTCAGGGATCAGGTTTACTTTTTCAAGAGTATTTTTCAATTCATTATAGGTAACAGGTTTCACAAGATATCCTGAATGATTTGTTTCACTGGCTAAATTTCTATGATAATCATCAGAGTTTCCGGTAATATAAATTACCGGAATATCTTTATTGCTTTGAATTTTCTTTACAACATCCACCCCCGAAATTCCTGCCCCCAAAAAGATATCCACAAGCAGCAAATCCGGCTCAAAGTCAACTAATACTTCGAGTGCTTTTTCTCCTGTATGAGTTTTATGAATCATCACAAATCCCATTTTTTTAAGCATGATTTCGAGGCTGAGAGCCAGAATCAAGTCATCTTCAATAATTAATACACGCATTTTCCTGCTTATCATTTCATTTTGTTAAGGGTTCATAAAGCTCTGAACTGCTCTTCAGAGAACTGCTTGATCCTCTCATTTCTGCCTTTTTAAACCGAATACAAATATTGTTAATACTAATCAGTTCCAGTTCGCCCCCCATTTGATTGAGAAAGATATCCAGAAATTTTTCCTGAAATGAATGAGGTTTTACCTGTTTATTCAGCCCGGACAGGTTAAGATTTTCCCCTTCAAGTAACAGTTCCACCCATTCCTTTTCCGAAGATAGTTTAATTCCTAAACTTTCAGGCTTTTTATCAGATACAATCAGATTAAAAAGTTCATTTAAAGCCAGCCCGAAAGGAACAGCCTGGTTCAGGTTCAAAGAAAGCGGACCTGCTGTTACATGAAGATTTACATCCCCATATAGTTGTGCATCCGAAATGGTTTTCAGGTATTTATCAAACCGGATACTTACTATATCTTTTTCCTGGTATAAAGTTTCGTGGATTTTCGCTACGGAAAAAATGCGGTTTCTTACTTTATTTAACTGCTTTGCAACCTCTGAATTTTCTTCCTCCATTATTTGTAAATCCAGCAATCCAGCCATAACAGCCAGGTTATTTTTAACCCTGTGATGCACTTCCTTTAGCAGTATATCTTTCTCTCTCAAAGAGGTTTGAATTTGCTTTTCAAGCTTTTTTTGCTCTGTTAAATCCACATAGATCCTATAAACTGCTATCACCTCTCCTTTATTTACAATAGGCACTGTGTTAATCAAAACGGAAAGTTCTTCACCATTTTTGGCAAACCGAATAGCTTCTTCCTGATATCTTTTACCTGAAAACACAGCTTCACTCAAATCACCTGCAGCATCAGTCTGATTTTCACCTGCAATTAAAACATTTACATTTTCCCCAATTACTTCTTCGGATTCATAACCAAACAATGAAATAAAACTGTCATTAGCTTTAAGAATAGCATTCCGGGGACTGATCATCACCATTGCCATCGGAGAGTTATTAAAAAGCTGGGATAATAATTCATAGTTTTTAAACCGCTCTTTTTCAGACTCCACCAATCCGGTAATATCCATACCGGTTCCTACTATAAACTGCTCTCCGTGGCTGTCGAACCGATTGGCATACAAATGATAATTTCGAACCCCCTCCTGTTTAGAAATAACTTCTGCTACAATATGGCCTGTACCTGACCGGAATATATCCTCCAGCATAGCTTTTACCCTTTTACGGTCTTTTTCAGTTATAAATTCAAGAGCATCGGCATCCTGCAATTCTTCTTCCGTATAACCCAAGTCTTCTGTAAAAGAATGATTCCATCTTATGATTCTATTTTTTTTATCCAGTACGTAAAAAGCTCCCGGAATGCTATTTGCAGCAAGTGAAATAAAACGTTTTTCTTCTTCAAGATTTTTTTCCGCTCTTTTTACTTTTGTATTATCACTGAAAGTATTTATTTCTCTTATTTCTCCGTTATGGCTCCTGTATGAAACAGATGAGATTTCAACAGAAATTTCTGTCCCGTCTTTTCTTACAAAAATCAGGTTGTTTTCCTTTGGTGAATCGTCCGGCACTGGTTTTGTTTTCTTTTCAAACAGATTATAGCCTCCCAGGATAAGCTCATCCTTTGTATAACCCAGAATAAGACAGGCAGCAGGATTAGCATCAACAATTTCTCCATCTTGTGACGAAATAATAATACCTGATATTGAATAGTGAAATTGCTGTGTATACCTTTCTTTGGAATCGCTCAGTTCCTGCAACACCAGCATATGTTTTGAAATATCTTCGACGACAATTAATGCTTTGCCTGATGAATCTTCCATAGCATTCACAGAAACTTTAAACCAAAGTTTTACGGCGTTTACACTAATAGGTGCCGTCATTTCAAAAGATTCACGATCTCTGTCCAGAACCTCTCTTAATCCAAAAATAAGCTTCAGGGCATAATCGTTACCTTCCTCCACTGCTTTTTCACAATGCGAAAAATAATTTTCGAAAACCGGGCTGACACCAAACCAATGAAAGCCTTTTGCAGGGTCTGACCATCTTTTGTTGCTTGCAACAAAATCTCCCTCGGCATCTACAATAGCAGCCGCCCCCTGAAGTGCTTCAAGTACTAACAGCCCATTTTTTTTTAAATTTTGTATTTGTTGCATAACAGTGTGTAGAGATAAAACAAGGAGACCAATATCCTCATTTAGCAGATGTGCCAACAGACGTAAAAAGCGTATTTTTATCTTTAAAATATACCGAGTTCAACAGATAAAAACCCGTAGGTATTTTTACGAATAACTGAAAAAATGAGGTCTATATTTCTCCCCGCCGGATACTGCCATAATAGCCCTGGAAAGTTCTTCCCTGGAGGGTTCACTATACAAATAACCATCTATTCCAAAGTCGTACAATGGTTCGATTAATGCTGCTGAACGGTAGATATGCATAGCAATAATTTTAGCATGCGATAGTTTCTTTTTTATTCTTTCAATAATCCGGAATGACGATTCCTGGACACTAACCAGGTCCGCTATACATACCAGATTTTCAGCATTATTATCGATCCGGAAGTCTTCATTACCTTGAATATCCACTCGCGCCTGAAGAAAGTTTTCTTCTATGTGTTTTTTGATAATTCGCGCTCTGGGTGTTTTTTCAGCAATGATAAGAATATGTATTTCAGCATCATTCATAAACAGAATTTAATCATCGTATATGATTTTGACTATGAGCTAAAGAACTTATTTCTCTCTCTTATTTTTTAAGTGTTTATACGTACTGTGAATCTATCGGCTTCCTGTAAATACCGATTTTTCAGGATCTTCAAGAAAAGGCTGGTAAAACTATGCAGGATTTGCAAAGAGAGCGGTTCCGTGAATACTTCTCTTCGGCCCGTTACCGTAAAACTAAATAATAATATACTGCTGGCCGTCTCGAGTCTTTTACATCCGGATATTTACGAAAGCCTTTGCAGGAGATGGGATTGTGGAAAAAAGAAACGGCTGAAAAGTCAAAAAGATATCAGGTTATGCTGAAAGGCATATTTTACCAGGCCTGCTGTATTTCGTGCCCCTGTTTTTTGAAGCAGATTTCTTCTGTGAGCATCTACAGTTCGTGCACTTATATATAGTTCTTCGGCAATCTCCTGGTTTGTATATTCTTTTATGATATATTCCAAAATTTCAAGTTCCCTGTCGGTAATATGAATAGGATCCGGTACAGAAGATTTCCCCTTCCCTTTCACCAGATCCATCATAATGCTTTGAGTCGCTTCATTACTAAAATAGTGACGCCCGTCCATGATTGTAAAAATAGCTTCTTTCAGGTCTGAGCGGCCTGCACTTTTCATAATATATCCTGAAGCCCCGGCCTGGATCATCTGGCGAATGTGCAGATCGTCGTTACTCATGGTAAGAGCCAGGATTTTTACATCCGGATATTTTTCCTTGATATTTTTTGTAGCAGTAACTCCATCCATTTCAGGCATATTTATATCCATAACCACAAGATCGATATGCATCTTTTGCAGTACAGAGAATGCTTCATTACCATTTTTTGCTTCAGCAACCACATCAATACCAGCCTGTGGCTTTAGCATCAATTTAATTCCATCCCGCACAATATTATGATCATCAACCAATAAAACTTTTATGTTTGCCATTGTTCATTTTCTTTAAAGTGGAATAACAACTGAAATGATTGTACCCCTGCCTGGCGTACTCACAATATCTAAATTTGCCGACATCGCACCAACTCTTGTTCTTATACTCCTCAGGCCAATTCCGTTGCCGCTTCCGTTAACAGTATCGAATTCAAATCCAGAACCGTTATCCTCAATTGACATTAATATTTCGTTTTCTGAATAAACCAGTTGTACATCAATATTATTTGGGTTTCCATGCCGTATTGCATTACTAAGAGCTTCCTGGGCAATCCGGTAAAGGTTTATCTGAATTTTAGCGGGGATTTCGACCCCATCTAAATTCCTGTAAAGGTAAAACTGTATCTCTTTATTGGTATTCCTGAGCTGATTTACCAATGATTCAATAGCAAGTTCCAGTCCATAATCCTGAATAGCTTTAGGTAACAAGTTCTGAGAAATAGTTCTTGTTTCTGAAATAGCCCGTTGTAAAAATTCAAGCCCGTTCTTAAAAGAGTCCTTCAAAGGATCCACCAGCTCGGGCATATCTTCATAAACAGTTTCGAGATTCATGTTAGCTGCCGAAAGATACTGACCCAAACCATCATGTAACTCTTTGGATATCCTCTGTCTTTCGCGCTCTTCGCCTTCTATAATGGCACTGATGGCCCGTTTTTCTGCTTTTCTCTGTTCTGTAATATCATTTGCGATAATCAACCGGCGCGTTTTACCCAGGTAAAGAATATCCGACCCCGAAATTTCAACAATCAACTCCTCTCCACTTTTGGTTTTATGAGTCCAGGCATCAAAACCGGTTTTAGAAACCTTCAGGTTTTCTCTGACTTCTTTTTTTAATTTCTCCAGGTCATTTTTCAGATGAAGATCAAAAATCTTCATTTTTGTTAATTCTTCTTTACTGTATCCATACTTTTCAATTGCAGCATTATTAGCTGTAATAAAGTAAAGAGTCTCTTTATCAAAAATCCACATCGGTATAGAACTTTGTTCAAAAAGAAGCCGGTACTGTTCTTCCGATGATTTTAACTTTTCTTCGGCATTTACCTGGACGGTAATATCAGAAATGGTTCCTACCAAAAACTTATTACTTCCATCTGAGCCTTTTATAAAAAATGCCTTATCCATTAGTACAGAATATTCATTTTTGGCATTCAAAAATCTATACTGCTCATTCCATGAAACCTTTCCTTTAGTATCTGCAAGTTTTATACTTTTATTTACTCTCTCTTTATCATCCGGATGCAACCTGTTTTCCCACCAATCAAAATTACATTCTATTTCATCTTCAGAAAAGCCAAAATTTGTCTGCCAGCCTTCACTCCACCAAATTTCATTTGTATGCATATTCCATTCATACAGAACATCGTTTGAACTTTTTGCAATCATTTCAAATCGTTGCCTTTCGCGCTGAAGGGTCTGCTGGTATTGCGCAATAGTTGTAACATCAACCATAGCCCCGATAATCCTGTTTACCTTTCCCTCGTTATTTCTCCTGATTACAGCAGAATCTTTCACCTGCTTAACACTTCCGTCTGCAGCCAAAAACCTGTATTCATCATTCCATTCCAGTGCCTCAGAATTTTCAGCTTCCTCCATACTTTTCATTACCCGGTCTTTGTCTTCAGGGTGAATTTTGCTTTGCCAAAATTCGGAAACGCCCAGATAATCTTTCTTTTTATACCCAAAAACGGTCTCAATACCTTCTCCCCACCAAAGTTCTTCCTCGTCTATTTTCCATTCCCATACTACATCGCTTGAAATATCAGCTGCAATTTCAAATCTCTTTTGTTCTTCTTTAAGTTCATTTTCTATTTTTTTCAGCATGGTAATATCAAGAATAGTCCCTCTTATCGTATTTTTATTTCCTTCTTTATCATGTACCAATTCCGCATTACCCTGGATAAAGATAATCTCTCCGTTTGGTTTTAGTGCACGATAGATAACTTCTTCCGAACCTTTGGACAAACATCTTTTAAAAGAACTCTCTACCATTTGTTTATCATCAGGATGCACTATTTTTTGCAAAAATTCTTTATAACCCGGTTCCCCCGCCCGCATCTCTCTGCCAAAAAGCTTAAAGGTCATATCAGACCATTCAAACAACCAGGTTTCCAGATTTAACACCCAGTAACCTAATTTTGCTATCTCCTGTGCTGTGAGTAACTGATCACGCTGTCGCTGAAACAGTTTCTCCTGTTTTTTTCTTTCGGTGATATCCTGAACGGTTCCAATCATAGCTTCGGAATGTCCGGCCTTGTTCAGAATATGTTCAGCTTTTTCAAATATCCATCTTGTCTCACCGTCCAAATCTCGGATTAGTTTATACTCCTGTACAAATGATTGTCCATTTTTAACGGCATTATTAAAATCTTTAATGATGTACCTAAAATCCGGATGTACTGATTTTTTCCATTTTTCCAGCGTAATATTTTCACCTTCGGGCGCACCAAATATTTTGTTTAAAATTTTTGAGGGCTTTTCTTCCCCGGTTGCCGGTTTGATGATGTAAGTACCAAGATGTGCCACACGTTGTGATTCACTCAGAAGGTATTCTTTTTCCCGCAGATCCTGCTCTTTTAGTTTTTGTTCCGTAATATCATGGCCAATTCCAACAGAAGTGTCATCTGCCAGGGAAATATTGGTCCAAAGCTGATAATGTTTCTTCCCGTCTTTTGATATAACTTCAAACTCTTCCCATCCAGAGTCCGGTTTCGCCATAAATTTTTTTACTCGTTTCCGGTAGATTGGGTTTGGGTAACAAAGATCCATCAGGTCATGCTTTTTCAGATCTTCTTTGGTCCATCCCAAAACATTTTCAAACTCCCTGTTTACAGCAGCTATATCCAGCATAGGGTCATAGACTGTAATCAGAACAGGAATCCTCCCAAATAGTTTTTCAAGTTTTTCTTTTTCAAGCTCCAGCCTCTCTTCAAGTTCTTTCTTGTCTGTTATGTCAATGGTTACACCGCTTACTTTCTCAGTTGATTCACCGGCATCATAAACAAGGCCTTTCGTCCATAACCAGCGAATTGTACCATCAGGCAATTTAACACGGTATTCTATATTAAAATCAGTATGCCCAGTTAATGATTTGTCAACAGCTTTTTTAAAACGCGCGACATCTTCATCATAAATTGTATTAAAAATATGATCCAGTGTGATATCCACATCCTTATCTATACCAAAAAATTTATTGTGGTTTGAAGAAGCGAGATAGCTGTCGGTTTTAACAAAATATTCCCATGTGGCCATTTGTACGGAATTCAGGGCCAGCCTGAAACTTCTTTCCTTCTCTTCTTTTTCATATTGCTCTCTTTTGATATAGTTCTCATAGCTGTGTACCATCAGGTAAAGAATCCCGGCAGTAAATGAGATGTAAAACACACCTTTCCAGGTTTGAAATAAAGAGAGTGTCTGAACATCCTTTGCAAAAAAAGCTAAAACCTGATCCGTAAACAAAATCCAGGTTATAGCAAAGATAAAATAGAATAACGCAATCCGGAGAGGAGTAAATTTCATAATATTGAGGTTAGAACTTTCTAATATTAATAAAACTCTGAACCTCAGGCAAAAATCCGCCGCTCAGAACAGTTCCTACCAATTTCCTTCCCGTACAGGATAACTGCCCAGCACTTTCAAAAACTGAGCTTTTTTTCCAAGCTTTTTAAGGGCATCTGCAATTTTTGGTTCATCCTGGTTTCCTTCAATATCCAGATAAAACAATGATTGCCATGGGTGACCCAGCCTGGGCCGGGATTCCAGTTTTGTCATATTCACGCCGCTATCCCCCAGGATATTCAGGCATTTTAATAATGCTCCTTTTTCATCCACTGTAGCAAAAATCAGAGATGTCTTACAGTTAAGCTGGGGATCACATTTTACCGGTTCACGTCCTACAACCACAAATCTGGTGAAATTTTCAGATTGATTTGCCAGATCCCGTTTTAATATCTTAAGGCCATATATTTCTGCTGCATAAGCGCTTCCGATAGCCGCCTGAGAAAGATCTGCATCATCACGTACTTTCCGGGCTGCCATAGCCGTATCAAAATAAGACTCAACATGGCAGCGGGTTAATCCTGCTAAGAAGCGGGTACATTGTGCAATAGCCTGCGGGTGAGACAATACCCTGCGGATATTCTGAATCTGAACATCTTCCGGGGCCATCAGGCAATGGATAACCCGCAAAACTTCCTCGCCGGTTATAAAAAGTTCTTTTTCTGCCAGCAAATCGTATGTATCATTAATAGAACCGGCGGTGGTGTTTTCAATCGGCAGAATTGCCACATCCACATCTCTGTTTTCAACGGCTTCGGCAGCCTGGTCGAACCTTGTATATCCTATACATTCTACCTTTGCATACCGTTGCTCGAAGTGAAGCATTGCCGCCTGGTGACTGAAAGCCCCGTCGGTTCCCTGATAAGCTACCCGTATTGTTTTTTCACCCGATTTATCATTCTGATGATCAACAAGCACATGAGTCTGGTAGCGTACAGAATATTGTATAATTTCGCGGAATAACTGTTCTAAAAAATAAGGATCCATCCCCTCTTCAGGAGCTTTTTTCCGGATTTTTTCAAGTAATTTTTCTTCTCTTTCCTTATCCCGGATTGAATCCGACCGTTCCAGTTTTCCTGCAATTACCTGCCTTACAATTCTTTGGCGTTCGCCCAGAGCTTTTACAATCGTATCATCAAGACGATCGATCGTATTTCTGATTTTTTTAAGTGTATTATCAGACATTCTTTACCGGATGGTTTGTTTTAATTCTTCAACCCGCTGCATGAGTTTATTCCGGTTTAATTTACGGAATCGTTCGGGTAAAAGTGACTTTGATGTGCATTCAATTACAGCCGTCAGGGTTTGCAGTTCAATTTCCTCGGGATAGGTGGGGGGTAAAAAGTCTTCAAACACATCATCCAGCAAATCAGGGGTTACTTCTTCCAGCCCTTCGGCTGATGCCCGGAATTTTGCACGGGTTAATGCCGCTTCCATATCTGCGCCGGAATATACACTATCTCCTTTTTTAATGATCTTCGGAATATATTCTTCGGTTGTTTTAAGCTTTGTTTTCTTTTTCATGGCCGTAAACAGCTCTTCTCTCTCTTCAGCTGTTTCAGGTGCAAACAGGGCTATATGTTCTTCGGCACGTCCCTGCCGCTTCAGGTCAACGGGCATTAAATCGGGCCGTGCTGTCATTAAAAACCAGATAATTTTTCCACGGTTTTGGGTATCGCTCATAAATGTGGCAATCTGGGAAAAAACCCGGCTCGATACACCACTGTCGCCCGACGCGTTCCGGTTTCCCAGGTAGGCATCTGCTTCATCGATCATAACTGCAACAGGTGCCATTGCTTTTAACAGGCTAAGAATTTTTTCCAGGTTCCCTTCGGTTACTCCCTGCCACTGGCTGCGGAAGTTTTTTAATTTAACCATAGGAATACCCACTTCACCGGAAAAAGAAGTTACCAAAAATGTTTTCCCGGTTCCCACTGGCCCGCATACAAGATATCCCATCGGAAGTACATCGCGGCGCCCTTTTTTAAGTGCCTCAACAGCCGACCGTAAATGTTTTTTTACTTTTGTATGACCGGCAACATCATCCAGAGATCCGTCTGTGGTTACAAATTCCAGCAATCCATACGCTTCCGCTTCAATGAGCTCTTTTTTGATCACAGTAAGAGAGTCGTAAGTGATCAATTCATTATTCTCAATTGCATTGGAAAAAATACTCTTCAGTTTCAGGAATCCAAGGCCTGCTGTCATTTGCGCAATTACAGGGCGGGGAACTTTAGATATTTCTTCAAAGGTATCCGGATCGCACTGCTGTTTAATATAATCAAGCCGGTCCTGTTCATCGGGAAGAGGAATACGAATTTCCGACGAGTAAGGGTTTTGAATAATCGTCCGGTTCAGGTCAGCCAGGTTTTCTGTCAGCAGCATAGTGGTAAAATCCGAAGCGAGAAATAAAGGATCGTGCGCCCACTTCAAAAGATATACTAATGCATTCCGGTCGTCCGTACCGGTGCTGCCGGCTTCATTTGCAGGTACGATGGTCTCGGCAAAATCAATAATAAACGCTACACTTTTTTTCTGGTCCAGCCGCGAGCGGAAATACTGCTCCAGTAAAGAAAACACAGCAACAGGGTCTTTTGGCAGTTTTTTGGAGTATTCTGTTCCGGCTATTGTATCTTTTCCTGAAATAGCCCGGCTGAAATCGCGCTGGGAATACTGGTCTCGAAAATAGATTCCTGATGCCCGGTCATAAAAAATCACAATTTCACGTGAGCCGAAAAAATCTTCTGCCATAAATGTTTTCAGCCGGAGAAATTTCTTTTCCTTTTCACTCCCGGCTGGAACAAGGTCGTGTACATTTCCATGCAATATAAACTGGTTTAATGTACGGCTGAGGTATTTTTTTGCGAGTTGCTGAGCCCAGAAGGGATAATGTTCTAACATAGGATCTTTTTTGGAATATGTTGCCTGAAGAATATAACCTTTATGTACGAAAAATGGTGCATTTGGATACAGTTAACACCACTGCATACACTATTCTTCTGTACCCAGAATGAGTTTAACGGTTTGCAGTTTACTCTGCGTTGCTTTGCTGATGATGAATGTATTGCCCCGAATCAGCAATTCTTCATTCACTTTTGGAATCCTCCCGATGTGATTGATGATATAACCCGCTACAGTTTCAAATTCATCTTCCTTCTCACGAATGGAAATCTCAGGATATTTTTCCTCAAGCTCATCAAGCTCAACGTTTCCGGTAAGAACAAAGGTAATATCATCCAGTTTTCTGATCACTTCGTCATCCTTATCATATTCATCCTGAATATCCCCTACAACTTCTTCAATAAGATCTTCAATGGTTACCATACCGGCTGTTCCACCATATTCATCTATCACAACCGCTACAGAAATATTACTCTGCCGGAATTCTGTCAGCAGATCTTTCGACTTTTTACTTGAGGGTATCAGCTTTACGGGCCGGATTATCTCTGAAATATCCGAAGGCTGGCTAAAAAGATCGTAGGCAAATACTACACCGATGATATCATCAATAGTATCCTGGTAAACCGGAACTTTCGAATACCCGGACGAAATGAAAGTTTTTTGGAGCTCTTCAAGGGTTGAGCTTTTATCGACCGCTACTATTTCAGTTCGGGGCACCATCGTATCCCTTACTCTTTTATTGGAGAGCTCAAGTACGTTATGTAAAATTTCTGAATCATCTTTATCGAGATCTTCTCCGCCGCCTTCCCGGAGTTCTTTAAAAATGAGTTCTACATCGCGCCGGTTAAAAATCTTATCACTTCGTTCACTCCCTGCTTTCAGCCAGCGCACCAGTATCCCCGCCGAGGAATTCGACAGGACAATCAGCGGCCAGAGAAGGTAATTGAATACATGCAGGGGAACAGATACGGCTTTAATCATAAAATCTGCCTGAATCCTGAAAATGGCCTTCGACAAAATTTCACCAAACAGCAAAATCAACAGAGAAGCGATCACTGTTTGTATAAAAAGGAGCATGGCTACTGAAGGTAACATACCAAACAAAGACTGATAAACAGCCTGAACGGGTTCCACCAGGAAAATTGCCATCAATGTGGCATATAGTACATTGACAATATTGTTTCCGACCAGGGTGGTTGTGAGAAACCTCTCCGGATTTTCACTGAAAAAAGCCAGTGACCGCCCGACTGTGGTGTCTTTCCTGGATTCAATTTCCAGCTTCAGCCTGTTGGCAGAAACAAAAGCCATTTCTGAGCCCGAGAAAAAAGCACTCAACAGAATGGTAAATATAATAAGAATCATTTCAGCCATGGTTCAGAAACTATAACTATCCAAAGGGATTACCACAAGATTTATTCCGGCGGACAGAATATAATGTAATTATTCTCCTTTAAATTCAGCTTTTCTTTTTTCCAGAAAAGCGGCAGTGCCCTCTTTGAAATCTTTGGTTTCACATAAATCCCCGAAGCATGCGGCTTCTGTTGCATAGCCATCCTGCCTGTACGCATCATTAACTGCTTCAATAGCTTTGGCCAGGGCAAGCGGGCCATTTTTGAGCATACGGCCAATTAATTTCTTCACATACTCCAGGGCTTTTTCAGCTGAAGTTACTTCATTCACCAGGCCAAGTATCTTTGCTTCCTCTGCTTTTACCTGTCCCCCGGTTAAAATCAGTTCCATTGCTTTAGACTTCCCGATCAGCTGTGGCAGCCGTTGAGTACCCCCATAACCGGGAATTATTCCAAGACTCACTTCAGGCAGGCCAAAAACGGCATTTGGAGTAGCAATGCGGATGTGGCAGGCCATAGCGAGTTCAGCACCGCCGCCCAGTGCATACCCGTTTACAATAGCTGCAATGGGTTTACCTGAAGTTTCAATCAGCTTAAAAATACTCTGACCTTTCCTTGACAACTTCTCCCCGGTAGTTTTGCTGAGAGTGTTTAACTCTTTGATATCGGCACCGGCCACAAAAGCCTTATCACCTGATCCTGTAATAATTGCCGCTTTTATCTCATCCTGGTCCCGGATCTGCCGGACAGCTTCCTGCAAATCTTCCAGTACCCCGGCATTTAGAGCATTTAATTTATCGGGGCGGTTTATGGTAAGGGTGGCAATCCCGGCGTCGTCAACATCAAACAGAAGTGTTTCGAAACGGCTGGTTGTCATATTGGCTTTTTAACTTTTTGTTCAGTCTCTTTGTGCAGTTCTTCTGCCTCTTTGCGTAGTTCTGCAAGTTCGAGTTCCTGGTCCAGAGAGTCAAAGCCCGGAAGCAGACTTTGATCAAGTTCTTCTATAATCTGAGTGGTTTCCTCCATCTCTTCCAGCAGGTGGTCAAGCTGCGATCCTACATCCTCCGCATTAGGCATAGTCATTGATTGCTCATAGATAAATCGGACGGCATCTTCAATAGTCTCAAGGTGGGTTTCACAAATAAGAAATTTTTCTTTTGCTACATGAAACTTACTCAGCCTTTTGTTCAGAATATTTAAACGCCGTTCCCTGGTTTTTTTTAATTTTTCTGAACCTGTTTCGGCAAGTTCCGACTCCTGCGCCTGTACTTCCCTGCGGATTTCTTCTTCTACTTCAGAATTCATATAAATCTGGTAACGCCGGTTCATATCCAGTAACGTAAGATAGGTGGAAAGCAGGTCTTCCATTTTTTTCCGGATATGTTCCAGCATTCCCTGAGAGGAATATGGAAGCTGGTTGAAATTCGCTTTCACTTCGCTGGTAATATGTTTTAATACCAAGAATCTTTTCTGAGAACGGGCATCCAGATGGTGGAACAACATTTTATCACCTGAATCTTCATGCTGCTCTTTCTCTTTCTTTACACGAACACTTCGTTTATAGGAAGACAGTTTCGGCACGATACCCAGGTAAATCAGTTCCATGCCAAAGGTCAGAGTCAGAATTGTATTTGTGGTTAACCCTACATCCGTGAACACCAGTGCTGTAACTGTGCCCAGCAATAAACACACCAGATTAGCGGGATGCAGAAATGCTTCCCTGGTAAAATTTATGTTTGTATCTAACTCTTTTTCCATAAAAATCCGCTGTTATTCATTGTTTTCTGATTTTTCCGGATCAGGCGGATCTTTTTTTCCAACCGTTTTATCCACCTTTATCTCATCTGCCTGCTGTTCCATTTCGCTGTACAACAGCCCCATCTCCATTTTTATCTGTTTCAGGGTTTCTCTTGCGCGCTCTTTTTTTAAAGATTCATCCAGCTCTTCATGTTTGATATCATCTTCCACAAACTGGTCCATCGCTACATCAAGCCTTGCTTCAAGGTGTATCATTTTATTCCGGACTTTCCCGAGAAACTCATCCACGGAAGAAAGCAGTTCATCCGCATTCATCTGCTGCATGGCATTGCTCACATTCTTCACATACCTGGAGCGGCTGAGTTTTTCTTTTGCATCCCGGATTTTCCGGTAGTGCTCTTTATACTCTTCCTTGAGCCGTTCACGTTCCTGTTCGCTGTTTTCACTCATTGCTTATTTAACTGGATTTGGTTCGGTCTTTTCCTACTGTCTTGCCCGATTCTTTTTCTTTGGAAGCTGTCTCCTCCTCTACCTCAATTTTTTTCTCCTTTGCCGGCGGTTCAACAGATTTACCCATTTCCTGTTTAAACTGATTTACCAACTCCTGGGCCCGGATTTTTTCGGCATTGGCTTCAATTTCCATTGTTTCCGTATCCACACTTTCCAGGGCAATTTCCATGCGGGCTTCATTCCTCGCCGTTTCTTCATTCAGACGATTCAGCATTTCTGTGTGAGTCTGGTCAAGGCCGCCCATTTCAAACGATTCAAGAGCATCCGCAACACGTGATTGCCACTCGGCTCTTTCGCTGGCCCGTAATGCTTCCCTTGCCTCTTTTATTTTGCGGTCTTTTTCCCGCATGAACGCTTTTTTCACCTTAAGTGCTTTTTCATACGCCTGCTCGGCAAATTTGAGCTGTTCTTCTGAATGTTCCTTGTTTTCCCGGGCTTTTTCAAGCTGCAAAGCATAACCCTGCGCCAGGTCATCACGGTCGGCATTTATGGCTGATTTTATTTTCGCAGTGACTTCACTGATGGTTTTCCCGTACCTTTCCACCTCTTTTCGCAGCATAACGGCATTAGCTTTTACCGTCGCTATATTTTCGTTCATTTGGGGAATCTGGTCGTTCAGTTCCCTGATATTTTGTTCCAGGATAAGTTTAGGATCTTCCATGGAACTCACGAACCCTCCAAACATTGATTTTATCGCCCTTATAAATCTTTTAAACATAATTTTTTTCTTTTATGTGAATATTGCCCTGTTAATAAAGTTAATGGAATTCAGGTTTTTAGCAATATGATGTTTTGTAATTTATGAACGCCGTTTTTATCAATTCGGTGTGTAACCTGTTTTTGTTGTTCGGGTTTTGTCTCAGAAATAGTAACGGCATCTGTTAAACCTTTTTTTGCAGCTTTCACCGCTTTCTCCTTGTTCGTATGAAGTACGGCAAATGTTTCATTTTTATTAACAGTATCGCCTGTTTTCTTGCTTAGAAGAAAGCCTGCAGCAGGGTCAACTGAGTCTTCTTTAGCTTTACGTCCGGCACCAAGTTCTACAGAAACCATACCCATTTCATATGCGTCCATAGCAGTTATCACACCTGACCTTTCAGCTTTTACGGGTTCAGTGAATTTTGCTGAAGGAACAATTTCCGGGTTTAAAATCACACTTGTATCTCCCCCCTGTTCTTCAACAATATCCAACCACTTTTGAAATGCCGAACCGTCTTCAATAGCTTTACGGCTTTTCTGTATTCCTTCCTCAACCGATTCCGCTTTTTTGCCCAGGTAAATCATCGTACCGGCAAGCAGGTGCGTAATTTCCATTACATCAGCCGGGCCGCCGCCTCTCAGGCAGTCGATACTTTCTTTAACCTCAAGCCAGTTTCCCACTGCATTCCCCAGCGGTTGTTCCATGTTGGTAAGATATGCAATGGTTTCTTTGCCGAATTGTTCTCCGATACCTACCAGCGTTTCAGCAAGTTCTATAGCATCTTCCTTTGATTTCATAAAGGCTCCTGAACCAAATTTCACATCCAGAACCAGTGCATCTATTCCTTCAGCCAGTTTTTTACTCATAATACTTCCGGCAATCAGGGGAATACATTCTACGGTTGCCGTCACATCCCGCAGTGCATAAAGACGCTTATCCGCCGGTGCAATTTCTTCAGTCTGACCCACAAGAACCAGGTTCTGCTTTTTTAGAATTTCCTTGTATCGTTCGAGGGTCACATCCACAGTAAAACCGGGTATAGATTCCAGTTTATCAAGGGTGCCGCCTGTGTGGCCCAGGCCTCTTCCTGAAATCATCGGAACTGGAACTCCGCAGGCCGCAGTGACAGGCGCTAAAATCAGCGAAAGTTTATCTCCCACTCCTCCTGTTGAATGTTTATCTACCTTAATGCCCGGAATATCGCTTAAATCAACAATCACTCCGCTATGAAGCATAGATTCCGTCAGCGCGGCAGCTTCTTTGTGATTTAAACCCTTCAGAAAAGCAGCCATTAAAAATGCACTCATCTGGTAATCAGGAATTTTATCATCGGTATAAGAACGGATTAAATGGCTGATTTCTTTTTTTGTTAATACCTCTCCTTCCCTTTTTTTTCTAATGAGGGATACCATGTTAAAATTATCGTCAGGCATTCTGTATAATTAATTCGGTTTGACTTGTATATTATTGAAAAAAGGAGGCATTTAACAGCTAACAATAAATTATCAACTTGTTAAGTGATTTCTGTTCATCAATTTTTTCTTTTGTATCATTAAAACTATGAATATTCTTGCAGACAAGTATCTATACAAAGTTAATGAGCTGATACCCCTAAACCTGAACCTGGACCTGTTCAATCCTGATCAGGGTTTACCAAAGAGTGTATCTCAATATGATGGCCTGCTTGTACGGACAGTCATTCCAATCAATAAAAAAACATTACCTGATACAGGAAATATTCGTTTTATCGGGACAGCCTCAGCCGGTTTCGATCATCTTGACCTGAACTACCTGAAAGGCCGCGGAATTTATTCTGCTAATTCAGCAGGGTGTAACGCAAATGCAGTTGCGGAATATGTAATCACGGCTCTATATAAATGGGCCGAAGAAAAAAAAGCTGACCTTCAGCGAAAAAAAATCGGGATTATTGGCTGCGGACATACGGGAAGTGCATTATCTGCTTATCTTCAAAAACTAAAGCTGAATACGGTTCTCTACGATCCTCCTGAAGCAGAACGTAATGCCAATTTCCGTTCTGCAACACTTGATGAGTTGCTTCAGTGTGATATTCTGAGTTTTCATACGCCACTCACAACAACCGGTTCTCACCCGACATTGCATATGTGCGACTTTACCTGGCTCAAAAACGGTTTTGATCTGATTATTAACGCTGCACGCGGAGGAGTGGTCTGTGAAAAAGACCTGAAAGGTGCCTGGGCTGAGAAGCTCGTAAAAGATTATGTACTTGATGTATGGGAACAAGAACCTTTTTTTTCTGATGAAATGGCCCGCAACGCATTTATCGCTACACCACATATTGCAGGCTATTCCGAAGAAGCTAAAACACGGGCCACGGGAATGATTGTAACACAACTTGCAGACTTTTTTGAACTGGATAACCGGCCCCGGGCCAATTTCACTGAAGAAAAAAAATCAGCCAACCCAAACGGCAACACTTCACTCGCGGATTTTTTGTGGAAGCATCATAAAATAAAAGATTATGACAGGGAACTCAGGGAGCTGATTAATCTGGAAAGCGAAAAAAAAGGTAGTTGTTTTGCTAAGGTTCGTTCCGAAACAGAATTGAGGATTGAATTCCGAACAATGGTTCAATGGTTTAACCGGAAATCAATCCCTGAAGCGTTTAGTGTACTATTCGGATAAAACTGAGAGGTTTACCAGCGTAACAGGTTAACCTTTGTGATGTCAACAGAAAGATTGTTCCTGAAAATTGCGATAATGATGGCAAGGCCAACAACAGCTTCTGCAGCCGCAACGGATAAGGAAAAGAAAACCAGGATCTGCCCGCTGATGTCTCCGTGATATGCACTGAATGAAATCAGCGACAGGTTAACGGCATTCAGCATTAACTCCACACACATGAAGATAACAATCGCGTTTCTCCGGATTAAAACACCAACAATCCCGATTGTAAAAATAATTGCACTCAGTGCAAGGTACCAGTCAATTCCAATCATGCAGATTCACCCGATTCAGCTTTAAATTGTGCTACCATTAAGGCCCCAACCACAGCGGCGGTTAAAAGAATAGCTGTCATTTCAAATGCAAAAAGATAATCTGTAAATAATACATCGCCTACAGCTTCAACTGTTCCGACCTGCTGCATGTCTGATGATAGTTGAGGCAACAGTTCTGTAATACCTCCGAGGCTGTATATGATTTGCCCGAAAATTACCACTGAAAGGAGAAAAGCCATTAGATATTTCACTCTGAATTTATCAAACAAGGTCTCCTCTTCGTCAATATTCAGCAGCATAATTACGAAAAGAAAAAGCACCATAATTGCACCTGCATATACCAAAATCTGGATTACAGCCAAAAACTGGGCCTGCAATGTTAAATAGATACCGGCAAGAGAAACTAAATTCAGAACCAATAACAGAGCACTGTTTACAGTATTTTTACTCAATACCATTCCGAGTGCCGATGCGATCGCCAAAACAGCGAGTATTACAAATGTATATATTTCCATTATGTTATTTATTTAGACGGCACCTAAGGTAGCCAAATTTAAAAATGGCTTCAAGCACATTGACTCACTTTTATCAATTAAAAAAAATAGAAGATACCAAAAACACCCAGGGCCCAGCAGTAATATGAAAAATAATGAAACTTCTCCCGTTTCAGCAGAATGATTAAGTAGGTCAGTGAAACATAACCTGAAATAAAAGATGCCAGGAATCCTGCGAAGAGACTGACTACAGCTGCCGTTTCAATTCCATTTTCCATAATTTCATTCACTTCAAGAAGCATGGCCCCTGCTAATACAGGAAGAACCATCAGAAAAGAAAAATTAGCCACTTTTACCCTGTTAACCCCGGTGAATAACCCAACGGAAATGGTTGAACCTGAGCGGCTGATGCCCGGCAGAATAGCAAGTGCCTGAGCAAATCCCATTAAAATACCTCTCCAGGCATTCACATCTTTTTTAGGATGTTTTACAAATTTGGTTGAAAACAGGAAGGTACCGGTGGCCAGCAACATCATGGAAACAAATAATGGATTCACAAACATGGATTCAATGGTGTCTTTCATCGTAAAGCCTACAATCATAGCCGGTATCATACTCAGCAGAATGAAAAAACTGAGCCGGGTGTTTGAATCCGACTTATAGCGGCCACTTTTTAATCCATCGGGTGTTAAACTGGAAAAAAGATCTTTGATTATCTCTGTAATTTTTCTCCTGTAATAAACGGCAATGCTGCAAAAAGATCCGAAATGCACCACAATTTCAAAAGTGATACCGGGTTCAAGATCTCTGCCCAGAAAAGCGCGGGCTAACGCCAGGTGCCCCGAACTGCTAACAGGGAGAAATTCAGTAATGCCCTGAAGTATCCCCAATAAAATTGATTGTAATAATTCCATAAATAAAATGTTATGGTAAGGTTACAGCTCCGGGTGGAATATAATTTGAAAGATGAAGCTGAACCAAAGTATTGCGGCTGATTGTTATTATTCGTTCTTTACTACCCGTTTTAAGGAAATGGCTAAGATAGTAAATTGAACACCAAAAATTAACAGAATTAATACAATGACTACAGCGGTTGATATGCAGGCTCTTGGTGAGAAAATTGAATCTCACAGTGCGTTTATTGAAAATATTTATTCTGAATTGAATAAGGTAATCGTTGGGCAGCGATACATGATAGACCGCCTTTTGATTGGATTGCTGGCGGATGGACATGTTCTTCTGGAAGGTGTTCCCGGACTCGCGAAAACTCTGACTGTGTCTTCTCTTGCGACGGTGATCAATACTAAGTTCCAGCGTATTCAGTTTACACCTGACCTGCTGCCTGCCGACCTTATAGGAACCCTCATTTATAACCAGAAAGAGTCGGAATTTACCGTAAAAAAAGGCCCGATTTTCTCAAATATTGTTTTAGCGGATGAGATTAACCGTTCTCCGGCGAAAGTTCAGAGTGCATTGCTTGAAGCCATGCAGGAAATGCAGGTCACAATTGGCGAAACAACATTCCCGCTGGAAGATCCTTTCCTGGTACTGGCAACGCAGAACCCGGTTGAACAGGAAGGAACATATACACTCCCCGAAGCACAGGTTGACCGTTTCATGCTGAAACTAAAAATAGGATATCCTTCTGAGAACGAAGAGCTGGAAATTATGCGCCGTATGGCAAAAACCGGTGCAAAAGAAAA
This sequence comes from Balneolaceae bacterium, assembly GCA_040882525.1. Taxonomy (GTDB): domain Bacteria; phylum Bacteroidota; class Rhodothermia; order Balneolales; family Balneolaceae; genus Rhodohalobacter. The sequence goes on along the minus strand of JBBEBD010000027.1, from coordinate 11,161 downwards.
GCTAAAACCAGTCATTGACGCTCAAACAATTCTGGACGCCCGAAAAGTGATCAACGAGATCTATACAGATGAAAAAGTCGAGAGATATATAGTGAATTTGATTTTCGCTACCCGTAACCCGGAAAACTATCAGCTGAAAGAACTTGATGATCTGATCTCTTTCGGAGCCTCCCCGAGAGCATCCATTAATTTAAATCTTGCAGCAAGAGCGCATGCTTTCATGGAGCACCGGGCGTATGTAACACCCGAAGATGTCAGAACCATTGCTATGGATGTTCTCCGTCATCGGATTATTCCCACGTTCGAAGCCGAAGCAGAAAATATTACCTCTGAAGAGATTGTATCTAAAATTCTCTCTACCGTTCAGGTTCCATAGTTTACCTCAAAACCTGATTTATTATATTTCCTTCAGGCTTATAAAAAAGTTTATTTATCGGTGTTTCTAATAGTTTTTCAACTATTATATAGAAATATTAAGAAAAAATAACTTTTCCTGAATTTTTTCCCTTCTACTATCTCCTGTTATAACAATTGACTACGGAATAATTATATCCTTTTCCTGTTTTGATGAAATAATTCCATTGAAATGATTTTTTTCTTTTATTTGATAGTATAAAATAGTAAAAGAATGCAGGAATTTATTTCTTTCATGCCTCTTTAATTAAATGTATAACCTATGAAAGTAAAAATAGTAGACAGGTCAAAAATCAGAGTAACAAGAAGAAATACATCCAAATATATTAAGTTGAAAAATGCCCTTGAAAAATTAGAGCCTCAGGGAGATGCTCTTGAAGTAAAATTTTCTAAGCGCAATGAGTTGAATTCAATCCGGAATATTGCCTATGCCTATAACAGAGAGAATGGTGGTTCGGTAAAAAGCAGTGCGGATATTTCTAAAGGGGTTATTTACTTTTATGTAGAGAAATAAAAAAAGCCCTGTTTTAACAGGGCTTTTTAAATTTTCAGAAAGAGAGAGGTCAGACTTTATTTATCTGAATCTTCCTCTTCATTTTTATCTTTATTACTCTTTTCTTTTTCAGCAAGTTTGTCGGCCAATCCGGAAACCTCTCCAAGAGTAGGTGTTCCTGTTTCAACCGAACCTTTTTTAGCTGATTTTTTCTTCGGCTTGGGTTTTGACTTTTTCACTTCTCCTTCTATCTGTGAAATTTCAATCGTTTTGCTGGGTTCATCGAACTCCACAACAAATCCGAAGATTTCATCGCCTTCACTGAAGCTTTCTTTCAGATCCTCAACCGGTTCTGCAAGTTTATCTGCAGCCAGGAATGCATCTGCACCTAACGGCAATTCAATAAACATTCCTTTATCGGTGATTTTGGAAATCTTGCCTTCAACTTTTGCACCGAGACCATACTCTTCTGCATATTTTTCCCAGGGATTATCCTGTACCTGCTTATGTCCGAGCGTGATTCTGCGGTTATCGAAATCAACAGCAAGAATTACTACTTCCAGCTCCTGCCCCTTATCAACAATCTCATTCGGATGCTCAACCTTCTCGGTCCAGCTTAAGTCTGAAACGTGAACAAGTCCGTCAATACCGGGTTCAAGTTCTACAAATACACCAAAGTTGGTAAGGTTCCGAACTTCTCCTTTATGAGTAGATCCAACCGGATATCGTTCCAGAAGATCTTCCCACGGATCTTTTTCGAGCTGTTTCACACCGAGTGAAATTTTCTTCTCATCTTCATTTATGTTCAGAACAACGCATTCGATGATGTCATCTTTCTGGACAAGCTGAGAAGGATGTTTGATGTGCTGAGTCCAGCTCATTTCACTGATATGGATTAATCCTTCCACACCTTTTTCGAGCTCAATAAACGCGCCATAATCGGCAATAGATACCACACGGCCCTGAACCCGGAGATTTTCAGGATATTTCCCGTTAATATCATCCCATGGATGCGGCTGCAGCTGTTTCAGACCAAGAGACACACGTTTTGATTTCTCATCAAAATCGATAACCGCAACATTCATGCGCTGATCAAGCCTCACAATCTCTTCGGGATGGTCAACACGTCCCCATGACAGATCCGTAATGTGCAGAAGTCCGTCAACACCACCCAGATCGATAAATACACCGAAATCAGTAATATTTTTAACAATTCCTTCCAGAACCTGTCCGGCTTCAATGGTTTCCAGAATTTCCTGCCGCTGGTCTTCAAGATCAGACTCAATAAGAGCTCTGTGAGATACAACCACGTTTTCGGCCTGCATATTGAGTTTTACAACCTGGAATTCCATGGTTTTACCAACATAGGCGTCGAAATCACGAACAGGACGAACATCAATTTGAGAACCGGGCAGGAATGCGTCTATTCCAAAGATATCCACAACCATTCCGCCTTTAATTCTGCGCTGAATAAAGCCCTCGATAACCTCTCCGGTTTCGTGTGCTTTTTCAATATTTTCCCAGGCCTGAAGGATGTCAGCTTTCTTCCTGGAAAGAATAAGCTGACCTTCACGGTCTTCCACTCTGTCGAGAAATACCTCAACTTCGTCGCCCGGCTGAAGGTTTTCGACTACTTTATTTGAAAATTCGTTTACGGGAACAATACCTTCAGATTTAAACCCTATGTCTACGATTACATACTTTTCATCTACCGATACAACTATACCGGTTACAATTTCTTTCTCTTCAATTTCACTGAGGGTATTTTCATACATTCCTGCAAGCTCAAGAAATTCTTCATCAGAATAATCCTCTGAAGCAGCTTCAAGCTGATCGAATGTGTATGTTTCTCCGTCAATGTCTCCTGTAAATGTTGGTAATTCTTTCTTATCAGTTACACTCTCGTCCTGATCAGTTACATTCTCGTCCTGATTTTCTTCTTCAGCAGCAACTTGTTCTGCCTGCTTTTCTTCCTCAGCTACAGCAGCTTCGGTTTCTTCACTTTGAATTTCTTTTTTTTGTTCTTCTGTCATTTAGGTTACCTGTTAAAAACACTGCCACATCCCGACTTTCGGAATGGGATTAGAGTTATTGTTATAGTTTAAGTTTCTCATTAATGATGTAAATCATTTCGGACACTTGTTCTTCAAACGTTTTACCGGTCGTATCAATTACAATGGCATCTTCAGCTTTTTTCAGGGGATCTTTTTTCCTGTTTTGATCGGTTTGATCTCTCCGCTTCAGATTTTCTTCCACATTTTTCAGTGAAACAGCTGGATCCGTATCTTTCATTTCAGCAAATCGGCGTTTAGCCCTTTCCCGGATGGATGCGTCCATATAAAATTTCAGATCTGCATCCGGAAAAACTGCTGTACCAAGATCTCTTCCATCGGCGATGTATGTATCGTTCCTGACGAGTTTTCTCATATACTGATTTACAAAAATACGTGCCTCGGGAAGTGAAGCAACTTCACTAACATAATCGGCAACGTTCTGTTTTCTGATTTCAGCAGTAATATCCTCGCCATTCACCTGCACAAAAAAGGTTTCAGCTTTATATTGTGTGCGTAATTGAACGTTCGGCAATATTTTAAAGAACTTGTTTTTTTCCGGTTTTCCGGATTTAATCCACAAATAAGTCAACGCCCTGTATAACGCACCGGAATCCAGAAACTGAATTCCTAAACGGTTTGCGATTGATTTGGCTGTTGAACTTTTACCGGAACCGGCCGGCCCATCGATGACAATGATCATTTCAGAGACTGGTTAAAATAAATTTTTTGAGTTTAATATTCAATCCGTTCTTGTAAGTTGAATTTATTACCCGTAATTTTGAATTCTGTATAAGATACGAGTATTTAACTGTAATAAACCATTTGTTATGCCACAGCATAAATCAGCTATTAAGCGGATGCGCCAAAATGAAAAGCGCAGACAGCACAATAAAACCCGCCGTTCAAAAATGAGAACGCTGGTTAAAAAAGTAACTTCCGCAACTGATAAAGAAACAGCAGAAAAAAACCTGAAGGAAGCCGTTAGTTTTCTTGATCGTCTCTCTGTTAAGGGTATTATTCATCCCAATACAGCGGCAAGAAAAAAATCCAAGTTAACACGACACGTCAATAACCTTTAAATATTTTGGCTGAATCACTGCAAAAAGCACTGCTTGTCATTTTGGATGGATATGGTATAGCGGAAAATCCCGAGGTAAGTGCAATTGATAAAGCCAAAACACCAAATTTCGATTCCCTTCTCAAAGAATATCCGCACTCACAACTTTCAGCAAGCGGTGAAGATGTGGGCCTGCCCGACGGCCAGTTTGGAAATTCCGAGGTAGGCCATCTGAATATTGGAGCCGGACGGGTTGTATGGCAGGAACTATCGCGTATTAATAAAGACATCCGCGAGGGGAAATTTTTTAATAATCCTGTTTTGATTTCCGCTTTTGAAAAAGCACAAAAAAAAGGTCGCGTCCACCTGATGGGCCTTTTCTCGGATGGCGGTGTGCACAGCCATATTGATCATCTGTATGCTCTCCTCAAAATGGCTAAAGAGCATAATATTGAAAATACATTTGTGCACGCTTTTACCGATGGACGTGATACTTCCCCCCATGGTGGAATTCAATACCTGAAAGAATTCGAAGAAAAAGCCAGGGAAGCAGGAACCGGAACTATCGCCTCGATAGTGGGGCGATATTATGCAATGGACCGTGATTACCGGTGGGAACGTACTGAAAAAGCTTATAATCTTCTGGTACATGGCAAAGGCAAAGAGGTAAGCCATGCATCCGATGCTTTCACCCAAAGTTATAATGATGATATCACGGATGAATTCATTAACCCCCATCTTGTTAAAACAGATGCAAACAGCCGCTTTCAAAAAGGTGATGTTGTCATTTATTTTAATATCCGTGGAGACCGGGCGCGGCAAATCACAAAAGCTTTATTCGGTTTTAAAGAAATTCCTTTTAAAACAGAACCGCTTGATCTTCATTATGTGAGTTTCACAGCATATGATGATACCTTTAATAATGTACTGCAGGTAGCTTACCCCCCCGTAAGGCTTCAAAATACGCTGGGGGAGTTCGTCAGCCGGAAAGGGCTTAGTCAGCTTCGTATTGCGGAAACTGAAAAATACCCTCATGTAACTTATTTTTTTAATGGAGGGGAAGAAAAAGCCAATCAAGCTGAAGCACGCATTATGGTACCCAGCCCAAAGGTTGCCACATACGATTTGCAACCCGAAATGAGTGCTGAAGAAGTTACCAAAAAACTCTGCAGTGAACTTGAAAAAGAGAAGTACGACCTTGCCATCCTGAATTTTGCAAACCCGGATATGGTAGGACATACCGGCGTGATGGAAGCGGCCATCAAAGCGGTTGAAAAAGTGGATCACGACCTCGGGATTATTGTAGATACAGCAAGAAAATCGGGATACCGGGTTCTGATCATTTCTGACCATGGCAATGCCGATCAAATGGTACAGCCGGATGGCAGTCCTCACACCGCTCATACCACAGCTCCGGTACCCGTTGTTCTGGTGAGTGATCTGGATATCGGGCAGTTGCGAAACGGAAAACTCGCAGATGTTGCCCCAACACTGTTAAAAATGATAGGAATCAGTCCGCCGGATGAAATGACCGGAAGCGCACTTTTTTAATTTTAAATAGCTTATCTTTCAGCGTTGAAAACGCTCTTTCTGTTTGCTTTTACATGTTCACCATACTACTTTCGTATATACGTGAACTAAAAAAAATCTTCGCTCGTTACGTTTTTGTAACATTAAAAAGTCAATCTTTGCAGGTCCCGATATGGAGGGTAATTTTTCTAGTAAAGTTCGAGATGTAATTCAATTCAGCCGTGAAGAAGCATTGCGTCTCGGACATGATTATATAGGTACGGAACATTTAATACTGGGCATTGTCCGGCTGGGTGATGGTGTAGCCATACGAATTTTGAAAAATCTTGATTGTGATTTATTCAAACTGAAAAAAACAATTGAAGATACAGTTCGTGGTACAGGCGGCACTGTTACGGTTGGTAATATTCCGTTAACCAAACAAGCTGAAAAAGTGCTTCGGATTACCTATCTGGAGGCAAAATTATATAAAAGTGACACGATAGGTACTGAACATCTTCTTTTATCTCTGCTCAGAGATGAGGAAAATATAGCAGCTCAGATACTTCAGCAATTTAATGTTTCGTACGATGCTGTCCGTGAAGAACTTGATCTGATCATTTCAGGGAATACCCGGGATGATGATCCGGCAGATTCACGGACTACAAGTGCAAACATTCCGTCATCCCCCAAAGGATCTAAATCATCAGGCAGCTCCAGAGAGAAAAAAATGGAAAAATCTAAAACACCAGTACTCGATAATTTTGGCAGAGACCTCACCCAGCTTGCGGAAGAGGGCAAACTCGATCCTATTATTGGAAGAGAAAAAGAAATTGAACGTGTAGCACAGGTTTTAAGCCGGCGGAAAAAAAATAACCCCGTACTGATCGGCGAACCGGGTGTGGGTAAAACAGCAATTGCCGAAGGGCTTGCCTCCCGGATTATTGAACGAAAAGTTTCTCGTGTACTCTACGATAAAAGAGTCATTGCACTTGATCTTGCCGCACTTGTGGCCGGAACAAAATATCGCGGACAGTTTGAAGAAAGAATGAAGGCCGTGATGGGTGAGCTTGAAAAAACCGATAATGTTATTTTGTTCATTGATGAGCTTCATACCATTGTAGGTGCAGGCGGAGCCAGTGGCTCTCTTGATGCTTCAAACATGCTGAAGCCAGCCCTGGCAAGAGGCGAGGTACAGGCTATCGGTGCAACCACTTTAAATGAATACCGGCAGTTTATTGAAAAAGATGGAGCCCTGGAAAGAAGGTTTCAGAAAATTATGGTTGAACCCACAAGTGTGGATGAAACACGTGAAATTCTCAACCAGATTAAAGGAAAATATGAAAAACACCACAGTGTAAGATATTCTGAGAGTGCTGTTGAAGCATGTGTGAAACTGACCGACAGGTACGTGACGGATCATTTCCTTCCGGATAAAGCAATTGATGCTCTTGATGAAGTGGGAGCACGTGTACATTTATCAAATATTACGGTTCCGGAACATATTCTGAATCTCGAAGAGGAGATTGAAAAAACCAGCCATGAAAAAAATTCCATGGTGAAAAAACAGCGTTTCGAAGAAGCCGCACGACTTCGTGATACCGAAAAAAGGCTGATGGAAGACCTTGAACAAGCCCAGAAGGAATGGGAAAAAGAATCCGAACACATTGTTTACGACGTTAATGAGGAAGATGTAGCCTCGGTTGTGGCAATGATGAGCGGTGTTCCGGTAAATAAAATCAGCCAGAAAGAAGGCCAGAAACTTCTTAAAATGCATGATGAACTAAGCCAGAAAGTAATTGGCCAGGATGAAGCGATTTCAAAATTGACCAAAGCTATCCAGCGGACACGAGCAGGGTTGAAAGATCCCGCCCGCCCCATCGGCTCTTTTATTTTCCTTGGACCAACAGGAGTCGGTAAAACTGAAATGGCCAAGGTACTTGCAAAATATCTGTTCGATAAAGATGAAGCGCTCATCAGAATAGATATGAGTGAGTATATGGAAAAGTTCAGTGTATCAAGACTTGTAGGTGCACCTCCGGGATATGTAGGATATGAAGAAGGAGGAATACTCACTGAAAAAGTACGCAGAAAGCCGTATAGCGTGGTTCTTCTGGATGAAATTGAAAAAGCCCACCCGGATGTATTCAATATTCTTCTCCAGGTTCTTGATGATGGTATTCTTACCGACAGCCTTGGACGAAAAATTGATTTCAGGAATACGATCATCATCATGACATCAAATATCGGTGCACGTGATATCCGGAATATGGGTAAAGGAATAGGTTTTGACTCCGGTGATGATGCCTTTGATTATGCAAAAATGAAATCCACTATTCAGGATGCCCTCAAAAAGGTTTTTAACCCTGAATTTCTAAACCGAATTGATGATGTGTTAACATTTCATCCCCTGGAAAAAGAGCATATTTTCAAAATTATTGATCTTCTTTCAGATGAGCTGTTTAGCAGAATCAGAAATCTTGGGTATGAGCTGGAAGTTACAAAAGGTGCCAAAGATTTTATTTCTGATAAAGGATTTGATCCTAAGTATGGTGCGCGTCCGCTCAAACGGGCTATCCAGAAATATGTGGAAGATCCCCTTGCTGAGGAATTACTGAATAAGGAGCGTCCACAGGGTTCTGTCATTAAAATTAAGATGAATAAATCCAGAGACGGGCTTGAGTTCGACTGGACAAATGCAAAAGATAATGACGGAGATGAAGGTGAAAGTTCCCCTTCAGAATCTGAACAGGAAGCAAAAGCATAACACAAAATAACACTAACAAAAAAAGCCCGGTTCAGCCGGGCTTTTTTTGTTTAAGATAGATTTGATATAAAAAAGCCTCAAAAATCTCCCCTCCAGGGGAGATAATTGACTTCATCCACTCTCCTGACTTCTGGAGATGACAGGTTTGACCTGCCCAAAAAGTTTCGGCAGGGACGACATAAAGTAACAGGTTATATCCGCACGAACCGCCGACGTTCAATATCACCAAGATTTGTGGTTCGCTCCTAACGGGGCTTTCCGGACCTGATCGTTTCCAGGCACCCGGTATGAATACCGGGCCTACATTCGGCCGTCCCTCACGGGACTAATTAATGCCTCCTATTCCTGCCTTCATCATTGGGGCACCCAAAAAATAATATGCTCTTAAGCGGCAAGACTTAGGTATCAAATCTCAATAAATTAGCTCCAGAAAAGATGCCTTAAGGCTCCCCGGTTAAAAAGATGTACGGATATCGAGATGTTGATTCAGCCCTTTTATTCTGAATTGATTTACTCCCTGTCTTTCCAGTGTTACATCGGCCATGTCTGATATTGAAAGAGATAACCCGATATCTTCTCTTGCAATCTGGCGTTGTGTCAGATGAACCGCTGTGATCATTGGATCGGAGATTCTAAGATTGTTTTCAGATCCGCCCAGAATAATAATGGTTTCATCTTCTGGCTGATACGAAGCATATATTATGGAAGCCCTGGAACTGGTACTTCCCAATCTTTCACCTGTCAGAGTATTGTAGACCTGGGCCCTGCTTCCGGAATATACTGTCAGATAGGCACCGTTATCACTCAATACTGCACCTTTTTGCCCTGCATCCAGGTCTATGCTATTTATACTGGATCCGAAACGATCAAAAACAAGAACCTCATCACCACCGGCGGAAGTTACCAGGAGTGTAATCAAAGCACCGTTTTTGCTTACCTTTACATCTGTAACCTGCCTGTTTCTGTCTCTGAAAAAAACTTCATTATCTTCATTTCCAAATAATAGTCTTGCCTGTGAACCGGTTTGGTTTCCATACGCAATTACAGGATTGTACAGAACAATCGTTCTTCCCGCAGGGTCGGCCGCAAGTTGTGATTCCCGTTCGCCGTCGGAACTTTGAGAGCTGTTGGAAACAGAATACTGTGGCTCTCCGGCCGCATCAAAAAAGGAAAAATTAGCTACATTATCTCTGACTATTGCACGGCCATCATCAAACATATATATAGCCAGTGTTTCATCGGATGGATCAAAAAACTCAAGGTTTTTTTCTACAAGCAGGTAACCGTTATGATCAAGCTGGCTGAGTGATAACTCCTGACCGCGGCTTAACAGGCCAACTTTGATATTTTCAGGTGAAAGTGTCCATGAGGCAACGTTGCCAAAATCTTCAGTTTCTGAAGAACCCTGCACCCGTATATTATCATTCGAGCTGGTTACAGTACCACCCAGAAGGGGAAACGAAGAAAGATTATTCCCCGAATGTGCTGATACTGCTGATACAGATACAGATTGCGGGTATGCCATTGCGGGCACTAAAATAAACAGAAAAACAGATATGAAATACTTCATCAGATGACAGTATAAATGTTGTTATATTAATTTCCATTCAAAGAACGATAATTTTGCAATGAATTGCACCTATGCATTATTCTGTAATAATACCTGTTTATAATCGTCCTGATGAAATAGAAGAACTTTTAAAAAGTTTAACGGAGCAGACATATAAAGATTTTGATGTGCTGGTTATCGAAGACGGTTCTTCAGATACGTGTGAAGAAATTGTAAATAGTTATAGTGAGAAGCTTGAGATTCAATATTTCTTTAAGGAAAACAGCGGGCAGGGATTTTCCAGGAATTACGGTTTCGAAAGAGCCGGCGGTGATTACTTTGTTGTTTTTGATTCCGACTGCCTGATTCCCCCTCATTATTTCCAGGTGGTGGATCAATTTCTTCAAAAGAATCCTGTAGATTGCTGGGGCGGCCCCGACCGGGCTCACCCTTCATTTACGTTATTACAAAAAGCAATCAATTACAGTATGACTTCGTTTTTAACTACCGGAGGAATCAGAGGGAAAAAGAATCGTATAGGCACCTTTCATCCGAGAAGTTTTAACATGGGCATCAGCAGAGAAGTTTTCGAACAAACAGGAGGATATAAAATTACACGTATGGGCGAAGACATTGAGTTCAGTATTCGCATCCTCCGGTCGGGTTTTAAATCTTCCTTTGTTGAAGATGCCTACGTTTTTCATAAAAGAAGAACCTCCCTGCTGCAATTTTATAAACAACTCCATTTTTTTGGAAGGGCACGGGTGAATGTTAATTCTATGTTTCCCGGAGAAATAAAAGCTGTGCATCTATTTCCATTCCTGTTTTTAGCCGGGCTGGCGATCTCTTTTCCTTTGTCTTTTTCAGGTTTGCCCCTGTTTTCAGCTTTAATTTTTCTCTATCCGCTCTATGCATTTCTATTATTCGCTGATGCTTTTTTCAAAGAAAAAAATGTACAGGTTGCCTTTCTTGCAACAATTGCAGGATTTATACAGTTAACTGCATATGGAGCAGGATTTATTACCGAATTTTTTAATCGGTCTTTACAGAAAAGATAAAATTTTCACCGGAATGAAATTGCATTCAGAATTGAAATATTTTATCTTAGGTTTCTTTTGACAATCTGATTTCAAACAAACATTCATATCCATGAATGGTCGTTGTTAAAACCTCGGGGAGTAGCGCAGCCCGGTAGCGCATCTGCTTTGGGAGCAGAGGGTCGCAGGTTCAAATCCTGTCTCCCCGACATTTGAAATATTGAGTTTTCGGTTTCCCGACTGATAAATGTTACAAATATCACAGAAGGTAACCGGGTTGG
>JBBEBD010000026.1:0-29615 GCA_040882525.1 Balneolaceae bacterium | reverse complement strand
ATCATCATTACCGGAAGCTGTACGGGTATCGGCAAAGCCATTGCAGAACGATGTGTAACAGAAGGTGGAAAAGTGGTGATAAACGGGCTGGATCAGGATCGAAAGGCCGGTGAAGCCATTGTTGAAAAATTCGGCAGTGATAAAGCTGTATTGCATACAGAAGATATTACCATAGAAGGGGCTCCCCGGCGCCTGGTTGAAAAAGCATTAGAAGCATTCGGGAAACTGGATGCTATTGTAAACAATGCCGCGGCGGTTTTATCATCCAATATTCAAACGACAGATCTTCCCTTTTTCCGCAATGTACTGGAAGTAAATTCTCTGGCCCCTTTTGCGCTTATCAAAGAAGGTTTACAGCACCTGGAAAAAACAAAGGGTTGTGTAGTCAATATCGGCTCAATCAATGCCTATAGCGGTGAACCTGGTTTACTGGCGTACAGCGTTTCCAAAGGGGCACTTATGACATTAACACGAAACCTGGGGGATTCACTGCATCGCGACTATGGCGTTCGCGTGAACCAGATCAACCCGGGATGGGTACTCACAGAGAAAGAGATAGAACGGAAACGCGAGCAGGGTTTGCCGGACGACTGGTATGAGCAGCTTCCCGATGAATTTGCTCCTTCAGGGCGGATTCTTCTGCCAAAAGAGATTGCCGCGGCCGCAGTATATTTACTGTCTGATGAGAGCGGGCCGTTCAGCGGACAGATCCTGGAACTGGAGCAGCATCCTTATATCGGCCGGAATATGCCCAAGGATTTAGAAACCCTTATTAGCAGAAGTAAGGCTCAATCAAAGACTAAACTTTAATCAAAAACAGAATTGTGCCCAAATTAGCAGCTTTTCCAAAAGCTTACATTAAAGAACTTTGCGATGGCAGCATGCAGCTGTCAGAATGGATAGATCTTGCCTCTGATCTTGGTGTCGATGGCCTGGAATGGTATGCTGGTTTTTACGAAATGAAGGATGAAAAAAATTGGGGGCCGGTTCGAAAGGCAGTCGAAAATAAAAAACTGATGGTTCCGATGATGTGCTGCTCGCCTGATTTTACACATCCGAACGCGGACTTCCGTAAAAAAGAGATTGAAAAACAAAAGCGGTGGATTGATATGACCCATTCACTGGGCGGCTCCTATTGCCGTGTCCTCTCCGGACAACGAAGACCGGAGCTTTCAATTGAAGAGGGACTGCATTTTGCTGCAGAAGGCATTAAAGCCTGCCTGCCTTACGCGGCGGAACGAAAAATTACGCTTATTCTTGAAAATCATTATAAAGATGATTTCTGGGAGTATCCGGAATTTGCCCAACAGATGGATGTTTTTTGCGAGCTCGTAAACAGGATAGATCATCCGAATTTTGGTGTGAATTATGATCCAAGCAATACCTATCTGGCGGGAGAAGATCCACTCGAACTGCTCAGGCGTGTATCAGATCGTGTTGTAACTATGCATGCAAGTGACCGGTACCTGAAGGAAGGAACAATCGAAGATCTCCGCCGCGAAGAGACCGGTGCAACAGGATATGCAAAGCGTCTCTCCCATGGCGAAATCGGCCAGGGACTTAATGATTATGATAAAATTTTCACTGAACTGAAACGGGTTGGTTTTAATGGCTGGATCAGTATTGAGGACGGTGTGGATGGAATGGATCAGCTTAAGCGGAGTGTAACTTTTCTCCGAAAGAAAATGAGTGAGTACTGGCCTTTATAATGAAACTTCATGGATCTATATGAAACCGGTTGTTCAAATTTCTCTCGACCTGACTGACATAGATGAAGCCCTCGAAACAGCGGCAATGGCCTTGCGTGCCGGCGTTGACTGGCTGGAAGCAGGTACACCTCTGATTCTTGCAGAGGGCCTGAATTGCGTAAGGCAGCTACGGCGGGCCTTTCCGGACACCCCGGTTGTAGCCGATCTGAAAACAATGGATGGTGGTTACCTGGAAGCGGAAATGATGGCAAAAGCCGGGGCGACTCATGTGGTTGTTATGGCCCGTGCGCATGAAGAAACCATTCGCTGTGTGGTTCAGGCGGGAAAGGATTGTGGTGTGAAAGTGATGGGTGACAATCTTGCTTCACCCGATATGATAGCCGGTGCAAAACGGCTTGAGGATCTGGGCTGTGATCATGTGATCCATCATATTGGGTATGATGAACGGCGGGGAATTGCCGCACGCGGAGATCGCATGCCGAGTCCCATGGATCAGCTCTCCGAAATTGTACAGGCTGTAAATATCCCGGTCCAGGCGGTGGGGGGCCTTTCCCTGGAGCAGGCGATTCGTTGTCCTGAATTTGGTGCTCCAATGGTTGTACTGGGGGCACCACTCACAATTGATGCCGATGCATTTAAAACGGCAGACGGTAACCTGGAAGATTCACTGCGTTTAATCTGCGAAAAGATACATGCTTATGATGACATTGAATTTGGGAATAGTGATTAACCGGAGAAAATTTTACGCTTCTTTCCGGGTCTTGTTTTTCAGCTTGGTATGGGCCGTTTTTCCTGTTTACTCCAATCTCTCTGCACAAAACACTCCAACACTTTCCGTTACCATTCTGGACGGGGAAACAGGAAATCAAACTCCGGTCAGAATAAAATTAACGGACCGGCAGGGAAGGCATACAGGGTTACCGGATAACGCGATTGAAGTCATGTATGGCCGGGATGATACCTCAGAAGGTTATGGATTTCAGCCCGACAGTGCTTTTTATGCCGACGGAGAATTCAGTTTGAGGCTTCAGCCGGATGTGTATGATCTGGCAATAACCAAGGGCAATGAATATCTGGAACAAAATCATTCTCTGGATCTGTCAAAAGGCAGCATAGATACCACGATTGTAATGCAGCGCTGGATAAATATGCCAGAAAGAGGATGGTATTCTTCTGATGACCATATTCACATGAGGCGTTCTCCCAGGGAAAATCCACTGTTGTTACGCTGGATAGCTGCCGAGGATATTCACGTGGGGCATTTATTACAGATGGGTGATTATCATGCAACCTACTATACTCAATATGCATTTGGCAGGGAAGGAATCTATCATGAACATGGAAGCGGGCTCCACTCACATAATATACTGAGTCCGGGCCAGGAGGATCCCCGGACACATGAAATCGGGCATACCATTTCTTTAGCAGCCGACAGCCTGGTAAGAAGCAGAAGCCAGTACTATTATTACGACCGACTGGCTGATAAAATTCATCAGCTGAATGGCCTGTTCGGGTATGCTCACCAGGGTGTAACGTTTCATGGATATCAGGGGATGACTTTGGATGTTTTTGATGGCAAAGTGGATTTTCTGGAAATCCTGCAAACCTGTGTGGACGGCGGACCTCTGGAGACTGAAAATTATTACCATTTTTTAAACCTGGGATTTCCGATCACCGCCACTGCAGGTTCTGACTTTCCCTGGTGTGGATATTCCAGGTATGCAGAGGAAGGCGAACCGCAGGAGTGGGATGCACAGATAGGAAACGTAAGATTTTACACGTATACAGGTGATGACTACTCATTTGAAAACTGGAAAAAAGGAGTCACAGCAGGACATACATTTGTAAGTAACGGGCCCATACTTGATTTGAAGGTAAATGGCCGGCTGCCGGGATCTGTCATTGATATAAATAAAGGAGATGAAATAGAGATCTCCGTTACCGCGTACGGACATGAGGAGCAGGTTCCGCTGGAGTCACTACAGTTAATAAGCCATGGTAATATTCTGGAAAGTATCGGCAGCGGAGAATCTTCCGGGGGCCCGGAAGAATTAAGACTTCAAAAAACCATGAATGTGCAAAAAGGGATCTGGATAGCTGCCAAAGTAAAAGCGGGGCCTTTGCAATATGCCCATTCAACTCCGGTTTATATCCGGGTAAACGGCGGTGGCTTTCATGATGAGGAAAGCCTTCAGGAAAACCTGGATAAAGCCGAATCTTATCTGGATGAACTATCTGATGTACTCAGCACCCAGGATAAAACAGTAGCAGATAATGAAGCATGGCGATACAAAGAAAGGTTGTCTGAACGGATTAATGAAACCCGGGACAAAATAAATGACATGCGAAAGCTTAACCAATAATTCGAACTACCGGTGGGGGCAGGCACTTGATTGTATGAATTTACAACAGCAGGTTTTATCACATTTTTTACCGGTTCTCGAACAGGAAACCGGCAGTAGGGGATATTTTTTTCTGTGACAATAGACTTTTCAAATGTTGAAGATAAATTCACTCCTTTTTAAAAGCGCTTTTTTAAGCTGATAAGGCTTCTCCGGCGGAGATCTTTATAAAAATGATTTTTTTAAAAAATGTTTTGACTAAAAAAAATATTGTTGTTACTGTACATACAGCAGTTAATTAAACTGAAAAATAAAGTAATTTTAATGAACGCCCGACGATTCACCACTATCTGTTTTGCCATGTGTAGCTGTTCAGCTATGATGTGTTGTATGTGTATGCAGCAGGAAGGTAGTGGATATGATCGGTTCATTTAAATTCTAAAAGAGTTTTCCGACAAGCCCGCTACCTGACCTCAGGCAGCGGGCTTTTTTTTTTGTGCAGTAATCCGCCCTTCTGTCTGTGTCATTCCGGGCTTTGTGAAATCAAGACTCTAATCTAAAACACAAAGCAATAGCAAAATGTCAGACACAATCACAAAAAACAAAACACTCGTTACTACCGAATGGGCTGCAGAACATCTGAATGATGAAGGAGTCCGTTTTGCCGAAGTTGACGTAAACACCAGATCCTACGATTCAGGCCATTTACCCGGTGCTGTAGGATGGAACTGGAAAACCGAGCTGCAGGATCAATTGCGGCGTACGATAAGTTCAAAAGAAGATTTTGAAGCTTTGTTATCAAAATCCGGAATCAGTAATGACACTACTATCATCCTGTACGGAGACAACAATAACTGGTTTGCGGCATGGGCTTACTGGCTGCTGAAATACTATGGTCATGAAGATGTCCGGATTCTGGATGGCGGCCGTTTGAAATGGGAAGCCGAAAACCGTGAGCTAACAACGGAAACCACAAAGGTTGAATCTGCAGACTATAAAATTGAAGGAATCAATCACAAGTACAGGGCATTCCGGGATGATGTTGCCAAAACCCTTGGGAGCGATGCACACGGACTTGTTGATGTACGGTCTCCAGATGAGTTTACCGGAAAAATACTTGCTCCTCCCGGCCTTGATGAATTATCTCAGCGCGCAGGGCATATCCCCGGAGCGAGTAATATCCCCTGGTCGAAAGCCGTGAACGAAGACGGTACATTTAAAAGTAAAGAAGAGCTCAAAGCTCTGTACGAAGGAGAAGGTATTACTCCTGACAGGGATATCATTTCATACTGCCGTATAGGTGAACGGTCTGCGCATTCATGGTTCGTTCTGAACGAATTACTGGAATATCCGAACGTGCGGAACTATGATGGTTCATGGACCGAATGGGGCAACCTGATTGATGCTCCGATTGAACGATAGGAAAGCCGCCAGATAAAAAGACATGGTATTTCCGGATAAGGAACCGGCTTGAGCATTTCCCATATCACGGCAGATATGGGTGCTTAAACCGGGGAAAGAAATACCATGTCACTCAAAATAATTTCAAAAAATTCAGTTAAGTGCAATGAGCACCAAAAAGAAAATAAGTAAAGTCGAAAAAATAAAAGAGGCCAGTGGTTATCTGCGGGGGTCGCTTGCTGAAGAAGTAGAAAATGATGAACCCAACTTCGGCAAGGAGGCCATTCAGATCCTTAAATTTCACGGTTCCTATCAGCAGGATGACCGTGACCTCAGGAAAGGCAGGGATAAGCACTGGATGTTTATGATCAGGGGGCGGATTCCGGGAGGACGAATATCAGCAGATCAGTATCTGTCTGTTGATGAATTATCTGATCGATATGGTGATCATACCATTCGGGTAACCACCCGGCAGTCTTTTCAGCTTTATGGGATCATCAAAAAAGAACTGAAAAAAACTCTTCAGGATCTTAATGACGCTCTGATCACCACTGTCGGAGCCTGCGGTGATATTGTTCGTAACGTAATGGCAACCCCGGTACCCGACATCGATGGCAAACAGGCAAAAGTGCAGGCGTTTGCAGATGAACTCTCAGATATTCTGCTTCCGGCTTCCAAAGCTTATCATGAAATCTGGCTGGATGGGGAAAAGATCTATTCCGGAAAAGAAGAAGTAACTACCGGTGAACCGCTTTATGGTGAGAGTTATCTTCCAAGAAAATTTAAAATCGGTGTAGCTCTTCCCGGGGATAACAGCATTGATATTTACACCCAGGATATCGGGCTGGTTGCATTATTTGATGATAATAATGATATCAGAGGTTTTAATGTGATTGCCGGCGGCGGAATGGGGATGCATCACCGAAAGCCCGAAACATTTCCCCGGCTGGGCGATCACCTGGGATACATATCAGAAGAGAAAGTGGTGGACGTGGTGAAGGGAATTATAGCTATTCAGCGCGACCACGGCGACCGGAAGAACCGAAAGCAGGCGCGGATGAAATACCTGGTGGACAAATGGGGTGTGGAAAAATTCAGAAAAGAACTGGAAACCCGTCTTGGCTATGAACTGGAGCCATTCAGAGAAATACCGGAATTTGAACCGGACCTCTACCTGGGCTGGCATCGTCAGTCTGACGGAAACTGGTTTCTTGGATTATCCATTGAGAATGGGCGTATCAAAGATAAAGAGGGGCTTCAGTTAAAAAAAGGTTTGCGTGAAGCCGTTGAAGCGTATAAACCGGAAGTTCGTTTTACACCCAATCATAATGTGCTTCTTACCCAAATTGCCCCGGAAGATAAACCCGGAGTGGAAGAAATTCTGAAGAGTTATGGAATTGTCTGGGGAGAGGATCAGAGTAACTTACTCAAATATTCCATGGCCTGCCCTGCACTGCCTACCTGCGGGCTGGCGATTACAGAATCTGAACGGGTATTTCCACAGGTAATCCGCGACCTGGAAGAGGTGATAAAGGATCTTGAACTGGAAGATGAAAAACTCTCCGTTCGTATGACCGGTTGTCCGAATGGCTGTGCACGCCCTTATGTCGCAGATATCGGTTTTGTGGGTCAGAGCCTCAATAAATACACAATTTTTATTGGAGGAAATGCAGCAGGAACACGACTTAACAGCCGGTATAAAGAGCTGGTACCCCTGGAGGATCTGGTCAATGAAGTTCGCCCGCTGCTTGAAGATTTTAAACAGGATCGTAACAACGGAGAGTCATTCAGTGATTTTTGGGAAAGAATCGGAGCTGGAAAAGCAGAAGAGGAAGAGGCTGCTGAATAAACCAGAAGGATCTTGTGACAGTATTCATTATTAATTATGAAAAACATTAAAAACCATACCAGTGAATCAACAACATTATAAACCAAAAGGAACTGTATACCTGGTGGGAGCCGGGCCGGGTGATCCTGATCTGATAACTATCCGTGGAGCCAATGTTATCAAAAAAGCCGATGTGATTGTTTATGACCGGCTGGCAAACCCCGAGCTGTTGTCATTCTCCTCTGAAGATTCCGAACATATTTATGTGGGTAAACGACCGGGAAAACCTTCTGTATCACAGGACCAGATCAACCGGATTCTTATCGCAAAATCAAAAGAAGGAAAGACAGTGGCACGACTGAAAGGAGGAGACCCTTTTGTGTTTGGCCGTGGCGGGGAAGAGTGTGAAGCGCTGGCGGGTGAAGGCATTTCATTTGAAATTGTGCCGGGAATCAGCAGTGCACTGGCCGCCCCTGCTTATGCCGGTATTCCACTGACGCACCGCAACACTGCGCGCTCATTTACTGTGGTAACCGGGTACACCCGAAACCAGGAAGAGCTGTTTGATAACTGGGAACACATTGCTCATTCGGATACCCTTGTGGTATTGATGGGAATGAAAAATATGGAGGCCATCATAAACCGGCTGATTCTCTTTGGCCGGCCGGAGAATACACCGGTGGCAGTGATTGAAAAAGCAACCTGGAAAAAACAGCGTTCTGTCATCGGAACACTGGCGGATATCCATGAAAAAGCAGCTTATTTATCATCACCGGCTGTTATTGTCATTGGAGAACTGGCTGCTCTTGGCAATGAGTTTTCCTGGTTTAAAGAAACAGCCGGTACTCCGGTAAACTTTCAATCTGTGCAGCATGCAACCATCGCGGGATAAACTATGAGAAAGTTGATTGAACTACCATTTGATAAAGATAACTATCATAATGGTGAAGCTGTCACGGAGAATAATATATCACCGGAATATTTTTTTGAACTGAATGCGCAGCTCTCGAAAAAAGAACCGGGTGAGATTCTTCAATGGGGGTTCCGGTACTTTGGAAAAGATATGGTGATCGGCACCGGTTTCGGACCCTCCGGTATGCTCTTAATACATAAGAGAGTAACTCAGAATATACCCGTTACCATCTTTTACCTGGACACCAGTCTCTTATTTACCGAAACATATCGTTTACGGGATGAACTTGAAGAAAGGTTTGATATCAAAATAACAGCTGTCAGGGGGCTGTCACTGGATGAACAGGCCGAAAAGTATGGTGATGAGCTCTGGAAGTCAGATCCGGACAAATGCTGCCACCTGAGAAAAGTGCTGCCGCTTCAGCGTTATCTTTCTGATAAAAAAGCATGGGTTACCGGGGTTCGCCGAAGCCAGTCCGGCACCCGCAGTCAGACAAATATTATTGAATGGGATCCTGCAAACCGGGTTGTAAAAATCAATCCGCTTGCCAAATGGACAGATGAGGAAGTCTGGAATTATATCCGGGAACATGAACTGCCTTACAATCCGCTTCATGATGACGGGTATCCTACAATAGGATGTATTCCCTGTACGGAACCGGCGGATCCAAAAGAAGATGTACGCTCCGGCCGGTGGCAAAACCTGGAAAAAACGGAGTGTGGAATTCACATACCAAGTCAAAATTTTCAAAATGGAAACAGTGGGTAGGGAGTATTGAGTATCGGGTAGTGAGAACTCCTTTTTATGTATCCTGTCTGTTCTTATTCCCGGTAACTCTAAAAATTTTAAATGTTTACTCAATACTCAATACCCACTGTTCAATACTATTAAAATGAATGTATACCCGATTTACCTGAACAGGCTGCATGAAAAGAAAACAATTATCATCGGCGGAAATCACGAAGCTGAACGAAAAGTAAATGAGCTTCTTGAGCGAGATGCACAGTTAACGGTAATCAGCCCCGAATTAAATGATAATCTGTTGAAGTGGGCCGATAAAGAACGGTTTGAGTGGATTCCGAGATTGTATCAGGAAGGAGATCTCCAGGGGGCATTTATGGTAATTGTAGCTGAATTTGAGGGAGATCTGAATCAAAGAGTTTACAATGAAGCGGAAAAACTGGGCATCCTGGTGAATGTGATGGATGATATTCCACATGCCAATTTCTCTTTTGGCTCTGTTGTGAAGCGCGGTCCCCTTACCATTTCCATCTCCACAAGCGGGGCCGCCCCGACCTTAGCCGTCCGGCTTCGCCAGCGATTTGAAAAAGAATTCGGAGAGGAGTATGACCCTTTTTTAACACTCATGCAAAATTTGCGTGATCCGATGAGCCGGCACTATCCGGACTTTGAACAGCGCAAAAACCTATGGTACCGGCTGATTGATTCGGAAGCACTGGATCTGTTCCGGAAGGGAAAGAAGGATGATGCATATGAACTCATTGGCGAAATACTGGGCCGTGAGGTCCTGGAAGAAGTAATTGTTGAATCATGAAAATTGAGGCCGTTCAGAAAAATATGTTATTTCTGAATTGCCCCTGAATTGATTAAACCCTGAACCTGAAAACTTTGAACCTTAAACCCAAATATGGCTTACATAGTAACTGAACCCTGTATTAACTGTAAATATACCAATTGCGCGGCTGTTTGTCCGGTGGATGCATTCCGCGAAGGCCCGAATTTCCTGACCATAGATCCGCTGGAGTGCATAGACTGTGATGCATGTGTTCCGGAGTGCCCGGTAGAAGCGATCTACCCGGATGATGAAGTTCCGGAAGAGTGGGAGCATTACATTGATCTGAATGAGAAACTTGCCGAACAGTGGGAAGGCCGGGTGATTAATGAAACAAAAAAAGCACTTGACGATGCAGATGACTGGGCTGAAAAAAAGGACAAATTTGACTTGCTGCAGGAAACCTGGTAATGAATCTGTATAATTTTAAAGACTTCAGAGTGGCCAGCCTTAGAGTAATACGAATGGCAGGCTGGTCTGATAGAACAGGAGTTATAAAAAGAGTACCTTTCCGGAAAAGAAATAACACCTCGTGATCACATCTGATCTTTCCGGAATGGATTTTTTAATTCTAATCGAAATCCTCGGCACGTTTGCTTTTGCCGTTTCTGGGGCTACAGCGGCTATCCGGAGCCGGTTCGATATTTTTGGAATTTTTGTACTGACTTTTGTTACCGCTATCGGCGGTGGGACCATTCGTGATATATTGATTGGAAACCTGCCGGTAAACTGGCTGACCGATACCCTTACTATCAGCTCCGTAATTGCAGGTTTTTTTCTAACCATTTCCGTTTACAGTAAAATGAAAAAACTCAGAGGCTGGCTCTTTGCATTTGATGCGGCCGGTTTGGGGCTTTTTACCGTGATGGGGACGCAGATTGGCCTGGAAGCGGGTATGGGAGCCGGAATTTCGATAGCACTCGGAACCATTACAGGCTGCTTCGGCGGGGTTTTAAGGGATATACTTTCAGGAAATAAACCACTCATCTTTCAGGAGGAAGTATATGCTATGGCAGCTGTTTCCGGAGGAGTGATCTTTGTTTCAATTCTCCATTTTACCCGTACTGAAGTCTGGGCGCAGACAGCAGGAATTATTTCAATTATCCTTATACGCTGGATTGCAGTTCGGTACCGGCTGGGATTGCCCCGCTTGGGTACAGAGAAGTAACAGGTACTTTGCAACTACATGCTCTGGAAGCTTCTTGTTTTACCAGCCTTCCTCCTGCAACATTTTAATGTATCACTGTTTTATTTGTGATAACTGTCTGAATGCCGTTATTAAGCCTTATAAACCTCTGAATGTTTTCGCAGTGTTACATCTGCTTCACCGGGGGAGATTCGTCAAGGAGTAGGTTTTTTATTTACTTTCGTATTGAATTTGAGATTTACGTCATATCAGGACAATATATCCTGATAAAATCGAAGTATCTTTATGACAGCAGGGAGGTTTCAAGATTCAATGAACAGAAAGATAATTTTGTATGAATATTCGCAGATATACTGAAGTGAGGTTTATTCTTCTGATAATAATTTTACTCAACTCCGGCTGCAGTTCTTCAGACGAAGAACCGGTTGCACCGGAGCGCCCAGAAACCATAGAGACGGAGATACAGGTTGAAGGGATGACGGAACTAATACCTGCCCGTTTGCTGGAATCACCGGAAGAATTCCCGCTCTATTTTTCCACATACTACCCATTGGATATGCAGGTGGATACTCTCACTTCAGAAGAGGGAGCCGGATTTAAAACCATAGCTGCGTTTGCCGGCCGTTTAAATGAGGAAGCACAGATCACTGTTTTTGTGTTTCATGATTCTATAACAGAAGAGCGCGCTGATGAAATCATCCGCTCATATGGAGGGAATACAGTTGATGAGCAGCACAGGTATAACTGGTCTGTTACTGAATACCACCTGCTGGGGGAGCAGACAGGATTCCTGGCACTGGGTAAACATGATGAAAACTGGTTTTATATTCATTACTCATACCCGCCGGAGTATGGAGATGGAATGGGCCCGCGGATTCATCTTATAATGGACGAGTGGCGGTGGAGAGATGGTTCATCATTGTCAGCTTGATATGACAGCTGACTATCATGAAGCCAGGCACCTTTTTAGATTTTATAATAGAACTCAGGTTTATATATTCTGCTAATCCATTCAATTAGTATATATGATGAACTACTTACTTATAAGCAGTCTGGCTGGTTTGATCCTTTTTACCGCTTGCGGACAAGGCGGTCCTGAAGTGAAGCAATCTTTCAGTGTGATGAGCTACAATCTTAGGTATGATACTGAATCAGACGGTATTAACCAGTGGGATAACCGGAAAGAAAGGGTGGTATCTCTGATCCGGTTATATCGTCCCGGTTTTCTGGGCATACAGGAGGGATTACTGAACCAGGTAGAATTTCTTGAAGAAGAACTGGAACATTATGGACGTATTGGGGGCGGCCGTGATGATGGCGGAGACGAAGGTGAATTTTCTGCTCTTTATTTTGATACAACACGTTTTGAACTGGCTGAAGATTCCGAACAAACACTCTGGCTGTCGGAAAATCCCGGTGAACCCGGCAAATCCTGGGATGCCGCTCTGCCGCGGATCCTTACATTTGGAAAATTCCGGGACCTTCAAACAGGTAAATCTTTTTATGTTTTTAATACCCATTTCGACCATATCGGGCAAACCGCACGTGAAGAGAGTGCAAAACTGATTCTTGAAATCATTCGCGAACAGGCAGAAGGCTTCCCTGTTGTATTGACAGGTGATTTTAATATAACCGAAGACAATCCCGCTTATCAAGAGCTTACTAACGAGGGATCCGGTTTAACAGACGCATACTATGTCTCAGAAAATCCACATGTGGGGCCGGATTTTACTTTTGAAGGATTTGAAGTAAAAAGCAGTGATAATCAGCGGAGAATAGATTTTATATTTGTTTCCGGACAGGTATCTGTATTAAACCATGCGATCATTTCAAGTTTCAGAGAAGGTTATTATCCGTCCGACCACCTGCCTGTGTATGCCGTGATAGATTTATGAAATCAGATTATCCATTTTTACCTTCCTTCGAACGCCTCTTACTGCTCTGCCTCCACTTCTGAAATCTGCACCCGGATATCAGAAATCGTATATCAAACCTGATTGCAGGTATCCGTTTATGATCCACGATCTTCCTATACATGAACGAACTCTTGAATTCTGGCTCAACTGACGAATATAAAAAATACCCAAACTTAATCATGTACGGTTAGTTTGAAATTCCGTTCTTATTCATACATTATATATGGTTCTGCTGGTGCATCGCAGTAACCAAACATCGGTGGCTAAATTTATGATAACGGGTACAGAGTATATAACAGAGTACGTGGAAATTCTACGGTGTAACGGTTTTTTGTTTCAGATAGAGGTTTATGGTTATGGTTGGAGTGCAATTTAAACTGCGTAGCTTTAGGGGGCGTATCAAAAAAATAGTATTCATAACAGGAATATTGTTTTTAATAACTGGCGGGAGTCCGGAACTCTGTGCCCAGTCTGAAAGTGGTATATCAAATATCGCCAATCATTACAATACAGCCCACGGCCTTTCGCAAAATACAGTTCATGATATCATCAAAGACAGAGATGGTTTCATCTGGCTGGCGACCCGGAATGGCTTAAACCGGTTTGACGGAAAGAGTTTTCATGCTTATCGCAATCAGCCGGATGATCCTTCCTCAATATCATCAAGTTTTGTCTGGGTAATGTATGAAGACAGTAAGTCCAACTTTTGGGTGGGTACATCAGGCGGCGGATTAAACCTGTTTGACCGGCATACCGAAAAATTTTATCACTTCAAACACGACCCGGAAAATGATGAAAGCCTGAGCCATAATACCATAACGGCTATTTTTGAAGATACGGAAGGTACATTGTGGATTGGCACCGAAGGCGGAGGCCTGAATAAGCTTGTAAAGTGGCAGATGAATGAAAATGAAGTTTCTGCAGTATTTGAACATTTTGACGATGAAGGGGAAGCACCTGTCGGAAACATAGTACTGGATATTGATGAAGACAATAAAGAAAACCTGTGGATTGCCACATATGATGCCGGTATTTATAAATATGAACGTGAACAGGAGCTGTTTACGCGGGAATTTGAGGAGGCAGATTTCCATGTAATGTCTGTTTCTGTGGATAGCCGTAATCACATCTGGTTTGGCACGAAATATGGCGGGATACGTGGTTATAGCCTTGAGACAAATCAACCCGTTACATTTGATGGCATTGATATCCCGGCATCTTCAGGTTTTGTCTGGCCGGTTCACGTGCAGGAAAATGGAACCATTTGGATTGGAACCTATGGTGCAGGATTATTCAGAGGAATTTTTGATGAAAATGAAGGTGTGGTTTCCATTAAGGAAAAAATGGATTTGAAAGACGATTATATATTGTCTCTTTACAAAGATGAAGATATGATTTGGGCAGGTACTGATAATGCAGGAATTTATAACATAGCAGAACAATCCATTTTCCAATTACCTGAATGGACGTTTGAAGCAAACGTTGATCCGGAGCGGCTTAAAATCTATTCCTTCATTACAGATTCCAATAACAGGCATTGGTTAGGTACAAACAGCGGGGTGTATGCAAAAAATGAAAATCAGGATCGGTTTACCGCTCTGTCAGACGAACTTTCCGGAATACAGGTTCACCATATTGAAGAAGCTCCTTTCGGAATTTTCTGGTTAAGTACAAATCAAGGGTTATATAAATATTCCGATGAATCCGGTAATATTCAAAAAATTGATCTTAGCAACAGTGATTCCGGTAATCCCCTGGCAGACAGAATATTTCAAACTTTTGTCACAGAAGAAAACTCCTATTGGCTGGCAACGAATGCAGGTATTATTCAGCTAAACAGTGAGGGGGAGCCGTTCAGGCATTATGAATACAGCCAGGAAACAAACGGATTGAGCAGTAACCACATCTCACAAATGGGTATTTACGAAGATGACTTGTGGATCGTAACCAGTAGTGCCGGAATAAACCTGTTGAACAGAACAGATGACTCTGTTACACACTTTACCACAGAAACACACGGTACAAAAGGATTTTTAAGTAATCGTACAACAGACTTTCTGGTCGATAAGAATTCACAGATCTGGATCAGCACTTCAGATGCAGGGCTGCTGAAATATCATACGGAGGAAGACCGGTTTGAACAATTTGTGGTAGGAAATTCGATGGCTTCAAATGCTGTTTACGACATGATTTGCCTGAAGCGGGGTGAATTACTCCTGGCTACACAGGATGGATTGTACAGCCTGGATACAGAAACAGGCGAAACAGTCAGGCATTTTTTCCATACGGATGACGGAAATCAAACCGCAGAACGTCTGTTCCGGTATGATAACGATAACGTCCTGGTTGCCAAAAATTATGCTGCTTTAGTGGCAAAAGAAGACCTGCTTACATGGGAGACGGAATATAATCCGCCCATCCTTTTGACTGATTTACAGGTAAATTTCAGGGACCCGGACCCTTCCCTGAATTTGAGAGAAGCTGAAAGTTTGAAATTCTTACATGATCAAAATAATCTTTCTTTTGAGTTTTCCCTGCTTGATTACCTGAGTCCGGCCCATAACAGGTTCCAGTACCAGCTGGCGGGGCTTGATAAAGAATGGATCTCATCAGAAGAGAGAAATCATGCCAGTTATACAAACCTGCAGCCGGGTAATTATACATTCAGAGTAAAAGCCAAGGGTCCACAGGGAATTTTTTCTGATCACATCCTTCAGATACCTGTAGTTATTTCGGCCCCTTTCTGGCCTCCGGTAATTAAAGTTTCTGTTCTGTTAACTTTTTTCTTATTTCTGTACGGTTTTTACCGCAACCGGCTGCTGTTGCATTTAAAAGAAGAAAGGGTGCGGACAAGTATAGCCAGAGATCTCCACGATGATGTAAGCTCTACATTAAGCAGTATTAACTTTTTTGCAGAGGCTATTGAAAAAAGATCTCTTTCTGATAAAGAAAAAAAACGGTTCCTGGAACTGATCAGCAAATCTTCGAAGGAAGCCAAAGAAAAAATCAGTGATATCATATGGGTCATTCATCCTCAGGATGATAACTGGGAAAGCCTGCTTTTAAAATGCAAAAGATACGCTTCCGATGTTCTGGACTGCCGTAATATCGATTACAAATTTATCATTGAGGGCGCACCGCCTGTAAAAGTAAAACTGGCTGTGAAAAAAAATACCTGGCTGATTTTCAGCGAGCTAATCACAAATGTTGCCAGGCATGCAAATGCAAGCTATGTTGAAATTAAATTTACAATCGACAGAAATATGATAGTCCTGTCTGTTTCAGATGATGGTGAGGGATTTGACCCCGAAGTAATAGGTGAGTCGGTTGGGTATGGTCTGAGCAATATTAAGAGCAGGGTGGAAATACTGAAAGGAAAGTTTAATCTCGATACAGATCATAAAAAAGGAACCCGCTGGCAAATGCAATTCCCTGTATAAAGATAACTCAGCGCATTCTGGTGAGAAAAACGGTTTAGCAGAACTACAAAGTTCGGTAGTGATTTTTTGGCTTTAATATGATTAATGTGAGCATATGCTCAGGAAAACAGATAATGACTATAAATTAATACGGGTTGTAATTGTTGAAGACAACAATTACATACGAGAAGGATGGACAACGATTCTGGATTCTGATCCGGAAATATGTATTCTCAATTCATATGAAAGTTGTGAAGAAGCCCTTGAGGATGGAGAATTCAGAAATTCGGACATCCTTCTGCTGGATATAAACCTTCCCGGCATGCAGGGCACAGAAGGTATCGTCAAATTTTTAGACCAGAACTCCGCATTATCGGTTATCATGGCAACTGTTTTTGAAGATAACCATCATGTGTTTGAAGCACTCGAAAACGGGGCTATCGGTTACCTGATGAAGAAAGTGACCCCGGATGAGTTGATCCGTGCAGTTAAAGATGCAAATGAAGGGGGCTCGCCTATGTCGCCCAACATAGCACGCAAGATCATATCATCCCTTCAGGCAAAATCACAGTCATCAAAAGAGTACCGTTTAAATGACAGGGAGAAAGAAATTCTGCAGTTACTTGGAGAGGGAAAATCCTATTCGGCGATAGCAAAGAAAATTTTTCTTTCAGTGGATGGTGTGGGATACCATATCAGAAATATATATCGAAAACTTCAGGTCAACGGCAAGTCACAGGCTATTGCCAAAGGGGTGTCTGAAGGACTGATTGAGTTGGGGTAAGCGGCACCAGAATCCGTTGATAGGAAATATTTACATCCTGCCATCCCGCGAATGGGGTTGAAGATTTTTTAAAGACAGGATATCATCTACAGGTTCGAAATTCTGGAAAATACCTGACTAAAATCTCTAATCGTAATTTAGAAACTGTACTTGGTTCAACCCGCTTCAGGGTTGTCTGTTTCTCCTTCTCATCTGAACCCCCGGTTGCACCAGGGGCTACTCATGTTGAACACCTTCGGTGTTTGGGAGTTGGATAACCTGGCACCTGGCAGGGTTTGAATATGAATGAACAGATGTAGTTTTGGGGAGGAAAAATAAAGTTCCCAATCCCAATCGTAACTATTTGGATTCTCTCATTTAGCGCGGTTTCACAGTCTGTTATTCGTGTGGTACTTTAGTGTTCGCATTTGGACAATCCGCCGGCGCGGATTGAATGTGAATAGCCCCGGATGCAATCCGGGGAATGGTTACGGCCATAAACCTACAACCCCGAATGGGGTTGAATAATCTATTTATTTATAGGCAGCCCATGGCAATTGTCTGCGTGATACCAATGATGGTTTGGAATGTGCAACCCACCGGCAAAAACCTACGGAGCTAAGTAGTGCATTTGGCTTTGAATAAAATCAAATTACCCTCTATAGTCAGTTTTAATGTAAATCCGACGGCGGAAGCAGTAACACCAGCCTGAAATTTAAAATCGAAGACGAGTGATGAAATCGTTACAGTTTTTTTTAATCCTGATAGTACTCAGTGTTATATCAACTCCTGTTTTTGCCCAGGATTCTTTCGAAGAGTGGAAAAAACAGCGCCAGGAGCAATTTCAGCAGTTTAAAGATGAGCGGGATGCAAAATTTCTGGAGATGCTGGATGAGGGTTGGGCTGATTTTGCATCGACGCAGCCGGCGCCCTCCTATGCAGAACCCAAACTGGATGATATACCGGAAGCCCCTGAAAGGCCCCGTGTCGGCGGGAATCAGCCTTCTTCACCGGTAATTATAGATATTGACCTGGACCTGCCGGATGTCGAATTAGACACAACGCCTATTGATTCTCCGGCCCCTGCCGCGCCTCCCGTTAATGCTCCTCCCGGGGCAGAAAACGCGTCTCTTGATTTCTACGAAGTGCCTGTAAACTATTTCTATTTCCGTAACCAGCTTGTTCGCCTGGATGGCATGCCGAATGAAAAATCCCTTCAAAATTACTGGGCCGATATGAGTGAAACAGATTATGAACCGATTGTGGAAAGGCTGGAACAGTTAAGAGAGGAGATTTCTTTAAATGACTGGGGGTATCTTTCTGCCGTTCATAAAATGGCTGAGGATATGTATGGAACATCCGGAAATAGTGCTACTCTTTTCACGTGGTATATGATGACAAAAGCGGATTACAAAATGAAACTGGGATACAGCGGAGCTGAAGTTTACCTGCTGTTGCCAGCACAAACCCGAATTTATAACACTCCGTTTTATACCATTGATAACGAACGATATTATGTTGCATCTCTAGATGGGAGTGCTCAGAATCCGGCAAATATCCGTACCTATGCGGGATCGTATCCCAATGCCGATGAACTGGTAAACCTGCATATTCCCAATACACCGAAAGTAGCGGAGAGTTACCTGGAAAGGGAACTTTCTTTCCGCTATGGTGATGAAGTTTACTCTTTCAGCGTTCCTGTGAACAGAAACCTGATCGCTTTTTATGAATATTACCCTCATACCGATTTGCCTGTTTATCACAATGCAAAGCGGTCTGAACAAACGCGAAACGCATTGTTAAGAAATCTTGCCGGAATTATTGACGGGAAAGACCAGGTGGAAGCAGCTAATATTCTGATGCGTTTCACCCAGACAGCCTTTGAATATCAAACAGATACCGAACAGTTTAAGCGCCAGAAATATATGCTGCCCGAAGAGACGCTGTATTATCCCTATTCAGATTGCGATGACCGCGCTATTATGCTTGCTTTCCTGGTGGATGAACTGCTGGGACTGGAAGTTGTAGGGCTGCTTTATCCCCGCCACCTGGCAACCGCCATTAAATTTGATAATCCGCCATCAGACGGAGATATGGTGAGAGTAGGCAGTGATCGCTATACCATCGCCGATCCCACCTATATTCTGGCAGATGTGGGGGCCACCATGCCTCAGTTCGAAGGCAAAACCCCGGAAGTAATTTCTTTGAGATAATCTCCCCTGGAGGGGAGTGCCGAAGCGGAGCGCAGGCGAGGGGTGTACTTCACCCTGTTTCGCTTTCACAATTCTGAAAAATGTACCTTTTTGGGGAAAAAGGAGGATTAACCACAAATACGCGTCCAGTGGGTTGTGGCCGGACAGGCTCCTCATACAACAAAAAGCGGTGTGACAAGTTGAGTGCTTTTCGAAATACCGATCCTTGGGAGTTTTTTTACTGAATGTCTGTTTATTCACCATTCCAGCTAACAAA
Source organism: Balneolaceae bacterium (assembly GCA_040882525.1). Classification (GTDB taxonomy): domain Bacteria; phylum Bacteroidota; class Rhodothermia; order Balneolales; family Balneolaceae; genus Rhodohalobacter. Next base: position 10,135 of record JBBEBD010000026.1, on the reverse strand, counting down.
GAACGGTTAACTGACACACTGATTACTGTTAACTGAAACTACTCCTCCCTCCAGGTTAACACGTCTTCCTCCTTAACAGCTATCAGAATATGAACCCGGTCATCTTCTCTTTCTCTTTTAATCACGTGGATATTTGAAAATACATTTCTGGACGTTTGGTAATTAATGGACGACAGACTTTCATTAAGAGCCCGCTGAGAACCCTGTACAATGGTTTGAATGTGCGTGGACAGGTTCTGAAGTGCATCCTGTTTTGCCAGGGTGAACGACCGGTAGGCATTGTACATTGAATAGGTAGCTGAACCCGAAGCCACCCAATAATTTTCAATCTGTACAGGGTTGAAATAATCTCCCACAGGCTTTTGGAGGGAAGGGTGGTTTATGAGGGATTGTGGCAAAATTCCCTCCCGCTCTTTATGTCCTATAATATAAACAGCCCAATTTTCAACCTGCATGGAGTCTTTTGATATAACATTTTCCATATCAAGGTCATCCTGAATCGCAAATTCCGAGTGTAATCTTGGCTGGAGATTTCCTGTCCCGTAAAATTCGAGCCTGACACTGGTCATCAGGCTTGAATTCAGGTCCTGCAGGGCACTTTCGTAAGCCTCAGAAAAAGCCCGTTCCGGATCAATATCGGAGTATCTGCTTATGCCAAATCCGTGTACGTAACCTGCTGCCGGGTAACTTTCAACACGATTTGGATATACCGTACCCTTTGAGGGTAAGAGAGACTTAAAAAAAATGCCCTGAGCCGGGGGGTGGCTACAGAGCATTACGATAAGTAAAAGATTAAGAGGTATATTTTTAATCCAGCCCAAGCCTGTCAAGGTTATTTTGAAGCTCTTCAAAAGCCTGAGATTCCTTAAACTTGATATAAAGTTCCTGGTCTCTGGATAATGCATTATCCAGCTGGCTTCTTGCATCTCCTACAGGCATCCGCATTAATACGTGAGCAGTATAACCGCCCCGGTCGGTTGGTATGAACCGGAGTTCATCCATAGCCACACCGATCAGTTCCTGGGAAGTAACAATCTGTGTAGCATTAGAAAAGGCTGCACTATAGGAGTCATTACTTCCATCACTTACTTCATCTTCAAAAAGTTTTTGAAGGGCTTCGACTTTCTCACCCAATTTACCGGCTAAAACCTGTTTGGCAGTAATTTCGGCTCTCTGCCGTGCAACATTTTGACGTGAAGAAGTAGCACTTGCCGTTGCATACAGGTATTCGTCAGTATCATCCGGCTGATTATAGACCCAGGCCGGGGTATCATCTATCTGGTTTTGCGCCACATTCGATAGTTTGGGAGTACAGGCAAAAGATGTAAAGATTAAAGCCATTCCAAGGGAACAGACTAATATGTAATCCTGAAGTTTCATATCGTAAGAGATTTAGAATTTTTTGTTCAAATAGATATAAATAGAATAAGCCACGTATTTTTTGACTATTTATATTGTTGACGATAAGTTTTTTTGAGAGAAAAGGAACTAAGGAGTTCTGTAGTTTTTTATAAATGTTATGCTAATTATCACTGTTCAGGGCTTTTCAGATTTATTCCTGCGTATTAATATCAGATGAGAACTCCGCTGATGGAGAATGTGGTTTTTTCGCTGTGCCTGCAATTTTTCAGGCTGAAATCTGTTGTTTATCGTCGTGAAACCTCGTAGTTTTCAAGCCTTATTTTAAAAAAATGGAAAGGGCCCGTAGCTCAGTTGGTCAGAGCAGTCGACTCATAATCGATTGGTCGCAGGTTCAAGTCCTGCCGGGCCCACTCCTTCGCTAAAGCTTCGGAGTGCGAGCACTCCTGTCAAGCGCATGTTCTGCGGTACGCATATTTAGATCAGAGTATACTTTCAAATCTGTCAACACAATGAAAAGAGGAGGGAAGGATGTACTATGTTTATGTTTTAAAAAGCCGGGGGGCTGATTGGCGCTATGTGGGATTCACTTCAGATCTTCAGGAACGGCTGAGAGATCACAATCGGGGTAAAGTGGACTCAACGAGAAATTATCGTCCATTTCAAGTTGCAAGCTATATTGCTGTTGAGAACCGTGAGCTTGCTTTAAGCCTGGAAAGATATTTTAAAAGCGGCTCAGGCATTGCCTGGATGAATAAACGGTTATTGAGTCAGTAAGTCCTGCCTGATCTGCGTAGCTTTAGCGAAGTAGATCCGGGCCCACTCCTTCGCTAAAGCTTCGGAGTGCGAGCACTCCTGTCAAGCGCATGTTCTGCGGTACGCATATTTAGATCAGAGTATACTTTCAAATCTGTCAACACAATGAAAAGAGGAGGGAAGGATGTACTATGTTTATGTTTTAAAAAGCCGGGGGGCTGATTGGCGCTATGTGGGATTCACTTCAGATCTTCAGGAACGGCTGAGAGATCACAATCGGGGTAAAGTGGACTCAACGAGAAATTATCGTCCATTTCAAGTTGCAAGCTATATTGCTGTTGAGAACCGTGAGCTTGCTTTAAGCCTGGAAAGATATTTTAAAAGCGGCTCAGGCATTGCCTGGATGAATAAACGGTTATTGAGTCAGTAAGTCCTGCCTGATCTGCGTAGCTTTAGCGAAGTAGATCCGGGCCTTCACAAGGTTTACCAAAGATTCTGACGTCCTCTGATATTTTCTGACTATAAAGCAGTAAGTATCTGAGTGTAATTTATTTTTTGGGTTATAAAATAGTTATAAGTTAAATAATCGGGCTTTAATAGTCTTTTTGATATGTATGTTTACTCCGGCAGCCTTAAGCGTATCCCATCCCGGTCCGCCTCAATGGGATCGAGGAACGCATTGCAGGTTTCCAGTTGATCTCTTGCCCGTTCATAATTACTCCAGTTAATTGAATGAGTGAACTTTTGCGCAAAATCGAGAGTACGAATCAGGGGAGTGGAATTCCGGTGGTTTGTCAATGACTTTAATGCGGCCAGATAATTATTCCGGTAGACGATGGGGATCATGATTTTTTGATCCTGAACCGAAACCAGTTCCGCATTCATCATAATTCGGGCCAGCCGCCCGTTTCCGTCTGCGAAAGGATGTACTTCACTCACCAAAAACATCATATACACCGCTTTGTGAAATGAATATTCCATCGCCCTGTAGATTTCAAATCCCTTTCGCAGAGTGCCTTTCACAAGCTCCGGGTGAACAAACTCTGTACTACCGGCTCTGTTGATTTTTGTTTTAAACTGTCCGGGATTTTTATCCTTTCTTGCCGCCATTATTTCAGAATGGCAGTATTTCATTTTTGAAATAAAATGATCAAAATCCTTTGGTACCTGGCTCATTTCATGATAGTTGGACACAATTCTGTACGTGCCCAATACATCATGTGCATCTTCGGGCCGTTCAGCTGGTATGGCATTTCGGAAAACGATATCAGCCGCTTCATTTACTTCAAACTCGGTACCTTCTATGAAATTGGAAAAGTAGGCTTCAAAAAAGGAGAGATTCGCCCGCTCCTCCTGGGAAAGATCAGGTGCTGATCTTGAGTCGGGGGCTATTTTTTTTAAATCTTCAAATAATTTAAGAAAGAGTACTGTACGGTCGGGGTCGAACGGCTCTTCTCCTTTTCGCGCCTTTGCTACATCTGTTTTTAATTCCGCTTCTCTGGTGCCTTGAAGAGCGCCAATTATATCATCCAGTTGCTTAAATTCATCCTGCATGTCCAGTTTACTGGCAATATCTCTGGCCTTGTCCCGGATTTGGTTTACGTAGTCTTCACCTTTTAAACGAAAGAGTTTATCCAGTTTCTCTTCCATCTCATCCCGGGAAAGTGTACGGCTCACTGAACCATTACGTGCCCGCGAGGGACGCATATTTTCCAGTAGTGTACGTGGTTCAGAGGTAATATACAGGTCATTGATAAATGGTAAATCGTTTCCCAGCTTTCCATGACCTTTCCTTGGATTAAAGAGTATTCCGGGGAGTTCGGTATTTCTTTTCTTGTCGGATATGATAAACACAGAACCATCTTCAGCCGGTCTGTTTTCCATAGCTGTCCGGTCTGCAATTAATGCATCCGGATAATACTCCTTGAGCAGATGATACCAGTTCCGTTGCACAATCACCTCCGGGTCATCTACAAAATTCTTCGTGTACAGTCTTGAAGCAATTTTCTTAAGCTTCCCATCTGAAACAGCCTGTGAAACCTGTGAAGATATCCTGGTATTGGACACAAACACTTCCGGCAAAGATTCTAAAAAAATGGGCATTAAGAGTGTTTTATTTGGAATGTATTAAACTTTCGGGATTTATTGAAGGGTTTATTTAAATATTCGGGTTTTAAATATCTACGAGAGGGGTAAAATCAGTGTTTAAAACATTAAGTCCTGTTCAATCTGCGTAGCTTTAGAGAAGGAGAACCTGATCTGCCTTAGCTTTAGCGAAGTAGATTTTCCCATCATTTTTTAGTAATTACTGATCGGCTAACTATTCTCTAATAATTTGAAGTGATTATAATCAGTCATACCTGTCCCACTTGTAGTTCACGCGTTCAATCTTTTGGAGAGGATAGAGCAGCAAGCAGACGCAATAAAAGATGCTGAGTTGCTACCGGATGTTGAACTTCAACTTGCTCGATTGCTTGTAAAAGTTTTCGAATGTCGTTCAGGTAGTCATTAATCTCTATATTTTTTTTCGTACCAAATACATTATAAATAAAAAGTTGACCTGCAAGAGATAACGAATTATTGTAAAGGGTTAGTTAGGAGTTCACCTAAAGGATCTCTTTCCTGAGTTTTCGAGGGGGCAAAAAAATTAATTCATTCGAGCATGTGAAAATATTTAACCGTCTGTGATTTAAAATGCCAGCAAGATTACTACTCATTTTAATAGTCTTTTTTCTGCAGTTAGAAAATGGATTTACGCAAACTTTAGAATCAATATTAACTCCGGGTGAAATCCAGTGGCTTCAGGAAAATGAGATCCGGTATGCCCCCAACCCCTCTTGGGCACCCGGTGATTTTATAAATGAGGAAGGGGTTCACCAGGGAATTGTAGCAGACTATATACAGATCTTTGAATCCAGGCTTGGCACTTCTTTTACTGACGTATCTTTCAACAGCTGGAATGCAATTTTAGAAGGATTACAAAATTCTGAAGTGGATTTTGTGGGCGCGATACAGGTAACCGGTGAAAGAGAAAGTTACCTGAATTTTACGGAACCCTTTATGAATGTCCCGATTGGTATTCTAACCCGAAATGATTATCCCTTTGTAGTTACACCTGATCATGTTAATGAGATGGAAATTGCCGGTGTTGAAGGCTATACAAGTGTTGAGTTTTTGGCAGAAACATACCCACGGGTGAACCTGGTTGAATTTGAAAATGATCTTGCGGCACTGTTACAAGTAACTTATGGAAACATAGACGGGGTAGTAATAGACCTGATGACAGCAAGTTACCTTGTAGAAAAATATGGTATCACAAATCTTCAACTGGGGCGTACCCTTGATTTTGAATGGGAATTGCGTTTTGCAAGCCGGAAAGATCTGCCCGAAATTCATTCTATTTTAAACAAACTGCTCACTACCATTGATGAAGATCAGCGGCATCAGATTTATAACAATTGGGTAAATATTGAGGGAATACAGGAGGCAGGGTTTTTTGAAAGAAATCAAACCCGTCTGATGTTTCTGGGTGTGTTTATTTTATTTGTGGTGACGTCTGTTTCCCTCCATAACTATGATTTATCAAAACAGGTAAAAACCCAAACCCGTAAACTTGAACAGGAGTTAAAGGAAAAATTAAAAATTGAAACAGATCTCAGAAGCTCGTTAAAAGAGAGGGAAATTTTAATAGCAGAAATATATCACCGGGTAAAAAATAATCTCGCTGTTATATCTGGTTTTCTCCAAATTGAATTGATGGAATCCGATGATGAAAAAGTGCATAACATCCTCTCAAATAGTGTGTATCGAATTAAATCAATGGCATTGATCCATCAAAATCTTTACGAAGCCAAAGACTTTAAAAATATAGAATTTCGTGTGTTTACGAACGATTTGGTACGGTTCCTGGAAGAGAAATATAATTCTGATGAAAAAGTTCAGGTTCATAAAGAACTGGATGATGTAAAATTAAATATCAACCTGGCCATACCTGCTGCGCTTCTGGTAAATGAACTGCTAACCAATGCTTTCAAACATGCCTTCCCGGATCAGAGAAAAGGGACCATTAGTATCAGAATAAAAGAACAGGCTGGTATGATAACTATTACGATTAAAGATAATGGAATAGGTTTACCTGAGAATTTTGATATTGGAGATCGCTCTTCTGTTGGCTACACACTTACCAATGCACTTTCAAAGCAGTTACATGCAGATTATAATGTAGAAACCAGACCCGGTACCTGTTTCACATTTGTTTTCAAAAATTCAGATAAAAAAGGACCAGGGGCAAATATTCATCCCAAAGAGTAAGATATCAGAAAGATTGGAACGTTTTAGTTTATTGCTCACTCTGTAGGCTTCATTACGAATCAAATTTACCAGTGATTCCATTGCTTCTGTTTTTGATAAATAAGCTGAAGCTCCCGCCCTTTTCATTGCCTGCATTACCGAAGCCTCATCATGGAAAGACAGGCCGATAACCCGGGCCTTCAATTCCTTATTTGATGTAATAATTTTCGTGGCCTCAATCCCATTCATTCCACCAGGCAGATTTATATCCATGAGGATGATTTCGGGTTTCGTTTCCAATGCTAATTTCACAGCTTCCCTTCCGGTAGTCGCTTCTGCTATCACTGTTTGATCTCCTTGGTCTTCAATCAGCGTTTTTAGGCCTCTACGCATCATCTGGTGGTCATCGACCAGCAATATCCTGATTTGTTGTTTCATTTTTCCCTTTGCAGAAGATTCTGAAACTGGATTACTATCCTTTGCAGGTTTATCTTTCCCAGCAAGAAAAAATATACTTATTTCTGGGGCTTTTTCATTTGCAGGCAAATTCTTCATGTTGAGTATCTGCTCTTTATTTTAAGAATGTCTCTAAATGAGCTAATCATCATAAATTTACAATGTTCCATTATTAGAGCTTTCGTAAATCAAGGTGTAGCTAATTCTTTAGCAACCTGTAGTCTATATTTTATGGATTTACTTATAAATAATATTTGATGTCTAAAGCATTTAGGCCTAAAAATAACATATAAAATCTGAAAAAAATAAAAACAAAAATTAATATTCTGTAAAAATATCTACTAATGGTTTTTAAAAAAACTTACTATCTGAATTTTTTTTATAGGAAACTTTAAGGAATATATATTCCCATAGGGGTTAGAAAAAAAGTCCTGGCTCCCATCTAATTGCTGTGCCTGGATTTTGGCAAGAAGTAACCCAATTCCTTTCTTTTCAAAATCTTTCAGGGTATCCGGCCCCATGTTGCCATTATCAATAATGCTGCACGAAAGTTGCTCCTCATCTTCCGATATAATGATTTCTATCCTGCCGGTTATCCGGCCAGTAAAAGAGTGTTTTAAAATGTTTGTGATGATTTCATTCAGGATCAGAAAAAAAGGTACAGCCTGGCTTATTTGAAGGTTAACAGGCTCTATTTTTGTATCTAAATCAATTTTTGCAGTGGTTTCAACTGAATCAACAACCCTTGAAATAAACTTAAGTACATGTTTCGCTATATTTATTTTTGAGAATGAACCGCTTCTGTATAATCCTTCATGAATTTCAGACATGGTTTTAATTCGATCCACATGCACATTCAGTTTTTCCTTCAATTCCGGATCTTCTACCTGGTATGTTTGTAATTGCATCATACCGCTAATAGCTGCCAGATTATTTTTAACCCGGTGATCTATTTCCGCCTCCATAGATAACCGTTCTTTTTTTAAATAATCCCGCTCTTTTTTTAAGCTTGATACCATCTGCTTATTCCGGGAAAATGTTTTAATAAATTCTACTGCGTGAGACAGCCCTTCTACCTGATGTTTTGGTATGATATAAGCTTCTAAACCATCCAAGTTTCGGTTTAAAGAAGGATTGTGACTATAGTTTAAAAAAATATAAGGAAGGAGGCTGTAAGCTTCTTTGAGTTCCCTGAATAACTCAAGGTCTGTTGCTTCCACGGTGGATAGGTCAGAGATAATAATGTTACATTCAGTTTTTTTTATCTTCTTTAAAAGATCTGCAGTATCTACTGCCTGGAAAATTTTATCATTATCCTTCAGCTGCAGATTTTGCTTAATCAATTCAAAATTTTCTTTCTTAGCATCAAGTACTAAATAGTTGAGCACATCCTTCATATTACCAATTCATAAAATTTCAGGAGAAAAGAAGATCACCGACCAACAAATAAAAAAGAGGTGCCTTTTAAAGTCCGGAAGTCATTTTTATCCGGTGCTGTAAAGTAATTTTATCTAAAGCCACAAGTCTTCCGACACCATTTTTCCGGCTGATAAAATATTAAAAATTTTTAATAAAACAATTAATGAATTTTTTGTATGCTCTAAAGTTTTGCACAGCAAATACTGACCGGTTTGTGTATAGAATAATCTTAAGAGGATAATAGCTGGATTATAGTGTAAAGAACCATACTTCATGTATCAGTGAAATGTACAGGGTGGTACAAAATATTTAAACATCTATCTCTCTGGTCCAGAAGGTCCATTTTGAGAAAGACTCATAATCGAAGTTCAGGTCTTGCAGGGCCCACATAAATAAAAAAAGCTTCCTTTTTTCTCAGTAAAACTATCTTTATTGTTCTACAGAATCGAAAAGCAAATCCAGCCGTTGATATTGCGGTGATATGCTCCGCGGTTCAATTCCTGCCTGATCTGCGTAGCTTTAGCGAAGTAGATCCATCGCTAAAGCTTCGGAGTGCGGGCGCATCTTTTTCACTAAAAGCTTTCCCCATAGCAAGCAACGTTTTTGAGTTAGAAGAAGAAGTAAATCAGTTTGTGATTTTTTTTGAAAGCGGCTCAGGCGGGAAGGGAATTCTATATTTGGAGAACTTGACAGCGTATTCTGATGTTGTGTTTATACTCTAATTTTCCCATTAATGATGAACCTTCTGATTTATGACCATTGTAACTGTATCTATTGTCGTTTTACTTCTTATCGTTTGGGGAGTTGTAACCCTTGTAAAGAACAGAAACAAGCGTGGAAGGGGCGGGTAATGTGAAGGCTGAAGTATCATGTACGTGGTGAAAAAGAGTTTGATAATACCGGCTATTCCCATCAGGTACAGCTTTACATCCTTTTGGCCGATCTTTTGAATGCCAAAACAAAAAAAATTGATTTTCTCAGTTTTACTATTCTATACATTTCCATTTTGAAGCTGAAAATCAGCCTCCTTCTCCGGGAAAACTCCGCACCTGCTCCGTACCAACTCCGCTAAACCACGCCTGTGCAGTGGAGAAGTTCAGGAGAAGGTATCCTGCATACTTCACTCTCAAAAATCAGCCAAACTCAACCTGTAATGTTCAAAAACAGGATCGGAAAGAGAGTAGAAATGCCTCATTTCAGGTGTTTTTGGAAAATCCTGCATAATCTGGAAAAATCGGGAAATTTTGGAATAATCAATCGTTTGGGCTTCCCAAATTTTCCGGCCGCGGCAATAAGCCATAGTATGGGTGCGAACTCCACAACCGGAGGGTCTTTAACAAGACAGCCGGGGTGGTTAATTTAAATTAAAATACAAATACTTATGGCAAAGTTGTCAAAAGGAATCCTGGGTGGAATCTCAGGAAAAATAGGAAATATAGTGGGTGCGAGCTGGAGGGGCATCGACTATATAAGATCGAAACCCTCTAAAGTTAACAATCCGAAAACGGAAGCTCAGCAGCGTCAACGGGCACGATTCGGATTAATTATGGCATTGCTGAAAAAGATGAAACCATTTCTTCAAATTGGTTTCAGAGGTTCTGCTCATAAACAGACGCCTCTTAATGCTGCAATGTCCGTAAATATACGTGAAGCCATAACCGGAGAGTTCCCGGATTTCGAAGTTGATACGTCGAAGCTGACAGTATCAACGGGAAATTTGCATGGAAGCAGTAATGCATCCCTGGATCTCTCTGCGGCAGAAAATGCCACCATAACCTGGCAAAGTGAAGCTGGTATCTCTAACGCCTCGGATGAGGACGTGTTGATGGTGCTGCTTTACAATCAGGCCAGGAAT
>JBBEBD010000025.1:119341-123026 GCA_040882525.1 Balneolaceae bacterium | reverse complement strand
CTTCGGGGAACTCCCGTTAAAATAACCAGTATGTGAGATTTCACTTCCACAGGGTTTAAACAGCCGAAATGGGTTTTGATATTCTTCGGTTACCAGCAGGTTGCATGTATCTTTATATCAAAAAGAGGGGAAGAAACTTACCATATGATGATTTCTAATTTTAATTCCATGCTTTTGTATCAAAAACAAAACTCTGGCTTCAACCATGATTGAGCTTTTTCATTTTAAATTTTTTTGTGTTATTTAAGCTTCACCTGGTATAAGAGTATTATATATAAAACAGAAGGGCAATATGAGAAAAGAGAAAGGCCAATTTTCATAAAAAAGAGTGCAGTTGTGGAAACCCCTGAAAGTGAAGTACACCACTGGTTCTCCGGACCCGGTTTACCGAAAAAAAACCTGAACCAGTATGAAAAGCAATCAACAGACTATGATGAAACTCTTTAGTATTCTTTATTTCAAATCTGATATTGTTCTAAAAAATGCAGTGCTGTTGATGGGTATCCTCACAACAGGTTTTATACTATTTTCTTCAACCATAAATTCTTCGGCGACAGGTCAACCGGATGAACGTCCCAACCTGATTCTCATCATTGCCGATGATATGGCATGGGATGACTGTGGTGCCTGTGGACATCCACATATTCAAACTCCAAACCTGGACAAACTGGCTGACGAAGGGATGATGTTTCACCAGGGATTTATTACCACCAGCTCATGCAGTCCATCCAGATCGAGTATGATAACAGGGATGTATCCTCATCAAACCGATGCTGAGCAGCTTCACTGGGAAGTTCCGGAAGAAAAAGTGACCTTTGTCGAAAAGCTCCGTGAAGCGGGATACTGGACTGGCCAGGCCGGGAAATGGCATCTGGGGGATCATTTAATGAATCGGTTTGATATTCTTGCCGAGCAGAGCACAGATGAACTCCGGCAGTCAGTAGGTGAACTTCCGGAACCTGACGGGAGCGGCAGCCATCTTTGGGTGCCGCTGCTGGAACACCGGCCTGATGATAAACCGTTTTTTCTTTGGCTCGCAGCAGTGGATCCACACAGGGGTTTTGAAGAAGATATCATCAGCAATCCGCACACTCCGGATGATGTAGTATTGCCTCCTTACGTACCCGATTCGGACCAGGTTCGAAGAGATTATGCCCTTTACTACGATGAAGTGAGCCGTCTGGATGAATACGTAGGCAGTGTTGTTGAAACACTGGCAAGGCAGGGCGTGAGTGACAATACACTGATATTATTTATCAGTGATAACGGCCGCCCTTTTCCACGGGATAAAACCACACTTTACGACAGCGGAATTAAATCGCCCTGGATTGTAAAGTGGCCGTCAGGCATTGAAGCCGGCACTCAAACACAGTCATTAGTAAGTTCTGTTGATATTGGGAATACATTTCTGAGTCTTGCCGGGGCTCACCCCCTGGAGGGTTCTCCCGGAGTCGATTTTAGTCCTGTACTGGAAGATCCGGGTAAAGAAGTAAGAGAACGTATTTATGGCCAGGCACACTGGCACGATCATGAAAATTTTGTCCGTGCAATAAGAGATAACAGGTTTAAGTATATCCGAACTTTTTTTAATGAACTGCCGCTAACACCCCCGGCTGATGCCCTGAATGGTGGAACGTTTGCCGAGATACGGGAACAGGAAAAGAAAGGAACTCTTGATGAAAGGCAGCGTGCGTACTACTTCGAGCCGAGGCCAGTGGAGGAGCTGTATGACGTGGAAAATGATCCGCACGAGATAAATAATCTTGCTGATGACCCTGCCTACCGGGATGAACTCGTAAGGCTGAGAAGCGAGCTGCTCGAATTTATGGAAAGCCAGAATGACGGTGTGCCGCGGTTGCGTACACCGGATGAGTTCCATCGTGTAAGCGGTGCTACGTTGCCAAATAACCATCTGCCGCGGGCGCCTAAAAAAGAGATGTTTGGGGATTGTGCAGACTGTATCTATTTACCGCCGGCCGGTTTTTTTGAAGATATTCCCTGACAGTTAAGAAATATTATTTAAAATCAGTCAGGCAGCAGACAGAAATGATTTGTACAGTCATAACCACATGTGGATGGCAACCTTTTTATTGATACGAAAGAACGGGTACGAAATATAACGGATGAAGCCAGGTTTGTCGGGTTTGTTCATGGCTGATCGAAAACAACGAACAGGTGATTATATTATGAGAAATTATGTATGGGCTTTTCTTCTGATTCTTTCAGCTTGTGCAGTAACTGCATACAGTTCGGTATCACATCAGTCATCAGTCCCCCAGGCTGAGAAACCCAATATTGTTCTCATTTTTCTGGATGATGCGGGGTTTGCTGATTTCCAGCCCTTTTCGGAAATGCTTTACCCTACTCCCAATGTACAAACCCTGGCAGAAGAGGGGCGACAGTTCATGAACTTTTATGTCCCCCAGGCGATCTGTTCGGCCTCCCGTGCGGCACTGATGACAGGTACCTATCCCGGGCGAAATGGAATTTTTGGCGCTCATGCACCGAGGGAAAGAGGCCTGGAAACCGATTTTATGACGATGGCGGAAATGCTGAAAGAGAATGGGTACCGAACAGGATTTTTTGGGAAATGGCATTTAGGAGATCAGGAGGAAACCCGCCCTCATAACCGGGGTTTTGATGAAACTGCCGGAATTATGTACTCCAACGATATGTGGGCCGGCCACCCCGAAAATCCCGGGTACTGGGGACAGTTTCCAATGCACTACTGGAAAAACGGTGAGGTGGTGATCGATTCGGTAACGGCCGAACATCAAACACAATTTACCACGTGGTTCACAGAAGAGGCGGTCGGTTTTATCAACAGAAACAGTGGCGATCCGTTTTTTCTGTACGTTCCTCATCCGCAGCCGCACGTTCCGCTTTTTGTGAGTGACAAATTTGAGGGAAAATCAGGAACAGGCCTCTATGGGGATGTTATTATGGAGATCGACTGGTCGGTCGGGGAGATCATGAAGGCCCTGGAGGAGAACGGGGTTCAGGAGAACACAATGATTCTGTTCACCTCGGATAACGGCCCGTGGCTTTCGTATGCGAATCACTCCGGGAAAACACCTTACCGGGAGGGAAAAGGCACTTCATTTGACGGAGGAATACGTTCTCCGCTCATTATATCATATCCCGATGCCCTTACCAATCAAACGTTATCACACGACACGTTTTTCTCCATTGACCTGATGCCAACTATTGCCCGCCTGACCGGATCTGAACTTCCGGATTATGAAATTGATGGAAAAGATGTTTGGGACCTGATTACCGGGGAAACTGATGCGGAAACGCCGCACACCTATTATGCTTTTACAAATGGGCCAGAGTTCCAGGGAGTGATGAGTGGCGACGGGAAATGGAAACTGCATGTCTCACACGGGTACAGAACCAGCCCGGTGGGAGGCCGGGACGGCATGCCGGGGCTGTACCAGCAGTCTGAAATCGGGCTCTCCCTGTTTGATATGGTTCATGATCCTTATGAAAAAGTGAATGTGATAGAGGAGTATCCTGTAATTGCCGATGAACTAATCCGGGTTGCAGAGGAACACAAGACAAATTTTTTTGAGAAATGATGTGAGAGTCATCCAATGGCTGAAAAGGGGAAAACGGATAAAATCCTCTGGGTCATCGGATAACTGGATAATTTGAAATCTCAAACTAAAACCGGATACTTCCC
>JBBEBD010000025.1:0-119241 GCA_040882525.1 Balneolaceae bacterium | reverse complement strand
GGGTCATCGGATAACTGGATAATTTGAAATCTCAAACTAAAACCGGATACTTCCCGTGCAATGTATAGTCCGGGCTATTTATCCGGCCTCTTTTTTTGATGATTGCCAAAATTGAAGTAGCATGATTTCCAGAACAGTTTTTAACGAAAACTAACCAGACCATAAATATGAAATTTCCATCTATTTTCATCATCCTGTTTTGCTGTTTGTTTTGCGAAAATTTATTGTCTCAGGATCAACAAAAACCCAACATCGTTGTTATGTACTCCGATGATCATACGGCTCAATCCATCGGGGCTTATCAGGAGGCTTTAAACTATGGTCTGAAGCTTGATCATACGCCTACCCCAAATATCGACCGGCTGGCCGAAGAGGGGATGCGGTTCGACAATGCGTTTGTTACCAATTCGATCTGTGTTCCTTCCCGTGCGGTAATGTTGAGTGGAATGTACAGTCACATGACCGGTGTGGTAACCAACATGGAATCAATGCCTGTGGATTTGGAAACATTTCCTGTGATCCTTCAACAGAACGGATATCAGACAGCCATGATTGGCAAGTGGCATCTCAAAAGCGAGCCCCAGGGGTTTGATTACTATGAAGTGCTCTACGGACAGGGGCCCTATTACAATCCGACAATGCGCACCCCAAACGGAGATATTGAGTATCATGGCCACACTACCGGAATTATCACGGATATCGCCCTGGAATGGCTGCGCAAGGAGCGCGACAGAGACAAGCCTTTTATGATGATTTATAACCACAAGGCACCACACCGTGAGTGGCTGCCGGGACCCGCCCTGTATGATTATCAGGACCGGGATCTGCCGGAGCCGCCCAATCTTTTTTATGACTACTCAGGTTTAACGACAGCCGCTCATGAGCAGGATATGGAAATTAGTGAATCAGGAGGGCCGCAGTCGATGAATTGGGGGCGTGACCTGAAAGTGCCGCTGCATCCGGAAACGGGAGAGCCAAATCCGGACTGGGAGTCACTGGTGGATGGAAACAGTCTCAGTGAAGATCAGCTTGCACGTATTACAGAAGCGTATGCTGCTGATAATGAATATTTATATGAAAATTATGCAAACTGGTCGGAAGAAGAACGAACACGATGGCGATATCAGCGGTATGTGAAAGATTACCTGCGGGTCATTCGTGAAGTGGACGATGAAGTAGGACGGCTAATGGCCTGGTTAGAACGTGAAAATCTGAAAGACAACACCATTGTGATCTATGGCGGAGACCAGGGCTTCTTTTTGGGAGAGAACGGCTGGTTTGATAAACGATGGATTTATGAGGAATCATTCAGGATGCCTTTGATTGTTCACTGGCCTGAGGGTATTGAACCCGGTTCTGTAAGCGACCACCTTGTGCAAAATCTGGATATAGCTCCCACGGTTTTGGACCTGGCCGGAGTGGAGATACCCGGGCGAATACAGGGTAAATCGATGGTGCCTTTGTTAAGAGGGGAAGATCCTGATAATTGGCGTGATGCTGTGTATTATCAATATTATGAAGGCCCTGAGGTGGAATATGGGTGGCATGCGGTTGCCCGCCATTTCGGGTTACGCACCCAACGCTATACACTTGTCTATTTTCCCGATCATGATGAATGGGAGTTGTTTGATCTGGAAGCCGATCCGGAGCAGTTAACCAGTGTTTATGGTGATCCCGGGTATGCAGACGTTCAACAGGAATTAAAGGATAAGCTGGATGAACTGCAGGAAAAATATGACGATGACAGCTGGTCGCATATCAATACTGGAGTACCGTATCACGGAATAGATTAGTATTTAGGTAAGTTCGACATAAGAATTTGTTGAGAAGTTTCTCAATTCGAAGGCTCGGGATCACTACCCTCATAACCCCGGAATAAATTATGAAAAAGAAGCAAAATTTCTTTCTATGTATATGCAGCTTTGTATTATTTTGGATTGCTTTTGTCTCAAACCCATTAATAATACACGCCCAGCAAGCCGATCAATCACCCATAAACGTAGTCGTGCTTGTAAGCGACGACCAGCGCTGGGATGCTTTGGGGGCTGCAGGTAATGACATTATTCACACTCCCCGCCTTGACCAGCTTGCTGAAGAGGGTGTGCGTTTTACAAATGCATATGTGACTACATCGATTTGTATGACCAGCAGGGCATCCATCCTCACCGGCCAGTACATGTCCCGCCACAATATTACCCAGTTTGGTATAGAAATTGAGTCGGAGGATTTTGCGAATACGTATACCGGATTGTTACGGGATAATGGATATTGGTCCGGATTTGTGGGCAAGTATGGCATCGGACAGGCACGTGAGAGTGATTTTGATTTTTTACGATCCTACCAGGGCCGGCACTGGATCGAGGATGAACATGGTGAACGTATCCATATTACCGAGAAGAATACACTCGATTCGATTGAATTTCTCAGGGAACGGCCAAAAGACCGGCCTTTTCTTCTTAGCCTCTCCTATTTTGCCCCGCATGCGGAAGACAGTGCCCCGGAACAGTACCTGCCGCAGGACTGGAGCGCAGAGCATTACGATGGGGTTATGATACCGCCATCCCCGTTAAACCGTGCTGAGTATGTTTTGGCACTTCCTGAATTCATCCGTCAGGAGGCCAATGAAGGCCGGGTACGATATAACTGGCGTTTTGACTCCCCGGATCGCTATCAGGAATATATGACCAACTATTTTCGGCTTATTACGGAAGTGGATGAATCCGTCGGGCGCTTGATTGAAGAACTCAAGGATCAGGGAGTTTATGAAAACACTTTGATTATATTTATCGGTGATAACGGGTATTTTCATGCCGACCGGGGCCTGGCCGACAAATGGTATCCTTACGAAGAATCCATTCGTGTTCCGCTGCTCATACATGATCCGCGGTTGACGATGGGTGGAGTAACAAGAGATGAAATGGTATTGAATATCGATTTGGCTCCGACCATCATTTCAGCAGCCGGCCTCCAGGTACCAGGTGTAGTTCAGGGTGAGGATCTGGCTCCGCTTTATATGTCAAGCAATCCACCTGGCTGGAGGGAAGAGTTTTTCTATGAACATCCAACCATTACGTATAAAAGCCGGATTCCATCATCAGAAGCGGTCGTAAGATTGGATAAAAAGTATGTGTATTGGCCGGAGTGGGAATATGAACAGCTTTTTGATTTGAAAACAGACCCAACCGAAAAGAATAATCTGATTCACGATTATGATTATACCGAAGAACTGAAAGTCATGCGGCAAAAATTGGAAGACCGGCGGCGGCGGGTAAAATGAAACACGTTACAAGCCCCATTTTGAAACACGGGGCTTTTTCATAGCTGACCGCCGGCGCGATATCGCAGTTCAGATTAAATGACTTTACCAACAAAGCCCACCGTTTCAACGGTGGGTAAAGGAATTAGTGAGAAAGTACCGTTCAGGGTCGGCCGGATTCGGAATTATGATCCTGTCATCAACCTTTGTTATCATCAACCAAATTTAAAAACCATCCCATGAAATTTATTTGGATTTTAATTCCAATACTTTGTTTTCTTTTTATCGGTTGTACAAATGATAATCAGGCTTATCCCAATATCGTTTTCATTATTTCGGATGATCAGTCCTGGACCGATTACAGCTTTATGGGGCACCCACACATCCAGACCCCGAATATCGACAACCTGGCATCCGAAGGATTGACCTTCACCCGCGGGTATTTGCCGGCTCCAATATGCAGGTTGACACTTGCATCGATGCTCACCGGACGCTATCCTCACCAGCATGGCGTAACAGGCAATGACCCGGCCTTTGAGTTCAACAGGCAATCAGCATCTCGCACAGAATGGTTACAGGCCAGGGTTCCCTACAATGATGTGGTTACGCAACGATACAACAATCTGCCGAACCTGAATACCTATTTGTCTGAACGGGGTTACCTGTCACTTCAGACCGGTAAATGGTGGGAAGGCAGCTGGCAGGATTCCGGGTTTACCCATGGGATGACCCATGCGGACCCGTCGCGGGGCGGGCGGCATGGCGATGTGGGACTGGAGATTGGCCGGGAAGGTATGGATCCGATTGAAGAGTTTATGGATGAGGCAGAGGATCAAAACAAACCTTTTTTCATCTGGTATGCCCCTTTTCTGCCTCATACCCCTCATACCCCACCGGATTCACTGCTGGAAAAATACCTGCCGGATGCCCCCAGCGAACCTGTAGCAAAATACTGGGCGATGATCGACTGGTTTGATATTACCGTGGGCCAGCTTCTCGATTCTATTGATAATCGCGAGTTGACGGACAATACACTGGTGATCTACCTGGCTGATAACGGGTGGATTCAAAATCCGGAGCAAAACGGATTTGTCTGGCCTTCCAAGCAGTCGCCATATGATATGGGCATACGCACACATATGACCTACAAATGGCCGGGACAAATTCCATCTGAAATGGATACAACGACCTTTGTCAGTACCAATGATATGGTCCCGACGGTACTGGAGATATTGGGACTTGAGCCGGAACGTGAACTGCCGGGAATCAATGTACTGGACCGGGAGGCACGTAATGAACGGGAAGCCGTATTCAGTGAAGACTATAACCATGATATCGCCGATGTTCATAGCCCGACGGAAAGCCTGGAACACCGGATGGTCATGAAAAGCCCGTGGAAACTGATTCTTCCCAAAGAAGAAAGTCAGCCCCAATCATTTGAACAAAGTGGCGGCGGACAGTTTATAAACTATATCGAAGGCCCCGGGCTCTATCATATCGTGGATGACCCGCATGAAAGAAATAATGCAGCTTCACAGCATCCGGAAATTGTGGAGGAATTGGAACAGTTAATTGAGGATTGGTGGGAATCGGAATTTTGAGCTGTATGAAATTCGTAATTGTTGAATTACAAGCCAAGTCATCGGATGAGTTTTTCGAAAAAATGAGCAATCTTTACAAGATTTGGGTTGACTCATCCGACGGCTCAAATCCGCCATTTCATCATTGACATAACACTAAAGAAAAGGGTGGTAAGAACCCCGAACGGGTGATGAGTCAATGATTAACTGTGTGGCAAGACCTTCTGGTTTCTTGGGAAATTGGCTCTATTTAACTTTAAACGACAGTAAAACCTGAAGGTCTCAACTGTTTCATTGGTAACGTGACATTATTGAGGAACTAAATATTATGACAGGAAAATTGGCCGATAACGTTGATAAAAAACAGTATGATATTCCACTTGTAATTCAAAGGCAAACTATTCAATGCGGGCATTCTTCTATCTCGCGGGGTGGATTTATATTGTCTGTACTCGTTCTGGCTTTTATGTTCGTAGCATGGGCCGAACCTACATTTTCTCAACATTCAGACAATCCTCCGAACATACTTTTTATCTCCATAGATGATTTAAATGACTGGGTTGGCGCCCTTCATTCCCACCCCCAGGTGAAGACACCGAATATTGACCGCCTGGCAGAACGCGGTACGATATTTACCAACCATCACGTGCAGGCAGCAGTCTGTAACCCGTCCAGGGTCAGCATGATGACCGGTCTCCGCCCGTCAACGACAGGGATATATGGCCTGGCGCCTCTGTATCAGGATAACGAGTCCACGCGGGACCTTGTGACCATGCCGGAATATTTTGAACAGCATGGCTATGACACATATTCCGTCGGTAAAATCTTTCACAGCCCGGCTTCCAACAGGGCGGCATTTCAAACGGACGGGACCAAAGTCAGTTTCTCCGGGCCCCATCCAGAGGAGAAAATAGTCCGGGAACCTCTTGATATGGTCGAACATCCCCTGCTCGACTGGGGTGTATTTCCGGAGGAAGGAGATTCACTCATTCATGACTATAAAGTCGCAAACCGGGCAGTAGAATGGCTTAGGAAATTTGGTTCAGCACAGAGAGATAACCCGTTTTTCCTGGCAGTCGGGTTCTGGCTCCCACATGTGCCTCTTTACACTACCCAAAAGTGGTTCGACCTCTATCCGGAAGAGGATCAGATCGTGCTGCCTCCGGCTCCCGGGGGAGAGCGTGACGACGTGCCGGATTTCGCCTGGAAGCTTCACTGGCACCTGCCCGAGCCTCGTCTGTCCTGGCTGCTGGAACACGACGAGTGGAGGCCAAAAGTGCGGGCTTACCTGGCGACAATCAGCTTTATAGACTCCCAGGTAGGCAGGGTGCTCGATGCGCTCGAAGCCAGGGGCCTGGACGACAATACTATTGTTGTGCTATGGTCGGATCACGGATATCATCTGGGAGAAAAAGGGATTACCGGAAAAAACACTTTGTGGGAGCGTGCGACCCGTGTACCGTTGATTTTTGCCGGCCCGGGATTGTCGGCCGGGGCCAGGTCTTCAAGGCCGGTGGAGTCGCTGGATATTTATCCGACGCTGGCGGAGCTGGCTGGGCTTCCGGAGAAAACTGATATTGAAGGTATATCCATCGTACCACAACTGCAGGATGCAAACGCCCCTCGTGAACGGCCGGCTATTACCACATCCAATCCCGGCAATCACAGCGTGCGATCGGAGCGGTGGCGCTACATCCGGTATGCTGACGGATCGCAAGAACTTTACGACCATTACCGTGATCCCCACGAATGGAAAAATCTTGCCGGCAACCCGGAATATGATGGTGTAATTGAAGAACATGCCCGCTGGCTTCCCGAACATGATGAGCCTCATGTCCCCGGAAGTCGAGCTCGTGTCCTGTGGGAAGAAGACGGGATTTGGTACTGGGAAGGAGAACCGATTGATTTTAACAATCTTATTCGTTAATTCTTCATAGAGTGTTTCTGAAACAAATCAAAATAACCTGCTCCTGCGTCCGCCCGGAAAAAGAAATGTTTGAAGATGTAACTGCGTATATGAATCTCCTGGAAAATATTTCAGATAAAAACATATGATGAAACCAAAGGCCGTATTATTTCAAGCTTTATTGGTAATTCCGCTATTCTGTCTTTCATGTTCACAAGAGGGAGATGAGATCCATACCAAAAAACCGAACGTGGTATTTATCATTGCCGATGATTACGGGTACCACGATCTGAGCAGCCGGGGCAGCGATTTTTATGAAACGCCCAACCTGGACCGGCTCGCCGGTGAAAGCATGATTTTTACCAACGGCTATGCGGCCAACCGCGTATGCAGCCCGTCGCGGGCCAGCATTATGAGCGGGAAATCCCCGGCCCGCCACGGTATTACCGACTGGATCGGGGCCAGAACCGGAGAGGAATGGAGAGAACAGGGCCGGCACAGCAAGCTGCTCCCTCCCGATTATGTCGACCATCTGCCGCATGAATATGAAGTGCTGCCCGAGGCGATGAAAGATCATGGATACAAAACGTTTTTTGCCGGCAAATGGCATCTGGGCGGGGAAGGTTCCTATCCCGAGGATCACGGATTTGATATCAATCAGGGAGGGTTTGAATCCGGCGGCCCCTACACGGGTGGATATTTTTCACCTTTCAACAATCCCAAAATGGAGGATCATCCCGATGAAGTGGGGATGAGCCTGCCGATGAAATTGGCCGGGGAAACCAATGCGTTTATCGAACAACACCGTGATACATCTTTTTTTGCTTTCCTGTCTTTTTATGCAGTCCACTCCCCTATTCAAACCACTCAGGAAAAATGGAAAAAATATCGGGATAAAGCGGAAGCGATGGGTATTGCCGACTCCGGCTTTGAGATGGGCTATTTCCTTCCTGTCCGGCAGGTCCAGGACAACCCGGTCTATGCCGGCCTGGTGGAACACATGGATGAGGCGGTAGGCAGTGTGCTTGAAACCCTTGAGGCACTGGGCCTGGAGGAGAATACCATTGTCATTTTTACGTCCGATCATGGAGGAGTGGCTGCCGGGGATAACTATGCTACCTCGAATCGTCCCCTACGCGGCGGAAAGGGTTATCAGTATGAGGGAGGCCTGCGGGTGCCGTACTTTATCAAAGTACCCTGGTTAGACCACGCCGGTACTGAAAATCATACACCGGTGACCGGCACGGATTTTTATCCGACTATACTGGATCTGGCTGGAGCTGATTTGCGGCCGGCTCAGCACCAGGACGGTGTAAGTCTTGCGCCCTTGCTTGCCGGTAATACGATTGGCGAACGCCCTTTGTTTTGGCATTATCCGCATTACGGAAACCAGGGCGGGCGTCCATCCTCGATGATACGCGAAGGCGAGTGGAAATTGGTCCGGTACCATGCAGACAGCAGTGAAGTTTTGTTTAATCTGGTGGAAGACCTTCAGGAACGCAGCGAGCTCTCGGATCAACATCCGCAGGTAGCCGGGAGGTTAAGTCAAAAGCTTTCGGATTACCTGTCGGAAACGGGAGCGAAATTTCCAGGATTAGATCCTCAATATGTTCCTGAGAAAGAGGCTCAGTATCTGAAGGAAATCGAAAATGAACTTCTTCCCCGTTTGGAGCGGCAACGGATGGAATATTTGTCACCGGACTTCAACCCCGGCAATAATTGGTGGGGAAGCGAGATAGAGGAGTAACTTCAACGAAGGCCAAGTGAAAATTTCACTGCGCGGGTATCGCTTCGATCGGAGCACAGCTATTACAGAGTGTTATTTTATTTATAATCTAAAGTCGCCTCTTGAGAGGGGTGCAGGGGTGC
This sequence comes from Balneolaceae bacterium, assembly GCA_040882525.1. GTDB lineage: Bacteria > Bacteroidota > Rhodothermia > Balneolales > Balneolaceae > Rhodohalobacter. The sequence continues at coordinate 110,630 of JBBEBD010000025.1, read as the reverse complement.
GTCTACGTACTACTTATTGATATTCAATTACTTACATGAAATTTTTATAGTTTTTTGTGTGAAAAGTGGACTAATACGGAATAAAACTGAACAACGGATTGATAAGTAATAAAAACAAATTTATCCCATGAAAAACTATTTTAACAAAAATAGCAGAAGTGATTATGGTAATATTTATCTGGCTTTTTTCTTTACCATTACATTCTTAATCCCGCTTTCCGGTTTAGCTCAAACGAATGAGCAGTCACCAAGACCCAACATCCTGTTTGCCATTTCCGATGACCAGTCGTTTCCTCATATGGGAGCTTATGGGACGGGTTGGGTGCAAACGCCCGCTTTTGACCGGGTCGCTGAAGAAGGCGTCCTGTTCAACCGCGCTTATGTGCCGAACCCGAAGTGTGCCCCCTCGCGGGCCATCATACTGACCGGGCGAAACTCCTGGCAGCTGGAAGAGGCAGCCAATCACTGGCCTTATTTCCCGCAAAAGTTCAAGGTCTATACGGAGGTATTAGCTGAGAACGGGTACTTTGTCGGGGCAACCGGGAAAAAATGGGCGCCCGGCATTGCCGTGACGGCTGACGGCGAGCCCCGCCATCTTGCCGGTCAACCCTATGACGAGCACCGTGCCGAGCCGCCTACCTCCACGATCTCTAACAACGATTATGCGGCTAATTTCCAGGCGTTTCTTGAGGAGCGTCCGTCCGGACAGCCGTTTTCCTTCTGGTACGGCGCCACCGAACCGCACCGCGCTTACGAATACCGGTCCGGTATTGAGAAAGGTGGTAAAACACTCCCGGACATTGATGAAGTACCTGGCTTTTGGCCCGACGAAGAAGAGATCCGGATCGACATGCTTGACTACGCCTTTGAAATTGAGCATTTCGACAGCCACCTGGGGCGAATGCTGGAGCAGCTGGAAGAACTCGGGGAGCTGGACAATACGATCGTCGTGGTGACGGCCGACAACGGCATGCCCTTTCCCCGGATCAAGGGTCAGGCGTATGAGCAGTCGGCCCATATGCCGCTGGCCATCATGTGGCCCGACGTTATTGATCATCCCGGCCGGGTGGTCGACGACTTTGTCAGCTTTGCCGATTTTGCCCCGACCTTTATGGAACTGGCAGGCCTGGACTGGGAGGATACCGGCATGCATCCCCCGGTTGGAAGAAGCCTGACGGATATCCTCAACTCGGCCTCGGAAGGGCAGGTTAATCCGGAACGAGATTACATTTTGTTGGGCAAAGAGCGGCATGACATTGGCCGTCCCTACGACTGGGGGTATCCGATTCGCGGCATTATCAGGGGTGATATGCTCTACATCCACAACTTCGAGCCGACCCGCTGGCCGGTGGGCAATCCGGAGACCGGGTATCTGAATACCGATGGAAGTCCGACGAAAACCTTTATTCTTGACAACCGCACGACTCCGGGGATGTACCACTACTGGGCGTGGAACTTTGGAAAGCGTCCGTCAGAGGAGCTGTATAACATTGCCGATGATCCCGGCTGCATCCATAACCTTGCCGGGGATCCCGCCCATCAGGAAACCGTGAATATACTGAAAATGGAACTCTTCGATCGGCTCAGGGACCAGGAAGATCCGCGCATGTTTGGCCGCGGGTATGTCTTCGATGCTTACCCGTATATGGATGAGGGAACCCGGAATTTCTATCAGCGCTTTATGGAAGGGGAGCAGATGAATACGGGGTGGGTGAATGACTCGGATTTTGAAGTTAAGCCGCTTCCTGAACAAAGCCAATAATTTTTTCCGGATAGAATTCATGCACAGACATGATGATGGAGTTCCGAGGCTGAGGACGCCGGATGAATTTCACCGTGTAACGGGAGTACCATTGCCCAATAATCAACGCCCCAGGACGCCCAAAAAGGAGATGTTTGGAGAATGTGAATGCATTTATAACGAACCCTTCGGATTATTTTGAATATTTATTGGAAAAACCGGATCGTTTGGCTGAGTTGAAAACTATTAAAAGAAAACAACAAACCTTTCAAAACTGAGAAAGATGATACATATAAATAGCATAGAGAAAAGGATATGGCTGCTGCTCGTTTCATTTTTATTCATGTCTTTGGGCTATGCCCAGCAACCTAAAAACATTGTGTTTATCCTTAGTGATGACCACAGGTATGACTATATGGGGTTCCACCCTGATGGTCCGGATTTTTTGGAAACCCCGGCCATGGACCGGATGGCAGAGGAAGGAGTCCATCTGGCCAATGCATTTGTCAGCACCTCGCTCTGTTCACCCAGCCGTGCCTCCATTTTAACCGGCCAGTATCCGTTTCGCCATAGTGTGGTGGATAACAATAATATCATGCCGGAAGGGACTCCATTATTTTCTGAAGCGCTTCAACAGGCAGGCTACCAGACAGGATATTTCGGCAAGTGGCACATCGGCCACGATCACGACGATCCCAAGCCGGGTTTCGACCGGTGGGTAAGTTTTCGCGGGCAGGGAGTGTACTACAATCCGACACTTAATATTGACGGAGAACGGGCAGAATACGAAGGCTATATTACCGATTTGATGACCGACTATACCCTGGAGTGGCTTGAAGTGATTGACCGGGACAGGCCCTTCTTTGCCTACTTGTCTCATAAAGCGGTTCATGCCGAGTTTGAACCGGCAGAGCGCCATGAAGACATGTATGAAGACGCTTATATCCCCAAGCCGCAATCGATGAAAAATATTGAACAAAACTATGAAGGCAAGCCTGATTGGGTGAGAGATCAACGTTATAGCTGGCACGGCGTGGAACATATGTACCACGGGCGTGATGATCATCCACAGGATATTGACGATATCATTCCCCGTTATAGTGAGTCGCTGATGGCAGTGGATGAAAGTATTGAACGGGTGCTGAATTACCTGGAAGAGAATGGGCTGGCTGAAGAAACCCTGGTGATCTATATGGGAGATAACGGCTTTATGCTGGGTGAGCACGGGCTGATTGATAAGCGGCAGGCCTATGAAGAGTCCATGCGCGTGCCGATGCTGGCCTGGGCACCGGGTTTTATAGCGCCGGGCAGCATCGTTGAGGAAAATGTGATGAACATCGATATCACTCCCACATTTCTGGATCTTTCCGGCGGGTCAATGCCAGCCGGATATACTGTTGATGGCCAATCTTTTCTGCCATTGCTGGCCGGTGAGACAGTAGATGACTGGCGGACAGAATTTGTCTATCAGTACTTCTGGGAGCATGCTTTTCCTCACACTCCAACGACGTATGCAATTCGCGATGACCGGTATAAATACATTTATTACCATGGGGTATGGGATAAAAATGAACTGTATGACCTGCAAAATGATCCCAATGAAATGTATAATCTGATTAACGTTCCGGAATATCAGGAACGGGTGCAGACTATGCGCGATAAAATGTTTGATATTTTTGAAGCCAACGGAGCCACCGATGTACGCTTCCGGCGCCCGTCTGATTTTCAGGCTGATGAACGAAAGGTTAATTAACTGGAAATGGACGCGTGGTAGAGGGCATGAAATAATGCCGGTAGCATAACTGCTGATGTTAGGATGCTTAAAAAAGTATATTATTTATGTATTTGATTATGATTTCCTCACAGTCTCTCAAAGAGGGTTGGGGGATGATTTTTCGTCGGGTAGTACTCTGACTATGAAATATTTAACGTTGGGTTTAACAAAAATCACAGATTAAACTTCTATTTATGATTTCAAACCGCAGTACTGTTGGTGTACTAATTGTAATTCTGACGATTCTGTCAGCATGTGACAGTGAGAAATCACCGGAAGATTCTGAAAGCAATGAATCTGAGACTACTCCTGATGCAATTTCGTCTGAAGGGATAAGTGCTTTTGATTTAAGAGATGCAGCTTTAAATGGCCGGTTAGCAGATGTTAAGGAAGCTGTTAAACAGGGGGTAGACATAGAGGAAACGGACCCGCTTGGAAGATCAGCCTTAATGTTTGCATCATTTAACGGCCATATGGAAGTGGTACATTATTTGATTGAAAATCATGGAAATGTAACAAGACAGAATGATGAAGGTCGCACTTCGCTGATGTTTGCTGCCAGCGGACCATTTCCGGAAACGGTCCAACTGCTTATCGAACATGGAGCAGATCTAAACAAACAGGATTCTGTAGAAGGATGGACAGCACTGATGTATGCAGCCGCTGAAGGAAATAACGATGTCGTAGAACTGTTGCTTGCCAATGGTGCTGACGCATTATTGGAAGATGAAGACGGTGAAACGGCAATGGATTTTGCATCCAGTAACGGCCATGGAGAAACTGTGAGAATACTTCAAAACAGCCAGTGACATGAAAAGTTTATTGCCACTCCTTTGTATTTGTGTCTTTGGTTTATCCGGATGCAGTGAATTTTTTTCTGATGAAAATCACGGTAATGAAATCGATGCAGAACAACCAAACATCATCTACATTTTAGCCGATGATTTAGGCTATGGGGATCTGTCCAGTTATGGTCAGGTAAATATCCAAACCCCTACCCTTGACCGCATGGCCACAGAAGGAATACGCTTCACGCAGCATTACTCGGGAAGTACGGTTTGTGCACCGTCAAGATCGGTATTAATGACCGGCCTCCACACCGGGCACACCCAGATTCGGGGCAACAAAGAAATTATGCCGGTGGGGCAATATCCTCTCACTTATGGTACGGTTACAATTCCAAAACTTTTAAAAGAAGCCGGTTATACTACAGGTGGGTTTGGCAAGTGGGGGCTGGGGTACCCCGGCTCGGAAGGGGAACCTTCACATCAGGGATTTGACGAATTTTTCGGCTATATGTGTCAGCGCCGGTCTCACTTTTTTTATCCCGAGTTTCTCTTCCATGATATGTGCGGAGTGCCGATTGAAAAAGTGCAACTGGAGGGAAACCGGGTACAGGACGTCTCAACGGAAAACTTTCAGCGTGAAGGAGCCGGTCCGCCGATCGAAAAAGCCCGGTACAGTCAGGATGTCATCACTGAAAGAGCCCTTACATTTATAGACGAGAATAAGAACGGCCCATTTTTTCTTTACCTGCCGTCGCAGATTCCCCACGCATCACTTGAGGTTCCTGAAGATGCCACACAGATTTACCTGGATGAAAACGGTGAAAGTATTTTTGATGAGGATACTTCACATCCATTTGGTGCATATACCAAAACAGAGTTGCCACTGGCCACGTATGCTGCGATGGTCACCCGGCTCGACAGCTATGTTGGAATGATTTTAGAAAAACTGGAAGAACTGGGCCTTACAGAAAACACACTCGTTGTTTTCACAAGTGATAACGGCTCCTATTCAGAAGGTGGATATCACTATTCGATGCACAATTCCAACGGTGATTTGCGCGGAGGAAAACGCGATCTGTATGAAGGTGGAATCAAGGTACCGTTTATTGCAAAATGGCCGGGAAAAATAGAAGCAGGAACAGTCAGCCACCATATTTCATATTTTGCAGATATGATGCCCACATTTGCAGAACTTGCAGGTGCACCGGCCCCGCCAGGCCTTGATGGAATTTCAATGGTTCCGGTTCTATTGGGGCGCGGCGATCAGGAAGAGCATGACTCTCTCTATTGGGAATTTCATGCACAGGGCGGAAAACAGGCTGTTCGTAAAGGCGATTGGAAAGCTGTAAAGTTGAATGTGAGTTCTGAAGAAGATCCGGTTATTGAGCTTTATAACCTGAACGATGACCCCGGAGAACAAAATGATACCGCCGAACATCACCCGGATATCGTAAGAGAGATGGAAGAAATCATGCAGCGCGAACACATTCCATCCGAAGTATTTCCTTTTTTACAGGAGTGATAAAAGACAAATCTGTGGTGTAATCGGACTACAATGATCAATAAAATTAAAAAACTGACTCATTATCTGAACAGTTGGGTTTAAATATTTATGGATTGATAACTTTTTTCGTGTCGATCGACTGAAATTCAGAATATAATCTAACACTTGCATGAAAATATTAGCCGTAACCTTAACCGCTCTTTTAGGATTTTATCCATTGTCAACATCTGTCGCTCAAAACGGCGATCAAACTAACCCGAATGTCATCGTCATTTTTACCGATGACCAGGGATATGGTGACTTGAGCTCTTACGGACATCCAGATATCCGAACGCCTCATCTTGATAAAATGGCATCGGAGGGACAGAAATGGACTCATTTTTATGTCGCAGCCAGTGTTTGTACACCCAGCCGGGCAGGACTTTTAACGGGGCGTTATCCGGTGCGAAGCGGCATGGCCAGTGATGTTCACAGAGTGCTGTTTCCCGATTCAAAAGGGGGATTGCCGGAAAGTGAAATTACGATCGCTGAACAGATGAAAAAAGCGGGTTACCAAACCGCAATGATCGGGAAATGGCACCTGGGGCATCACCAACAATATCTGCCCACAAATCATGGGTTTGATACCTATTACGGTATTCCCTACTCCAACGACATGGACCAAACTGAGGAAAATCCCCAGAGAGGCAATTATATTGATGGGTATTTTGAGTTCGCTGATGGGCACATTCCCATTGAATACTACAACGTACCCCTGATGCGAAATACTGAAGTTATTGAGCGGCCGGCGGATCAAAACACCATTACCCGAAGATATACCCAGGAGAGTGTCTCTTTTATTGAAAAACATCACGATCAACCTTTTTTCCTGTTGCTTGCACACAGCCTTCCGCACATCCCGCTTTTTGCATCTGAAGAGTTCACAGGCCATAGCGATGCGGGCCTCTATGGCGATGTTATTGAAGAGATCGATCATGGAGTGGGACAAATTATTGACAAACTGAACGAGCTTGAGATTGCAGAACAGACTCTTGTAATATTTACCTCTGATAACGGTCCGTGGCTAGTTTTTAAAACACATGGAGGCAGCGCCGGACTGCTTCGTGCAGGAAAAGGCATGACCTGGGAGGGAGGAATGCGAGTACCGGGTATTTTTTGGTGGCCGGGAACCATTCAGCCGGGAATTGTAACCGATATCGGCAGTACGATGGATATTTTTACGACGGTGAGTCATCTGGCCGGAGTCCCCCTGCCGGATGATCGTATTGTAGATGGGGTTAATTTAACACCTGTGTTGATGGGCGAGGGTGAATCACCCCGAAAAGAGATGCTGTTTTATCGCGGGGGTACACTGTATGCGGCCCGGAAAGATCATTTTAAAGCACACTTCATTATAGAAGGTGCTTACGGGCAGTTTGAAGAGAAACAAGTGCTGGAAACCCCGTTGCTGTTCGATTTAAGTGAAGATCCGGGTGAAAAATTCGACATATCTGACGAGCATCCGGAGATCATTGCTGAAATCGAGGAGATGGTTGAAAGACACAAAGAAAATCTGGTAAAGGTGAAAGATCAACTGGCTGATCGGGAATCGAATTAGAGGATTATTTCAGAAGAGGATCTTGAATTTGCAGGAAAACGAGGTAATAGGTAATCATTTTTTAACGTAATGCTTCGCGAATTAAATCAGGGTTGCGACGCATGTCGGGCACTCTCCATACAAGGATCGTTGAGTTCTCAATTTTGTAAAAATAGAATATTTTACTAGAAATTTTGTGGGTAATTCATAGAGAATTCCTTGTTCATTTTGTCTTGAAACAAAACGAACCAAAAATTCAAGGCTGCGAAAGAATTGGCGGCGCTCACGGAATCTCTGCTACCTTTTATCAAAGGTCCATCACACTTAAAGTTCGGTGATTAGCTAAGAGCCGGTATGATAAAAAGTCCCCGCAGATCTCCCTGCTCCCTCAATCCGCCAATTCTTTTGAGGCCGAAGTAGTCTTACCCCTAAAATAAAAATAGATGTTAGAGGGGGAATTTTCATAATCCACAAAGATTCCTGTAGATTCAAATAGCATAAGGAATTGTTTGAAATAAATCCTTTTCTTAGAGATACTTATTTGATCTATGGGGCTGAACCCAGGCTTTAGTAGGCTTAATGAACCAACGGCAAGAAAAAGATGAATAAATACCTGGTTGTACCTCTTATTATCATTGGATCAATATCTTTTTTCTCATGTGGCTCATCAGAAGTTCAGGACAGGCCCAATATCGTTTTCATTTTAGCGGATGATCTCGGCTATTCTGATATCGGGCCGTACGGATCTGAAATTGAAACACCGAACCTGGACCGAATGGCTCAGAATGGCATTCGTTTTACGCAAATGCACAACACTAGTAAATGTTTCCCTTCGAGAGCTTCATTACTCACAGGTCAGTATGCCCAAAGAGTTGGGATGGGTGAGTCGCCCGGTGGATTTGAAAATGCAGTTCTGTTTGGTGAAGTGCTGGGCAGCGCGGGTTACAAAACTATCTTTGTGGGAAAACATCACAGCACAGATAACCCTTATGAATGGGGATTTGACCATTACTGGGGTTTGCGGGACGGGGCGGCCAATTATTTTAATCCCGGTGAACAACGGGCCACTGATTCGGAACCACCTGCTCAGAAACAAGGTTACTATCCCCGCACGTTTGTATTTGATGATTCATTAGCTGAACCCTATACACCCCCCGCGGATTACTATGGCACTGACACCTGGACCGACTGGGCTCTTGAGTTACTGGGTCGGTATGAAAATGACAGCAGCCCATTCATGCTTTACTTGTCTTACCAGGCGCCACACGATCCATTACAGGCACATGAAGAAGATATCCGGAAATATGAAGGAATCTATGATGCCGGTTACGAAGAAATCGCAAGAAATCGCTATGAACGACAACGGCAGACGGGGCTTCTTGATGAAAGGTATCCACGTTCGGAACCGGTTTTTCGCCAGTGGGAAAACCTGGATGATTCGACAAAAGCCGACCAGGTACGCCGGATGCAGGTCTATGCGGCCATGATCGACCGGATGGACCAGAATATTGGCAGACTGCTCACATATCTGGAAGAAGAGGGTGAGCTGGATAACACACTTTTGATATTTGCTTCAGATAACGGGGCGTCGGCTGAGGTTGTGGAAATAGGGGAAGGACCCATTGGTTCTGTAACACGCTGGGCTTCTTTAAAAGAGGATTGGGCTAATGTTGCAAATACACCATTCCGTCTGTTTAAAAATTATTCCCATGAAGGAGGAACGGCAACCCCGTTTATTGTCCAATGGCCGGATGTGATTTCTGAAGGGGGACAAGTAAATCACAGCTTAATGCACTTTATTGACATTATGCCTACACTGGTTGAAGTAAGCGGAGGCACTTACCCGGAGCAATACCGGGATGAACAACTATATCCAATGGAGGGTATCAGTTTGTTGCCTGTATTGAATGGAAATTCGATTGAACGAAATGAGCCTTTGTATTATGAGTGGAGCGACGGCCGGGCCATTCAAACTAAGGAATGGAAGCTGGTCCGCTGGGCAGACGATTGGGAACTCTATGACTGGCAAAAAGACCGTACGGAAACATCGAACCTGGCCGAAGAATATCCGGATACTGTTGATTGGTTACAGGAGCAATGGCCAGAGTGGGACTGAAAATATAAACAATGAGAAGGTATCTTCTTAAGCCATCAGTACCTGATTCTCAAAAAACAGGAAAATACTTATGCCAACTAAAAATAAGATGTGGACTGGGTTCAAACAAATAGGATTAACGGTTCTTGCGGGTATTATACTACTCGGATATGGAGAACCGGAACCTGAAGAACTCCCTAACATCCTGTGGATTACGAGCGAGGATAACAGTCCGTTTCTGGGTGCCTACGGAGATGATTATGCAGATACGCCTAACATTGACCGGCTGGCGGAACAAGGCATTGTATATGAAAACGCCTATGCCACCACACCGGTCTGTGCTCCTTCCCGGTATACATTGATTACCGGCACGTATGCCAATCGGATGGGCACCGAAAATATGCGCAGCACTTATCCGGTCCCTGAAAATATCCGTTTTTATCCCGCATATTTAAAAGATCTCGGCTATCACACCACCAACAATGTGAAAAAAGATTACAATACGAACGATCAGCCGGAAGTGTGGGATGAATCGAGCAATGATGCTCACTACCGCGACCGGGCCGTGGGGCAGCCGTTTTTTCATATCCGAAATTCTACAACCAGCCACGAAAGCAGGCTCCACGATCCGATTGATACATTGATCCATGATCCTGACGATGCGCCTGTACCGCCTTATCATCCCGATACTGATATAGTTCGGCGAGACTGGGCCCACTATTATGACCAGATGACACTGATGGATGCTGAAGTCGGGAAAATTCTTGAAGAACTTGAAGAGTCCGGGGAAGCTGAAAATACCATTATTTTTTACTACGGCGATCACGGTGGTGCCCTTCCCGGCGCAAAACGGTTTATGAATCAGCGGGGCCTGCATGTGCCTCTGATAGTCTACTTCCCGCCCAAATACAAACACCTGGCTCCGGATGAAAAAAGGACGGATCGCCTGGTTTCGTTCGTAGATTTTCCCGCGACATTACTGAGCCTCGCCGGAATCGAACCCCCGGAATTTATGGACGGAGAGCCGTTTTTGGGTGAATATGAAACTGAACCACGGGAATATCTCCATATCTACCGCGGACGCATGGATGAGCGCTATGATCTGAGTCGCGGTGTCCGTGACAGCGAATTTTTATACGTGCGTAACTATATGCCGCAGCGAATAGTCGGCCAGTATTTGTGGTATTTATGGCGGGCTCCAACCATGCAGAGCTGGGAGGAGGAGCATAAAAAAGGAAATCTCAATGAAATTCAGCGGCAATTTTTTGAACCGAAACCGTCTGAAGAGCTTTACCTGATTTCTGATGATCCTTACTCAGTGAACAACCTTGCAGACGATCCGGCTTATACTGAAGATTTGGGGCGGCTGCGCGATGCTAACTCCGAATGGACCCGTGAGATCAAGGATCTGGGATTCATTCCGGAAGGCCTTCTTGACGGCCTGCGGGGTAACCGCTCATTATATGAGGCTGTTCGTGAGGATAATATTCCAGTCGAAGTGATTATTGAAACGGCTGAATTAGCTTCGCTGGGTGTGGAGAAAAACCTGGAGATATTGGCCGAACGGCTGAATCATTCAGACCCTACGGTACGTTTTTGGGCCGCCATGGGATTTGCAATAGCCGGAGATCACGCAAAAGATTATGAAGAACAGTTGCTGGAGCGGGCTGACGATTCTGAAGGCGTTGTCCGTGTAATCATTGCGGAAGCACTGTTTGGGCTGAATCAAACCGCCCGTGCAATGGAACTCACTGAAGAGGCGCTTAACCATCCTGATGGTCACGTGAATCTGCGTGCTTTGAACCTGATTGAAGCTCTTGATCCCGAACCTCTCACCGAAAATATAAAGAACCGGATTCGCTATTTTGCAGACGAGTACGAAAATCAGGAAGCAGCAGCTGCAGGTTATGTGCTTCGGGCCTCGGAAAGACTGGTAGAGAATTTAAAATTATAGACTTATGGACTGGATTTCCGGGATTAAAACACTGCTGATGGATCGCTTCTCTCTGATTCTTAAAGCGGGAGGATTACCCATTGGACGATGGTTTCGAAATCAATTCCTTCACCGTTTTTTGGCGAACATTAAAAAGATATCTGAAAATTGTGGCAGTTGAATCAGTACGGGCTTTACATCTGCCATTTTTCAGACATAAATCATAGACTAAAAACAGTAATATGAAAAAAGTAAGATTGTATGCTTATCTGATTACCCTGTTGGGAATTTTTTGCCTCGGCACGGAGCATACGTATGCTCAGAATGATAACCCAGACGCTATCCAGCCTTATGAGGAAAACGCCTGGTATTGGCAATACCAGGGTGAGCCCATTATGTTGATCGGGGGGAGTGATAATGACAACCTTTGGCAGTGGACGGGAGAGAGATTGACGGATCAGCTTGATTTGTTACAATCCGTAGGTGGCAATTATGTCAGAAACACGATGTCGGACAGAGATCCGGCAGGTAGTTCGTTTGCCGTGGATGATGGTGATGTGCATCCCGTAAGAGAAATTGAAGATGGTATGTATGACCTGGAACAGTGGAATGATGAATACTGGAACAGGTTGGAAAATTTCCTTGATGAAACGGCGAAGAGAGGAATCATTGTACAATTGTCGCTGTGGGATCGGTTTGATTTTAACAGCAATCATCCTTACCACCCGGACAATAATGTCAACTGGGAATCCGGGACCGTTGAAAATGCGAACGATTTTTATCGTCTTTCAGTAATTGAAAATAATGAACCGGTTTTGGAGTATCAGCACCGATACATTGATCAATTAATGTCGGTTACCCTGACCTACGATCATGTTCTTTACAACATCAAAAACGAGAGCAGTGCACAGACAGAACAGTTAAACTACTGGGCACAATATATACAGGAAGCTGCCGATTCGCAGAATAAAACTATCTATGTGACCGCCATGCGGTTACTTCCCGGCAATTCGTTACGCCATGTGATGACACACAGGGATATATATTCATTTGCTGATGTGTCTCAAAATAATCAAAATTCCGCCGGTTCTGTTGGGTACGACCATTACGAGAATCTGCTCCACTGGCGGAACATGGTCGAAGCTCAGCGGCAAGGACCCATGCCGATTAATAATGTGAAGTTGTATGGAGCCGGTGCAGCTGAAAACTTTTCGGCAGGGACAGGAGTAGAGGCGGTTGAACGATTTTGGAAGAATATATTTGGCGGTACGGCTTCAACGAGATTTCACAGGCCGGATAGTAACTGGGGTATCGGACTCAATGAGCAAGCGCAAGGTACTATAAAAGCCGCTTCGATGTTTTTGGAAGAGTTTGATCTGTTCAATTCCGAACCGTATGCAGGCTGTGAAATGATTGGTAATAAGATTAATGCTGATTACTGCCTGGCTAATGTAGGCAACGCGTATGCTGTTTACTTTCCTTTTGGCAGATCTACGGTTTCGATAGACCCGTGGGTATATATGGATGAGGTCACGGTTAAATGGTTAAATGTTACAAACGGTGAATGGGAAGAAGAGGAGAAGGTCACGTTAGACTGGACAGAAGTGCCTTGGTGGGGACCTGACAGGGTATTGGTTCTTAGACCTGGTAGTGGCGATTTCGGTACTGGAGACTCTTATATAGCAATCATAGAACCCAATTAGCATCATAATCACTCAATTCACTCACTATAATTTAAATGGCGAGATAATCCTGGAAGGAATTTTACTCCCAAAGACATCAACTTAAAGTCCTGCGGTTGGTTTGCGGGAAGAAAGACGAAGAACTGATTCTACACGTAACGGAATGTAGTTGATCGTTTGAACATCTTCTGAAAATTAATTGATTGAGATAAATATAAATTTCATCTTTTCAATTGAAGATTTCAGGCACTTTTCGTTCTGAAAATATCTCAAAAAATGGTATTTATATCCTGGGGAAAAATAAAGCACCTGCAAAGATAAGTAGTAAGAAGGGGATTTTCTTCTGGCAGCACGAAGAGAATATTGTTTGAAATACTTACTTCTGATTAAATCAGATTAAATAGGAACTGTAACTAACTAACTAACTAACTAACTAACTAACTAAAAATGAAAAAATCCAGCATCCAAGGCAGTATCCAAAAACTTCTATCTCTCGGTTTGCTTCTCATCTTTGTGGCAGCAGCCTGCACATCCAGTGAAAATCCTCAGGTCCAGGATAATGAATGGATATCCATCTGGGACGGGGAAACATTTGATGGATGGAATGCCAGTGAAAACCCCGGTTCTTTTTCGATTGAAGACGGCAAAATTGTGATTGATGGCCCGCGCGGACATCTATTTTATGAAGGGCCTGTGGGTGATGCTGATTTTGAAGATTTTGAATTCCGGGCTGAAGTTTATACGTATCCCGGGGCGAATTCTGGCATTTTCTTTCATACACAATACCAGGAAGAAGGATGGCCGGCACACGGTTATGAAGCGCAGGTAAACGCAACCCATAGTGATCCCCGGAAAACCGGAAGCCTCTATGCCGTAAATGATGTGATGGATAATGCACCTCATGGGGACGAAGAGTGGTTTACATATCACATCATCGTAGAAGGGAAAGACATCACCTTTAATGTGAATGGCGAAACGGTAATGAACTTCACAGAGCCTGATGACCGGGAAGGGGATATAAGCCTGGGCAGCGGAACGATTGCCCTTCAGGCACATGATCCTGACAGCCGTATTTATTACCGGAATCTTGAACTCCGGTTACCGGAATAAAAATATCAATAGAATAGTCATCGGATGACTTGCAGGCTAAAAATCATTTAACTATTTATATATCAGTGAGTCATCCGATGACTTACGGATATCAGGCATTTTAAACCAGAAAATCTGATCTATGAGTTTTGAAATAAAACAATCATCCGATGAATATGATGTGGTAATTGTTGGTTCCGGAGCGGGTGGCGGAATGGCATCCAAAATACTGGCTAATGCGGGACTGTCGGTAGCCGTAATGGAAGCCGGTGGTGACTTTGATCCTGCTAAAGAAGAATATCGAACACAATTACGCTGGCCCTGGGAATCACCGCGAAGGGGAGCCGGTACAGTGAGGGCGTTTGGAGATTTTGATGCAGCCTGGGGCGGCTGGGAAATTGATGGGGAGCCCTATACCCGAACACAGGGTACGGAGTTCGACTGGTTCAGATCCCGGATGCTGGGGGGACGTACCAATCACTGGGGCAGGATATCCCTTAGATTCGGGCCAAAAGATTTTAAAAGAAAAGATCAGGATGGTTTAGGTGATAACTGGCCGATCGGCTATGAAGACATCAAACCCTACTATGATAAAGTTGATAAACTGATTGGTGTATTCGGAACGAACGAAGGGCTGGAAGATAATCCGGATGGTTTTTTCCTGCCGCCGCCCAAACCCCGCCTGCATGAACTTTATGTAAAAGAAGGGGGTAAAAAGGCAAATATTCCGATCATTCCAATGCGAATGTCTGTGCTGACCCGTCCCGTAAACAATGAAAGAGGTGTCTGCTTTTTCTGTAACCAGTGCAACCGTGCGTGCAGTGCATATGCTGATTTTTCTGCGGGTACATGCCTGGTTCAGCCTGCTATGAAACAGGGGAATGTTGATTTGTATACCCTGGCCATGGTTCGGGAAGTAACCACTGACAGCAGCGGCCGGGCTACAGGAGTATCATATGTCAGTAAAGTAGATAAGCAGGAATACCAGATAAGAGGTAAAGTAGTGGTGCTCGGAGCATCGGCGTGTGAATCGGCACGTATTCTGCTTAACTCAAAATCTCCGGTACATCCAAACGGACTTGCAAACGGCAGCGGCATGGTAGGGCGATACCTGCATGATTCTACCGGTGCAAGCAGATCGGCGATTATCCCTTCTTTAATTGACCGGGACCGGTATAATGAAGATGGTGTAGGCGGAGGCCATGTTTATGCACCCTGGTGGCTGGATAACAGTAAACAGGATTTTCCACGCGGATATCATCTTGAATTCTGGGGCGGAATGAGTATGCCATCCTATGGATTTGGTTTTGGAATGGATAACATGCGCCAGTATATAATTGATGAGATGGGTAATCCGTCTCAAAACGGAGGTTATGGAGCCGGACTTAAACGGGATATCCGCAAATTATATGGATCAACCGTTGGTATTGCCGGCCGGGGTGAAAGTGTACCGCAATACGACAATTATTGTGAAATTGATCCCGGAACAGTGGATGAATTTGGTATTCCGGTTCTGCGGTTCAATTATAACTGGACCGAACATGAAGTGAACCAGGCTAAACATATGCAGGAAACATTTGAGGAGCTGCTGACCAGCATGGGAGGTACACTTCTTGGAAATAAACCGGGTGAGGAATCTCAGTACGGGCTTGCAGCACCCGGCCGTATTATTCATGAGGTGGGCACAACCCGGATGGGAGATGATCCGAATACATCTGTGCTGAATAAATACGCCCAGGCTCATGAATGCGATAACCTGTTTGTTGTGGATGCAGGTACATTTGTCTCCCAGGCCGATAAAAATCCGACATGGACAATCCTGGCACTCTCATGGCGAACATCAGACTACATCGTGGATCAACTTAATAAACGCAACATTGGATAAAGCGACCTGCCAGAGTTCCGTCGGCAGACGGATCCTGGCAGAGTCGCGGTTTTAAGGCCCGATACGTTGGTGCACAACTCTGGCAGGAGCTGCCGCACTCTGTCGGGTTGTTCCCGAATAAATCTGAGGGGTGTCTGGAGATGCCTTTGAATATCTCATCAGAATTATTTATTCAAAAATTTTAAACTTGAAAGGAAAATGAACAGACGAGAACATTTAAAACTATTGTTAGCCGGATCCATCGGCACGGGATTACTGATGACCACCTCTTGTAGTGAAGAGGATATCGAAACCAGCAAAAGAATTATTGCAGACGGTTCTTACGGAAGAACGGAAGAGGAGCATCTGTATAATGAAAAGCTGCATTCTGAAACGTTTTTTACCGAAAGTGAAATGGCTGCAGTGGCCGTGCTTGCAGATATTATTATTCCTGCTGATGAGACATCAGGCAGTGCTACAGATGCAGGGGTACCCGATTTTATGGAATTCATGATGAAAGATATGCCGTATATGCAGATTCCCACCCGCGGAGGGCTGATGTGGCTGGATAACCAGTGCCGCCAGCGATATGGGAATAGTTTTGTGGATTGCTCATCCTCAGAACAGCTGGAATTGATAGATGAAATAGCTTATCCCGATGAAGCAAAACCGGAAAGGGAGTATGGTGTGCGGTTTTTTAACCGGATGCGAAATCTTACCTCTACAGGGTTTTTTACGTCACAAATCGGTATTGAAGATCTTGGGTACCAGGGAAATCGTACGAACCTGTGGGACGGAGTTCCGGATGAAGTACTTGAAAAACATGGCCTGGCTTACGATCAGAAAACTCTCGATGAATGCCTTCAGCCGGAAGAGAGAAATGAGGTAGCTGAATGGGATGATGATGGAAAACTGATCAGGCCGGTATAAGCTCAATAGTTTTGCCTTTTTCGTGGAGAACTGTCCAGAAAAAAATGTCATTCTGAATTCATTTCAGAATCCCCAGCCTTTCCCCAACGGGATGCCTTTGGCAGATGAGGTCCGGAGATGCTGAACTAAATCAGCATGACGGTAATTAAAACCCGGAATTCTATAGGCACACTTTCAGAACACCCTTTTATTATACCATTTATTATACACCCCACCCTATGCAAAGAAAAGATTTTTTAAAAATCGGATTTACCGGGTTCGCAGGTATTGCAGCAGGTGGTTTAAAGTTCAAAACACTCAGCTTGACAGATACTCCCCTTGATGATTTGAATTTAAAAAAGGCTTTTATGCTCGACACATTCCCATCCGGCGAATACTCTCTTCTGCAAAAGTTTGAAATGCTTCGGTCGGCGGGATTTGAAGGCGTGGAGCCGCCCGGCGGCCTCGAACGTTCCGCAGTAAAAGAAGCAATGGAAATAACCGGGCTTGAAATTCCGAGTATAGTGGTTTCTACCCATTGGTCTCATCCGCTTTCCAGTCCCGATCCTGAAGTAAGAGGAATTGGCCGGGGAGGACTGGAAACTGCTCTTTATGATGCTCATGAATATGGAGCCAAAACTGTTTTACTTGTTCCGGGAGTGGTTAATGAGGAGGTTTCTTACAATCAGGTATATAAACGGTCACAGGAAGAAATCCGTAACGCAATTCCACTGGCAGAAGAACTGGGAGTGGTGATTGCCGTAGAAAATGTCTGGAATCAGTTTTTACTGAGCCCGATGGAAGCGGCAGCCTATGTTGATGATTTTGATTCACCCTGGGTGGGCTGGTATTTCGATATTGGTAATGTGATGAATTATGGCTGGCCGGAGCAGTGGATACGAATACTGGGTGAGCGAATTAAAATGATTCATATAAAAGAATTCAGCAGGGAGAAAAGAGATAACGAAGGCCTCTGGAAGGGGTTCGAAGTAAATTATATGGAGGGAGATAACAACTGGCCGGAAATCGTTAAAGCCCTGAAAGAGATCGGGTACAGTGGCTATGGAATTGCAGAACCTCCCTACAAAGATCCGAATACTCCCACAGATATATGGCTTGAAGAGATCATTTCCGGCAGAATGGATAAAATCTTTTCGCTATGAAAGATGCAGCTCTCATACTTTATCTTTTCATCTAATTATCCTTTTCCTGAGCCTGAGAATTGAGGCTAAAACTGAGACAAGTAAGGTTTCTTTCGGGTTACGGATTTTTTTGTTATTTAAAAAAAGCGCATTTAGCCGAAGTGTAAACTAAGTGTCAGATTTTTTAACTGCTTTCATTGATATCACTAACGAAACCGTTTTTATATGGGTTCAGCGTTACCTTCTGATCTGTGGAATAGTTTTGTGAATGGGAATAGTTCCTGTTTTCGTAAGCTTTTCAAGAAATATTACAAGGGAATGTATGGGTATGGGCTGAAGTTGTGCAATGATCCTGTTCTTGTAGAAGATGGTATTCAAGAGCTATTTGAATCTATCTGGGTTCGGCGGGATAACTTAAAACACATCAAATCACCCAATGTATATCTGTTCGTTTCTTTGCGTAGAAATATTCTTAAAGCAAGAAAAAGTAGGACGGAAACAGAAGATTTATTGGATGATAGTTTTATTTTAAATTTTGGGGCAGAAGAGATTATAATAAAAAATGAGAGTCAGAAAGAACAAAAAAAGGCCCTCCAAAAAGCACTAAATCAACTATCAAATCAGCAAAAAGAAGTAATCTATCTTCATTTCTATAATGGCATGAGTTATTCTGAAATTGAAGAAATTTTATCTATCAACCGGCAATCTGTACGCAATCATATGCACAGAGCAATGGTAACACTCAGAACTGTGTTGAAAACGGATGTAATGAGACTGGTTATTTCTCTGCTTATTTCTGTTTTAATCTTTATATAGTATAAAATAGTTTGCTTATAAAAGACCCGCACGTACATTTGAATTGATAATTTTTTTAAAAATGCTCCTCTCCGCATAGCGATTCATATCCCCCGATAACCGATAAGAAAACAGATCAATCCGTATTTTTTTAAAAAAATGAGTACGGTGGCAGATTCCGCAGCTCTCCTTTACCAAAGCCGATTTTTTTGGCTGAAATAAAATCAAAAATAAAATACGTGATACGTAAAAATTACGCTGTTAAAGATTTGGTAGAAAATCCTGGTTTCAGGCGTATGGTTAAGGGTATAGCTGACCCTCACGAGATAGATGAATGGAACAAGTGGATCGAAAAAAATGATCAAAACAGGAAGAATGCCAGGATTGCTGTTGCAGAAATAATGGGTTTTGAGTTCAATGATCCGGTATTTCCTGATGTCGAGCAAAAGTGGAATGAACTACAAGAAAAAACAGCAGGAACAAAGAAAGTGAAATTTCATCCTCCGCGGAACAGTGAGTATAAGCTGAGATGGATTTTTCGTGCTGTTGCAGTATTATTTTTAGCAACGATAACAGGATTTGGTGTATACTACCTGTACGAGGATACCGAAACCCTTACACATCTCGAGCAGCTGTCTGAAGAAAAGACCATTATTACATCAGGCGATGAACAGAAAACGCTGAAATTTTCAAATGGATCGACTGTGGTGATTAGAAATAATTCCACATTTACTTATAGCATAGGCCTTCTTCACGATCAAACTATTGATGTAACCCTTGAAGGTGAAGCATGGTTTGATGTGGTAAGTGACCCTTCTGAAAAGCAGCCGGTATTTGCTGTTACCACTCCGGATGGCATTATCAGGGATATAGGAACCAAGTTTTTAGTGACAGTTCAGAAAGAACATTCCCGGGTTGTGCTTCAGGAAGGACTTGTGGAAGTAGGATATTTAAATAATGATTATTCGCAGACCGAGGAGGTGAGATTTAGTGTCGGTAAAGGGGAAATGGTTGAATTTACTCATACAGATATAGTAAAAAGAGAAGCAGTTAATTCCTCTTTTTATACTTCCTGGGCCACCGGTTATATACAATTTGACCAAACAAAACTCCAGGAGTTTGCAGAATACGTAGAACATCGATTTGATGTGAATGTACGGATTGTGGACGCAAGCCTGAAGGATATAAGACTCGATGGGGCCGCTTATTTCAGATCTTTGGAAGGCTTGGTGCGATCTGTTTCAGAAGTCACTGCAATACCAGTGTACCAATCAGACGACAAAAGCATAGTCTATATCGGAAATCCGAATCATTAAAAAAGCAGCAGTGCAAGCCTATCCAATAGGTTCAGCATGTCGCTCAACATGATCGAAGTTGATAAGGCCAAATAAAAAAAAGGGACAGTTATGAAATATGTAATAAAGAATCATCTTAAACTTGTTTTTGCAGCTGTGATTATTTGTTTTTCTGCACAAGCTGTACAAGCTCAGACACTGGGAGCCCTCCATACTTCCTCTGATCTGGAGATTAATGAATATACCATTGAGAAGGGTACTGATCTGGAACCGGTATTAGAGATTGTTGAGCAGCGTTTTAATGTAGTGTTTTTATATCGCTCTAATGCCATTGAGGATGTGAAGGTTCTAAAACAAACCACACTGTCTGAAAATATTCCTGAAACATTAGAACTGCTCCTGGAAGATACAGGGCTGGAATTCAAATATTTGAATCCTAAGACATACGGAATCTATAAAAAGGAAGAGACACGTCCGGATCCCTTGCTTATCCCCTTCTTTCAGGAAACAGTTCGGGGTACAGTTACAGATTTTGAATCGGGCGAATCATTACCCGGTGTGAATATTGTAATAAAAGGTACAGATACGGGCGGTGTTACAGGTATGGACGGGGCTTTTAATATTACCGTACCCACATTAAATGACACTTTAATTTTTTCATACATCGGGTATGAAAATCTGGAGGTACCAATAGAAGGAAGAACCAATTTAGAGATACAGCTGCAACAATCAACATTATCCGGAGAGGAACTTGTTGTTGTGGGTTATGGTGTCCAGAGACGGTCTGATATTACAGGATCGGTGGGTATTGCATCCAGTGCAGACCTGGATCAGCCTTCTTTCAATGCACTTCAAAGTTTGCGAGGTAAAGTTGCCGGTGTAAATATTTTTACCAATTCAGGTTCGCCAACCGGGAGTAACCGTGTGGTAATCCGGGGTGTAGGCTCTATAAATGCCTCAGCTGATCCATTGTATGTTGTGGATGGCGTTGTCATGGATAATATAGAATTGATGAATCCAAATGATATTGAAAGCATTGAAGTGCTAAAAGATGCGTCCGCGACAGCCATTTACGGAGCCCGGGGTGCCAATGGTGTGATTTTAGTTACAACGGAAAGAGGAGCAGACGGTGAAGGAATTACTGTGAGGTACAGTGGGGATGTCAGTGCCGGAAGAATGCGGGGCCGAATGGATGCCATGAATGCCGAGGAATTCATGGAAGTTCAGAGAATTGGTGTTGAAAATGCTCCGCTTTTCAATGATTATGATCCGGGTTCAGAACCTGTATTTGATACTTCCGATCCCCGTTTATTTGATTCACAGGGAAATCCGCTGTACGATACGGACTGGCAATCAGAAGCAACACGTACAGCTATTTCAAATAATCATCAGTTCAGCATTCAATCAGGAACTGAAAATTCTTCGTTAGGTGCTTTTCTGAACTATACTGACAGGGAAGGGATCTTTCTGAATTCTTATATGCAGCGTGCAAGTCTCAAACTGGTATATGATGTGAACCCCCGAGAATGGTTTTCATTCGGCACAAATCTTACTGTAAGCCGTACGTGGGAGAATAATATTCAGGAAGGCGGCGGAGGCCATGAGGTGCGCAGAACCATTATTGAGATGCCTCCTATTTTTCCTGTAAAATGGGATGATGGTACCTATTCAAATTCCACTCAGGCTGAAGGTTTTACCTTTGAAGGGCAGCCCAACCCGGTTCACAGGCTTTTGGAAGAAGACAGACTGAGGGATCGAACTCAGATATTTGGAAATAGTTTTCTGGCTTTTCAGGTTTTGGAAAACCTGGAATTCAGAACTCAGCTCGGGATTAATAATAACCAGCTTGAAGCCAGAAATTATGGCCCGAGAGATTTAATTGCCGGTGGATTTCCGGACGGCAATTCAAGTATTATCAATAGTGAGAGCACATACTGGCAGAATGAAAATTTCCTGACTTTCCTTCAGGAAGTGGGTCCTCACAGAATCAATTCCGTTTTGGGGGCAAGCTGGCAGCAAAACATATCCAGGAGTAATTCATTAAGTTCCCGCGGTTTCTCGGATGATTTTTTCCGGTACAATAATATCGGTACTGCCACCGACCCGAATCCACCCAGTTCAGGAGCAAGTGACTGGACTATGAATTCCTATTTTACACGTGCCAGTTATACATATGATGATACCTATATGCTGACCTTTACAGGACGTGTTGATGGTTCATCACGGTTTGGTGAAGATTCAAAATATGGATTTTTCCCCTCTGCAGGAGCGGCATGGCTTGTTACTAATGAAGATTTTATGTCGGGGTTGAATTTTATTGACCACCTGAGGCTGCGAACTTCCTACGGTATAACCGGTAATACTGAAATCGGCCTGTACAATTCACTGGCAACTATCGGTTCAGGAACAACGTTGATCGGCGGTGCAAGAAGAGCGAGCAGCTTCATTCAGAGAATGCCGAACCCTGAGCTGGAATGGGAAAAAACACAGCAGTTCAATATTGGCGCTGAACTTAATTTATTTAACCAGTTAATCTCACTGGAAGCAGACTATTACTATAAGTATACAACGGATCTTCTACTTGAACGCCCAATACCATCAACAACCGGTTTTAGCACAATACTGGATAATATTGGTTCCCTTTCAAACCGGGGTGTTGATTTTATGATTACCACCAATAATATCCGCGAGTCAGATTTTTCCTGGTCCACAACGTTGAATTTCAACTATAATAAAAACCGGGTCGAAAGTTTAGGTGCTGAAGATGAAGACATTTTCCCCGGGCCTAACTGGGTATCAGGAAGCCAGACGATCCTCAGAGTGGGTGAGCCTATAGGCAACTTCTATGGCTTTGAACGATTAGGAACATGGGGGACGGATGAGGTGGAAGAAGCCGCAGCTGCCGGAAGAATTCCCGGTGAGGCAAAGCGATCTGAAAACCGGACAATCATCGGAAATGGTTTACCGGATTGGACAGGAAGTTTTATTAACACATTCAACTTTCGGAATTTCGACTTTACAGCTGATCTGCAGTTTGTGTATGGCTCTGACATTATGCAGCAATTTCTGCATACAGCGGAAGACAGGCAGGCACTAACAAATGGTATCAGTACTCAGCTTTACAATGCCTGGACTGAAGATAACCAGGATACCATGTATCAGCGGATTCGCCATCAGCCGCTTTCAGGGCAAAATACACAGGCCGACAGCCACTGGATTGTGGACGGTTCATATATCCGGGGGAATCTTTTCAGGCTTGGCTACAGTTTCAATCAGGATCTCCTGACCACATTGGGATTACAGCAACTGAGAGTCACTGCAAGTCTTGAAAATGCTTTTGTAATTCACTCCCCTGATTTCAAAGGTCATGATCCGGAAGCAACTTCCTGGGGAGGAAACCTGCATGCACAAAACATATTTTTCTACCAGTATCCACGGCCCAGAACATTTGCTCTTGGGGTAGATATCCGCTTTTAATAATCATTTTAAAAATAGATCAAATACCATGAAAAAATTAATAGTAGTGTTTATTGGAATTCTGGTACTGGCCTCGTGTGATAATTTCCTGGTGGAATCGCCTAAAACACAAATTGCACTGGACCAGTTTTTTAACTCACCTGAAGATGCAAGAAGTGCCGTGAATGCATTATATCGTGATGGTGCCGGCGCGTTTTATCATGAAGATGCCGGTTTTCGGGGCAGCCGTGCAATGATGGGAGGATACATGTCCGGCCTTTTTGACAATGAAGGAAAAGGCGAACGGATTGAAGGCCAGATTGCTCATGATCTGGATTTAGATCCTGTCAATTTATCGCAATTTTTGGGGCAGACCTGGGCGAGATTGTACCGGACTATTACCAGGGCAAATATCGCCATCAGCCGTATTCCGGATATGGAAGCTATTTCTGAAGCTGAATCCCAGCAATTGTTAGCTGAGGCACGGTTCTTCCGGGCATTTAATTATTTTTACCTGGTACAGACTTTCGGAGATGTCCCCCTGGTGTTAGAACCGGTTGAAGGCCTTCAGGATATAAATGTGCCCCGTGATGATTCCGAAAGTATATATAATCAAATTATTACGGATTTGAACTGGGCTATTGAGAGCGGGGGCCTACCGGATGCTTCATTTCCTGATAATAACTACAGGATAACAGAAGGCGCCGCAGCGACATTACTGGCTGATGTTTATCTTCAAATGGCGGGATATCCTGTCCAGGCTGACGAAGCTTACGCCGATGCGGCTGATGCGGCCCGGCTGGTTATTCAGGGTGGGGCACATAGCCTGGTGGAACATGGAGCTTCCGAAGACCAGAGTGCTTATAATGAAATGCGCAGTTCGGATAATCTTGATGAATATATCTACGTAATTGAATATGATACGGAAATCGCTCCGAATCCAACCCCCAGAATTACCGTTCCCGGAGTTGTAAGGCCTTCCGGTATATTATACTCCAGAACGCTGAATATGTACCGTCCAATTGACGAATTTATGAGGGTGTATGATCCGGACCTGGACCTGAGAGGGCAAAATCAGCAGATCTTCTACAACGAGTTCGTTAGAGAGGGCACAACACATTCATTTGGGGAATGGGCTCCTTATACCTGGCATGAAACTGAAGCATTGTTCGAAACAGGCCGGGGTGATAAAAATACCAGTGTTTACCGTTATGCCCAGGTTCTGTTAATTGCAGCAGAAGCAATTGCCCGTAGTGAAGGTGTTACGGCTGAAGCGGTCGGTTACCTTGCAGATGTTAGAAGCCGGGCCTACTGGGAAACAGACAGGAGCTTAATTGAAACTGAACTGCTTGCCATGTCCGAGCAGGAATTTGTTGAAGAAGTGTGGAAAGAACGGTTACGGGAACTGGCACTGGAATTTAAAATATGGCCGGATATACAAAGAACCCGCTTATACCCTGTAACTTCTGCTGAAAATCCGGGCGAGGTGGACTTTATAGATATGATCGGAGCTTCAAATAATCAGGGTCAGACATACCAGGAAAAGCACCTTCTTTATCCCATTCCGGACGAAGAGATGCAACGGAACCCACAGCTTGAGCAGAATCCCGGATACTAATCCGATCTATATTACAAGTTAGGTGGCTTTGCAAAATCTTTTATATTTGTTATTCTGTCCGTCAAGCCGACAGACAGAATAATGTTTAGTGTTTTGCAAGGCCTTCTAATAGTGACCTGGTAATGAACAATTCTATCTCTTCATTTCTGATTCTTCTCACCGGGTTAATGATAGGTTGTAGCAGTTATTCTGCTTCGGTCACAAGTGATGATTCGGGAACAAGAAAAATAAATGATGATGCACTTCGAGTCTTTGTTTATAATATTCACCATGGACGCGGGATGGATGATGAGATCAATATCGAAAGAATTGCCGCCCTTATTAAAGAAAAAAAACCACACCTTATAGCTCTGAACGAGGTGGATATTGGCGTGGCACGAAGTGGTAATATTGATATCATGAAACTTCTGGCACAAAAACTTGATATGAAACCGGTTTTTGGTAAAAATATTGACCATCAGGGGGGTGAATATGGGAATGGCATTCTAACCAGTCTGCCGTTGATTGCTTTCAAAAATCTGCATCTTAAGAAATCTGAAGAAGGAGAACAGCGGGGGCTGTTACAAGCGGAAGTAGATTATGAAGGAACACGTATTATATTTATGACCACTCACCTCGATCATCAAAGTGATATTAACCGAAAGTTTGCTGTAAAACAGATTATCAAAACAAATGAAAATTACAGCAGGAAAACTGTTATTGTAGCCGGTGATTTTAATGCCACTCCTAACGATAAGATGTACAGTCAGATGAGAGCATACTTTACGGATGTATGGGAAGAGGCTGGAGAAGGGCCGGGATACACTATACCAGTGCCTGTCTCTTCAGCAAACAGGCGTATTGACTATATATTCTATTCCAATTACAACAGAGAGAAAGATGAAAACAGATTAAGGCCGCTTTACATAGAAGTAATTAATTCCACAGCATCAGACCATCTTCCGGTTTATGCCGAATTTGAGTTAACTGAATATTAAGAACAGGTACAGGGAAATTTTGAGGAAAAAAGACTGGGTTGATACAGATACATCATTATGGTGTGTATCAAAATGTATAATGTATCGTAGTTTGGATAGTACAAGAGAAATACCATGTCTGAAGAAGATTAATCCCCGGCTGACAAGCCATAGTATTTCTTGATTTTGTATCAAAGCTCATTCCATTTACTGAAACGGTTCCGGTTTCTGGATTTATTGCTGTTTCGAGAAATACCATGTCTGCTCCGATGCCCAAATCATTCCACAAATTCAGGAAGCAATTCAAAAAATCTCGCTGACGTCTGAATTCCCCGGTGAAAATCCTTCAGTGAAAAGCTCTCGTTTGGAGAGTGCAATGCGTCTTTTGTCAGCCCAAACCCCATCAGGATAGAATTCACTCCCAGCACTTTTTTAAAATCAGCAACGATAGGAATGGATCCGCCTTCGCGGGCAAAAAGAACTTCCTTCTCATAAACATCTCCAAAAGCTTTTGCGGCTGCTTTCAGTCCATAATAATCAAGGTCGATAACCACAGGATGCCCGCCATGATGCGATATAACATCAACCGTAACGGTATCGGGTGCCAGTGAATGAACATAATCTTTAAAAAGGCGGGCAATTTTGTCAGGGTCCTGATCGGATACAAGGCGCATACTTACTTTAGCACCTGCTTTTGCCGGCAGAACTGTTTTGGCTCCCTCTCCCTGGTACCCGCTCCAGAGGCCATTTACATCCAGTGTGGGCCGGGCTGATGCACGTTCGAGTGTGCTGTAGCCCTTTTCACCGTGAACGGCTTTCAACTGCAGATCTTGCTTGTATTCTTCTTCATCAAATGGAAGTTTCTTGTATGCATCACGCATCTCATCAGACATTGGTTCTACATCATCATAAAAACCCGGTATCTGAATCACTCCATCTTCATCTTTTAGTTTGGCTATAATTTCAGAAAGCACATTAGCGGGATTTTCAACAGCCCCGCCAAAAACTCCGGAATGAAGATCTCTGTCAGGCCCGGTTACATTAATTTCCATATAAGCCAGTCCCCGCAGCCCATAAGTAATTGAAGGCTGATCTTCACCAAACATAGAAGTATCGGAAATTAAAACCATATCACACGAAAGCAGTTCTTTATGCTGCTTAATGAAAGGAATCAGGTTAGGAGATCCAATCTCTTCTTCGCCTTCAAATATAAATTTTACGTTTACAGGCAACTCAGTGCCTGTTTTCATGTATGCTTCAACTGCCTTTACATGTGTGAAAGACTGCCCCTTGTCATCGCTGGAACCCCGTGCATAAACACGGCCGTCTTTTACAGTAGGTTTAAAAGGAGGAGTTTTCCAAAGATCATCCGGATCCGAAGGCTGAACATCATAATGGCCGTATACCAGAACTGTTGGTTTGCCGGAATGCGGAGTTTTTTCTGCCGTGATAATAGGGTTACCTGGAGTATCATGTAAGGTAACATTATCAAGACCGATACCGGTTAGCTGATCTATTAGAAAATCCGCTGCTTTTTTAACATCCTCTTTATGTTTTGAACCTGTACTGACACTCGGAATTTTAAGCAGTGCGAATAACTCATCTTCAAATTTTTTACTGTTCTCTTCAATATACTTCCGGGTAAGACTCATAATGGGTTTTATGTTTGGGTTACTAGGTAAGATAGAATTTTAGATAATGAATTTCAGTAAATCAGGCCGTCATCGGATGAGTTCCCCGGAAAATAAAGGATTGTCAGAAATGGACAGGTTTTATTTAAAGCTCATCCGATGACTTTAAAGTTTGAATCTCTCCGGGAAGATTTCTTTATGTGGAACTGAAGAACAGGAAAAGTAGTGTCTAATGTGGATAATTCTTCGGTTAAAAATTAATCGGTTCGTCCGTTCTGTGGTTCAAACCCGATGGGTGGTCAGCGTAAAAACTCAGGTTCTAAAACACCATTATATTATCCTCTTCAAGCCAGCCATACATGCCATTTTCCAGTCGCACATATGTCCATCCGGCCTGCTGATCACTTCGATGATGATCAACCTGCATTGTATAACCTTCATATGCGGTACTGACGGATGCAGATTCTGTATGCGGTTGTTCATGAACAGTTATTTGTTGTTCAATCATAACACCTGTGCCATATCGGTTATCGATATAATCTATATAGAGGGCGGATCCGAAGATGACCACGGATATCAGGATTGATACCGTTCCGGAATGTTTCAGAATGGGAGGGATTCGTTTTTTGAACCAGGATACCAGGACCGCCCCAATTCCCGCATACAGGAAAAAGAAGGCGCTTACGAATAAAAATGTGACTCCGGCATTTTGAGACAGCGACTCAAAAAAACGATTCCAGGGAAGCCGGGGAAGTACGGCAGAACGCCGGTTGAATCTTTCATTCACATAAACAAGAGCTTCGTCGGCACGGGTTTTAGTTTCGGTAAACTGTCCGGCCCGGAGAAAGTAATATTTTGCGATGCCCAGAGAATCGAGATAGGTATAGGCAATTCCCATGTTAAGCCAAAGGGCACCAGATTTATATCCTTCTTCTTCAATAGACTTATACATTTCAATGGCCTCCCGCAGTTCGTTTTGCTCAAGCTGATTAGTAGCCTGATCGAACCGGGCCTGTTGTGCCGGTGAAACCACAAAAAATCCCGAAACAGCAAATAAAAAAAGAGAGAGAAAAAATGTTTTCAAAGCAATTTTTTTAATTCTGAGATGATATGTTCAGTTTTTGTTATGTCAGCCTGAAGATCTCCGCGCCCTTCTGTGGGTGCATAACTGATGGTGGCACATTTTGTAAGGAGTGTACGCACTTTCTTCAGAAGGCTGTCACTGCACCCTTTTTGTTCTAATTTCTCTAAAAGCACCTCATCAGAAAAGCCCGCTTCAGGTAAACCCAGTTTGTCGCTGATGAAACCAGTAACAGCTTTATGAATGTGATTATAAACCAATTTCGGCTCATCCAGGTGCGCTTTAGCCTTGTTAATTTGATTGTAAGCCCTGTCCGATGCATGATGTGCCCTGGCAAAAAGCGAGTCGGTGGCAAGCCGTTTTTGAAGAGACTTCTGATATGTCCCGGCAATTAAGGCAACAGCGGGCAATGCTAACAAAATCCAAAACCAGAAGGTGTTATAAAAGGGTTCAGGAGAAGCAGGGTACCAAGTGGCCAGTCCGCTTACCGGCTGTAGACGGAGCGATGAACCACTTGCTGCAATTTGCCCGTCGGTACCGGGAAGTACCTCGAAAGACATAGCAGGGAGTGTAACGTACCGGTACTGACGGTTATCAGGATTATAAATGGCGACTCTTTCGGCCGGAATATTATACGTGCCGGGAACTCTGGCGGTCATAAGTTCGGTGAATTTTTTTTCACCCTGTATCGTTTCACCACGCCGCTGCACCTGGCTGTTTTCTTCCGGAGAATAGAGGTCCAGCCGGTCAGGCAGATTATAATTTGGTTTTCGCACAAGCGGTATATTTCCTGCACCCTCTACAGTTGTAATTAATTCAATGGTTTCACCGGAGGTAATTTCATTTCTTGTAAGTTCCCGTTTTACCCGCAGGTTGCCGACGGCATTAATAGAAAGTGCATTCTCCACTGACGGCAGGGATTGTACCTGCAGAACAATGGGATCAGATTCGATCGTTACACGCCGCTGGTTGGTACCTGATCCTCCAAAAAAGCTTCCAAAAGGATCATTTCTGGAGGGTTGAGTACGAATACCTGCATTCAGGGTAAATGTTGTAAGTGTAAGTTCACCGCTTCGGGTTGGGAAAAGAGCATACCTCATTAATGTTGCTTTGCGGTAGCGTACATTATTCAGAATTACAGATTCAGCCCTTGGCTGACGTAAATTATCGAGCTCTTCTTTCCAGAAGCCATCTGTTCGCCAGCCGGCAGAGGGCTGAAAGGAGGTTACCTCTATGCCCTGTTTAAAATAGATGGCAATGGATGCTACGATCTGCTGGCCAGGAACCGGAGTTTTATCATCTACTTCCACTTCAACAAAAATATCCGGCAGCTGCGGGCCGCCATCGGGCGACAGGTTTCCTTTTTCAATGACTTCGATACGAACAGGCTCTGTCTGCACTTCTTCATTATCAATGGTGACCGAAATGGGGGGGATGGTGAAATGGCCAGTATCTCTTGCAATCAGTGTGTATGTATAAGATGTAGTTGAGGTGGTACGGCCGTTTACGATAGAAATGCTTGTGCTTCGTGAGGGTGTGGTTGAAAGCACTCTGAGACCGTCAATATCAGGCAAAACAGGTAAAGAAACATCACGCATGGAGGTGCCGGATACTTCCACATTCAGGGTAAACTGTTCACCAGTAAAAACACGGTTTTCTGAAACGGTGGCTTCAAGAGTGAAATCCTGTGCAGAAACTCCGGAACCGATGAGAGATAATATGAACAGAAATAGAAGCCGTATATAAACCGAAGGAAGATTACCAGTCTTGTTCATTATTCACAGATGTTTCAGATGCTTTTTTCTTTTGATTTTCAAGCAGTTCGCGTTCCAGCTGAGCCAGAGCTTCAAGAATATTTTCCGCCTCTTCAGGGCTTATATTCCGTGGAGTTGTTTGCTCCTGTTCTCCTTCACTGCCTTCCTGGTCCTGTGGCTGTTGTGGCTGTTGTGGCTGCTGGCCTGATTCCTGTTCCTGGTCTCCACTCTCCCCGTCCTGCTGCTGGTCGCTCTGATCCTGTTGTTGTTCTCCTTCCGGGTCCTGTTCCTGGTCATCCCCGGAATCAGGTTGTTGTTGCTGATCCTGCTCCTGTTCCTGCTGGCGTCTGAGGGCCAGTTCATAATTGTGACGGGCATCAGCGTCTGACGGATTATTCTTAAGGGCTTCTTTGAAATACCCGGAGGCTTCTTCGTACTGTTCATTATCAATCAGCATCCGGCCAACGTTATAATCTGCCATGGAACGTTCCTGATTATTTTCAGCCAAACGTTTATATCTTTCATAAGATTCTCTGGCTTCATCGGCACGGCCCATCTGGTAAAGGGAATTTCCTAAATTAAAATGAAGCCGCGGATCATCGGGATTTTGTTCGATAGCCTGCCGGTACAGCTCGGCAGCCTGCTCGTAGTCTCCATTGTTATAAGCTTCATTCGCTTTTCGCGCATCATTTACAGTTGCGGCAGAGAAAAACAGAGCTAAAATCAGTAGTGAAAGAGTTCTCATAAATAAACATTTTTTTTGATCTCAAACGAAATTAATAACGTACCCGGGGCCGATTGATTATGTATCTGAATCAGGATTCTTCTTCAAGCAGAGACAGGGTTTCGTCATCAAGTTTCATATTGGTAAATATACTGGATACATCATCATTATCATCAAACATATCCATCAGCTTCAGGTTCGTCCGCGCTGTATCCGGATCTGCTTTTATTTCTGTATGAGGAATCCATACCAATTCAGATGTTTCAACTTCTGTACCGTTCTCTTCCAGTTGCTTTCTTACTGCAATCAGGTCTTCACGTGTGGTGATAATTTCAAAAAAATCATCCTCCAAAACTACATCTTCAGCTCCCGCGTCGATTGCAGTGAGCATAAATTCTTCTTCATCCAGGCCATCCGCTTTTACTTTGACGCTTCCTTTTTGCTCGAACAAGTAAGCTACTGAACCATCCGTGCCCAGATTGCCGCCGTGTTTTGTAAAGAGGTGGCGGATCTCACCAACCGTTCGGTTTACATTATTACTGGTGGCTTCAATAAAATAGGCAATTCCCCCGGGGCCATATCCTTCATAGGTAACTTCTTCATAATTGGCAGACCCGTCATCCAGTTCTCCGGTACCCTTTTTGATGGCCCGTTCGATATTGTCTTTTGGCAGATTTACCGCTTTGGCATTTTGTATAGCCAGTGAAAGACGGGGATTTGCATCCGGATCACCGCCGCCTTCCCTGGCAGCTACAGTAATCTCACGGATATGTTTTGTAAAAGCCTTGGCACGTTTGGCATCTTCGCGTGCTTTTTTATGCTTTATATTTGCCCATTTAGAGTGTCCCGCCATAATTGTATCAGATCACATGGTTAAGAAATCAGAATAGGTGCTTAATATAACAGAAAAGCTAAATTTCACCTAATGGAGGATGACAACTACGGTTGAAAATTTTTACCCAGCGATTGGATCAATCCTGCACCTGTTCTGTAAGGCGATCACTTTTTTGAGATATAAAGTGAAGACGGGTCTTTCGTTGTACGGTTTGATCTGTGAGAAGATCCCTGAACCGCATTTCAAAATTATAACTGCCTGCAGGCAGATCAACAGTCTGGATCTCAATTATATCTGAAAAACGTTCGTTATCATGTTCAAAAAATACAGTATTCCTGATATCACCCACTGTTTGTTTAAAGAGATTAAATATTTTGTTTTCTGTGAGGGCATACTCTATTTCAAACTGGCTGTGGCCAATCTCGTTCAATTTCAACTGATAAAGTTCAAAATGTATAACCAGTGGATCTCCGAGTGGAATTTCGCCACGGTTTGAAACCACAAATGGGAATAATGCCTCTGCATCAGGGGTCTCACTTTTTTGATACCCGACAATTAAATCACTGGCTGATATTTCTCCCGGCGATAAAATGAGAGGGTCTTTCTGCGACAGATGTTTCCGGCCAAGGCCGCGCAGATTATTATTAAAAGACGTTTCGAAAAATGGTTTGGTACCGTCATGATGATTTTTCAATTCAGCATATACAGATACATTTAAATCATCTTCTGCATAAGGTATTTTAAAGACAGATTGGCTGATCCTGTCTGTATTTTCAAAATCTGCCGCCAAAACAGGGGTATGTTTTGCATGACTAACCATCTCTCTTCTTTCATTACGCAATTCTATTGTATGATTCAGGCTGTAGTTTTACATAATCTGAGGGTCATCCGCGCTGAATACCGTTAAATTATCATCATATATTTCATCTTCAGTCATTACATTTTGATTAGCAGCTACATCAAGAATTAACGCTTCCATGGGCCTGCTTTCAATGAATGTTGTGAATACCGGCTTCCCTTCCT
This sequence comes from Balneolaceae bacterium, assembly GCA_040882525.1. Classification (GTDB taxonomy): domain Bacteria; phylum Bacteroidota; class Rhodothermia; order Balneolales; family Balneolaceae; genus Rhodohalobacter. The sequence goes on along the minus strand of JBBEBD010000025.1, from coordinate 77,365 downwards.
CATCGATCATCCGGTACTGAAAAAATTCTACAGGAATCTCTGGTATTTGCTTCAGGTAAGTTGAAGTTTTTAATGGTGCATTACCCATTTCTGCTACTGCTTGCGTTTGATTTTGCATTTTAAGTGGTAACCCTGCACGGGTTATATTGACTTGTTCTTGTTCTCTTCGTATTGAATTAATTTCAAAATTCAAACTGCTTGCTCTGTCTGCGAAAACATTAGCCGTAAATTTTAATTTGTCATATAAAATAGCTTGCATCACTACTCCGGGTGTCAGTCCGTTAGATCGTCCATTTATAATTTCGCGTACAGAAAAAGAACTGTTTTTAATCAGGTCGTCAATAGTTCGTAAATACCTGTAGGATCCATCCCCATTTCTGTTAAACAAGAGAACAAATTCTGAAATAAAATCTTCATTCTTATCATATCTCCAGACTTCAATGATTGGGTTGTAATTAAAAGGTGATCCAGCTTCGGTCGTAAACCTGGGAAATCTTTCATTAAACTCTCTGACTTCACTCATAGATAAAATATTATTGATATCTTCCGGTTTAATTGTTAAATCGATTTGAGCCTTATGATCTGGCTCCCCAAATCTGACATAAAAAGAACCGCGGTCGTCTGTTCCATAAGGAAGCTGACTATCCTTATTGAAATGCTCTCTTACATTCGATATTCGTTCCCAGTGTTCAAGCAGGCGCTCATTATAAGAAGGTGCTGATGTGAGCCTTGAATCATCCCAAAAAAGGATGATTCTTTCTAAAAGAGCCGGATCATTTCTCTCCATCAGTTTCTGCAAGTTTTTTACCATCTCCGGTGGCATGATCGGTGCTAACCTGTCAATTTCAGTCTTAATAGCTTCATGATGAGCTGCTAAATTTTCTGTAGTTAGTGCCCACAGATACATGGAATGAGCCATTGGATAATAATCCTTTAGTTTCTGTTCGGTAGTCAGCCGGATATATTCAAAGGATATTGAAGGGCAGGGTTCGTTTAAAACAGATCTTGAATTAACCCATATTTCAAGACCAGACAGGTAATCACCGTTTGCTTCAGCATTAAGTCCTTCATTAAGCCATTGTTCACATTCTCCGCCTTGTGCTGAAGCATTTGTGAGACTACATAACAGAAACAGAAAACTGAAGAAATAAATTTTCATACCGTATCTCTTTGATCTTGTAAAACAGTAACATACAAAATGTTATACAAAAACTGCATACTGAAAATCGCATGTCAATGTGATCGATAAAACCTACTTTAGAAAACAAACCGGCTATGCGGCAGGCCAAAAGAGGTTCAAAAAATTGTCGCTGAGTTTGATTAACTTCTGATATCTTTGAGCATTACTTTTTACTAAAATCCTTCAGTTTAGAAAATGAATATTGGAATTGTCTGTTACCCTACATTTGGCGGGAGTGGTGTGCTTGCCACTGAACTTGCCAAAGGCCTTGCCAACCGCGGCCACACGCTGCATATACTTAGTTATTCAAGGCCGGCCCGGCTTGATTCTTTTCGAACAGACATTGCATTTCATGAAGTCGATCTGAGTACCTACCCGCTTTTTGAATATCCCCCGTATGACCTGGCTCTTGCCAACATGATGGTGAATCTCATTAAATATGAACATCTTGATGTTTTGCATGTACATTATGCCATTCCCCATGCAACCAGCGCGTACCTGGCAAAACAAATTTTAAACGGTGAAGCCAGGGATGTTCCAATCATTACCACATTACACGGAACCGATATTACACTGATTGGCAGTGATCCAAGTTACAAACAGGTGGTTGATTTTTCCATCAACCAGAGCGATGGGGTAACCGCAGTATCCGAATATCTGAAGCAGGAAACCTATAATAAATTTGATATCAAAAAAGATATCCGGGTTATACCTAATTTTATTGATCTCAACCGGTTTAAAAAATCAAAAAAAGAACATTTCAAAAAAGCTTTGTGTCCGAACGACGAAAAGGTGGTAACGCATGTTTCCAATTTCCGGGAAGTAAAACGGGTTCCGGATGTGGTAGCGGCTTTTCACCAGGTGCTGCAAAATGGCGTTGATGCGAAATTACTGTTGGTGGGCGATGGGCCCGACCGGCAGAAGGCAGAGCAAAAATGCAGGGAAATGGGCATCTGCGACCAGGTGCGGTTTCTGGGGAAACAGGAACAGGTAGAAGAAGTTCTCTCCATTTCAGACCTTTTTATGATCCCTTCAGGCAGTGAAACCTTTGGCCTTGCGGCGCTTGAGGCCATGAGTTGCAGTGTGCCTGTTGTAAGCAGTAATGTCGGCGGGTTACCGGAAGTAAATATACACGGAGAAACCGGTTATCTATGTGAACTTGGTGATATTGAAACAATGGGCCGCTATGCAACGGATATACTTACGGATGAAAAACTGCACGAAAAATTATCCCGGAATGCACGGAAAAGAGCCGGAATTTTTGAGCTTGATAAAATTGTAAGTGTATATGAAAAATATTACGAAGAGATTAAAGCAGGCCTGACTATTTGAAGTACGGAACAGGCCATATATCGAACAGCGGATTTTTGTTGCTGCTGGTTATTGCCGCAGTATGCATCCAATCATGCTCGGAAAAATATCCTTTTTCAGAAGCAGATAATCTGGTGGAAACAGCTCTGAATGATTCACTTTTTGCAGGGGCGGTTTTATTAGTTGGTTCATCAGAAGAAATTTTACACCAACAGGCTTTTGGATATGCAGATCTTATTGACTCGGAAATGAACAGGATTTCCAATCCTGAAGTAATGACTACAAATCATGTTTTTGATCTCGCTTCTCTTACGAAAGTTTTGGCAACAACATATGCTGTTATGATACTGCATGACCGGGGCGAACTTCATGTTGACGACCCTGTCTATCACTATTTACCTTCTTTTGGTGTAACTGATAAACAGGCAATTACCCTGAGGCACCTGCTTACCCATACATCGGGCCTGATGCAGTGGTTTCCTACTTTTTATGTTGCAGAAAACGCAAAAGAAAGACTGGATTTTATATCTTCGCGTGCTCTGAACTGGCCGGTGGGTGAGCAGAGAAGGTACAGTGACCTTGGTTTTATGGTGTTGGCGGATATTGTGGAAAAAGTTTCGGGCCAATCACTGGATCAGTTTCTGGATGCAAATCTTTATCATCCGCTGGGGCTGAAGTCAACTCTGTTTAATCCCGGTTCCGGTTACCCTCACGTAGTTTCTACCTCTCATGGAAACCCGTTTGAAAAAAGAATGGTTGCAGATGATGATTTCGGATATACTATTGATATTGACGCGGATTCATGGACCGCCTGGAGGAACTATACATTAAAAGGCGAGGTGAATGACGGTAATGCCTTCTATACTCATCAGGGAGTGGCGGGGCATGCCGGTCTTTTTTCAACGGCAGCTGATGTTTACAGGCTTTTATCGGTATTGATCAACGATGGAAGATATAATGGCAATCAGTTTATTACTCGCGATACCATCGATATTTTCCTCACAAAAGACAGCAATAACCAGGGACTGGGATGGTCAATGGATGGGGGTTTTGTACAGGCTGAAAATCTTTCCGATGGCAGTTTCGGACATACAGGTTTTACAGGAACTCATGTTGTTGTAAGTCCTGATAATGATTTAATCCTGATTCTGCTTACGAACCGTCAGCATTTTGGAGTTAATGAAGGAGGATTTTATCCGGATTTACGCACACTTCGAACCCGGCTTGCAGCTTTATTTTTTCAGGAAGAGTAAGATACTGAGGTACAACTGCCAGCCGGTAATTTACTTGCGTATTGATGTTTTTTTTAACATACTTGCAGGTTCTTGCCATGGCTGAGAAGTCCCGGGGTATCTCTTGCAAGTGTCTTTACAGCCATTCTAAAAAACAGGGTATAGCTTATGAAGATGTTGAGTGTTAAAGAGAGGGGCAATGAAATTAAGATTATTATTATTTTCATTGTGATGGGCGTTTCATACGTCCTGATTAATGATGCCGGAAGCAGATTAATGTCTGGTACACGAGCCTACTTTTCAGGGCAGAATCACTGGATGAAAGCTCAAAAACAAGCTTCTCTGGTACTGGTGAAATATATCCAGTACGAGGATGAGGAATATTTTTCAGAGTTTACTACCATACTTGATGTAATTGAGGGAGATAAACAGGGACGTGAAATGCTGAATGTTGACCCGCCAGACTATGAGAGGTCGTACCAGGGCTTTCTGCAGGGGAAAAATGATCCCCGGGATATTCCACATATGATCTGGATCTACAACTATTTTTCAGACTATGAACCGATAAGCAGTGCAGTAGTTTCATGGAAAGAAGGAGAAGAGAAAATAGATGAACTTCGGGTGCTTGGTGAAGACTTTGCTCAGCTCAGGCAAAGCGGTGAAATTGCCCCGAACCTGAAGGAAGAATATTTCGATAAAGTTTATGAACTTGATGAAGAGCTGTCGGTAATAGAGAGTAATTTTTCTGCAGCAATAAGTGAAGCCGGTTACCTCATAACGGATTTTGTTTACTGGGCTACCATTACAATTGGCCTCCTTTTAACTGTTATAGCAGGTTTTATAACTACATATCAGGTTAGAAATATAAGAAGGTGGAATGAACAGATTCGGGGTACGGATCAGAAGTTCAAAAATGTATTAGAAAATTCAAGAGATGTAATTTACCAGATGAATCTTAAAACCGGCAAGTATGAATACATGAGCCCTTCAGTTAAAAATATGACCGGCTATTCAGCAGAAGAAATTATGAACGGGGGACCGCAGCTTATGCTGAGTTTAACGCATCCTGAAGACCTGGACCGGATGATGAAAGAATTGAACAGCCTTGAAAAATTTGGAAACGGTAAAAAAATGATTACCGATACAGAGTTCAGAGTTTTAACCAAAGCAGGAAGTTATATATGGGTAAATAATAAACGATCTGTGGTGAAAAATGAAAAAAATGAAGATGTAAATATCATTGGTAATGTGCGGGATATTACAGAGCGGAAAGCATATGTTGATGCACTGGATGCATCACTGAAAGAAAAGGAGATGCTTTTATCTGAGATTCATCACCGGGTGAAAAATAATCTATCAATTGTATCGAGTTTGATTGAGCTTCAAAAAGGCAGTCTCAGCCATGCAGATGAAGAAGCTTTTCAGAAGATTCAGTCGCGGATTAAATCGATTGCTCTGGTGCACGAAAAACTCTATCAAACCGAAACGCTGGCTGATGTCGATCTTGCCGAATATATCCAGGATTTAACTCAGATGATTTCATCCACATATTCAACGGAAAGCCTCCGGGTAAACATTGTAGAAGAAATGGAACCTTTGGTTGTAAACATCAAAAAAGCAGTACCGGTAGGATTAATTTGTAATGAACTGCTTAATAACTGCTATAAACATGCATTTAAAGGCCGAAGCAAAGGTGAAATACGTGTGACTTTAAAACGGGAGGAAGAGAAAGTATATATGACTATTTCTGATGATGGTGTTGGTCTTCCCAAAGATTTTGACTTTAACACCCAATCATCACTGGGAATGACTTTGCTGAAAGCACTTACCCGGCAGGTAAAAGGGGAAATAAAATTTCAGGCAGACCAGGGAACCCGTTTTACAATTTGTTTTCCCCTCTCCGATCAAAAGGTATAAAAACGAGACTGCTCAGAAAAGAATTTCCAATCCTAAACAAAGATTTGATGGGAGTTCGTAATCAATTTTTGAGAAAAGCAAGCATCTACATCCCCTCTTGAGAGGGCTCATTTTTTGCCCGCGAAGCGAAAATGTGAGACTCAAAGGCGAAGCCTGTTGAGTCGAACGAGGGGTGTGTCCCATGAGAACTCAAAACTGGTTTCAATAAATCCTAAATCCCTCTGCCAGCTGCCGGAGGGACTTTTTATTCCTCAACCTTATCTCGCCCCGAAAGCCCCAAAGGGAGGCCTCGGGCAAATTCCGTTGGGGGAACTCGCATTAATTAAAAATGTCAGGCTGCAAGAACTTTTGAAACCTGTTCGGCCGCTTCTTTCAGAAGAACAGCGGAAATAACATTTAAGTCGCTGTTATCGATAATTTTTTTGGCTTCTTCGGCATTTGTACCCTGCAGGCGCACAATAATCGGTACGTTTTCTACTTTTTTGGCGATTTCAGGATCTTTAATGGCTTCGATTACCCCATTGGCTACACGGTCGCAGCGGACAATACCGCCAAAAATATTAATAAGGATGGCTTTCACATTCGGATCTTCCAGGATAATCCGGAACCCGTTTTTCACGGTATCAACATTGGCGCCGCCGCCCACATCAAGAAAATTTGCAGGCTCTCCCCCGGAAAGTTTGATAATATCCATCGTCGCCATAGCCAGTCCGGCTCCATTTACCATGCAGCCAACATTTCCATCAAGCTTAATATAATTCAGGCCGAATTTGGATGCTTCCAGTTCAATCGGGTTTTCTTCAGATTCATCACGCAGAGCTGCAACCTCTTTTTGACGATAAAGAGCATTTCCGTCAAAACTTACTTTTGCATCCAGTGCGTAAACATCACCTGACGGCGTCAGTACAAGAGGGTTGATTTCGACCATGTCTGCATCTGTATTTTCGTAACATTTATAAAGAGCCATGATAAATTTCACCGCTTTTTTAAAAGCATCTCCTTCAAAGCCAAGGGCAAAAGCAAGCCGCCTGGCCTGATTTGGCTGGAGATCCATTCCAGGTTCAATCCACTCTTTCACAATTTTATCAGGTGTTTTTTCCGCCACTTCTTCAATTTCAACACCACCTTCGGTAGATACCATAATCACATTCTGGCTCTTGCTTCGGTCGAGCAAAATTCCCAGGTAAAATTCCTTTTCAATATCTACACCATCGGTAACATAAATAGTTTTGATTTCCTGCCCTTCCTCTCCGGTCTGGATGGTTACCAGTGTATCGCCAAGAAGAGAGTCAGCCGCCTCTTTGACTTCATCAATGGTTTTGCAGAGAATAACCCCTTTTGCATTATTTTTCTTTGTACGTCCTTTACCTCTTCCCCCCGCGTGAATTTGCGCTTTTACCACAAAAAGCCCTGCTCCGTCAGCTTTCATTTTTTCAGCGGCTTTTACAGCACCTTCAACAGTAGTTGCTTCAACTCCATCAGGAACAGCCACACCATATTTTTTCAGTAACTCCTTCGCTTGATACTCGTGAATTTTCATATATAGTAAGGTTAATCAGTCAACTTTTTCGGTTTGATAATTTCGCTTCAATAATACCCAAACTGGGTGGCAAATAAAAGAGCCATGGCAGGTTAAAAGTGTAAGGAATTGGTAAAATTGGTCTCATACAAGAAAAACATTAATACAAATACCTTGGTTATGAGCCGAAGACGAAACCGTAAAAATAAAGAGCTGTTTTATGTAGAGCTGCGGGTAGCGGGAAGGGTTCCGCTTTTCATCAAACCGCTGATGATTCAAAAAATGATTAGCGCCCTGAAATGGTGCTGCGAAAAAAGAGGATTACGGATCTATGACTACTCAATTCTGCCCGACAGGATTATTATGATTGCCGGTACAGCGTGGGGAACTCTGCAGGAGGTGCTGGAAGCATTCCGCGGATTTACTTCAAAAGCCGTTATGCTGCTGCTGCGCCGTGGAGCTTCAAATCTGGATACTTCCTGGATGTTAACCGTTTTTAAGGAATACGGGCCATCCGGAAAACCTGAAGGAATTCACATCTGGGAGGAAGACCTTTTTATGGAATCCGTTTACCGGCAGGATCAGATAGATGAATGCTCAGTTAAAATTCAGCAGCAAGCTGTAAAAGCCGGTTTGGTAGCCAGTGCGGAACACTATTTAAATTGCAGCGCAAATCCCAAAAACCCGCTGGAAGGATGGATTGTGGAAGCAACAGACCCATGGTCGTGAGTAAAGCGCAGAAGGATGCACGCAGAGGCGCAGAGCCGCCGGGATTAGTTTATAAGCTTTGGCAGATCTTCGATTCATTCACCCGAAGCCTGATTCTTGAGTGAAAGCTGATGAGGAGTAACAAAGCCCCTTATCCCCCCGCGCCTCTGCGTCTCTGCGTGAACAACAACCCATAACCCCAAAAGGAAGAAAAATGCAAATTAACCAGTTATCCGGAAGAATTGTGGATATTTGCATCAGGGTCCATAGAGGATTAGGACCGGGATTATTTGAATCCGTTTATGAAGAAATTCTCTGTTACGAACTTAAAAAAGAACAGATAGATTATGAGCGGCAAGTACCCGTTCGGACTTACTGGAACGGAGTAAAAATGGACATCGGATTCCGTGCAGATATTATCGTCGAAGAAAAAATAATTGTGGAGATAAAATCGATAGAGCAATTAGCTCCTGTACATTACAAGCAGCTCCTGACTTACTTAAAACTAACCGATATAAAACTTGGCCTGTTGATAAATTTTAATGAAGCCCTGCTAAAAAACGGGATCAGGAGGGTTGTGAATAATTTATAGGAAGTATCAGTACCCCGGACAAAATCACACAGAGTCGCAGAGCCACGGAGATTTGATTCACAAGCTTAGTCAGGGATCGATTCCTACACAGTAAAGTCCCGGATCTATGAGTGAAAGCTGATGACAGTAACAAAGCCTCCTAACCCACTGCGCCTCCGCGTCTCTGCGTGAAACCTACTTATAATTCTCTATCGTCTGAATAGCCTCAAAAAGTGTCTCATGTGTGTCTATATCATGCATGCGGAGCCAGTTTTTATCCTGATCGGGTTCATGACGTGAGCGGATAAAAAAAGGTGTGATTCCAAGTTCAAGAGCTGGTTGAAGATCTGTAATTTTATCCCCCGCCATAAACGATTTCCGTGGATTAATACCAAATTTTTCAATTGCTTTTTGAAACATTCCTTTTCCGGGTTTACGGTCTTCAGGCAGATATTGATGTGGTTTTGGATCAAAGGCAGGATGATGGGGGGCTATCAGCCATTCATCTATTTTTAAGTTTTGTTCGGCGAGCTGTTCATCCACCCAGGTATGTAAAGCATCTACCTGTTTTTCAGTATAGCGGCCCCGGGAAATCCCCGACTGGTTAGTCACCACAATGACCTTAAAGTCATTTCGATTCATCCACCGGATAGCTTCGATAGCATTTTCACACCACACCCATCTGTCGGGGGTATGAACAAAATCAGTATCTGCATTTAAAGTACCGTCTCTGTCAAGAAAAAAAGCGCGCATAAGATTAATTGATTAAAAATTTCATGGGAAGAATGTAAAAAGAGTTTTAAGGCAGAACAAAAAAATAAATGCGATCGAAAAGAGGGTTCACGCAGAGGCGCAGAGCCGCTGAGATTGATTCATAAGCTTTGTCAGGGATCGATTCCTACACACCGAAGCCCCGGATCTATGAGTGAAAGCTGATGAAAGTAACAAGCCCCTAAACCCCGGCATGAACCCTCTACACATACTCGTCCCGCCCGGCACTCCAGCCAGACCATAACTTCACAAACCCCGTCAGGAGTAAAAAGATCAACGGAAGGGTCCAGTTTCCAGCCAAATCATGAAAAGCTCCAAATAAAGCGGGTCCGGTTGCAGCAAGTGTATACCCAAGAGATTGCGACATACCAGATAATTCATTTGCCGATTCACTGTTTCGGGAGCGAATCCCGATGAACAGCAGCGCCATTCCGAAACTTCCACCCAGGCTGAATCCCAATATTGAAGCCAGAGGGGCAGGAGGCAGGGAAGGGATCATGAATCCAATAAGACTTATAAGTTCAAGTATAATTAAAATAAGCACCGGCAGTCTCTGGCGCTGCCTTCGGGAAGCCCATGCCGGCATCAGAAAAGTTCCGATCACGCCTGTTCCCTGGACTATTGCAAGCATCATGCCTGCGCGGGCAGCTCCCATTCCTCTCTCCTGCAAAATTTCGGGAAGCCAGGTAATAATGATATAAAAAGTGAATGATTGCAGACCCACAAAAAGAGCTACATGCAGGGCCAGTTTTGACCCTCCAAGATCTTTCAGCGAACTCCTTAAATTCCGTTCTGATATTGTGGGGATGTTTGCCTTCAACTGGGGCAGCCATACAATAAAAGCCAAAAAAGAGACGGCAGCCCAGGCTCCAAGAGACCATCTCCACCCCAATCCGGCTCCTTCAGACAGAGGAACACTGATTCCGGAAGCAATGGCAGCACCCACTCCCAGCATGGCAGAATAAATTCCGGTTACCAGCCCGAATTTTTTTGGAAATTTCTTTTTTACTATTCCGGGCAAAAGAACATTTCCCAGCGCGATTCCCACTCCTAAAATCATTGTTCCAATATAAAGTGCAGAAAAAGCAGGAATAACCCGTAGCAAAATACCCCCGGTAAGAAGTAATAATGCGAACGCCATCGTCCCTTCTGTTCCCAGCTTGCGTGTAAAAAGAGGTGTAAGAACAGAGAATAAACCGAAAGCAAGCACGGGGAGAGTCGTCAGTGTACCCAACAATGTATTAGATAATCCCGTATCCAGCCTGATTTCATGAATAAGCGGGCCAACTCCTGCTATTGCGGGACGCAGATTAATTGCAATGATTGCAATGGCAATCATTAATAGGATTTTTCGGTTTTTTTCGGGTGACATGACTGCGGTTTTTCAAAAGCAGGAAAGGTACGAAACATGCAGATGAATGATGGACGAATTCGGGAAATTTTATCAATTAAAAGCAGGCTGTAATCATTTCAATTGTTTTACATATCATCAATCCCTAATTTTGATCACAAAAATCACCCAGAGGTAACGTTTGGAACAAGCCAAAATCATGACGGAACAGGATGTAAATCGCACGTATCTGCGGTTTGCCCACCAATTTCTTGAACCGTATGATGATCCTACTCACCCGGCTGTTATAGGGATGCAAACGCGGGGCGTCCATATGGCGCGAAGAATATTGTCTGTTATTGAACAAAAATTTAATACCAGCCCCGATTTTGGTGTACTTGATGTTACTTTTTACAGGGATGATTTCCGGTCAAAACTGAAGATGCCCGAAGTGAAGGTTACCGAAATTCCATTCGACCTTTACAACAGGGATGTGATCCTGGTGGATGATGTGCTTTATACAGGGAGGACCGTTCGCTCTGCAATGGATGCTCTGATGGCTTACGGCAGGCCAAGAAGCATCAAGTTTTGCTGCATGATTGACAGGGGCCATCGTGAACTTCCGGTATCAGCCGATTATATCGGGCTGACAGTTCCCACTCATGCTGATGAAGAAGTTCGTGTAAAAGTAAATGAACTGGATGGTGAAGATGCCGTATATGTAGTGAAAGGCCGGGAGGATGAAAAATGAGCGGAACTGAAGATTACCCGTTTAAACAAAAGCACCTTCTGGGGCTGGCGGATTATTCAGCGGATGATATCCGGTATGTGCTGGAACAGGCAAAAACATTCCGGGAAGTTCTGGATCGGCCCGTTCCCAAAATTCCGACCCTGCGGGATAAAACTATTGTAAATCTTTTTTACGAAAACAGCACCCGGACAAGACTCTCCTTCGAACTGGCCCAGAAAAGAATGGGTGCTGATGTGGTGAATTTTTCAGCAGGAACCTCCAGTACCAAGAAAGGGGAGTCACTAAAAGATACCATTCGCAATATCAGTTCTATGAAAATTGATATGGTGGTGAGCCGGCATGAAAGCCCGGGTGTTCCGCATTTTCTGACACGGTGTGTGGATGCCTCTATTATCAATGCCGGAGATGGCGCGCACGAGCATCCCACCCAGGCCCTGCTGGATATGTTTACCATGCAACAAATATACCCTGACCTAAAAGGAAAAAAGATTGCCATTATCGGTGATATCTCCCACAGCCGGGTGGTACGTTCCAACCTGATCGGGTTGATAAAGCTGGGTGCCGAGGTAACGGTTTGCGGGCCAAAATCACTGATGCCGGCATTTGTGGATGCCCTGGGAGCACAGGTATCTCATAACCTGGATAATACCCTTGCCTGGTGCGATATTGCCATGGCACTGCGGATACAGATGGAACGGATTGGCGGCGGTACGGATCTGTTTCCCAGCCTGCGCGAATATCACGAAACATTCGGCATCAAAATGAGCCACCTGGAGAAGTATCCTGATTTTGTTGTGATGCATCCGGGGCCCATTAATCGGGGAGTGGAAATGGAAAGTGATGTGGCAGACAGCGACCGGGCCATGATTTTGAACCAGGTCACAAACGGCGTGGCTGTACGCATGGCTGTTTTATACCTGCTTAGTGGCGGGACCCGGATTTAAAGGTTCCCGTAACGCGTCAGTAAAATACCACTAATAACCACCGCTGAACCTGCATATTGCAGGTATTCAAGAGATTCTCCCAATAGTACAATACCAAATAGAAGTCCCAGGACCGGTACAAGGTTCTGGTAAGCTGCTGTTCGGACGGCGCCAACCTTCGCCAATCCGTTATTCCAGATAAGATACGCTATCCCGATTGCAAAAAGTCCGCTGAATACAGCTCCTCCGTATGCAGCCGGAGATACATGCTTCCAGTCTGTGGCGGATGCATAAGGAATCGCTAACAGAAACAGTGCAACCGCTCCGATTGAGGTCATAAATGCCGAAAACTGTAGTGGAGTGTAGCGGTTCAGGAACTGCCGGGAATAGATCGTATAAGCTGCCCAGACAACAGCCGAAACAACAATTGTAAGATCGCCTGAAAAAGTGTCCGATCCGAAAGAGATAGGGTTTTTGCCACTTACGATGATGACAACCACCCCTGCAAATGCAAGGAAAACACCCGCAGCTTTCAGCCTGTTCATGAGTTCATATGAGAAAAAATGAGAGATCAGGGCAACCCAGATAGGTATGGTGCCAAGCATAACAGCAGCATTTGCTGCCAGTGTAAGATCAATACCTACAATAAAGAGCCATTGGTAAAGCAGGTTTCCGAATAATCCCAGAAAAAATAACGGAATCCAGTCTTTTTTGGGCACTGAAAACCAGGCTTTCTTTTTTGCAACCACCGCCCATATAAAAGCAGAAGCAAGAATAAAACGCAGCGCATTAAAACTATATGGATCTATTTCTGATAAACTGGCCTTTATTACGGAGAAATTCAAAGCCCACACAACAGCAATAAACAGGAGAGAAAGATCGGTAAGAGGTAACGAGTATTTTCTTGTCATGGCATAAAAATTGAACGCAGAAGATAGGGCTGATTTTATAGAATAAAGAATTTTTAATGATAAATTTTTGGTATTCAAATATTATTCCCCGTAACTTAACTGACTAACATTCAAAATTTGACTAACAGTCATTTTATGGAAAATATGTCCCGCAAGGAGCGTGAACGCGCGGCCAGGAAAGAATTAATTATAGATGCTGCTGAGCAGGTGATCAGTGAGCAGGGTTTCGAGAATGCAACCATGGACGAGATCGCTGAACGTGCAGAGGTGGGCAAAGGGACATTGTATCTCTACTTTAAAAATAAAGCCGCTATCTATCTTGCAATCTGTGAGCGGGGGTCCCGGAGTCTGAATCAACAGATGTCAAAAGTATTAGCCCTGGATATTACCGGCCTGGAAATGGTGGAGAAGATTGGAGGTACCTATCTTAATTTTATCCGCTCCAGCCCGTTATATTTCCATGCCTTTAATTATTACGAGAGCCTCCTTGATGATAATATTTTGACAGATCAAATAATGGCTAAAAAATGTGAAGAAAATGCCGGTGAAGCAATGGCCTACATCACTCGGGCCATACAAATAGGCATGCAGGATGGTTCTATAGATGATTCCTATAATCCGAAAGAACTGGGAGTTATTATCTGGGGTGCTTCAAAAGGAATCATCCATATGGCTTTCTTAAAACAAAAAGGCTCTCAATTTAGTTTTTTAGATGAAGTTAATATCAGCCTTGAATCAATGGTTCAGAATTTTATTCAGCTTTTAGGAAGTGGCATGGGTGTAAATGACCGTTAGTCAAAAAATTGAAACCATTTGAATATGACTTCGTAGTAATGAACCAAATTAGTAAAAAATTCAGAACCACACTTGCCCGTTTTATGTCAGTGAAATTTCGTCTCAGGAAACAATGGCTGTTGCTGTTTCTGCTAATACCTGCATCTGTTTCTTTTGTAAATGCACAGGATATAGAAGTAAATTTGCCGGATACACATTCATTGTCACTTGAGCAGGCTATACATCTATCTGTGGCAAATAATCCGGAAATAAAAAGAGCTTTGTTATTAGTTGAAGACGCAGACCAGCAGGTGCGTCTTGCATGGAGCGAAGTACTCCCGGAAGTAACAACCTCAGCAACTTATACCCGAAATGTTGAGATTCCCGTTAATTTTGTACCTGCCCGGGCATTTGATCCAAATGCTCCGGAAGATGAATTGGTACCCTTACAATTTGGTACGGATAATAACTGGCAGGGAGGGGTAACGGTTTCTCAGAATATATTCAGAGGAGAGGCAATTGTAGGAATCAGCAGTTCAGCTCTATATAAGTCTGCTCAACAGGAAAATATGCGGGCCACCATTCAGCAAATTATCACGCAATCCCGGAAAGCATATCATGCCGCATTGGTTGCCAGGGAACGACACAGGTTGCAGGTAACGACTGTGGAACGTTTGGAGGAGAATTTACGGGAAAACAGATTGCGGCTGCAGGCTGGCCTGATTGATGAATATGATGTACTCCGCCTTGAAGTACAGCTTGCAAATCAGGAACCACAATTAGTGGAAGCTCAACTTGAAATTGAAGAATCATTTCGAAATCTGAAGGAGATAATGGGCCTGCCGCTCGATTTAGAAATGGAAATTGAAGGGAATTTGAGTGAATATGAAGTAAATCAAACGGAGAACCAGCAAAATGAAAACGATGGCATCCGAAGAATTGATCAGGCTACACCTCTTCCGGTTGCAGAAGACAATCATACTTTAAATATCATGCGTGAAAACCGGGGAGATCTTCGGGCTCTGCAGGTACAGGAAGATTTGAAAGACCGGGAGATAATGGCCCTAAAGAGCCGCTTCTTACCTACCATTACAGCAGATTACAACCTGCAATGGACTTCAGCACAGGCCGGATCTCCGCGACCTTTTGAAAATGAAGTGCGATATCAGACCCTGGTTTTCAATGTAAGTTTTCCTCTGTTTACAGGTTTCCAGAGAATGGCAAATTTTGATATAGCACAGATAGAAAAAAAAGATATTCAGGTACAGCAATGGGCCACGGAAAAGATGGCATTAAATGAACATGAATCAGCTCTGAACAGGATATATAATCTTAAAGAGACAGTTAGTGCCCGCAGGCATGCTGTTGAGCAGGCACAACGGGGATACGAAATTGCAACAAGACGTCTTTCTAATGGAATAGGTTCCCAGCTGGATGTGTCAGAAGCTGAGTTACAGGTTCGGGAGGCTGAGCTGAATTACGCATTACTTGTTTTTGAATATCTCGATGCCAAGGCTGATTTCGATCTTTCCATCGGCTTGGTGCCCCTGATTGATTCAACTGATTACGAATTTTAAATGTTCACAAATAATATCATGAAAAACCAAAACAAACTAACACTCGCCCTGATAAGTGCTTTTCTGGTGATGTCGTGTAGTACTCCTGACGCTGAACAAATAACAGAAAATAATGAGTTACGAACCGTAAATGTAGAAACGGAAATCATTTCTCCGGAAACATTTGAGAGCTTTCTTCGCCAGGTAGGCACGGTGTCTACGGCAGAAGATATTCAGATTGCCGCAGAAATTGGCGGACGCATCACCGGTATAAGCATCCGTGAAGGTAGCCGGGTAAATGCAGGCGATCTTATACTGAAAATTGACGATCGTCGACTGCAGCAGGAGGTGCGGCGGCTAACAGCGGTAACAGAGCAGTCCAGAGAAAATTATGAACGCCTGCAGCGTCTTTATGAAGAAGATGAAATAGGCTCTGAGATTGAACTCCTGAATGCCAGGTACACCTACGAACAGAATCAGGCTGCACTTGAGTCCACACAAATAGACCTGGAGTCTACAATGGTCAAAGCTCCTTTCAGTGGAATTGTGGAAGATATACTGATGGAAAAAGGGGAAACCGTTTCAGCCGGGACACCTGTGGTCAGAATGATCAGTGACGGGGGTAAAAAAATAAGGGTTGGAGTTCCTGCACGCTTTGCCGACGTGGTAGATGTTGGTGATGAAGCTGAAATCTGGTTCGATTTTGATGAGGAAAACCGCTATAAGCTTCCAATCACCTCAGTTGGTAATTCAATTGACTCCCAAAACCGGACTTTCCGGGTAGATATTGCTCTGCCTGAGGATTTCAGGAACGTAAAAATTGATATGATCGCTAATGTTCGTCTTCGTACTGAGCGGATTGAAAATGTAATTATTGTTTATGAGGAATATGTTTTCCGCAAAAATGGTAATCCTGTAGCCTACGTGGTTGAAGAAAACGACGAAGGAGATGTTGTGGCCAAAGAGCGTGTCCTGGAAATGGGGGCAAGCTATGGAAATCAGACCATTGTAAAAGATGGATTACAAACAGGCGATGAGATTGTAACACTGGGTTCTTCCTATCTCCAGGATGGAACAAGGGTTGAAAAAACAAGGAACGGTACAGAATTTACACAAAATTAAAAAACCCGGTTAAAGGGTAAATTTCATGAGTGAACAAAATAAACCGAATGAAGGGTCTGCTCCTGCTTCTATAAAGGATCGGAAGGAGTTTAGCCTGACGTCGTTCTCTATTAATAACAGGATAAGTGTGCTGGTGCTGATTTTCCTGATTGCATTTATGGGTATTCATTCCTACCTGACGATCCCAAAAGAGGCCCAGCCTGATATTATGATTCCGAATATTCTCGTGATTACAACCTATCCGGGAGTTTCACCTGTGGATATGGAAAACCTGATCACACGAAAACTCGAGGATGAGATTTCGAATGTTTCTGATATCAAGGATATGACATCAGTAACAACAGAAGGATATTCCAGTATAAATGTGGAATTCAATACAGATGTAAATATTGATGAAGCACTACAGAAAATCCGTGAAAAAGTAGACTTGGCCAAACCGGAGTTACCCTCTGATGCTGATGACCCGATCATCCAGGAAATTAATGTTTCTGAATTCCCGATCATGCAGGTGAATGTTTCAGGTGATTATGGACTGGATGAGCTGAAAACTGTGGCCGAAAACCTGCAGGATCGCCTTGAATCTATCCCGCAGGTGCTGGAAGTAGATCTGGCAGGTGGACTGGAAAAAGAGGTGAAAGTGGATATCAACCTGCCTATGCTGAAGTACTACGGTATTTCAATGGGAGATATGATCGCGGCCATCCAGAACGAAAATGTGACTACCCCTGCGGGTACAATCGATGTTGGTACCAAAAAGTTCTTAATGCGTGTTCCCGGTGAGTACGATCTTCCAGGACCCATTGAAGATATTGTAATTGATGCTCCGGATGACAGGCCGATTTATATACGGGATATTGCAAAAGTATCTTTCGATGAGAAAGAAAGAGAATCGTATGCCACTCTGGATGGATCTACAGTGATTACGCTCACCGTTAAAAAACGTACAGGTACCAATATTATAGAAACCGCCCAATCCGTCCGGGATGCTATTGAGAGAGAGCGGGCTAATATGCCGCCAGGGACTGAAATACATGTTACTTCGGATATGAGCGAAGATATTACCATGATGGTAAGCAGCCTGGAAAATAACATCATTTCGGGTCTTCTCCTGGTCATTGGTGTGCTGCTGTTTTTTCTTGGGGTGAGAAATGCCTCGTTTGTAGGTATTTCGATTCCGCTTTCCATGTTCTTATCGTTTATGGTGCTGCAGTATGCAGGCATCACAATGAACATGATCGTCCTCTTTTCTTTGATTCTGGCCCTTGGAATGCTTGTTGATAACGCCATTGTAGTGGTGGAAAACATTTTCAGGTATCTTGAAGAAGGTTATGATAATGTTGAAGCAGCTAAAAAAGGAACCGGTGAGGTGGCTGTGCCTATTATTGCAGGAACAGCAACTACACTTGCCGCATTTTTACCGATCGCGTTCTGGCCGGGAATTGTAGGCGACTTCATGTCATACCTGCCTATTACACTCATTATTACATTGAGCAGTTCCCTTTTTGTCGGCCTGGTGATTAACCCTGTGCTGTGTGCGGTTTTTATGAAACTGGAAACTGAAGGAGATACCCCCAGTGTACAGCTGACAAATAAAGGAAAATGGGCGCTATACTCTGCCGGAGCTTTCTTCCTGCTGCTTCTGATGCTTTCCAATTGGATTACCTGGACCATGTTTATTGTAGTTGCCGTAATACTTATTCTAACCTTTAAGTGGTTTTTAAAACCTGTAAGTATCTGGTGGCAAAAAGATGGGCTAAATAAAGTTCTGGTAAGGTACGAATCTGCCCTGCGCTGGTCTCTGGAGCATCGTAAAACAGTAGTGGGTATCGCTGTAGCTGTACTGTTTGGCAGTTTTGTGATCTTTGGGTTGTTTAACCAGGGAGTTGTCTTCTTCCCGGAAGATATACCACCAAAACAACTTTATGCTCAAATTGAAACCCCACCCGGGACCAATGTAGAGTTTACCCGGGAGATAGTGGAAGAGCTGGAAAATCGTGTACGGCAGCTTTCCAATTTTCAGGATGTGGAAACCGTGGTAACGACCTCCGGAACAGCTGTTTCAAATGCCATGGATATGGGTGGGGGCAACACCTCGAACAGAGGTACGATAGTGATGAGTTTTGTGGATTATCAGGAAAGGGAAGGCAGCACGTTCGATGCTCTTGAAGAGTTGAGGGAAATTCTGCCAAAAGGAATTGCAGGAGCTGAAATCACAGTGGAAAAACCACAGGATGGCCCACCCACCGGAAAACCTGTTAACCTGGAGATTGTGGGGCAGGATATGGATGATTTGAACCGTGTTTCCAGGGAAATTATCAATATTCTGGAAAATAATTCTATATATAGTAAACTGGAGGGACTGGAAACCGATCTGCCCGAAGCCCGCCCGGAAATGAGAATTACAGTAGATCGTGAAAAGGCATCAATATTTGGTGTGAATACCCGGGATGTGGGAATTACCATCAGACAGGCTATAAATGGGATAGAAGCATCCAAATTCAGAGACGGTAATGATGAATATGACATCACAGTACGCCTGGCACAGGAATTCCGCGAAGATTTAAGCACATTGGGTGACTTGACAGTAATGGCTGAAGAAGGCCGGCAGATACCTCTTTCAGAGATTGCGCAATGGAATGTGGATGAAGGATTCGGGGGCATCAACCGAATAAATCAGGACCGGGTGATATCGGTAATGGCAGATGTTCGTTCTTCGTACAATACCAATGCTGTTCTTGAGGAAGCCCAGCAGTTGTTACAGCCATACATTAATGATCTTCCGCAGGGAATTACCACCCGCTGGACAGGGCAGATGCAAGAACAGAATGAAGCCGAAGATTTTCTCACCGGTGCTTTTCTGCTGGCACTGGGGTTGATTTCCTTTATCCTGATTTCTCAGTTTAATTCAGTGGCTAAACCATTTATTGTTATGACCTCCGTAATCATGTCTATTTCAGGGGTGCTTTACGGGCTGGTCCTGTTCCAGATGCCTTTTGGAATTATCATGACCGGTGTAGGAGTAATATCACTTGCCGGCGTGGTGGTAAATAATGCCATTGTATTAATAGATTATATTGATATCCTTCAAAAGCGCGACGGGCTCAGCCTGTATGACTCACTGGTGCAGGGCGGGCTGGTTCGTTTCCGTCCCGTTATTTTAACTGCGATTACAACGACATTAGGATTGATTCCGCTTGCCATTGGATTCAATATCGATTTTATCGTGCTTGTAAATGATCCTGTGCTGTTCTTCACCAACATTGGTGAATACCTGTATTGGGGTGGCGATCAGGCCGCCTGGTGGGGCCCAATGGCCATCGCTGTGATCTGTGGGTTGCTTTTCGCTACCTTGCTTACACTTATCCTGGTACCGGTGCTTTATTATATTATCGATGAATCCCGCCGTGGGGCCGGAAAATTCTTTTTTGGAACCCCGGCTCCTGCCATAATAAAGGATACCCCGGAACAGGAAAGGGAATAGGAAAAACAGGCGTTATATCTATATCAGTTTGTAAAATCGCGGCACATTCTGGTGTTCAGAATGGCCGCTTTTTTTATCTAAAGGAATTAAAACGGTTGTATTTGTTTTATTTGGTTTCTGCAGTATTGATTTTTTATTTTCAGGTCATTCAATAATCAACCGAACAAATAGTGATTCAAAGGATACAGACAATATTTTTGGCCATCGCAGCACTGATTAATTTAGGGGTTTTTTTTACTCCCTTATACCGGCACGCCGTTAACGACCCGAATGCCTGGATTGGGAATGGCTTTGCTTTTTTTTTAACTGCCGCAATGATCATTTTAATTATTTCTATTTTCCTGTATAAAAACCGGCCAAAACAGTTAAAATGGGTTAAGGCAGGTACTTACTTTCAGGTTGCTGCAGTCGGCTTTGCAATAGGTATCCTGTTTTCTCTTGGTGGGATTGGTGTCTTTTTATGGGCAGAAACTCTGGTTGTTCTGTTTCTGATTATTTCTTTGGCTTTATACTGGCAGGCCGGACGTTTCATTCAAAAAGATGAAGAGCTGGTTCAGTCTATGGACCGAATCCGGTAGCTTTGAATCCATCAGGACAGGAAATACCTTTTGGTAAAGTTATTTTTCTGCTTGCCATAGGTTTGCTTACGTTTGGTTTTGCCCCTATTATGGTACGGTTTGCCACCGATGTGGATTCACTGGCACTGGCTGCCATGAGAACCGGCTTTGCCGTACTTTTTCTGCTTCCGTTCTGGCTCCCGAAACGTGTTTCTCTTGCAGAATTAAAACAAAACGGAGCCCCGCCTCTGATTTTGATAGCTGCGGGAATCAGCCTGGGTCTGCATTTCACATTCTGGATTGCTTCTCTTCACTATACTTCCGTTGCATCAGCCTCTATTCTGGTTACAATACACCCAGTGATGCTGATTGTGGCCGAGAGCCTTCTGTTTAAAAAGAATTTTCGGCCATTGGTATGGGTAGGCGTAATTATTGCATTTTCCGGTTCCGTTTTACTGGGCCTTGCTGATGATACCCAGGCGGGACAGTTCCCGAAGGCTCTTTTAGGAAACACACTCGCGTTTTCTGCAGCGGTGATTTTTGTGATTTATTTTCTGCTCGGAAGAAAAATCCGCCAGAATACAGAATGGATAGATTATGTTTTTTACGTGTACTTATATGCTTCTGTAACCTGCACTATTCTCTCGATCCTATGGATTGGAGGGTTTCCTGCTATCAGCGGAACTGCTGTTCTTGTTGGTGTTGGCCTGGCCATTGGGCCGACAATCTTAGGGCACGGCTCCATGAATTACGCTGTAAAATATATATCACCAACAATGCTTTCAACATTGGTTCTTTCTGAAGTTGTTGTGGCCGCTCTTGCTGCTTTTTTTGTTTTTGGTGAAGTTCCGTCGGATTTATCGCTGGGTGCCATGATCATTATTATAATGGGTGTCAGTCTTTCATGGACCCGAAGATTTTCAAGAAGAAAAACCATTAAAAGCTTATAACGAAAGGCATTAAGTTTTGAACATCTTCTTCAATTATATTAAATTAGGTGTAAGAAATTATTAAAAAGCATCACAGAGAGAAAATAAACCTGCAACGATGCAAAAGGTAAAAACGTTGGAACAATAAAGTTTATTAGAAAAGTTAAATTATTACTTAACAAATCTTTAGTTAACTTTTCTGATCAGGAAAGAAACCTGTCATATGGGACGATATAAAGATATACACTTCTTAAAAAAACGAAACCTTATAGCCTCTTTCACAGTCGGACTGTTTTTTCTGGTTGGGTGTCAGCCTGGTGTTACCGTGGAGGAAGAACCGGAAATAAGCCAGAAAAATGATAATGAGCTGAAAGTATCTGTTTTAGAACCCGTTAAGCGGGATTTCGCGGAAATCAAGAGAAGCGGAGTTCTCAGAATGGTTACTCATTACAGCTCAAATACATACTTTTTGAACCAGGGAATAGAAGTAGGGTTTGAATACGAACTGGTAAGAGAATTTGCCCGCGAAAACGATCTGGCTTTAGAGGTCGTGATTGTAGACGGAAATGAAAGCCCTTACGATTTATTGAACAGCGGTGTTGGTGATCTGATTGCAGCCAATTACACAACAACTCCTGAAAGGCGTCAAATTGTAAATTTTACAAGGCCTTATAATCTTGTCGATCAGCAGCTGGTTTTTTCTGCCGGTTTGCCATCTTATCCTCAGACACTTGAAGAACTGTCCGGTTCGGATATCCCTATTTCAGTCCGCCGTAACAGTTCTTATTACTCAAGGCTAATGAACCTGGTTGAGTTGGGATATGACCTGGATATTCAGCTGATTTCCGATGGGCTGGATACCGAAGCAGCCCTGATGCAGGTAGCCGGTGGAAACCTGAATGCTACAGTTGCAGATGATAATATGTTTAATGCCGCTAATCGTTATATGGAAGGCCTTATTCCGGGGCCTGAAATTGCAGAACGGGATACCATCGCCTGGGCAGTCAGAAAAAACGCACCCGACCTTGAAAGCCGCATGAACCAGTTTTTATACAAACATTTCAGGTTTTCTGAAGATCGTGAGCAGCCCAGAAGATCTACTTTTTTAAATATCCTGAGACAAAGGTACTTTGAAGAGAGCCGACAGGTAGCTGAATTCTATAACCCGGAATGGCAATATCAGTCTATTGGAATAATTTCTCCTTATGATGATATGATTCGTTCTGTCGCCGATTCCATGGGTCTGGACTGGCTGATGTTAACGGCTATGGTAGCACAGGAGTCTTCATTTAACCCGAACAGTAAAAGCTGGGCCGGTGCGGTTGGATTAATGCAGGTTCTCCCGCGTTTTGTAGAAACTGAATACGAACAATTGTATGATCCGTTTACAAACATCAAAGAAGGTGCAAAAATTATTAAAGACCACCTCGAGCATTATTCTTATATGGACAGTACAAATCAGTGGTCAATGGCTTTGGCCACGTATAATTCCGGTTTAGGACATATTGCGGATGCGAGGAGATTGGCTATCGATCAAAATAAAAATCCCAACCAGTGGGAAAATGTAGCAGACGCGCTCCTGAAGCTGATGCAAAGCCGTTATCATCAAAATGCCCGGCATGGGTTTGCAAGGGGAATCGAAACGGTTCAGTATGTAAATGAAATTATGAACCGGTACAGAACGTATGAGGTTATTCTGGCCCTCTCAGAACAGCAGCATGAAGCAATGACAAGTGTTTTGGGTACTGGTACGGGTATGAGTATTACCCGGAAGCCTTGATAATAAGCAGGGTTAAATCATCCTGAAGCTTGAAGCCGCTGAAAGTGCGGACATCATCCATGATGGCTTCCAGTATTTCAGAAGAGCTTTTCTCCCTGTTTTTTTTGATGCACTCCATCAGGCGCTGTGTACCATATTCTTCTTTACCGCTTTCATCAAGTGCTTCATTTACACCATCTGTATAGCTTACCAGCAGATCATTCTTTTCCAGTTTTATATCAGTCTGTTGATAAGGAGTCATTGTTTCCATTGCACCCAAAAGCAACCCGCCGTTACTTAATTCTTCAAAATCCTGCTGGCCGCTTCGAAGCAGCAGGGGTGGATTATGGCCGGCATTTACATAAGATAGTATTTTTTTCTTTTTCAGGTATTTGGCCCAGAAAAAGGTTATAAACTTATCACTGGGAGTATTTTTGTGTATCAGGTTGTTAATTCGCTCGGTGGCTTCGGAAAGAGAAATATCCACCGGCAGAAGGACATGCAACATAGACTGAAGATTGGCCATCAG
The DNA here is from genome assembly GCA_040882525.1 of Balneolaceae bacterium. Classification (GTDB taxonomy): domain Bacteria; phylum Bacteroidota; class Rhodothermia; order Balneolales; family Balneolaceae; genus Rhodohalobacter. Next base: position 53,534 of record JBBEBD010000025.1, on the reverse strand, counting down.
CAGTGCAGCCGGAACTCCTTTTCCTGTTACATCTCCAATCGCAAAAATAGTATTTCCGTCCGGTGTTCCGGCAACATCAAAATAATCTCCCCCTATTTCACGGGAGGAGATGGTTTTTGCGGCAAGATCTATATTTTCTACTTTCGGGATAGGATCCGGCATCAAACCCTGCTGGATAGATTTAGCAATGGATAACTCTTCTTCCATTCTTTCTTTATCAATTCTTTCTTCCAGGAAATATGTTTTTTGTATGGAAACTACTGCCAGGTTTGAGAGAGATTTCAAAAAATTGAAATCTGTTTCGGTAAATGGTTCATTATTCACTCTCCTGCCTACTCCGATAACTGCGGTTTTTTTACTCTGAACAGCAATTCCGATTAAGGTAGTGATATCATTTTTTTGCAGGAAAGGATGAGAATTTTGCAATGTGTCATCAACGATAGTTACATCTGTCTGAATAGAATCAAAAAGATTGTTCATTTCTTCCTGTTTTGGGACAGAATTAATGCCGTTAGATGAAAGAAGAGTTGCCGTTATACCATTCTTATATATCAGAAAAAACTTTCTCACGAAAAGCTGTCCGAGCAGTGCAAACTTGAAAATTCTTGAAATCTTTTCCCTGTCAACAAGCAGGTTGAATTCTTTGGAAAGATCGAACAGGGTATTTAGTTCATGAATTCTGCTGTCGAGTTTGCGGTTAGTGTTTTTTAACTCATCAAAAAGCTGGGAATTTGTGATTGCAACAGAAGAAATAATGCAGAGGCTTTCGGCAAATTCAAGCTCATGTTTTGCATAAGGTTGTTGATTAGCCTTTGGTCCCAGGAACAGAAATCCCAAATGGCGATTGCTCGTTCTGAGATTAAAAAAAACACAGTTTTCCAGATTATCAGAAAGAAATCGTAGTTCATCGGGAAAATCTCTGCAATAAAAATGAGAAGACTTGTTTTGCAGCTTGGTAAGATTTAGTTCCAGCGTATCGCCTTCTTTAAACTTTTTTAAGCCCCGCTCTTTCTCAACAGTATATTTTTTTGAATTCGGATCAACCAGGAGAATTGCTGCTTTTCCGGAAAGCAATTTCCCCATCAGGATCAAAAGTAAATTGTTGAGTACAAAATCACTTTTTCTTGACTCAATGAGCATCCGGCTGGTTTCGAGTACTGTTTTTAACTCAAAACGGGAAAGACGTTCATCTTTTGATGTTGATGGTTCCACAAGCGGCTCAGCGATGTTTACACATTATAATGAGGTTCTTTTCTTTCTGATTCCGGTAGGTAACTTCATCCATTAAATTATGGATGAGGTAAACTCCCATACCACCTCTTTGTTTATTTTTTATTTGTGTTTTTACATCCGGAAACGTGTATTTGCTTACATCAAATGCTTTTCCCTGATCTGAAATAATAATGCACAGTTTCTCGGAATCGAACTGAAGTTCCAGGTTTACAGGTTTACTTTCATCATTTTGATAAGCGTGTTTGATGATATTAGTAAAAGCTTCATCCACAGCCAGACGGGTATCAGTAATCTGCTGTGAAGAAAATCCTTCCTGCCTGGCGTACGTAGCCACAAAATCTCTCACTTCAGAAAGATTCTCTGTGGATGCCTTGACAGTTAACTGATATGTAATTGAATGATTCAACAAAAGGTTATAGATCGGGATCGGTTGAGAATTTTTCTATGGCATCTTTTTCATCTTCCAGGATATCATAGAGGGTGGGAAAACCTAAAAGATCAAAAACATTATAAACCTTCTTGTTCATGTTGGTTAATTTTATGTCTCCGCCCGAAGCTCTTACATCTTCAATATAGGCCATAAATACTCCTAACCCGGCACTTGCTATATAGTCGAGCTCTTTACAATTCACAATAATATTAGATTTTTGCGTATTGATGAGCAGTTTTAAAGAATCTTCCAAATGAGAAGCTGTATGAGCATCCAATTCTCCATGCAGATCCAGTACATCATAACCGCTGGTTGTACGGTGATTTATTTTAAAGTTTTTCATCACTTCTTCAGGATTGATTTAAATAGGGACACAGCTTTAATATAGAATTTAGTGATGGAGAGAAAAAAATAAGAATACGAAAAAAAGAAAGGCTGGTTTCAAAAAAGAAGGCATCACACGTATCCGGTGTGATGCCCTGACTATTCATCAAGAGAGACGCTACTTGAGCGCAGTTAATATTACCAAAAATGGATGTAATTCCACAATTCTAATTAACAAACTGATTTATAAAAAATTTTTGGGACACAAAATATTGTTTTAGTAAAGTTTATGATCTGGCCCGGAGAATAATATTTTTTTAAAAAATACTTTATGATGAATAAATGAGGTACTCCCTGTTCGTATATTCTGTTAACTCAGCTACGTAAAATCACGTAATTTTTACAAGCATGGAGAGAGAAAATATCATCTTTTTTAAAAAGAATAGGAGTAAAAAAAGCTAAATGTATTTCTTAACAGAGAAAAAGGGAAAACCCCTACAAGGAAAAACTTCTCTCATTACTATTATATCAAAACACATTCATCAACTAAAAAGAGAGAAAATGAAAAAATTAACAATTACTTCAGTAACCTTTCTGTTTATCCTTCCGTTATTTTTTGCTGTGCATGCCCAATACGACCGATCCGACCGGTATTATGATGATGAGCGGTTGTGGGGGTTGGGAGTCAGTTATGAAATTCGTAGTGAAAATCCAACCACTGGTTTGGGTATCAGGTTCGAAAGAGATATGGTGCCTCCCGAATCGGTGTTTAAATTAGGTATGCGTGCGCATTTTAGTTACTTCAATGAGTCAACATCTGTAACAGAAGATGAAGTAACTCTGGACCGGGATTTTGAATCTTACGATTTTGGACTTGCACTATTAGCGGGTGTAGAAGTGGCATTGGCAAAACCCTACATTGGTATTGGAGTCGGAACTGAAAACTTCAGTCTTGATTCAGAAAACCCGGATGATAATTTTGATGAAAACAATTTTTTCTGGAATGCTTTTGGCGGACTGGAACTGGCTATCTTACCCAGTCTGAGGCCTTTTTTAGAATACCGGATCACAAGATTTACGGGTACTGATGAACTTGATTTTGATGATGTAAACCGGGTAGCGGTAGGGCTGACTTTCCGGTTCTGAATAACTTTAATTTACCTATAAAACCGGCTGAATTTCAAAATTAAGCGAATCCTCTTTCCTGAATCCTTTCGTTAGGGAAATGGAAAGAGGAATTCTGCTATCGGATAAAATCATTCAGACCAGACATCTTCAGGCAAAGGCTCTCCTGCTCTGGATACCCATGTCGTTGTATTATGGTTGGTTTCGATAAACGCTTTAAAATTGCTGGCCATTTCGTACGTGTCAAATTTTCCCAGCCGAACACGATACCATACATCACCGCCCTCCGGATTTCCATATTCAACCACAAAAGCCCTGTCGAAATCTCTCTGCCTCCATCTTTCTGCCTGGTTTTCAGCTTTTTCTCTGGATCGCCACGCTTCAATTTGAACACTGAATTCGCCACTTTCTGAGTAACTAAATGATGGCAGACTTTCTTCTTCAGGTTCTGTTTCCGCTTCCGATTGTTCAGCCTGCGCAAGACTGTCCTGCCGCATTTGTTCCATTTCAGCTTGGTAAACCTGCTGGAGTGAATCCAGACGTGCTAACTCCTGCTGGCGTAACTCTTCTTCACTCGGCCCGCACCCCTGCAAAAATGCAATGGATAAAAAAGCCACTACCACGTAGCCTGTTATAATTTTCATACACTTGAGATTTGTTTTTTTTTGTTCTTGCCTATAGCTATATAGTTGAAAACTTAATTCTTTCATACTTCTTTAACAACAGTATGAGATTTTTACATACTCATATCTTTCTGGTATGTAAAAAAATCTGTACTTTATGTAGACTAAATTTAAATAGTACTTAATTATCTCTCATAAATACTGTCGCAGAAGGATAACTCATGTTGCTTGAAGTAAAAAATATTGAGAAAGCATTCGAGAAAGATGTGCCTGTAGTTAAAAAAGCTGCATTCAGTGTAAATGAAAATGAAATTTTTGCCCTGTTGGGGCCAAGTGGCTGCGGCAAGACAACTACATTAAGGCTGATTTCAGGATTTGAAAATCTTGATGAGGGTGAAATTTATATAAATGGAAAACTTCTGTCATCAAAAAAAGTACATTGTGCTCCTCAAAAGCGGGGTATTGGATTTGTTTTCCAGGATTATGCTCTCTTTCCGCATATGTCTGCATTAGATAATGTGGCTTTCGGTCTGAATAATCTGCCCGGATACAAGCGCAGAGTCTTTGCTGAAGAAGTTTTATGCCGGACCGGAATGGGTGATTATAAAGACAGAAGCCCGGCGGAATTATCAGGGGGACAACAGCAGCGGGTGGCGCTGGCAAGAGCGATTGCCCCGGAGCCAAAACTGATATTATTAGACGAGCCTTTCTCAAATTTAGACGCTATGCTGAGAGATACCACACGCAAGGAGGTGCGGTCCATCATAAAAAAAGCTGGAATGAGTGCGGTACTGGTTACACACGATCAGGAGGAAGCGCTCTCTTTTGCGGATAGAATAGGTGTAATGAATGAAGGGAAGATAGAACAGATTGGTACACCCGAAGAGGTTTATTACCAACCTAAAACCACCTTTGTAGCACGCTTTCTGGGAAGAACCAATTTATTTGAAGGGGATGTGGATAATACTGATTTCATTGAGACCAATCTGGGTTCATTACAGCTGAATTGTAAAGCCAGCGGACATATTACATGTTCCATTCGTCCCGAACATCTGACCATTGAAAAACCGGGAGCCGAAACAAATGGTTGTAAAAAAGGCATGATTATCGGGAGAGAGTTTAAAGGTCATGACATTACATACCATGTGGAGTGCAGCGGCGAGAAGTATATAGTTCATACCGATAACCGCATACTATTCAATACCAATGAAGAAGTTGTGGTTAAACCCCTGGAACCTGCGGTTGTGCTTGATAACGTAAACGGTCATGATATTAAGGGGTACTGAAATTCTGGTTAAAAGGATTTTGACCGGCCCTGCCGGTTATTTTTATAAAGCCGTGATCTGTTGATGAATGGCAATTGTTACACGCCTGTATTACTGCAGAACTTCGTTCGTTTATTAAATCCCAGTCGTTTTCTTCAAGAGCCTCTTCAGTTTCTTCAAGGACAGGAAGCAGCATTACGGATACCAGATCCCCTACAGGGAACCCATCGTATATAGGTATCTGCTGTATAATATCGGTACTAAGTTCTTCCAGTTCGTGAAGATAAAAATCAGTCAGATTTTTTTGCTCGTTTTCAACAGCATATGAAAGCTTATGAAGATACGTCTGCATGTTTCCCATTATTACATGAAGTGCAGGAGCTTTCGCGTTCTCAGATAGTAACCTGACTTCCTCTTCAAGTGACTGAACCCGCTGAAACTGCCAGAATGCTGTAACCAGAAGAAACAGAAAAAGTATGGCCAAAAGAGCTGCAGATATTTTATTCATAGCAGTTATGATTGCTGGTTCATAGGTTTGAAAAAAATCTCCAAAAAAAAAGCGGACCACAATGGGTCCGCTTTTAAAAATCGCATCAACTCATTTAGTTTCCGGGTGAGAAAGGAAACGGGTTTAACGGATGAGATTCGGCGCGTCTGTTTTTCTCACAACCTGGTGTGTTGCTGTCTCTTTCAGACTCAGCACATTGAACAGGTGCTTTACCAAGGCCGCGTGATTCAATTCTGTCTTCACTGATTCCGTTTTCAGTGTAGAAAGCAACAACAGAACTTGCACGGCGCAAGCTTAAGCGCAGGTTGTACTGGTCGCCGCCAACATGATCGGTATATGCATCCACACGTACTCTGAAAGCATCGGCCTGCATCAGTCTTTCAACATTATTTGCAAGTTGTTGCGCGGCCCGATCAGTAATATCAGAACGGTCGAAACCAAAATTAACAGTTGCAAGGTCACCTTCCCGGATAAACGGAGGATCTTGCGGATCAAGCGGATCTGTATCAATCTCAAGTTCCTGTCCGTCACTGAATCCGTCACCATCGGTGTCCGGGCTGAGTGGATCGGTTTCAAATTCATTTACTTCTTCACCGTCCGCAAGTCCGTCGCCATCGGTATCAGAATCTAAAGGATCGGTTTCATATTCATTTACTTCTTCACCGTCTGTTAATCCGTCACTGTCAGTATCAGTATTGAGCGGATCGGTTCCATAAACATTTACTTCATCACCATCAGAAAGTCCGTCTCCATCTGTATCAGGATTTAAAGGATCGGTTTCATGAACATTAATTTCGTCATAATCATTAAGTCCGTCGTCATCCGTGTCTGGATTCAGCGGATCGGTTTCATGAACGTAGATTTCATCATAGTCTGAGAGGCCGTCGCCGTCACTGTCACGTTCCATAAGCTGTTCATCAGAAAGGCTCATCAGGTAATCGAGAGTTAAAGGATCGGGATCGGGCCCGGGTTCGCTGCTTCCGCAAGCTTGAAAAAGAAGCCCGGCTGCCACTATACCGGCTAATAAATAATTTGGCGCTTTGTACATAGTATATCTCCTATACAGTTACGATTGGTTGTTAGTTAGAAACTTTTAAATGCGATAAAAAAATACATAACGTGCTGTCACAAACAAAAAGGTTTTTTGACATGTAATCAGGAATCGTCATATATTTAGTCAGAATAAATGGGGCTGTAGCTCAGTTGGCTAGAGCGTCGCGCTGGCAGCGCGAAGGTCCGGGGTTCGAATCCCCGTAGCTCCACTCTTTCCTGCTTATTAATTTAAAAAGAGACCAAAGTCAGGGTAATGTTACATATTTGTAAGCAAAAACTCCTTATTAACTGCTAATATTTAACATTACCTTGTAATACATTCCCGTATTATGGTGTGCTGTACCCCTTCTTCTTGTCATTTGTTCCCATTTAGCAACAAAACATTTGTTCACCGTTTGCACATTTAATTATTACACGGTGCTTTGTATGGAACAAGTAAATAAAAATAAAGTTGATTTACTTGTTATGCACATCGGTGGCTGGCAATTAATTTTTGATTTGATAGCTTTTGTGGCAAATGGGTTGGTTCATGAAGAAGATTGGAATAATACCGGCAGTTTATTTTTGCGTGATGATCGCAGTGAATAATTTCACCGCCATAAATAAAGCTGTAGCAGACTTACCCGGGGCAGTTACACATCCTGTTCTGTTGGAACAGGTACAGGTTTCCCTGCAAAGCGGTGATACTCTTTCAACAGATGCGGATACCAGTGCAGAAATTTTATTTTTAAATAACAGCCGGTTAAAAGTCCCGCCTCAGACAGAAGTGATTTTTACCAATAAAGAGAGTGGCGAACAGCAATCTCATACCCGTATAGAACTTAATAAAGGTTCTGTTTTTCTGGAGCTGCATGAAAACGAAAAAACAAGTGTGGAACTCATTACACAAAATACAGTAGCCATGATGCAGACAGGAAAACTGGGGGCTGCCTCTTCAGGATTTTATTGGATTGAAGAGGGTTCCGTGGACGTGATGGCAGTAGAATCGGGCCAGGCAGCACGTATTCATGCCGGAATGTTTGCACAGATTAGTGAAGAAGGGGCGGATATTCTCACCGGACAACTTGCCAGCCAGGAAATAAGACGCCTGAATAGCGAGATGGAACCGGTTGCGGTCAGTACACAGGAGTTAAAATTCTTCTATTCTCCGGACGATAATCAATGAGGACAGGAACCGGATATTAAAAATTCATTTTATCCTTTTGATTTTCGGATTTAAAATTATAAATACCACAATAATCTCTTATAAGCCTTCCAAAGACAAACGCAGCTTTTCCCGCTGTCCGATTATCTATGAAATCTTTCGAATGCTGATTTTAATGTTCTAAATAGTAAGTTCTTATCCTGAAAAGATGAGAAGTCTTCAGGCCTTTGAAATTCTTGAATCCAAGGCAAAATGTATGCGCAAAGAAAAAAAAATAGCTTTGTTGGCTGGCTTCATATTTCTGGCAGGTGCGATTTTACCCGTCTATGGTCAAAACACATCACCTGTAGAACTCGATTTGCAGGCAGTTCCTGCATTTTCAGAAGCACAGGTAATTAATTTTGTAAGTCTTGCCTTTGACGGCTCGGGACAGGGAGAACGTATGTTTAACCTTGCACTCCAGAATATAGTTGAAAACTCCGTTTCTGATATTTATATCGAGTATTTTGTAAGCAGCACAAGGGCTGGGTTAATTTTTGAATCCTACCAGGATTTAAATACGCCTTTTACTATTCAGCCCGGCCAGGTGGTTCTGGCCAATAATAATGACCTTGCTGCTTCAAGGCTTCGGGGAATATCACATCCTGTGAACTATTACGGTGAGCTCACATCCGCAGGCAGAGATCTAATGAACCGTCTTCAGGGAGGGAGCAGCCTTCCGGCTGATGCCTATACCATTACTATGAATGTTTATCAACACGGAACCAGTGAAACCGGTGGGCAGTTTTTAACTTCATCTTCTGCAACCATTGGGGAAAACCTGTTTGATGATGATTTTTCTATTTTTTTGTTAGGCCCGGGTGATATTCCCGGTTCGGGAGTAACCATTATAAATCAGTATCCTGAGTTTCGCTGGGATGGCAGATTAAATCAAACCTACCGGCTGGTGGTGGTGAAAGAGGTTGAAGGGGAAAGTCCTTCAGCTTTAATTGAAAGTGCACTGAGCACAAATCCTTCATTTGAAGGCGGATCGGCTAACCTTCTGCAGTTCGAGCACCTTGATGTTCTGGTAAATGGTACTCATTTTCAATACCCTCCATCCGGGGCACAGGCACTTCAGACAGGGGAACAGTACTACTGGCAGGTATTCGCAACCCTGAATACATCCTCCGGTGAGGAAATACTTTCTTCAGAAATCTGGAGCTTTATATTATCTGACGGCAGTTACGCACAAGGAACAAACACAGGGGATTTTATAGAAGTTGATGACGAGTTATTTGCACTTTTAGCCGCTATTCTGGGTGAAAGTAAAGCTGTTGAACTGGAAGAAAATGGTTTCCAGCTTGAAGCAATAGAAATAGAAGGAAGCGACTTAAGGGGGGGTCCCGCCCGGAGCCGTCTTGAAGATTTACTGGATAAAGTACGGGAAGGGTCTGTTAAATTTACAATCAATCCGTGATGAAAAAAAAGGAAACATTACCCGTGGCTTTTCTTGCTGTTTTTCTGATACCTGTTTTAACTGCAGGAATAATGGAAACGGCTGCACTTTTCAATGAACGGCCGTTGGCTATGGTCACACGTATGATCCCAAACCTGGCTGTGAAAAACCTGGAAAAGGATACTACAGCGGCTCAGGGCTTCGAATTGTTTAGCGGTGATACCCTGCGTACAGATGATAATGGTTTTGCTTTTGTGGCCTTTATGGATCGAAGTACTGCAAGGGTCCGTCCACAGTCTCAGCTGGTGGTAAGAGGTGAAATTGACAGAGATCAGAATTCACAAACCCGGATCGACCTGAATGAAGGGGAGATTTTGATTGATCTTGAGAAACGTCCGAATAATGAAATGGAAGTTTACTCCACCAATACGGTGGCATCCGTAAAAGGAACCAGGTTCGGAGCCCGCCATACCGGCTATTACTGGGTGTCTGAAGGTGAAGTTGAGGTAATATTAATCGAAACAGGAGAAGCTGTAACTCTAACGGCAGGGATGTTTGCCCGCATCAGTGAAGACGGAAGTTCTCTTGAAACGGGTATACTTACAGATGAAGAACTTGCAGAGCTGGAGAATGATTATCGAATAATAGAGCAGGAACTGATTGAAAGAAGAATCATTCTGAAATTCAGAGATGTAAATGGTCAGCTCAGGGAAGAAGAGGTTATATATTATGAGCACCAGGATTAATGCCGTAAATAATGCCACCTGTAAACCCGCAGCCTTTACGCTTTCCGGGTTTATAGTTTTTTGGTTTTTATTTTTTTCGGGTTTTGGCAAAGCTGAAGCGCAAATACGTGTACAGCATATTTCTCCACAGCTGATTGAACAAGGTAACCCCCTGCCTCTTACGTTTGATTTTCAGGGAGAAGGAGCTCAGCGTATTACTGAAGCTGTTCTTTTTACACGGGAAAGTGATGAATCAGCCTATACACGGCAGGAGGTGGTGGTATCCAACCTGCAGGCTGTTTTTAACCTGCTTATTGAATCTGGCGGTAGTGGCGAACTTGAATACTATATTGCCTGGAACAGCCCTGAAGGCCAGGAGTTAATGTACCCGGATATATCATCAGACAGTCCGCCCTTACGGCTGAGTATCAGAGATTCAGCCGGTGAAGCCATGCCCCCGGCCGGGTTTGTGGATGTTTCGCTGTTAACACCTGAAGAGGGACGGGTAATTCCCCGAGAAGAGTTTATTTTTGCGGCCGCCCTCTTTTATGATGAAGAAGATGTTGAAGGTGGTTTATTTTTCATTGAACTAAATGGAAGAGATATAACATCTGAAGCGGAAATCACTCCTTTTTTAATCAAATACATACCGGATGACCCATTGCTGAGGGGTGATCAGCAGATACGGATAATTTTTGAAAAAGAAGGTGTAAAGCATCTGGTGGCGCAGTATTCCTTCAAAACAGCTGGAAATGTGGTCCCCGTGGTGAGGGGGGCATCTTCCATAGCCACGGCTCCTTCAGATATGGGGGCCGTTCCGCGTGGTTCCCTTGAACTATCCGCAAGAAACCAGGAAATTTCAGGCTTTACAAACGATGCTCTGGACGCACGACTGAAACTTTCAGGACAATTAGATAAGCTCAGTTATTCTTTTGCAGGATTTCTTACAACTCTCGAATCCCCCCGCCTGCAGCCTCAGAACCGATATAGCGGGAACATTCAATATGGAGACTGGCTGAGAATAGAAGCCGGAGATATTTTTCCTAACCTGAGTGAACTATCTGCGAGCGGCCGGAAAGTCAGGGGGATTTCCAGCGATCTTCGTTTCTTTAATGAAAAAATGCAATTTCAGTTTCTGTACGGCCAGATGAGACGGGGTATTACGAGCCTGTATGATCCGGTACAATTTTCAGAGCAGTACATGGATGACCAGGTAGTGGATACTCTTTATACCATGGGCTTCAGTGATGGCGGGCGAGGGGCTTTTAAACAGGATGTCGTAGGCGGCAGAATTGCAATGGGAAATGCGGAGAAGTTTCAGATATCGTTATACGGACTGAAGGTTCAGGATGACACTACTTCTGTCAGCAGAGTCAGAAATTTCCAGGATGTGATGAACCTGAATCCGGGACTGACTGAAGGGCTGCCCGATGATGCCCGGCAGGCACTACAGGCAGAACCCAACCGGCTACAGGTGAGTAATTCCGGCCTCTCTCCCCAGGGAAATACGGTTTTAGGTTCTGAATTTTCTATGGCTTTTGATTCTCAGCGTATTCAGCTGCATACAGAACTGGCTGCAAGTATGTTTAACCGGGATATCACCGGCGGACCTCTGACCATGCAACGGGCAGATGAACTGGGAATTGATCTGAATGCTGATGCCGAATTGCTGTTCTCGAATCTTTCGTGGCTGATGATTATTAATGAAAATATGAGAAACCTGCCTTTCAGGTATTCGGATAATGATACCGGAGGGTACGATATCACTCCTTTTTTTCCGACTTCTATTTTGGCAAACAAGTCGTACCTGCGCCTGAACTATGGCGGGCATAACTTTCAGGTACAGTATCAATGGATTGGCCCGGATTACCAGTCGCTCGCCAACCGCACATTACTACGGGATGTAGCCGGTTTTACTATATCCGACAGGTTCCGGGCTTTCAGAAATCGTCTTTTTGTTAACATAGGATATGAAAATCTCCGGGATAATCTTGCAGGTGTCAGGGATGCTACCTTAAATACAGAAACTGCCAGAAGCAGTATAAGCTGGTTTCCCGTTCGTGAATTCCTTCCGAATGTAACTTTTACTTTCAGGCACAGAACACGAAATAATAATGTGCAAAGGTTTAATCCGTATATGGATGATGAATTTCTGAACAGCTCTGTCCGTAATTTTATCCTGGCGGACGGGGATGTGGTCATGTCTTCAACGCCAAGAGACAACCGCACACTTACCTGGTCGGGGACAATCAGCCAGGATTTTGACCTGTTTAATGTCAGACATCAGGCAAATGCTTCCTTTACTCATGTAAATACCGCTGATTATATATTTGACTACGGTGATTCAAATAACAATTCCTTTTCCCTTCAGTTGATGAGTCGTTTTGAAGGGAAACCTTTCCGCACCCGAACAGGCTGGAATTCGAGTTTTATTAAATCTATAGGCAGTCTGAATCATATGGAAATAAATGCCTTTAATGTTGGCGGAGATGTATTTCTTGCACAGAACAAATTAGCTGTCAACGCTGATTTCTCCATTGCCAGAAATAACTATGAAAATATTCCGCTCATTATTGAGGATAATAACTCAGATAATTTCTTCGACAACAGATTTGTTCCATCTTCTGAAGAGTCTGAGTCCAGGTCAACAAATGCTTATACATTTCGTATGGGGGCTACATATGATATCATGGCTGGGCACACCCTCGCTGCTTATGTGAATTATACCAGCATGCAAAACCGGTATATTGCTGCTGATATTTACCCCGATGACCGGATTCTGCAGCTGAGATATATCTTCAGATTTTAATAACGTAAAATAGACATAAGAAAAATGCAGTTTAAAGTCCCCCTTTGGGGCAAGGGGAGAGTTTCTATTGGAGGCTGTCCAAAAAGGGTGTCATTCTGCGTAAAGATTCGAATGAATTTTTCAAACACCCTTTTTGACAGCCTCGACACTTCTTAACTAATTCTTATATCGAACTCAATTTTTAATATGGCTTTTTATCAGAACAAATCCGGCTGGCTGCAACTTTTTTTTGTCACAACCGGAGTACTGGTTTCGGCAGCCTTTCTCTGCTTATTGCCTCCGCTTCAGGACCTTGAAAATAAAATTCAGGATCAGTATTTCATGATCAGGGGACCGCTGGATGTGACTGATTCTCCTATCGTGATCGTTGAAGTGAGCCAGGAAGCAGACGAAGAAATTCCGTTTCGGTATCCCTGGCCCCGTCAGGTGTATGCCAAACTCATCGAAAACCTGAACCGTGCAGGGGCGAGAGTCATAGCGATTGATCTCCTTTTTGACCAGGAGGATGAAAACCCGGCAAATGATGCTGCCTTTGCAGAAGCCCTTGCAGAATACAGCAATGTAGTTTTGATCGGCGGATTTCGCCGCTCCACAGATACATTTTCGGAGAAAACGACCCGTGTGATGCCGGCCCGAATTCTTGAAAATGCCATGAAAAATCCGCCGGGTATTGTAGATATGCGGCGCGATTCCGATGGCTTTATCCGGGAATATCCGTTTGGGGCTAATTTTGCAGGGGAGCAGTTGTATTCTTTTGCTCTTCAAACACTTATAACAGCTGAAAAAGCAGATACAACTACAATTGAAATTAATTCCAGGAGTTTTCAGTTCAGTGGCCATTCAGTTCCAAAAAACCGGAACGGGTTCATGAATATCAATTACTACGGCGGTAACCGTACATTTGAGCATATTGGCTTTGAAAAAATTGTAGATGATGGAGATTTTGATACCCGGATGGAAATGCAGGCATTCCCGATCAATGAATTCAGTGATCCCGAATACGGCCTTCTGGCAAGCGGTGTTCTGGAAAATAAAATCGTATTGGTAGGTGCCACAATGCCGGAACTCCAGGATTATCATCCTGTTCCTTTTGCAGCTTCGGGTGGTGAAACCATTATGTCGGGTGTGGAAATTCACGCAAATGCCCTGCAGACGATTCTGGATGAAAACTTCTTGTATGATTTACCCCGGGCTGTCGCCTGGCCGGTTTCCTTTTTACTGCTTTTTTTCCTGGCCTATGCTGTGAACAGATTAAAAATTATCCAGGGAGTTGCTGTTACCTTTTTGATTTTGGCAGTTACGGCAGGGGCGGGTTATATATTGTTTACACAGTTTAGCATGATGGCGGATATATTACCCGTTCTGCTGGCATCAGTGGGAATATTTATAACCATCACAACACAAAATTATCTGTCAGAACAAAAAGAGAAGCAGCGGATTACATCCATGTTTTCGTCTTACGTATCGCCGGATCTTGTGAACCGGCTTATTGAAGGGGAAGAAGATTTTAAACTGGCGGGAGAAAGCAAACATCTTACGGTTCTGTTCAGTGATATTGCCAATTTCTCCAAATTGTCAGAAAAAATGCCTGCAGAAAAGGTTGTGGCTTTTATGAATGAATATCTGGGTTCTATGACATCCATCATTACAAATGAAGACGGAACACTTGATAAATATATCGGCGATGCGGTGATGGCCTTTTTTGGAGCACCCCTTTCACTGCCTGAGCATGCGGTTCATGCCTGCCGTTCCGCTCTTCTGATGCAAAAAGCTTCTGAAGAATTGAAGAAATCAGTAATTTTTGATGAGGATACGATTCAGAATATATCATTTCATACCCGGATCGGAATCAATACCGGTGCGATGGTGGTTGGAAATATGGGTTCCGGCCAGCGATTTAATTACACCGTAATGGGAGATAATGTGAATCTCGGCGCCCGCTGTGAAGCCGCCTGCAAAGAGTTCGGAATACCCATTATGGTTACCGGAGCAACAAAAAAAGAAGCGGATAACGGTGAATTTTTATTCAGGTACCTGGGAAAATTACGCGTTATCGGGAAACAGCAGCCGGTTGATATTTACCAGCCGGTAACGTTTAAAGAGCAGTCGGATTCCGAAGTGGAAGAAGTTATACAAACTTTTGAACAGGCCGTAAACCTGTACCTTGCCGGCGACTGGAAAACCGCAGCCCGTCTTTTTGAGGAAACCCGGGAAAAAGAAGCGTTGATAAATCCGGTATCAAAGAAAAAAGTAAATCCGTCAGCATTTTATCTGAATCTGTGCAGGATATATATTAAAACACCTCCAGTGGAACAATGGGATGGAGTCATTGAGCAAAGTGTAAAGTGATGGAGTGACTGAAGATTGCAGATTTAGGATATCCGATCTTTGATCTGTTAGGGAGGCAGAGCAGGGAACTTCACATCAAAAATCAGCATTCGGATATCGTATATCCTAAATCGGAGAAACCACCCCTGTCCCCTCCGCAGGAGGGGAACTTCGCAAGTCAATTATCAATCAAAACCGGTTTATCTTTACTAACAGAACCCTTATCTTATGTATTCGGGGCAAGTTCCATACAGCCAGCTCCCTGTGAAGTCCGTCAGGGCCGGAAGGCAGCAGCGGTAGCAGGTCGTAGCGGCGTGATATGGGTAGCTTGCCCTCTTTTTTTATCCCCCTTCTTTATCTGGTCATCCCACAGATTTCATATTTTCTGCCAGTTTACTTTCAATGTCATCTGCAATGTGGCTGGCATGAATTCTGGTATTTTCAATAAACAAGCGGCTTGTATCCATTCCGCCGCAGACCACACCGGCAACATAAAGCCCCGGCCGGTTTGTCTCCAGGGTCTCCTCATCATATACCGGCATACTGATTTCATCATCGGTTAACTCAATTCCCAATTTTTTCATCAGGCCGAAGTGCGGGCGGTATCCTGTCATCGCCAGCACAAAATCATTCTGAATGGTTTTTTTGCCTTCCGGGGTTTGAATATCCACTTCATTTTTCCGGATTTCCAGAACCTCAGAGCTAAAATAACCGGTGATGTCCCCTTCTTTAATTCGGTTTTCGATATCCGGTTTAATCCAGTACTTGATCGTTGGTTTCAGGGTGGAATGTTTAACTAAAACGGAGACATTTGCTCCGCACCGGTAGGTTTCCAGGGCGGCATCCGCTGCGGAATTACCCCCGCCAACAACCAGTACATTCTGCCAGGCATACCGGTGAGGTTCGTCATAGTAATGGAGAACTTTTGGCAGTTCTTCACCCGGTACATTCATCAGGTTTTCCTGTCCGTAAAATCCTGTGGCAAGAACTACTTTCTCCGCCTCATAAGAATCATTATCTGTTGTTACGGTATAATTCCCGTCTTTTCCATCCAGGTCCAGTACTTCTTCGTACAAGCGGATGTTCAGGTCGTAATGTTCCGCTGTACGGCGGTAATACTCCAGTGCCTCCGAACGGGTTGGTTTTGACCCATGTGAAATAAAGGGAATTCCCCCAATTTCAAGGCGGTCTGAAGTAGAAAAAAAAGTCATGTTGACCGGGTAGTTAAAAATTGAATTCACAAGACACCCGCGTTCAACTATTAAAGACGGAATGTTTTTCTGTTTTAATTCAATTGCAGTGGCGAGCCCGATAGGCCCGGAGCCGATAATAAGTACCATTTTTATTATTATGTTAGAGAAAGTTACTATTCCAATACCAGTAATGAGCATTATTTGAAAATGAAATAACAAAAATCCCTACAGATCATTCAAATAAAAACATCATGTGTTCCTGCTCTCCATTTCTTCCTGGTGTTTTTTCAGTTTCTGAATGTATTCAAAACGTGCTTTGATACCTGAACGGTTGCCGTAAATGGCCCCAAGAATACAGGCCAGTGCCAAAACTGCAAGAAGAATAAATTCACTTCCCTCAGCTTCCTGGCTGGCGGCAATAATCCAAACAGCAGGAGGAAGATAAATGAGAAATGCCAGTGCATAATGCAGGTTTGTCGGAGCAGGTACTTTGCGGATGTATCGTTTAACAGCTGCATAGGTTAGATTCAGGTAAAGCAACCCGAAAGCCAGGAGAACAGCCAGCCCGATCCAGCCCGGGTCGTAAACAAGGCTGAGAAAACGATTGGTAAATAAAATAATTGCAAGTGAAATCATCACCAGCCAGGTGCTGTAAGCAAAAAAACGGGCGCCGTCCTGCATAACCGATTTGTCCGGGTTTAAAATTTAGTGTTATGATTCAGTTTCATCCGGCTGGCAGAGCTCTATCAACACCCCGTGATTATTCCTGGGATGAAGAAATACCACTTGTTTATTGTCGGCTCCTTTCCGGGGTGAATCGTTAAGCAGTGTAAATCCTTCCTTCTCAAGCCGCTTCATTTCTGAATGAATATCATCCACTTCGAATGCGATGTGATGAATGCCTTCTCCGCGTTTATTGATAAATCCGGCAATTACAGAGCCGGGTGAAGAAGCACCAAGCAGCTCTATCTTCGATTCGCCTGTTTTAAAAAAAGCGGTCTCCACATTTTCTCCTTCAACGGTTTCACGTTTATAGCATGGAGTGTTTAATAATCTTCCGTAGGTCTGAACAGCTTCATCAATATTTTTTACGGCAATTCCGATATGTTCAATACGCATAAGATTGATTGATTTTAGCGAAAATTATCCCCTGAAGATACAGAAAAACAGGGAGAGTATCGGGAAGGTATAAGTAAAAAATAAAAGTGCCGGGTGATATCACTGTATTAATGTGAGAATCTCTGATCGTTGCAGAACACTGTAATCCTGAAATTTGTTATAAAACTGAATGGATGGAAAAATAATTCAAAAGGAGAGATATTATGCCATTAATCGACAGAAGTGATTTGCAGTTTGATTATACCTGGTCTTCAAAGCCGGGAAATAATCCGCGAAACAACCCGCAAACCGGAGGAGATACCAAGAGCAGCCTGTTCAGGCGTAATGAGGGAGATGAAGTTCTTTCCCTTATTAATGAATATGCCAAAGACCATGAAATCACAAATAAAAGGGAAGCCCTGAGAGTAGAAGGCCTGTTGCGTGAAAAACTTGGAGAAGAGGATATGACCCGCGAAGAGGTAAAAGTTTGGATGGATGATTTAATGCGTAACCGGGAAGGAACCGGGTCCGTTTAAATTTCTAATATTTAAGAAACATCCCAGATATCCGGGCTGACCAGTTCAAGGCTGTTTCCCGCCGGATCACGGAAATAAACAGATGTTGAACCGGTCGGCCAGGTTACTTCCGATTCAATCTCAATGGACTGTTTTATCAGGTACTCTTTCCAAAGGTGTAGTTCGTCAGGGTTGATGGCAAAAGCCACATGCCCCTCACCAGTTGCTCCGTGCAGAGGTATTTTTTCACCCTGCATGTCCGTCTGGTTGTTTGCTGTATGGGCGGGATTGAAAATCAGCAGCATGCTGTCACCGCACCGGAAAAAAACATGCCGTTCCTTCTCTTTTGATATAAACTGTAAACCCGGCAAAGCCCGGTAAAACGCTTCCGATGCTTCCAGGTCGCGGGCATATAAACAGGTTTCGAGGATTCCGTCGATTTTCATTGTGTATTCGGGTTCAAAGTTTAAGGTTTTCATTACCTAAGGTTCAATTAGCCCAATAGCTACGGCTTTCCCCTGCTAAACAAGATAATGAAACCTCAAACTCCAAATTACTATTAATGTGCATGAGCCCTCGTGGGCAATACCCTCTGATATTAATTAAGATTTAACGGGGCAGATAAATTTTACTGGCAAAGAATATAAAAAAAACAGTTATTTCCGGTTATCAATTCCACTTAAGAACGTTATATGAAAACGATACTACCTTTACTTTTTCTATTCGCAATTGCCTGTGAAAGTGGCAGGGAAGAACAGGAAGCAGAAAACCCGGCTTATCAGACAACAGGATCGATTGAGCAGCTTGATGAGGAACTGGCGAATGTACTGGATCCTGAAGCACTTCCCGAAATTATCGGGGAAGGTTATGACTGGACTGAAGGTCCGGTATGGGTGGATGAACATGAATTTCTGCTGTTTTCAGATATTCCTCCTAATAAGATTTACCGCTGGAAGGAAGGGGAAGGTGTTTCCCTCTATCTGGAACCTTCCGGATATACCGGGGAAGAAGAGCGCGGAGGTGAAAAAGGATCCAATGGGTTGATCATCAGTGAAGAAGGAGATCTGCTGCTGGCCCAGCACGGTGATCGGCGGATAGCCCGTATGAACGCCTCGCTGACAGCCCCGGCCCCGGAGTTTGAGACCCTGGCCGGAAGTTATGAAGATAGCAAGCTTAACAGCCCGAACGACCTTGTTCAGCACAGCAACGGCGATATCTATTTCACTGACCCGCCCTACGGATTGGTAGAAAATATAAATGATCCCGCCAGGGAACTGGATTTCCAGGGGGTATATCGTCTGTCGCCTCAGGGAGAGCTCACCCTGCTGACGGATGAGTTGAGCCGGCCGAACGGTATCGCTTTCTCTCCGGATGAAAAGACCCTGTATGTTGCCAACTCCGATCCCGAAAACCCCGTATGGATGGCTTATTCTCTTCAGGAGGACCGGAATATCACCGCCGGGCGTACGTTTGCCGATGCAAATGATTTTGTTGGCCGTGAACCGGGACTTCCGGACGGTATGAAGGTTGATGAAGAAGGGTATATATACGCTACAGGCCCCGGAGGAGTATGGATCTTTGCACCCGACGGCAGAACATTAGGCAAAATAAAAACCGGCCAGGCCACCTCGAACTGTTCGATCGGGAACGATGGCCGGATGTTGTATATAACAGCTGATATGTATCTGCTCCGGATACCGTTGAAATAAAAATGCAGCCAAAATCACTTTGGAGTAAAGGAATTAACTTCAAAATTAATATTAATTGTATGTGGCCTGCCGGAAATTCCTCTAAGGTTCGATTAAGACTCGTTTGTGATGAAGGTTGTGAAGGTTTTGTTTAATACGTGCTCACAGCGGATGCCCCTGCAGAAAAACCATAGTTTACGTGCGCAAATAAAATAGTAGGCGATATGTGTTCCGGTTAAGTTCATTGTTTCCCGAACCTGCGTTTATTCTTCAAATACAGAAATTAATTTTTCCATCCTGATTTCGCGGTGAATTCTCCGGAATTCATTCCTGTTTCCGAACCATTCAACTCCTTCTTTTTTCTTCAGTTTCGTAGGTTTACCTGATATATACGCATGCCATGAACTGTGAAGCCAGTGATCCGGATGTTTAACAAATTTGTGATGAACCGGTTGTTGTGAATGTAGGCGATTAAGGTTCCGAAATAGTTGTCGGAGTTGATTTGTTTACGTTTGAAATTGGAGATGAAGAGGCTGCCTTTTCTTTCGTAATATTTGTTGAAAGCTTTTGTATAAGCATTAAATAAATTTGAAAATTGTTGGCTGATGACGTTGCTCAAACCTCCAAGATTTTGAAAACCTTGGAGGTTTGGGTTTAATTTTTTAATTCGTAAAAACTCCAACACCTCCTCTTCCTCCTTCACCCTCACCATCAAATGCAGATGGTTCGGCATCAGGCAGTAGGCAAACGTATCAGCCACCGGCTGGATGTAATGCCTATATTTAGCCAGAAAATACCCGTAGTTCTCATCCAAACGGAACAGGTTTTCGCTGCCATTGGCGTGGGTCCAGATGTGGTAAAACCGGCCCGGTTCAGGTGGAATTCGGGGCTGCGCCATACGTTTTCGGTTTTGGTTTTTAATCTCCTTACCTGTTTCATTCATTACCCTCTTAAAGAATTAAATTCTGATGCCGCACATTAAATAATTAATTCAATAAAATCAAAGGAGTAAGAGGAAGCCTGATTAACTATGAGGTGATTGAGATTTTGGAAGTAAAAAATCCCGCCATTCCACAGAAAGCTCCTCCGGAGCTAATTATTTCTGGTCATGTCTATTACTATAAACAGGGGAGGCTCCTATTGGAGCCTGGTATTGATGAAACAAAACACGTGCTTTATAGATAGAAATTTTCATCTTATCTATTTGTTTATATCGATTCAAATCCGGGGGCAGCAAATCCTGCCCATGCCTGGACTGATTAATATTCCCCGAATTTATAAATCCTATAGCTCCGGCAGGAGCAGCCTGTTTATAGAACGACATGCAACGAAAGACCCGGGCTCAGTAGGAGCCTCCTCTCATATGCCAGATTCTAATCAGATTCTGAAGCATTTCATTCGCTGTTCTTAAACCTCCTCAGGAGGAATCATCCGGCCGTCATTGATTCGAATCGGGAATTCAATTTTTTTATTTTAAAATCTACATTTCATCCTCCCAATTCTCAAAAAATTTCTTATCCCGAAATTCACATTAAATAAGAATGGCATGACCGGATTATGAAAATCTGTTGATAAAAGCGACAAAGGTAAATATTTTCTGCAGTATGATTTGATTTGGTTTTGAACAGAACACACAACCGCTTCGAAAAACCGGAGAAGAATGAAAATTCCAAAAAAATCCCTGAAGCTCACCCGCGAACTGCTCTATGGCGTTGAGATGGCAATGGACGACCACGGTTTTGAAATGGAGTGGTACCTGGATCTTGAAAAAGAAGAAACCACCTTTATTTCGTATTTATATGATGACGGTGAGGAAACCGAAGCGCTGAGGGAACAGATAGAAAACGACACGGATGAAAAACGGTTTATCCCGATCCCGGCAAAACCATCGCACGAAGGGTGGGAGCAGATGGAAGCGTTTATCCTGGGGCTGGATGATCAGGATGAGAAAACCCGGAATTTGTTGTTAACTACCATCCAGGGGAACGGCGCGTTCAGGCGGTTTAAAGATGCCATACACAGCATCGGGGTGGCGCAGCGCTGGTTCGACCATAAAGGGCGGCAGGACCGAAGAGAAGCACTGGAATGGCTCCTTTCCCTCGATTTTATTACCGCTGAAGACGTCGAAAAAGGAATGCAGCTTTATGAGGAGACACTGGCTAAAAGAAAACAGCGCCAGGAGGATATGGTCAATATGAAGGCTGGCCGGCAGGTACGATGCAGCGATGACCACGGCCACGCCGATAAGCTTACCATCGGCAAGGTGTATGATATCCTGGCCGAACAGAAAGAACACCGGAACATCCGAATGAAAGACGACCGGGGCAAAACCGTCTGGATGCCAAAAAGCCATTTTGAGTTGATTTAAATAAAAACCTTCCAAAAGTTTTAACCTTTAGAAGGTTTTGATTATTCAAAAGTTCTGCCACAAAGTGGCCTCTTCGGGAGAAAATCTGAAGGTACAAGGCAACTTTCTTATTTATAGGAAAATTGTTTATACTGTACTGCGTTACATAACATAATACAAAATGATTCGTTCGTTTGGAGACAAAGAAACCGAAAAAGTATTTAACCGGGAGCGTTCCCGGAAACTGCCGCCTGATATTCACCGCCGTGCCAAACGGAAACTGTTGTTAATTGATTCGGCAAACTCCCTGGATGATCTGAAGGTACCTCCGGGTAACCGGTTGGAACAACTTACTGCGAATCGTGCCGGACAGTGGAGTATACGGATCAACCGGCAGTGGAGGATCTGCTTCGAATGGCGGGACAGTGATGCATGGATGGTGGAAATTGTTGATTATCATTAAACACTATGAAACCAAAAAAATGAGTACAATAAAATTCATTAGCCCGATACATCCCGGAGAAATTCTTGAGGAAGAGTTCCTGGTCCCGTTAGGGTTGACTCAGCGCGCTTTTGCCCGCAGTATTGATGTGCCTCCAAACCGGGTGAATGATATTGTTCGGGGAAAACGATCGATCACCGGCGATACAGCCATCCGGTTTTCGCTGGCCCTGGGCACCAGTCCTGAAATGTGGCTGCGATTGCAGGCCCGTTACGAACTGGAGAAAGCACAGGATGAAGCCGGTGAGGAGTTGGCTAAGAGAATAAAGCCGGTGGTGTAGGTGGGGATTTATGGAATTGTTGATGGAATTGTTGAATGTTTAAATCAACAAATCTGCAATTCAACAAAACCCAGCCTCCCGGTTTGATTGAGCAAATTGTTCTTGTATGAGATCGGTTCCTTTCCATTATTTGATCTGGGTTGAAATCAAAGGCGGAAATTTTGCTTTGTGTTCAAACCATCATATTTGGGGTCAGCCTGGCAAATCAATCGACCATAAAGGGCGGCAGGACCGCAGGGAAGCGCTCGAATGGCTTCGCTCCCTCGATTTTATTACCGCTGAAGACGTCGAAAAAGGAATGCAGCTTTATGAGGAGACGCTGGCCAAAAGAAAACAGCGCCAGGAGGATATGGCCAATATGGAGGCTGGCCGACAGGTACATGCAGCGATGACTACGGCCACGCCGATAAGCTCACCATCGGCAAGGTGTACGATATCCTGGCCGAACAGAAAGAATACCGGAACATCCGCATGAAAGACGACCGGGGCAAAACAGTCTGGATGCCAAAAAGCCATTTTGAGTTGTTATAGAATCTAAATTTCCCAAAGTTGCTTTATTCACCATCATCCAAAAACTCCTTACACCCGCAAAATTCCTCCGGAAAGGGACACTCTTCCGGCTCATAATGGCAGAATTCAAAGTGGCTCATTCCCTCGCCGGTGTAAACGGCCTTATCATTCCATTTCTCCAGTAACAGTTCGTATTTCAGGCTTGCCGGAAGACCCTTTGGGAAGTCGGCACAAAAACAATAGGCATGCAGCAGACGGTTTATTTCATCAACCAGGAAATCAATTTGAGTTTCATTTAGCTTTTCAGCGGGGGGGAATGCTTCTGTTTTTATGCCGGTAATGATCGATAACTTTTTTGCAGTTCCGTGCAGGTAACGCTCCACATCGGCAAACATCTTCAGTTCGTCAGGCAGACTTTCTTCGTCAAACTCAGACATGACGTTCGGGTCGGGCAGGTTCTTTGCCGAAGTCCTCATCTGTTCCGCAAGCTGAATGATATACGTGTCTATTCCATTCTTGTTCATAAATCCTCCAAACTTTGGTACAACATATTGTTTCTATTGATATAACTAAATTTTGATTTAAAACCAAAATGGGAGAGTCGGTGTCAGGTTTCGTCATTCCTAAAAAAAAATCTGCAAATTCCGGCAAAGACTTAACTGCGGGTATGACAAGTTGAGGCAGGGAATTATCCGAATCTTCCATCTTTGAAAGGTCAGGAGATGCCGGATCGGGGCCTGCCTTCCGGATCCGCCAGCTGGCGGAGCAGGCAGAGGTCCGGCATGTCGTTGTGGTGGGAATTGTCACTAGTTACTCATCCAGCTTAAAAGGATGCCGCTGCAGCAGGCCGCGGTCGCGCATGATGCCTTCGATGCTGCGGATATCGCGCGGTACAAAGTCACTAATTATCTTCACACCGTCTTCTGTTACAACAATCATGTCCTCCAGGCGGATGTATATATTTTCTTCGGGAATCCTGAACTGGGGTTCAATAACAAATACCATTCCCGGTTCAATCGGGCCGGTATAATCGCCCACATCATGCACGGAAAGGCCTACGCCATGGCCGAGTGTCATTCGCTGATTTTCTGCTGACCTCCGGTATGAGCTCAGAAACCTGTTCGCAGCTTCCCGGCGGTGACCGGCCGTAAACGTAAAATCTTCCATCGCGGCATCCGTTATTTCCAGTGCATTCTGCATCACCTGCTGCGGGGTGAGTCCCGGTTCAATGCTGGACAAAACGGCTTCGTAAAAGGTGAGGTAAAAAGTATACAGTTCGCGCTGCACATCATTAAATCTACCATTGGCAGGCCACATCCGCGCCATATCGCTTGAGTAATATTCATAATAAGCGCCATAATCCATCAAAATCATGTCACCGTTTCTGGCAGGGCGGGTACTGTCGTGGTAATGATTCATAAACGCTTCGGGTCCGATGTGGATGAGAGGGTAGTAGGCATCTCCCTGGATATTATGTTTCCAGTAAATATACTTGGCTACTGCTTCCAGTTCGTACGCTTTTACACCGGGTTCGGTAGAGCGCATGGCTTCCAGAATGGCTTCTCCGTGCAGTCTTGTGGATGTTTCAATCAGTGTCAGTTCCGCCTCGCTTTTAATTTTTCTCATCTCATCCACAATCGGATCAAGATTTTCAATGTCAAGAATGGGTGCTGTTTTTTGAATTTCAGCAATAAGATGCTCAAACCGGGCCGGGCGGTTATCAAGTGGATCTTCCAGGCGGTCGGACAACCGCCGGTAAGCCATGGAGCGTGTCATCGCTTGTTCTTCGTACGGGCTTTGGTGGGTGTAAAGCGTGTAATAGAGATTGTTTGCGTTAAAACTCCTCAACTCACTGACGATGGAAGAGAGAGGTTTTACTGTTTCGATCCCCGAAAGTTCTTTAATAAGAGTGCTGTCCTGAAGGGAGAGAACTTTTCCTTCGCCGTATTCACGGCGCTCATCCCGGTCGGGCAGAAAAATGATGGTTTCACGGTTATAACCATCTAAGATAAGATATGCATGGGGAGATTCGATACCGCTCAGGTAATAAAATTCGTTGTTCTGGCGGACGGGCAGATATCCGCGGGGTGAAGGTGCCCCCTGGATAACGGCAATGGCTGAATCGCCGATCTGTTCCATAACCGCTGCCCTTCGTCCGGCAAATTCCGAAGGTTCAAATTCGGCTGTAAACAGAGGGCGTTCTTCAAGCTCAGTGGACCGGTTCCATTGATCCCCACCGGAAACGAAAGGTTCGGACGTTCTGCATGATGTAAAAAGTACCAGAATTGAGAAAGCAAGCAGTAATTGATATTTATTCATGTGGAGATTGGAATCAAAATAATCTTAAAGTTTCCTTGAAATATACCAGTTAAATCAGAACATGGCTTGTCTTATTACTAACAGATATGACAAATAAGTATTTCCTCTATACCTGGGTTATTTTGATTAAATGAAAAATGAATAAGGTAATTTCGTGAATGGATTCTGATTAATTCGGATTATAAGTACGAAAGCCTGCACCACTCCGGCATTGTAAAAAAAATGCACAGAGATATACCGGATATAAAAAAATTACCCATTGTAAAAAAGAGATTTTTGGGTATAAACTTAATTTTATGTGTTGGCACAGTTGTTGTATCAAATAGCAAACAGGAATAACCGGGAGAGACTAACCCGCTACTTAAATATACTTTATGAAAATACTTCATTTGTACCCGTACCTGCCTGCCCCGCCTACTTTCGGAGGCGCATTGCGAATCTATCACATCTTAAAACATCTCACGGAGTATCATGATGTTACCGTGGGAGGATATAGTGAGCACGGTGATGAAAAATATTTCAGAAGAGAATTTCCGTCACTTGAAAACAAGATGCACTTTATCAAAAGAAGCCATGAAAAATACCGGAGACTGATGCAGCTTTACGCCTGTTTTACTTCACACAGTTACTGGTATCAGTGGTCACAGTCTAAAGCATTTGAAAGAAAATTAAACGAATTGCTGGAGCGGCAAAATTTTGATTTTGTTATTTCAGAATTCGCTTCAATGGGACATTTTGAACTGGAAACCGATGCCATAAGAATTCTTGACGCTCATAATGTTGAGTATGATAATTTCAGGCGGATGAGCAAACTAAACTATTCGCCGATCAGAAGGAAATATTATGAACGTGAGTTTAAAAGGAGTTTTCACGAAGAGGTTGCGGCATTTAAAAGGCATGATGCTATTTTTACTACCTCAGCCCGCGACGGCAAACTCATTCAAAAAGATGCTCCAAAGCCTGCCCATTTCGTAATTCCCAACGGAGTGGATACAGATTTTTTTCAAAAAGGGAATACCCGTTCCGAACCGTTTACACTGGTATTTACGGGTTCGATGAGATATGTGCCTAATTATGACGGGATGATCTATTTCATTGAAGAAATTTTCCCGGAAATAAAAAAAGAGGTTCCGGAAGCTAAAATTTATATTGTGGGGAGCGGCCCGCCAAATATTCTGAAGAAGCACCAGTCCGATTCGGTCATAATCACCGGGTTTGTGGACGATGTGCGGCCATATATTGACAGAGCAAGTGTATTTGTCGTGCCATTACGGATGGGAAGCGGAACGCGGCTTAAGGTTGTAGAGGCGCTGTCGATGCAGAAACCTGTGGTATCCACAAGCATTGGCTGTGAAGGAATTGATGTAGAAAATGAAAAACACCTGGTTATCCGGGATCATCCCCAGGCCTTTGCAGAAGCAGTTCTTGAACTATTTAAAGCTCAGAAACTCCGGAACAGGCTCATATCAAATGGATATGAACTGGTTAAAAATAAGTATGACTGGTCGGTAATCGGCGAATCTATTGATGAAGCCCTGCATCAGTTACAAAAAAAAGAAGAGGTGGGAGAGAGAGTGGTTAAGTAAGTTTGAATATTGCATTTCTAAAAATCGTAAATCGAACGTCGTATATCACATATCTCAAATCGTTATCACTGCACCGGCATCTGGAGCCATGATTCCGGATCAACATTCCGGCTTCCTTCACGGATTAAAAAGAAAAGTACTTCACCCCGGATGGAGTTTTCATCCCCGGAAAGCCCGATCACGTCACCCTGCCGTAAAACCTGATTTTTTCTGACATAGGTGTCACTTAAATTTCCATAAGCGGTTTTATAGGTGCCATGATTTACAAAAATAACCTCACCAAAACCTTGCAAAGGCTGAATGCCAAATACATAACCATCACTCACCACCTGCACAGGATTTCTTGATGCTGTGGCGATATCTATGCCGGGATTATTCGTTCGCGTATGAAATACAGGGTGAGACCGCACACCAAAACGTTCGGTAATGGTGCCGTTGCTGACCGGCCACGGTAATTGCCCGCGCTGGCTTTCAAAGCTATTTTCATAGGCACTTAACTCATTATCACTGACACGAAAATTCCCGCCGCCGGCATTTCCCGCATTTTCCCTTTCACTCAGTATTCGTTCTTCCTCTTCCATTAGTTCAGTCAGAGTATTATTCAGCTGATCTCTCTGACTCTGAAAATTTTCCAGCTGTTCCTGAAGATTATTCCTGTCCTCCCGGAGAAGAGCAATATTTCTGCTCTGAAGGTCTTTTTTCTGCTCAAGGCTCTCGGTTTCCTCCCGGATAGTGGCAAGAGCAATCTGGTTCCGCTGCCGCGTTTCCTCAAGATCGATCTTGCTTTGTTCCATTTCTGCTTGTGTTTGCTGGATTTCGCCTACCTGTTTCTGGCGGTGTTCATCAAACCTGGTAAGATAATATGAACGAACCAGAAGCTGGTTGATGGATGTGGACGTGAAAATCAGGGCAAGCTCCGTGGTGCGTCCGTTTTTATATAAATAGGTCAGCGTGGCTTTATACTGTTCAATCAAATCGTGTAAACGGACTTCCAGTTCTGCTATATTTTCTTCAACCAGTTCGATTTCTTCACGGATCTCCCTTTGTTCCTGGTTCATCTGGCGGATCTGTTCCTGCTGAAGAGCGATAAGCCGCTCTAATTCTTCGAACTGGCGGAACATCTGGTCAAAACGGTCGGTTGCATAGCCGAGGCGTTCGGTATAGGTACGTATCTGTTCTTCAAGGTTTTCAATTTGTGTTCTTGCGGATTGCTGCCTTTCCACTATCTCGGCCCGTCTCCGTTCATAATTTGAGTTCCCCTGGCTGAAAACATCACTCACCCCAGGCAATAAAATAAGTAATAGTAATGAGAGGATTCGATGGGTCATGGCCGGTAAACAGGAATATCTTCGGGAAGTTGTATGGTTAATGGAGGCAGAGATTCGTTTGCCTCAAGCTGCTGCACTAAAAAAGTAGCACGCGATTTTCCGTCACTGCTAAAAATGGTGATTTTTCGGGGCAGATAAAAACCCTGGATCTCAGCATAACTTTCATAAATTATCCGGTTGTATGCTGTTTCTTCTGCATCAGGCGGCTGGTTTACTTCCAGGATCAGCCCCTCCGGTTTTGCTAACGAAAGGGTAGCTCCGCTTTGCAGCTGAACGCCGTAATTCCGGTCATTTTCATAAATACTCCGGATATCCGGCGCGGAGACCGTAAAATTAAACAGGTCAAGCATATTAACAGAGGCAATAGACCCGACACTGCTTAAATTGCTCTGCCGGAGAGAAGCTTTCTCCGCATAATTGTCCACTTTATTGTAAATGAGCAGTGAATCTGAATCTACCAGGATTTGAGCTCCCTCAATGCCTACACTATTTCGTACAGTGAGTAAACTAGTGTTGCGGTCCGAGTAAAACTGTAGAGTAACGCGGTCGCTGCCTCCGGGCTGGCTTATCATAGCCCGGCCCCTGCCGGAGAGAGTTTCGAGGTCCCGGCTGTAATCAGGTATGATGGATACCAGTGAATCGGCGCTGATGGCAGATCTGTCCATATCATCAATTGAAAGTACAGATCCTGACGGGCTGCATCCCGCCAGGAGAAAGACTGACATCAGGCATGCCAAAAAGTATTTAAATGGGGTCACTAATCTCTGGTTTGGATTCGTTCTTTCAGGTAATCACGGGTGGAATCTTCTTCTATTGCCCGTTCCCACCAATCTGCAGCCTTCTGATGATCTCCTTTTTTATTAAATACATCACCGAGATGTTCAAACACTTCAGCACTTGCATCATCATTAGCGGCTGCACGCTGAATATACTCCAATGCTTCCTCATAGTTTCCAAGTTTGTAGAGTATCCACCCCATTGTGTCAAGATAGGATGTATTTTCCGGCTCCATCTGCAGGGCTGTTTCAGATAATTCCCTGGCATCTTCCAGGCGTTCATCACGCACAGACAGGTAATAGGCGTAATTATTCATGGCATTGTGATTGCCGGAATCTAAGCGAATAGCTCTTTCATAAGCACGAACAGCTTCATCCCATTTGTCAAGACCTTGTTTTATATCTCCTAAAGTACCATATACAACCGAGCGGAATGAGCGCCTTGCGGGTGCCATTGATGCTTCTTCGAGCCATTCTTCAGCTTTTTCCGGTTCTCCCGTTAACATATATGATGCCCCGGTAAAAAAAAGGATGTATGCATCATCGGGTACATATCCAACAGCCGGCTCCGAAAGGCGGATGACTTCTTGATAATCCTGCCTGGAAAATAAAATCTGCATTCGCTGCCGCCACGGTTCCTGCTCTTCCGGTACAGCGGTGTTAACACGTTCAAGTGTTTCCAGTGCGATTTCCGGTTCGTTAATCTGCAGGAAAAATTCTGAAGCAACTATTTGTGCCGGTCCGTATTCCGGTTCGCTTTCACTAAAATCAAGAATAACATTGCGGGTTTGTTCCTGAAGAACAGGTTCATCGGGTTGCTTCTGGTATTCAAGGTAGATAAAACGAACCAGTTCAAGTTTTTGAGAAGGGTATATGAGCGGGTCTTTCAGCATGGTACTGAATGCCTCACCTAAATTTCCCCATTCACTGTTCCGGATATAGATATCAGCCAGAAGGATAAGTGTCTGGGGATCTCTCGCATTACGTTTATGTGCTTCAAGCAAAATATTACGTGCGGTTTCTTCATCATCCAGTTCAAGATAATACTGGCTTAATGTATGAAGGGTAGAGAGATTTCCGGGATTCAGATCTCTCATTATTTCAAGCTGAACGAGGGCTGAATCGCGCATTTTCAACGCATTGAAGTTCTGAAACTTTCTTAAATGAAGTTCAAAATCACTTCCTTTTATCTTCAGGATGTGATCATACATCTTGTTTGCTTCCAGAAGTTCACCAAAATCCGTATAGGTTTCCGCCAGGTCGAACAGGATGTCCATATCGTGCGGGTGAAATTCCAAAGCACGATTATAAGCATCCACAGTCGCTTTATTGCGGCCCGCCCTTCGGTAAACTTCAGCCAGTTTCAGGTGATACCATTTATTTTCCGGTTCAAGATTTGCGGCCATTTGCCCGTAATAAGCGGCATTTATTAAGTCTCCAGTTGCCAGATATACATCAGCCAGTGCATAGTTTACCCCGGCATGTTCAGAAAGTTTTAAATGGGCGGCTGTTAAATAATCCAGGGCACGTTCATACTCTTCATTTTCAAACTCGGAAATTCCCCTGATAAACGATTCCATAGCCCGTGTTTCTTCTTCCTGAGTGACAGACGCCTCCTGGCCCCAAAGTGCAAGGGGTTGAAACAGACAAAAGAGTAAAAAGAAAAATAATCGTAAAGCTTGCATATATGGCGTTTTATGTGCCCCGATAACGGTATTGCCCCGAAAGATGGTATGATAGGAGGTTTATATTTTGCGAACAAGAAGAATCAAAAATAGATAAATAACGTGAGTATCGAGGGGTGTTCCAGAGACTCGCACCCGCCCAAAACACCCCTCAGATCAGCCCAAGAACGATTGGGCTGATCATCTCGCCTCAAGGGGAGATTTTTTAGTGCCGTTTTTATCTGATGCCAAAGGCAGCCTATTGGGGAACTCACGTTAAATACCAAATTTCATTAGAAACGGTCAGCTGATGGCTTTTCGCAGGATATTCAATTGCCTGAATGATTTCAGCATCCGGGAACCATACCAGCTGAACCATTCGCCGTTTACCAGCACAATATTCGACTTCGGACAGGCTTTTCCCACTTCCGCGATATGTTTTTCTTTAAACGGAAAGGGCTCACTGCTAAGCATGATAAGATCTGGTGAAAGAGAAGAAAGTTCTTCAAGTGTAGTTTCGGGATAACGGGTACGGTCTGAAAACACATTTTCAAGATTCCAGCGGTCTAAAACCGAATGAATATAGGTATCACGGCCAACGCTCATCCAGGGCCTGCGCCAGATAAAATATGCAGCTGACAGCGGGGGTTCATCAGGTATATTCTGTAATTCCGACTGGATACTTTTTATTAGTTTTTTTGCCTGCTGCGGAACATCACACGCAGCCCCAATTTCATGAATGGCAAAAAGGGCCTCTTCAATAGTGGATATATCCGTTACCAATACCCTGAAATCCACTTCCAGCTCCTCAATGTCTTCTTTGTGGTTTTCTTCCTTATTGGCGATAATCAGGCCGGGCTGCAGGGCTTTAATTTTATCAATGCGTGGATTTTTTGTCCCCCCGATAATTGGCACATTTTGCACTTCTTTTTCCGGATGAACACAAAAACGTGTCCGGCCGATAACACTATTTCCAATTCCAAGATCGAATAGCAGTTCGGTGAGAGATGGTACCAGGGATATGATTTTTTGTGGCGGCATTATTCAATAAACAGGAATCAGAGGGTAAACATTTTATAGAGTCCGGATTTTTAATAATACAAAAAGAAGCTTATCCAGACATAACTGTCAACCAAAGAATCATCCTGAACTAGTTTCAGGATCTCCGAATGTTGATAAAGTCTGGAGATGCTGAAACGAGTTCAGCATGACAATTAAATCAAAACCCCATTAGTACTTGTTCTGCCTGACGGGTATATCCGCCGCCGAACAAGTTTACATGCACCAGGAGCGGGTAGAGGTTATAAACCTGAATCCGGTCTGAAAAACCCGGTTCGAATGGGGATGCCGATTCATACCCCTGATAAAATTCAGATGAAAACCCACCGAACATTTTTGTAAAAGCCAGGTCTGCCTCCGGGTGGCCGTAATAAACAGCAGGATCAATTAAAACAGCCTTGCCGGAGGAATCAAACAGGTAATTACCGCTCCACAAATCTCCATGGAGCAGCGAAGGTTTGGCATACGGGAAAATATCAGAAAGCTGGTTTGCCAGCCGCTGCCAGTGAGCCAGGTATTTTTTATCGATGCTCCCGTTATTTACAGCAGCTTTTAATTGCGGGTTGATTCGCTCCTCAATAAAAAAGGAAGGCCATTCAGCATGAGAGTTGTTTTTTTGCGGAAGGCTCCCGATGAAATTATCATGATCCAGGCCGAATGTTTCAGAACGGGCTTGATGGAGAGACGCCAGTTCGCGACCGAATGTAAAAGAGTTTTCGGAGGTCCCTGAACCTTCGGATATCCATTCCATCAACAGGTATCCTGGTGAAGCTTTATCGGGATTGTGAAAAGCTTCAACTTCGGGAATCCGGACGCCGCTTTTTGCTGATTTCAATAGTTGTAATCCACGAGCCTCTTTCTCAAAAAACTGCGGCGGGGCAGATGCATTATATTTCAGAAAGAAGTCACCGTCTGCTGCCAATAACCTGAACGCCCTGTTGATGCTACCGCCTGAAACACGCTGTTGGCTTTTGATTTTCAGCCCATAATTTTCCGTCAGGTGAGACAGAATAGAATCGGGGAGCATTACATATTTTTTAGAGGATTGGAAAGGGCTATTTTTTTATATTTTTCTCAAGTTCGTCCAGCAGTGCCTCACAGCTTCGCTTCAGTACTTCAAATACATTCTGAAAACCATCCATTCCACCGTAGTAAGGATCAGGCACGGCTTTATCTTCCGGCAGGGGATCATATTCTCTCATAAGGCTGACTTTATGGTGGTATTGCCCGTTTCGGTCAAAACTTTTGATGTTTTCCAGGTTTTCGTGGTCCATGGCCAGGATCAGGTCAAACTCCTCAATATCTTCAGGCTCAAAACGCCGCGCCCGCGAAAGAAGTTCAATTCCGTGCCGGCCGGCAACCTGCCGGCTTTTGCTGTTTGCCAGTTCACCAATGTGGTAAGCTGATGTTCCGGCGGATTCGACATAAAACCATGACTGGAGGCCGCGTTCATTTACAAGATGCTGAAAAATACCCTCAGCGGTTGGACTGCGGCAAATGTTGCCAAGGCATACAAAACAGATCTTAAAGGGATTATCTTTCGTAATGATAGTTTCTGTTTGCATCGAATAATTTTTTTCCGGGTTTATTAACAAAATAACATGGATAGAGTGTTTATTAAACCAAAAAAAGGAATTTTTTGAATAAGTTTAACCTGATTTTTTCCAAGATTGCTTCTATCTTATAAGGCTCAGAAAAGGTGCATTGAAAAAAGGCACCCTTCTTCAGCGTATATACATTGGAAACCTTTTCGTATATTACGGGCTTACTTATAATTTTTCGAGGATGAACGACTACGTTCGCTATGGCAAAAAAATTCGACGAAATTAAACAACTTGCATATCCCAAAGCAGAGGTGGAAATCCTTAACTGGTGGAAAAAAAACAAGATTTTTGAGAAAAGTCTTGAATCCAGGGAAGAAGGGATTCCTTTCACTTTTTTTGAAGGGCCGCCTACTGCAAACGGAAAACCCGGTATCCATCATGTGATGGCCCGGACGGTGAAAGACCTGTTTTGCCGGTATAAAACCCTCAAAGGGTTTCGCGTTGACCGTAAAGGCGGCTGGGATACGCATGGCCTTCCTGTTGAGATAGAGATCGAGAAAGAGCTTGGCCTGGAGGGGCGTTCGCAGGTTGAAGAGTACGGCCTTGCAGAGTATAATGCCAAATGCCGTGAAAGTGTTCTCAAATACAAGCATTTGTGGGATGATCTGACCAACCGGATGGGATATTGGGTGGACCTGGACGATCCGTATATCACATTTACAAATGAATATATAGAATCCGTCTGGTGGGCATTCAAACAGCTCAATGAAAAAGGATTGATCTACAAAGGGTACAAAATCCAGTGGTACTCTCCCGGAAGCGGAACCGTGCTTTCTTCTCATGAGGTGAGCCTGGGTTACAAAGAGACACAGGACCCATCGATTTTTGTGAAATTCGCCCTGGATGGGGATGAAGATATTTTCTTTTTAGCCTGGACTACAACACCCTGGACCATTATATCGAATATGGCCCTGGCTGTACATCCTGATATCGATTATGTTAAGATTAAAGTAACGGAAGAAGGGAGAACTGAATACTATATCCTTGCTGAAGATTGTCTTGATGATGCTATAACCCAGGATTATGAAATCACAGCCTTCTATAAAGGCAAAGACCTGGTCGGGCGTGTGTACCAGCCGGTATTTGATTATGCGCTGAAGGAGCATCCCAAAGAAAGTGCCTGGAGAGTTATAGAAGCTGATTATGTGACAACCGAAGACGGTACCGGTGTGGTACATACGGCTCCCGCATTTGGCGCGGATGATTATGAAAGCTGTAAAGCTGCCGGAATTCCATTGTACAACCCTATTGACCGTGAAGGCCGTTTTACAGAGCAGGTTGAAGATTTTGCCGGCCAGTGGTTTAAAGAGGCGGATAAAAATATTGCCAGGTCCATTAAAGAGAAAAACAGGATGTACCGCCACGAAACGTATGTCCATAACTATCCTTTTGACTGGCGTAAAGGCACTCCGCTGATGTCGTATCCCGTGGAATCGTGGTTTATCCGTACAACTGATGTGAAGGATAAAATGGTTGAGCTGAATAAGAAAATTAACTGGAAGCCGGCCAGTACCGGAACCGGTCGTTTTGGAACCTGGCTTGAAAATAATGTAGACTGGGCAGTATCGCGACAGCGTTTCTGGGGAACACCGATTCCAATCTGGGTGAGTGATAAAGATCCGGATTATATTGAATGTATCGGGAGTATTGAAGAGCTGAAGAAAAAAGCGGGAATGAGTGATGATGCAGATCTGGACCTGCATCGTCCGCACATTGATGAAATTACATGGGAAGGACCTGATGGCGGAACCATGCAGCGAATCCCTGATCTGCTGGATGTATGGTTCGATTCCGGCTCAATGCCATGGGCGCAGTGGCATTATCCTTATGAAAACAAGGATAAGTTTAAAAAGAATTACCCGGCAGATTTTATTGCCGAAGGCGTGGATCAGACAAGGGGCTGGTTTTATACACTGCACGCACTCGGAACCATGCTGTTTGATAAACCTGCTTACCTGAATGTAGTATCCAACGGACTGGTTCTGGATGAGAACGGTGAAAAAATGAGCAAATCAAAAGGGAACACTGTAGACCCTTTTGAAGTAATTCAGCAGTACGGAGCAGACACGGTTCGCTGGTATATGATGAGCAACTCCTCACCATGGGAAAATCTTAAGTTCAGTGAAACCGGTTTGCAGGAAACCCAGCGGAAATTTTTTAATACCATTGTAAATACCTATTCTTTCTTTGCAATGTATGCTAACATAGATGGGTTCACCTTTTCAGGTTCACCTCTGCCGATTTCAGAGCGAACCGAAATGGACCGGTGGGTTATATCACGCCTGAATTCTACCATTAAACTGGTAGATGAATATCTGGAAGAATATGAACCGACTAAAGCCGCCCGTGGAATTGAAGCATTTGTGGAGGAACTGAGTAACTGGTATGTGCGCAGAAACAGGCGGCGTTTCTGGAAAGAAGGGAAAAGTATTGACAAAACAGCCGCTTACCAGACACTGTATGAATGTCTTGCGAGCCTGGCAAAAATCATCAGTCCTATTGCGCCGTTTATCGGTGAATGGCTGTACCAGAAACTGAACGAAGTTACCAAACAGGATGAAGCGTCCGTTCATATTTCTTTTTATCCTACTGTTGAGGAAACTGCCATTGATAAGCAGCTTGAAAAACGAATTGATGTTGCCCGGGTAGTAAGCTCAATGGTGCTGAGGGTACGGAATCAAATTGATGTAAATGTGCGGCAGCCGCTCTCAAAAATTATTCTTCCGATGAATAAAGAAGAACGTGCAGTTGTTGAATCGGTAAAAGATATTATTTTGGATGAAGTGAACGTTAAAGATATCCAATTTGTAGATGATGACTCCGGTATCGTCAGCAAAACAGCAAAACCCAACTTTCCGGTACTTGGAAAAAGGCTGGGAAAACGGATGAAAGCTGTAACGGTAAAAATAAATAGTCTTTCAACTGAAGATATTACTATTTTCGAGGATGAAGGAGTTCTGGATCTAACGTTAGAGGACGGTGAAACTATCCAAATTTCATCCAACGAGTTAGAAATAGAAAGATCCGGCTTGAAGGGATGGTCTGTAGAAACAGAAGATGGAATAACTGTAGCTGTTGATACTAAAATTACTCCGGATTTATTAAAAGAAGGATTGTCGCGCGAATTTGTAAACCGGATTCAGAATATGCGCAAAGAAGCCGATTTTGATGTAACGGATCGAATTATCATTGGTTTTTCCGGGACGGGTGAATTAACAGAAGCTGTTACTTTATCTGAGGAAAATATCAAATCGGAAACATTGGCAGAAAAAATTGAAACTTCCATACTGGACGTATCCGATTTCGTTAAATCGTGGAATATCGAAGGAAACGATTGCGAAATATCAATACGAAGAACCATTAACAATTAATTATCATCATCATGGCATCTTCAAATAATTCCAAAGCACAGGATCGAGTCTCTCCATACACAGATGAAGAACTTGAATATTTTAAAGCTATCATCCTTAAAAAACGTGATGAAGCAGAACAGGAATTAAATACCCTGCAGAATTCACTTCGTGAAAGCATGGAAAATGCTTCTGATGAATCGGCTTATTCTTTTCATATGGCTGATGCAGGTACTGATGCCCAGGAGCGTGAAAAAACATACATGCTTTTTAACCGTACCAAAAAATTTGTGCGGTATCTGGATGATGCCCTGCAGAGAATTGAGAACAAAACGTATGGGGTATGTAAAGTAACCGGGAAAAAAATTGCAAAAGGCCGCCTTGAAGCAGTACCCCATACTCAGTTGAGTATTGACGCAAAACTGAAACGCCGATAGCAGAATATCTTGTCCATCCGAAGAAAAAAATTACTGACTCTGTTCATCCCGGCGATAACGGTACTTGTACTGGATCAGGTTACCAAGTATATGATACGTACTAATCCCGGGCTTCAGAGGGTGGAAGTCATTGAAGGCTGGCTTGCATTTAATTTCACCAAAAATCCGGGCATGGCACTGGGAATGGACTGGTTGTCTACACCGGTCATCAGTATTATTGCAATTCTGGCCACCGTAGGAATCTTCACTTACATCTTTTTTACACTCCAAAGGGCTAATTTCGCATACCTGGCCTGTATGGGGCTGATTTTAGGAGGAGCACTTGGCAACATAGCGGACCGCCTGTTCATGGGCGTAATCGGTGGATATGGAGGCGTTCTGGACGGGCATGTGGTAGATTTTATCCATTTTACCCTGACCGTTGGCAGTACACCTGTTTTTCCGTATATATTTAATATAGCCGATGTGGCTATTAGCACTTCTATAATTGTGATGCTGATTTTTCACAGGTCTATCATGCCGGCAGAACAGAAAACAGAGGAGCCGGAAGCGCAGACTGAACCTGATCACGATGTTGAAGCAGCGGGAGAATTTCCTTCTGAAACGGTTTTCAGGGGAGACGCGGCGGATACAGATACGGATAAGAATTGATAAGCGATGTATGTACCACGGGCAGCGCCGAAGGCATCCCTTTGGGGCCTGCCCGTACGGGAAAGACTTACTCGAGGATTAAACTTTTCAGGAATCCCTGTCTTGTCTTGGGCTTGTCCAGCTTTTCTTCGGGATGGCTGCTATCATATTTAAGGGGAATGGGCACTTCATCAACCATTTCCAGGCCGAAGCTTTTCAGTCCCACTCTTTTAACTGGATTATTGGTAAGAAGCCGGAGTTTCCGGATGCCAAGTCCGTGCAGTATCTGGGCTCCCACACCATAATCACGGTAATCCATCTGCATACCCAGCCGGCTTTCAATTTCTTCTTTGCTGAGGCCTTCTTCCTGAAGCTTTATAGCCTTTAACTGATCAATAATGCCATATTCCCGGCTCATCTGATCCATGTAAAGAACCACTCCGCACCCTTCACTGTCCACCATTCGCATAGCCTGATGCAGGAGTTCGGTTTTGTTGCTTCGTTTGCTCCCGAAAATATCTCCCAGAGCATTAGCCGAATGCACCCGAACCAAAACAGGATCATTCTTTCCCCATTTTCCTTTCACAAAGGCCAGGTGATGATCGCCCGTGAGTTTTTCTTTAAAAGCATGAAGGGTAAAATCTCCATAAATAGTCGGCATATCCACACTGAGTTCTTTTTCCACCAAAGATTCGTGCTCCATGCGGTATGCAATCAGATCTTTAATGGTAACCAGCTTCATGTCAAATTTTTTAGCCAGTTCTATAAGTTCAGGAAGCCGGGCCATCTCTCCGTCATCATGAATGATTTCACAGATAATACCAGCGGATTCCAGGCCTGCAAGTCTGGAGAAATCAATAGCGGCTTCGGTATGGCCGGCCCGGCGCAATACACCACCATCAACCCCGATGATTGGAAAAATATGCCCTGGTTTTCGAAAGTCAGCCGGGTCTGATTCCGGGTTCATAAGCTCACGGATGGTATTGGCCCGGTCCGGAGCTGATATACCGGTTGTGGTGAGGCGTTTATGATCTACGGAAATTGTAAATGCGGCTTCATCGGGGTCTGCACCTTCGGTTACCATATAATCCAGGTTCAATTCACGGGCCTTCTGCCTTGTGATGGGCACACACACAAGCCCTCGCCCATATTTAACCATTATATTTATGGCTTCGGGTGAAACTTTATCCGCGGCCATCAGAAAATCTCCTTCATTTTCGCGGTCTTCATCATCTACAACAATAATTATTTTGCCGTTGCGGATATCTTCAATGGCTTCCGGTATGGTATTGAAAGGAGTGTCTGACATACAAAATAACTTAAATAAGAAAAGATTCCGTTTGCCGGATTACGTATTCGGGTAAATCCGTATTACTTCTTGTTCGGGTTAACATCAGTGATTGAACCTTTTTGAAACCGGGCTTTAACACCGCTGTCGATTTCGAGCAAAACCGTATCTTCTTCAATGGAGTTTACAACCCCGAACATTCCACCAGAAGTAACAACTTTATCACCTTTTTTCATTTCACTTACTTTCTGCTGAATTTCTTTTTGACGTTTACTTTGCGGGCGGATAATGAAGAAGTAAAAAACAAAAAACAGGGCTCCCAGAAAGAGCAGGTTTATAATAGCGCCGTCACCGCCGCCATCGGGTGATCCCATGAGAAAAAATATTTGTACAAAGGTCATATTGGCAAATTAGAAGATTAGTAGTTTTATCGTCAAAAGATAGGATATTATTAATCGGAGAGCAATTGAATACCGGTTGCGAAACGTGCAAATATTTTTTACCTCAGCAGGGTTTAACTCAATAGGCCACACTTAATTGAACTGCAAAAACATTATCATTCAGATCAGGGCCGGTATCTGTTCCGAGAAGATATGAGATCTTCATTTTTATATTTCGATGTAGTTTATAGCCGGCCAGCAGTTCTACCCGGCTCCTGTCATACGTCCAAGCACTGCCAGAGCTGTATATTCCTGAAGAGAGAGAGCCGGAGATCAAATTTTCATATCGGATTGCTGCGTAAGACCCTACAAAAAAGGGAAATCTTACAACGGCTTCTCCGGAAATATGATCAACAGGGGCCTCTGAAATTTCATAATCTGTGGTTTCAGTTCCATTTATATAAGGTGCTTTCCAAAGGCTTCGGTTATATTCTATTAAAAATGAATAATAGCGGTAAGAGATTAATAAGTCGCTGCCAAGAAGGATCTGCCTGAACTCAGACAGGCTGGAGTCGGGAAACCGATTGGCTGCATCATCGGGATGCATGAAAGGCCCGTTACTGAAAGAGAGGCCGAGCTGCGCCCAGATTTTTGGCTGAATAACTATACGGCCCGTGAATGAAGGATAATTATACATGGCTGTTCCAAAATAGGCTGAAGCGGGAGCCAGGGCAGCGGCCAGTTTGTACTGCAGCCAGTCCGAGTCTCCCAAACTATTTTGAATAAGAATTCCCTGCGAATACATTCTTTGATTAACCATTGTGAGGCCGGTAATACCTTCTTCATATTCTGCATTATAAGGAAGTATTCCTGATTGCTGGCTGACAGGCAGGCCAAATACATGAGTCAGCGGTAAATGAACAAAAGGATTATCGATAGAAAGTACACGATTGGAATAGACACCATAAGGAGTCACAAACCTGCCCGCTGTAATTGTGAAATCGGAATCATCTATTGGAATCCAGTTCAGGTTGATAACTGAAAAAAAAGGTGAACTTAATTCGGTTCCGCTATAATAATCTGATTGAAGAACAGACGAGATAAACCAGTTTTCTGAAATATCGGCACTTGCAAATATTCGGATATATGGAGTGTAAATTGTCCACTTATCATTGGGTGTTTGATTGACATATGGAGAGGAGTCGTTTTGTCCTTTCTTTAGTTCAAAATCGGCGAGACCTCCAAGTTGTATTTGCGCGGTAACAGGAAAGGCAGCACCTGACAGAAGCAAGAGTAAAAAAAAACTCAGTGTAACGCGGAATCTCATAATTTTAATTTATAGTTCAGGGTTCAGGAAGCTGTAGTGATAAACGGGTTTATAAATCAGCAACAGAATGCTCTTCCTTTTCCCAGCGGATTTCATAAATCTGAACAGGATTTTCAATTCCTTTGACTTTGATTTTATCAAGAGTTTTTGCTGGAATTCTGCGTTCAAGATTGAGGTAAACTGAATTGGTAATCAAAATTTGCCCTTGTTTGGCAGCGGAGCATAACCTGGCGCCAATGTTCACTGTATTACCCAGCACTGTATAGTCCATCCGGTTTTCACTTCCCATTGCACCCATAATTACTTCACCACTGTTAATACCTATTCCTATCGACAGCGCATTGTACTTCTTATCAAGTAAAGCAGTTAATTTATGTTGAATCTGAATGGCTGCATTAACTGCTTTTTGTTCCATTTCTTTCCCCTGAAAAACAGCCACCAGTTCATCACCTACAAATTTATCCACGTCACCGCCAAATTCCTGCACTACTTCAGCCTGAAAACTTAACAGGTTATTCAATATATCAATAACTTCTTCAGGGGTATGTTTTTCACTCCATGCCGTAAATCCCCGAATATCGGAAAAAAGCACTGTAACGTTACGCCTCTCACCACCGGGTTCTATGCGGGACAGATTTTTCTTGATGGCGTCAAGTGTTGCTTCCGAAACAAACTTAAGCATCAGAAGCCGTTCTCTCAGTCCTTCTGTCAGGTTATTGAAAGCGCGTGTAAGCTGGCCAATCTCATCATTGCTGGTTACCGGAACCTCTTTACTGAAATCCTCTCTTTCTACCCTGTAAACACCTTCAACAAGCTGGTCTATGGGCTTAGTGATACGTCCCGTAAGCCAGATGCTTATAATAATAGCTCCCGCAATGGCAAGAATTCCGATTATGAAGATTAACATTTGCAGGCTTTGAAGCGGTGCCATGGCTTTAGTCAATGATTTTGCGACAGCATAATAACCGTTAATTCCCTGGAAAGAATTCTGAGCACTGATCATAGGGGCTATATATACCATCCATGTTTCATCATCGAGGGCTACCTCAATAGAAGTGGCTTCACCGGTATCAAAAACTTCAAAAGTCGCGGAATGTATGTAGCGTGAAAGTTTATTTCGGTTAACGCTGGACAGTTCTTCAAAAGAAGCCGTAAGCAGCTGGTTTTCTACATAGTAAAGAACTTCAAGACCCATATCCCTGGATAGCTGCTGAGTTTCAAGCTGGCGTATCGGGAATCCATAAGAAAGCGTACCCGCTAATACGTTGTCGGTCCAGATTGGTATTGTGATGACGTTGTAGTAGCGGTTTAGCTGTTTCCAGATATAGGTTTGAGCCGGCATTTCTCCCTGTAGTGCCCGTGCTATACCCGGCCGGTCTGCAATTGAATACCTCGGTAACTCACCGGTAGCCAGCTGACCCAGGGGCCGCCCTTCCGGGTCGCATATCAGTAACAAACCGGCTGAATCCGGGTCTGTATAAAACTCTTCCGGAATCAGAGAGTCGGGAATGACAGGGTCAAAATCGAGAAGGTAAAGAAGATTTTCCTGCAGTACCTGATTTACAGTGGCTGTATGCTCAGTAGAAATGGCCGCTTTTAAACTGGGGATGTCCGCCAGCAGGATAGCGGTTTGGCGCAGCTGCCGGAAACGGATATCCTGAATTCGTTCAAAAACGCGGCCGGCTTCAGCAAAATTAGTGTCATTATCCTGGCGGATTCGCGACTCTACAATCTGGCTTGCACTGATCAGTAAAATGAGTACAGTAAATACCACCAGGCCGACAAAACCCGATAATAACTTCCACCTCAGGCTGAAGAATTTTGTCATAACTCAGGAATTCAGGGTTATGGTGCCGATATCAAATGTTTGTTCGGGAGAGACTTCAATAGGAATGGAGCTTTCTCCGGCTCCGGGAGCATATAATTTCAATTGATAAGTGCCTTCCGGTATATCTGTCAGATAAAAAGTGTCACCGCTTTTGGCTTTTGTCCATGTTAATACATCCGGTGGCATAACATAAATGACCGCATGCATATTTGTATGAATATCACAGAAAACATCCACAATACCGGGCTTGTCGAAGGTAACATCCATGTACTCATTTTCCGGGCGCCGGCCGACATCAAATTTCTTAGTGCTTGAAAGGCTGAAAACGTTATGATATACCGGATCAGAGTTCTGAATTCGGATTTTACTGTTCTGACGAACAGCTAAAAGTGAAGGACTGAATTTTAAATCTTTTTGATCCAGAATAACAGGTATTCCGGGTGACGCAGTTTCAATATTATCTGTACCCACCAGCCAAATGAGGATCGAATCTTCGGCTGCCTTTGAGGTCCCTGTGTTTTGGGGTGAACGTCCATAACGGATACCCCCAACCTGTACAGGGGACTGCTGAGAGGCAAGTACAATGGTTCCTTCAATACTCCCCGTGTTCACGTTTGAAAGCTTATCATGCTGAAACCATGAGAAGCAAAAGAAGACTCCTGTTATTACAACTGTTACAAGTGATTTCATAATTACCCTATCCGTTATACAACGAAAATGTATTTAAATTCAACGATTTATCATAACGAACACACTGAAAACAGACGGGAATAGCCGGGGGAGCAGTTTTTGCGATGTTCAGACAGGATCAGAGAAAAAGCAGAGTTAAGCGCAGATCAGTTGGCTTTAAAAACAGGAATAAATTCTTTCAGGGGCATATTTTCTGATGTTAAGTTATCTTCGTTGGCCCGCTCCAGGGTCATTTCGTATAAAACTTTATCGTTTCTATAATATCTTTTTTGATAATAAACCGGTTTATCGCTGATGGTGAAAGAAAGACGGTCTATGACAAGAAGCGGTGTTTGAATTGCAACCTGCAGCTGGTTTGAAAGATTGTTATCAGCGGAGTCAGCAGTTATTCTGTAGCAGCCTCTCAGGATGGGGATCTTATATTTCTCTTCTAAAATACGATAGATAGTTGACTCTTTAAGTTCTTCCGGTTTCAGAAGCTGGCCGTAGAATAGTGGCAGCCAGGTCACATCGTAGGCAACGGGATCATTGTCTCCAAGCCTCAGCCGGTCTATCTGTAATACTTTGGAATTTTCATCTGTCTCAAGAAGACTGGCAAGCCTTGGCGGGATATCAATGGTTTGGAACAATTTAACTTCTGAGGATGCATCAAGTCCGGCTCTTGCCATATCTTCATTAAAATCCGTTAAGCGTATAAGATTATGAGGTGTGCGCTGGTCATTTACAAAAGATCCCAGCCCCTGGCTCCGGTAGATTAAGTCGTCATTTTCAAGCGACTGAAGGGCCCGGCGTATTGTAACCCTGCTGACATTAAATTTTTTTGATAGTTCATTCTCCGAAGGCAGCTTTTCATTGGTTTCAAAAACTCCTTTCTCTATTTCATTCCTGAGCCATTGGGAAATCTGAATATGTAGTGGTATTCCTTTTTTTAACATAGGGAAAAAATGGTTTTTCAAAATATAAGGAAGCGAAGGGCTATTATCAATACATGTATGTACATGTACGTCTGATAAATAAATCAAGGGGTTTACATTTATTGGAGCGATGATTTACTTGTATTGACAAGTAGTATCAATTGTTTTATATTATGTCTGAAACAAAAAATTAAACATCATTTAACATGCTTGATCTATTATACGAACCATGGCCGTGGTATGTGGCTGGTCCTGTGATCGGCCTTACTGTCCCATTATTACTATTAACAGGTGGCAAGATGTTTGGCGTATCTTCAAATTTTCGCCATTTCTGCGCCGCCTGTAATTTCGGAGATATAGAATTTTTCAATTATGACTGGAGAAAAGCCGGCGGCTGGAACCTCGCTTTTTTGGCAGGAACGGTTATTGGCGGATTTTTTGGTGGTTTTATTTTTGCAAATCCTGAACCCATACAGCTCGCAGCATCAACCATAACAGATTTACAGGCGCTTGGCATTCAGG
Organism: Balneolaceae bacterium; assembly: GCA_040882525.1. Taxonomy (GTDB): domain Bacteria; phylum Bacteroidota; class Rhodothermia; order Balneolales; family Balneolaceae; genus Rhodohalobacter. The sequence goes on along the minus strand of JBBEBD010000025.1, from coordinate 8,694 downwards.
ATTTTAACGGCCTTGTTCCCGCAGACTTATTTTCCTGGGGTAAGCTTGGGTCTGCCGCCGGAATAACAGTTCTTGTGCTGGGTGGATTCCTGGTGGGATTCGGAGCCCGTTATGCGGGCGGATGTACTTCAGGGCATGCAATATCCGGCCTGTCTAACCTGCAGGTTGCTTCATTGATAGCGGTTGTTGGTTTCTTTATCGGCGGCTTGATGATGACATGGCTGTTATATCCAATCATTTTATCCTAAAGGAGGTATATCAATATGAAGTTTACAGAATATTTAAGATACATGCTGATCGGCACCGGGTTTGGATTTATACTTGTAAAGTCCGAAGTCGTTTCATGGTTCAGAATCCAGGAGATGTTTCGGTTTGACTCCTTTCATATGTATGGAATCATTGGAATGGCAGTGCTGGTCGGGATACTATCTATACAAATCATCAAACGTAAGAATATCAGAGATATAGATGGGAATCCTGTGTCGATTCCGCCGAAAGACGCATCACAGGTAAAAAGATATGTTATGGGCGGGTCACTGTTCGGATTAGGATGGGCTCTGTTAGGGGCATGTCCCGGACCGATGTTCGCCCTTTTCGGAAGCGGGTTGACTATTATGATTATACCTATTTTGGCGGCGTTTGCAGGTACCTATACCTATGGTGCTTTAAAAGATAAGCTGCCACATTAAAACCAGGTCCTGCCCGCAAATTCTGTTGTGACAGGAGAGTGAGGAAACCCGGAAACGGGTATTTATTTCAGGTGAACAAAAATTTCATTAAACGAGGAGACAAATGTATTTCAAACAATTTTTTGACGAAAAACTGGCACAGTATGCCTATTTAATCGGGTGCCAGGCAAACGGAACAGCTGTTGTAATTGACCCGATGCGGGACATTGATCAGTATATTGAAGCTGCTGCCGGTGAGGATCTTACGATTATAGCTGCCGCGGATACACACATTCATGCAGATTATATTTCCGGTCTCAGGGAGTTTGCAGAAAGAGGCGTTAAAGTTTACGCATCAGATGAAGGTGATAAAGACTGGAAATATGAGTGGCTTAAAAACAGCAATTACAATTATGAACTGTTGAAAGACGGTGATTCATTCAACATCGGGAATATTACCATCAGAGCATGGCATACTCCAGGCCATACACCCGAGCATTTAAGCTATTATATAACAGACGGGGCAACGGCTGACGAACCCATGGGAATAGTAACCGGTGATTTTGTTTTTGTGGGAGATGTAGGCCGTCCCGATTTGCTTGAGTCTGCGGCCGGACAGCTGAACGTTATGGAACCCTCGGCACGGACTCTGTTTAAATCCGTTGAATCATTTAAAACCATACCGGAATACCTGCAAATCTGGCCGGGGCATGGAGCCGGAAGTGCATGTGGTAAAGCGATGGGAGCAGTGCCCGAATCCACAGTTGGCTATGAGCTGCGGTATAACAACTCTTTGAAATCGGCCAGTTCGGAAGATAATTTTGTGAATTTTATTCTGGAGGGGCAGCCCGAACCTCCTCTTTATTTTGCCCGGATGAAGAGAGATAATAAAATTGGCCCGGCACTGACTGGGGGATTACCAAAAGCAAAACATCTGACAATCACAGAGCTGAAAAAGCTTTCAAAAAATAAAAAAGCAGTGCTGCTTGATACGCGCGAGAGAACGGATTTTGCCGCGGGCCATATTCCGGGTTCATTGTTATCTCCGCTGAATAAACAGTTTAATACTGTTGCAGGTTCATTTATCACAGAAGATCAAAACATTTACCTGGTTGTGGAAGAACATAAGCTGGATGAAGCCACAAGGGACCTTTACAGAATCGGGCTGGATAATATAAAAGGGTTTGTAACACCCGGTGAATTGAAAATATACCAGGAACAGGGAGGAAAACTGGCTGAGCAGGTTGTGAAATCATTTGATGAGATAGAAGAGGTAAACAATAACAGTATGGTACTGGATGTAAGAAAAGCAACTGAATATAATGAAGGCCATATAGAGGGAGCTCTGAATATAGCTCATACACGCCTTCTGGAAAGAAAAGAGGAACTGCCGTCAGACAAGAAACTGATTGTGCATTGTAAATCAGGGGCCCGTTCAGCTGTATCTTCAGCCCTTCTGGAAAAATCGGGATTTGATGTTGTTCTTATTGATGATGATTTCGAAAACTACAGTAAAACCGGAGGATAGCAAATCGGCAGATTAATTTGATTTGCTCATAAAATGAATGGCATTTACAGATATATCAAAACGTATATACCTCTTTTAGAAATACTAAAAAAATATAATAGAAACAGCCTAAAGGGAGACCTGAATGCCGGTGTAACTGTGGGAATTATGCTGATTCCACAGGGAATGGCATATGCGGTTTTAGCCGGTATGCCGCCTGTTTACGGACTGTATGCATCTTTAATCCCTCTGCTGTTATACGCTGTTTTCGGCACATCACGACAACTCGCCGTTGGCCCTGTAGCAATGGTTTCTCTTTTAATTATAGCAGGTGTAGGGGAATTGGCGGAAGTTGGCAGCGACAGGTTTATTCAGCTCGTCATACTGGCAGCATTAGGAGTGGGAGTTTTTCAGTTTCTGATGGGACTCTTCCGGATGGGTTTTCTTGTGAACTTTCTTTCGCATCCGGTACTGAGCGGTTTTACATCGGCCGCCGCCCTGATTATTGGCGCCAGCCAGATTAAGAACCTGCTCGGCCTGGAACTGCCGCGAACGAATTATATTCATGAAATTCTGATAGGCACTTTAGCACAAATTTCTGAAATTGACCTGTTTACAACTCTCATCGGAGCAGGTTCTGTTGTAGTCATTATTCTGATCAGGAAGTGGAAACATACATTCCCTTCAGCACTTGTTGTGGTTGCCGCGGGTACGGTTGCAACAGGTTTATTCGGATTGAATAATCAGGGAGTTTCTATCGTCGGGGAAATTCCGGATGGTTTGCCTTCTTTTGAACTAATGGAATTTACATTAGCAGATTTCCGTCTGTTGATTCCCACTATACTTGTGATCTCACTCGTCGGATTTATGGAGTCTATTGCCGTTGCAAAAGCCATCGCCAAAAAACACGGCTACAAAGTAAATGCAAACCAGGAATTAATAGGCCTTGGTGTTGCGAATATTGGTGGTTCACTGTTCCAGTCATTTCCGGTTACAGGTGGATTTTCCAGGACTGCTGTGAATGATCAGGCCGGGGCAAAAAGCGGCATCGCCTCAATCATCAGTGCAGTTATTATTGGCTTAACGATACTTTTCCTGACTCCTCTTTTTTATTACCTGCCGTCAGCGGTACTTGCAGCCATTATTATCGTTGCGGTAGCCGGGCTGTTTGACGCACATGAAATGAAAGAACTCTGGAAAACCGACCGGAAAGATTTCGCCATGCTTATTGTTACCTTTACTGCAACTCTTTTGCTGGGAATCGAGGAAGGAATCTTAGTAGGTGTGATTATCTCTCTCGTGGCGGTAATATACAGCAGTACCCGTCCGCACAGTACCGAACTTGGACAACTGGGCAACACCCGGAATTACCGGAATATCAAACGATATAAAGAGGCTTCAGTTAGTGATGATGTATTAATTTACCGGTTCGACTCCCAGCTTTATTTTGCCAATGTGGAATATTTCCGGGAAAATATGGAAGAGCATATTGCTAAAAAGGGGGCTGATTTAAAACTTGTAATTCTTGATGCCTCTGCCATTCATTTTATTGATTCTACCGGGATCAGTACACTTCAGGAAGTGATTTATGATCTGAAAAGCCGGGAAATTGACTTTTATATTGCCGGCGCAATCGGGCCAGTACGCGATAAACTGAAGGTCTGCGGAATTGTGGAAATAATGGGTAAAGATAATTTTTTCTTCGATGTATCCGGGGCTTTGAGCTGTTACAGGGAATATGGTGAAAATGCCGCTTCAGCCGATTATTCTCCGCTCCAAACAAATTCTTAAATATTGTTGGCTGACTGAAGATAAAACTCATATCTGAAAACCAACTCTATTCCTTATCATCAAATCATCTTATATTAAAAGCATGAAATTTTTTTCAAAACGAAAAGGTACAATGGATATAACCAGCAGCGAGTTTAAAGAAAAAATTAAAGAAAAACCGGGAACGGTGATTGATGTGCGCAGAAAAGATGAGTATGATGAAGGCCACTTGAAAATGACTGCTCATCAGTTCGATTATTTAACCGGGGAATTCCAGGAAAACATAGATGAGCTGGATAAAAACGAAACTTATTACCTGTATTGCCGCTCCGGGAACCGTAGTGGCAAAGCCGCGCGAATTATGAAAAGTAAAGGCTTTGAAGATGTTTATAATATCGGTGGTTTCCAGGATCTTGCGAATGAAGGATTTGAAACTGAATAATTAAGAATATTATGAAAAACGATATTCCGGAACAGGATTTTAAAAAAATCGAAGAAATCATCGGGAGTGACGAAAGTGTTGTGGGCATTGACGCGAAAAAAACCCATATCATTATCATTCATATGCTTCAGAAAATTGAAGATAAGCTGGATCAGATGGAACAGCGCCTGAAACGGATGGAAGAGTAATTGATAAACTATTTGTAAAACGCTGTACCCTTTCGTGCGTGCTCTTTTAAAAGCTCTGCCGGTTTGAAGCGCTCTCCCAGTTCTTTCTGAAGAATCTCCATTCGTTCAACAATAGATGCTGCTCCTTCCCGGTCGATATAACGGAAAGGCCCGCCCAGGAAAGGAGGAAAGCCCAGGCCGAGAATTGCACCAAGATCTCCATCAGCAGGTTTTTCCAGGATGTTTTCCTGCAGGCAGAAAACGGCTTCATTAATCATCATGAGAGTCAGCCGCTGCTGTATTTCAAGCTTTTTAAAGGCTTTTCGTGTCTGTCCCCCAAAAAACTCATAAATCTCTTTGTTAGTCTCTTTCTTCTTCTTAGAACTCTCTTCATAACGGTAAAAACCTTTCTGGTTTTTTCGCCCTTTATATCCGGCTTCAACCAGTTCTTTTGCTTTTTTACTGGTTTTTGCTCCACGTTTTTCAAAAGTATTGCCGAGAACTTCAGCAACATGAGCACCTACGTCAATTCCCACTTCATCAAAAAGTGCGGCGGGACCCACCGGAAATCCAAACTGTTTCATGGCACGGTCCATAGTTTCAACAGCAGCTCCTTCTTCGAGCATGAGAAGGGCTTCATTCATAAATGGAGCTAAAATCCGGGTCGTGTAAAATCCGGGGCCGTCATTTACAACAATCACATTTTTGCCCTGTTTTAGACCCACATCAAACGCAGTGGCAAGCACCCAATCAGCTGTTTTTGGGGTTTTGATAATTTCCAGCAGCGGCATTTTTTGAACGGGCGAAAAGTAGTGCATCCCGATCACCTGCTCAGGCCTGTTTGCATGTTTTGAGATATCTTTAATAGGCAGGGAGGAGGTATTCGATGCAAAAATAGTATGTTCGCCGGCGGCCTGTTCCACTTCCTTCAGGATTTGCTGTTTGAGATTCAGATCTTCAAAAACGGCCTCAATAACCAGGTCAATATTCTGAAAGCCATTGTAGGTTTCGGCCGGATGAACCCGTGTGATTTTTTCATCCCGTTCAAATTCCGAAAGTATATGTTTATTGACTTTTTTATCAAGATTACGGCGGATCTCTTCTTCTCCCTGTACCGCATTTTCAAGAGTCTGGTCTTTCAGCCAGACGTGGTAGCCATCTTCTATACTTACCTCCGCGATACCCGAACCCATCAGTCCGGCACCTAAAACTGCAATTTTATGAATCTCTTTTTTTTGTTGATCCCACGGATTTTTTTTAGATGCGGTAATATTAAAGAACAGCTGAACCAATTCGCGTGATTCAGGAGTTACGGCCAGTTCACCAAAAAGCTTTGATTCATTTTTCAGCCCGCGTTTGTAACCATATTTATACCCGTACTTCACGCTTTCTATTATTTTTGGAGGTGCAGGATAATTTCCTTTGGTCTGCCCCATGGTCCTTTTCATGGCTTGTTTAAAAATAACGCTTCTCCCGAAGGGGGTTCCCTCCAGTATTTTTTCAGCAGCAGAACGTTTATCCGGTGCCGTAATCTTTTTACTCTGAAGTTTTTTGACTGCTTTAATTCCTGCGGTTTGAACAGCATGCTGATGAACAATTTCATTTGCGAAACCCGTTTTACGAGCCTGATGGGAATACATATTCTTCCCTGTCAGCATATAGGTCAGAGCTTTTTGAATTCCAATTAGTCTCGGGAGTCTCTGTGTGCCTCCCATTCCCGGCAGTAATCCCAGCTGTACTTCCGGTAAAGCTATTTTTGTTGATTTATGATCCGAAACAATCCGGTATTGACATGCCAGGGCGAGTTCGGTTCCGCCACCCATGCATGAACCATGAATGCCCGCTACAACAGGTTTAGGAAACTCCTCAACCCGAAGAAGAACTTCATGTCCCGTCCAGCTTAGTTCAGACAACTGCTCTGCGGTAGTTCGTCGTTTGAACATATCCATATCTGCACCCGCGATAAAATTTTCATCCTTCCCGCTTAGCAGAACCGCACCTTCCAGAGAGTCATCCGATTCCAGCCGGTCCAGAAGTGATGAAAACTCCTCTATCAAAGCCTCATTTAGTTTATTTACCTTCTCACCGGGTGTATCCAGTGTAACTACAGCGACATTCTCTATGATTCTCGTATTCAGGATGTTCTTTTTATTCATAATCTTCATTTATTAGAATGAGTAGAAACTCTCCCCTCGAGGGGAGTACCGCCTTTAGGCGGGGAGGGGTGTTCTCATGATCTATTTATTATCTTCCGAAAACCTCTCAATAATCATCGCGTGACCCTGGCCGCCTGCTGCGCAGGCGGCAATCAGCGCGTAGCGTCCGTCTTCATGAATCAGCCGGTTTGCGGCTGTGGCTAACATGCGGGTTCCTGTTGCACCGAAAGGATGGCCCAGAGAAAGTGAACCCCCGCTCCGGTTTAACTTATCTAAAGGAATCCTGCCGATTTTTTTCTTTCTGTTTAACCTCTCTTTTGCAAATTTATCACTGTTTAAAACACTTAATATCGTCAGCATTTGCCCGGCAAATGCCTCATGAAACTCAAAAACATCCATATCATCCAGTGTAAGTTTCATCTCATCCAGTACTTTTGGTATAGCAAAAGCGGGGCCAATCAAAAGCTCATCATCAGGCCGCCGGGCTACATAGCTGTAGTTTCTAAGAAAGGCTTTTGGAGTAAAACCCTGCTCAATGGCAAAGCTTTTTTCCATGATAAGAGCAGCAGATGCTCCGTCAGTTAAATAGGATGAATTTCCCGCGGTTACAGTACCGTGAGGTTTTATAAAGGCCGGCCTGAGAGATTGCAGTTTTTCCATGGTGCTGTCTGCCCGGATACCATTATCGGTTTTTACGATTTTTTTGCCATTCTGAACAGGAACAGGAAAAATTTCATCAGCAAAAAGTCCGTCTGTGGTGGCTTTAGCGGCAAGCTGGTGAGAACGTAAAGCGTAAGCGTCCTGCTCTTCACGGGTAATACCATATTTGGCGGCCATTTTATCGCAGCTTTCTCCCATGGTTTCGCCGGTTGAATACTCAGCGATGGCCGGTACTTCAGGAAGAAGATCCGATGGCCTCAGGCCTTTAAAAAATTTCATGTAATCTGCGGGGGATTTATACCGCTGGGATTCCAGCAGTTTTTGCCGGAATTTTTTCCTGAAGCGGATCGGGATATCACTCATAACTTCTGTTCCTCCCGTGACGGCACTTTTTATGCTCCCTGTTAAAATAGAATCCATTGCGGTAGTTACAGCCATATTGGAAGAGATACATGCCATGGAAATAGTATATGCCGGGATGGTATCCGGCAGTCCAGCGGCAAGAGAAGCTTCCCTGGCCACATTACTGGTATTTATATTCTGAATCACATTACCGAAGATCACCCGGTCGATAATGTCTCCGTTCAGTTTTGTTTGATTGATGAGCCCTGCAATTGCCAGCCGGGCCAGGTCATAGGATGAAAATGATTTAAAATCTGTCTGCGCCCGAAGGAACGGAGTGCGTCCGCCGTCAACAAAAACAACTTCTCTTTCAGCTTGATCTTTTTTCATAATAAATAGGATTTTTCTATGTGAAGGCAACTTAACAGTGTTAACCTTACCTATATAAATAAAAAAAATTTTAATCAGTAAAAACTGTTTTGTGGGAATTAATTTGTTCTTATATTTGGCGTCTTGATTGGAAACGGGGTTTTGATAAATCCTGTTTTATTAAAAAATCGGGTGGTTAGCTCAGTTGGTTTATGCCAAAGGCATGCCTTCGGCAGAGCATCCCGATGCAGTACAATCGGGAGGGTCATAGGTTCTTCTGCGGAGTTTTGCAGAAACTTATTTAAAATGGTTGTTAGTAATAAAATGGGGCGCTTAGCTCAGTTGGTTTAGAGCACCTGCCTTACAAGCAGGGGGTCATAGGTTCGAATCCTATAGCGCCCACATCTTATAAAGGCTTGCAGGTCAATAGATTATAGACTTGTGAGGCTTTTTTATTTTTGGGGATTTGTATGGTTTGGATTTATCAATGACAATATATTGACAACAATATTTGCCGGTGATGGTCAGGTAACGGCCATTTATAACCGACACAGCTACCTAGTGTAACGATTAAAAAGTAAGTAAACTATTTTTTAAGCGGTGAGCCATCGTA
>JBBEBD010000024.1:1313-5169 GCA_040882525.1 Balneolaceae bacterium | reverse complement strand
CAAAGGACAGCCCTGTAAGGGCGAAAGAACATAGCCCCGGGCAAATCCGCGACAGCGGGTGCCGCCCGGGGTTAGATATGCGCAAATAAAAATCCCCAAGGCGACGGGTTTATTGGTGGCAGGAAAATGTACGAAGGGGGTTCTGTCAATATTAGAAAAACCATGGAGGGTACGTAGGATACAAAGGATTAATTATCCTTGCTCGCGGCTTCCCCAAAGGGATGCCTTGGGCATAGCCCGGGGTTTAAAAAGTGCAGGTAAAGCTTAATACGAAGGGGTTTTTAATGTACCTCCCATCCAGAACAAGGAGACCCTTCGGCTTCGGCACGCCGAAAGAAGCGTGCCTTCGCCTGTCTTCCGAAGCTTCAGCGCAGGCAGGCTACCAGTGACAGATTTGTAAAAAAGCGTGTTTTTTGGCTTAATCTGCAATTTTTGCTCAAAGGACACACCCCTAAATCCCCTCTCGAGAGGGGACTTTTGAACTGTCACCTTTTAAATAGTGTTGCCCCGCTTTTAGACAAAATTAGTTGCTCAGGGTGACATGGGTGTTAGTCAACAGACGCGGCGTATCTGTCTCCCCGCCAGAACCAAACCCCGTGCTACGCCGCCACATGACTTAGGGGACAGAGGGACGGAGGGACTAAGGGATGAAGAATCCGAATTCAGATCCACCGGTACCCTGAAAGGGTTCAACATGATTAGCCCCGGGCAAATCCCGCGACAGCGGGTGGCGCCCGGGGTTAAAGGGTGTAGTTAAATCTCCCTGAGGCGATGAATTTGTTGGTGGGAAGTAATAAATACGAAGGGGTTTGAGCAGAATTCCTGAAAAAACCATGGCGAACACGGCGGGTTTTCACGGCGGACACGGTGTGATTTGAACCACAAAGAACACGGAGTACACAAAGTTTTTTAGGACAACTTTTTAACCATTTTCTTCTCCTTAACCTTCATTTTACCTTTGTGTTCTTTGTGCCCTTTGTGGTTAATCCTAATTTTGAATCATCAATCTTCAATCAAAATTCTCTTTCAAAACCTTTATATTAAAGAAAATGTAAAGGTTAATATTATGTCAGAGAAAACAGTCCGGCTCAAACCCAGTCGCAAAGCATGGTTTTGGTGGTATGTTCTGGGAATTGTACTTATCCCCTTTCTAGGTGCTGGAATCTATATGCTGTACAGGCTGTATCAAACCCACAAATCTATCAATTATGTTATTTCAGACAGATCAATAACGGCTTCTGATTCAAAAATTTCTGAAAAAACAGATCTTGCCAATATCCGCAATATCGACCTGAGGCAGACACGCACGGATAAAAAGTTTGACATCGCTGACCTGATCATACACACATCCGGGAAAACCGTTGAATTACTGGGAATGGAAAACCCGGAAGCCCTCTCTTCAATGATCCTGAAAGCGGCAGAATCAGAACGTCAAAGGCTCGCTGCTCTTCAGAAGAAAGAAGAACCCCGGCCGGAACCTTCCAAACCCGGAACCATGGATAAAATGGATTACCTGACCGGACTCTGGCAACAGGGACTTATTACTAATGAAGAGTTTGAACAGGAGAAGAAGCATTTCGAGTGAGGGGAACCACAGCTATCAGCTATCAGCTATCAGCTATCAGCTTTCAGACTTCAATCTCAGAGCTCACTTGTTTCACCACAGCTGACACGCCTTCAGTTGAACCGCAAAGGGCGCGAATGAACGCGAAGTTGATAATTTAGTTTTCAGGTTCAGTCTCAGGACTCAGGTTTCAAACAACCCTGAAAGGGTTTAGCATGAATAGCCCCGGGCAAATCCCGCGGCAGCGGATGCAGGAAAACCACAAAGAGCACGGAGTACACAAAGGTGGCAGGATTTCAGCTTTCAGACTTCAGACTCAGAGTTCACTTTTTAACCAAAGCGTACACGCCTTAAGAACGCGAAGTGGATAATGTTAGCTATTAGCTATCAGCAGTCAGCTTTCAGGTTCAGTCTCAGGACTCAGGTTCCCATTCAGACAACCCTGAAAGGGTTTAACATGATTAGCCCCGGGCAAATCCCGCGGCAGCGGGTGTAGCCCGGGGTTAGACGGCGTTATTTAAAATAACCCGAGGCGGTGGATTTGTTGGTGGAAACGAATACATACGAAGGGGTTTGAACAGTACTCCCGGAAAACCACGGCGGGCACGGCGGTTTTTCACGGCGAACACAGCGTATTTGAACCACCAAGAACACGGAGTACACAAAGGTTTTAGGACAACTCATTAACCAGTCATTTTCCCTTAGTGCTCTTCGTGGCCTTTGTGGTTAATATCGCACGTTAACCGGACTCTGGCCCCATAGGGATCCCTTCGGGGCAGGAGCTTACGCACCTGCCTGCTCTGACATATCGGAAGGCAGGCTCTGCCAGGTCCTCACTACTCAATACTCACTACTATTTTAAACCCTTTGTGATTACTTTATGGCTGACGAAAAAAATTATTAAAAAAACGTGCGCAAAACAGTTCCTTTTCTATTCATCTTTTCACTCATCTGGCTGATGCCAAACCAGGCATTACCCCAAATGATTTCAACTGCTGAAACCATTGGTGTTGTCAGTTCCGGGCAAACTCCTTTCTGGTTACAGTCCAACCGGTATGGGAGAGTGGCAGGTAATGGCAGCCATCTCCTTACCCGTTTTCAGCTGCACAGCCGGACAAATCCTGCTGAGAACATCATTCTCCGGTACGGTGCAGATTTGATAGCCCGGCCGGGAACAGAATCCACCCTCACCTTTAATCAGGCGTATCTGAAAGTCAATGCTTATGGATTTGAACTCTCCGCCGGAAGATTTCATAACAAATCGCCCATTCATGATGATGCAGCAGGCATGGGATCTCTTGGTGTCAGCGGGAACGCGACTCCCGTACCACAGGTACGCCTTGCACTGGCTGACTGGACTGCCCTGCCCTTTACAAACGAATTTATTAAGATCAGGGCTCATATTGCGCATGGCTGGCTTGGAAGCCGCAGATTTACCGATGATGTTCTTTTTCATGAAAAAGTGGGGCATGCCCGGTTTGGCGGAGATTTCGCGCTGAACCTGTATGGAGGTGTTGCTCATTACGCCGTTTGGGGCGGAACGAACAATCCTCGTTTTGGCGATATGCCCTCATCGCTCAGTGATTTTGCACGTGTATTTGTTGTGGTTGGCGGTGACGAAAATGCGCCCTATGGCGAAGAAGCCTACATGCTCGGCGATCATAAAGGTGCATGGGATTTTGGTTTTTTCCTTGAACTGGACAATCTCAGCGTAACAGGTTACCGGCAGTTCCCCCTTGAAACCAAGAACAACCTGAAATTTAAAAGTGCGCAGGATGCTCTCACCGGAGTTTCATTTTTATTTGATGAAAACAGCCCGGTCCGGAGACTGACTTATGAATTTCTATACACCAAATGGCAAAACGGTCCCCTGCTCGAAAACACCGATCCCGAAGGCCGGGATGAATTCATGGGAAATGAAAATTATTACAATCATACCATATATCAGACAGGCTGGGTTTACAACGGGCGGACGATAGGAAATCCCTTGTTTATTCCACGTCCGGATAATGCCGGTGTGTATGAAAACATTACCAACAACAGGATAGTGGCACACCACCTGGGCCTTACTGCAGTTACCGGCTCGGTTTCATTCACAGGCCGGGCTACGTTCAGCAGAAATTATGGAACCAGGATAAATCCTTTTGACACTCACCGTAATCAGTGGTCGTTTGGAGCCGGAATAGACGCGCCCATCAGACTTGCAGACAAAGACCTGAACCTGTTGTTTGAGGTGGGCTGGGACAGAGGGGCACTTATTGGCAACCAGGCGGGAGTCCTTGCGGGGGTTCG
>JBBEBD010000024.1:0-1213 GCA_040882525.1 Balneolaceae bacterium | reverse complement strand
CCTTTGTGCCCTTTGTGCCCTTTGTGGTTAATACAAAGTTGATCGCCCATAAACCGGACTCTGGCAGGAGCTACCGCACTCTGCCAGGTCCTCGCTACTCGCTACTCACTACTCAATACTAATTCAACCGATCAATAAGTGTCACAAACAGCAATGCAGTTGATGCAATACTGGATGCCAGGCTGATTCTTTCCTGCGGTGTCATTTCCCGGCTGGCAGGTTTTGGCGGTATGATAATTGTGGCACCCGGCTCCACGGAGGGATTATTCCGGATAAACAGAAATCGTTTGGTTCGGTCCACTTCGCCATTGGCGTAAACAACATATGCACGGTTTCGGCGGCCTTCCTCCGTAATTCCACCCGCTTCATTAATATAACTCTGAAATGATTTTCCCGGTTCATAACGGATACTCACAGGGTAAAGAACTTCCCCCTCGATTCGCACCGTCTGAAGCTGTTTGGGAACACGAATCACATCCCCTTCCTCAAGAATAAGATCCTGGTTGGAATGAGGCTCCTGAAGAGCGTCGCGAAGCCGGATACCTACTCTTGTTGTCAACTGGCCTCTATCATTTTCTTCCACCAGCTCACCCAGAAAACTCTCATCCTCCACATTGGCTGTTTCTGCTATTCTCTCAAGAGAAGCTCCGCGCGGATAGGCATAATCAGACAGGCCGCCTGCCCACCCGATAAGATCCGAAAGCCGCGCAGTTCGATCTTCAAGTACATATTCACCGGGAAACTGAACTTCCCCTTCAATTCTTACTTTTTGCTGGGGCTGGTAGTTTGGTTTCAGCCGGACAAAAACCTGGTCATAAGGCTGCAGAGTAAAATCCCTGTCTTCTTCTGAGAAATCAAGATCCTCATCAACACTAAACTGAAACACCTCCGCAACACGATCTGTTTTAAGCTGCTCCTCCACATCCACAATTCTCCTTGCCACTTCAATACGGTAGGCTGCGGATTCATCCCGCAGGCCATTGGCCCTGAATAAGGCATCTTCAAGAGTCATTCCTTCTGTAAAATCAAATGTACTTGGGTTATTTACCGCACCGCTTACACTAAACGTATATTCATCGCGAAGTTCAAACAGAGACGCAATGCGTACTTCATCGTCCTTCCGGAGGGGAAAATCATATGTTTCAGGATCATCCAATACATTCCTCAGGCTGAATGCCACCGTCTCCACCACCAGGTTATCCCTTGTGCGAAA
>JBBEBD010000023.1:0-32555 GCA_040882525.1 Balneolaceae bacterium | reverse complement strand
TATTTTTCCCAACGGCCCCTGATGCTACCCTTCAGGGGCCTTTTTTTTGGCTTATACGAAGCGGATTTGCCCTGGGAGGGGATCCGGCAGCACGCCGGCCGTGTGTATATGATAAGGATTTAAAGTAATCCCCACTTACTGCCAAAGACAACCCTCCGGGAAGGGGGCACTTTTTAACAATTCTTAATATGGGTTCGCGTTATACTTTTTAAAGAGAGAAGCCCATAATGAATTTTTGATTGTTTTTTCTTATATTATTTACGTTAAAATATAATTTTTTTATTAAGTAAAAAGATCACGCCTTGGACTTAAAAGTAGCTCAGTCACTTAAGATTAAACAGGATATCCAGTCATTTCTAAAGGATTATAAATCCAAACTGTCAGATCTTTTTAGCAATAGAAATGATGAGGATGAGCTATTAACATCCAGAGGACTTCCTCCATACATACTGCGGGAAGTAATGGAATGTAACCCCTTATCCACATTTATCCCCTCAGATTTTAATGGAAGAGGCGGAATTACAAGTGAAGCACTCTCCATGCTCGAAGCATCTTCCTACCAGTCATTACCTCTTTCTTTAATGATGGGAATTAACGGCGCCCTGTTTCTGCAACCGGTAGCAAATTATGGCCAGCAGGAGGCTAAAGAATCGGTTTTTAAAAAGTTCCTGGTTAAAAAAAATATGGGAGGACTCATGATCACTGAACCAGATTTTGGTTCAGATGCACTCCGGATGCAAACAGGATTTAAAGAGAATGAAAAAGGAAACTATGAAATTAATGGCCTGAAGCATTGGGCCGGACTGACCGGATGGGCTGATTTCTGGCTGATTACTGCCAGAGGATATGATAAAAAAGGAGAACTGGGCAGAGACATTGGTTTTTTCATTCATGACAGTTCAAACGGTGGTATAGAAGTCCTGGAGTACTATAAGAACCTGGGTTTGTATATGCTTCCTTATGGCCGGAATAAAATAGAGATTGAAGTACCCCAACCGTACAGGCTTAAACCAAAATCCACCGGTATTACTATGATGCTGGATATTCTCCACAGAAGCAGACTCCAGTTTCCGGGGATGAGTACAGGCCATCTGAAACGTATGCTTGATGAGGCACTGGAGCATTGTAAAAACAGGTTTGTAGGCGGAGCCAGCCTGTTTAATTACGACCAGGTAAAAGAAAGACTTGCAAGATTGCAGTCGCATTTTACAGTAAGTTCGGCAATGAGCTATTTTACAAGTACCAATATAGCATTGGAGACGAATACTTCGCGGATGGATATTGCCGCAAATTCAATTAAAAGTGTGGTTACGGACTACATGCAAGAAGCTTCCCAGTCTTTGCTGCAACTGGTAGGTGCAAAAGGCTACCGGCTCGATCATATTGCCGGCCGGTCGATTGTTGACAGCCGGCCTTTTCAGATTTTTGAGGGTTCGAATGACATTCTTTATCAGCAAATTTCAGAATCTGTACTGAAACTGATGAGAAAATCAAAAGAGACAAATCTCTATAAGTTTTTAAAAAACTATTCACTCACATCAAATGCTGTTGAATACTTCAAAGATTCTCTGGATTTTGATGTAAATTTTAAAATGGCACAGCGCAAACTTGTTCAGTTAGGAAGAGCAATCGGAAGGCTTGTTTCAATCGAGATGACAATAAAACTCGGAGAAAATGGCTTTAACAGTGATATGATTGCAAACAGTATCAGGGTAGTGCGTTCCGAAGTTCAGTCACTTATCAGTTCATTTACCTTTAGTGAAAACCCCGCCATTATCGACCATTACAGTGAAGATGACAGCTCCTGGCTGCAGTTTGTGAAGCCGCAAGCAGGATAAATTTTCCCATGAATCATGTTGTTGTTTTAACAGGTGCAGGAATAAGTGCCGACAGCGGATTGGCTACCTTCAGGGATTCCGGCGGCCTGTGGGAGGGATTCGATGTTAATGAAGTGGCCTCTATTGAAGGGTGGCATAATAACAAAGAGAAGGTACTGCAATTCTATAACCGTCGAAGAGAACAAGCACATCAAGCGGTTCCGAACAGGGCTCATGTTTCTATTGCTGACCTGGAAAAAAACTTTGAAGTAACCGTTGTAACACAAAACGTAGATGACCTTCATGAGCGGGCTGGCTCAACACAAGTAGTTCATCTTCATGGTTTATTAAGACAGGCAAGAAGTGAATTAAACCCAGGCCTGGTTACGGATATCGGTGCAAAACCTATTTTTGTCGGAGATAAAGCAGAAGATGGTGCTCAGTTAAGGCCAAATATTGTTTGGTTCGGAGAACCGGTTCCAATGATAGAACAAGCAGTTTCAGTGGTAAATAAAGCGGACCTTTTTATGGTTGTCGGTACTTCTTTGGCTGTTTACCCGGCGGCGGGTTTGGTAAATTACCTGAACCCGGCCATTCCAAAATATATTGTAGATCCATCAACACCTGAATTACATACTTTTTCGGGCTGGACCCATATTAAAGAAAAAGCAGCTTCAGGTGTCCCGAATCTTATCAAGGAAATTCTAAAAAATATTTAAATGACACAAAACAAAGCATCCGGGAAAGAAAAAGAAGCTCTTGAGAAATATCTTCTCCAGTTTCTGAACCTTGAAAAACAGTTCCCGCTTCTTCCCGGGATTTCCAATGAGCAATCCATAGCGGGTTTAATGGGAATTGAAACGGAGGAGCTGAGGAAACTTCGATCTTTATTTGATGAAAATGCCAAAGAGGCTGCCCTGGAGCTATTAAAGGAGGATGAGGTGACAGACTGGATTGATGATCTTCCTTTTAACCCGGATGATACAATCGTAGCATTTGGTGATTCCTCAACAGACGACCTCCAGGGATGGTTTGAGATTTTAAATCATCTGTTGAACATTACGATTCCTGAGGCTGATTTTACATTTATCAATTCCGGGATATCCAATAACACCTCTTCGGAGGCATTAAGGCGAATGAACCGGGATGTATTGAGCCACGAGCCCGACTGGGTGATTGTCTCTCTCGGCATGTTTGATGCAATTCGACCGTCGTTTGCCCCAAAAAGAACGTTACTTCCTCTTTCTGAAACATGGGAGAACCTGACCACCATTGAAGACGCTATAAAAACAGTTACCAAAAATCCCCCGGTCTGGATTTCACCCCAGCCTGTTATACCAGGTTTACTGGATGAAATGGAACTTTTTGATTTCGATATTGCTGAAAAAGACCTTTCACAGATTCGCCAGATTCTGCTTGGCAAACAGGGCTATATTGTAGATCCGCTTGGAAAAAGAATGGGAAACCCTCCGGAAGCCTGGTATTACCTGAGTGATGGAATAAATCCGTCATTATCAGGCCATGTAAATACCACACGGGAACTTATCAAAACACTTGCAACCACAGAAGAGAAGGGAAATTAAAATAAATAGCACAATTCATCTTCTTCAAAAAAATCGAAAATCGAACGTCATATTTCTTACGTTTCCAATTGGTTGATTATGTGATTGTTGATTTGGGCGATATCAGATTTTCGATGTACAATACCTGAGGCATGTATGAGGCGAGTGGAGACTTTTGAAGCTATTTATTATCTCAAACTCCGATTAATTTGGTTCACAGTCTCATCAAAAACTGGCACGGAGGCTGAATACTTTCAGAGCAGGCTTAATATCAACGGAAAGAGCATTTCCCGAAAGGTCCTTGTAGGAAATAAGATCCGGCTGAATAAGCCCGAGTTCAAGACCATTTTGGTTGAATTCAAGCAGAGAGTTTTTATTTAGCAATTTTTCAGCAACAAAATCCTGGTTTCGTTCTGCTGTTACAAAACTGTCAATTAAACCGATTCCAAATCCGGCCCATGCGCCTATACTGGCTCCGTATTGTAAACCCTCCAGCAATGGGTTATTGCCGATAAGGATAACAGCAGATCCTAAAACTGCTCCTCCCGCAACACCATAAAAAGTATCAAGAAGAATGATAACGGATGAATTATTACCGTCATTAAACATTCCTGATATAAAAAACTGTTGTCCGGCAGGCAAAGTAATAACATCATAAGCGGCAATCCCGGCACCGCCAATAATTCCGCTTCCAAGGCCTATGCGAAGAGGGGTTATATCATCACTGTTCTGGAGGCCCATAGTTGCAGCACCCAGTATAGTGCCGGTTATTGCCCCATTTAAAACATTTCCACCTAATAATTCAGCTGTTTGAGCTTGTGAATTTGAAGCTGTTGCAAAAGAAAGCGTCAGGATGATGCAAAAGGATAATAATACCTGCTTCATGAACCGTGAATTTGATTTAGGATTATAAAGGCATGAATTTACTAATTCTTTTGATCTTTACACAAGTGCATTCATTACCCGGGATTACTTATTGCAACCGGCAAAATTTTTCCATTATAAAACCTGTGGCCCGTAAGTATGAATTCTCCAATATACTCTCCCATTTCACCGGAAGTGACAGGAGCTTGCAGGCCGGGAAAAGCTTTTTCTAACATTTCTGTTTGAACCGCGCCCAGGCAAAGAGTATTTGATGAAATGTTATATTCAGACAGTTCGCCAGACAGGCATTCACTCAGAATTGCAAGAGCCCCTTTGGAGACGCTGTAAGCAGATAGCCCCTGGAATTTACTGCTGCCCTGAAATCCCCCCATACTGCTGATATGTAGCAGGTGAGAGTTTTGATTGAAATAAGGGAGCAGATTCCTGGTTAGTCTGACGACTGAAAGCAGGTTAACATCAATCTGTTTTTGCCAGTCTTCATCTGTAAGCTCTGTAAATGATTTGTTTAACAGGAGGCCGGCATTGTGAATAAGACCATCAATTTTCAATGTATGTTTTTCAAGATGATTGAATAATATACCTGCCTTCTTTTCAGTAATATCAAATTTCAGAGTGTTGATATTGGCCGGGTACAGCTTTTTTAAAGACTCCAGGTTGCTTTCGGAACGCGCCAGAGCGGTAATGGTATGTCCTTTTTTTGCAAGAAAGCAAGCTGTTTCACGTCCAATTCCTTTACTGGCTCCTGTTATAAGAATATGTTTCTTCATGGTAAAGAGATGATTTATTAGAAAATGATGAATTAATTATAAATGTTATGTTTGCAAATGAAAGCGCTTTTTTCGTTTATTCAGGCAGACAAAAAAGGCTTGATCAAGTGTATAAAAACAGGGAACATATATGAATTTCGATTTATTGATTCCGGAAAATATCAAAAAATTGCGACCCTATATTTCAGGTAAAACTATTGCAGAGGTTAAAGAAGAATATAAACCCGAGCAAATTTCTAAACTGGCTTCTAATGAGAACAGGCTTGGATGCAGTTCAGCTGTGAAACCTGCTGTTATAAATTCACTCAAAAGCATTCAGGATTACCCCGATCCACTGAGCAGAGATCTGCGTTTGGCAATTGCCCGCGAAAACAAGATAAAAGAGTCAGAAATTATACTGGCTGCCGGTTCTGAAAGTGTCATATCGGTTTTGTTCAGAACTTTTTTTAACCATCAGGAAAATGCTGTAACAGCTGATGCTACATTTGTAGGATTTTTTGTTCAGGCAGAGATACGGGGAATCACCCTGAAGAAAATACCGGTTACAGATGATTATAAATATGATACACAAGGTATCCTGGATGCCATTGATGAGAATACGAAAATGGTTTATGTAGCAAATCCGAATAATCCAACCGGAACCTATCTTCACCAAACAGAATACAGCCGGTTTATTGATCAGATACCAGATCATGTTCTTTTGATTACAGATGAGGCTTATTTTGAATTTGCACGACACGTGGATGATTATCCTTCAGCTATGAAATTCAGAAAAAAAAACCACATAATACTGCGCACATTTTCTAAAGCTTACGGGCTGGCGGGCTTCCGGATAGGTTATGCCATAGCTGACGAAAGATTGATTATGGAGATGATGAAAACAAAGCTGACATTTGAGCCTGCTGCCCCTGCACAAGCTGCTGCCCTTGCAGCTTTTTACGATGAAGAATTTTTAGAAAGAAGTGTAAATCTGGTTAACAAAAACAAAAAACGTCTTTATGATTTTTTTGACAGCCAGAATGTGAACTATGTTCCATCTATATCAAACTCAGTTATGATCATTTTTGACACGATAGCAGGGGCTGAAAGTTTCACCCGGAAAATGCTTGAAAACGGGGTAATTATCAGGAGAGTTCACGCCTTTGGTTTACCGAATTGCATACGGATTACTGTTGGAACGGAAAGAGAAATGGAACATTTTGAAAAGAGTTTCATGAAAATAAAACAGAGTTAAATCCCTGCGTATGAGTAAGCAAAAAACAGAAAACTCAAACAATTTTAACTGGCTGAAAGTGGCGGATACCATGCTGCTTTCAAGGGCAATTGATGAAAAAGAAGAAAATGAACTGGTACCGGATAAAAAAATACTCTACCAGTTTTCTGCCCGCGGCCACGAATTGGGGCAAATAATACTGGGGATGCATTTAACAGACCCCAAAGATGCAGCCAGTGCATATTACCGGTCGCGGCCCCTGATGCTTGCTCTCGGTCTTGGTGCCGAAGACGCTATTGCATCTGGGATGGCAAAATCAGGCGGATACAGCGACGGCCGTGATATCGGGGTGGTATGTAACATGCCGGGGAATGGGAAAGTTACTGTTTTGCCAATGGCAGGTGATGTCGGGTCGCAATATACACCGGCTGCAGGATGGGCACAGGCGATTGAATACCGGAAAAAAGTTCTTAAAGAACAGGTTTATTCCAATGCCATTTCCGTCATATTAGGCGGGGATGGTTCAGTGGCAACGAATGGCTTCTGGTCGGCCCTTACCATGGCTACAACACTGAACCTGCCTGTACTTTTTTATATAGAAGATAATGGCTATGGGATTTCTGTAAAGGGTGAATATCAAACACCCGGGGGCAATATTGCAGAAAATCTAAGTTCTTTTAAAAACCTGAAAATATTTGATGGAGATGGCACCCGTCCGGAAGAATCATTTGAACTGATTCAAAAATCAACATCCCTGGTTCGCCGCAGAAAAAGCCCGGTTCTTCTCAGGTTAACGGTTCCCCGGTTAAACGGGCATTCTTTCCAGGATAACCAGGCTTACAAAGATAAAAAATTGCTTGAGGAGGAGAAAAAGCAAGATCCATTGATTAGACTAAAAAAGTATATGGTGCCGGGTAAGATCAGTAAAAAGAAATGGAGTGAACTCAAAGAAAAAAAGAAGAAAATTGTGGATGCAGCCGCAGAAGCTGCATGGGCCAGGGCTGATCCGGATAAGCAGCAGGTTAAAAAATATGTTTTTTTAGATGATTCAGGATTACAACTGGTTGGCGGCTTACAAAATCAGGTTTCTTTCCCTGAAACAACAACTTCTCCGGGTTCCGGAAAGCAAAGGATCAATATAGTAGAAGCAGTAAGAAAAACCCTTGAAAAGGAACTGGAAATAAATGATCGTTTGGTGGTCTTTGGAGAAGATGTAGGAGCCAAAGGGGGCGTGCACGCGGCTACTATGGGGCTCCAGACGAAATTCGGTGAAGACCGGGTGTTTGATACCAGCTTGTCTGAAGAAGGAATTATTGGCCGTGCAACAGGCCTGGCGTATGCCGGATTGATGCCGGTGGCTGAGATTCAGTTTCGAAAGTATGCTGATCCTGCCACAGAGCAGTTAAAAAATTGCGGAACCATTCGCTGGCGTACGGCTAATAAATTTGCGGCACCAATGGTTGTAAGAATGCCGGGTGGTTTTGCAAAATGCGGAGATCCGTGGCACAGCGAATCAAACGAAGTTTTTTTTGCCCATATGATCGGCTGGCAGGTGGCATATCCATCTAATGCTGAAGACACAGTAGGATTGTTGAGAAGTGCCATGAGAAGTCATAACCCTACTATTTTTTTTGAACACAGAAATCTTCTTGATTCAAAATATGCACGTAAACCATACCCCGGAGATGAATTTATTGTGCCATTTGGAAAAGCCAATATTCTTACGGAAGGAGAGGAGCTAACCATTGTTACCTGGGGTGCTATGTGTGAACGGTGTGAAGAAGCAGTCGAAAAAAGTGATGTATCCGCAGAAATTATTGATCTGAGGACAATAACTCCATGGGATAAAAACACTGTTTTTGAGTCTGTAAAAAAAACAAACCGTTGCCTGATTGTACACGAAGATTCAATTACAGCGGGATTTGGTGCTGAAATAAGTGCGGAAATTTCAAAAAATTTATTTCAGTACTTAGATGCACCTGTAGAGCGGGTAGCCATGCCTGATATACCGATGCCTTATAGTGTATACCTGATGCGACACGTACTACCGGAAATTGAAACAATCAAAGAAGCCATGGAACATGTTGTATATTTTTAACTTATTTTAATTCGGGAAGGTGAAACACAATTGTATTTTATTCGAATAATATCTGCATAAAATCTGGTAATCATCTATTGATTAAACAAGAGGAAGACAGATAACGGTTAAATATTTTATATTGTACGCATGCGTCTTGGCACGAAATTGTTAATCAGCTTTATTACAGTTGCTCTTCTTGTACTGATTACGGGCAGTCTTTCTTATTACCTGAGTAATGAAATAAAAAAAGATCTGATCTTAGAAAGCGGGCAAACAACAGAACAGCTTCAGATACTTACTGAGATGACTGTTCAGTTACAGAACTCCCTGCTTTATACCCGCAACTTTTTAATAGAGAGTAATAAACAACGCCAGGGAGACCGGTCAAATACCACAGCTTCTCAAGTAAGACAGGCACGGGATATTACTATAAGCAGCCTGGATGAGTTTTATAATGAATTAAATTCCATTCGAAGCAGCATTGCCTCTAATTCTCCAGAGAATCAGGTCTCTGCAAAAATCCGTTCTTTAACAGATTCTCTGGATACTTCATTTATATATTACGATTCACTGATCCGGGAACTATACGAATTGGAAAGAGAGGGTTCCTATGGAGATGAAGTTTTTAATGTGACTGTTGAACCTTATTTCAGAAATACGTTATTACCTATTCTGCTGCAGGTTCGCGGAACCTATAACCAAAGAGTGGATTTGCAACAGGCCGAATTACAGCAAAGGGCAGAGCAGACAATCACCTGGATCATCATCATTACGGTTTTAGCTTTTATTACATCAGTAGGACTGGCTTACCTTGTATATCGGTCCATAACTATACCGGTTCAAAAACTTACAAAAGCAGCTGAAACTATTGGGGCCGGCGATTTTTCAAATCGAATTGAACTGCATACAAATGATGAACTGGCTCATTTTGCAGCCACATTTAATGAAATGGCCGAAAACCTGAGCAAAAGCATGGTAACCAGGAGCTACGTAAATAATATTATCCAGTCGATGGGGGATATGCTGATTGTTACCAATTTGTCGGGTAAAATTGAACTTACAAATAGTGCCCTGTCTGATACTCTTCATTATACAGAAGAGGAACTTGAGAATTCTGAGGTTTGGGATATTATTGACGAGGAACAGCGGGAAAGAATTCAGCATCAGGTTGAAAATTCGCCGGAAAAAAGTTCATTTATTGAAACAAGGTTTGTTTCAGGGAAAGGTGAAAGGATTCCGGTTATTTTATCATTTTCTTATCTTGATGAAGGCCTTGATAAAAAACCAAAACGGGTTTATGTAGCCAGTGATATTACTGTACAAAAAGAAGCGGAGAAAAAAATCAGTAATTCCCTGAAAGAAAAAAATGTAATGCTGGCTGAAATACACCACCGTGTGAAAAATAACCTGGCAGTGATTAATGGTTTGCTTGAAATGCAGATTTGGAACTTTGAAGGAGAGGAAAGTGCCAAAGTTCTGAGAGAGAGCCAGCTTCGAATTCAGTCCATTGCTTTAGTTCATGAGAAACTATACCAGTCCGACAATTTTGCCAGTATTTATATATCCGATTATGTAAAAGAGCTGGTAGAATCAATTGCTTCTTCATTTAAAATGCCTGAAAAAGAAATTCATGTGGACTATGAGTTTGACCAGCTAAACCTTACGATTAACCAGGCTATTCCGTTCTCACTTTTATTAAATGAAAGTGTTGTTAATGTGTATAAATATGCTTTCAATGAAACGAAGACGGGTAATATAGTTATCTCTCTTAAAAGAAAAGGAGATAAAGCAGTTCTTAAGATTGATGATGATGGCGCGGGAATACCCGGTGAAGAAGACAGTGATTATAAGCTTGGCATGACGATCATTGATACCCTTTCCAAACAATTAGAAGGTAATTATTCAATAAAGAACGAGAAAAAAGGCGGCGCATCGTTTATCTTTACCTTTCCGGCTGTTACATGATTACAACTCTAAATTAATTCATTTCAGTGAAGAACCAGGAATAAGCCTGCGGCTGCAATTGCACCTAAAAGAGGCCCGGCTATGGGTACCCAGGAATATGCCCAGTCATTTGTCCCTTTTCCGCTGATAGGAAGAAGGGCATGTGCAATACGCGGGCCCAGATCTCTGGCAGGATTTATAGCATAACCCGTTGGTCCGCCTAAAGACAGGCCAATTCCCAGTACCAAAAGCCCCACCGGAAGCGCTGAAAGAGCTCCCAGCCCGAATCCTACTTCCTGTCCGTCAATTACGATCGACTCTAAAAATTCCCCATCGGCCGATAGAAAGCCCGGATCAGATAGATAAAGAACTCCAAATACAAGCAGGAATGTACCGATAGCCTCAGTAAGAACATTGGACGGATATTTCCGGATCTCCGGAATAGTTGAAAATACACCAAGTTTCACTCCCTGGTCATCCGTTTGTGTGAAATGATCTTTATATGCGAGCCATACAAGTGCAGCTCCTATAAAAGCCCCTGCTGTCTGGGCAAGAAAGTAACCGGGAACCATTCCCCAATCAAATAATCCGGCTATAGCCAGTCCTAAAGTTACTGCGGGATTAATATGAGCACCACTGAACTGCCCCACAACGTAAACAGCAGTAAACACAGCGATACCCCAACCCCAGGTGATCACAATCCAGCCGCTGCTGTTTCCTTTCGTTTTATTCAAAATAACATTGGCAACTACCCCACACCCCATAAGGATAAGAATAGCTGTTCCGATAATTTCCGCTAAATATGGATTCATAAAAAAAGCCTCGTTTAGATTAACTGGTCTGGTTCTAACCTGAAATTCTCAATATGTAATTTTCAGTAACAAAGTATATATGAACGGTTAAAACTTTCATAATATGAATGCAAGAAATTTAAAGATGACCTTATCAGGATGAGTCGGTTTATATTCTATGATTAATTCTAGCAATATTTTTCTGTTTTCGCCCGGAAAAAATATTAGTATTGAGCTGTTCTGAACTTTTTAAATCTCTTAGTGTTTACAGATTATGATTAAACTTAAAATGGCTCTTCTGATTTTTGCATTAGCTCTGATGACTTCACTTCCCGCATGTGATGTTCAACAACAAACAGCAGAAGAAAACCCCCACTACGAAACACCCCGGCTTGTTGTGGGTATTATGGTCGATCAATTGCGATATGATTACTTGTACCGATACTGGGACAAATATGGAGACGACGGTTTTAAGCGGCTACTGAATGATGGATTTTCTTTTGATAATGCGCAATTCGATTACATGCCGACCTACACCGGTCCAGGCCACGCTTCGGTTTATACCGGAACCACCCCGGCGGTTCACGGCATCATCGGGAACAACTGGTATGTAAAAGCAGAAGATCGGTCAACCTATGTTACCGAAGATCCAAACTACCAGTCGGTGGGTATCGAAACTGAAGCAGGGCAGATGTCACCCCGCTGGATGCTTTCCTCCACCATTAGCGATGAGCTGCGGCTGCATACCAATATGCGTTCAAAAGTAGTTGGAATCTCTTTGAAAGACCGAGGCTCTATTCTACCTGCCGGCCATACCGGAGATGCCTATTGGTTTGATTACGACACCGGAGATTTTATCACCAGTTCATATTACTATGATGAACTTCCGGGTTGGGTTCAGCAGTTCAACAGCCGGAATCTTGTGGGCCAATACCTGAGCGAACCTTGGGAAACCCTGCTTCCAATTGAAGAATATATTGAAAGCATTGAAGACGACAATCTCTATGAAGGTACTCACAGTGGTCAGGACCGGCCGGTGTTCCCGCATGATTTGCCCACTCTGAGAGAAGAAAACCGTCCGGGTATGGTCAGCCTGACTCCATTTGGGAATGAACTGCTTTTGGAGCTGACTTATGCTGCAATTGAAGGCGAATCACTGGGGCAAAATGAGGTTACGGATCTGCTGGCCGTTTCATTCTCATCCCCGGACCATATGGGGCATATGTACGGTCCAGCATCTGTAGAGATTCAGGATATGTATCTCCGGTTTGACCTCCAGATCGCCAACCTGCTCAATTACCTTGATGTAAATTTTGGCAAAGATAATGTACTGGTATTTATGACTTCTGATCATGGAGCAGGTCACGTGCCGAATTACCTGAAAGACCTGGGATTACCCGCAGGTAATTTTTCAGGCAGCGACCTTGCCGATCCGGTTCGTGAGTTTTTGACCGCAGAATATGGAGAAGATCTGCTTAAAAATGTAAGTAACCAGCAGGTATTTCTGAACAGAGAACGAATTGCACAATTGGGCGAAAATCTACAGGAAGTACAGGAAAAAGTAGCTCAGTTTGTACTGCAACTTGATGGTGTTGCCGGAGCCGTAACTGCTCACGCGCTTCAGTTTTCACAATTTACTGATGGCTTGCATTGGAAAGTTCAAAGGGGTTACAACCAGCAGCGTTCCGGAGATGTGATGACATGGCTCGAGCCACAATGGATGCCAGGAGGAAGTACCGGAACAACTCATGGTTCTCCATTCAGTTATGACATCCGTGCTCCCCTGGTCTGGTACGGATGGGATATACCGGCAGGGCGTTCCACTCAGCCGGTTTATATCTCGGATATCGCCTCAACACTTGCAGTTTATCTGAATACCCCATTTCCGAACGGGAATACAGGAAACCCGATGAATCACTTCATGAAAGAATAAAATCTAAAACTCATCGATGACTTTTTACTCCTGCCAATTCTGACTCCTGAATTCCGACTTCTGATCCACGTTCCTCAATCATCCAGAATATATGAGCTGGCAAGCTTCTCATAATCAGATACCTGCTTCTCTTGCCAGGATTCATCCAGCCCCATTTCCGTGGCCATAAGCCGGGCTACATCAGGCGCCATTTCAACGCTGGCCCTGGCATCCAGAAGGAGAGCACGTGTTCGGCGTGAAAGCACATCCTCGACAGTCATTGCCATTTCATTACGGACGCCCCAGGTAACTTCTGCTTTCAGGTAGGGCAGGCGGTTGTGCAGAGGCTCTCCAAGTTCAGATTTCTCTTGAATCAAACGATCTATTTCAACTTTATCGGCTCCATAATGAGATAAGGAGCCGACCGGGTTTATATTTTTCAGCCATCCGTGAATACGCAGGTTTTCAGTAACACATTTTTTGATCTGGAGTCCTGCAACCGTAGCGGCCTGATCTATTGTATCCTGTGCCATTTTACGATAGGTAGTCCATTTTCCGCCGGTGATAGTAACCAGTCCCGAATGAGAAATCATCAGGGTATGATCTCTGGAAAGTGACGCGGTATCCTTTTCATCTCCTGTTTTTACCAATGGCCGTAATCCCGCAAATACACTTCTGACATCCTTTCGCGTTGGGTTTCCGGTTAAATATTGAGTAGCATGTTTTAGAATAAAATTAATTTCTTCATCAAAAGCTTTGGGTTCTGATGATATTTCTGAGACGGGCGTATCGGTGGTCCCGAGAACTATTTTACCATTCCAGGGGACGGCAAAAAGAACCCTTCCGTCATCGGTATGAGGAACCATAATTGCGGAGTCTCCCGGCAGAAATTTTTTATCAATCACCAGGTGAATACCCTGGCTGGGTGCTATAACAGGTTTAATTTCCGGCTGATCCATTTTGCGGATGCTGTCTGTAAAAACACCAGTTGCATTAATAATAACCCTTCCTTTTACACTGAATATTTCACCGCTGACTTGATCTTTTACCTCCACACCGTCAGTCATCCCGTTAGCTTTTGTTAAAC
Source organism: Balneolaceae bacterium (assembly GCA_040882525.1). Lineage (GTDB taxonomy): Bacteria > Bacteroidota > Rhodothermia > Balneolales > Balneolaceae > Rhodohalobacter. The sequence continues at coordinate 18,497 of JBBEBD010000023.1, read as the reverse complement.
CGGTTACTTTGGCATAGTTGATAAGAGTTGCGTTATAATCCGCTGCCGTCTGAACCAGGTTGATCGCAAGGCGTGAATCATCAAACTGGCCGTCATAGTAAATAACTCCCCCACGAAGTCCGCCTCTTTCAAGAGTAGGCAGTTTGGCAATTGTTTTTTCGAGTGAAAGATGTTTTGACGGGCCCAGCCCCAGCTTACCGGCAAGCATATCATACACCTTCATCCCGATGCCATAAAACGGCCCTTCCCACCAGTCGTAATTGGGCACGATAAATGACTGATTACGAACCAGGTGTGGTGCATTCTGGATTAAAAGTCCGCGTTCACGCAGGGCTTCCAGAACCAGCGATACATTTCCCTGCTGCAGATATCGTACTCCACCATGCACCAACTTGGTTGAACGGCTTGATGTTCCTTTTGCGAAATCATGCTGTTCAAGCAGAAGCGTACTGTAGCCGCGGGATGCTGAATCAACCGCTGCGCCCAGCCCCGTTGCCCCTCCACCGACAATAATCACATCAAAATAGCCGGATTTGGTTTTCGCGGCGGTTAGCATATGTGCTCTGTTCATGAGGGAGCTTCTTTTTAGTTTTTAAAAAAAGTTTTAGTTAGAACTAGCTTCCCCTCTTGAGAGGGGACCGTTGACGCAGCGTCCAGCGGAGTCAACAGGGGTGTGTTTGGGGGGACTGAAAGCGTTGAAACGGATTCTCTGCTTAATCAACGCTCCGGAAACACACCCCTGATTAATTCGCTGGACGCTCATTGATCTGCCCCCTCTCAAGAGGGGGATGGTACATTATTTCTCCGACCAGGCTTTTGCAGCCTTGAGTGCACGATTCCAGCCATTGAAAAGCTTTTCAGTGTTGTGTGGTTCCATTTCGGGTTTAAACTTCCGGTCTTCCTGCCATTGTTTATTAATTTCTTCATGATCATTCCAGTAACCCACTGCCAGGCCGGCCAGATATGCGGCTCCAAGAGCGGTGGTTTCGAGAATTTTTGGACGAATCACCGGGGCCTGGAGAACATCGGCCTGGAACTGCATCAGCACATTATTAGCGGCTGCTCCTCCGTCAACCCGTAACTCTGAAACATCAATTCCGGAATCGGCTTCCATCGCTTTTAGTACATCCAGTGTCTGGTAAGCGATACTTTCAAGTGCAGCACGGGCAATATGCCCGGCATTAGATCCGCGTGTCAATCCAACTATGGTTCCGCGTGCATGCTGGTCCCAGTGAGGAGCTCCAAGGCCTGCAAAAGCCGGCACCATATAAACGCCACCGTTATCCTCAACTGTGGCAGCCAGTTTTTCTACTTCTGATGAACTGCGGATAAGTTTCAGTTCATCCCGGAGCCACTGGACTACCGCACCGGCTATGAAAATACTGCCTTCAAGGGCATATTCAGTTTTTCCATTTACTTTCCATGCTATGGTGGTTAAAAGATTATTTTCTGATATGTTTGGTTTTTCCCCGGTATTCATCATCATAAAACAGCCGGTTCCGTAGGTGTTCTTAACCATGCCCGGCTCTATGCAGCGCTGGCCAAACAAAGCTGCCTGCTGATCCCCCGCAATTCCTGCAATAGGTACTTTTGATGCAAATATTGTGGTTTTTGTATCACCATAGACCTCGCTTGAAGATTTTACCTCCGGCAGCAGGCTTTCAGGAATATCCATGATTTCCAGCAATTCCTGATCCCATTTCATATCATGAATGTTATAGATCATTGTCCTGGAGGCATTGGTTACATCTGTGATGTGTGTTTCGCCGCGCGTGAAATTCCAGACCAGCCAGCTATCCATTGTGCCAAAAGCCAGTTCACCTTTTTCAGCACGGGCGCGTACTCCGTCCACATTATCGAGAATCCATTTTATTTTAGTGCCCGAAAAATAGGAGTCGATGATCAGGCCGGTCTTTTCCTGAATGGTCTGGGCCAGCCCATCTTTTTTGAGCTGATCACAGTAATCTGACGTTCTGCGATCCTGCCACACAATAGCATTGTACACAGGTTTGCCTGTTTCCCGGTCCCAGATCAGGGTCGTTTCCCGTTGATTGGTTATGCCGATAGCTGCAATATTTTTCCCGTTGAAACCGGCTTTTGTGATGGCTTCGGCGGCAACTCCGGCCTGTGATGACCAAATTTCATTCCCATCATGTTCCACCCATCCTGCTTCGGGATAAATCTGTCTGAACTCTTTTTGTGCTGTTGAAATCATGCTCCCTTTCTTATCAAAAACAATTGCGCGGGAGCTGGTGGTACCCTGGTCGAGAGCGAGAATATACTGGTCAGTCATAATCTTTAATATAGGATTGTTTGTATGTACAGATCAGGCTCAATTTGCAGAACCCCTTCCATTAAGTCAATAATCGATAGGATATCAGTAATATTAGAAGGTTCTAATGTAACATAAAGAACTTTTGCCTCTCCTTTACTAAATTATATGCTTCAATAGAGTAAATAGGGTACATATGGAAGTAAAAAAGAAGCTGAGCTATTCGGAAGCTCTCAAAATCCTGTCAGAAAGGGAGTCTGAAGTTCTGGCACTGGTTGGAAAAGAATATTCAAATAAAAAAATAGCCGCTGAACTTTCAATATCGGTTCGAACAGTACAGGCACACAGAAATGCTATTTGTAATAAACTTGGCATTCATGGGCGGGGCAGGCTGACGAAGTGGTACGTAAGAAAGAATAGTGAGAATTGAATAAACTTCGTGTTAAGCTAAAATAAACCGCAGTGGCGGGGAAGAATCGCAAAGAAAAAGTACGCCTGAAAGACCGGGATGGAGCTGAGTTATCTTTTATTTAAAGATCGCAGGACATTATTACTGGTGGAAGGACACGTCCTGGAATGTCTATAATGAAAATCTCTTATCGCAATTCAGAAGTACCTGTTCAACCCGCTTCGGGGTTGTTTTTTACCTTTTACTATTTGTTCCCCCGGTTGCACCGGGGCTATTCACGTTGAACACCTCCGGTGTTCGGAATTTGACCAAACACAGGTTTGGATTTGAAACCAGATGCATCTTTGAAATTTGTACAACCCGATAGGGTTGAATTATGAATAGCCCCGGAGTAACGGGAGCTTTTCACGTTGAACACCTTTGGTGTTCGGGATTTGACCAAAACACAGGAATGGATTTTAAAACCAGATGCATGTTTGGAATTTGTACAACCCGATAGGGTTGAATTTGAATAGCCCCGGATACAATCCGGGGAATGAATTCCATAAAATCGACAACCCCGATAGGGGTTGAATGACAGATTTATTCAGCGGCAGTATAGTCTATTCATAGTAATTGCATTTCTAAAAACCCTCGGACCCCCCGGTTCTGTCCTAATGCACAACCCCGCAACTCATCCGGCTGTGTCCGTCTTGGTTGATAATAGAATGCCAGTCGAACTGTTCGCTGTAGCCTTCCTGTTCCCACCAGAATGGCAAACGCTCACGCGGGTGATTTCCAATCTCATTCATCGTTTCGGCATCAAACAGGCGGCCGTTTATTATGGTATACACTACATTTTCCGTATCGTGCAGGTTTTCGAGCGGGTTTCCATCAATCACAATCAGGTCAGCCAATTTGCCTTCTTCAATGGATCCGATATGATCTCCCATTCCTAAATACCTGGCCCCGTTTATAGTTGCGACTTTCAGAGCATCATGGTTGCTCATTCCTCCCTGTTCAAACATCCAGGTTTCCCAGTGGGCAGCCAGGCCCTGAAGCTGTCCGTGTGCCCCGATATTCACCGTTACACCCCGGTCGTGCAGTTCTTTGGCCGCTGCAGCGCTTTGAAAGTGCCCGATTTCATACTCTTCTTCAGGAACCATCACCCGGTGACGGGAGCGGGAATCCACAATACCCCGGGGAGTGAAATTCAGCAGGCGTTCTTTTTCCCATACATTGGTATGCTGGTACCAGTAAAATTCACCGCTCATACTGCCATAGTTTACAACCAGGGTGGGAGTATATCCCACATCCGAATTGGACCAGAGTTCAAGCACATCATTATACAGCGGGTAGATCGGTACACTGTGTTCAATACCGGTGTGGCCGTCCAGAATCATGCTTATGTTATGAGTAAAGGTTGAACCGCCTTCCGGCATCACCATCACACCCAGCTCTCTTGCGGCCTGTAACACCTGCTGGCGCTGATCACGGCGGGGCTGGTTGTAACTTTTTACGGAAATCGCCCCGAACGCTTTAGTGCGTTTGATGGCAGAACGCGCGTCATCCAGACTGTTAATAACGGCCTTAAAGTCTCCTTCTGCACCATATAAAATCCGACCGGTTGAAAAGATCCTGGGGCCGGTCATGCTACCCGAACGGACCATCTCCGACTGTGAGAAAATCATTTCTGTATCGGAAGAAGGGTCATGCGCCGTGGTGACACCATATGCAAGGTTTGCAAAATATTCCCACTGCTGGTTCGGACTCAATCCGTTTCTGAAATTACCGATATGAGCGTGAGCATCAACCATACCGGGCATAATGGTTTTGCCTTCAAGATCTTCAACATAAGCATCATCGGGTACGGTAACATCTTCGGAACTGCCAACTTCAGCAATTCGGTTTTCACGGACAACCACAGTTCCGTTTTCAATAACCTCATCTCCGTTCATGGTGACGATCCGGGCATTTGTAAAAGCCACAGTTCCGGATGGTTTATCCGTTTCCAGCTCCAGGCCAATGCTGATTCCTTCATTTACCCCAAGCGGGAGGTTTTCACTGGTTTCTCCGCTCAGAAAATCAAAAGCTTCATCAAGACCTATAGAGAAATATTCTTCCCCCAGGGTCCAGTGCAGCGTTTCATTATCCGACCAGTGCAGGCTGATTCCCGCGTCTTCAGCTACATGAGTTACCGGGATAGCCGTGGTATTTGCATGCAGGTTGATATCTGTTCCGGCTTTTGGCATCGGGGCAACATAAATTTTGAAAAGTTCCCGAAAAGCAATCCACTCATTGTCCGGGCTGGGTACAAAAGCATTTGCATAGGTGGATGTGAAATGGGTGCGTTCATCATATCCGTTCAGGTTTGCACTCTGGTAAGAATTACCTGTCCGGTAAAAAATTCGGTCACCTTCAGTGTTGAAAGATGCACCGGAACCACTTTCTGTTACCAGTTTTGCCTCACCGCCTGCTGCCGGCATCGTGTAAATTCCGGAGTTTTCGGTATGAACATGTCCCTGGTGATTGTTACCGGACTCCCGGCGGAATACAATCGTACTGCCATCTGGTGAAAAAGAAGGTTCCCGGAAAATTCCTTTTTCTGAACTAATTTTCTGAGCCTGGTTTCTGCTGTTCAGGTTGAGTGTCATGACAGATCCCATATCCACATCATTCCAGTTTACGTAAACAAGGGTTCTTCCGTCAGGAGAGAATGCAGGTTCAAACTCCAGGTCACTGCTGTCGGTGAGCCGTTGCGGAGTTCCGTCGGGAAGGTTTTTTATCCAAAGGTATCCCGCAGCATTAAAAATGAGGGTATTTCCATCGGGAGAGGTTGCTGCATGACGGATGGCTTTAGCGGTGAAACTATCGGGAGCGGGATTCACATCAACCTGTACAGCTTCGGCAAGAGAGTGAGTCGCCTCTGCTTCAAAAGGAATTTCTTCCGCGGCCAGTGTCTCCACATTCAATTTGTGAATTCCTCCTTTTGCCCAGAATACAAGATGGTTTCCATCGGGAGTCCAGCTTACATTTGTGTAGGGACCGAAAATCGCCCAGGCCTGCTGTTGATCATAGCTCATTTCATCATAAACAGGTTTTTCCAGGCCGGTTTCCAGATCACGTATATAGAGAACGGATTTGGTTCGGACACGCTTCACAAAAGCCATATGTGATCCGTCCGGTGAAATGGTGGGACTGATTGCTCCACCCGGCCCGCCGGTTACACGGTCTGTTTCACCGGTTTCCAGGTTGTAACGGTTAATGGCATAAATCTGGCTGTTTGGGTCTTTGTTGTATTGGAAAAATCCGCCTGGATAAACATCCTGGCTATAGTAAACATAATCACCATCAGGCGAAACAAAAGGCTGGCCGAGGTCCTGTTGTTCATTGGGTTTTTCAACAAGCTGAATTCCTGCGCCGCCGGTTCTGTGGTACATCCAGAGTTCTCCGGCCCCTAATGAACGTCTTGATGTAAAATGTTTCCGGGCAACCAGGTAATTGCCGTCCGGAGTCCATGAAGCGTTATTGAGGAGGCGGAAATCTTCATCTGTAACCTGCCTGGCGTCTGATCCGTCACGATTCATCACCCATATATTATCCCCGCCGCCTGCATCGCTGGTGAAGGAAATTCCTGAGCCGTCAGGACTGAACCGGGGCTGAATTTCGTAGGCGAGTCCGCTGCGAAGAAGCGTTGCCCGCCCGCCATTTATGGGCAGGATGTAAATATCACCCAGCAGATCAAAAACAATCTCCTGTCCATCAGGACTTACATCCAGGTTCATCCAGGTGCCTTCTGTAATGGTAAAGGTTATGTCTTCAAAATCAGATTGATGCCGGGTTACATCCCAGGCATCCTCAGTATCCTGGGCAGTAGCAGCAGCACCAAAAAGAAAAGATAAAGTAAACAGCAGCAATCGTGTCATAACAATCGGTTTCATTAAAAATTTTTATGTGTAGATGTTACTAAAAGTTGCGGAGAAATCGGACCGTGATTGTAAGGAATAAAAACAGAAAGAGAATTTCATTTCATTATATAATTAAAAAATTTGGGTGTGTTTTTAATGAAATTTGATCATGTAAACATAAAATTAATAATGAATATCATATATGACATTACTATGCGTTATACACGCGGATTCATAGATAATAAAGTACATTAACCCCAATTTTTTTGATTCATCAGAAATACTAAATAAAAATCATTATGAGAAACTTTGCTGCGGGAATCATTTTGTTGCTTTCTTTTTCCACTTTGTTACATGCTCAGGCAGAGCCGCCTTACGGATTAGGGGAGCTGGAGGCTTATTCAGTGTTTTCGGATGCCTACAGAACAGATGATTATGAATTGGCTATTCAATATGGAGAATGGATCATTGAATCGAAGCCGCGTACACTCGAAGGATATGATAATTTTTCATTAGAGCGTCAGTTTGAGAGAATGGTTGAAGTATATATAGCGGCAGCCGGAGAAGAGAGTGACCCCACACAGCGGGCTGAATATCTTGAGAATGCGGAAGCAGTTATAGAAGAAGCTTTTGAAACCTTTAATGAAGATGAAATTGATTATTTCGAGTGGTACCTCAGACAAGGCCGGTTCTACCAGGAGCATCATGGAAATATAGATGGGGCCAGCCTGGATGATGCTATGGAGAGCTATTATAACATGTACGAAATGGATGCACAGCGTTTTGCTGAAGAAGGAGATGGTTATTATGCCCAGGTACTGCTGATTACATACGAATCGGATGAAAGGCGCGAAGAGGCACTGGAAATTATTGAGGGTATTGAAGGATATGCTTCCGCGGAATTACAGTCAACAATTGATGAAGTACGTGAGTCATTTTTCCAAAATCCCGAAGAAAGAATTACATTTTTAGAATCAAGAATTGAAGGAGCTGAAGGTGAGGAAAGAGGAGAGATACTGGGAGATCTTGTGGATCTTTATGAACAGACCGGCCAGGATGATAAAGCCCTTGAAACAGCCCTGGAATTGTACGAATTAAATGATAATTATGAGACTGCAAGAAAACTTGCCAATATTTATATCTCAGAAGGTGATTACCAAAACGGGCTGAATTACCTGGAAGAATCACTTGAAAAAGCAGAATCACCGGAAGATGAGAAAGAAATACTTCTTGAAATAGCAGAATCTTACCAGCAGCTTGAACAACTGGAACAGGCCAGGAATTTTGCACAGCGGGCAATTGATATAGACCCTGATCTTGCTGAAGCATATACAAGAATGGCTTCAATATATGCCGCCACTGTTTCGCATTGTACCGGCGGACAGGCACTCGATCGTGATGACCGAACGGTTTACTGGCTGGTGATTGATTACCTCGAGCAGGCAAAACAAGCAGACCCCTCACTTGCAGCAAACGTGGATAACCAAATAGAATCTTATGAAGAAGCCATGCCTACGGCAGAAGACAGATTTTTCAATGATTGGGAGCAGGGTGAAAGTATTGTTATTGATGGAAGTATCGGGGAGTGCTATAGCTGGATAAATGAAACCACTACTATACGGTAATCACTTATATCAACCCGTCATTCATCCGGTGAAGAAAATGCGAACACCTGAATGTCTTTTTCTGCCGGATGGCTTATCCGATAAATAGTTCTTGAATGGAAGTTAGTACCCACTGCAGGGGGCTCACTTATCTGCCTGTGGCAAATAGGAACCGGCGTTTCTTATTTTTTTCAGCAAAAGGAACAAAAAAACTAAAATATTCTGCATGGAATCGGTTCCAAAGTTGCAATATCAGATAGAACCGGTTTGCATTTATCCGTTTAATCATGATTTTACCAGAGGTTTAAAACATAAATGTAAAATCTGAAAAGGTGAATACAGACTTATATTTCTTTCCCCTTATTACTGTGCTTTCCCTCATCATTTTGGACAAGGAATGGATTTAGTTGCAGGCATAGATTTAGGAGCTACACAAACAAAATTTGGACTGGTAAACCGGAAGGGAGAACTTTTTGCATATCAATCCATTCCCACGGATACCTCAGTCAGTTATGAAGAATTTTTCTTTACGCTGAGTCAAAAAATAAAAAAACTGGATGTACCTGTTAATGGTGATTTTAATATTACAGGCGTAGGAGTAGGCACACCTACCGGAAACTATATACACGGTACAATTGAAAATGCTTCAAATCTTAACTGGCCGGACCATATACCTGTTGCCAAATTACTTGAAAATTACTTTTCTCTGCCTGTATCGGTTTGTAATGATGCCAATGCTGCTGCCATTGGAGAATTGATGTTTGGGGTCGCGAAAGGAAAAAAGAATTTCATTTGTATAACCCTTGGCACCGGGCTTGGATCCGGAATTGTGCTTGATGGAAAAGTAGTGCTGGGGAAAGAGGGACATGCCGGTGAATTAGGCCATATCACCGCTGTTCCGGAAGGAAGGGATTGTGCCTGTGGCCGGAAAGGCTGCCTTGAAACCTATGCCTCCGCTACCGGAATTGTACGAACCGTAATTGAGAATAGTGAGAGTGAATTAAAAAAATCTTTACTGTATAAGGATAAAGACAACCTGGATGCCAGGATCATCACAAGTGCGGCATCACAGGGAGATGAAATCGCCTTGCAGGCATTCGATGATACCGGTAAAATTCTCGGAAGAAAACTGGCTGATGTGGTTGCGATTTTAAATACCGAGCTTATCATCCTGTCCGGAGGGCTGGCTAAATCGGGTGAGCTGATACGAAAACCTGTGATAAAATATATGAATGAACATCTGCTGAATATTTTTCAGGGCAGTGTTGAAGTAAAGCTCTCGGAAATCAGCAGTAAAAATACATCCATCTTAGGAACAGCAGCATTTATGTGGTTGAAAATTGAGAATATGAGCACACTCAGTACTTCTACAGCGTAAGGCTTTAACCTTAAAATCATCCCAGGGAACATATGGTTAAATCATATATCACTAACAAGACTTTTCTCATAATTGCCTGCATGGCAGTGTTGGGGGCATCCAAAGACTTTTCTTCTGATGAAAGGCCCGGGTATTCACCTGCAGAGCCATCCGAAATCGAAGTTACCTGGAGTGTGATATCCAATTTTGATCCGCCCGGCCAGTTTCGCGCCAGGTTCACTTTTCATAATACAGGTAATGAACCGCTTCAAAACAATGGGTGGACTCTTTATTTAAATTCAATACGGGCATTAAATCCAGATAGCTTTTTGCCTGAATTTGTGGTTACACATATCAATGGAGGGTTTTTTAAAATTGAACCTACAGAGCGACTCGAACCCATCATGCCGGGTGAGAGCAGGGTCATAGAGTACACGGCCAGTCATTTTGCCATTAAAATAACCGATGCACCCGAAGGTTTATATTTTGTTTTTGATGATGGTTCTGTCAGGACTGTTGAACAGGTGCATGTAGAACCATTTGTGAGCGAAGAGCAGGTGAACCGTTCCCCAAACGACCGGGTTACAGTACCAGATGCAGAGAATATTTATAAAAAAAACAGGGACCTGGTAAAGCTGGATCGCGAACAGGTCGGGCTGATTACTCCGGCCCCGGTTTTAGCCGAACGGGGAGACGGTATATTTGAACTGGATGAATCTATAACCATTTTTTATGAAGCCGGCTTTGAAAATGAAGCGCGTTTTCTGGCCGATCGGTTAGAGAAAGATCATGGCCTGCGATATAGCCTGGAGAGAGGAACCGAAAGCATTGACAGGCCGGCAATTGTGTTGAGATCAGAACACCTGGAGGTTGAAAATGAAGAAGCGTACAGGCTTGAGGTGACTTCACAACTGACAGAGATCGCAGCTTCTAATCCTGCCGGAGTTTTTTACGGTGTACAAAGTTTACGTTCGCTCGCAGCAAACAGCGGAACAGAAGGGATTGCAGCAGTCACTATTGAGGATGCCCCGCAATTCAGTTACAGGGGAATGCACCTCGATGTAGCAAGAAATTTTCAGCCTGAGGAAGATGTGAAAAAACTTCTTGATGTCATGGCGATGTATAAACTCAATACATTCCATTTTCACCTGACAGATGATGAAGGCTGGCGGCTTGCCATCGATCCGCTGCCCGAACTGACCGAAGTTGGCGGAAGGAGAGGCCATACCGAAACGGAATCAGATTTCCTGGCCCCGGCCTATGGTTCGGGACCCGATCCGGCACCCGGAGCATCATTTGGCAGCGGCTGGTACACCAGGGAACAGTATATCGATCTGTTGCAATATGCAGCGGAACGTCACATCAATGTTATTCCGGAAGTGGATATCCCCGGCCACGCAAGGTCTGCTATTATTGCAATGAAAGCCCGGGCGGAACGGCTGCAGCAGGAAGGACGCCATGAAGAAGCTGAAATGTACCGGCTTGATGAAGAAGAGGACCGCTCGGAATATATTTCTATCCAGAGTTATGATGATAACGTGATAAATATTTGCCGGGAGTCAACGTATCGTTTCCTGGATGTGGTTTTTGATGAAATTGTAGATATGCACGCTGAAGCAAATGCACCCCTTACCACCATCCATATCGGGGCCGATGAAGTGCCTGCCGGTGCCTGGGAGGAATCACCCTCGTGCAGAATACTGATGGAAGAAAATGGGCTGGAGAGCACAAGTGAACTGCAGGTTTACTTTTACGGCCTCCTAAATAACATGCTTAAAGAACGGGGTCTTAAAATGGCCGGTTGGGAAGAAATTGCATTTATGGGTGAAGCACACGGTGAAGAGAAAACCCCAAATCCGGAACTGGCAGGCTCTGCCATTCCTCATGTGTGGTCTAACACCTGGGGGAGCGGAACCGAAGATTATGCTTATGTGCTGGCAAATATGGGATATCAGGTGGTAATGTCTCACGCATCTAATTTCTATTTTGATATGGCATATAACAAAGATTACCGGGAACCCGGATTTTACTGGGCTGCCATGTTCGATACCAGGGAACCGTTTTCGTTCATTCCTTTCGATCTCTATAAGAATGCAATTACAAACAGCAACGGGATGCCTATTGCTGAAGATTATTTTGATGATGCTGAAAAGCTGACGGAAGAGGGGAAATTAAATATCCTTGGGCTGCAGGGACAGCTTTGGACAGAAACAGTGAACCAGAAAGGCAGAATGGATTATATGATTTACCCAAAGCTGCTGGCATTGGCCGAAAGGGCCTGGACGGGTAATCCGGAATGGAGCCGTCATGAAGACCGTGAACAATTACGGAGTGAGGCAGATCTTGCCTGGAATGAATTTGCAAACCGTTTAGGACAATTTGAATTCGAGCGTTTATGTAATAGTTACCCGGATATAAACTACCGGATACCTCCTGCCGGCGCTGTGATTGAAAATAATATGCTGACGGCAAATACAGATTTTCCGGGACTGGAAATCCGGTATACCGTTGATGGAAATGAACCGGCAGCGGATTCACCTCTTTATGAAGAGCCGCTCGATGTGACAAATGCAGCTGAAATAAAATTAGGCGCTTTCAATAAAGCAGGACGTTCCGGCAGGATTACAGTAATAAAAAATACTAATTAATGATAATCTCCCCTTGAGGGGAGTACGGCTTTAGCCGGGAGGGGTGTTCATTCCTTTCGAAGTATCGGAATATCGTAAGAAGCGATTTGTTCCTGACTTAGGCTGACAGTTTTTGTGTTTCAATTGCTAAAGGTGTTTCTATTTGTGTATAAAAAAGCTGTCATGATATGGCAGAAGTTGGTAAAGGGGAATTCATCCATCATGATGAATTACAAAAATCAGTAAGCGTATGGAAAAACTAAACATTGATAAAGTTGCCAGGCTCGCTCATGTATCGCGGTCGGTAGTTTCGCGGGTGCTTAACAATCATCCAAATGTGAGTGACGAGGCAAAAGGCCGGGTGATGAAGATTGTCAGGGAGTATAACTATCGTCCCAACTCTGTAGCAAGAAGCCTGGCCACGAACAATACATATCAAATCAGTGTGTTAACCAGCCGTTTCGGTGAAGAAAGCCTGGGCAACGGGTATTGGACACTTCTCTACCTGGGCATATTTGAAGAGTGCATCCGGAATGGGTATTACGTGAGGCTTTCGTTCTATTCCCCTTCTATGAGTAAAGAACTGCTCGATCTCATCATAAATGAACATCATCTGGATGGGGTTATCTGCCTGAATGAAGAAGTAACGGAGTTTACTTTAAATGCTCTTTCAGAAAAAAATATACCTGCAGTACTGGTTGGGCATAATCCCAACTATCCTTCTATATGTTCTGTGGATGTAGATAATTATAATGGAGCCTATAAAGCGGTTCAGCACCTTGTTGAACTGGGGCATAAAAAAGTCGGTGGTATTTTTGGGGATCATAATATTCAGGAGACGGAATACCGGATTGGGGGTTATAAAAAAGCACTTTCTGACGGAGGGTGTGAAATCTCCAGTGATTGCATACTGGTAGGCAGCTACTCTCAGAAAGACGGCTATAAAACGATGTGCAACTGGATCAGCAGGTTTCCTGAAATGACGGCCGTTTTTTGCGCAAGTGATACTCTTGCCATGGGAGCACTGCTGGCACTCCGGGATCATAATATAGCCGTACCGGAACAGTTTTCAGTTGTCGGTTTTGATGGTCTTCCTATTTCAAGATACATGATCCCGCCGCTCACAACAGTAGTACAACCCACCTCCCTGAAAGGGAAACTGGCCGCCCGGATACTGATTAACTGCATTCAGAATTCAGAGCAAGAATGTATTCACGAAAACCTTGAGCCGGAGCTGATCATCCGGCAGAGTTCGGGTAAGGCTCCTTGTTAAATTAATATGAGTCCGATTGTGACTACCACTTGCCGTTGGCTTCAGCCAGTGAATACACTTTGGTAATATGGGCTTGCGCACCCCTTTGGGGAAAGCCTCATCCCAGTGATAGGCGTCACATTATCCGTTGACTAAAGTTCACAGGAATGGATAGGGTCAGATCATCCGGAAGAAAAGATCTGATCCTTTCGCTGGAATGGAAATTCTGCCCGGAGTTTACCGGAAACTTAGTGTAATTATCACTTGCCGTCCCGAATCCATCGGGACGGATAAAAGGTTTCAAGTATTCCCGGGGCTTCAGCCCCAACCTCTGGCTATTTTTGCCGATAGATCTTTGTTTGTTTCAATGCTGTTGCAAAGATAGAAAAAGGTGGGGCTTACGAAAGGCATCTCACCGGATGAGGATCCCTCACCTGATGAATTCACTTCCTCGGGGTGAGTTTTGGTGGGGGCGTGAAATTCATCCGATGACTTGAGGGCTCAATGCTCCTGGTGGGGTAATGGGCCGGAGTCATCGGATGAGGGATGAATTAAAAATGATATCTCACAAACCCTTCAATGGCTTCATATTCAGCCAGGCCGAGATCGTCATATACCTGTGCGGTGCCGCGGTTCCGGTCTTCAGAACGCTGCCAGAATTCACGCTTGTCTGATCCGGGAAACAAGGGCCGGTCTTTCTGGGATTGATGTTTGAAAATCGCCCGGCGTTTGCGGGTCAGCTCCAGCGGACTCAGCGGAACGGCCATCTCAATTTCATTCACATCCCATTCCTGCCAGGCTCCCCGGTAAAGCCATACATAACACTCTTTTGCCCACTCTTCTTTTTTGCAGATTTTAAGCGCTTCAAAAACAGCCTTCAGGCAAACCCTGTGGGTTCCGTGCGGATCGGATAAATCACCCGCGGCATAAATCTGGTGAGGTTTGATCTTATTCAGAAGATCCACCGTTATCCGGACATCCTCATCGGAAATGGGTTTTTTCTTTACACGGCCGGTTTCATAAAACGGCATGTTCATAAAATGCATGTTTTCATCGGGAACGCCGCAATATCGTCCCGCCGCTTTGGCTTCACCTTTTCGGATCAGCCCTTTGATTTTTTTGATTTCAGGGGAATCAACCTGTCCGGGCTCTTTCCGGTGTAAAAAGTCATGTATTTTGTTGAGCAGTTTATCCGCTTTTTCGTCCTTCATGTTGAAAGCATCAGCGTAATCTGTTACAAAATCAGCAAAGCGAACGGCTTCATCATCAAACACTGCAATGTTCCCTGAGGTTTGATAGGCTATATGTACCTCATGTCCATGGTCAACCAGCCGGATCAGTGTGCCGCCCATTGAAATGACATCATCATCGGGGTGGGGGCTGAAGATAACAGCCCGTTTTGGAAACGGCTCTGCACGCTCAGGACGATACTTGTCATCCTCGCCCGGTTTGCCGCCCGGCCAGCCGGTAATGGTATGCTGAAGTTCGTTAAATATTTTGATGTTTATATTGTAAGCCGGTCCGCGCCTCGTAATCAGGTCGGCCATCCCGTTTTCATTGTAGTTTTCATCGGTAAGCTTCAAAACGGGTTTATCCAGTTTCCGGCAGAGCCAAACCACCGCTTTCCGGATCAGTTTTTCATCCCAGTCACAGGAGGCCAGCAGCCATGGGGTATTGATCCGGGTCAGTTTTTCCGAAGCGGCTTCATCAAGTATCACAACTGTATTTTCATGCTCCTGGAGATATGTAGCAGGTACACTTTCCTTGATTTCTCCTTCCACCGATTGTTTTATAACTGGCGCTTTTCCTTCGCCCCAGGCCATCAGGAAGATACGGCTGGCATTCATAATGGTTCCCACGCCCATTGTAATAGCACGCCGGGGCACATGCTCCTCGCCAAAGAAATCACTTGCAGCATCTTTCCGGGTGATCTTATCGAGGGTGATGAGGCGTGTTAATGAATCAGGACGAGAACCCGGTTCATTAAACCCGATATGGCCGGTCCGGCCAACCCCGAGAAGCTGAATATCTATCCCGCCGGCATCTTTTATTTTCTGTTCATACCTGTCGCAGTATTCAAAAACCTCATCTTCATCCAGTGTTCCGTCGGGGATATGAACCTGGTTTTCCGGAATATCCACATGATCAAAAAGATGTTCCTTCATAAACCGCGAATAACTTTGCAGTGAATCGGGCTCGATCGGGTAATACTCATCCAGGTTGAACGTAATTACATTTTTAAAACTCAGATTTTCCTCGTTATGCAGGCGGATCAGTTCTTCATAAATACGAACAGGTGTGGACCCGGTAGCCAGCCCTAAAACCGCTTTCTTATTCTGCTTCTCTTTTTGTTTGATAAGGGCTGCAATTTCACGCGCTACAGCAACCGATGCCTGGTTGCTGTCCTCATAAATTAACGTCGGAATTTTTTCGTGATAGGTAAGGCGCCTGTCAGAATTTTCAATCTTTTTTTGGAGATCTTCCATGCGGGAAAGATGGTTAAATTTGTAAATTTATGAAGCCCGTAAAATACAGTTTTTACAGGAGGTTTAGAAATCTGTTTATACAGGAATTTGCACTCAAGTTTGGTTTTTTGAGGATGTGTAAAACGGGCAGTCCAAAAGGGATCCCTTTTTCGGGGCTTGCCCGTTACCCGGATTCTGATGTGTATCGAATTTTTTTGGAGGAAGTGCTATGAACCACGAGATTCTTTCAAGAAGGAATCCCTTTATGGCGCTCGCATCCGCTCCCTCAGAATAAATTGGGGCTAAAGCCCCCGAAAAGAGAAGAGTATCCAGTTACCGTTGACTAAAGTCAACGGAAATGGATATTTTGAGTTCCAGATTAGAAATGAAAAATAAGCTTGTTCAAAATAAAATTATTTCCCTGGAGGAGAGTACCGGATAACCAGAAATTGTCTAATCACTTGCCGTTGGCTTCAGCCAACGGGCAAGAAGGCAGGCAATCTAAACCCCGAGGCGAATGGCATATTTGAAGCTTTGCACAGTATCGAGGGATTCATTTCCGGGAATTTTAAAGGCTCATATCCCTCAATTGGTTCTGCTTGTCTTACCCGCCAACTGTAAAACGGGCCAGTACTAAATTTTTAATAATCGATATCCAATTCGTAAAAATTAGGTTTATTTATTCACCAGTCGATTTCCCATAGCGAGCGGCAGCGAGAATTACCCCAGCGGGGTATAATGTGTGTAGCCCCCGGTGGCTGCACGCAGTGCAAAACCGGGGGTTACAAAAGGCCAGAAAATCATTCCCCAAGGCGAGGTTTGGGTGGGGTTGATGAATAAACACGACGGGGTAATCCAAGAGATTTTTTTAAACCCAATAATCCCTGGCTTAAGAAATCGCCCCTCTCCCGGGGAGGGACAATATCCGCAATGTCTATGTCAGACATAGCGGCTCTCTCTCAAAATCTATTTCTCACTTTTGAACTGCCGGATAAAATCTTTTGTAAAATCAGATAAAACCAGCCGCCCGCTGATTTCAGCCCGCTGCTCCAGTGTGGAATCCCAGTGGCCGGTGCTTTGCCACAATATCTCTTTCAACTCTTTCATAGCATCGGGATTACTTTCTGCAAGTTCATCCGCCAGCTTATTTACAGCTGTATTCAGTTCATCAGTGGATGGCAGCAATTTTCCATACAGACCTTTTTCATGCGCCCATTCGGCGCTGTACCAGGTCCGTGCATCAAGAGCCAATGTGGAAAAAGCCGCGGTTCCGATTTTACGGCCAACTGCCGGTCCTACTACAAAAGGGCCGATTCCGAGGGCAAGCTCACTCAGTTTGACAGAAGCACCGGATTGAGCCACTGTATAATCTGCTGCCGCCGCGATACCTATCCCGCCGCCAACGGTTTTGCCATGTACCCTTGCAATAATCATTTTCGGGCAGGTTCGCATGGCATTTAAAACATGGGCAAATCCCATGAAAAAGTGCTTTCCTTCCTCAAAATCAGATACGGCCAGAAGTTCATCAAACGAAGCCCCGGCGCAAAAGGCCCCTTCGCCTGCGCTCCTGAGAACAATCACCCGGTTATCTTCATCTTCACCGGCGCGGGTGATGGTTTCCGCCAATTCCCGGAGCAGGGAACCGGGTAAGGAATTTCCTTTGGGGTGATAAAATTCAATGGTTCCTATATTATTTTTATTCGAATAAGAGACGGAGCCTTGTTCTGTGGTTGTCATGGCAGATTTTTTGATGTTGTTTACTCTTTATGCAGCAGTTAATTTCGTTATTACTCAGGAAGGTTAAAAACGCTAATTTATGGGCTCGATTCAGAAATTGCAGCTGAGGCTTGCCATAGACATCCCTTTTGGAAAAAGTCCAATAAGAGGATGGAGAGCTTATCAGACAATGACCAATTAATTTAACACGTGAAATCAGGAGGAACATCATCGGCTTTGTGTTTAATGACAGGCCTGATTTATTCAACCCCATTCGGGGTTGACGATATTTCGGTTCGATTCTTTCCCCGGTTGCACCGGGGGCTAATCATGTTGAACACCTCCGGTGTTCGGGTTCGGATTCATCCTTGTAAAACCCCGACGATAGTGAGTTGCTTATTGGACCTTATTTTCCGGTTTTAATGATATTTATCCGTGTGAGACCAATGATGGTGGGCAAGAACAATCCGCCAGGGCGGATTGAAGATGATTAGCTCCGGATGCAATCCGGGGAGCGAATACGGCCACAAATCCACGACCCCGAAGAGGGTTGAACAAAAAAGTTTATGCAGATCCAGGGCAATGGATATTAAAAAATTTCCTGCCCGACCCTGCGACAACGGCCGGAGTCCGTCATCAGATCAAGCCTTGGGTCTGTTTTCACCCGCATCGTTTACCCCGGGACTGCATCCGCTGCACGGATTGATCCCGGGTTACACATGAATGATCCCTGACGGGATTGCTTTGAGATTACAAATACATCAGGATTCCGGCCCCGCTCAGTCTTTCAGCCAGGGGAATGGATATTAAAAATTTCCTGCCCGACCCTGCGACAACAGCCGGAGTCCATCAGAGATCAAGCCTTGGGTCTGTTTTCACCCGCATCGTTTACCCCGGGACTGCATCCG
>JBBEBD010000022.1:0-5707 GCA_040882525.1 Balneolaceae bacterium | reverse complement strand
TGTTCTTTATAAAAAATAAAGAAATCTATTGATTTTTAACACAGTACCTGACGGATCAGGAAGTTCTGGAATATGTGGCTTTAGCCACATATCAGGATTCAGCTAGTGAGAGAACTTTGTTTATAAGGTTTGCTAAGTGCACATTCGGAAATTTTATTCATACTACAGATTTAAAAATTGTAAGAATTCCCTGTTCGATGTTCATACAGATAGCAGTCAATAATCAACAAACAAAAAATCAAAGATATGAGTTGGGTACGTATATGGGTTCATCTTGTTTTTAGTACAAAAAACAGGAAGCCTCTTCTTCAGACAAAGGAAATCCGATATGAAGTATTCAATCATATGAAGGAAAATGCGAAAGAGAAAGACATTTGGCTGGATTCAGTTAATGGTATTCTGATCACGTTCATTGCCTGGTTTCACTTGGTAAGGAGCAGTCCATCAGCAAAATTTCCAGTTAATAAAAGGAGAATCTTCTTTTTGGATCAATAAAAACCAGTTTAATGCAAATAGATTTATATGGCAGGATGATTACTGGGCAGTAGGTGTTAGTGAGAGTCATGTTAAAGGGGTAAGAAAATACATTTATCAACAGGAGTTACATCATAAGAAAGTTTCTTTTACTGAAGAAATTGATGAATTTATGAAAAAATATGGCTGGACACATTGCAAGAGAGGGGATTGAATTTATAGAGTCTTTTTGATATCTAAAGCTTAATTACTTGAATATTACATCAGGTTTTAAGTTCAATATGTCACTTGCAGTCCTGAAACATAAGCATTGGGATCAGAATCTCCCGACTTAAAAAAGGACCGAGATGCCGGATTCCCGAAACTTCGGGAGCATTAAAAAATAACTGTGAATGTTTTCTAAAGCACCCTTTTTGGACAGGCTCACATATTCCCTTACCACTTTCAAAGATTTTATGTGAAATTCACGTTAATTTAATTTTCAATGGCTGCAGAAATCAGAATACCGTATAAAGAACTGGTAACGATACTCGAAGATGTGCTGGTTAAACATGGCTACAGTGCTGACAGAGCCGCACGCAGCGCCACTCTTTTTGCCAGTGCCAGCCTGGATGGAGTGGCTTCTCACGGCGTCAACCGGTTTCCGCTCCTGATAAAGATGATCCGGAATGGAGTCGTAAACCCGGCGGCAGAGCCGGTACGAATCCACTCTTCTGCTATTTTTGAAAAATGGGACGGTCAGCTGGGCCCCGGCGATCTGAATGCCACCCACTGCATGAATCGTGCTATCGGGCTTGCAAAAACAAATGGTCTTGGATGTGTGGCTCTCCGGAATACAAACCACTGGATGCGGGGTGGTAATTATGGATGGCAGGCTGTGGAAGAAGGCTGCATCGGTATCTGTTTTACAAATACCAAGCCGAACATGCCGGCGTGGGGCAGCGGTGGCGCCCGGGGTTACAAAGACCCAACAAATCAGTCCCCAAGGCGAGGGGTGTGTAAAGGGCAATGAATAAATACGAAGGGGTATTATCTGTTTTTTTTTCAAATACGAATATCCGGGTGCTACTTTGTCTTGATACAAAGTAGCCAAAGATCAAGGCTGGGAATCATTTACGGCGTTCACGGCTGTTCCGCTGAAAGCCGGCAATGGTCCATCAAGTTTGATATGATAATCATGGTTCCCGGCCGGTATACCGCCTTTCTTTCGCGGATCAGCCTGGTTCACTTTTCCCGTAAATGCTTCCAAGGCCGGGTTGGGCAGGGAATAGTTTGTCAGTGAACAGTCATAATTGTGTGGCTCTGCCTGATTCACTTGTTTGGTAAAATTTTCAAGTTCCGATAGGGGGGTATGCCGTAATTTTAGGCGTGGGTTTATTCCCCAACAAATTGACCAAATCTAAGTCCCGCAAGGGACGGCAAAATATAGCCCCGGGCAGAATCGCAACAGCGGTGGCGCCCGGGGTTTCAAAGACCAAATCAGTCCTCAATGCGAGGGGTGCGTAAAGGGCAATGAACAAATACGCAGGGTGGTTCCCCTACATCAAATCAAACAACCCTGGCAGCCAGGTACTCAGAGCCGGCCAGAACGTAACCAGGAGAAGTGCAATCAGCATCCCGATAAAAAGAGGCAGCAGGGGCCGGAACACTTTTGCGATGGTTGTTTTTGCAACACTCACACCTACAAACAACAGTGTGCCAACGGGTGGCGTACAAATACCAATGCAAAGGTTCATTATCATGATGATGCCGAAGTGAATCGGGTCAACTCCAAGTTCGGTGACAACAGGCAGAAAGATGGGAGTAAAAATCAGCACGGCCGGCGTCATGTCCATGAACATTCCCACTACGAGCAGAATCAGGTTAATGATAAGCAGGATTACAATTTTGTTTTCGCTCAGTGCAAGAAGGGAGGCACTGATTTCCTGCGGCATATTTTCGAATGACATGACCCACGACATACTAATGGAAGCGGCTATTAAAAGCATCACAATTGATGTGGTGGAAACGGCCTCCATCAGGATATTGGGGAGATCGCCCGTAGAAATTTCCCTGTAATAAAAAGCCAGGGCCAGGCAATAAACAACAGCAATTGCGGCCGCCTCGGTGGCTGTAAAGATCCCCGCTACAATACCCCCGATCACAATAATGAGCAGCAGCAGGCTTGGAATCGCGGTGACAAATGTTGAGATAACCGTTTTTAACTCTGTACGTTCACCAACCGGGAATTTCTTCCGTACGGCCCAGATGCCGGCAATTCCCATCAGAACCAACCCGGTGAGGATGCCGGGAATATACCCCGCGATAAACAGGGCGGCAATGGAGGTACCGCCGCTGGCCAGTGAATAGATAATCAGAATATTGGAAGGAGGAATCACCAGCCCCATTGAAGAGGAGGTGATATTAATAGCGGCACCGAACTCTTTTGAATATCCTTCCTGTTCCATTCGCGGAGCAAGAATACTGCCAATGGCCGAAGCCGCCGCCACAGCGGAACCGGCAATGGCACCGAACAGCATTGCAGCCACAACATTGATATGCGCAAGGCCGCCGGGCAGTGAGCCGGTCAGGCTTTTGGCAAAATTGATAAGCCTCTGGGCAATGCCGCCCCGGTTCATAATCTGCCCCGCCAGTATAAAAAACGGGATAGCCAGGAGAGTAAAGCTGTCGAGGCTGATGATAAACTGCTGTCCATACGTGGTTAAAGCTGTAAAAGAATCAAGGGCTGTAAACAGAGTCAGGATTCCGGAAATGCCAAGTGCCCATCCAACAGGCACACCGATAAAAATCAGAATCAGAAAGCTTAATATCAGAATTGCAAATTCCATGAATCCACCAAAGTCAGGTTAATGTAAAAGAGAGGTTAACAGTTTTTTTATAAGAAATTATCCGGGAGGCGGTGTTTCTGCCGCCACTTTTCCGCCGCCGGAAGCAAGGATTTCTTTGATATCAAAAATTTTATAATAGAGAACCAGGAGTCCGCAAATGGGCCCGATCAGGTAAACAAAAGCCATAGGTATTTGAAGCGTGGGGGTTAGCTGCATGTGGGTGAATGTGGTATAAATAAGTATTCCACCCCCAACAATCAGAACCGAAAATACAAACAGTATGATAAGTGAATTAATCAGGATACCCAGCTTCAGCCGGCCTGCGTCATTGAGTTTTTGAGGTAAAATATTGATCGAAATATGACGGTTTTGGCCCGATAGATAAGCTACGCCCAGCAGGCTGACCCAGATTAATAAAAAACGGGCCAGTTCATCCGTAAAGGTACTGGGGGCATTCAGGATGTAGCGGGAAAATACCTGCCAGACAACACATACGACCAGGGCACCCATTAAAACAATTAAAGCACCCCGTGTTCCCGCGTCTATTTTTTTTCTCATCATATCCTGTTTTTAAATAATATAAATTTATTCGGTTAATCGAATGGGTTCGACCCAGTCACCATAAAGGCCGGGGAAATCCTTTTGGAACCTATCGTAAATGGGCCGGACCATTTCCCGGAATGGTTCCTTATCGGGATAAATGACCTCAACACCGGCATCAGCCACAACCTGCATGGACTCTTCCACTGAGGCTACCCAAAGTTCATGCTGATATGCCACAGATTCATCCACCGCCTGTCGCAGCCACCCCTGCTCCTGTTCCGAAAGGTTATCCCAAAGCGAGGAATTGATGACTAAAAAATCGGGTACGGCCGTATGCTCATTTATGATATAGAAATCGGTGACTTCATAATGGCGGGAACTGTAAAAACTGGGCGGATTGTTTTCCGCTCCGTCAACAATTCCTCCCTGGAATGCTGTATATAACTCCCCGTATGCAAGCGGGGTGGCGGAACCGCCGAAGGTACGTATCAGGTCAATAGCCATCACACTCGGCTGAACACGAATTTTCATGCCATTTATGTCACCGGGAGTGAGAACAGGCCGGTTTTTGGTATAAAAACTTCGCCAGCCGGCATCATAGTAAGCCAGCCCTTTTAACTGGTATTCGGTGCCCGATTCTAAAAGCGCTTTTCCAATATCACCTTCAATGACATTTCGGTAATGTTCGTCATCCCGGAAAAGATAGGGCAGGCTGAACACTCTTACAGGAGGAACAATGTTTTCAAGAACAGCACCGGAAATTTTTGTCATGGAAATGGCTCCAATCTGAACCAGCTCTAACAGGGCCCGTTCATTGCCAAGCTGTCCGGTAGGATAGGTTTTTACAACTAAATTTCCGCCGGAAATTTCTTCAAGCCGCTCGCTCATGTGATTCATTCCGATCGTTACGGGGTGAGTGGCATGCATAGCATGAGCGAGAATGAGAGTCTTTTGAGTGCTATTTTCGGGCGTCCCGGTACATCCGTAAAAAGCAATAACTGCTGAAGTAACTGTAAAAAGAAATAAGAAGAAAGTTCTGACTTGCATGCGCAATTATATTTAATTTTACCGGATAGTCGAAAATAGATTTTGAAAATTCAAATTTTCAGACCAAGTTATTAAAAAAGACTTTACCGGTAAAGTTTCTTTTGTATTTTAGGTGGTGCTTACGTGGCGTAAGAAAAAACAACTGGTTAAAAACCCGAATATTCTGTTATCAATCACATTAAATTTTTGAGTTACCATGAAAAACCATCAGACGGAGACCGCGGAAAACCTGATAATCACTGCAAAAGATCTTACCAAAGAGATTGAAGATGCTGTTTTGTATGAAAATTCCATACATGAAGATGCAGGGGATATTTTCTTTATGATCCGGAAGGGCATCATAAAAAAACTGATTGTTATTTCGGGCAGTGAGGAAACGGAATTTACCGGAGAGTCCATTTCTGCCGATGAATTCAGCGCGGTGATGTGTGATCTCACTCACAGGAATGCAGATGCCATACGGGAACGATTTTCATTCACAATGCCAATCTTGCTTGGGAACACAAACTCATATGGTTTTGGTGACCGTTTGGGGAATGCAGGTCCGGCACATTTAAGATCGGTGCGGAATTCAGGATTCAGGCCGGTACTTGCACAGCAGTCTATCCGGGAACTGGAACGTACAAAAAGAACAGCCAGTGAAGTGATGGATGCAGCAACATGGTCCGTTTTCCAGGAGGGGTATCACGAAGGATTCGGCGCGGATGGTGATCATCTGAAAACCACCGGTGATATTGACCGGATGGTGGAAGCGGGATATACAATGTTCACGATTGACCCGAGCGATTATGTTCAGGATGATGTGAAATCACTCA
>JBBEBD010000021.1:14632-35323 GCA_040882525.1 Balneolaceae bacterium | reverse complement strand
TGGATAACTATTTGAACTGCTAAACATAGCATATATTTAACATATGAGAGTTCCCGTGCTTTTCGGGATCCTGACAGAGTCGCGCAGCAAAGCGTGGGCCTTAAAGCTTAAAAAAATCGCCCGGTAAATAAATGTTCAGCTGAAGGTTTTGAGCACCCAACTTTAAATTATGGTTATTTGAAGCTCCGGAAAGATTCCGGTAAACCAGTACCTGCGAGTCACCAATCACCTCGGCCTGATTCTGTTTCACAAGAATGGCTGTGGATTCATCTATACCGATCCCCACATGGTCAGGGAATTCCATGACAGCTGTCAGAAGCCGGTTGTTACGGGCTCGTTTTACAAAATGCTGATCCACAATTACGCCCTGGATTAATCCCAATCCCTCAGCCGTAATGATATTATCTTTTTCAAGGTTATAGAATGTAGAAGTGTATTCAGGATAATTGTGCTGGTCTCCTGTAATCATGATCTTGCTCATCACCGCGGCACCGGCACTTGTTCCGCTGATCATCGCTCCTCTTTGATAGGCTTTTTTAAGAGTTTCTGCTATCAGAGGGTGGTTGTTCACGGCATCCATAAACCGTGATTGGACTCCGCCTGTGATATAAACAAGGGATGCATTTTCCAGAGAATCCAGCCCTGTCTGGGTAAGAGAGTCAGACCGTCCGAAATCATACGAGCGGATATTTGAAATATCCTTTTCCCTGAACTGTCGTTCGGCATAATAGCCTGATGTATCCGGATCAAAACCCGACATGGTTAAAACGATTGCATATCCTTCGCCATGAATACCGGTTTCTGTAATCATCCGGTCAATCATACTGTCGGGACGGCTGCCGCCGCCAATGATCAACAGGGAACCTTTTATGGCCGTTATGGAAGAAGATTCTGAATCAGTACAGCTGGTAAAAGTAAAGCCTGAGCCAAGAACCAAAAGTGCTGTAAATATTGCTGAAGTGTATTTCATAAAAAGCGGATATAAAAAAAGCACCGGATGTTAAACCCGGTGCTTTTTTTGATTAGATAATGTTACTTAACAGGATGGTCCCTGGTAACTTTCATTCTGGCAAAGATTCGGGTTTACATCGATTTCGCGCTGTGGTATTGGTAATACCAGTTTCGGGTCATCATAAGGTCTTGAACCTACATTCCGTTGAGTTCTTTTGATATCATGAAGCAGATTGCCTTCGAACATCAGTTCAAGCTTACGCTCATGCAGAATAGCAGCTTCATCTAATTCTGTTAACGGAGCCAGGTTTACACGGTCTCTGATCAGGTTGATGTCATTCAAAGGTGTATCTCCTACTTCTTCATCTAACCGGAAGTTGCCTTCGGCACGGGTCAGGTACATTTCTGCCAGACGAATAATATTTACCTGGTCATCTGTCGGACGATTCCATTTACCGGAACGTGTCACACTTTCATCATCAACATAAAACAGGTTCAGACGGTCATCACCTGCTTCATACTCATCCAAATGCTGCTGATTGATGTCAATATCGCCACGGCTTGAGGCACTGTAAAAAGTAAACATGCTGTTTGTACCATCCTGTGCACTGTTTTGCATAGCAAAGATATCTTCAGAGGTATTTTCTGGTTGGTTAAATACATCGGCAAAAGCTGGGCGCAGGGAATAAATACCTGAATCGATCACCCGATGTGCTTCATCCCGTGCATCTGCATATTCGCCACGCTGCAGGTGAACCCTGGAAAGAACGGCACTTGCTACCATCGAATTCACATAATAGGAGCGTTCCGGGTTTATATCATCCAGCAGGTTTTTGGCTTCTGTTAAATCATCGATTATTTGATCATACACGGCATCAACTGAAGCTCGTGATACTTCAGCATCTTCACCGATTTCCTCTGTTGGAGTTAACACCAATGGAACACCAGCCTGATCATTTGTCGATCCGGCCACATATGGCGGGGCATACAGGCGAACCAGCTCAAAATATACCATACCCCGGATTAACCTGGCTTCACCTTCAACACGGTCTCTGTCATCTCCTTCAAGCAAATCAAGAGCAGACATCACATTATTCAGAATGTTGATGGCTTCATAAGAGGTATTCCATGTGTCGGCAACAAAGCTGTTATCATACAACTGCTGCTTGCTCCAGATTTCCCTGGGCTGAAAAAAGGTACCCGTGAAATCGAAATCACCTGCATCAGCAAGAAAATCAGCTGTCATCATATACCATCCGCCATAGAGATCAGCATCTCCTATTGCGTCGTAGGCTCCGATTAGTACAGATTTAACATTATCTGCATTTGTGAGCGCCTGTTCGGAATCGATGGATTGTCTTGGGTCCACATCAAGCAAACTGTCGCAACCCTGGAATATCAGGATTGCTGCAAAAGCAATTAAATTTAGTTTAAGTTTTCTCATAGTTGTGTATTTCTAAAATTTTTTGATTTACAATGACTGGTTATCATTAAAAGCCAATATTTAAACCAAATGAAATGGTTCGGGCCTGAGGTGCTGAATAGAAGTCATTACCAATATTCAGGTTGTCTGCATTATCATACAAATCTGTATTTACTTCAGGATCCCAGCCTTTGTAATCAGTAAAAGTCAGCAGATTTAAGCCGCTCATATAAATCCGGGCTCTTCTGATCCCCATCCTGTCCAGTACGTTTTGTGGCAAAGTATAGCCAAAAACCACATTTTTCAGCCTCAGGTAAGAAGCATCTGAAATATAACGGGATGAAGGGTTTGAGCCATTTGCATGGAATAAGCGTGCTTCAGGCACATCTGTAATATCTCCGGGTTCTTTCCAGCTGTCTAACTGATCTCTGGTCTGATTGTCGAAGAAATCCCCGTTGGCAGACTGATACCGGCCGCCTCCGTTATATACATCATTCCCGGAAACAAACTGGAAAAGTACATTCAGGTCGAAATTCCGGTAGTTAAACCTGTTATTAAGTCCCCCGATAAAATCAGGATTGGGATCGCCGATTACCACGTTATTTGCGTCACCATAAACATTCGTGGTTCCTGCGTCATAATCTTTTCCTTCGCCACTGTGCAGGTAGTAAAGGGCATCTCCGTTATCCGGATCTACGCCGGCATATTCTTTACCCCACATAACGGCGATAGGCTGGCCTTCAACCGCCCGGTTCAGGAAACCACCTTCGATGATCTGTCCATCCAGGTTGGTGATCTCATTTTTATTAAATGCAATGTTAAAACTTGTGGTCCACTGGAATTCACCTACCATATTGTGAGTGTTCAGTACAAACTCAACACCTTGATTTTCCAGCTCACCAACATTTCTGAGCTGATCCGTAAATCCTGTTGTTGATGGAACATTTACTTCAAGGAGAAGGTCATCGGTTTTCTTAACGTAGTAGTCTATCTCACCACTCACGCGATCTCCAAGCAGTTCAAAATCAACTCCCAGGTTGTATTGGGTGGTTCGTTCCCACTGTAAATCAGGGTTTGGAGTCTGGCTCGGATTTAAGCCGGAAATACCTGCATATCCTGTCCCTGCATACAATCCACGGGAAGGAAAATTACCAATATTGGCATTCCCTGTAAGGCCGTAACTGGCTCTTATTTTAAGGAAGCTGAGGAAGTCAATATCATTCAGGAATTCTTCCCGGGTCAGAATCCAGCCGGCTGAAACAGACGGAAAGAAACCATATCGTGAATTGTTCCCAAATCGTGATGACCCATCCATACGAGCGCTGGCGGAAAACAGGTACCGGTCTTTAAATGTGTAGTTAGCCCTGGAAAAATAAGAGAGAAACCTGTACTCGCTTTGAGATGTAGAACCACCGGTTATCTCAGCAGCACTCTGCAATTTTCTGAAGCTGTCCGTCGGGAAGTTTGTCCCTTCTACATATGTTAGATAACGGTCAGAGCTTTGGTAACTCATACCAGCAACGGCTGTTAACCTGTGATCTTCGGCAACCTGTGCATCCCAGGTGAAGTAGTTGTTGGTGGTATAATTCACGTTGTTAACAATTCGTGAATCGCCATAGCCATTTGTGTTTTCCCCGACATCGGTATTACGGTCCGCAAAGTAATCTTCATTCTGGAAAAGAAGATCCAGCCCAAGTTCACTTCTGAACTGAAGGTTTGAAAGAATGCTGTAGTCTGCATAAAGATTACCAACATTTCTGAAGACCGTTTGATTGCTGTCAACTCCTCTTACGTGCCGGACGAAATTGTAGTAAAGGGTATTATGATTCGGCTGATCTGAAAATCCTGTTAAGTTGCCACCTTCAAACTGGGGTGTATAAACAGGTTGTGTAGGGGGCTGTGCAATGGCCTGAAGAGGTGTGGCAAATGCATTGTCGTTGGAAACACGAAGATTTTCTGTTCGTGTAACACCCAGGTTCATACCAACGGTTAATTTTTCTGAGGCCGTATGATCCAGGTTTACCCGTGCATTCATTCGGTTATATTCATTTGCCCGGACGATACCGACCTGGTCACTGAATCCTCCGGAAATAAAGAAACGGGTGTCTTCAGTTCCGCCACTTACCTGGGCACTGAAATCGGTATTATGCGCATCCTGGAATGACTCATCCTGCCAGTCTACGTCAATTTCCCGGTTTCGCCAGTCGGTACCATTTGATAAAATGCCATCAAACAAACTCTCCACATACGCAATTTCACCGGCTTCAGCCGCTGCTTCGGAGGGATATCCCCATGGATTACCATAACGGTTGTAATCAACTACACCGGCTCTTCTCGCGGATTCTCTGAAGTACTCGATGTATTCATCAGCATTCAGAAATTCAACACGATTGGTGGGGGAACTTACCCCACGCTCGAAACTAATGTTAACCTGCGTGGCTCCGGCTTGTCCCCGTTTTGTGGTAACAAGCACCACACCATTAGCAGCACGGGAGCCGTAAATAGCTGCGGCTGCTGCATCCTTCAGAATATCAATGGATTCAATATCATCAGGATTTAAATCCGTTAATGGGTTGGTATCTCCATATGCAGTAGTGGACTGGCTTTCGGAGGTTACAGGAATACCATCAATAATATACAGAGGCTGGCTGCTTGCGGATACGGATGAGGTACCCCTTACACGAATGTTAATCCCCTGTCCCAGTTTACCGTTACCTTTTTGTATATAAACTCCGGGAGCCTGACCCTGCAGCGCAGATTCAAAACTGTTTACCGGAATTTCTTCGATCTGCCGGGAAGAGATGCTTGAAATATTACCGGTCATTTCTGCCCTGACGACGGAACCATATCCGGTAACAACCACCTCAGAAAGACTTTGCTGGTCAGGAGAAAGTTCAACGTTAATGTCTAAATTACCGTCGAGGGTAATGTTTCGATTATATTGTACGTAACCGATATATGTAACCCGAAGATTATATGATCCATTACTGACATTATTAATTTCAAAAGAACCTTCAGCGTCAGTAGCCGCACCGTAATCGGTACCTACTAATATCACACTGGCTCCGGGAAGCGGATTGCCGGTTCCCTGTTCTACAACAGTACCTGTAATGGTACTTTGGGCTGATACGGCCGCAGTGAATCCCAGAAGGAAAACCACCAGGCCTGTAAAAGAGAGTATCTGTTTTGGCATTTGAACCTCAGTTAGTTATGGTTGAGCTAAAGAAATAAAGATGTTTTGGTAAATCTGAACTTCTAAAGAAGTGCGTTAAAATCTAAGCAACAGCATTCTAAGACTAGAAAGAGTTAAAATCAATATGAATTATTTTTAGAAGCCAATATGGAAGTCAGGAGAGAACCTGTAAAAATGAATCAGAATAAATAACTAATTTATAAAGAGTTGCATTAATTTTTCAAAAAAATCATTAAAATAAGGAAAGCGGTTTCAGGTAAAAACCTGATACTCCTTATTTTTTAATGTTTTAAAGTTTTTGTTCTGATTTTTGTAGAGGAAGGAAAAATCAAAGACCATTTTTCATTACAAAGTCATAAATTTTTCTTGAAATTTCAGCCCCGGCAAGGCGGCCCTCTTCTTCATTATTTAAATCTTTCGATAGATATATGAAGACATATGATCGTCCATCCGGCAGGTAAACAATAGCAGAGTCATGCCGAACACCTGTTATGAATCCTGTTTTATTAGCTATTTCGATACTTTCCGGCAGGTGAAGGGGGATAATATCCCTGTAGAACTGATCCTTCATGATTTCAATCATGGTTGAATCCGATTCCGGACTTACGGCCCGGCCTTCTGCCATGGCCTGCAGAATGATTCCAAGATCACGGGGTGTGGTTCTGTTGCTGAGTCCCCGGTCAAAAGCCTTCAGATCTTCCACACCCCGAAGCACTTCTATACTTTCAGCACCAAGGTCCCGCATGGTTTGTGTTGTTTCCTCCGCGTCAGCAAGCTGTATCATCAGGTTAGTGGCAAGATTACTGCTGTAGGTGATCATCGCATGAATCAATTCATATATCGTTGCATTTTTACCCACTCGTGCCTCGTATGGGTCATCCCCGTCCGGATCAAGGGTTAGCTGAAATGATGAACCGTCTGCAATACTTTCAAATTCATTCTCAATCAGAACAGAATCGCTCATGCTGAATTCGCCGGCTTCTGCTTTTTTAAACAATTCAATCATCACCGGTGTTTTCATTGTACTGGCTGCATGGAACAATGTATCCGGATTGATGGAAAAATGATCATCCGGATCATCCAGGTTTTGAAACCAGACGCCGAAAGTGCCCTCAATATCAGAAAGGTGTGATTCAATATCGGTTTCCAGATGTTCTATAACCTGTGGCTGACTGGTACAGGCGGAAAAAAATAAGATCAGAAATAATGAATATTTCATATAAATGGGGGGAGTTGGTCCGGGAATATTAGAATGCCGTTAAAATACAGTTCTGCTTTAGAAATCACATATTTAATAATCCGGCAGCTTGTCTAATAAATCAGTAAGCCGGTTGATACCTGCATTTCCGGGTGAACCCAGCTGAGTATACTGTTTAAACATTTCATCAGCCGAAACAGATTCATATGATGTTGGGTCATCGGCAATCTTCCTGTAGGCATCGCGGAAGGTAATTCCTTTTTCTTTTACCAGTTTATTCGCCGCTTCAGCCGCAAATAGTTCGGATGAGCAGGCTTGTTCAAGATTTTTCTGATTCGGGGTGAGGTGTGATATCAGAATATATGTGGCTTCAAGCAATTCCTGCGTTTTTTGCAGGGACTGCAGAACCGGCTCCTTGCCTGCCTGCAGATCGCGATGATAACCGCTGCCCAGGTTGGTAATGAGCATTTGCAGGGAAGCAGCATGCCCGCAAATTTCGGCATGTCCTGCGCGGATGAGCTCGGCAACATCGGGATTTTTTTTCTGTGGCATGATGGAGGAACCTGTACAAACCAGCGGATTAAGTTCAAAATATGGGTTTGCCTCACTGCTGTATTGGATGACATCAGCCGCCAGCCTGTTTAACACAGAGGTTATCCCGGCAAGAAACTGAACCAGCTGCAGTTCAACCCATCCGCGGGACAGTTGTGCAGATGTAGCACAGATTAACGGTGATTCAAAACCAAGTTCTGCCGCTTCAAAATCTCTGTCGATAGTAAACGTGGTACCAAAACCGGCTGCCGTACCGAGCGGTGACCGGTTGATGAGTGATTGAATTCCCGATGAAGACTGGATTTGCAGAATCAACAGCTCTGCAAATCCGCCGGCCCAGAGCCCGACACTGCTTAGCATGGCTTTGCGGGTATGGGTAAAACCCGGCATGGGGATCTTTTCATATGTCCCTGCCAGATCAAGCAGCAGTGAAGTACAGGCTTTTGCATCATGCAGCACTTCTGAAAGTTTTTCTTTTTCGAACAGGCGCATTGCCGTGAGAACCTGGTCATTCCTGGAGCGGCCGGTATGGATTTTTTTACCAAGGTCACCGAGTTTATCTGTAAGGCTGTTTTCGATGGCGGTATGCATGTCCTCATCCTCAACAGTAATTACAAATTCACCTTTTTCCCAGGTCTTTAAAATCTCAGAAAGGGCGCTGTCCAGGTTGTTATATTCTTCAGCTGAAAGAACACCCGCTTTTTCAAGAGCCATTGCATGAACCTTTGAAGCCCGGATATCATACGGAACCAGGATTTGATCTAACTGGTAATCATTCCCCACGGTAAAAGCCTCCACTTTTTTGGCTGTTGATGATTCCGTATCAGTTGATTTTTTTTGCCAGAGTTTGGACATGAATTAAGATTTATGAGGTTTATTAAACTCTCCCCTTGAGGGGAGTGGCTGCGGTAGCGGAGCGAAAGCAGACGAGGGGTGTTCAGTGTCGAATCCAAATTCCGGAAACACCCCTCCCCACGCCAAAAGCAGCGTGGTACTCCCCTCCAGGGGAGATGTCATCTTTCTGCCATCTGCTATAGACTATCTGCTACTTTTACCTTTTCCAGCGTCTGCTTTAACTGGTATGCCGTTTTTTGCGGCAGATTCCACAGTTCGATAAAACCGGCCGATGCGTTCTGGTTAAAGGCCGCGGATTTGTTGAATGTAGCCAGATTTTCATCAAACAAAGAATATGGTGAGGATAATGAAACCACTTCACAATTTCCCTTATACAACCTGATGGTTACTTCACCTGTTACTTTCTTGTTCTGTTCATCGATAAACGCCCGGATGTTATCCATTACCGGTTCAAAATATTTAGCACCATAAATCAGGTAGGCCCATTTTTCATCCATGAATGATTTCAGCTCATTTTCTTCCCGGGTGGACACAAGCTGTTCGAGGTTTTTATGGGCCTGTATCAGAATATGTGCAGCGGGATTTTCATAAATCCCCCGGACTTTCAGCCCCACAATCCGGTCTTCAATCAGATGAAAAAAGCCAACTCCGTGCTTTCCGCCGATTTCATTCAGCATCAGGATCAGGTCTTTTTTAGGATAGTTAATTCCATTCAGAGAAACCGGGCAGCCTTTTTCGAAACCGATTTTCACAAGCTCTTCCTTATCCGGAGCATTTTGAGGAGTTTTGCACCACTTCAGAATATTCTCAAGCGGAGGGATTAACTCAGGGTTTTCGATTTCGCCGCCTTCACCGGTATTGGCCCACATATTTTCATCATATGAATAGGGGCTTTTCTTTGTCTGTTCTACCGGAATTTTATGTTTAACAGCATAGGCAATCTCTTCTTCCCGGCCCATATTCCACTCCCGCACCGGCGCAATGATTTTCAGTTCAGGGTTTAGTGTGGTAATATAGCCTTCAAACCGGACCTGGTCGTTGCCTTTACCCGTGCAGCC
This sequence comes from Balneolaceae bacterium, assembly GCA_040882525.1. Classification (GTDB taxonomy): domain Bacteria; phylum Bacteroidota; class Rhodothermia; order Balneolales; family Balneolaceae; genus Rhodohalobacter. The sequence goes on along the minus strand of JBBEBD010000021.1, from coordinate 26,093 downwards.
GTGGGCTATTACTTCACAACCGAATTCCGCTGCAAACTGTACGGCAAGTTGTGAAATCATCACCCGGCCGAGTGGACATCCCAGAGCGTATCCTCCCTGGTAATCGGCATTAGCCTTCACAGCCTCTGTGCAGAGTTCAGCAAATTCTTCTTTGGCATCATATACAATAGCGTCTTTTGCACCCAATGCCAGTGCTTTTTGTTTAATGGCATCCAGGTTATCAGCCGTCTGGCCTATGTTGATTGTAAGTGCTATGACCTCACAATCATATTCCTGCTGAATCCATTTCAGCATCACACTGGTATCAAGACCGCCCGAATAAAGAAGAAGACATGTATTGAAAGTTCCTTTATGAGCTTCGTGTGATGCGACTTTTTGGTAATTGGTTTGTTGTTCCATGGTGTTTTGGATTTACCTTTTGTTTGATTTAAAATTTGGTTGTATGAAATCCCCTCTTTGAGAGGGGAAAGGTGAAGCGACAACGGCTTTTGCCGGTTGACGCGAGCGAGGGGTGTGTTCATTCGAACCCGGAGTCCAAAACACACCCCTGATGAATTCGCTGGTTGCCTTTGGCAAACGCTCTTTCATCTGTCCCCTCTCAAGAGGGGATTTTTTGATTGCCATTCATTTTGGCATCCGTCTGACCACTCAAACCGTTCTGCCCGTTTTTGCTTTCATTCGCCAAAAGCGTTGCAAAAACTCCTTTTGAAACAATCATTCGGTTTTTAGCCTGTTGATAAACCCAGGAATTGGGGTGATCAATCACCTCATCGGTTACTTCCACACCGCGATGTGCCGGAAGGCAGTGCATAAAGCCGGCCGTTGATTTGGCTTTTGAGAACAGAGTTTCATTTACCTGGTAGGGCTTAAAACATTTGATTTTTTCATCGTACAGATGTTCTTGTCCCATAGAAATAAAAGTGTCTGTATATACCGCATCGGCATCAGAAACTGCTTCATCCGGATTCGCAGTGTACTTGAAAGAGCCGCCGTATTGTACAGCGAGAAGAGAGAAGTAGCTTAGCTGATCTGAAGTCCATGAATATTTTTCCGGGCCGGAAAAATTAACTTCATGACCGAACATCAGTGCGATTTCCGTCAGGGAAAAAGCTACGTTATTGGCATCACCCACATAAGCAATCGTGAGTTTCTCATCTTTCCCGAAATGCTGCTGAAGGGTGAACAAGTCGGCAAGCGCCTGCATGGGATGATGCAAATCACACAGCGCGTTGACAATGGGAATAGATCCATAATCTGCCATTTTCTTGAGGGTTGAATGAGAATAAACCCTGGCAAAAACTGCATCGCACCATTGCGAGACATTGATCATAGCATCCTGAAGCGACTCCCTGCAGCTGAAGGGAACAGCCTTTCCGCTCGAAAGAATCAGGTCGGCTTCAATGTTCACAACATTTCCACCCAGATGACTTATAGCAACTTCGGTTCCTGTTTTAGTTCTGAGCGATGGCTTTTCAAAAACAAAAGCGATGTTTTTCGTTTTTAAAACAGGTGCTGATGTTTCATGCAGTTCAACACTCAGGTCTAATATGGTTTGAATTTGACCGGGCTCAAGTGCACCGATCGTTAAAAAATGGTTCATTGGTTTACGTATTATTATGTTGATTTGGAGTTTCAGGATTTAAGGAGAGCAGCTTTTAAAGGCAGTCAGGCTGGCCAAAAGCAAAAAAAAAGCCCCGACAAAATTAATTATCGGGGCGGGGGATAAATCCTTAGTAGTTTAAACTACACACAGTTATCACACGCCCAAAGGGCGGCGACGGCGAAGAGAGAGGGTTGTTGTGTGTGCTTGTAAATTCATAAGCTCAATTTCTATTAAATAAAAATGAAATCCAAATGAAATTTCTTTTAATTCATAATAGCAGATTTGCCAATCCCTTACTCATTATCCACAAAAATCAGTACTATGAAAGAGAGAGTGAAAATCGATTTTTTTGAAAAGGATAAATTCGTGAGTATGAAGAAACAAAATTTGTTTATTGCTGTCATGCTTTTTTGTGTGGGTTCGGCATTTGTGTTGCAGGATGACCAGCCTGAACAGGAGACCGATACCACTGGTGTAAATTCACGGGGAACCTCTGTAAGTATTATCCGGGTTGAGGGAACCATAGGCCCGACTGTAACCCAATATATAAACCGAAGCCTGGAAAGATCTGAGGATCGCGGAGACGAAGCTTTAATTATTGAACTGGATACTCCCGGTGGGCTTCTCGATTCAACTCAGGATATTGTTCAGGATTTACTGGGAAGCAGTCATCCCACTGTCGTTTATGTCTCACCCGAAGGTGCAAATGCTGGCAGTGCCGGAACATTCATCACCCTGGCTGCACATATAGCTGCAATGGCGCCTGCAACAAATATCGGGGCTGCCTCCCCGGTTGCAATGGGCGGTGGAGAGATGGATACCGTATCACAGAGAAAAATTTTCAGTTATTCAGAAAGCTATATTGAAACGATTGCGGAGCGCCGGGGCAGAAATGCCGAATGGGCAAAAACAGCCGTTACCGAAGGTGCATCGGTTACATCAGATCAGGCCCTGGAGCTGAATGTTATTGACCTTATAGCTGATAATGTGGATGATCTGCTTGAAAAAATTGATGGTATGGAGGTAGAAGGAAGTACTTTAAATACAAGGAATGCCTCACAAAACCGGATCCCGCAAAATCTTGCTGAAATATTTTTTAGTTTTATTCTGCGTCCTGAAGTGATGCTGATTTTAACCATGATTGCTATTTACGGGATCATCGGCGAAGTCACTAATCCCGGAGCAATTGTTCCCGGGGTAGCGGGAGTCATTGCACTGATTTTATTGCTGTATGGTGTAGCCGCAATGCCTATAAATCTTGCCGGTTTTCTTTTAATAGGCCTGGCTGTTATACTGTTTGTATCAGAAGCATTTACACCTACGTTTGGACTTTTAATTTCGGGAGGTGCCGTGGCATTCTTTTTAGGAGCTTTAATGTTATTCCAGGATCTGCCTGAAGATATGCAGGTTTCTATGTACTGGCTGGTACCTGCCACATTATTAACCGTGGCATTTTTTGTATGGATAGTTGCTTATGCAATAAAATCTCAATTCAGCATGGCCCGGTCAGGTATTGAATCCACTATAGGAAAAACAGCCGAAGTAACAGATGAGATACAGCCGGAGAAATCAGGACGGGTATTTTTTGACGGCGAGTACTGGACAGCGGAAAGCAATTATCTGCTGCGGAAAGGAGATACCTGTGAAATTGTAGAATATAAAGGACTAAAAATAGTCGTTAAACCATTAACCAAAAACAAAGAGGTGTCACCTAATGGATGATCCAAATGCGATAACCAATATGCTGGTATGGATAATTACAATTGTAATTTTCGTATCCGTTTTTCTGCCACAGATGTTTAAAATTATGAGAGAGTATGAACGCGCTGTTATTTTCCGCCTGGGGAAATTTCAAAGTACAAAGGGTCCGGGTTTTATTATTTTGATACCCTTTATTGATAAGGTGGAAAGGGTGGATTTGCGGGTGCTCACCATCAATGTGGATAAACAGGAAGCCATTACCAAAGACAATGTTACCGTAAATGTAGACGCCATCACCTTCTTTCGGGTTGTGGATGCTGAGAAAGCGGTCATACAGGTCGAACGTTATATCGCTGCGACATCCATGCTTGCCCAGACGACACTGAGAAGTGTAATCGGGCAGTTTGAACTGGATGAAATTCTTGCCGAACGCGAAAAAATCAACAAAACCATTCAGGATATTATCGACCGGCAGACAGATCCATGGGGAGTGAAAGTGGTTTCCGTAGAGGTGCGCGATGTGATTTTACCTGAAAGCATGAAGCGTGCCATGGCGCGTCAGGCTGAATCAGAAAGAGACCGCCGTGCAAAAGTAATTAATGCCCAGGGTGAATTTGAAGCTGCCACTAAACTTGTTGAAGCAGGTAAAATGATAGAAAAAACACCTACTGCTCTTCAGCTTCGTTTCCTTCAGACCCTGAGTGAAATCAGCGAAGAAAACTCCACCTTTACCTTTGTTCCCCTGCCTATGGATTTCCTGGAAGCATTTAAAGGAAAGATTGATATGGCGGGAGGTAAAGGAAAAGAATAGCAGAGAGTTAAATTGCAGATCTTTTCCTTTAAATAATCAACCCGGATTATCATGATTCGGGTTTTTTTATTCGCTCTGTTCAGCTATTTTGAAAATTAACCTGAGGATATTTTATGCAAGGAGTAAAGTTCAAAGGGTGTCAGAATCTCCTGGCGTTGGCAAAGGCGCGCAAAAGAATGATTACCAAATTCCAAAAAATACATATACAAATGATTCGTCCTCTGATAAAGTTACTGTTTCCTTTTATTTTTGGCGGAATTCTTTTTTTTGCCTGCAGCGAACCCGAAACAGCGAGTAGTCAGAATCAAAAGGAATGGGCACTGGCTCTGCATGGCGGTGCCGGAACGATTTCTCAAAATCTGCCTGATTCCGTAAAGCAACAATATTACGATTCACTGGAAGAAGCGGTAAACATTGGTGAGCAGGTACTGCAGAATGGAGGCTCTGCACTGGATGCGGTAGAACAGGTAGTAAATTATCTTGAAGACAACCCGCTTTTTAATGCCGGAAATGGGGCAGTTTTTACAGCGGATGGCACACACGAGCTGGATGCCGCGATTATGGACGGAAGTACGATGGGTGCCGGAGCTTTAACAGGCCTTACCACAGTGAAAAATCCTGTTTCTCTTGCCCGTAAAGTGATGGAAGAATCCCGGCATATTTTTTTCTCCGGATCCGGCGCCGAAAAATTTGCGGATGAAATGGATGTTGAGCGGGTTGATAATGAATACTTCCATACGGAAAACAGGTACGAACAGTGGCAGCGATCTCAACAGCAGTCAAGCCTGAAAAGAAGCGGAAACAGTGAACTTTACACCATGATTGAAGACCTGAAATTTGGTACGGTTGGAGCCGTTGCACTGGATAACAACGGAAAACTCGCGGCGGCAACTTCAACCGGGGGAATGACCAACAAGCAGTTCGGCCGGGTGGGGGACGTGCCTATTATAGGTTCGGGAACATTTGCTAATCATGTGGCAGCCGTTTCTGCAACCGGCTGGGGGGAGCAGATCATGCGGCATGTTTCAGGCAACACCATTGCTAACCTAGTTGAATTCAGGGATTATTCACTTGAAGAAGCAGTTGACTTTATTTTAACGGAGCGGCTGGATCCCGGGGATGCCGGATTTGTTTCTGTGGACAGTTACGGGAATATTGTAATGGATATGAATACAAGTGGAATGTTTCGCGGCTCTGCCGATTCGGAAGGAAACCGGGTTGTGATGATCTGGGAAGATGAGTAGCTGAAAGGCTTCAGCTATCAGCTGCCAGTCGTCAGATTTTATCTAATGGATCTTCTTCGGAACTCAATAGATTAATATTCGATTAGCGATTTAGCGATATGCGATTTCCAATCGTAAGATGACTCCGGCAGGTTGCAGACGATACAACACCGTATGGAAATATTTTACTCCATACCCATATTAAACCGGTCGCGAAGCTCCTGTACGTAGACTCCGATGTCATTACGGATTTCATGCAGCCGGCCATGGAACTTGGAATAAACAGCTTTTACAACAAAAGGCTCTTTTTTCATATTCTGAAGATAATGAAGAGCTTCATTGGCGCTGGAGAGTGCTTTTTTGGTATAAGCGATATTCCCGCCCAAAACATCCTGTTCAAATCCGAATGAATATCCGCCGGCAAGTTTTGAAGTGATTTTGAGAATGTTGCTTACAAATTCGTGAACCTGCTTTGTCTGTAAACCTGCCGGAATGGTTTCAGCCCACTTCAGCACATCCACAGCAAGGTTCCTGGCTTCCTTATAAACATCCAGGTTTTCGATTGAGCCGTAATCTGAAAAGGTAAAATCTTCACTGAGTTCTTTCCAGTCTTCCCCGTAGTCAAAATCATCATCTTCATCATCCTCACCCTCTTCTTCATCAGAAAAAGGAAACATATTATCCTGGAAAAAGAAGTCATCCTCATCAAGCTCATCATCATCTTCATCATCCCAGTCATCTTCATCCGGGAAATAAGCTTCATCCAAAAGAAGTTCTTCTTCGATAAATGCTTCTACTGCATCCAGTTCATCCATACTTTCCTGCAGAAGGGTTATCCACCGAGGGGTATTTCCTTTAGGATCGGAAGTGATGAATCGCCGAAGTTGCTCGCTTCGTTTTTCAATCTCGTTGAGGTGTGACTCCCATTGGTGTTCATTCCAGACGGGGCCTTCATCAAAACCATCAAAACTCATGCAAATGATGTGCTAAAAGAGTTAATGTTTACTGTATTAAAACGAAAGATTTCGCTTAAATACAACTGAAAAATACGATTTTTTATAATTTGATAACAGGAAAAAGAAATTGTGTAATTATAATTTTTCAAGAACCCGGATAATAACGCGGGTCATCTTGGGTTCTGCCGTTCCTGCAGCTTCTAATACATCTTCAATATTAATCGGTTCCAGAGCATCAGGGAAACATTCATCGGTGATAACAGAAATTCCAAGAACTTCCATACCCATATGAACAGCACTTAATACTTCAGGCACAGTACTCATTCCAACAACATCGGCACCTATCAGGCGAAGAAATCTGTATTCTGCCCTGGTTTCCATCATTGGCCCGCTTAAAGCCGCATAAACTCCCTGGTGCATCAGAATTTGTTCTTCGAGGGCAACCGTCCGGGCGATGTCCATCAGCCTTTCACTATACGGTTCACTCATATCGGGAAACCGGGGGCCGAGTTCATCATCGTTAGGACCGATGAGCGGGTTATCTCCCAGGAGGTTTATATGGTCGCGAATCAGCATGATATCTCCCCTGGAGTGATTTGGGTTCATGCCGCCGCACGCATTGCTCACAATCAGTGTATCGGCACCATTTTCTTTAAGAACCCGGACAGGAAAAACAATTTCCTGCATGGTGTATCCTTCGTAATAATGAAACCGGCCCTGCATCGCCACCACTTCTTTACCCCCGAGAATTCCGAATATCAATTTACCGGCATGACTTTCAACAGTAGATACAGGAAAATTCGGAATCTCATTGTAAGGAATTTCAGTTTCCACATCCATTTCTTCGGCCAGTTGTCCCAGTCCGGTGCCGAGAATAAGCAAGTAATTGGGCTGCATGCTGGTTTGCGCCTGGATGTACCGGAGAGCTTCTGTTCGTTTTGCACGAAAGGTTTCTACAGAATCGTAGGTCATTTATAAAAGGTTAGTTTAATCCAGTTCGTCTAAAATATCATCAAGGCTTTGGGCGCCCGGAGGCTCAGTTTCGGAGGAATTTGTACTGCTTTTTTTCTTTTTCTTTTCATTTGACTTAGAAGAGGACGGTTCAGGATCTTCTTTAGGCATAGAAAACAGAGATGCTTCATCTTTGCTGAACTGTTTTAGTGAATCCTGGGAAAGTTCAAGGTAAGATTTTATCCCGCCAATAATTTCTTCCCGGCGGTCGAGTAAACGCAGAATGCTTTGCCGTATTTGCTGGCGCTGCTGGCTGGCTTCACGCATAATTGAATTTGCTTCTATTTCAGCTTTTTCAATAATATTTGTGGCCTCTTTTCGTGCCCCGGTTAATTTTGTTTCGGCAGAATCTTTGGCGGTTTGCAAGGTTTCATGGAGAGCTTCTTCAACCCGTTCGTAATGCTTTAACTTATCGTTCTGTTTATCAATTTGTGTTTCAAGCTCCTTGATTTTGCCAACCATATGCTCCCACTCACTGGCTACAAGATTTAAAAAGGCCTGAACCTCGGCGGTATCGTACCCGCGCAATGAGCGTTCAAATTGTTGCTGTTTAATTTCAAGGGCTGTTAACTTCATAGAATGTAGTACCTGTTATTGATTTAACATGTTCCGGAGTTTTCCACTCTCCTGTTTCTGGTCTTTTGATGAATTGTTTTCAAGTTCGATTTCGATAGCACTTTTCTGCTTCGGCTTTTCGGTTTCCGTTTCTTTATTTTGCTGCTTAAAAGAGGGTTTTTCATCCGTCACGATAGATTCCAGGTTAGAAAGACGCCGGTCGGTTTTTTCTTTAAACTCCCGGAGTGCATTAATAAACTCTTTATTCTCAGCAAGGTTTCCCGATTTTCGCTTAATCGCTGCTTTAATAATACTGCCAACAATTCCCAGAAAAACGATGGATATAACACTTCCAAATACAATTGCTACTATAGCTACATCTTCACCATACATAATTAATCACCTTTTGTTTTTGCCATTCGTGCTACATTTTGTTCATTTTCGTTTTTTAAACCCTCATTGTCAATTTCTATTCTGCCAAGAGGATCGGCGCCTGTACTGCTGATGTCGGAGGGATCTTCCGTGGCAATAGCTTCAAGGTTTTCAACTCTTTTTTTCAGCTGAAGAACCATTTTCCGAAGGTCATCAACCTCTTCAGACTGCTGGTGATTTTCAGACTGCCACTTCAGCTTATTTTTTTGATAGTCTATTATATACCCGCCGAGGATAGCAACTAATGGAATTAATACCCAGATCATTGAAGACATCGCTTTCTATTTAAAAAATTATTAGCTGAAATTAAACCGATGGAGTAAATTACTGCCATGTAAAAATAGCAAATCCTGCAGAATCCGCATCATTTATAACGGAATGGCCTTTTAATAGTTGCGTTCACCGAAAATAGCTGTACCGATTCGAAGCATGGTAGCACCTTCCTGTATAGCAACTTCCAGGTCATTTGTCATTCCCATAGAAAGATGCTGTAAATCGACCCCTCCCTTACTCAAATGAGAATATTCTTCTTTTAGTTCTTTTAACTTTCTGAATTCATACCGCACGGATTCCGGATTGTCTGTGAAGGTTGCCATTCCCATTAAACCAAGAACCTGTGTATGTCTTAACGATTGAGCATATTTCAGAATTTCCTCAAGGTGTTCAGGCTCGCATCCGCTTTTCTGATCTTCCCGGCTGATATTGACCTGAATTAATACCCGTATTATTCTGTTTTCTGCAGCTGCACGCTTTTCGATTTCTTTAAGGGCCTTTTTTTTGTGTACAGATTGTATCCAATCCACTCTGCCGGCCATATACTTAATTTTATTGGTCTGCAAGTTTCCAATAAAATGCCACTGAATAGAAGGATTGTTGATCTGTTTCATTTTGTCTTCCAGCTCTTTAGCCCGGTTTTCACCAAAATGAACCTGCCCCAGGGACGCCAGTTCCAGAATATCTTTATCAGGTTTGGTTTTACTTACAGCAACCAACAGGATATCAGCCGGATTCCGTCCGGCATCTGAACAGGCTGTTTGAATCCTCATTTTAATATGTTCGAAACGTTCTGCGATGCTGTCAGACATGGATAAAAATATGAGTATTGTTTAACAATTTCTTAATTTTTGAATTCATCAAAACCCATAAAAAGCCTGTTGTGGATTTCGGGTTGAAAGATAAGCTTTTTAATTTTTTCAAAAAGGATTAAGAGAAATCAAAATAAATGGGTAAAAATGGTTTTTAATGGAAAAAATTAATCGTATTTTTTAAGCCTGTGAAAAAGACGATGATACACCAGCGAAAATCCCGGATCAGGACGAACGCGGGCTTCAAATCCCTTAATGCGAAAAAAGCCAATTTTTCCGCAGGGAGGAGGTACTAACCCTTTGAATACCCAAGTGCGCCATATCACCAATTTTATGCACCAATGGGCGCCGCCCGGCATAAAAATGAGCTTCGATAACGTAGGCCTTCTATTGGGTGATCCTTCCACAACTGTTTCCAATGTTCTTGTTTGCCTGGATGTAACAGAAGATATCGTAGATGAGGCTATCGATAAAAAATGTGAACTCATCGTTTCGCATCACCCGCTTATCTTTCAAAAAATATCACGTATTAATCCAACCGGAGAGCAGGGCAGAATTATCTATAAGATGATTCGGAATAATATAGCTTTGCTAACCGCCCATACAAATCTGGATGCTGCCCTGGATGGTGTTTCTTTCGTACTGGCGAATAACCTCGGCCTTGATGAGCTCCGGTTTCTGGATAAAAATTACAACATCAGCCGTAAAATCTCTCTCACAACGAACTTTGATGATACACAGGCTGTACTAAAGCTTTTAAACTATTATTCGGCTGAAGAAGCTCATTTTTATGAAGTGGATGGCAGAAAAGAAGGACAGAAATACTTTGAAGCGATCATCGACCGCCATAATGTAGCACAGCTCCGCCAGGCACTGGAAAAAGAAGGCCTGTTGAAAAAAGGAAGTTTTCAGGAGATGGAGATGGCAAGCCCCACCCATAATTTTGGTATGGGAGTAATCGGGTATTATCCTGATGAAGGTATTGCTATGGATGAATTTTTGCACCTTGTTTGCAGGGCACTGGATGTTCCTTCCGTTCGCTATTCGGGAAATGCTGAAAGAATTAAAAAAGTGGCTGTTTGCGGTGGCGCCGGTATTTTTCTGAAAAAAGAAGCCATGGCCGCCGGGGCCGATGCATTTGTTACCGCTGATATTAAATATCATGATTATTTTACTGAAAAAGAGAACTTCCTGTTGATTGATGCCGGCCACTATGAAAGTGAATTCCCCGTAGTGGAGGCCATCCGTAAAGAACTTTCCGAAGCATTTGAATATCTGACAGTATCGGCTACTGAGCTTGTAACAAACCCGATGAATGTCTATGTAACCGATTTTGAAAATAAAACATATAAAAATCCGTAACTGAACACCATGCAAGAGGTACTTCAACAACTCGCAAACCTTCAATATATAGACAGCCGAATCGATGAAATTCGCCAGCTCCGCGGCGATCTTCCCGAGGAAGTGCTCGATATTGAAACCAATATCAACAGGTTTAAAGCTAAAGTAGAACAGCTTAAGGAAGAGGGCGAAAGCCTGGAGGCTGAAAAGAAAAAGCTTGAACTTGATATTGAAACTTCAATTGATAAAACTAAAAAATATGAAGAGCAGCAACTCAGTGTTCGAAATAACCGTGAGTATGATGCTCTTACAAAAGAAATCGAAGCTCAAAAACAATTTGTAGAAAATTCCGGATCCAGGATTGAAGAGATTGAAAAACGTCTTGAAGAAGTTTCTGCCGAACTGGAAAGCAATAAAGAAGAATTGGCGGATACAGAAGCCTTACACGAAGACAAAAAGAAAAACCTTGATAAAGTAACCAAAAGCACCCAGTCTGAGGAAGATAAACTTCTGGAAAAGCGTGAAGAACTCGAAAAAGCCCTGGATAAACGATACGTTCGCAGCTACAAACGCCTGAGAAATGGCCTCAACAATGGTATTGCAGTTGTGGGAATGGAACGCGGGGCCGCACTGGGTATGGCTCTGCCACCGCAAACACAGGTTGAGGTAAGAAGAAAAAACAAAGTAATTATTGACGAAAACAGCGGAAGAATTGTTGTTGATCCTTCATTTTTTGAAGAAGC
>JBBEBD010000021.1:0-14532 GCA_040882525.1 Balneolaceae bacterium | reverse complement strand
AGTTTCCGGGTAATCGCTCCCCGATATTTCGGGGAGAGGAAAGTCCGAACACCAACAAGTACCGTGCTTCCTAACAGGAAGGTTTCCCGGAGACGGGAAACAGCCAGTGCCACAGAAAATATACCGCCACGCCGCCGGCGTGGTAAGGGTGAAAAGGCGGGGTAAAAGCCCACCGCTTTCCGGGCGACCGGAAGGGCATGGTAAACCTCACGGGGTGCAAGTTCACGCAGGTTGTGCGCCGCTTGTCGCAATACAACCGGGTAGAACGCAAGATTCCGGTGGTGACACCGGGGCCAGATAAATGATTACCATCCGTCAGCTGACGGGTACAGAATTCGGCTTACAGGAAACTTTGAACTTTAAAAAGCCACCTTTGTATTAATCCTGGGTGGCTTTTTGTATTTGGCCTGAAAAAAGAGGATTTTAGAACGCAGATTAATAATAAAAGCCGGGTATGACGGTTATAGTTGTATAATAAATCACAAATGAAAAACGATTAAATGAAAATATTCAGAACCCTAAGTGTCGCAGCAGTAGCAATTCTTTTCAGTGCAGGGGTTATTTTTGCACAAGGCCAGGGCCAGGGTCAGCCTCAAATGCCTGATTTACCAACTTCCGAAGATGTTAGTGATGAAGAGCTGGATCAGCTAATTCAGACAATTAGCGATTTAGGTCCTATCCAGGAAGAAACTCAGGAAAAAATTGAAGAGGTAGTTGTTGAGGAAGACATCAGTTTCGATCGGTTTCAGGAAATGATGATGGCCATGCAAAATCCTCAAATGGCCGACCAGGCCGATGTATCTGACGAAGAAATGGAAAAATTGCAATCCATGCAGCCGAAGCTGATGGAAATTCAGGGTGAAGCGCAGGAAAAAATGATTGCAAAAATTGAAGAGAACGGATTAACTGCACAGCGCTATCAAAGTATTATGATGGGAGCACAGCAAGATCCTGAGCTTCGTACAAGAGTTGAAGAAAAACTCGATCTCGAAGGAATCGAATAACAGTTATTTATATCTATAAAAAAAGGCTGCATCTTTTGTGATGCGGCCTTTTCTATTTTAAAGGCTTATTAGATTACAGGTTCACGTTATAGGTACCTTTAATCTTTCTGTCCAGTTCCCTTTTTACGTCTTTCTCTTTAATATTCTCCCGCTTGTCATACTGTTTTTTACCTTTGGCCAGGCCAAGTAAAATTTTGGCATACCCTCCCTTGAAATAGAGTTTGAGCGGTACAAGCGCGTACCCTTTCTGGCTCATATATTTATCAACTTCACGAATTTCCCTTCGCTTCAGAAGCAGTTTCCTGTCACGGCGTTCATCATGATTGTCATATGAAGCAAATTCATACGGTTTGATATACATATTCTTCAGCCACACTTCTCCACGGTTTAAATATGCAAAAGCTTCGTTCAGGCTCGCTTTTCCTGCGCGGATAGACTTTACTTCCGTGCCTTTTAAGGCAATACCGGCTTCATAGGTATCCTCAACGGAAAATTCATGGCGTGCCTTCCGGTTTTCAATTTTCGGAGGTGCTTTTTTAGTTGTGGTATTTTTCTTTTTAGCCAAAGGCCTTTTTTTTAATAATTCAATCCAACTTCTCTCAACCCTTCCAGCACATCTTCCCGGGGTGCCCGGTCTGGCATAGTGGCATAAACAGACATTATCTGGTCTATCTGTTCACGTGCAGTATTATTCTCCGGGTTTATTCTCAGAACCTCAGTGAACTGTACAAGGGCATTGTTCATGCGTGTCCGCATTTCGGTCTGATCAAACGTATTCATGCTGTAAAAGCCATAATTCAGGTGTGTTTTCTCCAGCAGTGTTCGTGTTTCAGGATCTGAGCTGTCTTCATTTGCAAGCAAAACCAGGGCTTCTTCATACTCATCATTTTCAATCAGATGATCGATTTGCCGGGGCAGAGACATATATTCATTTGCAGTATCTGTTTCGCCGCAGCTCAACAATAAGAAAGCCGGCAAAAAACATAAAAGAATTTTGGTAAATGTAGTGTTCATGAGTTATTTAATTTAGAAAATAAATGGGTGTAGGGCTGATACAAAGAATAAAAACTCCCATGCTGACCCAGCCCAGCCATCTTCTGGCAGGCGACAATGGTTCTTCATATGTAACTGGCGGATGCTCCATTTTAACAAAATAAACAAGGAAGAAGCTCCAGACTACCCATATTAAAGATCCGGTTTGATCAAAACCTCCTGTACCAAAATAAAGATAGGCAAAAGAGCCGATCAATGACAGTGCCCAGATGGGAGCAATCCAGATGTGCTCGGAATAAAAAGCTTTTCGAAGCAGAAACAGAAGCACCAGGGCCCACAAAAGAATTGAAACGTATCCGTATTCCGGGCTCCAGGCAGACAGGTTTTCATAGAGAAATGGAATTCCTTCAATACCGGCAAGAGCCGTAATAAAACCAAAACTGATCCTGGCAACCTTCCGGTGTTTCTCATAGCCGATTAATGAGTATAATATATGCCCGCCATCCAGCTGGCCAACAGGCATCAGGTTTAATGCCGTAAAAAACAGTCCGAGCCATCCCGCAAACAGAAAGGGATAATGGTACATTTCATACATGGGAGGTACATTCTCGAAAAAACCGGCGATGAATGAAAACAGCAAGGTATTTCCAAGAAGTATCGTGGTGCTTTCTTCTTCTGATGTTTCAGGCGGAACGTCAGGAAAAGTACCTGTTTCATTTATATGAGCAGCAATTTCTTCATGACCCGCAAAATTTTCAATGAATGAAGGTTCCGGCAAAGTTGCAAAACCATAAAGTAATACTGCCAGGGAAACCACAAAACCCGCAATGGGTCCGGATATGCCAATATCAAAAAGCTTTCTGGTGTTTTTTATCACTTCCTGAATCCGGATAACAGCACCCATCGTACCGATACCGAAGGGCAGGGGAATAAAGTAAGGCAGTGAAACACGCACTTTGTGATGAACGGCGGCAAAATAATGGCCGAATTCATGAGTGCCTAAAAATGCAAGCAGCAGTGCCGCGAAAAGGGCTCCTTCGGGAAGCATATCCCATACAGTTTCCATAGCTGCATTTTGTCCCACCCAGAAAAACATGCCGACAAACGTAATACATAAAAATGTCAGCACAAACAGAATAAGGTGCTTAAAAATAGTTCGGCCAGAGGGTTGATTTTTCGGAGAAGCCTGTTCTTGCAACGGTTCCTCTTCTGGAATACTAGCTTCGGGAAATGACAAATTCAGTGAGTTTAATTTTTATTTAATACGTGATATGGGAAGGGTCATACAGCGGGCACCGCCTCTGCCCCGGCAAAGCTCATGACCCTGAAAACTGATCGCGATCTTTCCTTCTTTGCTGGGATCAAACGACTTATCTGCAAACTCTTCAATGAATTCAAACTGAGTCATATGACGGTAGTTGTTTTCCACAAGTGCTTCAAAGGTACGGGCATTTCTGCCGTAACCTACAATAACTCCAGGTGCAAGAGCAAATACATTCGCTCCATCTGTCCACTGTTCACGATATTGATTAATACGTTCTTTTCCTCCACAGCGTATAAAGTTAAAATTATTCCCGGTGAGTTCTTCAAGAGTATTTTTAAGGGAATGGCGCTGAATTGCCTGTAACTTTCCATCACTGCGAAAAAGATCAACCACATTCTCAGTTTGTTCTTCTATAGCGGGAGGAAATACCACACATTCATTTTCATCTGAAAAGGTAAAAATAGTGTCCAGATGCATAGACGAACGCTGTTTTGGTATATCAACGGCCAAAACATGTTCTATATCGCTTTCAAGCAGTTGTTTAGCCACACTCATTAACCCGCTGAATGAAGTACGTTCACTCATTCCGATCAATACAATTTTTTCGGATGCAACCAGAACATCGCCGCCTTCAATGGATTGGTGCCCGCCAATATGAATAATATTATTTTTTACAGGTTCAAATAACGGATGGTGCTTAACAATTGTTTCCATCAGCAAAAATTCGCGCGCCCGTGCTTTTTTTGCCGCTCTTGAAAGTATAATCCGGTTACCGGCCATTGCAGCAAGATCTCTGGTGAACAGCAGGTTTGGAGCCGGCTGTAGATTGAAGGTGTGTTTAAGGCCAATAGATCCTTCCACAGCAAACTTCAGCAGGTTTTCCGGAGATTGTTGTATTAATTCTGCTTTTACGGTGTGTATATTCTCATACGGAAGCTGCTTAATCATCAGTTCAATAAATTTAGTACGTACATTTTCGGATTGAAAACAGGCAAGTGCGAGGTCTGTTATCTCCAGAATTTCACCATTTTCAGGCATTGCCGCGGCAAATATTTTAAGCATGTCAAGGTGTTCCTGCCGGGCATCTTCTTCAAAAATAATATCATCAAAAAGAAGTTCTTCTTTCAGCGTAGGATTTACCAGCGAAACTTCCCGTCCGGGAGTATGTACAATAACTTTTAGCAGCCTGTCTGTCTCTGATGGAATGCCGATTTTCATACTTACTTATTTATGTTGAATGAAGTGCGTCAAAGATACAGTTTTTGATTGAAAGTAATTAAATCCTGAATCCCGCAGGTGACAATTATTAGATACCTGAGCAAAACCTTAACCGTTTCCGGAAAGAACATTACCTTTCGAAGAAATTTGCATGAATTTGCATGAAATGGAATCGAACAGAATTGTTTGATGTTTGATTTTAAAAATACGAAGGATGACATCTAAAAATGAAATAGAATCGCTGATTTATCTTCTTGAAGATCCGGATCCAGAAGTACAATCGGGTGTGAAAAACCGGCTAAAGGAGCTGGGTGAACATGCGGTGCCGCTGCTGGATCAATTCAGAAGTGAATCGATTCATGCTTCCGAGAGAAAAACCATTAATAAGATAATCTACAATATCACAGTCGGCTCTATGCTCGAAGAGTTTGCCGACCTGATATCGGAGGGCGTGAATGACCGCTGGCAGCTGGAAAAAGCCATATTACTGTTGGCCCGTTTTGGCAATCCAACACTCAGAGCAGAAGAATACAGCCGGAAACTGGACCTTCTCAGCCGGCAGATTGGAAGCGATATTGCATATACTCCCTCTCTGAGCGAAAAAATGCACATCCTTCTGCAGTATGTTTTCAGGGAATTGAGATTCAGGGGAGATTCCAGTGATTATCATCATCCCGACAACGCATTTTTAGACCGGGTTATCGACAGGCGGAAAGGCCTGCCGATTATGCTGAGCCTGGTTGTGATGTTTATTTCGCGAAGGCTGCATTTACCGTTTTATGGGGTAAATATGCCGATTCATTTTATGCTGATGTACGAAACCCATAACCAGGAAATTCTTATTGATCCTTTTGATGGCGGTACTGTGGTGACTTATGACCAGTGCTACTATTTTTTGAAAAAAAATGGCATTGAACCCCGCCCGGAACATTTAAAGAAAGCAAATGAATCTGAAATTCTTGCACGATGCATTCGAAACCTGATTCACAGCTATGCCAAATCCGAACAGGAAGACCGTGTAAAAGATCTTAATGAACTTCTGCGAATGGTTGAGACGGGAGTCTAAAACCTGGGTCCCAAGACTCAAAGATCGAATATCGAACGTCGTATATCTCACATCTCAAATCGTTTGATATGCGATTGCCGATTTAGCGATATCAGATTTCCGATCTTATTCTTAGCCGATTGCTTGTTTGGCATAAGTGAACAGCCCTGAAAGGGCGGCAGCACAAAGCCCCGGCAGTTTGAAAGGGTTCACCACCGGCCCCACGACGTTGGATATGTTAGAGGTGGTGGGTAAAATCGAAGGGGAGTTCCGCGAATTTGGAAAGAACGACGACAGCTTTTCCCGGCACAAACGAATCTTCCTAATGCGAAACAGAGGATGAAAATTTAAACGGGATCCCGTTGGGGAACTCGTGTTAAAACTTAATTTCAAAAGCCGTGTCATCGGCAGCGAAACGGTGGGGATCGAGTTGATTTGCAATGGCGTAAAAGGATTTGGCTTCGCCTTCATCTCCCGCCTGCCGGTATACATCACCGGCCAGGTGAATCAGGTCGGGGCTGGCAGGGTATTTTTTCAGCATTTTATTTAACAGGGGGGAAGCCTCTTCAAGTTCTTTGTCGGCAACAAGAATTTTCAGCCTGTATAAATCAAAAAGCGGATGTGAGTCTCCTGCCTTTTCAAGGTAATGCCTGCAGCGGGAATAGATATTTTTGTTAAAATAATACAACACAAAAAGAATAAGCAGTGCCGGTGCAAGATCCAGTTCATCAAGCCGGTCTTCAAGAGTCCGGAGCAGTTCTCGCTCATCGGCAATGAGTAAGGTGGAAACAATGGTGATAAGCTCCTGTTCGGTCCAGGACCCACGCAGAATTTCGGTTTTTACTTCATCCGAAAGATAATCCTGAACAGCCTGAATCCACCGGGAACCGGGAGCCATCGGGTTATCGGGAGGGCCCAGTTTTTCGAACCGGTCGGGGTGTGATCCCTGAGCAGGCAGTTTATAATCCCGGGCAGGATTCCATTTACTGTTAAACCGCTCCCGGTTTTTCCATTTTAACAGGGGGGTTAACTGGATGCCCATAGCACCAGTGGTGGCTCCTCCATGATGTTCGGCAACACAATTTCTTGCTACTGCTATTTTCTGGTTATTTTCGGTGATTTGCCTGCAAAAATCATCCATCTCAAAATGACAGAGGTGATATTTTTCATCAAACCGGAGATTCAGGCTTTTTGGGATCATAAAACAGCAACTGTCAACCCGGTCAGTAAGTACAAATGAATCACTTATCTCCTGTTCATTTGTTTGAGCTTTAATTTTTACGGGATCAACAATCGGTGCGGCAAGTACTATATTTGCATTCTGATTCAGTGCCTGTTTTAATTCTTCCACACAGTTTGGTGAAATAATGACATCATTATGAAGCACCAGGATGTCTGTACCGGTAGCAGCTTCTAACCCTGCATTTATGGAAGCCCCAAATCCACAATTTGTTTTATGGGTGATAACTGAGATGTTTAAAAATTCATCTTTTTGCAGCTGCTCCAGGTAATCGAAGGTATCATCGATGCTGGCATTATCTATTACAATCAGCTCTGTGGTTCGATGATCCACAGCTTTTTCAAGATGCAGCAGGGTGGATTCGAGGGGTTGCTTGCCGATAGCTGTTGTTGGTATAATCACCGAAAGCCGGATCTCCTTTTCCTGCCGGTGATGATCGTTTTGTTGCGATTCAGGAAAAAGATCGGCCTGGGATAAGGAATCCGGGGATTTGATTTCTGTGTCTTGATCATTTCCGGTTGTTTCTGCATACCTGTGCGACTGAAGAATAACCTCCTCCTCAGGATGATTATCAGTTTCCGGCGCCTCCAGGTAATTAAGTATTGCCCGGATATCAACATCATCCTGATGATAACGAAGCGCCGTATATAGAAACTCCCGGAAATCAGGATCTGATGGTACCTGGACCTTTGCCGGAGTATCTGCAGCTTCAAAAAAAGTATCGGTTTGCCGCCACGTATTTTTCCTGTAAAGCCGGAATGCCATTTCTGAGCCGTGCAGTGCTTTTAAGAATGGGTTAAAAAAAAGGGAAGATTGTTTGATAGCATTTCTGTTCCAGACCAGGTGGGTGTCATCTGGCAGTTTACCTTCTTTAGCGGCTGAAATCCATTCATCAGAAGTTTTGGGAACACTACAGCCAAGTGTAAAGAATAAGGCTTCATCTGAAATGAATTTCCCGGCAAAATCCAGCAGCAGTTTTTTATTCAGAGATTCAGCCTGTAAAGGAGCCCAGACAAAGTTTCCGGAGGCCTGTGCAATGGCTTCATTGAGAGATAATCCGCGCCCTGCAGGCTGTTCATGTTCAAACAGAAAAACCCGTTCATTAGCACTTTTTTTTATGGCATTCTGAATAAAAAGAGAGTCGGAAGAACCGGCCCCGTCATTGATAATGATAATTTCCAAAAGCGGAGATTGAAATTTTAATATGCCGCCCAGCAGTTTTTCAAATTGCGCACTTTCTGCGTGTGTGGTCAGAATGATGGAAAGTTGTACAAAATTTGCCATAAAGAAATCGGGTTTCAGCTAATATACGAGTTGAAGAGCGCGGAAGAAAAACAGATATCAGGCAAAAAAAGAATGGAATACGTTAGACTCTTCTAATAATTAAAGAATAGCGTAACAGTTGGCAAACCTGTTTCTCTTGTATAGCGAGAGACACCTCAAACGCAGGGTTCTATATGTTTAAAAGTTATTTTAGGATAGCGCTAAGAAGTTTCAGGAAACAGCCGGTATATACTATTATCAATCTGTCAGGTTTGGCAATCGGAATAACCTGCTGCATTCTGATAGGTTTATATGTTTCAGATGAACTTCGTTTCGACTCTCATCATCAGCATTCAGAGCGTATTTACAGAATCAGCCAAAATCTGACATTCGAAGGTGCAACGGATAAATCTGCTACAACTCCCTTTCCCCTGATGGAAGCCCTGAAACAGGAATTCCCGGCTATTGTAGAAGAAGGAGTTCGTTTTTTTGATATGAACTCTCCCAGTGTGGCCATCGGGAATGAAGAAACCGACGAGTTTATCAGGCAGGAGAATTTTTTCTTTACTGACCCCGCCGTATTCAGAATTTTTGATATTCCGCTGCTCATTGGAAATCCAGGGACAGCTCTTTCCGAACCGAATACCGTTGTGATTTCCACCCGGGCTGCCCGGCAGTATTTTGATAATGAAAACCCGGTGGGCAAAGAACTTGTATATGAGGGCAGGCTTCGTTTAGCAATAACAGGTGTGATGGAGGAGTGGCCCGAAACCAGCCATTTTAAAGCAGATTTTCTGGTTTCTTTTATAAGCCTGGAGAATATATGGCAAAATTACACACAGCTTACGGAACGCTGGCGCTGGAACCCGGTATGGACGTATATTCTACTGGAAGAAGGTGCGGATCCAAAAAATATAGAAGGTCAGCTAGCCTCCTTTACAGATCGCTATTACTATGATTATTTCGGAGAAAATGAAATAATAGACCTGAATCTTCAGCCTTTAACAGACATCCGCCTTTATTCGGACCTGGAAAATGAGATAGAACAAACAAGCAGCTACATCTATATTTATCTTTTTTCAACTATTGCACTTCTTATTCTGAGTATAGCCTGTATAAATTATGTTAATCTTGCCACAGTACAGGCTTTAAACCGTTCAAAAGAAGTTGGGCTCAGAAAAACTTTGGGGGCTTTTACCGGTCAGCTGAAACGCCAATTTCTATTGGAATCCTGTTTATATACCACAGCTGCAGTACTCATCAGCACAGGACTGGTATTTTATTTGCTTCCATTTTTTAACCGGTTTACGGGTAAGGAGCTTTCTTTTGCTCAGTTTGATACAGGGCTGACAATAGCCGGTTTTTTGGTTTTTACAGTTTCTGTTTCGCTGCTGGCAGGTTTTTATCCTTCGGTGGTAATGTCTTCATATAATCCTGTGGATAGCCTGAGGGGCACATTTACCAGTGGAAAGAGAGGCGGGCAGCTGCGCCGCACGCTGGTTGTTTTGCAATTTACCATAACCGCATCATTGCTGGTGGGCACTGCGCTTGCATATTTTCAATACCAGCATTTGCAGGAAAAAGATATGGGGTTTAACAGGGAAAATGTTGTCGTAATTCCTGCTTCTATGAGCCTGGCAATATGGTATTTTGATGATCTTAAAGACAGGATGCTTACACATTCCTCTGTTCAGTCAGTCTCAGGGTCTAAAACAATTATAGGTTCGCCTGATTCTTTTAAGTATCAAATTACTCCTGAAGGGTACGGAGAAGAGGAAGCTCACTCTCTGACCAAGCTTTTTATTGAACAGGATTTTTTTGAAACCATGCAGATTCCACTGCTTGCCGGCAGAACGTTTTCCAATGAATTTTCTACAGACAGAGACCAGGCTGTATTAGTAAATAAAAGTATGACAGATTACCTGGATTGGGGGACTCCTGAAGAGGCACTTGGAAGAACATTCAGAACGGCCGGAAAAACAGTTACCGTCATAGGTGTAACAGATAATTTTCATCATACATATCTGCGGAGCGAGTTAGAACCTTTGATCATGGAACTGCCACAAGACCAAAGCCAGATGGTTGCAAATATAGAATACATTAACGTAAAGCTGGCCGGGGGTAATACCGCTGATGCCATTACTCACATGCAAGCGGTTTGGGATGATATCGATAAAGCCCACCCGTTCGAGTACTACTTTCTGGATGACAAACTGGAAGAAATATATGAGTCGGAACAACAGCTAATGGAACTATTAAGCCTTTTCACGTTTCTGGCAATTATTATTGGCTGCCTGGGCCTTTTAGGCTTATCATCATATTCTGTGGTCAGCAGAACCAGGGAGATCGGGATCAGGAAAGCTCTTGGGTCTACCACCACGGGTATTTTCTTCCTGTTATCAAAAGATTACCTGAAACTTGTTTTGCTTGCTCACCTTATTTCCTTTCCGGTAGTGTATTATCTTTCTGCCGGCTGGCTTCAGAGTTTTCCTTACCAAATTGATTTTGCGAAACACCTGGCGTTTACTTTTTTTATGAGCATTATCATATCAATTTCAATCACTCTTTTTACAATCAGTTCCCAATCGTTGAAAGTCGCGTTAACGGAGCCTGTGAAATGCCTGAAGAGAGATTAAAACCGAATGGTGAAAACAGAACCTTTGCCGGGCTCTGAGCGCAGCGTCAGGCTTCCGCCATGCATTCTCATAATTTCCCGTGAGAGGCTCAACCCGATTCCGGAACCCCGGCCTTGCCCGATGGAATAAAAAGGAATAAATATTTTTTCAGTATCTGAAGGTTTTACTCCCGGGCCATTATCCTGTACCTGCATGATCACACTTCCTGAGGAATCAATTCCACCTTTCAACTTAATACTGGCTTCTTTTTGATTGGTTAAAGCCCCGATAGCGTTTTTCACCAGGTTAATAAGAACCTGCTCCACCAGGTGGGGGTCGGCCGTTAGTTCAAGGCTTTGGGGATCTGATTCTATTTCAACAGACACATTATTTTTAGCAGCTTCCGGCTTCATCAGGTTTGAAACCCGAACCAGTATCTCTCTTACATAAAATAACTCGTAATTCAATTCGGGAATTTGAGTAAAATCGCGGTAAGAGTTTACAAAACGCATTAATCCCTGGCTGCGGTTGCCAATCGTATTCAGTGCCTGCTTTGCATCATGCACGGTTTCGGTATTTATTTCCGCATGCTCTTCTTTGATGACTGTATTTTTTTCGAGCAGCATATGAACTGTGGCTGAGAGCGAGGCAATCGGAGTAATAGAGTTCATAATTTCATGTGCAAGAACCTGTGTTAAATTCTGCCATGCTTCCATTTCTTTTTCTTCCAGTTCGGTATGAATATTTTGCAGAGAAACCAGCTTGAAGGCTTCATCTCTCATGCGAAATTCTGTTACATAAATGGCCAGCTGCAGAGTTTCATTGTTGATGGTGGCTCTCAATAAACTGCGGTTTCCATTTTTTAGTTTTTGCACAGTATCGAACAGTGACTTTGATATGGTTTTCAGCCCACCGATATTCCGTAATACAGCAACGCCAAACAGCCGTTTGGCTGCGGTATTCAACAACACAATTTCACCTTTCGAATTAAAACAAAACAGTCCGACACCAATATGTTGTACCACAGTTTCAAGGTAGCGGATGCTCTCTTCTTTTTTGCCCCGCTCCTCTTTAAACTTTTCAATAACCTTGTTAAAAGCTTCATTCAGTTCACCGAAATTGCTTCCTGATTGATGGTCACGAAAAGTACCGGTAAAATCGGAATACCGGATTGCTTCCAAAAATCGTATCAGCAGCTGATTGGTTTTTTCGAGGTAACGGATCAGGAAATAAATCTGCAAGGCAACGATGATTAAAATAATGAACTGACTCACATAATAGCTTGTAGAAAAAACCAGGTAAACAGTTAAAAACAGTGATGCCGTCAGCAGTAAAACCCGCAAAATTACGCCAACCCGGAAATATTTTATCAGAGGAGCCTTAACCATCACAGGTCGTATTTTTTCAGTCTTCTGTACAATGAGGCACGTGTCAGCCCAAGATCATCAGCTGCATGAGAAATGTTGCCGTCGTGCTTATCCAATGTTTTTCGCACCATTATTTTTTCCACTTCTTCAAGAGTCAATCCATCTGCGGGAATCTGCGGACTCTTACCGGAAGCCGGTGTTAATAAAAAGTCTCCTTTTTGAAGCAGTGTATCATCAGTCAAAATCACAGCGCGTTCTACGGCATGTTCAAGTTCACGAATATTTCCGGGCCACTGGTATTCTTTCAGGTGGCTAATGGCCTGCGATGTAATCCCGGAAACTTCCTTTTTATATTTTCGCCGGTAGTGCATTAAAAAATGTTCTGCTAAAAGAGGCACGTCTTCTGCACGTTCCCGCAGGGGGGGCAGCTGAATTTCAATAGTATTGATCCGGTACAGTAGATCCTGCCGGAAGCTTTGATTTTCAACCATTTCCCCAAGAGGTGTATTGGTTGCACAGATCAGGCGGATATCGATATCAATCGGCTTATTGGAACCGATTCGTATTATTTTATGGGTTTGAAGTGCAGATAACAGTTTCGGCTGAAGCCGGACGGGAAGATTCCCAATTTCATCCAGGAAAAGGGTTCCGCCTGAAGCAATTTCGAAACGGCCAGACCTTGAGTCTTTGGCGTCAGTAAACGCGCCTTTTTCGTGCCCGAATAATTCGCTTTCAAACAGATTCTCGGTAAGAGCGCCCATATCAACAGTCACAAATGCCTGTTCACTTCTTCCGGAACGCCGGTGAAGAGCACGTGCCACGAGTTCTTTCCCGGTTCCGTTTTCACCGGTAATGAGTATATTTGCATCGGTTTTTGCTACTTTTTCAATGGTTTGAAACACCTGGTTTATGGCTCTGCTTTCCCCGATGATATTCTGGTATGGCTGTTCCGCGTCTGCTTTCAGGGCATTATGTTGAGTTCGCAGCTTTTGAAGTTTCCGTGTGGATTGGCGAAGATTCAATGCAGCGTTTACCGTAGCCAGTAATTTTTCATTTTGCCAGGGTTTCATTACAAAATCCGAGGCTCCTTTTTTTACCGCTTTTACGGCTTTTTCCACATCGCCATAGGCTGTAATAAGTATGACAGCCATCTCAGGATCCTGTTCAAGTATTTTATCGAGCCAGTAGAACCCTTCTTTTCCACTGCTTACATCCTCATGAAAATTCATATCCAGTAAAATTGCATCGTAACTGTGATTACTCAGCAATGCGGGAATCAGCCTGGGGTTACTTTCCACATCAACTTTTTCGAGATGTTGCTTTAAGTAAAGCTGGGCGGCATGTAAAACATCTTTGTCATCATCAACAACCAGAATTTGACCGGATTTCATATGTACGGGATTTTACGTATTAAATTGTATTGATCCTTCAGGACAGAACATGATTTCTTTTCTGTACGAAATCGAACAGTGAATGTTGGAATGTGAACATTATTTTCTTAATTAACACGCTTAATTGAAGATATATAGCGCCGATGAAGTTTGGCACGTTAATTGGTCTGATAAATACTGAAAACTTTAAAAAGAAGATGATTTTACAAAATGGGAATGGATCGCAAAATTAAAAAAAAGCGGTGGACACTGAAATTTATCCTGATGGTGGCAGGCATCGTTTTTCTAAGCGGGTTAACTGTGTATGCGTTTGTGTTTATGGATGTACGTTCTACTCTGAATGTTGACAGGGAAAGAATTACTGTTTCTACGGTTGATGAAACGGTGTTCCAGGAATTCATACAGGTAACCGGCGCAGTTCAGCCCATTCAAACTATATATCTTGATGCCATAGAGGGCGGAGTTGTGCAGCAGGTATTTTTAGAATCCGGTACCATGGCAGAACAGGGTGATACTATTTTAACACTGGCTAATTCAGGACTTCAGTTACAGGTAATGCAGCAGACATCGGGGCTGTACGATCAGATTAATAATGTTCGCAATTCACGCCTGAATCTGGAACAGAATACACTCCGTCTTCAGGAACAGCTGGCAAATGCCAAATCTCAAATGGAAATTTTAAGGGCACAGTATGAACGGCAAGAACAACTTGTGGAACGGGAACTTGTATCCGAAGAAGAATTTCACGCAACACGTGAGAACTATTTATATCAGAAAAAAAGGTTTGAGCTGACCAATGAGTCGTTTCAGAAAGATTCCGTTCAAACCATTACACAGTTAGAACAACTGAACGATTCAGAAAACCGGATGTATCAAAGTCTGAACGCGGTTCAGGAAATCCTGGATAATCTAACGGTTACAGCCCCTATTTCGGGCCAGTTAAGTACTATTGAGCTGAATCAGGGCCAATCTATTTCCGCGGGTGAACGCATCGGTCAGGTGGATATCCTGGATAATTATAAGGTACGGGTAAGTGTTGATGAGTATCATCTCTCACGGATTGTACCCGGTTTGAATGGCACGTTTTCTTTTGGCGGTGATGATCATGAACTTACCATTACAAAAATATACC
>JBBEBD010000020.1:0-35596 GCA_040882525.1 Balneolaceae bacterium | reverse complement strand
CGTATCATCGAAGAGGAGAACAAGGAGCGCGAAATGATGATCGAAGCCCTCAAGGAAAGCAACAAGAAGAGGAGATGAACGCACTCGAAGAACAACTCCTTCGCGAAGCGGTCGGCGATGCCAAGCCGGATCTCTGCATCCGCAGCGGCGCCCGCATCGACGCGGGCCGCTGGTGGCGCCGCACGCCGGTGTGGCTCTGCATCGTCGGTGGGGATCTCGTCATGCTCGCCGTGGCGCGCCGCCGCTACATTGAAAAGGTCGCGATCTCCGATTGCACCGCGAGCCGCTATAGCCACGCGACGGGCGAATTGATCATCGCCCCCGCGGAGAACCTCCGCTTCAATCGCTTCAAGCTCACACCCCGCGAGGCGATCCCGCTTCTCGCAAGAATCAACCCCGGCTCGCTGGGCCGAACACTCCAGAACCAATAAACACAACCTACACATGTTAGAAGAAATACTAAAAGGCGGGCCGCTGATGATCCCGCTGGTGCTTTGCAGCATGATCAGCCTCGCGGTGGTCTATGACCGCTGGATGGCGTTCCGCGAAAACAGGAAGATCGATACCCGCTCGCTGCGGGCGAAGGTGCTCACTGGCCTCCGGGAAAACAACATCCCCGCCGCTATTTCCGCTTGCGAGGCCGCCAAGGGGCCCGTTGCATCGGTTCTGCTTGCCGGACTGCGTTCCTACGAGCAACTCCACGGGAAGAAGGAAAGTTCTGAGACCATGCGGCTCGTCGTCGGCCAGGTGATGGAGGACTACAGCGCCCAAGCATTGAGCGTGGTCAATCGCCGCCTCGACGTGCTGACTATCATCGGTGTGGCTGCGCCGTTGCTCGGGATGACCGGGACGGTGACCGGTATGATCGCATCCTTCAAAGGCATGGCCGATGCAGGCGGTGCAGGTGGTGGCAACAGCATGGTAGCCGATGGTATTGCGGAAGCCCTGGTGACCACCGCAGTCGGCCTCATCGTCGCCCTCATGGCCGTCATCCCTCAGAGCGTCTACAACCGCTGGAGCGATGAGATCGAGTTGGAAATCGAAGAGGCGAACAGCGAGTTCGTCGAGTTCATCCTGACGCATCATTGAAGATAGGAGTCAGGAGTCAGGAGGCAGGAGTCAGGAGTCAGGAGTCAGGAGTCAGGAGTCAGGAGTCAGGAAAGAAAATTTGTTAATTTTTGTAAGGAAAAAAGATTTTCTGGTTCATAAGGGAAAGAAGTCGAATATTCACCTAATAATTCAATTATGAGAAAACCAGCTAAAACCTTTGAGGATCTGATTGTATGGCGAAAGGGACATGAATTTGTACTAAAAGTATATAAGTACACATCTCATTTTCCGAAAGAAGAAATCTATGGACTTACTTCGCAATTCAGAAGAGCAGCTGTTTCTATTGCAGCGAATATTGCTGAGGGATTTAAAAAACGTGGGCGAGCCGATAAAGCCCGGTATATGAATATTTCCCACGGCTCTTTGGAAGAATGTAGATATTATCTCATTTTATCCAGAGATCTTGATTATGGCGATAATGCCACACTGAAAAAATCATTAGAGGAAGTAAGTAAATTGCTGGATGCTTATTATAAAGCTATTCTGAATTCTGACTCCTGAATTCTGATCTCCCCTCCCGGGAGGGGAACTTTTTAACTAAATTCATAAACTATAACAGAGATCATGAACATTACCTCCTATTCACAGGGTAAGTATATCAGACAAGGGAAGGAAAGTGATTTGATCAGTGCCGTGAATGGCAAGCCGGTGGCAACGCTGGTGAAAGCGGATCTCGATTATAAATCCATGTGTGAATATGCACGCTCGGCTGGCGGGTCTAAGCTCCGGGAGATGACCATTCATCAGCGGGCGTTTAAGATTAAGTTTCTTGCAAAATTTCTGATGGAGCACAAAGAGGAGTTCTATAAACTCTCCACGCATACCGGGGCAACAAGACGGGATTCCTGGATTGACATCGAAGGGGGAATCGGGTCCATGTTCACTCTTTCCAGCAAAGCGCGGATTGAACTCTCCGACCTGCCTTTTCATGTGGAGGGCGGTGTTGAGCGGTTATCCAAAGGCGGAACATTCGTTGGACAGCATATTTGCGTACCGAAGCATGGCTTCGCTCTTCAAATCAACGCGTTTAATTTTCCGGTATGGGGGATGCTCGAAAAATTTGCGCCTGCATTTATCGCCGGGGTTCCATCCATCATTAAACCTTCACCGGTGGGTTCTTACCTGGCTTTTGCGGTTTTTCAGAAGATGATAGAATCCGGATTTCTTTCTGAAGGATCCGTTCAGTTTATTGCTGCCGATCAGCCCGGCGATTTGCTGGACCATCTCAACAGCCAGGATTCCATCTCGTTTACAGGGTCATCCGTAACCGGCAAAAAACTGAAGGCCCACCCGAATATCATCGCAAACAATATTCCATTTAATCTTGAAGCCGATTCGCTGAATGCATCGATTCTTGGTCCTGATGTAACGCCGGATATGGAAGAATTTGGGCTTTTCATCCGTGAAGTGGCTACTGAAATGACGGTTAAAACCGGTCAAAAATGTACAGCCATTCGTCGGACTATCATCCCGAAGGATCTTGTAGATGATGTTCAGAATGCATTAAAAGAACGGCTTGAAAAAACAACTATTGGTAATCCCTCACTGGAAGAAACACGAATGGGGCCGCTGGCAAGTTCGCTTCAGGCTGAACGGTTTCAGGAACAGATTCAGCAACTTATGGAAGTAACCGACACTGTCTATTCCACCGATGGAGAAAAAGAGGCCTTTACATCGCCAAAGGTGCTGCTTTGCCATGAACCAATGACCGTTGACCAGGTTCATCATATTGAAGCGTTCGGACCGCTTACCACTCTGCTGCCATACAAAAATATCGATGAAGCCATTGCTATTGCCAACAAGGCAGATGGCTCACTGGTGGGTTCACTTTTTACGGCAGATGATGATGTTGCGCGTGAAATCACGTTGGGTTGTGCACCTTATCACGGCCGCTTTATGATTATTAACCGGCATTCTGCGAAGGAGTCCACCGGCCACGGATCACCG
Organism: Balneolaceae bacterium; assembly: GCA_040882525.1. GTDB lineage: Bacteria > Bacteroidota > Rhodothermia > Balneolales > Balneolaceae > Rhodohalobacter. The sequence goes on along the minus strand of JBBEBD010000020.1, from coordinate 32,539 downwards.
ATGCCACACATGATTCATGGCGGTCCGGGACATGCGGGTGGCGGTGAAGAACTGGGCGGTTCACGCGCTGTACTGCATAACATGCAGAGGGTTGCTCTGCAGGGATCGCCCACAACCATTATGAATATTGTAAATCAATACATCAAAGGAGCGGAAACAAAAGAGTCTGATATTCATCCCTTTAAAAAATATTTTGAAGATGTTGAACCCGGGGAAGCACTCACCACACACCGGCGGACCGTAACTGAAGCTGACATTGTGAATTTCGGTGGAATCAGCGGGGACCATTTTTATGCTCACTTTGATGACATTGCTGCCAAAGATTCGCTTTTCGGGAAGAGAGTGGCTCATGGATATTTTGTACTATCAGCCGCGGCGGGTTTGTTTGTTCACCCCTCTCCCGGTCCGGTACTATTAAATTACGGACTTGAAGACCTTCGCTTTGTAGCCCCGGTTTTTCCGGGTGACACCATTCAGGCTAAACTAATCGCCAAACGAAAAACCGTGCGCCAGAAACGGGAAACCGACAAGGAGCCTTACGGCATGATCTGGTGGGATGTTGAAGTGAAAAATCAGGATGGAGTGCTGGTGGCGGAATATACCATTCTGACACTCGTAAAACGCCGGGAACGTCTGGTAATTGATGAGTGACCCAGACCCACCCTCTGTCTCCCTCCCTATTCCGGCCAAAAAACGGCCGGTACAAGGAGGGAGTACTCCTGAAATAACTTATTCCCGGTTCTGATTTTAAAATTCATTAAGTAGTTTCCCCTCCTTGTGGCTCCGGTGCTTTTCCGTAGACATAGGGAGGGGAACAAGGGGTGGGTCCTTAAAGAGAGGGAGACAGAGGGTTGATCTGGCGAATAGCTCAAAAAGGTGCTCGTTCCTCTTCCGGCCTCAAGAACAGAAAACCGGCCATCGCTACAAAAACCGCATTCTGGATAATCATGCACCAGCCGAAGGCCGGTACAAGGAGGGAGTACTCCTGAAATAACTTATTCCCAATTCTGAATCTGAAATTCATTAAGTAGTTTCCCCTCCTTGTGGCTCCGGTGCTTTTCCAGAGACATAGGGAGGGGAACAAGGGGTAGGTCCTTAAAGAGAGGAAGACAGAGGGTTGATCTGGCGAATAGCTCAAAAAGGTGCTCGTTCCTCTTCCGGCCTCCAGAACAGAAAACCAGCCATCGCTACAAACACAGCATTTCGGATAATCATACTCCAGCCGAAGGTACTATCGGATAATTCACCAAAACAGCCGCAGTCACCTTCCAATCCTGTTGCAAAACCGTAAATAGCAAACCCAAGAAAACCGGTAAATATCAGCAGTACAATCGTGATGACCGTTTTATCTATAAACCGGGTAAGCAGTAAACCGCCAACCACGATTTCGATCCACGGAAGCCAGTCTACAATCAGAGATTTTATCCAGACGGGTATCCAGGTAATGTAGGCAATGGTTTCAAAAAGAGCTGTGTTATCCTGTAATTTTAAATATCCTGCCAGAATTAAAATACCGGCAAGAGCCAGCCGGAACAGAAGCTGGCCTGAATTGTATATTATTTTTCGCATAGGGTAATGTACAAAAAAGGATTTTTTATTTTAACCGCTATATCCGGCGGGCATGCCACACAAATTTAATCCAAAACATGAATAGAAACAGGAGATCGAAAACAATATAAATCCCGCACTGCTATTTACCACTCTTTTCCATATCTTTTAACTTATGGTTAATCCACTGAATTGCAATTCAAATCATGCTCGATAAACCTCACGATTATTGTGGTATTTTTGGTGTTTATGATCACCCGGATGCCGCCCTTCTTACCTATTACGGACTTCATGCTCTTCAACATCGTGGCCAGGAATCAGCCGGTATTGTAACCTCCTATTTTGATGAAAATAAGGGACGTGATGTCATGCCAATGCACAAAGATTTTGGCCTGGTACTTTCGGTTTTTGATGATCCCAAAATTTTTAAGCGGGAATTAAAGGGCAGAAATTCAATAGGCCATAACCGGTACTCAACCTCGGGATCTTCCAGAAATCCGGCTAACATACAACCCTTCAGGGTTCATCACCGGAACGGAAACCTGGCCATTGGCCATAATGGAAATCTAACCAATGCGCGTGTTTTGCGTGAACGCTTTCGCGAAGAGGGAGTTCTTTTTCAAAGCACATCAGATACCGAATTAATTCTCCACCTGATATCTCACAGCCGTGAGGAAAACCAGCTCGACCAGATCCTGGATGGCCTGCGCCAGATTGAAGGCGCCTACTGCCTGGTAATACTGACTGATGATAAACTGATAGCTGTTCGCGATCCCAATGGTTTCCGCCCCCTTGCCCTTGGCATGATTGATGGTTCTTTTACTGTGGCAAGTGAAACCTGCGCTTTTGATATCATTGGCGCTGAGTATATACGGGATATTGAACCCGGCGAAGTGATTGTAATTGACCGTAAAGCCAATGAAACAAAAGAGCCTCAATCATTTCATCTGAAAGCCAAAGAAGGAACCGGAAGCAGCCAGTGTATTTTCGAATATGTTTATTTTTCACGGCCCGACAGTAAAATTTTCGGTGAGAATGTTGATAAAATCCGCCGTAATCTTGGCAAACAGCTGGCAAAAGAACATCCGCTTAATGAGGTCATTAAGTATCAAAGTGACGACAGAAAACCCATTGTTATTTCTGTTCCCGATTCGAGTAATACGGCGGCAATCGGATATGCACATGAAAACCAGAATGCAGGCTACGATTGTAAATACGACATCGGCCTGATCCGGAATCATTATGTGGGACGTACATTTATTTCGCCGGGACAAAAATCACGTGAACAGAAGGTCAGGACGAAATTCAATACTGTTAAAGGTGTAATCGAAGGAAGATCTGTCATCATAGTAGATGATTCTATTGTAAGAGGTACAACATCCAGGTACCTGGTTGATATGATTCGTGAAGCGAACCCGCTGGAAATACACTTCCTGGTAAGTTCACCGCCTATCACACATCCCTGTTTTTATGGAATGGATTTTCCAAGTACCGAAGAACTGATTGCAAATAAGTTTAACAGTGACCGCGAAGCCATGGCAAAAGAAATCGGGGTGGACAGCCTGCGGTATCTTTCAGCCGACGGACTGGTAAAAGCTGTACAGGAGGCCAACGATTCTGAGCACTCATATTGCACGGCATGTTTTACCGGAAATTATCCTGTTCCGGTTCATTTTGGTGTGGAAAAAGAAGAAAACGAGATTGTTTAATGCCATTTCAGAAAGCCACTTTTATCACGGGAGCACCTTCATTAAAAGAATGCCCTGATGAAAGCTATCCTGAATTTTGTTTTGCCGGGCGATCGAATGTGGGGAAATCTTCGTTAATTAACCGCATCACTAATAAAAAAAAACTGGCCAGAACCAGTAATACTCCTGGTAAAACCCAGCAGATGAATTATTATGAGATCGACGAAAAATTTTATCTCGTTGATTTGCCGGGCTTTGGTTTTGCCAAAGCACCGGCCAGTGAACGAAAACGCTGGGGGCGCGATATTCAGCACTATTTACTGAACCGTAACACCCTGCAGCTTATCATCCACCTGGTTGACTCGCGCCATAAACCAACAGCACTGGATGAAGATTTTTTTTATTGGTTGGCTGTAAACAATAAACCCTTTGCCGTTGCTTTAACCAAAGCAGATAAACTTTCTTCAAACAAACTGGCCGTCTCAAAAAAGCAGGTGTCAAAAACCCTGGAAGAGATGAATATTGAAGTACCCATTATCCCCTGTTCTGCAGAAACAGGTGCAGGAACAGAACAAATACGATCCTTAATTTTAGAATTTATAAATCCTAATCCGGAACAATTACAAACCTAACTAATCATGTCTTTTAACGTTCTTCTACTCGATAATGTAGATCCAATTTGCGCAGAAATATTTAAAAAAAGAGGAATAAAAGCCGATGTACCCGGCAAACTTTCTGATGATGAACTGAAAAAAATCATCGGTAATTATGATGCCATGGTTGTAAGAAGTGCCACAACCGTGACCAAAGATCTTCTTGATCATGCCAACAAACTCCGGGTGATTGGCCGCGCCGGAGTAGGTGTTGATAATATTGACATCCCCGCCTCTACTTCCAAAGGTGTTTTGGTGATGAATACACCAGACGGTAATACCATTTCTACCGCTGAACATACCTGCGGAATGATTTTATCCCTCGCACGTAATATTCCCGAAGCTGTAAGCCGGGTTAAAGGCGGCGGCTGGGATCGAAAGAAATTTATGGGAACAGAAATTCATAGCAAAAAACTGGGAATTATCGGGCTGGGTAAAATCGGTTCCGAAGTAGCGGTCCGGATGAAAGAATTCGGGATGGAGCTTTACGCTTATGATCCGTTTACAACTCACGATCACGCTTCTGATCTGGGCGTTAAACTGGTAGATCTGGAAGAACTGCTGGGTCTTGCCGATTTTCTGACGGTACATACTCCGCTTACCGAAAAAACCAAAAACCTGGTTTCCCTCAAAAATGAAAAACTCCTGAAGCCGGGCATTCGCCTCGTGAATTGTGCCCGTGGCGGAATATTTAAAGAAGAAGACCTCGTACCGCTGATTGAAAAAGGGGTGGTTGCTGCGGCTGCACTGGATGTTTATACAACCGAACCGCCGACACCTGAACTGTATGAAATACTGAAACATCCTGCTATTGTTTGTACTCCCCACCTGGGAGCTTCCACTGAAGAAGCACAGGAAAAAGTTGCTTACCAGATTGCCGAGCAGATTTCAGATGCCCTGGAAAATAAAAACTACAAAGGCAGCCTTAACGGAAAATCCATCTCCCTGCTTACCAATAAAGATGTTCAGCCTTATGTTGAACTGGCCGAAAAAATGGGACGGGTTTCAGCCCAGATTATGCCTGAAAATGCCAGTGATTTTTCGTTCGAATATACCGGTGCATGCACAAAATTTTCAGACATTCTGACGGATGGTATCCTGAAAGGAATGCTCTCTCAGTATGTTGATGAAGCCATTAACCTGATTAACGCCCGGCATTATGCTGAAGAACGCGGTTTTAAACTCAGTGAAACCACCAGCAGTAACAACAAGATGTATAAAGACCTGATTACGATCAGACTGGGTGATAACTCAGAATACAAGCAGATATCCGCTGCTGTTTTCGGTCCCGGTGATTACCGGATTGTTGAAATTGACGGGTATGGAATTGAGCTTCGCCTCGAAGGCGATATCCTGATGTACCAAAACCAGGATAAACCGGGTATGCTTGCTTCTGTGGCCAGTACTCTGGCGGATAAAAATATCAATATCGGTGCACTCAGCCTGGGCCGTGCCGGAAAAGGAACCAATGCCATCACTGCAGTTATTGTGGATAAACAGCTCGAAGAGAAAGAGCTCGACAGCATTTACAAACTCGATGGCGTGAAGAATGTGAAGTATATTTCGCTTTCTTAGAACCCACCCCTTGTTCCCCTCCCTATCACGCAAAATACAACGTGACAAGGAGGGGAAACTTTTTAAATCTTTCTAAACCTGAACAGGAAGAATTCTCCCCTAAGGAGTTCCCTCCTTGTGCCGTTCTTTGCGGCATAGGGAGGGGGGGGTGGGTCATTTTTGCCTGGAGCGTCGTATATGGTAAGATCCATTCGCTACTAAAATCACAATCAAACCGCCCACTGCAGTGTAGAGCGGCCAGGCAATGGTGAGTGGTTCACCGGGTAAAAATTGCTGGAGAGCGCCTTCCACCATAAAAAGCAGGGCAATCAGCCCGGTGAAAAAGCCAATCATTGCATCTGTTTTATCCGGGTTCGGGAAAATCCTTCCCAGCAGGAAAATTCCAAGAAGGCCGCCATAGGTATATGATGCAATTCCAAGACCAAGCTCCACAACCGCCGGCTGTTCGCCTTCGCTGAGCTGAAGCCAGGTAAACAGAAATGCTGACCCTGTCAGAACCACACCCCAGCCAATGGTTACCATTCGCGATACCCAAAGTTCTCTGGCGCCATCCCATTTTGAGCCGTACAGTGGTTTCAGTAAATCATAGGTGGTGGAGGAGGCAAGAGCATTCAGTGAAGAACTCAGGCTGCTCATCGCCGCCGCGAAAAGAGAAGCTACAATCAGACCGGATACACCAACCGGCATCTGGTCAACAATAAATTTTGCAAAAATTTCATCCGTGGTACGAAGGTCCAGTTCAGCCGGACTCGCCCCGCCGTAAAACACAAACAGCATCAACCCGATGAACAGGAAAAATCCAAACTGAAGGCTGGCAACAATTCCACTCCAGATCAGCGCTTTCTGGCTCGATTTCAGGTTTCCGGTGGCAAGCAGGCGCTGAACGATCAGCTGGTCGGTTCCGTGCGAGGCAATTGAAAAAATCGCTCCCCCGATAACAGCAACCCAGAACACATAGGGATCGGCTAAAAATTCGGACCAGCTCAATTCGGTACCCCAGTTGAACAGGGCAAATTTACCGGCTTCACTCAGGGTTGAAAAAATTTCAGGAATACCTTGTGTAAGTTTACCCATCATCAGGAGAAGAGCAAATAAAGCTCCCCCGATATAAACCACCATCTGAACTACATCCATCCAGATAACCGCTTTAATACCTCCTAAAAATGTATAGATAAGTGTGATTCCCGCAATAATGGAGATTGCCAGCAGGTAAACACCGCCGTCACCCCACCCTTCAAAAAGGCCGGCAAACCGGAAAATAATAGCCAGTGGAATGGCAGTCGCAAAAAGCCGAACTCCATCAGCCAGGAGGCGGGTAATAATAAACGTGGAACTCGCCGCTTTCCGCATTCCCGCACCGAAACGCTGTTCCAGGTACTGGTAAGCAGTCGTAAGCTCTCCTTCAACATAAGCCGGTAAAAACCAGATTGCCACAATAATACGCCCGATAATATACCCGAATGTCAGCTGCAGGAACATCAGGTTTCCGCCATACGCTACTGCCGGAATACTGATAAAGGTAAGGGTACTGGTTTCAGTTGCAACCACAGAAAAAAGAATAGCCCACCATGGCATATTGCGTCCGCCGAGAAAATAGTCGGTAGTTGATTTCTGCGTACCCGCCGACCAGATCCCAAACACGGCAACCGAAACCAGGTACAGAATAATGACAATACCATCAAGAAGAGTAAAACCCATAAGTGCTTTTGATTTTAGAACCTTTGAAAGAAAAAGAATTCGGCGGTTGTTTCAAAAGATTTACCGCGGAGGGATAACCGCGGAGCCGCCGGGACGCTGGGGGTGTTTGTATTGGTGTGAAAGTTGGTTTGGGCTGTGAAATTTACTCACTTCTCCGCGCCTTTGCGCCACTGCGGTTAATCTTTTTTCAGAAACTCAATAAATTTCTGAACAGCCTGTCCCCTGTGACTGATTTTGTTCTTTTCCTCAGCTTCCAGTTCAGCAAATGTTTTCTCATAACCTTCGGGCTGAAACACCGGGTCGTATCCAAAACCTTTCTCTCCCCGTTCGGCAGGTGTGATTTCTCCTTCACAGATACCTTCAAAAAGATGTTCTTCAGAGCCGTTTACAAACGCAATCACCGTTCTGAATTGAGCATTGCGGTTTGAATGGCCTTTTAACTCAGACAGCAACTTATCTACATTATCCTGATAGGTTACATTTTCTCCAGCGTAACGGGCTGAATAGACTCCCGGTGCTCCATCCAGTGCTTCCACTTCCAGACCGGTATCATCGGCAAGGCTTGGCAAGCCTGTTTTTTTGAACCAGTGGCGGGCTTTTTTCAGAGCGTTTCCATTTAAATCCGGCTGGTCTTCCACCACATCTTCTGCACCGGGAAAATCGAGTGTTGACTTCAGTTCTACGCCCAGCGGATTCAGTACCTGAAGCAGTTCTTCAATTTTATGAGAATTCGCAGAAGCCAGCAATAGGGTGCCTGATTTTTTCATTTAACTAATCAATTTCGGGGATGGTACTCAATGTCCGGAACTGGCGGTATCGTTCAAATATTTCTTCTTCGGTAAGATTCTTGAGACGTTCAGGACCAAACTTTTCAACACAGAAACTGGCCATTACAGACCCCATAATCACCGCGCGCCTGAGATTAGTTGGAGATGAATCATCCGTATAAGAAACCCATCCCAGGAATCCACCCATAAAAGTATCACCGGCACCGGTCGGATCAAAAATATCAATAACCGGGAAGGCAGGTGCGGAAAATATTTCGTCGCCTGTAAACAGCAAGGCACCGTGTTCTCCTTTTTTGATGATAAGAGAATCAGGACCCATCGAACGGACAATATCAGCGGCTTTTATCAAATTTGGTTCGCCGGCCAGCTCACGTGCTTCCGAATCATTTATCACTAATAAATCAACTCCTTTGAGAGTTTCTTTGAGGGCATCCGGAGTCCCTTCAATCCAGAAGTTCATGGTATCCATCACCACCAGTTCGGGGCTGTTTACCTGTTCTAGTACTTTCCCCTGCAGGCTCGGTTCAATGTTTCCAAGTGCTACATATCTCGCATCTTTATATGAATCAGGTATAACCGGATTAAAATTCTCAAATACATTCAGCTGTGTATCCAGTGTATCACGGTTGTTCAGGTCGTAATGATATTTCCCTTTCCAAAAAAACGTATCATCTCTGTTGTCGACCTGGAGACCTTCAAGGTCCACATTTTTACTTTTCAGCAGTTCAATATCGGCATCCGCAAAATCTTTACCGACCACTCCCACCAGATTAATGGTTTTTGCAAAATAAGAGGACGCGAGAGAAATATAAGTGGCCGATCCGCCTAAAATACGGTCTGTTTTTCCGAACGGTGTTTCGATTCCATCATAGGCTACCGAGCCAACAACTAATAATGACATATAAGTATTTTCTTTTTGATTAATTTTTCCAGTGGTTTAGCACCTTCTAGCTTATTATCAGGCATTGAAAATAGTGAAATTAGTTTGCTAATGTGGAGTTCTGGTATAAAATCATTTTTTAAAAGTCGTCCTGGGTGTCTATGTTGATTATAGAACAGATCAAAAAAAATTTATATCAGGATGGACATCAAATTTATGGAGCGGGCCGCTGAACTGGCCAGAAATGGAATGGATCGTAATGAAGGCGGGCCATTTGGATGCGTAATCGTAAAAAACGGAGAAATACTTTCGGAAGGCAACAACCGGGTAACAGTTTCCCATGATCCCACAGCCCATGCTGAAATTGTCGCGATCCGGAGAGCCTGTGAAAAACTTGGTGATTTTCAGTTAACCGGCTGTGAAATTTACGCAACATGCGAGCCCTGCCCGATGTGCCTCGGGGCCATTTACTGGGCACGCCCTGAAATTATCTATTATGCAGGTACCCGGGAAGATGCCGCCGGTGCGGGGTTTGATGACTCCCTCATCTATGAGGAACTGGATATCCCCCCAGCTGAAAGAAAAATACCTATGAAAAAATTAGGGAGAGAAAAAGCATCTGAACTTTTTAAACTCTGGGATCAGAAAGATGATAAAATTGCTTATTAATTTCTTTTCCTGGAATGAAAAAAGGTGATCAAAAAAACGCCGCCGGAATACCCGGCAGCGTTTATTTTCTGTGATTAATATTACTTTTAGTAAAAAACAATAGGATCCGCTGTTCCGTCGGGATCATTGCTTGCGGTTCCGTCAGAAGAAGCATTTCCGCCGGTTACCAGCAGTACACCTGCTGCATGAGGCGCAGCCATGGATGTACCGCTTATCGTATTAGTACCGCTGTTTGTCCAGGTAGACAGAACTGAAACACCCGGAGCTGCAAATTCAATCGGCGGGTTCGAGAAATTAGAAAAATAAGCAAAGACATCATCTGAATCCGTGGCAGAAATTGTATAGACATTATTGTATTCAACTCTTGCAGGTGAATAATCATTTGCGTCGGCGCTGTCGTTGCCGGCAGCAATAGAAAAGAAAATTCCCTCATCTGCAGCGTTTCGGATTGCATCATCCAGCGCATCAGATGTGGGACCGCCTAAACTTAAATTCGCCACATCACCTGAAGATGCATTCGAAGCCACATAATCTACTCCTGCAATGACCCAGGAATATTGTCCGCTCCCACGGTCATCCAGCACTTTCACCGCTACAGTGATGGCTCCGGCCGCAACTCCAATCACGTCAATATCATTATCGATAGCTGCAATAGTACCTGCTACATGCGTGCCGTGGCCGTTTCCGTCATCAGGCGAACCGCTTCCGGGTCCCCGGGTTACAAATACTGCACTTCTGTTTGCATCTACATTTAAATCCGGATGGTCTAACTGAATTCCGGTATCAATCACCCAGGCTGAATTCGATCCGGTATATGTTGTTGCACCGCCAACCCTGTCAATTCCCCAGGGTGTAGCCTGGCTTCCATCATTATCGCCGTCGCCATCATCCTCACAAGGCCCGCCGTTTGGAGTTCCGCAGGGAGGGGCCAGAGTAACCACACGATCCGGTTCAACATAGTCAACCCTGCTGTCTTCCATAATTTTCTGAAGTTCTTCTTCGGTAAGATCAGCAGCAAAACCATGCAATGCCCTGTTGTAGACTGCAGTTACTTTATCTTCTGAAATGGATGCATTCGCCAAAACGTTATCTCTCATTTGCTGAACATCTATAGGATCAGGAGTCTTTGCTTTGTCTTTGTGAAAAACCACAATATAGCTTCCGTCTATTATCTGTCCGGAATCATCAGACTTTTCAGTTAATGGTTCTTCATCTGATAATGAAGATTCAGTGATATTATCACAACCGAATCCTATTACTGCAATTAATATGACTAGAATACTTAACTTCTTCATGATGGTTAGTTTCATAACTTTTGATTTTTTTTTATTTACAAACACAAAACCTTTATGAATCTTTATTCAGCTTGTGCTTTTTTGATTTGGAGCTGAATGAAAAGCGAAGATGGCTTCATTCAATCGAGGTGGACTGTAAAGAGTTTATCGAGCCAACATCATTTACCAGCCCCTGTTAGTAAGAGAATAACCTGCCCCATTTGTTACAAAAAAGATAGATCAGCTTACCCAGAATGGATATCACGCGGTTTGAGCTTTTAAAAATTAACACCACAGTATTTCGTTACCGGCAAAAAATACATTAACATTAAAGTACTATGAGCAATCATCCCTTTTTTGATTTTCTGAAACAGCGGCTCGAAAAAAGCTTACCCGGCCGTGAGGCACAGTTAAAAATGTCACCTGTTCCTCTCGATCCTGATGTAGTTCTTCCTAAGGAAAAAACTGATACTGGCCATCCCAGCAGTGTTCTCATTCCATTGTTTCCGGATATAAACCGGCAGCTCAATGTTATATTTACACTCCGCACCGATACAATCCGCCATGCCGGCCAGATCAGCTTTCCGGGCGGACGAAGTGAAGTAAACGAAAACCCAAAAGAAACTGCCCTCAGAGAAAGTGAGGAAGAAATTGGGTTAGACAGAAACAAAATACGAATTGCAGGCCCGATCACACCGCTCTACCTGTACCGCACTGATAACCAGATTACACCATTCATTGGCATTCTGAATGAAAAGCCTGAACTCACACGAAATCCTAACGAAGTTGAAGAAATAATTCCCGCAAAACTTGATGATCTGAGATCTGAAAAGTACCTGGTTCAGGAACAATGGGATTTGCCCGGGCTGTCCATGGATGTGCCCTACTGGAAAATTCACCAGGTTCCTTTATGGGGAGCAACTGCCATGATTATGAGTGAACTCCTGGAGCTTTACCGGGAGTTTTTGGATGGATAAAGTACCACGGGCAGCGCCAAAGACATCCCTCCGGGGCTTGCCCGTGCAGGGAAAGATTTTGAAACAGCAAAATGTCTGATTGAAGCTTTCCCCTAATCAAAATCAGAACTGATCAACACTTCCGGGTATCGGGCAAGCTGCCCGATGTACAACTAATCCATTTTCTCAACCAGTCCCCGTGCCACTTCCATTCCTATAGCGATCCCCATACCGCTGAGTCCCGCCGCCGCCCAGATACCGGGCTGAATCTGACCTATAAACGGTTCTTTATTCTCCGTAAAACCCATAATTCCGCTCCACTCAATGTCAATTTCCCACCCCGCAGGAAGTTTGATGACATCATTGGTAAAACTAATCAGCCAATCCCGTATTTTTTCATTTCTGCCAAATTGATCTGTAGTCTCTTCGTTTTTGGCAACATCACGTGCACCGCCGATCAGCAGGCGATCATCTACATTTCGGAAATAAACATACCCCTTGTTGAAATTAAATGTTCCCCTCCATTTCAGTTTTTTGATTGGCTGTGTAACAAAAACAAAACCTCTTGCCGGTTTAATGGAAAGATCAGCCAGCCGGGAAGAAAACCCGTTGGTTGCCAGTACAATATTTTCCGGAGCCAGTTCAAATCCTGATTCAAACTTCACATAGTTTTTTCCGATGGATTCCACTTTGCAGTTCCACCAGGTACGGACACCTGCCTGAGCCAGTCGCCGGTGCAGGTTCCGCATGAGCTTTCCGCTATTTATGGCCCCTTCAACATGATTAAAAATAGCCGGGTAACCTTCATATATCCGGGCTTTATAAACATCTTTAATTCCCAGTCTCTCTTTTAACCGTTCATTCATTTCCGGAATACGTTTTCCACACTCATCAAAAATCTTTTTATCCGTAAAAATTTCATAGCCTCCTGTATGCTCATACCCGATGGTCTCTTCCCCCATCGTTTTTTTTAGCAGGTTCAATCCATGCCAGCGTCTTTCAATCCGGTTTAAAACCGTTTCCTCTCCGGCAATTTCCATATCAGCCAGGTGCTCGGAGATAGACCCGATGCAGGTAAAACCCGCGTTCCGGGTACTGGCCCCTTCCGGGGCAAAACCTTTGTCCACGATTAGTATATCGGCATCACGGTGTTTTTCTTTGTAAAATAAAGCTATAGATGCTCCTACAATTCCACCACCTGTAATTAACAGATCTGGCGGATTCATCCACTCTTCCCGTTCCCAAAAAGAAAATGTTCGTTTCATAATTGCTCTTAACCTGAGTTCGATTTATAAGCATTGAACCTAAAAGTCCCCCTTATCAAAGGGGGATTTAGGGGGATGTTTATCAGAACGTTGAAAAACCCGATGAACACCCCTCTATATCTCCCCTTGATAGGGGAGACTTTTGCATAATTACAATTAATTATCGAACTCAGGTTCTTATTAATCCATTTTGTCATAACGCCCCGGAACCCCGGTCAATTAGATTTGGTGCTTGTTCTTTGGAGTTTCCTTTATCCAGTAATTTTTTTATTAACCACCATCCAGCCCTGCTAACCATTTTTCCACACCCGGCTCTCCTTCCCCCGGAGCCCATTCAGCAAATATTTTATCAGTCTGTGCATCATATGGGCCTTTTTTGCATTCAAATAAAACAGTATCGGGTTCCATCACCAAAAAGGAATGCCACACCTCTGGTTCAATATCCATCACACCGGGAAACGGAACCGAATCAAGCAGCCTTCTGCTGAGAATCTGACCTGAATCATCAAATGTAAAAAAACGAACAGCCCCTTTTAACACCACAAGAGATTCTGTGGCATGAGGAAGCGGATGCTTATGCGGGCGAATATACGTATCCGGCTGCAAAAAATTAATCATTCTATGAACTTCCGCATCCTGAGTCCGGTGAATCGGAAGGATCATCCTCTTTCTGGAACTTTCATGAGAAGCCTTTAATCCCTTCTCAATTAAATCTTCTGTAAGCGAAAAGGATTTTCCCGAGGGATTATCGAAGGCTAACTTTGGCATGATAAGTAACTTTGTTTAAGATCTTTTATGAAGAAGAAATCACCCCCTTATCAAAGCGGGATGTTCATCCGATTTTCAGAAAATGAGCTCCTTGATAGAAAACAGGAGAGACTAAAACTCAATATTCAAAGCCAGCGACGCCATTAGTGAAGCGCCGGTCAGGAAACATTTTTCATCCACATTATACCTGGGGTGATGCCAGCTCCAACTGGAATCAGCTTCCTTACTCCCGCTTCCCAAAAAGAAAAAAGTGCCCGGAAAATGCTGCTGGTAGAATGCAAAATCCTCACCGGCCATAATCGGTTTTTTCATTTCTATAGCTGATGAATCTCCCAATACAGCTTTTGCGGTGCCTATCACTTTTCTGGTGAGTTCTTCATCATTAATCACAGCGGGATATCCTTCTTTAAAGTTAAAATCATACGATCCGCCCGCTCCATCTGTAACCCCTTTAACAATCGCCTCCATGCGGTCGCGGATTTTATAGGCATTTTCCTGTGAAAACGTCCGGACCGTGCCGATCAATTCCGCCTTGGCAGGAATCACATTAAATGTTGTACCCGCTTTTATTTTCCCGATGGTCACCACAGCCTGTTCAGTCGGATCAATCGATCGGCTTACAATCGTCTGGAACTGGCTGATCACCTGCCCCGTCATCACAATGGGATCTACCGTCAGGTGAGGAGTTGCCGCGTGACCACCTTTCCCTTTCAGGATAATTTCAAATTCATCAGGGCGGGCCATCAGCGGCCCCGCTTTCACGGCGATTTCTCCGGGTTTGTAATTTGGATTTGTATGCAGGCCGTAAATAGCCTGTACCCCCTGTTTTTGTAAAAACCCTGTTTCTGAAAGCAATCTTCCGCCTCCCGGAAGTGTCTCTTCGCCGGGCTGAAAAATAAGCACGATTTTTCCTTCAATTTCATCCTGCATTTCAGACAAAATCTGAGCCGTTCCCAGCAGGTTGGCAGTATGCGCATCATGTCCGCAGCAGTGAGCGGCACCCGGCCGTTCTGAAGTAAATTCTTTTTTATGATCTCCCTCCTCCTCCATTGCCAGGGCATCTATATCTGCACGGAGCGCGATTACTCTTCCCGGTTTTTTCCCTTCTATAATCCCCACACAACCTGTTTCAAGAGGCCTTTCTGCCTGAATGCCAAGCTTTTTTAATTCATGTATGATATAATCTGTTGTATCAAATTCTTTAAAGCTTATTTCCGGGTTTTTATGCAGGTACCGCCGTGTTTGAACCATATAGTCAAAATGGCTTTCAGCTTTTTTACGAATAGTACGATTCAGATCAGCCATGGCAGAACGTGTTTTATGTTTGATGTGTTAAATGTGTTATGGTTCCGTAAAGTCCCCTTTAACAAAGGGGGATTTAGGGGGATGTTAACGATAGTGGCGTGATCAATAAACACCCCTCTAAATCTCCCCTTGATAGGGGAGACTTGAAAACCTATTAAATCCCCCCCCCGATACTAAATACTAAACTCAATATACCGAATTATGCATTCCTTTGAACTCCATATTCCTACACAAATTTATTATGGAAAAGAAAAAGCCACGGTGTTTTTTGAACAGCTTTCCTCGCACGGTAAAAAAGCATTCATTGTGATTGGCGGAGGAAGTGTTAAGAAGGCCGGTTATCTTAATGACGTCCAAACCCAGCTTAAAATTAACAGTATTGAATCCGTTCTTTTTGAAGGCATTGAGGCAAATCCGCGCTCCCAAACCATCAATAAGGCAGCAAAAGAAGGGAAGCAAGCTGGAATAGATTTTGTACTGGCCCTTGGCGGCGGTTCAGTGATGGATGCTTCAAAAGCCATTGCCGGGCTCATCCATGATGATGCGGATGATATCTGGCCATACACGGTGGGGGGCAAAAAATACCGGGAAATGAAAGGGGCACTGCCGGTTGCTGCGATTCCCACCACTGCGGCCACGGCTTCGGAAGTAACAGCCTATGCGGTAATCTCAAATCCCGAAGTTAAAGGAAAATCTTCCCTGGGATATCCTTTTTTAAAACCTGTTGCAGCATGGCTGAATCCGGCTTTTCATACATCCATTCCAGCCATCACCACGAGAGACGGTGCAGCCGATATACTCAGCCATGTGTTTGAAAATTACCTGCTCGGCGGGGATGAATCCGCCCTGGCCGACCGCTACAGTGAAGGTATTATGCTGACGGTAATGAAAACTCTCCCTGAAATTGAAACTGAGCCCACAAACGAGCACCTTCGTGGCCAGATGATGTGGGCCTCTACACTTGCCCTGAATGGGATGCAGCAGGCCGGAAGAAAGGTTTCTCCCTTTACACTTCACAATCTCGAACATTCCCTCAGCGGCCAAAACCCCGAACTGTCTCACGGGCGTGGACTTGCAACACTCTACCCTGCCTATTTCCGGTGGCTTTGGGAAAACGACCGGGTTAAAGACCGCCTGGCACAGCTTGGAGAACGTCTGTTTAATGTGTCTGAAACAGACATTTCAAAAGCAGCAATGGAATTTATTGACAGATTTGAAGAGTGGCTTCAGGAGAATACCCTCTACCAGCGCCTTTCCGACGTGGGCATTTCCAAAGAAGTATATGGTGATGTAGCTGATTATGCCATTGAAACCTACGGCGGCGGTACAGGGCAGTTAACCGCTGCCGGGCCTCTGACCCGGGAATATATCCTCGAAATCTTCGAAAAAACCGAAGAACAAAGAGGTCAGCCTGCCGGGGAAATGTTTACGGGATGACTGTTTTGACTGATGATTGATGAATGATTATTGTTGAATGCGAAAAATTTTATCAATTTTAGTTATACGTCGGGCGCCACTCCTCCCTTTACGTTTTTGGTTTGTTCATTGATTCAATTAGGGACTGTTACAGAAGTTTATCATGAATCCTTCCCCCCAGTGACCTTACATAAACTCAATGATTTTATGCCAACTCCCCGAAACAAAAAGAAGGATTTTGTAAATTGTGATCTGCAAAGTTGAATTCAGAAGTCAATCAGGAAAAATATCCTATGCACTACATACTTTTTTACGATGTCTCCGATGATTACCTCGAACGCCGCG
Source organism: Balneolaceae bacterium (assembly GCA_040882525.1). GTDB lineage: Bacteria > Bacteroidota > Rhodothermia > Balneolales > Balneolaceae > Rhodohalobacter. The sequence continues at coordinate 15,711 of JBBEBD010000020.1, read as the reverse complement.
GTGAGTTCCGGGACGAGCATTTGAAACTTGCCTGGGAAGCTCATAATTCCGGCGATATGGTTCTGGGCGGTGCCTTGCAGGAGCCGGCCGACCGTGCTGTTCTTCTGTTTGAAGGAAACTCCCCCAAAGCCGCTGAAGAATTTGCAAAAAACGATCCCTATGTAAAAAACGGACTGGTAACAAAATGGGAAGTACGCGCCTGGACCACGGTTGTGGGTGAGGACGCTGTTTCCCCGGTGAAGCCAACATAAATGACATCTTGAATAAAAGCCCCGTAATACCTCCCCTCTTGAGAGGGGACAGATGGTGAAGCGTCCAGCGAACCATCAGGGGTGTGTCCGGCGAGGGGAAAGCGAAAAAGCGTACAGCGATTGAGCAAGGGGTGGGTTTCATGCCTGGTTTAGAGGCTTTTTTCAAAGATTGTTGATTGATTCGAAGATGACCCACCCCTTCCTGCGCTGAAGCTTCGGAAGGCGGGCCTGTCCCCTCCCGGAAGGGGAACTTCGAACCGGCAATCCAATCTCCGCCGGCTGGCGGAAGGGGAACACCTGAATTGGTTCCAATCCCATTCAATAAATGGCAATTTTACTAAACCTGAATGAACAACTCACCCACCATAAAAAAAACCAAAGACGGTTCAACAACCCTCTACTCCGCACAGTTTGAGCAGCACTATCACAACCCAAACGGAGCGGTATTGGAGAGCCGGCACGTTTTCTTTGAAACACCGGCGGTTCCGGCTGCGCTGAGCAAAAAAAAAGAACTGAATGTTTTTGAAGTTGGTTTCGGAACAGGACTTAATCTCATTCTGCTGCTCGATTACCTGGAGAAAACGAAAAGCCATACAAAAATCACCTTTCACAGCGTGGAGGCGTTTCCCGTGGACATCGAAACCGCCGGCAGGTTCGATTTCGGAGAAAATCTTCAAGCTCTTCAGCCGTTTAAAATTTTATCCGAAATCTTCGGGAATTTACAACCGGGAATGAATCAGTTAACCATCACTGACCAGGTTCAGTTAAAGCTTTTTGTTGGTTTTTTTGATGCACATCCTGTCACTTCTACTCAGGCAGAAGACACATCTCCTTTTGATTTTATTTTTCATGATGCTTTTTCGCCGGAGGTGAATGCCGATTTATGGACGCCGGAGGTGTTCAGGCATCTCGCTAAAGTAAGCCGGCCGGATGCCGTACTCTCCACTTACTGTGCTGCAACTTCTGCCCGGGCGGCCATGGCTGTTGCCGGCTGGAAGGTCGCAAGGGCGCAGGGTGCGCTTGGAAAACGTGAAATGACGGTGGCTTCATTAGATCCTGAAAATTTGAATGATTTCAAACGGGTCAACGAAAAAAGACTGGTTGAAAGATTTGAAAAAGGAGATTTTGGTTAACCGCGGAGGCGCAAAGGCGCAGAGAGGAGTGGAAACTCCACAGCCCAAACCAACTTTCACACCAAATACAAAAACCCTCAGCGTCCCGGCGGCTCCGCGGTAAGACTAACCGCAGTGCCGCAAGGGCGCGGAGAAGGGTATTACTTTTCACAGCCCAAACCAATTTCACACCAATACAAAAATCCCTCTGCGACCCCGCGACTCCGCGGTGACTTATTAAACTATCCCTGACGCTGGTTTTCTGTCCGGAATAAATTTATTCAGAATATAATAGACAGGACAGAAACCGGTAAACATGCTCATAATCTGAAGCACCGCTACCACTCCCGCCAGATACAGCCACTGTATGTTAATGGTTACTGCAAGAATTATACTCACAAGGTAAATGATTCCGACAATTCCATCGTGAAGTTTTGTTTTGGATTGCATGCGTTCATTAGCCATAATGGTTTTAGATTAAGTTAGTGGGTATAAATAAATAGTACTGCTTTCTCTGATTATTACCTATCCTTATGGCCATCAAAAGGTGCTTTTCTTACTTTTTATTCCCCTGAAAACCCTTTGCTGCTATATCTGATCCCGATATTACAACAGGTACTGAAAAACAGCTTCCCGGTGAACTAAAAAAGGGAGTTATAAAATAAAGTTATAGCGATATCAAAATCCCTGTCGTTCCTGTTATATTACAACTGAACAACACACTGATCAGGAAAGAATAAGGTTTCAGGCTATTTAAACTTGCAGCAACCATATCTAACAGGAGTAACAATGAAAGCAGAGAGAAGTGATTTAAACCATGAACTGGATGTAGAATTCATCCTTCCGGAGGATGGAAATTATGATGAAGCGCGTACGATTTATAATGCCATGATCGATAAGCGCCCTGCCGTGATTGCTAAATGCAAAAGCACGGATGATGTTATCAAAGCCGTAAATTTTGCCAGAAAAAAAGGAATGGAAGTTTCCGTCCGAAGCGGCGGACATAACGGTGCCGGCCTTGCGCTGGTGGATGATGGCTTAGCCATTGACCTCACCGAAATGAAAGGTATACAGGTTGATCCTGAAACAAAAACTGTCCGTGTAGCGGCAGGATGCACATGGGGTGAAGTAGATCGGGAGACTCATGAATATGGCCTTGCCACCGTGAGCGGAATCATTTCCACAACAGGTGTGGGTGGTTTAACCCTCGGCGGCGGCCATGGGTACCTGTCGCGAAAACATGGCCTTACAATTGATAATTTGCTGAGTGCAGACGTCGTACTGGCTGACGGCAGGCTCGTTCATGCCAGCCATGAAGAGAATGCAGACCTGTTCTGGGCCCTGCGCGGAGGAGGAGGTAATTTCGGAGTGGTCACCTCTTTTGAATTCCGGCTTCACCCGGTTAAAAATGTGATTGGCGGCCCGATGTTCTGGCCCATCGATCAGCTTGAAACCACTATGAAATGGTACCGGGATTGGCTGCCTCAAATGCCTGATGATGTATACGCCTTTTTCCTTGTTGCGGAGGTGCCTGCAGGTGAACCATTTCCGGAAGAAATTCACGGCGAAAAGGTATGCGGCCTTTTATGGTGCTATACAGGACCGGCAGAAGAATTTGAAGAAATCATACAAGAGGCCCGTGATACAGCCGAACCGCTGTTTGAATTTACCGGCGAAATGCCCTACCCGGTGCTGCAGTCTATGTTCGATGCACTTTATCCATCCGGTGAGCAGTGGTACTGGAAGGGAGATTTTGTTAAAGAACTCAGTGATGAAGCCATCACCGAACACCAGCGTTTTGCCCGGGTTCCTACTTCGCAGTCAACCATGCACCTGTATCCTGTGGATGGTGCCGTTCACAGAATTGGCAAAGATGAAACGGCCTGGAACAAGCGTGATGCAAGGTGGTCGATGGTGATTGTAGGTGTGGATCCGGATCCGGGGAATGCTGAAAAAATAAAAACCTGGGCCCGTGACTACTGGGAAGCATTACATCCATATACACTCGGAGGATCATATATAAATTTTATGATGGAGGAAGGACCGGATCGTATAAAAGCTTCCTATGGTGATAACTACGAACGCTTACAGCAAATAAAATTTAAGTACGACCCGGATAATTTTTTCCATGTAAATCAGAATATCCAGGCTCAGAAGCCGGAAATAGCGGAAGCAGCGGAATAGTATAGAGAAGAGGACCTGACAGAGCCTGCCTTCCTAAACGTCAGAGCAGGCAGGTGCGCCAGCTCCTGTCAGAGTCCGCTGGTGGGAAGAATTAATTAAGGAGTGTCCCCCTTCGAAGGGGGCAAAAGGGATGAAAAGTGCGAGTTTGACCAAGTTTTAGCAATTCGAGGCAAATTCGTACTCACCCGGTCATTCCTTCCGAAGTATTGGAATGTCGCAAAAGCCACCACCTGCTCACTCCGTTCGCTCTCCCCCTTCTGCCAAGGGCATCCCATTGGGGAAAGGGGGATTTTTTAATGCATTTTTCTTATGTCGAACTCCCATTATATTTGTAATATTAGTAGGATTTTGGTCCGCAAGCCTGTTAAAGAGGTATTGCCAAAGCATGTTTCAACAGACAGCTTCAAATATGAGCAATCTGAAACGTATTCATTTATTTGAATTTGAAGATCTCAACTGGTTCCCTCAGTGGTTAAGACAATGCATGACCCGCTTAATTGTAGTCATGCATAATCTTCTGGGGACACATAAAAAACTCGCAGAACTCGTACATAAATCTCTGAATCTTACCGGTCAGCAATCTATTATTGATTTATGTACCGGCAGTGGCGGACCGATGTTAAAGGTTTATGAAATTCTTCAAACCTATGAGCAGACAAAAGCTGTTACCGTAACCCTTACTGATTTGTATCCTGATAAAGATGTGGCCGGATTATTAAACAACAAGGATACCGGGATCACTTATTTGGAAGAACCTGTGGATGCAACTCAAGTGGATGGCAATCTCAAAGGTGTCAGAACAATGACAGGAAGCTTCCATCATTTTAAACCGGAAACGGCTAAGAAAATCTTAGAAGATGCCCAATACAACCGTCAGCCTATCTGTATTTTTGAAATCAGCGATAATAGTGTGCCAACGTGGCTGTGGTGGATTGCCATACCTGTTAATTTTATAATGGCATTTTTCATTACACCCTTTGCCAGACCTGTGACCTGGAAGCAACTTTTCTTCACCTATCTGATCCCGGTGATCCCTTTGTGTTTTGCCTGGGATGGAGCCGTGTCTAATGTCAGGACCTATACATTAAATGACCTGGATATTTTACTATCCGGGTTGGAGTCAGACGACTACAAATGGGAGAAAGGTAAAATCCAGGGTAAAACCAATAAAATTTATTTACTGGGTCTGCCAACAGAATAGCCATGTAACTAACCCCTTGAAGGGGAATGAGCAGCTCACTCATTCACCATCCTTATGCCGGAGTCAAATTACTTTTATAGAGTTCCTGAACAACAATATCAATGCTGTTTACATCAAACCCGGTGTTATCTTCCCAGTACCTGGAGTGGGTTTTAAACCCTATCAGCTTCACCCGGTTAAACCAGCCGTATTCTTTGAGGGACCGGTTGGGACCCGAAATTCGATTTATATCCGGCGTTTTCTGTACCTGATCGGTATAGGTGTAATCGGGATGAAATTCAATACCGCGGGCCTCACCCGACTCTGCGTCTGTAAAATTTGAACCGAACACATCAGACTTCATATAAATATTAACCCAGTTTTTCGGAACCCCCTCGTACTGCATCCTATTTTTAAAATATTTCGGCCAGTACGTATTAATAAAATCATAAGGAGTCCCTATGGTCGTAAGCGTATTAATCAGCCGGAACCGTGGAACCAATGGGTTGTCATTAGGAAACAAGGCATCAATGGCTATCACAGAGCCGAAACTGTATGATACAATATGGATTTTATCATAAGACCCCTTCTCTGAGATATGTTCAAGCAGTGAGGCAAATTGCCCCCGTATTTTTCCGCGCTTTTTATCCACCGACAGGTAGTTTTCTGCCGCTGCCAGCTCTATTCCCAAATCTGATATCAGCTTTTTAAAATCTTTTTTTGAGAGGAAACCGAATCCCGCTAAAATGACAACCACCGAAGTTGTGGAAGGAATCCAGGGTAAAACCTTTTGCCAGATAACTTCCAGGTACATAGATACATTCTCCACAACTTTCCCTAATGTACCCGTGAAAAAGGTCCCATCCTGTTCAGATACATCCGGATTCGAACCGGCAGCTACATTGTTCTCCTCAACAGCCTGGCTGATCTCTGTCCCGGCAGACAGATTTTGAAGAGCCGACGCTTCACTGGCAATAGAATAAAAGGCACCCGCAAGAATAAAAAAGTATAACGACACAACCAGGGCCATCAGCCAGGCGTAGAACACCTGCCACTTCTCCAGGCTTGTTTTTCCGGTTCGGCGGATAGCGGACAGAAGCCGGGGAATCATTCCCAGGCAGCTCCAGAGTATCGACAGCAGGTGAAGAGCCGGCGGACGCTCTTTGGCAGAAGAGATGAGAAGGTCCCGGTAATCCAGTTCGTAGAGATCCGCAACAGGTATGTCCTGATCACCTTTTTGCATGATGGTAAGCAGGCTGGTGTTAAACTCCCGAAATTCTTCCCTGGCCTCTTTTTTTACATAAAATTCAGTATCCCCGGATTGAGCATTGCGATCAAAAGCCCCTGCCAGGCGATTGGCCATGGCATCAATAGAATCCGTAGAATGTGTTCTGCTGATTGCCGGCAAATAGATGATGGAATCCCGGGCTTTGTTTGTACTTTTGTTCATTTGATCAGTGTTATGTGTATGCGATAGAATTTTTTATGGAAGCCACCAAATTTATCACCGAACTACCGGGCGCTAATTCCAGGGTACCGTTTTCATATTAAACAGCGGAATATCAACCGTAACCGCAACCTGCCATCTCCATGCACCAGATGTGATCTGGTTATCGGCGGGCCCGATTTTTCTCAACTGCGGCCCCAGCTGGGCACCCCCTAACATGGTAAAGGGAGTTCCACCGATATTCCAGGCCAGGTAACCGCCCGGAGCAATAATATTCTGGAGCTGAAACTCCGGCAGTTCCTCCACTTCATCCTGAATTCTGAAACTGGCAAAAGCACCGATATCAATGATGCTGATAAAAGCCGATACTGAATTTATACTCTTCTTGTTACCACCGCCATATCCAAAACCTCTGCTGATAGCAACCCCCACAGGTGCAGATATACCATACGTACCACTCCAATTCCCATCAGGACTCTCCCTGAGATTTTCTTTCCCTGCAAACCCGCCCAAAAATGAATTCACAGAAACATTCCATTTTGTCTGCCTTTTGATCCTGGAACTTCCGGCAGGCAAAACGGCAGCTTCTATAGCTTTAACTACTTCATCTGCATCCCGGGCTTCAGCTACGCTGCTCATAAAAAGTCCGTATTTACGCATCTTTCTCATATCAAAAAATTCCTCGCCGGAAGACCCGATTAAACCCGTGGCATCGATCAGCGCAATTGCATCAAAAAAGGCTGCCGTATATTGTTTTTGCTGTAAATCCTGATACAGCCGCAGGCTTAGTTTTGCATACATTAAGAAGTTTTCGTACTCGTGTTCAGCAATCCGGGAATCAATCGATATCATTTCTTCGTATATCTTCAGGATTGAGTCCAGGTAAAGGCTGAGATCTTCTGCTGAGACAGTATTACCATTTTCAACCACTGTTTTTAACTGTTTGCCGGTTCTGCTCAACTCCTGAATAGCATGGTTATATTTTTGGTAAAATCCCCTGATATCATCAATTTTCGAAGCATAGGGTGCCAGTATATCTCTATAGCTCAAATCTGAACCGGACGAGGTATAGAAGTGAATATCTTTACCTTGCTGGTACAGTAAGCCGAGGTAAATCCTGAACGTAATATCATCCTGAATTAAATTTCTGATTTCATAATACCCAACCCAGGTTTCATTGGAATTATTACTTCTGAAACTTTGAGATAATAAATCCGCTGTTTTCGCCAGGGCCGGTATATTTTTGTACTCTGAACCGGATACTGCAAAACTTTCCAGATTCGGGTTGCCGGCTAAAAGACTTAACACTTCTGCAGTGTTGGCTCCATTTCTTATGGGGTCTATCAGATCAAGTGCCGCAGTTACCATTTTTCCCTTCTCACTCTGGAAAAACTCAGAGTATGGAGTCACTTTATTATCTTCATTTCCTCTTTCTACGCTTTCCAAACCTGGAATAGAAGCTGGTAAATTATTCAGGTCATTTTTAAATGAAGTTTTTAACGCATTCAGCATTCCTGAATATTCATAGGAGTCAAATTCAAACAGAAAGGTGGATGTTTGCGGGAAAAGAACCTCCGCTTCCGGATTCTCCTTAAAAAACCTTTCAAAGTGCTTAAAAAAGGTAATGGCTATTTCTTCTTTAGAGCGTTCCACTAAAAATCTGGCCAGGCCATCGGCAGCGGTGGTAATGTTCAGGCCGGCAATGGAAGCAGGAAAACTTGTCTCTGCTGAGATCATTTCAGTAGAAAGGCTATGTAAACTACCCTGGCTATTAAAGTAATCACTTAAAAATTCATTACCGACCTCTTTAAAATAGTAATGAAAGCTGCCATTGGTATTTAATGTATCTCTGGCTGATGCCGGGACATATTTTTTTAGAATACTTATGTAATCATCATCGCCTTCATATTCATCAAATAGCAACTGGTTTCCCGAAGGCTGAACATATTTTTCTAACCTTAAAACATCTTCGTAAATGGATTGAGCCTGTAACTGAGAAGTTAATGTGGCTAATCCTATTATTATCATTAAATACCGCATCAGATTCTCTCCATAAATTTAACTGGATTAATCGTTTTATATGTAAAACTGCCGCTAATCTTTTCAGTACCGGTTTCAATCAACAGATCTGAAATTTCATGCATGTTTTTTTCCGGGCTTTTGCTCTTTGCCAGTGCAATTAAACCAGCTACAAACGGAGCAGCCATAGAAGTGCCTGAATCTGTCTTATAACTCCCGTCTTTGTCGGTAGAATAAATTTCATGTCCCGGTGCGCATACCCCTATACTGTCTGACCGGATGGTATAATCTGTTATATTCTCAAGCTCATCAATCGCTCCCACTGCCAAAACCGAATCATGTTCAGCCGGATAATCACCCTTTCTTCGGGTTTCAGAATTGCCAATGGCTGCAACGATGATTGCATTGCTACAGTTATCAATCGCTTCTCTTAACCTTTTATTTATTTTTGCAACACCGGCCGATATGGAAATGACATGAACTTTGTCACTAAAATATTCAATAGAATCGGCTAAGACATCCAAATTAATGCCACTTGTAACAGACCTGGTAATCTTACCTCCCACAATGGTTGCTTTAGGTGATATTCCCCAAACATTATTTGAACCATTAGCAGCTATTATGCCTGTACAATGTGTTCCATGCCCATTCCAGTCTTTTATATTCTTATTACGATCTAAAAAATTAAAACTGTCTTCTGTTGATATAGCATGACGCAGGTTTGGATGCTCAGGATCTAATCCTGTATCCAGAACAGCAACCTTTACCCCTTCTCCCATATAACCTTCATCCCATATTTCCCGAATATTATAATTGGATAGCCACCACGGGAGAACCGAACTTTCATCCAGTTCAATTACCGGCTCTTGTTCTTCGGCCAATTCCCAAAACCACCCGCTCCAGTAAAAATCGCCGTTTTTATCCCTGTACCAGAGGTTGTTTCCTTCAACCTCCTGTCCCTGCCATTCTTCTGCAATCTGTACTTCGAACCCGGGATAAATAATCCCTTTTTTTGTTGCCGGGTCGTCTTCACCATCAGGTATGGTTGTCCGGATAGGCACTTCTTCTGTCGCCTTTACCACTTTGGTGATATCTCTGAGTTTGGTTCCGCTCATCCTGCCGGCTCTCCCTTCTGCGGGATGGTACCACGCCTGATCCAATCCGTCAAAAGAATTTTATGGACAGATTTTTGCTCTGACCTGCAAGGCTGCAGGGCACAATTCTGTATCCTGTTTGTGATATTCACAAACGGCCTGAAAAACAGGAAACCAAAGATAAGTTTTATTCCAGCCACCAACGCTTTTATCCCGACCATGACAGTTAAGTTTTTAAACTTTGCCAGTCACTGCCTAAATGCTATTCTCTCCCTTACACCAGTTGTGAATTAACTGCTATATATCTAAAAAAGCAAGAAGTACCGCGGAAGAATTTGAATAAATTTAAAGCCGGCTAATACCGCTGTACTTTTGAACCGAATTACTCTTTGGACGAAGTTGAGGGAATGAAGTGACCAATCCTTTCCGAAGTATACGTGAAGCAAAATAATGACTGGAAGTTGGCCTCCTTATCTTTCACGAGATTGATGACACCGTCCGGCAATTAAAAAAACCAACAAAAGCAGCATAATGCATTTTGGCTATATTTATAAATATATGCGTCGTAACAAAAGTGATTGGCTCTTTTAATGAGTACGCAGCTCACCGTTTTGACCTGTTAATTGCTTCATAGATACCACAATGGAACAATTATCAGAAGTATTTGCTTCATAACATAAACATCCGAAAAGCATCTTTTTACCATGGAGATAAATAATTACTACGATTTAATAGCAGGGAAGTTAGAAGACTGGCTGGCCACTGCCATCGAAATGCTACCCAATATCGCTGTTGCCTTTCTTATTCTAATCGTCTTCTATGTGCTTGCCAAATACCTTAGGAAGATTACCGGACAATTACTTTCGAGAGTTACGGTTAATAAAAGTGTAACCGATTTAGCAGAAACAGTTATATACGTTTTGATTCTGGGTATTGGCCTTTTTGCTGCCCTCAGCGTGCTGAATCTTGATGGAACGGTAACCAGTCTGTTAGCCGGTGCCGGTATCATTGGTTTGGCTTTAGGTTTTGCTTTTCAGGATATAGCCGCCAATTTTATCTCCGGTGTTTTACTTTCAACCCGGCATCCTTTTGGTATTGGAGATATCATTGAAACCAATGAGTTTTTCGGTACGGTTCAGAAACTGAATCTGAGAAATACCATCATTCTGACTCCCCAGGGGCAAATCGTTTATATACCCAATAAGGCGGTTTTTGAAAATCCTTTTACCAATTACACCAAAAATGGAGAACGAAGAATTGATCTGGCCTGTGGAATATCTTACGGCGACGACCTTGAGAAAGTAAAAGAAGTTACCCTTAAAGCTGTTTCAGGAATAGAACACAGGGATAAGAACCGGGATGTAGAATTTTTTTATAGTGAATTTGGCGACAGCAGCATAAATTTTCTCGTTCGATTTTGGGTGAATTTTCATCTGCATAAAGACTTCTGGGAACCTCAGAGTGAAGCCATTATGGCCATAAAAAAAGCTTTTGATGACAATGATATTATGATTCCTTTCCCCATCCGAACTCTGGATTTTGGTATTAAAGGTGGTGAGAAATTGAATACGATGCTGGCTGACAGGAAAAACAACGGAAAGGAAAATCAGAATTAGCAATCTTCTGACCAGGTTATGCGGGGGCCGTTAGAAATTCGTCCGTGAATAACCCGCCGATCCATCCAAACCAGATTTAAACAGTTGGTTTTCTTCTCCTATCCAGTACTGTTTAAAGTATTTGGTACTGCCTTCCCTCTCCCGATGCTTTCTTTTTACCCATTGGATAAATGAATTATCCGGGGGTTTTATTTAAGCTGTTTATTAAAGGACTTTAACTAAACATATGCGTTTTTTATTCTTAGGAAGGATCTTGCTATAATCAGGGGTGATTTAACATGTGAGTTTTTGAGTATAAATACATGGAAACAGACCTTGGTATTAAAGGCGCACAGTCAGGTCTGCTAGCAAATAGTCTCAAAAAAATAATATAATCAATATACAAGGTGTAGAATTGACAAAAAATTCAGATTCGTTTACAAAAAAATCACTTCTTGGTCAGACTATTGAACTTGCCGGAGTAGGCGCCGTTTTATATGTGCTGGGATTTGTGATTGCAAATGTACATTTGGCAAAATATGGTCTCGTTAGATGGACTATTATTGAAGGGCGGTATATAGGTGCTGGACTACTATTCATTGTGATTCATCTACTCCCCTTCGTAGCGGGTTACACAGGTTGGCAGCAATTCCGTGGTCGTCCAGAAGGATTCTCGGTATTACGGGTATGGATAGAGGTAGTAGTGTTAGTATCCCTGAGCATCATACTCTCTCTGGCACTAGTAAATTTTGTTACGGTATCTACCGACCATATTTACTGGACTTGGCCAACCCTCTTTGCCTTGATCGCTTACGGAGCAGGTTTGATTACGCCTTGGTTATTGTCAACAAATGCTTCGCGGCGAATCGGTCAGTTTAAAGGCACTGTAAAAATGTATGCTGGTGCGGGAGTGGCGTGTGCGCTGCTTATTCTTGCGGCACTTTTCGGAAGTACTACGTTTGCATATATCTCACCTGCTTGGGGTGGCGGTGGAGCGATGTATGGTATTATCACATTGAAGGAGGGGAGCTTGCCAGATCGCAATGAACTGACGAGGCCGACCGTTGTTATGCACTACCCATCGCCAGTCCTCTTGATCGAAAGAAGTGAGCATTTCCTTACAATAGTGCGATGTGTTCAGGCGCCGGATAACATCATGCGTGGTTTAGCAAGGCCTGGTGAAATTCCAATATCCGAGGTGGCGCGAATTGACATCGGCCAGTCTGCTGCTTCCCCTCATGAGATTGAGGTTTGGCGAGAAGAGGGGTGCCCTATCAGAATAGTTGAGAAAGATTGGTACTATGCCAAGCCCTGACTGCCCCCTGAACTGCATTCCGCTAACTCCCGGTTGTTGGTTTTATAGTTTTAAGAAGGAAATAGAAAACGATAACTTAACTAGTGAGAATTATAGCAGGATTCTCGCTTTTGTGTATGCGATTCGAAATGCATATGCTCACAATGGAGAGACTGCTCGATCAGGTACTGAGCACTATATAAGCAAGCTATTGATACTTACAGCTGCTTTTGACTTTACACTGAAATTTTCATTGCGTACAGATTCGGCTATTTATGAGGAACTAATCTCGAAGATTTCTTAGTAAGGGAAAAGTAGGTTGTTCGGTTTGAACCCCTAAAAAACCTCACCTGTGCCTCTCATACCGATTCACCTCCAAAACCCCCACCAGTTTTTCCAGCCGGTCCGCCGGAACGGGCTTCTGCATACCGTCCACGATCTCCTGTAGCTGGTTCTCTGTCCGGATGCCCGCCGCTGCCGTGGCAACAGCCGGGTGGCTCAGAACGAACTGAAGAGAAGCTCCAACCGGGTTTCCCGTTTTATTCACGGCCTCCTGCATTCGGGCCACCTCTGCTTCAGAATATCCTAATGTTTCCTGTGGCGGCTTATCGATGAGCACTCCTTTGGCCAGGCTGCCACGGGTAATCACGCTGATGCCTGCATCATGCAATAAATCCAGGCACTCCTCCTCCGGCCGGCGGTCGAGCAGGCTGTACTGCATCATCACACCCGAAATATTCGACCGTTTCACATACTCCCGGATGACATTCGGCCGGATGGATGAGATCCCGTAATACCGGATTTTACCCTCTTCTTTCAGCCGGTCAAACGCTTCAATGATGTCATCAATAGGATCGTCAAGCGTACCGCCGTGCAGCTGGTAGAGGTCGATGTAATCGGTTTGAAGGCGCCTCAGGCTATCTTCAACGGCGGAAAGGATGTGATTTTTGGTCGGTTTCCATTCCCATCCGTCCCCGCTTTCGGCTTTCTGATGGCCTACTTTTGTAGCCAGGATAATGTCGTTTCGAAACTCCTTAACGGCCTGTCCCACCGTCTCCTCATTCAGGCCGTCATCATACCGGTCGGCCGTATCAAAAAAATTAATACCGGCATCGAAAGCCCGGCGGATCAGTTGGGAGTTGGACGGGTTGCCGGGTTCAAGCGACATGCAGCCAAACCCGATTTCACTGACGTACAGATCTGATTTTCCGAGTTGCCGTTGGTTCATGTAAGATTGTTGAAATTGAAAATTTATATGTGATTAGTGTCGTGTCTGCAATAAAATATCGGAGGAATTTACACTAATGGAGCCATTCGTTACAAAAAAAAAGACAACATAAACATATGATGATATGACTCTGCTTTTTCAAAGCACATCCTTGCGAACAAGGAGATGTCTCCATGCGTTCGTCCCGTAAAAGAACGAGACTCACTAAGTCGACATGACAGGTGCGCAGGGGTAGCAAGCGCGGCGTTTAAAGCAAAGAAGTTGAACGTTACCTATGCCACGCCGCGTGTATGGTTGGGTTACCTTGCGGCGGTACCAGGAATGGGAATCTGCCCGGAGATTTATCCGCCGCCAAAGTATAAAACAACCTTCCCGCTTTTGGGCCGGACGGAGACATCTCGCCAGCGCGTGCAAAAAGTAAATATCGTTTGCAGCGTTGTTATATCAGAAGACTATTTCCACCACATTCCTTATCATTCTCTTCAGGATATAACAGAAACAGAGATACATCCATGCAAGACTTCGACCCCTTAGCCAAATCCCTTCAGCCCCATTACTCACACTTTGATGTGGCCAATCGCCTTCTGTTTACCGGACATTCTCACCAGGCGTGGCCGGATGCGGCATTTGGGGGTGTTCAGGAGTACATGAGGCTGGCAGCGGAGCAGGTAGATAACAAATGGGAAGCCGGTTTTGAGAAGACGGAGATCATGCGGAGCTACCTCCGTACGTTTTATGATGACCCGGGGGGAAAATACTGCCGGGAGCAGAATACTCACGTGCTGCTGGTCTCCTGGCTTTCAGCACTGGACCTGAAAAACAGGCCCAAAATCATCACCACCGCCGGTGAGTTTCACTCCATGTACCGTCAGCTCCGCCGGCTGGAAGAGGAAGGCCTGGAGATCGTGTACCTCCCTCACCGGGATGATGAAAAGCTGCTGCTGGCCGTTAAGGAAAACCTGGATGACCGGACCGCGGCCGTGATGCTGTCGCGGGTCTATTTTGAGACATCCGAAATCAACACCCTGCTGCCGGAGATCGGCCGGGCGGCAGAATCCGCCGGTGTGCCGCTTCTCATTGATGATTACCACGCTACCAATGTGATTCCGCTTTCGGTCCGTGATAAGGAACTTGAACACGCCTATTTTTTAATTGGGGGATATAAATACCTGCAGTGGGGTGAATCCAACTGTTTCCTCCGGTACCCGAAAGACTGCAGCCTCCGTCCGGTCGTCACCGGCTGGTTCGCGGCTTTCGAAACCCTCGACCGGCCCCGGAATGATGAACCCGTCCCGTTTGATGACGGCGATCAGAAATTCGCCACCGGCACATACGATCCCATCTCCCAGTTCCGCGCCGCGGCTGTTGTGGAATTTTTCCGTGAACAGGGCCTCACGCCGGAAGTTCTCCGCAGGCAGTACTCCTCACAACTGGCATACCTCCGCTTTTTGTTTGATGAAATGAACGTTGATGAGCCGGTAATTAATCATGCCAACAAGCGTCCCATCGAAGAATCGGGAGGATTTCTTTCGCTCCGGTCACCACATGCACGAACACTTCGTTCCATGCTGATGGAGCAGGGAATTTTCACCGACGCGCGGGATGATATTTTACGCATCGGGCCTGCCCCATATACCACATCGAAACAGTGCCGGGAAGTGGTGGAGGCATTGGGTGAGTGCGTCAGGAGAATATCGAACACGGAATGACGAACACGGAATTTCGAAGAAAAAAAATGTCTGACCAAAATCAATATTCGTAATTCTGCCAAAGGCGTCCCCTTGGGGCGTGTTCTTTATTCAATATTCTACTCGGGTTCCGCTGAATATCTCGTAGAAACTTCGTTTATCTTTCCTGATTACGATCATCGCAGCATATAACAACATGATGCCCTGCGGGATGATCAAAAGCCAGACCTTATTATTCCCGGATGTAAAAAGAGCGGGATCCCCTTAAAATTTTCAAAAGCACCCCGTTCAACCGGTTCTTTCAGGAAAGCTTTATTTGTGCTTCTTCGTACCGTCTTTGACTCAAATTTCATCAGGTTAGCCAGCTTTAATCTTAATGACCTGTCCACGCATAAATATAGAAGAAGTTTCTGAAATGAAAAGAGATAAGTTCGGGGATTTAACCAGCCAGCCTGAGTGAGTTTTTCTCAAGATCTGCATTCGCAGGTCAGAGACAGGAAATTAATAGGACATTACTGTTAACTCAAGTAAATAGATTTACAATTACCCACACTCAGTAGGGGTCTTCTTCTTAACACTAACTTCACACCCGGGAAACAATGACTTAACATAAACCTGC
>JBBEBD010000019.1:2096-5847 GCA_040882525.1 Balneolaceae bacterium | reverse complement strand
GGCTCCATCGAAACGTAGTCTCCATTCTCATCCAGGGTAACGGCCAGGATCCAGTTTCTGGTAAAATCAGCAATGAACCATTTACCTTCATAGTAATCCGGAAAAGATCTTTCTGCATCTTCAAAATCTTTTTTATAAAAGAAAGGGCCGCCCACGGCACTTCTTGATCCGCTTTTTAGTAAGGGAAAAATTTCAGAAGCCCCATAAGGGTACCAAATGATCGGTTTCTGAACCGGTGGCAACTCTGTCATTCCCGTATTATTTAGGGAAAGATTTGTTGGATGATTCTCATCCTTCACATCCAGCGGCATATCCTGCTCATAATCATACACCGGAAAAGCCTGATTATCCGCCACAAAATACGGCCATCCAAAAAATCCCGGTTTCCTTGCCTGATTAAACTCGTCATACCCCATCGGGCCGATTTCTGTATCTTCCCTTGCATCCGGGCCGACTTCGCCCCAATACACCCACCCCCGGTGATCCAGCGAAACCCGCCACGGATTTCGCAGGCCCATTGCAAAAATTTCCGGCCTGGTTTCCGCAGTACCCTCCGGGAATAAATTCCCCTCAGGGATTGTGTACGTTCCATCCTCTTCAGGGTGGATGCGAATAATTTTTCCTCTTAAATCATTCGTATTCGCCGCACCCCTCTGATCATCCCAGCTTTCCCGGCCCGGACGTTCATCGGTCTGGGCACTCCTGTAATTGCCCGTATTATTGCCGATGGTTACATACAGATTTCCTTCTTCATCAAAGGTCATCCCTCCGCCGGTATGGCAGCACGTTTCCCGCTGAACCGGAAAATCCAGTATCACTTTCTCGGAGCCTTTGATCAGTTCATTTTCTACTAAATCAAAACGGCTTAGCACATGCTTTGCTTCCGACTGATGAGCATACAAAAAATAAACCCAGTTGTTCTGCTCAAAATCAGGATCCATGATAAACCCAACCAGGCCTTCTTCTGCTTCCCGTACATTGCCTTCCGCACTGGTGTATTTGGTATTTACTTCCAATGCCGCAATGGAATCAACAGTTTGTGTAACAGGATTATACATCTTAAAAGCACCTTTACGCTCAATAAAATATACCCGTCCATCTTCCATTGCCTGAAAGGTCATCGGTTCATCTAACCCCTCAGCCAGAACAACCGGAGTAAACCGGTTCATCGGGGGTTTTTCCACTGTTGAAGATGAACTCTCAGTACAGGAAGTAGAAAACCAGGATATTGTTAGTATGAAAGCAATGCTTTTTAATCGAAAAAAAGCAGGTTTATTATTTATTTTTAATTGCATGATTTTATCTATTCGTTTAACAACTTTTCGTACTTAAGCGGAAACATTTTTTGGGGGGGAAACTGCTGATTCTTACGCAGTCAATGCGCGTCTGCAATATTCAAAACATTTAGCTATTTCCTGAAGTGGGTCTGAATCATCAGGAACATTGTATTCCAGTTCTATGGTGGCCTGAAAATTGGCTTTTTTGTCCCTCATTAACTGAAGCACCTCCACAATGGGTGTATCTCCTTCTCCCCAGGGCATATTATCCCCTAAATTCTCTTTTCTATCCTTAAGATGAAGACTTCCTATACTTCCCCAATGTTTATCCAGAAGATCCATCAGGCTGTCCGCACCATTGGCCGACACGTAATGGCCGGTATCAAGATTAAGCCCGTTATATTTCGACTGCCAGATGGCCCTGTCCCAAAAATTGAAGTTTGCCTGGGTGTGGTTATGGTAGGTTGCCATGATTTGGTGTTTGGCTGCAAATTGGCCTATACGATTTGTCAAAGAGCCATCATTGTCATCTCCGGGCAATTCCATGGTAACCTGATTTGCCCCCAGGGCTTTAGCGACATTAAACGTATAATCGAACTCTGCATCCGACATCTCCCGGCGCAGGGCTTGCTTATAGGCATAAAAACGAACCCCCGAATCATTATACATTCTGCGCAACTCATGAAACTTGTCCATATCAGCAGAAACCCGCCAGTCCACCTGATTGTCAGAAGATATTCCTGCAAACTCTTCAACGGGCGGGCTTTGCATTTCTACGGCATTAATACCAAGTTCAACAATTAAATTGAGTAATTGTTCAACATCCAGTCCCCTGCCTACCCCTCTGAAGGCATAGGGAGCGATCACCCCAATCTCCACACCGTTGATAACACTCCCGGTCTTTTTAGAATTTTTTATCATTGCCGGAGCACCAAATAACCGGCTTGAACCGGCTAGTGTTAAACCCGTTGCCATGGCTGCTGTTTTATTCATAAACTCACGCCGCGACAGGCCAATTTGATCTTTCCGTTTGTAAATTTTGTTCGTCATTAATCAGTAAGTCTAAGTTTAGATTATAGAATCCATTCATCGGAAACAATCGATTATCTGCTAATTCACAAACGGTATAATTTTTACGGCCAGAAGTTTTGTTTTTTGTTTGTTGAACCAACAAGTGCAACTTTAATATAGGAGAGTCAAATAAACTACTTCCCTACTCGATTTTAATAAATTTTTTCAATTCAGCTTCAATATGGGAGAATCAGCCAAATAAGTGAAGCCGGGAAAAAAGTTTTATCAAAAAAAGGGGTGGAGAAAAGCGTCTTCAAATAAAAATGCGTTGGGGAAACTCACGTTACATTACATATTTTCCCTGTGCCACCTGTTTTATCCGGGAGAATTTTTTTATAATAAAACTATTCTTATAGTAATACTCCATAAAATGAAAGAAATTATTCCCGCTGTACTGATTTCGATAATCCTGACAAACGCGTGCAGCCCACAGTCAGAAGATTCTGAAGGAATCGATTATTCCGCCTTACCCGACATCCCGGTTGAGCTTGTTATGGAGATCGGAGAAAGTGAAGCTTTCATACCTGCACAACTGCGCGATTTGGTTATTGCATCCGATGAGAGTATGCTGGTTTCCGACTGGGGAAGTGTTACAATCGAACAGTTCAGCCCCGCAGGAGAACACGCCGGAACCATTGCGGCTGAAGGCGGTGGGCCCGGTGAGCTGGGTGCATTCTTTTCTATGATATATATCGGCCATGATACGGTTATGGTAAGCCAGCAGCAGGGCAGAAAAGATTTCTATGCCCCGGATGAAAGCGGCACTTTCTCTTTCATAAAATCTGTTTTAAATGAAAACAGGGAGCGATCGCTGACGGTTATCGGCCCATATTCCGAATCGGAATATTTCGCGTCAACAAATATCATGATTCGAGATGTACAAAGGCTTCTGACAAACCCCGAGGATTTCCGTTTCAGAACGATTGTTCTTACGGATTTGAATGGCAAAATTATAGCTGACTCACTGCATCAGCTGAAATTCCCTATGGATCATTTAACCGGGATAGGTGGAGGATTTACAATTAACTCAATTCCCTATCGTGTTAGTGAAAAACTTTTGCTGACAGACAATCAACATTACATGATTTCCCGGCCGGACAGCAGTGCATTGTTTATCTACAATAAAAATCATGTGCTGGAGAAGCGTATTCCTCTGGCGTAAAGCCGCGCCTGGTTACCGATGACGGGATTGATTATTTTTTAAAGGATGTTGAACGGCGAATCCGGCAGGAAATTGAACCCCGCATTTTTGATGAAAAACCACCTTACCTGGATCTCTGGGTTTCGGATAATTACATCTGGCTTCATACGGATACAGGAGAAGAAGGCAAAGAAATAGTTCTGGTAGATTTTGAGGGAAATCCCGCGGGCAAATTCATGCTTTCAGACGTGGATGAAATCAA
>JBBEBD010000019.1:0-1996 GCA_040882525.1 Balneolaceae bacterium | reverse complement strand
CGCCAAGGACCGCTAAGTTTTCCTTTCTATTCTCCGCGGTTACAAGCAGGTCTTATCCGCAGAATTAGATTGCCGGCCCAGATTCAGTTCAATATATTACAGGATAAGCATCCGGCAGGCGCAGCGAAATCTTTACGAATAATCAACGTCTGGAGATTCCGGGTCAGGCCCGGAATGACTATAACCGGGACTTATAACCCTAATCTAACTCATTTTTCTACCGTTCAAATCACCTCAACAAACTATCTTTTTATGAAATTTATTCCGGTTATCCTGACTCTTCTATTTGTTCAGAGTATAAGCGCACAGGAATTCTCTTTTGCCCATCAGCTTTTTGAGGAGTACGAGACCTACCTGGAACAAACTATACAGGAGAGAAGATTTACTCAGTCAGATATTGATCCGCTTATTAAGGATCTGTCAGAACATGCTCTGTTTGATGTAAAACAGGTTGGGGAATCCGTTGAAGAACGTCCGATCTACCTGGTCAGGATAGGGAACGGGGATAAAATAATTCTCTTCTGGTCGCAGATGCATGGGGATGAATCTACGGCAACCATGGCCCTGCTTGATCTTTTTAACTTTTTCAGTGAAGAAAATGACTCTTTTTCTGAAGAAAAACAGAACATGCTGGAGAATGTATCCCTGTACTTTATCCCGATGCTGAATCCTGACGGAGCCGAAATATTTATGCGGCGAAATGCTCTGGGCATTGATGTAAACCGCGATGCTCTCCGGCTGACCTCTCCCGAAGCACAGGTTCTTAAAAGTGTTCGTGACAGCCTGAATCCGGAATTTGGCTTTAACCTGCACGATCAGTCAGCCTATTATACAGCAGGACGTGTACCCGAAGCCGCCACTCTTTCTTTTCTTGCACCGGCTTATGATTTTGAGCGGTCAGAAAATGAGGTCCGTACCCGTGCTATGCGATTAATCGCTTACCTGAACTCCATGCTTCAGCATTATATACCCGGCGGTGTCGCAAAATATTCTGACGCACATGAACCAAGAGCTTTTGGTGATATGATTCAGAAATGGGGCACCAGTACAATTCTGATTGAATCCGGCGGCTATCCCGATGACCCCGAGAAACAGTACATCCGGAAGCTGAATTTTGTGACCATTCTCACTGCAATTAAAGCCATTAGCGAAGATACTTTCAGGGATGAATCCGTTGAAGATTATTATGATATCCCTGAAAACGAATCCTATCTGACCGACCTGCTTATCAGAAATGCCAATATGGTGAAAGACGGGAAAGAATACCTGGTTGATCTGAATATCCGACAGCGTGAACAGATGATCGGTGATACGAACGAATATTACTACCGGGCTTCCATCAGTGATATAGGTGACTTGTCCACCCAATACGGTTATGAAGAACTGGACGCTGAGGGATTAAAAATGGTTGCCGGCGAAATATATCCCGATACTCTCAAAAATGAACAGGAATTAAATAATCTTGATTTTCCTAAACTGCTGCGCCAGGGATATACGGATGTTTACCTGGAGAATCCCCCGGATACTTCTTTTGTGACAGATGTGCCATTAAATATTATTTCAGAGGAAGGTTACGATAATAAAATTGGACTGGGAGAAATACCCAATCTTGTTTTGAAAACCAATGATGGCCAGGTCCGTTATGTCATCGTAAACGGTTTTGTTTATGATGTGGAAAGCGGGGAGACTGAATCGATACTGAATACAATTGTTGTGAAGTAAATTGTTTTACCTCAGCCTTTTTTTAGCCGTTATAGGGGCTAAAGCCCCAAAAGCCGGGGGATGCACAATATTCCGTTGGCTGAAGCCAACGGCAAGGGATAAAAACTTTCTGCTGGCGACTGGCTGCGAATCTTACCAGAAAGAAGGTATATAGGAATGCCATAATTTATATAGGAGATATCAAACATTCCCAGGTTAAGAAAAGAAGAATCACTTGCAGTCAGCTTCAGCTCATATGTTGTTCTTGACAATGTAAACAGGTTCTGTGATTATT
>JBBEBD010000018.1:0-36426 GCA_040882525.1 Balneolaceae bacterium | reverse complement strand
CAAATTTAGTTGATTAGTGAAAAAAAAGATTGTTCATTTTAGAAAGTGCTTTTCTTTCACCTGAAGAAGAGAGTGATGTAAAGAGCAGGTGATTGCTTATTTAATATCATAAAAAGGAGATTGCCATGAAAGTGTATAACCCTGCATGCATCCGCAATGTGGTTCTGCTTGGACATACCGGTTCAGGAAAAACCACTCTCACAGAAACCATGCTTTTCGAAGCCGGAGCCATCAACAGAAGGGGAACAGTGGAAGAAGGAAATACGGTTTCCGATTATCATCCACTGGAAAAAGAAAAACAAAAATCTATCTACTCCTCATTTATGAACCTGGACTGGCGCGGACACAAAGTTAACCTGATCGACACTCCCGGTACCCCTGATTATATGGGAGAAGTTGCAGGTGCCGTACGAATAGCCGATACAGCAATTTTTGTTTTAAACGCCGAACATGGAGTGGAAACAACGACCAGTTCTCTATGGAAATATGCCCGGAATTATAACATTCCCTCCATGCTGGTTGTGAATAAGCCCGACAGCGGCCAGTCCGGGTTCTGGAACACAGTAACTGATATGAAAGAGCAATTTGGCCGGGGAGTCACTGTAGTGCAGTACCCCTACAGCGAAGGGGACGACTTTCACGCGATTATTGATGTGCTTCGTATGACGATGTATGAATTTCCGGAAAAAGGAGGAAAACCCGATAAACTGCCCATCCCGGATTCGCAGCGGCTGCAGGCTGATAAGCTGCACCAGGAACTGGTTGAAACCATTGCCGAAAATGACGAGACGCTCATGGATCTCTATTTTGAACATGGTGAACTTGATGAAGAGCAGATGCAGAAAGGGCTTCATATCTCCCTGGTGAACCGTCAGATTTACCCGGTATTTTGTGTATGTGCTTCCAGGAATATGGGAACAGGCCGTGTGATGGGTTTTCTGGATGATGTGGTTCCTGACCCTCTCCGGGCGAATCCCCCCAAAACGGTTCAGGGAGATGAGTTCAGGCTCGATCCGGAGGGCAAGCCTGTTTTGTTTTTATTTAAAACCCACTCGGAATCTCATGTAGGAGACCTGGTATATTTTAAAGTGTACAGCGGTGTGATTAAAAACGGAATAGACATGGTAAACAGTTCAAACTCCGCCGCTGTCAGGCTTGGGAACGTGTTTGTTACCGAAGGACGGAAGCGCCTGGAAGTTTCTGAAATACAAACCGGTGATATCGGTGCAGTGGTGAAACTGAAAGACAGCGAGGTGAATGATACACTCCATGAAAAAGGTGTTGACGTGAAGCTGCAGCCGGTTGAATTTCCACCCCCGGTTATTCGTACCGCTGTAAAACTAAAAACCGAAGGTGATGAAGACAAACTGGGTAATGCCCTGCACCAGATCCAACGAGAAGATCCTTCCGTTCTGATTGAACACAGCCAGGAGTTGCGGCAGGTTATTATTCACGGGCAGGGAGAGGAACATTTGGCAGTAATCGAACATCAGTTACAGAACCGTTTTAAACTGGACGTTGAATTTTACACGCCCAGAATACCTTATCGCGAAACGATTACGAAGAGTGTACGGTCTCATTATAAACACAAGAAACAAAGCGGAGGAGCTGGTCAATTCGCCGAAGTTTTCATGCTCCTGGAACCTTATACAGAAGGAATGCCCGTACCCGGTGACCTGAAAGTACGGAATGTAGAAGAATTCGATCTTCCCTGGGGCGGAAAACTGGTGTTTCAGAATTGTATTGTTGGGGGCATGATTGATACCAGATTTATGCCCGCAATATTAAAAGGTGTTATGAAAAAAATGGAGAATGGTCCCATGAGCGGATGCCGGGTACGCGATATGAGAATCTCGGTTTATGACGGTTCAATGCACTCTGTTGATTCAAATGAAGCGGCTTTCAAAACAGCTGCAGCAATGGCATTTCGCGAAGGTTTTAAGGAAGCATCACCACAGCTTCTGGAGCCTGTTTATGAGATAGAAGTGATGGTGCCTTCTGTATATATGGGAGATGTATTGAGTGATCTTGCAACGCGGCGCGGCCAGATACAGGGAATGGACGCGGAAGGAGCTATTCAAAAAATAAAAGCATACGTACCACTGGAAGAGCTGGATCATTATTCAACCAGGTTAAAATCTCTCACACAGGGTACGGCAAATCATTCAAGGAAGTTTTCGCACTATACGGCTGTTCCTCATGATGTACAGGAACGGGTTATAAAGCAAAACCTTGAACCGGCTGAAGTTTGAATTCTTCTGCAGGGTCTGCTTATTTTCCAATCACGGTGACTACAATTTTTCTGGCTCCGCCATGATTTCTGTGTTCGCACAGGTAAATTCCCTGCCAGGTACCGAGATTTAAACGGCCGTTGGTTACTGGTACCGAAACCGAATGGCCAAGGATTGAGCTTTTTAAATGGGAAGTCATATCGTCCGGACCTTCCAGCGTATGCTCAAACAGGGAAGTGTCTTCGGGAACCATTCTGTTGAAGTGTGTTTCGAAATCTCTGCGCACGGATGGATCTGCATTTTCATTAATAGTAAGCCCCGCACTGGTATGCTGAATGAAAATATGAGCAAAACCGCTTTTTACCTCTTTCAGTTCCGGTAACTGATTTTCAATTTCATCAGTGATCAGGTGAAATCCCCTTGGTTTCGGGGAAAGAGTGATATTCTTTTGAATTGTTTCCATGTGTAAAGATATATATAGTTTCCGGCATTAAGCAACCTGTTGAGAGCCTGGTAATATGTGATGGGATCCGGTTACATTTGGGAAAGACAGATAATTTTTCTGTGCAGAAATATTCTTTAAGTGCGAAATATACTGTCGAATTGCATTTTCAGAACAGGCGATTTCAGGTTTGCATGCCCGGCCTGTTGCTCTTTCATAATATTGACCGCCTCATCAATATTTTCCACACAAACCGTTATCAGGGTACCCGGAAGAGCATTTTCCATGGCATAGGACAAAGCCTGCTTTACGTCAGGGATAGCTGCAACTTTCGGATTATATGGAGATTTTTTAATGCCCTGTTTTACCATTTGCGTAGTCTCTCCGGGTGCTTTACCTCTTAAATCGGCATCTTCACGAATGACAATTCTGTCGAAAATTTCTGCCGAAAGCCGTCCTATTTCAATATTGTCTTCTTTTCTCCTATCACCAATGCCGCTTACAATACCAGTCTTACAGCAGTAAGAGGAATTCTGAAGAAATTTCTTAAGGGCTGACATTCCAGCTGCATTATGGGCATAATCAACCAGAACGTCATAATTTTCAAAGCTGAACAGGTTCATCCGTCCGGGATTTTGCCCGGCTGAGGGTTCAAAACTGTTGAGTGATTTGCGTATGTCGGCCAGATCAATATTCTGTATGTATGTAGCGGCCGTGGCAGCCAATATATTTTCGATCATAAATCCGGCCCTCCCTCCAAAGCTAAGCGGGATATTATCAATTTTTTCAATTGTAAATATTTCATTACGATCGTGGATTTTGATTTGCCGGTCTTCATATACGATGCAAATACCCCCGGTATCCGAATGTGAATTCAATCTGGGATTATTTCCATCCATTGAAAATAAAACCACGTTGCAGTTAAGATTATCCTGCATGGCGCAGACCCGTTTATCATCAGCATTGAGCACTGCATAACCCGCAGGGTTTACACTCTCCGGTACAACAGATTTAACCCGGGCCATCTGATCCAGAGTATGAATTCCATTCAGGCCCAGGTGATCAGAGGTTACATTCATCACAACAGCTATGTCGCATTTGTCGAAACCCAGTCCCGACCGCAAAATACCGCCCCGGGCACATTCCAGCACAGCTGTATCCACGGCAGGATCTTTCAGCACAGTTTCAGCGCTTTTAGGACCGCCACAGTCTCCCTTCAGTAATAATTCGCCGTCCACATAGATTCCATCCGTTGTGGTCATCCCCACCCGGCGCCCGCTCCCTTTCAGGATGTGGGAAATAAGCCGGGTGGTCGTAGTTTTTCCATTCGTACCGGTAACAGCTATAATGGGGATACGGCTTTTATTCCCACTGGGAAAGAGCATATCTAACACAGGAGCCGCGACATTTCGATGCTTTCCTTTAGTGGGTGACAGGTGCATACGGAACCCCGGTGCGGCATTCACCTCAAGCACAACAGCTCCTGTTTTGTCCATTGGCTGTTCCAGGGTGGTAGCCATGATATCAATACCGCAAATATCCAGGCCTGTTATCCTGCTTATTCTTTCAGCCATTGTTACAACTTTATGATGAACCCGGTCCGTAACATCTTCTGCAGTGCCGCCTTTACTCAGATTGGCCGCATGATCTAAATAAAGTATATAGCCATCGGGTAAAACAGTATTAAATGTATACCCTTTTTCCGCGAGAATTTCTTTAGTACTGGCAGTAATCTTAATTTCAGTGAGTGATTTCTCATGTCCTTCACCCCGGCAGGGATCCTCATTTACTATATCTATTAACTCCCGGATGGTCAACTTTCCATTCCCCTTTATATGGGCAGGAATTCGTTTTGCGGCAGCCACTAATTTATGATTCACCGTCAGCAGCCGGTAGTCATTGCCGGAAATATGCTGTTCCACAACAACACCTTCAGAAATTTCAGCAGCCAGCCTGAAGGCATTTACAGCCTTTTCATATGTTTTAATATTGGTTGTAATCCCCCGGCCCTGGTTTCCTGAAACCGGTTTTACAACCAACGGAAACCCTAATTTATCTGTCAGATTTTTCAGATCATCGGCAGAGCGGATCACATCCCCATCGGCAATGGGTACAGACATTTCCTTAAAAAGATTCCGGCAGGCTTCTTTATCGCAGGCTGTTTCTACTGCTATATTACTCGTGGAGGAAGTGATGGTAGCCTCAATTTTTTTCTGAAGAAATCCGTAACCGAGCTGGTACATAGAATCTTCCAATTTAATAAATGGTATATCACGTTTGGCAGCTTCCTGAAGCAGCGAAGAAGTGCTTGGCCCCGGCATGTGTTTTTGACTCATTTCCCGGATCTCTTTCACGTGCGTATCTACATTTATTACAGATCCATCTACCAGATCTTGTGCAACAGCCACAGCCTTTTTTGCCGTAAGAGATCCTGATTCTTCGTTGATACATTCAAATACAACATGATACTGCCCCCTGGTTCCGGTACCGCGTGTACGGCCAAAACCCACCTCATAGCCGGCCATAATTTGCAGCTCCAGGGCTATATGCTCTATAACATGACCGATCCAGGTACCGCGTTTTACGCGTTCGAAAAAACCACCCGGAACTCCCTCAGAGCAATAATGTTCATAAAGACCAGGGAATGTATTTTTTAAGCGGGAATAAAAAGCATTGATCTTATTGGTAGGCCGGGTTTCAAGTTCCTCAATATCCAGCTGCATCACGACAAGACGGTGTTTTCTCACAGACCAATAGTTAGGGCCACTAGTAACCTTAATATTCAGGATGTTCATGAATTCTCTCTTTTAGTGACCTTTTTTACTCTTTTGAATAGTCTGTATCGGGTTTAATTATCATTTGCGAAAAAAAGTTCCCTGCACTTTATTTAGTAAAGAGAGTTATACATTTAAAACATTCATTATGATGAAGCCCAGAGGCACGTTAATTGCAATTGGTGGGAATGAGAAAAAAGAGTACACCAAGGTTGATGAAAAATTTCATACCGATTTTGGTGAGGGAATCATCCTGCAGGATATCAACAGGTATGCGGGGGGGCCGCAAAGCCGGATAGAAGTGATTATAAGTGCATCCAATATACCTGAAATAGTGGGGCCGCATTACAGGGAAACATTCAAACGAATGGGAGTGGAAAATGCGGATGTTTTAGATATCCGTGATCGTAAAACTGCAGAAGATCCCAACGTGTTAAGGAGAATAAAGGAAGCAGATGTATTGCTGTTTTCCGGCGGTGACCAAAGCCGGATAAGCCGTTTTATCAGAAATACCAAAGCACATGATTTGATTTACGATCGCTTTTTAAATGACGAATTTATTATTGCGGGAACAAGTGCCGGAGCCGTGGTGATGGCAGAAGATATGGTTACAGGGGGTAGAAACAGCAACATCCTGAAGAAGAACGATTTGAAAATGGGAAAAGGTTTGGGTCTGATTAAGCATGCAATTATCGACAGCCATTTTATCCGGCGCGGACGTTTTGGAAGACTGGCTGAAGCGGTGGCTCTTTATCCCGATAAACTTGGAATTGGACTGGGTGAAGATACCGGTGTAATTATAAAAGAGGGAAACTCCTGCGAAATTATCGGGTCGGGAATGGTTATCTTATTCGACGGAAGCAACCTTACCTATAATGAGGCCCGGAAACTAAAGAATTATATAC
Organism: Balneolaceae bacterium; assembly: GCA_040882525.1. Classification (GTDB taxonomy): domain Bacteria; phylum Bacteroidota; class Rhodothermia; order Balneolales; family Balneolaceae; genus Rhodohalobacter. Next base: position 30,074 of record JBBEBD010000018.1, on the reverse strand, counting down.
CTATCTCACTGGCCAATTTAACTGTTCATGTTCTGTCTCCAAAAGACAAGTACTACATTCGCGAGAAAAAAGAGGAGATTCATCACGATCCCGGGAATTATAAAACCACGTTAGAGGAGAATCCATAACCCGAATGTCTCTGCATAAGAGTGCTTTTCGATGGGTACGGGTCCTTTTTGAGATCTAAAAAATTTGAGTGCTGGTATGCCGGTCATTCTTCATTCCACGGTACATACCTGGTGTATTAAAAGGCATAGAAATGTTACCCTTTGCGTCCACTGCAATGAGTCCTCCCTCACCCCCCGACTTTTTCATTTTTTTATGGATCACCTCTTCGGCGGCTTGTTTCAGGCTCAAATCGCCATATTCAATTCTGCATGAAACATCATATGCAGCAACCGCGCGAATAAAATATTCTCCATGGCCCGTGCAGGAAACCGCGCAGGTGTTATTATTGGCATAAATTCCTGCGCCTATCAGAGGGCTGTCGCCTACGCGTCCCCAGGCTTTATTTGTCATTCCACCGGTAGAAGTGGCAGCAGCCACATTTCCTTGTGAATCTGCTGCTACAGCACCTACAGTGCCAAATTTTGAATCGCTGCCGGATGAATGATCCAGTTTTACCCCGGTGCTGCCTTTTAATTCCTGCCACTGGTCATAACGATGCCGGGTATAAAAATAAGATGCAGGCATAAATTCAAAATTCTGCCGGCGTGCATATTCCATGGCTTCGTTACCAGCTAAAAAAACAAAAGGCGTATTCCGCAGTATATCGTTAGCGAGCAGAACCGGGTTTTTGACTCCCTGGATTCCTGCAACGGCTCCTGCATCCAGGTTTTTGCCTTCCATAACTGCGGCATCCATCTCGTGTTCACCTTTTGCGGTAAATACGGATCCTTTTCCCGCATTAAACAAGTCACAATCTTCAAGAATAGAAACTGCTTTCAGGACGCTTTCCAGGGCCGGTTTTTTATTCGTTAACATATCGTAACCAGCATTTAATGCTTCCTGCAAGGCATCCATGTATGGTTTCTTAACTTCAGAATTTTGCATTGACGAGGGAATGGTTCCGGATCCCCCATGTACTGCTATTGCCGGAATATTCATGTTCGGGATATATATGGAAAATGGTGAAATCTGCTGCCTGTAACTATTTCATTTTATATAGCAGCATTACTGTATGTATTTAACGTGAGTTCCCCAACGGGATTCCTTCGGGACGAGATAAGAACTATTTCTCCCCTCGAGGGGAGACGATTGAATGGAGCTGTTCCACCATTCGATCTGAGGGTTGTTCCACGGACCAGGGAACACCTCCCGACCCAATCCCGAACCTCAGGGTATACAGGTACTAACAGGAAATTTTTCAGAATATTTTTTGATTAAGAACTTCACCCAAATAATCCCAAAACAGACCCGCCATCATGGCCGATGGTTTGTCCGGTTATATAACCACTGTGAGGAGACAGAAGCCATGCCGCCAGTGATGCAAATTCTTCTGCCTTACCCATTCTTCCGACCGGTATATTATCCTCCATCTCTTTTTTTGCCTGATCATAAGAAACTCCCCTGATACTGCTGTTGTTTTTAATAATTCTTTCAATGGCCGGCGTTTCATGCGACCCCGGGGCCAGGACGTTTACAGTAACTCCATCTTTGGCAATTTCAAGAGACAGTGTTTTGGCAAAACCAGTTACACCGGCCCGGAAGGCATTACTCAGTACCAGTGAAGGGAGAGGCTGTTTGACCGACTTACTTTCGATAAAAAGCATTCGGCCGTAACCATTTTCTCTAAACACCGGGGCCAGACGGAGAGCCAGGTCAATTTTCCACCGCATGACCAGTTGCCAGGCAGAATCCCAGTCTTTCATATCCGTATTGAGGGGCGTTCCTGTCGGAGGGCCACCTGCATTAAAGAGGATACCATGAGTTTCCGTATTTTTAGCAGATTTTTCGATAGAATCAAGGGTTTCGCTGTAAATGAGACTGCCTTCAATAATATCTGTCTGATTTTTAAAATGATCGAATTTATCCTGCAGTACGTCGCCTCTTCGCGCAACCAGGGTGCATTTTGCACCTTCAATTAAAAGCTGACGGGCTATAGCCTCGCCAAAACCGCTGCTGGCTCCACATATTATAAAATGCTGTTCGGAGATTTGGAGGTCCATATAATTGTAAAATATTTTTTTGTAATACGTTTATTGGGTGAATTAAAAAGTGCCCCAGTAGCGTTCCCATTTATTTAAGCTTGTCCTGCAAGGAAGAGTAGATCCTGAACAGTCTCAGATCCTGAGACAAGCTCAGGATTCCTTTTTTGCTGATACCCCTTTTTGGACAACCCGCAAATTATCTCTTTCCCGGAGAATATCTCTTAATTTCAGGAGCCTGTTCCTTTAAAAAACAGGCTCCCATCGTTTATTACACTTCCCAGCCTTCCCGGTAGGTTCTCCCGACAAACTGGTTTGCCTCCTCCAGATTGGTAATTTCCATATTTTCTCCATCCCAGAGCAGTTTTTTCCGGCCGTAGTAATTCATCTGCCCGTTCTCGTTTTCTCTGCGGAGCATATAGCTTCGGATGGCCAGGTTACCCATCAGAACGGTTTCTGTCATCGGACCCGCATAGTCGAAGGATGAGGTGAGGGCTTTGTGCTCATCACTGTCAAAGCCGGCTTTGCAGGCATCCACCCATTTGCGATGGTGGCCATATTCCGGCTCCTCGCTATTCTCTTCTTCGGGGCCAAATTCAGTAGTTCCGTCATTCAGGTAGAGTTTCGGCATCAGGGGTGAGCTGTCGTTGATATTAGTGGATATCACTCCGTTTTCACCGATAATAAGGACTCCGTTGGCACTGTTAGGGCCGCCCATGTCATGATCGGAAGGGATAATTTCCGGCCGTGATGGTTTAATGCCACCATCACTCCATGTCATTTCAATGGGAGCTTTTGTTTTGTCCGTTGCATTGTAATGCAAGGTGATAAATGAAGATGCAGGACATCCTTCAGGATGATAATCGGGTGACCACATTTCTGTAAAAATAGTGCCCACACTGCACTCTGCATCAGTCGGGTAGGTGAGGTTGAGGGTCCGGTACGGGATATCAATCAGGTGACATCCCACATCGCCGAGGGCGCCGGTTCCGTAATCCCACCAGCCTCTCCAGTTAAAAGGATGCAGTTCGGGGGTATAGGGCCGGTATTCGGCAGGCCCAAGCCAGAGATCCCAGTTTAAATCTTCGGGTTTCTGACTTTCATCGGGCTCGGGCATGGCAAAACCCTGTGGCCAGACCGGTCGGTTGGTCCACACCTGTACTTTAGAAATTTCACCCAGTACTCCGGAATCCACCCATTCCTGAACCATTCCGAGAAGCGGGTTGGAAGCTCCCTGGTTGCCCATCTGGGTAACAATTTGCTTTTCCCGGGCCATTTCGGTCAGCAGCCGCGCTTCACGGATGTTATGAGTGACAGGCTTCTGAACGTAAACATGAATTCCCCGTTCCATCGCATATTTTGCAGCAGGGGCGTGTATATGATCAGGGGTTGAGATGGTAACCGCGTCAATATCAGTTTCCTGGTCCAGCATTTCCCTGTAATCATTGTACAAATTCGCATCAGGGAACGCTTCAACAGCATTAGCGGCAGAACCTGAAAAATCAACGTCGCATAGTGCCGATACCCGTTCACGTCCGTTTACCGATGCGTTACGAATGTCGCTGGTTCCTTTTCCACCGGAGCCGATGGCAGCAAGGTTCAGCTGGTCACTGGGAGCGGTATATTTAGCTCCTCCAAGCACATGGCGGGGTACAAAGAAAAACGAGGAGAGAACTGCACTTTTTTTGATAAATGATTTTCTGGATATGTTATCAGGTTCTTTAGGTTCTTCTTTCATGGGTATACAGTTTGATTGGTAATGATTTAGCAGCTTTATTCCGATAATATTTAATAATTCAGCCAATAATAAAAATTGTTATGCAGTTTTATCGTTAAAGAGTCTGTTTGGGTGCGGATATTGAAGATTCAGGCAATGAAAAGATCTTATAGAAAATTTTCAGAAGTCATCAAAAAACACCGTATCTTAAAGGCTGTCAATTTTTCGATTCACGAAATAGTTTCTTTTCGTAATCTTCATCCTCAAAATAAACATCCGGCTACGAAAACCGGATGAAGCTTTTATATGACACAGGACATTCGAAATATCGCAATTATCGCTCACGTAGATCATGGGAAGACTACATTGGTAGATCAAATGCTGAAACAGAGCGGTACCTTCCGTGAGAATCAGCAGGTAGCAGAGAGAGTTATGGACTCCGGTGATCTTGAAAAAGAGAAAGGAATAACCATCAGTTCAAAAAATACAGCTGTTCTGTGGAAAGGAACGAAAATCAATATAGTGGATACTCCGGGCCATGCCGATTTTGGGGGCGAAGTGGAACGTATTCTTAAGATGGTGAATGGCGTTATCCTCCTGGTTGATGCCGCCGAAGGCCCGTTACCACAAACAAAGTTTGTACTCCGGAAGTCACTTGAACTCGGTTACAGGCCTATTGTACTGATAAATAAAATAGATCGGAAAGATGCCAGGCCTGATGCTGTTCTGAATGAAATTTTCGACCTGTTTGTAACTCTCAATGCGGATGATGATCAGCTGGATTTTCCTGTACTTTATGCAATTGGCATTGATGGTATAGCTAAAAAGGAATTAGATGAAGAAAATGATGATCTGTCTCCATTGTTTGATAAAATCATTGATCATATACCATCACCCGAACAGGTTACAGATGCTCCTTTCAAAATGCTGGTAAGCAGTGTGGACTGGAATGATTATGTAGGACGTATTGCTATCGGCCGGGTGGAGCAGGGTACAATCCGGGTAAACCAGGATATTGTGCTGATGGATCGTAAAGGTAAACAAAAAATTAAGGGAAGGGCTACCAAGTTATTTACATTTAATGGATTAACCAGGGAACCTGTGGAAGAAGCCCTTGCCGGGGATATCTTTGCTCTTGCGGGTTATGATGCCGTTGAAATCGGAGATACCCTTACAGACATCTCCGATCCTGTTCCGATTGAATATTTCGATATCGATCAGCCAACCATGGCGATGTATTTCCGGGTAAACAATTCTCCCTTTGCCGGTCTGGAAGGAGATTATGTTACCTCCAACATGATTAACGACCGGTTGAAAAAAGAGATCAGGACAAATGTATCGATCCACGTAGAGCAGACGGAAAACCCGGATATATTCAGGGTTGCAGGAAGGGGAGAGCTGCAATTGTCAATTCTTATTGAAACCATGCGGCGTGAAGGATTTGAATTTGCGGTTTCTCGTCCTGAAGTAATTAATAAAGAAGTTGATGGCAAACTGTATGAACCTTTTGAAGAAGTGGTGGTGGATGTACAAACCGATTACAGTAATAAAGTGATCGATAATCTCCAGAAGAGAAAAGGGATTATGACATCCATGATCCAGGAAGGAGAGAATAACCGTATTGAGTTTAAAGTGCCGTCCCGCGGATTAATTGGTTTCAGGGGTGAAATGATGACGGAAACCCGCGGAACCGGAATCATGCACCAGCAATTTTTTGCTTATGAACCTTTTGCCGGCGAAATACCCGGCCGTACCCGTGGAGCATTAATTTCTCTCGAACAGGGTGTTGTAACACCCTATGCCCTGGAAGGACTCCAGGACCGGGGACATTTTATTGTAGAACCTACAGACTCTGTTTATACAGGGCAGGTCGTAGGAATCAATAACCGGGCGGATGATCTGGTTGTGAACGTTGTAAAAAGAAAAAATCTCACAAACCACCGTGCCACTCAGACGTCTGATTCCGTAAAAATATCGCAGGCCAGGAAAATGAGTTTGGAGCAGTGTATTGAATTTATCGATACAGACGAGCTGCTCGAAGTAACGCCGCAAAGTCTGCGAATTCGTAAAACTTATCTCGACCACAACGAAAGAAAACGTGCCGAGAAGAAAAAGGAAATGGCATAATTTCTTACTGTAGCTTCTGCACTTCAAAATAATCGGGTCTAAAACGGATTACTTGCAAATATCGGATAATTATCCGATATTTTTACATGAAATCTATAATCACAGGCGATATCATCAGATCCCAAAGTGCAGAAACTCCTGCTATTTGGCTGAATCCACTCAAGAAACTGTTTAAGTCCTTCGGAGATACTCCTGAGGTGTGGGAGATCTACCGGGGAGATAGTTTTCAGATTGAAATAGAGCCTTTCGATTCATTGCGTGTTTCATTTCTGATTAAGTCAGTCATCAAAAAAATCAGGGAAGAATCCCTGGATGTGCGTCTTGCAATCGGCATCGGAGTGAAAGAATTCGATTCCGACAGGGTGGGTGAATCATCAGGAGAGGCATTTCTGTTTTCCGGCCGGCTGCTGGATCATTTAAAAGAGCAAAAAATGAGTATGGGGATCAAATCAGGCTGGGAACAGTTTGATAAAGATCTTAACATGATGCTTAAACTGGCACTGGTTATAATGGATTCATGGACCAACAATTCTGCAGAAGTTGCAGAAATTATTATTCAGGAGCCGGAAATTACCCAAACTGAGATAGCAAAACGTCTCGGGATTGTTCAGTCTTCTGTAAATGAAAGAATTAAAAGAGCATCAATACATGAAATTATCGAGTTAGAGCAGTATTTTCGGGAGCGGTTGAAATCTCAATATTAGTAGTGATAACAGTGGGGATATTTTGATTCTATTAAAATTCTTTTTAGCACATATCATCGGGGATTTCTTTTTACAGCCTGCGGCATGGATTAAAGATAAAGAAGAAAAAACCTGGCGGTCCGGCAGCCTTTTTCTGCATGTTCTCATTCATTTTGGGTTATTAATTCTGATTTTTTGGGATTTATCTATCTGGCAGGCAGCTTTATTTATTGCTTTATCCCATTATATAATTGATGCTGTAAAGCTCAGTAAGCAAACAGAAACATCTCGTGCATTCTGGTTCTATACAGATCAACTGCTTCATCTTCTGATCCTTGCCGGAGTATGGTTCTATCTGGAAAATGGCATTGTGATACCGGAACTGACAAACGAATTCTGGATTTTAACAACCGGACTTTTATTTCTGACATTTCCCGTTTCTTATACCATCCAGCAGATAATGAGTAAATGGAGTGGTCAAATTGAACTGGATAAGAATGATTCATTGCAGGGTGCCGGTCAGTATATTGGTATTTTAGAGAGGTTGTTTATTTTCATATCGGTTTTAACAGGGCACTTACAAACAATCGGATTTTTACTTGCCGCAAAATCCGTCTTCCGGTTTGGAGATCTGACCCGGTCGAAAGACAGAAAACTGACTGAATATATACTGGTGGGAACTCTGCTTAGTTTTATTGTGGCGATTGCTGTAGGAATGCTGACGCTTCATTTTTTTTAAGGTGCAATCCTGCACAAAGAGTCGAATACTGAATCCTGCAATTTTATTCAACCCCATCCGGGGTTGTTTGGGGTTGCACCGTGTATTACCCCGGTTGCACCGGGGGCTATTCATGTTGAACACTTCCGGTGTTCGGTTTTGCATCCCGGATCATCACCATAACAATTTATCTGGATTTGAAGATCTGCAATCCCAATGTTTCACTTAGGAACAACGAATCCTGCCAAGTCATCGGATGAGCTTTAAGAAAAATCTGCCCATAGTCAACATTCCTCCGTTGAACTCATCCGATGACTGATCGTTAAAGTTTCAGAATAATTTCCGATACATATTTTGCAAAATCATCTTTCCGGCTTTCGGCAGCCTTTTTTACCTCCGAATGATCCAGTCTCTTTTTGGTAACACCGGCAGCCATATTTGTAATTAATGATACTGCAGCGGTCTGAAGTTTTAAACGGGAAGCTTCGATCAGTTCCGGAACGGTACTCATTCCAACGACATCAGCACCTAATATCCTGAATGCCCTGATCTCTGCTTTAGTTTCATAATTCGGGCCGTTAACAAACAGGTAGGTTCCGCGCTGAACTTCAAGCTGTAATTCCGCGGCAATCTGCCGGAGTTTACGGGCTGTTTCATAATGATGATATCTGAACTTGTCACCGGGTCGGGAAGAAACCATTTCAAACAGCCGGAAAATGTCTTCAATAACCATTAAATCGCCAACCTTAAAACTTTCATTGATGGCTCCTGCTGCATTAGAGATGATAAGTTTTCGTGCACTAAACTCATTCGCAATCCTGACAGGTAAAACAGTTACGGATTGTTCATGGCCCTCATACAGATGGAAGCGGCCCGAAAATACGATAATCTTCTTATTTCCAATGGTTCCGGTGCAAAGATCGCCGGCATGCCCATGCACGGATGTTTCAGGAAATCCCGGAATTTTCTCATAAGGAACAGATATAGGATTCTCAATCCGGTCAACAAATCCGCCAAGGCCGGAACCAAGGATTACCGCTGCATCCATCTCTTTTGAGAATCCCTGGTTTGTCAGAAATTTTTTTATTTCAGATAAAGAGAAAGACATTACCCTCAGATATTTTTGATAGTATACCCTTTATTTTCATCAAAGCCGGTCAGTTTAAAAAGAGGATGGTGTGTTTCATGATAAGCCATGAAAATATACCCGCTTTCGAATGCCAGTTTTTTTAACTCTTCTCTCACGGCCATGCTCTGTTTTGGATCATAATCGTACTTAGCGGCAAAATTTCTGTTTATTTCACCACGTGTGCCGACGACATCTCCTGCCATCACATATTTGTTTTGTTGATTTTCGTAAAACAGGGCAAGTGAAAATTCTGTATGTCCCCCGATTTTTTTTACGCGCACATTCGGAAGAGGCTGATCTTCATCATCAAGAAATTTCAGATTGGCCCTGGCTTCAATAAAATGGAAAAAATCTTTTTTGTCTTCATCGTGTTGATGAACTTCTTCGGTTAATTTATCCCATTCATTTTTTGAAACCCATAAATTTGCATCGGGGAAGGTAAGTTCCCAGTACCCGCTTTGCTGTCCTGCAAGGCCGCCAAGATGATCGTAATGTAAATGACTCGCAAAGATATCGGTTACCTCATAATCGGCCACACCTTTGGTTTCAAGATTATCGATGATCGTCTGAGTTGATGTGTCTTCACCGAATTCACCCAATCCCACATCAAATAATATGTTGCGGTTATCCTCCTGAATCAGAAAAGGATTAATGGATAATTTCAAACTGCCTTTTTTGGGCGGATCATCTTTTTCAATTCGAATAAATTTTTTATCAAGTCCCACTGAAAAGGTGCCTTCGTAAAGAGGAGAGACAGAAATTTTACTCATAGGATGAGAAATCAGCTTTAAGCATGTGAAGGGTACTATTTCCTTTTGGCCTCGAATTTTTCATACGCTTCTATAATTTCACGGACCAGTTTATGCCGCACCACATCTCTTTGATCAAGGTAAACGAACGAGATACCATCAATTTTTTGCAGAACATTCTGAATGGAGATCAGTCCTGACTCTTGTTTTTTAGGCAGGTCTGTCTGGGTGATATCACCCGTGATAATAGCTCTGCTGTTAAAACCAATACGGGTTAAAAACATTTTCATCTGTGTATTGGTTGCATTCTGGGCTTCATCAAGAATAACAAAAGCATTATTGAGTGTCCGGCCCCGCATATAGGCGAGAGGGGCAATTTCAATCACGTTTTTTGCCAGCTGAAATTCGAGTTTATCAAACTCAATCATCTCTTCCAGTGCATCATAGAGCGGACGCAGGTAAGGGTCAATTTTTTCTTTTAAATCTCCTGGCAGAAAACCTAAATTTTCACCTGCTTCCACAGCCGGCCTGGCAAGAATGATTTTTTTGACCTGCCTGTTTTTCAATGCTCTGACAGCCAGGGCGACCGATGTAAATGTTTTTCCTGTACCGGCCGGGCCAATCGCAAAAACGATATCATTACTCTCACTTGCTTTTACAATGTTCCGCTGACCCGGAGTTTTTGCAGATATAGCTTCACCGGAATGGGTATGGAGTATAATGTCTCCGGAATTCTGGCTAAATACGGGTTCTTTACGATCGGCTTTACCTGTTTCGGTTTTGTTTGCCAAGGCCAACAGGGTAGAGACATCCTGCGAATGAATTTCACCGCTTTTCCGGGCAACGCCAATCATCTCATCCAGTATCTCTTTAATAGACTCAACCTCGTTTTGAGGACCCAGTACTTTAACCCTGTTTCCGCGGGCAGTTATTTTAGTTGCCGGAAATGCCCGGTCCAGCTGCTTAAGGTGTTCATCACCAAAACCCAGGATAACCACGGGTTCTATATCATTGATGAAAACAGTCTCTTCTGTAAGTTGTGGAGTATTGATAAATTTGTTTATTAGGATTTTAAAAAGATTATAGCGGTACTTAAAAAAAGCTTAGATGAACTGTTTAGTTCCTTTGGCAGCTTTTTTTGTTAATGCAGAAATTTGGGACGAAATATCATCTGTTTTAAATACGCTGCTTCCGGCAACCAGAATATCTGCGCCTGTACGAACCAGTTTTTCGATATTTTTTGAGCCTACACCTCCATCTACCTCTATTAAAAAATCTAACTTACTCTCGTTCCGTATAAAAACAAGCTGCTTGATTTTTTCGTAACTCGATTCAATAAATACCTGTCCGCCGAAGCCGGGATTCACACTCATAATCAATACCAAATCTATATCCGGCAGTATCGGGCGTATCAGATCAACAGGTGTAGCGGGATTAATTACTATCCCGGTCATACAACCCTGCTGCCGGATATTCTGAATTGTCCTGTGAAGGTGAGGGCAGGTTTCATAATGTACGGAAATCAAATCAGCCCCGGCATCTGCAAAATCTTCAATAAAATTATCCGGATGTTCCACCATCAGGTGAACATCAAGGAAAGCGTCCGGAACAGAGTTTCGCACCGTCTGTACCACATCAGGCCCATAGCTGATATTTGGAACAAAATGACCATCCATTATATCACAATGAAACCAATCAATACCTGCATCAGTACATTGTTTTAACTGTTCTCCTAATTTTGAAAAATCAGCGGCAAGTATAGACGGGGCTAAAACAGGAAGCTCAAAGTTCATCTGGCGGAGGATTATTTTGATTTTGTGTAGTATCCGGTTGATCTACGCCTGAAGTATCATCAATAATCACACCGGTTTCAGATTCTTCCCTTGCATCAAAACGTTCAGATACAATTAATTGCAGGGTTTCACCTTCTGTGAGTTCATCTTCATCAGGTGTATATGAGAGAATTGTATTGGGTTCAGCATCACGGCTGGCCTGATAACGAATTTCCCCGACCCTGAAGCCTGCTCTGTTTATTTGTTGCTGCGCTTCTGAAAGCCGCATCCCTACAATGTCAGGCACGGATACCTGCCGGGTTCCCAGGCCATCACTCACGGCCAGGTTAATTGCTGTTCCACGATCAACGGTATCACCGGGCGCGATGGATTGTCTTAAGATCGTATTCCTGAACCTGGAGGTTTCATAACTCTTCGTCCCCACAGTAAGTCCATAATTTTCGATCTGAATTTCTGCATTTCGTAATGACATATTCACCACCTCGGGTACCACGGCTTTCGGTTTAGCCTCCGTATTAACCGTAAGATATATTTTTCGATTGGGTTTTACGATCTGAAGAGCAGAGGGAGCCTGATCTATTATATAATTTGCGGGAAAAGCTGTATTCGCACGGCGGTCTAAAATTTCATGACGGAGCCCATACCTTTCCAGCACAGACTCTGCCTCTTCAAGTGATAGTTTTGTTACATCCGGTACCGTGACCCCTTCATTGTAGTTTGTATAACGCGGCATGATCAGCAAATCAAGAACAAGTATAAAAACAATGCCTGTTAATACCACACCTCCGATACTGTAGTAAAATTTCTTATTTGTAAATATAGCCTTTAGAGTTTCCATACTTTAAAATACGATTTTCATAATGATCTTAGAAGCGGTAAGTCAATCTAATTTGTTGCCCGGGTCTGAGACTTGGAGTTGCCTGAAGCCTGTTTTGTTTCAGGCTTACTGAAAAATATGCATCAAAAGCTGAAAAAACATGATTTATGATTAGAAGCGATGTAAAATGACCTGCCATACGGTATTGATCATTAAATTGCCCGGCTTTCTGTGCTCCCTCAAAAAATAGAGGACTGGCATAATGGCCGTTTCTGTCTATCAAAAAACGTTCATTGAAATTTCCACCTGTGTGCCCCAGGTTATCATGAAATGGGTGATAATCCTTCCAGCCTGCCTGAAACTGATAATATTTGGCGATTAACTCGTAGTATTGCTGCGATCCGTAATCAGGCAGGGTGTGAGAAAAACTATTTGCGGTAAAAGAATCTGTTGTTATAAAAGCTGCGTTTCTTTCCACATTTCTGATCAGGCTGATGTTCACCGCTTCCCAGTCCCGGGCGGGATTGAATGACGGGTCTAAACCGTCCAGCATTTCCCGGAGATCTTCCAGGAAAGGATTATCCAGCCCATGCTGATCATGATAATCCAGCAGCCACGAGGAATATTGTATAACACTCCAGTTTTGATCAGCCCACTCTTCATACCGGCGTTCACCCCTGCGTGCCCGTTGATTCAAATCGACCATCAGAAATACTGAAGCTGCTTCTATCGCAAAAAATAGCCCCGCTCTGATCCAGTTTTGATTTGCCGCCTGGCTGAATCCCGGCAGAATTGCTGACCCGGCAAAAGCGTATCCCGGTTTCTTCTGAAAAAGATGTAAAAAACCCTGTTCACCATCTGAGAAATTATTTTGCAGTACCGGAGCAATCAGATCATTTTTAGTAAAATGGCCATTTGTTTCAATATCCGGTCCATTAATGATGACAACACTTCGCTCTGCATCCTGGGCCTGCACCATGAATGGTAAAAAAAGTGGAAGGGCGATAAGGAATAATCCCTTTATCATAAAAGATCAAAATCGAATGTTAAGCCAAACCGGAACAGGAATTCTCTGCCGTATTCAACTCTGTTTTCACCGGAAGTTGTAATAAAATCATCAGACAACTCCATGCTGAACCGGTTAAAGCCATATGTGCTGTTGATGAAAAATTTCAAAGGAAAAAGATAATAGCTGTTAAACGCAAACCGCAGTTCTGCACCGGCTCCTGTTTTAATCTGGTTGCCAATATCCAGAGAACTCTTCCAGCCATTTCCCGCCTCAAAGAACAAGTGAGCAAAAATTTTGTCAAAAGTAAACAGGCCCGCCTGACGGTTTATTTTTTTGAATACGGGGGTAATAAAAGATGCCCGTGCAAAAGCGGTCGTTTCCCCGCCGATGGCAAAGTACGGGTAAGACTGCATGCCGATCAAACCGCCAATGTAATCCAGGTAGAAAGTATCATCAGGATCATTGAAGTAGGTAAAAGTTCTTAACGTCATCATTCCGGTCGAATTTGCGGCAACCGGGAATCCGTATCTTGCACGCAGTTCAACCGAATGATTAAATTCCCGCGCGTAAACCGGGGAAAGCAACCCGTCGTTTATTTCAAATTCATCAAGAAGACGCGCCGGCTGGAATTGATAGGTAAGATTTCCTTTTAACCCGACAGGTGCGATATCACTGTGCCGGGAGAATTCTGTTAATTCTGTGATATAGGAGGCAGAATAAGTGGTTCCTTTAAAATACTCTGAGGTAGAACCAGGAATAAATTCCTGGAATTCTTCCGAGAAAAACCCGTCGGTTGATACATTGTACGGCGAGTAAGTGGCACCAAGTTCAAGCAAACTCCACCGGTTCAGCTTACTTCGCAGGAAAAGGCTGGCTTCCCATATATTGTACCGGATATCTGTAAACCTGGTTTCCGGCAGGCATGATGTACAGGAAAACTCTTCAATGGAAAGCCCGTTTGCCACATTTCTTTTCATATTAAAAAACTCAATGCTGACTGTTGGAGACCAGCTTCGCTTTATAAACGGAAGCCCGCGATGGTCAAATATCAGGAACATGTCACGATCCAGGTCATTCAGCCGCGAAGGAGAGAAAAAATCACCGATGCCATCTGCCGGAGTGGAACCGAAACCCACTAATGCTCCCCCAAATATGCTGATGTTTTCGGTTACATCACGTGTGGAGAAATAAAGACCTGTTTTGAGATCACGCCATAGATTTTCTCCCAGAAGCCCGATTTGCCCCGCCCTGAGAAGTTTCTCATTGCGGCCGTTTAATTTTGAATAATTATCAAAACGGACAACAGGGAATACACTGAAGCCGGTAATAGTTTCGATGTAGGGCTGCCAGTTTCTTTCATCAGAAGCAGCTTCTGTTACAACCCGGAATGCGATTTGTTCAGCGGATGGATTTTCTTCATCAAATCTTTCTGTTGACGGCGCTATTTCCACCGCTTGCTCTTGTGAAGAGAGAGAGGATGGGAGGGAGATATTTTCTCTGGGTGGTATATAAGGTTCAATCGTACGGCTGCGGGGCACCACCGAAACCGGGCGGGAAGAAATTTTATATCCATCATGCCTGTACTCTGCAAAGTAAAGAATATCATCCTTCACATGAGGCATAAAGGCACCTCCGGCCACATTTGTCAGCTGCTGAACTTCACCGGTACCGGTTTTCTTTCGGTAAATATTAAAAATGCCTGACCTGTCGGATGAGTAGTAAAGATAATCCCCCGATGGATCGGGCCAGGGGTCGCGGTAATCCGTTCTCTGGTCCTCGAAAACCGGGCTGATGGAGTTATCTTTAAGAGACAGGAGGTAGATGTTTCTTGATCCGTCTGAAGCCGCTGAAAAGTAAATTTCATTTCCATCCGGATGCCATACAGGTGCAAAAACCGTTTCACCGGAACTGAAATTTGTTAAGGGTTTAACGTCTCCATTCTCCGGGGTGATTAAAACGATATTTTGCGATCTGCCCTGTTGCTGAACAGCGGCTATGAGCGAATCTGACGGATGCCATGCAGGATCTTTTATTCTTGCATTAAGTGTGATTTTTGTTTTCTTCTCTTGATTGATTTGGTAAATGTAAACATCCTGGTATGATTCGCCATACCGGTTTTTTTTCGCCCGGCTGTAGGTTAATAAATCCCCATCAGGTGAAAATGAAAAACGGTTACTGATGAAATCGAGAGAAATACTTTTACTGAACCCATGAGTGACAAGATAGTTCTGTTCACCCTCCAGAATGCCTGCACTTCCGGTATCATCAACGGTGATTTCGTCACCATTTTTTCTCAGGACCAAAGTAGTTCTTCCATAATCTCTGCCCCGGTTGGTTAAATACCCAAACCATTCTCCGCCGGGGCTGTGCTGCGGGTAAAAGTTAAAAAATCCATTTTTTTCGATAATGGAGGAATCCGTTAAATCAAGTGCTGAAACTTCCCGCCGGTAGTGTTGTCTTCGCTCTTCAATCCATTCATCAAACAAATCGGAACCGGGGCTGCCGGTTGCAATCCGGATAATTTTATCAAAATCATTTTTCCCGTTTTCTGCGGCAGCCCGGGAAATATCAGCAAAAATATCTTCACCGAACCGGTCTGTGAGAAAAATGACAAAGCCAAAGCCCTGGTTGTAGGCAAGCTCTCTTTGGAGGCTGTTTTTGGAACTGAAATATCCCATTTCAGTGAAATCAAGATAGGTATCTGATAAAATGGCTGTCCGTAATAGCATATCGCGGTGGCTGTCCCAAAAATCATATTTTAGTTCTTCCCGCTGGTATTGCGCCGCACCTTCAGCAAACCAGGCGGGAATAGCAACAGTCGCAAAAGGGAAGGTGACAATTCCGTCTGGGAAACCATACAGAACATCCGGCCGGCGGACATCCTCATATGACAGCCACTGCAGGTAAATTGCAGGAATGGTTTTAGTTCGTTTCATCGAAGACTGCAGCTGAACAATGTGTGTGAATTCATGGGTGATCACATTTCGAAGCCAGGAGTGGGTTCCGCGCAGGGGAGAATCGAGGGCGGGAATCCATATTTCAATTTTATCATCAAAAAAATAAGCGGCTCCGTTCGAATAATCTTCCCGGTCTCTCAGGACGATGCTTATCTTTTTGTTTGGTTCATAACCATATAAAGAAGTGACAGGATTATATATTTCTTCAGCTATTCGGGATGCAGTTACGGCACTTTCCGAACTCCCTTTCTGATAATGAATCAGAAAATTTTCTCCTTCGATGGTAAACCATGGAAGGTGGTTGTGCGGATAATCATAACCGGCGGGACTCACCTGTGCAAGAGCTTCGGAATGATAAAATAAAACTGCAAGGCAGCTGATAAAGTAACAAATCAGGCGATATGTGGGCAGTCGGTTCATCTATTTTACAATGGCAATTTTAACCACTTTCCGTTCGGTTTTATCATCCGCTTTTGCAGTTACAAGGGCAAAATAACCACCACTTGCCCAGGGTGAAGTGTCTAAAAGAATTTCTTCAGGAACGCCGCCCGTACTTTCAAATGTACGGTTATATACAGTTCGTCCGCTGAGAGATGTAATCAAAATAGTAATTTCTGCAGGTTTTCCGGTTTGGTATCGTAAGGTGGTTTCATTCCCGGCCGGGTTTGGCCAGTTATAGGTTTCTTCTTTATTAAGAAGGGTGAAGTCAATTTCAGATTGTGAATCCGAATCAACAAAACCTGTTACTTTGTTGTTGGTATTTCCATAGCGGGATCCCCATTGAATATTGCTGAGGCCAGGAAACCGCCAGGCTTTTACGTCTCCCTTATGGCTTACCGCGACCAGTTTATTATCTGCCAGGACGGGATGGACCGGCTGGTTCTTTGCATCGGTAACTCCCCCTACGTACAGCGGAAAACCTTCGGCTTGTTCTGCTTTTTCATTATAAGCATATATGTTCAAAGTGTATTCATCCTGTACAGTAACCATAAGGTTATTTTTACCATCACCGTCAATATCGGCGATTAACGGAGTTCCGATAAATCTTGCACCTGCAGGGGACTGAATGGGAAAGTTATCAAGCGAGGCGCCATTTCTGTTTTTCCCGATGATCTGATTCGATGTATGATCGATAAAGATAAAATCTATACTGCCATTCTCTGTAAAATCTGTAAAAGCGGGCCAGTCGATAAAATCAGATTCGATCAGTTGTACTTCTCTTGAATAGTTATCTTCTGGCCGGAAAATGGAAATACTTCTATCGGTGATAAGGTAAAAAGATGGATCGTTATCAGCTTCCTGAATCAGGCCGGTGTGTAAACGCCTGAATTCATCCCCGGAGGAGAGCGGGAATGACTCGGATCCACCAGGGTAAAACAGGGTCAGTGTATTATTCTGAATGATCGACTGGTACTCTCCTGCCTGTTCTGATTTTTGTACCGGAGCCTCTCCGGACCGTATCAATTCATTGTTTTGGAGATCAGCCTGCCAGGACGTTCTGTCAATATCAACTATAGAACTTTGAGTCAGGCTCAGGAAACCAGTGTTTGAGTCCGTTAAAAAAGACCAGGTTTCATCCGGCCCGTTTTCGTCGTCCCACTGGAAAAATTTTACCTGCATGGACGGCTGGTTTTGAAGAGGATGTTCAGCTACAGAAAACAGGTTTTGCAAAGGTTCTGTAACCGGCTGCTGAAGACCGGAGACCTGTATATCAGAGTTTATGATTCTATCTTCGGATAAATCATAAAAAAATATGCCATCCGGTGCAGGTATTAAAATATTATTGCCACCGTAAGGTACCATGGAAAGGGGGTAATTTTTCCAATACTCATCTGTAAATGGGGTAAAGGTTGTCGCTGCTATTACCCCGGAGGCTGCAGGTTCATAGTCTGTAAATGGACTGACTTTCCGGATGCGAAATCCGGCTGCAGGCAGGTTTTCAGAAAAATCATACAGCTCAAAAAAAGAAGGACCGCCTGAATTGCTTTGGTTATTGGGTGTGGTATCCGGCCCGAACCGGTTTTGATAAAGTGATATTGTATCTGATTGTATTGCCACGGAAGCGTTGTTACCTGCCCACCAGAAATCAAAAGCCGATCCTGTTGCTTCATTTTGAGTAATTCCTATGGCAGTTGGGTTTCCGATATCCTGTGCTCCATCCGCCTCTTTTAGTGAGATACCCCTGCGGGCGGGATCACTATTTATCCCTTCGATTCCCAATTTATTCCTTATGACAGCTTCATCAATATGCCAGATTAAAATTCCGCCGTTTAGTTCCCGTTGGTCATCAGTATTGGATGAGTTTTTGGGTCCGGTGCCAAGATCGCCGGGCAGTGCAAAATCGAAGTTGCTGACATCTACGACAACCCCTGCGGGCAAATGTTCATCAAAACCAGGCTCCTGGGAGGTGAATTCTGTGTCATTATTCGTCAGGGTTATTTCCTGTAAAGAACCGTCCGGTGTTTGAATGGTGAGGGTAACACCAGCTCCGTCCGGATCGCGGTGGCGGTTTTCAACCAGGAAGTATTCATCCGAGGAGATGGGTATTTTTGCAATGCTACCGGCTTCTCTCAGTGATGCAGCAGGGAGGCTGAGCAAAGAGTTATCCTGATATTCTACTGTAAACGGAGTTTCCCAGCCCAGGTATATTTTTTCCCAGGCAGAAAGCTCCGGAGGGAAAAGCCCGTTATATGCAAAAATTCCGGCTCCATCCATCAGGCCAAACCTGCCAATGCCGGATTCGCCTGTTTCTGTATTAAAAAGATCGGGCAGGCCCAGGTGGTTTCCAATTTGTGCGGTCACCATTCCGTTAATGGAAAGAGGAAGAACAAAAGTTTCTCCGGATATATCTTCACCTGCCCTGCTTAATGTACGGGGCAAAATAAGTGTATTATCAACCAGAAGATTTCCATTGCTGATTGGGAAACCAGTAAAACCGGCATCTTTTGATAAGGTTCTGAATGCTTCTTGATCTAAATAAACGGAAGGAATATCCTGTGGTGTTTTATCAAGTGTGGTGCCTTTAAGTTCAATATCCCGTCCAACGCCTGCATGAAAAATAGCAAAGGCAATATTATCCTGCGGGCTGATACTGACAGGTAATTCACCATCTTCGGCCACCTTCTCCCAGGCATCTTTTGCCAGGTCTGCCAGGGGGTCGAGAGCGGGATTTTCCCCAACCGGAGAATAAGATTCCATAGGCTTTTCAAGCCGGTAAATATCAGGCAATACCTGGTAATGGATGGACAGCCTGTTGCCTGATTGCCGTTCAAAATAGTTCCTGGCAAATTCGAGGTGGGCTTCAAAATATTCCCGGTTATGTGGAAGAGGATCTATATTTGTGCCGGGGTGTTCCAGGTAAGGCAGGCTTTCGTCATCAAAAGTACCGTCCCCTGATGTAAACCGGTTTTCATCGGGCTGAAATTCAACCATCACAGCTATAATTTGTAAATTTCCTTCAGCAGGAGAGGTTTGGGCGGTAATATTTTGTGGAAGTAATGTGGCGAAAAAGGCAAATAAAAAAAGCAGTGGCAACAACAAAGCACCACTGCTTAAAGAGTATCTTGAAATCATTAAACGCCGCTTACTTAAAGTTCACCAGCAGGCTCAGGCGAATCGTATTGGCAAGAGGATGATCTTCTTCAAGAGTATAGAGATAGCTGAAATCCACGCCAAAAATATTATATCTGATGCCGGCACCGAGTGTAATAAATTCTCTGTTCCCGTTTTCAGGGTGTTCGTAATAGTATCCGCTTCGGAGAGCAAAAAGATTATTGTACCAGTATTCCAGGCCAAACCCGAACATCAGCTGATCCATCAGGCTCACAGAAACATTTTCAGTACCATTAAATCTGTCGAACGATCCCCAGGAGTTAAAGAGAGCTTCTACAACACCCATTGATTCATATGATGTTTCACCGCTTCCGTCTGTTACTTCTTTATTTCTCGCCATTATTTTTGAAATATCATTAGAGACTGTAATGGTATTCATCCCCATGGCATCAATATCCATTGTGTAAGCCCAGCCGGCACGTAATAAGGTTGGCAGCGGATCTTTTTGAGCATTATCTGTGTATTGCATGCCCGGGCCAATATTTGAAAGATTAATACCGGCATTTACGGATGCCTGCCGGTCCATCACAGTAAACGGATTGCTTTTATAAAGCCCCGCAAGATCGAGGCCTACACTGGAACCGGGATTTACTTTTTGTCCGCTAACAGTTCCATCCGCAAGCGAGCTGTAGATATATCTTAATCCTGTCCCGGCAGCAAAGTTTTCTGATAACTGAAAGCCATATGAAACACCCGCAGAAATTTCAAAACTGTTAAACCTGCCCAGGTCGAGCCCGGTTTCATCCGTGCGCACCTGTTCGCCCAGATTCAAAAATGTAATGTGGCCGCCAATAGTCCCGATTTCATCAACATAGTAAGTTCCAACCAGGTTATCGTAAAACAGGTCGGCATTAAAAGCAGGCAGCCAGTTGGCATGTGTTATGCTAACCTGATTTTGATTTTGAAACGCCAGTCCGGCAGGATTCCAGAATATTGCAGAAGCATTATCAGCTAAAGCTACCCCGGTATTTCCAATACCGGCTCCGCGGGAATCAGGTTCGATCTGTAAAAAAGGAACAGCTGTAATACCTACCTGTGCAGATGCCATTTTTGAAGAAATGGACAAACAAATGGCGATCAAAAAAAATGTAGAAGCTTTTTTCATAGTGATATTACCAGTTTCGGGGAATATAATATTTTTACCTGATCGTTTATACCTGAATCAATATTTATCTATTAGAATTTAATAAGATAAATATGGTATTGAATAAAGGATCAATCTTTATTGCAGGTTTTAAATGAATAAACAGGCATGATTTTTCCTGTTTTTAATCAAATAGTAGCTTTTAAAACAATAGGCATTAATGATGAAGAATATTTCTGCGAAACAGTAACACGTTATGATAAAACTGTTCAGGTGTTTATTTATGATACATCTGAGTTTAAATAAAGTCAAGGAATTTAAACTAGTTGACCATTTCCAGAATAAGAGCGGAGGCTCCTCCGCCTCCATTACAGATTCCTGCACAGCCTAAAGTACCTTCTGTTCTCTTTAATGCATGAAGAAGTGTGACAATAATTCTTGCCCCTGAACATCCAATTGGATGCCCCATACTGACCGCTCCTCCATGAATATTTACCTTTTCCGGATTAAGTTCTAAAATCTGGTTATTTATCAGTGATACAACCGAAAAGGCTTCATTAATTTCAAACAGATCAACGCTGTCTTTTGAAACCCCTGCTTTTTTCAAAGCAACGGGAATAGCATCTGCGGGTGCTGTAGTGAACCATTCAGGGGCTTTGGCAACACTGCCGTGACTTAAAATTTTTGCAATCGGTTTCAGACCGAGTTCTTTTGCTTTGTCTTCACTCATCAACAGCACAGCAGCGGCGCCATCATTAATGCTGCTCGCATTGGCAGCTGTAATGGTCCCTTCTTTGTCGAAAACCGGACGAAGCCGGGAAAATTTTTCAAAATCAACCCGTTCCAGTTCCTCATCCATGGTTACTTCTGTTACTGCACCCTTTCTGCCTTTTACTTTTGTTTTAATAATTTCATCAGCGAAGTATCCTTTCTCGTGTGCTTCAATGGCTCTTTTATAGGATATAGTTGCATATTCATCCTGCTGCTCACGGCTAATATTACATTCTCTGGCACAAACTTCGCCGGCACTTCCCATATGAAAGTCATTATATACATCCCATAAACCATCTTTAATAATGCCATCCGTTGCCTGTGTATGGCCCAGTTTTGCCCCGAATCTTTGTTTTTCCAGGTAATATGGAACATTACTCATGCTTTCCATTCCCCCGGCAACCATAATCTCATTCTGATTGAGCGAAATTTGATCTGCCGCAATCATAATGGCTTTCATACCCGACGCACATACTTTGTTAACTGTTGTTGAGGGTGTCTTATCTGACAAACCTGCTTTCATAGCAGCCTGTCGCGCAGGAGCCTGGCCAATTCCGGCGGTTAGAACATTACCCATTACAACTTCCTGTACCTGATCAGGCTGAATCCCGGCGGATTTAATGACTTCAAAAATTGTGGCAGCACCAAGCTCAGGGGCCGTTAATGAGGATAAATTTCCACCAAATGAGCCGATAGGAGTTCTTTTTGCTTCAACGATTACAACATTCTTCATAACCTGTTCTCATTTTTAAAATGCCTGTAAAAGATCTTCTTTCAGATCTTCAATATCTTCAATTCCGATTGACAGCCGGATAAGTGAGGCTTTCAGTCCCGCTTTTTCCCGAACTTCTTTGGGGATAGATCCATGCGTCATAGAAGCAGGGTGGCTGATCAGGGACTCAACTCCACCCAGACTTTCTGCAAGAGTAAAAATACGGGTACGTGCCATGAAAGCAGAGGCGGTTTTCATAGAATCATCTTTCATGCTGAAAGAGACCATTGCTCCATAATCTTTCATCTGTTCGGATGCTATATCATGCTGTGGATGAGAAGAAAGCCCGGGATAATAAACAGATTCAACTTTCTCGTGTTCTGACAGAAATGATGCTATTTCTTTTGCATTTTGTACGGCACGTTCCACTCTGACGTGCAATGTTTTAATACCCCGCAGTATCAGGTAACAATCCATGGGACCCGGAACTGCACCTGATGTTTTTACCTGGAATCGAATTTTCTCCATAAACTCCTGGTTTGAGGAGGCTACCGCACCTCCAATGGCATCCGAATGCCCGCCCAGGTATTTTGTTGAAGAATGCATCACCACATCAGCTCCCAGTTTTAACGGCTGCTGCAAATATGGAGAGGCAAATGTGTTGTCAACAGCACTCAGCGCATTATGTTCAGAGGCCAGTTTTGAAATTTTTTTTATGTCAATTATCCTGAGAAGCGGATTTGTAGGAGTTTCGATCCATACAAGTTTGGTAGCAGGTTTGAATGCATTTTTTACCTGCTTTGGATCTGTCATATCAACAAAAGAAAACTCAATGCCGTATGGAGCAAAAACTTCGGTAAAAAGCCGGTAGCTGCCACCATACAGATCATTAGTTGAAATTACATGATCGCCCGGCTTCAGCGTTTTCAAAATTGCATCCATGGCGGCCACACCGCTTGCAAAACAGGCACATTCATCAGCATGTTCCAGCCCGGCAATTAACTTCTCAAGTGCTGTTCGTGTTGGATTACCGACCCGGGCATAATCATAACCCTGGTGATCATTAGGTGCTTTTTGAGCGAATGTGGACGTTTGAAAAACGGGAGGCATAACCGCTCCGGTGGTCTCTTCAGGCTTTTGTCCCGCATGAATCGCTTTTGTATTGAATTTCATGGATTCTTAAAAGTTAAGTGATCTCTCTATTGCTTCTGCATCCTCTTCCATTTCTAATGACAGATAAACCTGATAAAGATTTTTTCTGTAATCCATATTTTCAGGACTGGATTCATTCAGTCTTTGCCATAACGGCAGAGCTTTTTCTAAAAGTTCTGCTTCTTTATTTTTAATCTCTTCCTGAAGTTCTTCTGGCGCAATTGCAGTTAACTGAGATAGTTTTATGGCTGCATTTTTATAAAATGCAGCAGTTCTTTCCAAACCGTTCTGAATGGAGGGCAACTTTGTTTCAAGGGTATCAAAAATAGTTATTATTTCATCAATGGACGAAATTACATCGTCAAAATCATCTTTATCCAGTTGTCCTGCGCCAGGTTCGGAAACCTGAGTGCTGATTTTATTATCAAGAATAAAGTAAAGTTCTGTAGCCAGGGATTCCTGATATTCATATCGTGAAGGAAAAGTATCTACGAGTTCTCGTAGAAGAGCTACAGCATTCTGATGGTGCTGGTTTAATATATATGCGTTAGCAAGACCACTCTTGTAATGGTGATTTTCAGGTTCCCGATCAACCAGAGCCTGGTATCGGTTAACCGAAGCTTCAAAATTTCCTGCTTCCAGATATAAGTAGGCAAGCTTTTCAATGGTATCAGGATCGGAATAGTTATCTATTTCAGATGCAGTTTCAAGAGTTTCAACAGCTTTATTTACATCACCATGCCGGTAGTAGGTTGCGGCTTTCAGAGTGTAAGTAACCAGGCTGTCGGGAAGCACAGTTGTCGCGTTGTCAAAGTGAGCAATAATGGAATGAAAATGTTTGTCAAAATTTTCAGAATCATCCTGCTGAAGCAGGGCTACTCCATTGCTTTGTTCAAGAGTCCAGGCCTGGGTGGTAATTTGTTTTAATTCTGAATTTTCACTCCCGGTTAAAGCGGATACTTCATTTACTGTTTCATGAATATTCAGGTAATAAGGCCTTCTTAAAGCGGGAACAGGTGTACTTTTAGCAATCTGAAACAGAATTTCCGCTTGTTGAACTTTTAGTTCAACGCTATCCGGTGCATTTTCTATTTCTTCCCGGATATCTTCAAGAGCCCGTTCGTAATTTTCTACCGAAGTTTCGTTTTCAGTTTTGGTATCTGCATTAAAAAGAGCACAGGAGGTAGTAAAAAAAATCCCGAAGACGAGAAGTATGCTCGCCATTCGGGTTTGATTAAAGATCATCTATATTTATTATTTAAAGTTTTTAAAAATCAGCTTTTTCCATGGCTTCTCTGGCTTCTTCTTCCATTCCAAGGGTAGTATATACCTGGAACAGAGACTGCCAGTATTCCGGGTCATCCGGGTTTAGTTCCGCGGCTCGTTCATAATAGACAAGAGCTTCACGTAAATTTTCTCTGGCCTCTTCATCATAAGCTGCAGATTCTTCATGATCTGTTGTGTTATTTCTTCTTTCAAACAGATTTGCTGCATGGTTTTGATAAATAATACCCAGAATAAAGTGAGCGGATTCATCATCAGGTTCCATTTCGACAACTCTTTCCATTTCACGGGTTGATATTTGTACCAACTCATCGATTTCGGCTTCGATTTCTTTAATCTCCGCCTGGATGGAATCAATTCTGTTTTCGGCCTCCTGAAGCTGGTTTCCACTCAAGCCACGGCTTTCCTGCCTGATCTCAAACTGTTCCTCATATAAATCAGAGGCCCTTGAGTTCAGTTCATCAACGCTTTGATAAATCTGAGTTCCTAAAACCCGCCGGTATTGCGGATTATCCGGCTCCTCGGCAATTAAATTTTCCACAATACTGATGGCCCGGTCCCGGTCGCCCGACTGGATATAAGCATCTGCTAAATACTGTACAAATACCGACTCATCAGGATATGCTTCCATGGCTTCTTCCGACAGATCAATCGCTTTATTAAATTCATTTTCCATCAGGTAAAGGCTGATCAGGTACTCATAATCATCAATTTCAGGTTCTTCAAGAAGACGCATGGCTTCTTCATAAGTTGAAATGGCCATCTCCATTTCCTGTTCATTATAATAAGTTGAAGACAGCACCTGGAAGGTTAATGCACTATCCGGCTGGATGGTTGCAGCATTTTCAAAATGTGCTATAGCAGCCCAGTTTGGGTCCGGGGTAACATTTCTCACACTGTCTTCTGTCAATATATTTACACCGGAATTATATTCGTTTGCCCAAAATGCTGTAATGGTCTCTTGCATCTCTTCATACTCGGAAGGACGATCTTCCTGGGCCTCCATCAGCTCTTGTGCTCTGTTCATTGAAGCCCGCGACTCTTCATAAATTGATTTGCGCTCAACAGGATCTTCAATACTTTCGGCCTGAGATCCAAGCACCAATCCCTTATAGTAATGAGCAACGCCGTTTTCCGGATCGGCTTCAAGTGCCTCATTAACGGTTTCCAGTGCCATTTCATAATCCCCGGTAACCAGCCCAAGTTGAACTTCATTAACAAAAGGATCTGTTGTTTCACATCCCCATAAAAACCCAACAAAGGTAAGTAGTAATAAAAATGATTTGTAGCTTTTCATTGTAAAAAGTATCTGTTGAAATTTTTTTTAAGTAACCCTGATAAAGTAACTATATAAACAGGATTCCGCAATGATTGCTTATTCAGGAAATTTTTTAAAAGCTTCTTTTTATATAAAACCTGATCATTATATTTAAGTTTCATTCAGTACAAAAGTTTCAATTAAAAATATTCATTATGAGCCATAACATTATAAGAACTGAAAAAGCCCCGGAGGCCATTGGTCCCTACAGCCAGGCGGTTATTCACAATGGAACTCTTTATTGTTCGGGGCAGATTGCTCTGGATCCCCAATCAATGAGTATTATCGAGGGTGGTGTAAAGGAACAGACTCAACAGGTCATGGAAAATTTAAAAGAGGTTTTATCTGAAGCGGGTTCAGATTTCAGCAGGGTTCTTAAATGTTCCATTTTTCTTGATGATATGAATGACTTCCCTGTGGTAAATGAAGTTTATGGAAGCTATTTTACCGGAAATCCTCCGGCACGGGAAACGGTGGCAGTGCAAACACTGCCAAAAAATGTTTTGGTGGAGATAAGTTGCATTGCCTATATCTAAGGCTGCCAGGGGAGACTTGATGTTCGTTCAGTTTTATTCCCAACTCCATCAAAAACCTGGAGTTTTATTTCATTCATATTTTTTGGAGTAAAATGAGGATGATAATAGATTAACAAATTCTTTTCCGGATCGAATTCAACGATCCCTCTTTTTCCATTAACCATTATAACAGAACTTTTATAATCTATTTTTGTCATATCATCTTTGGCAGGAATTTGAATTATATAATTCCCGGCTAGATTTTTTGTGAGTTCGGGCTGGCCAATCCAGGGAGCCGTGCGGTCTTCAACTAACCTGAGATCACTGATTTCTTTAAGTTCAGCCCGGATGATACCGTCAGAGTTCACAGAATTCAGAAAAATAAGCCTGTCTCTGTACTGATCATACGACAAAAGGGCCAGTTTATCATTATGGTTTAAATGCCGGGGCAGGAGGTAATTAAAGAGAAGCGAGCCTTGTACAGGCAGCCGGTTGGGTTCAAAATTAAAATCAACAGACTTTTCATGCTCTGTGACTTCCATCCTGAGGCTCAATGTATCATATAATGCTTTTTGCGGGAACTGAATCCAAAGGTCCCGTGAAGGAGTTTCCAGGCTAAACGTTTTTTGGGGTATAATTTGGACTGAATGTATTGAGCTTTTTTGTCTGCCTGTTTCATACTTAGCACCGGTTTCAGAATAAACAGGTTCACCGGCAGAAGCATACATTGCAAAATTATAAAATGAGTGTTCAGCACCAATTTTTTGTTCTCTCTGTTTAGGATATGTGGGTACATATGTAATAGCCGGGGCCGGATCTGAATTTTCAGAATGAATGGTAATCCATGCAGTTTGTTTATTTCCATACAGGTCGGAGGCTATAATTTTGACCGGGTAGGAACCTTCTTCAAAATTTAAAACTCCTTTGTTGGCATGGGTTTGATAAAAAGGGAGTTGATTTCCTTCAACCAGGTACATCCGCTGAAATCCACGTCTGGTTTGTGCTAAGATCGGGTATGATCGGTCTAAAAACATCTGCCGGGAATGATCATAAGAAAAATAGTCGGCTTCCGAGTAAAAAAGTGTATCGGATTCCTGCATCATAAGTAATGAATGTACTGCATACACATTTGGTGTCCGGTTTGCACGGTCATGAACATTAACCGAAAGCCCGACAGGCCCTGAAACGGTTATTTCTCCGAAATGAACCAGCGAATTTTCGGTTCTTACAGGAATAATCTGATGGCCTTCCTGATGAAATGTTTTTGGATTTAAAAATTCAATACCAATATGAGTGAACTCCGGTGGTAAAGTATCTTCAACCTCCAGGTTGGTCAGAAGAGGGTTAAATGGCTCAAAGCCGGGTGTACGCAGTTCAAAATGAAGATGGGGCGGACCAACCCCTGTAGATCCGGTATAGCCGATGAGATCCCCCTGTTGAAAAGAAATACCTTCATCTTCTATATGTTCATCAAGTTCAAAAGTGTAGTCGGTAAGTCTCAGGGAATCAGCGAAAGCTTGCAATTCATCTTCAAAACGGTTCAAATGAGCATATAACGAAAAAGATCCGTCGTCATGCTTTAAATAGATCACCTTGCCATATCCCCTGGGGCTTATGCCAATCCGGTAAACAACACCGTCTCGGGTGGCAAATACTTTATAACCTTCCCGGCCCCATGTACGAATGTCTATCCCGGCATGAAGATGAGCCGACCTGGTTTCAGCAAAGGTAGAGGACAGATAGGGGCTGGCATCGGTAGGCCACATATAGCTTATAGAATCTGCAACAAACGGGGCCTGTGCCTGTGCTTTTTGTATACTGCAGGTAATCATAATCATAACCATTACCAGTACGAATACGATCTTTTTAATGTGCATGCAGGTCTAACGTTGAAAGTCCGTGTTGAAGTGTGGCGGTTATGGAATCACCGGCCTTTACAGGGCCGACTCCTTCAGGGGTGCCGGTAAAAATTAAATCACCCGGATAGAGAGTAAAATGGCGCGAAAGATAAGATATCAGATCGGCTACCGGAAATATCATCTGAGATGTATTTCCTGACTGACGAAGTTTGTTATTTATTCTGACTTCAATATCCAGGTTCTGTAAATCTATGGATGGAGTATAATCCGTGAATTTACCAACCGGTGCAAATGTATCAAACCCTTTAGCCAGAGACCATGGGAGGCCTTTTTGTTTAGCTTCAGATTGAAGGTCTCTTGCCGTCAGATCCAGTCCTATGGCAACAGCCCTGATAGCCTCATGCGCTTTTTCGGGCAAAATCTTTTGAACTTTACTTCCAATTAATACCACAAGTTCCACCTCGTGATGAACATTTTTTGACTCAGGCGGCAAAGTAATAGTGCCATTATTATATACCAGACTGCTCCTTGGTTTCAGAAAAACCACAGGCTTTGAAGGGGTTTCGCTACCCATTTCTTTAGCATGTTTGGCATAGTTCCGGCCGATACAGTATATAGATCCGTATTGCAGATCGGGAAATTCTGATATTGTAAAACCGGAATAAGGCATAAACCTGTGGCTAAAGATCTGTGAAGGAGGGATGTTTTTGTTTAACGGGTGGAGCCAAAATAAAAAAACCCCGGTAACAATGTTACCGGGGCTGGTAAAATAATTTTATTTTTTTTATCAGGACTGCTCGATGGATACGTATTTTCGTCCGTTTCCACGGGTTCTGAAAAACACTTTACCATCGGCTTTGGCGAATAAGGTATCATCGCCACCGCGGCCTACGTTTTCTCCGGGATGAAATTTAGTACCACGCTGCCGTACAATGATATTTCCGGCACGGACTACTTCACCACCATACTTTTTAACACCCAGACGTTTTGATTCTGAGTCTCTTCCGTTTCTTGTGGAACCCTGACCTTTTTTATGTGCCATAATTCTGCCTCTTCGTTACGAAATTTTATCGATTTTGATTTGAGTAATTGGCTGTCTGTGGCCATTTTTCACTCTGTATCCTTTTCTTCTTTTTTTCTTAAAAACAATAACCTTATCACTTTTTAAGTGATCCACAATGGTTGCCTCAACTTTAGCGCCTTTAACCACAGGTTTGCCGATTTTTAATTTACCTTTTGCATCTTTTACAAGAAGAACATCTTCAAAGGTAACTTTTTCATCTTCAGCGGATAGCCTGTTTACAAATATGGTTTGGTCTTCAGCAACTTTATATTGATGCCCGCCGATTTTTACGATAGCGTACATAGCTGTTAAATTTCTTTATTATGCTTTTTTTGATAGACTCAAAAGATATGGCTTTTTAAATTAATTCAAAAAAAGGAAAATAGTGTTTTTTCATCTCCGGATGATGTATTTTCAAAATAAAAACTGACAATGAAAAAATTACCCGATCTGCATAAGCAGGCATTCACGTTCAAAAATCGCAAAAAACTTCAGCATGATGGCGGAAGGGCATGGATTAAAGATTCACAGCTTCATGAAGCAAGAAGAGATGTGAACGGGCGGCTGGAAACCATTCAAAAGGATAAACGGTCAAGCCGGTAGTCAGGGAAGAAGTAAGCGATACAAGGGAGGACAGATCGCATATCAAAAATCGTATATCAGATATCTGCAATCCCCTTTGATATCCGATTTCAGATATCCGATTGCAGATTTAAGAAGGGTGGGCAGATCGAAATCGGATATCGAAAACTGCAATAGTTGAACCCATCGTTGTCACCCAGTAGGGAGGTCCGAGCAAGGACATGTCAGTCCCTACCATAGCTTGACCACAATTTACAAGCTATGAACTACAGAAAA
>JBBEBD010000017.1:0-38198 GCA_040882525.1 Balneolaceae bacterium | reverse complement strand
TTTCTTCACTTTACCTGCCACAAATGGCAAAACCGCTTAAATGCTGAGCCGTTATACCGCTTGATCAAAATATTTAACCTAAGTGAATAAGCTATGCCCAATGGCAAACCAGGAGATCATCCACTCACAGATATTTTAAACCACGGTCAATCAGAATATGGCGAACCAGTTGATGGAATGGTAAAGGAAATGTCAAAGCATCCTAAATTCTCACAAGTCCGTGATCAAGTTGGTAAAATACTTATGGAAGAATCTCCTATGGGCAAGGAGAAATCAAAACGACAAGACTCGGTTCAGACAGAATGCCATCAACCGTTTGAAAAGAGTCCAGCAGCAAATTAAATAGGTATAAACAAGAAGACGCTGGCGGTATAACATATATATGGCCTCCAATGTCAAGTGGCAATAGTTCTTCCAGGCAAGAAAAAAATCTCTTCTCGCTTTGCCGATTTCGACACACTTTCAATAGCGTTGTACTACAGGCAGTTTTCAATTACGGTTTTGCAGTTCATCTGACTGCACCAAACATATATAGAGGCTCTACGGTTAACAGCTGGTTTTACCAGATTCAGTAACCGGTCCTGATCTTTGCAAGACGGCCATAGAAAATATTGCGTTCCCTTTTGCCGGACCATCAAGCGGCGGGTTTGGCGCTTATAAGCGCCATCCAGTTATTGTAAGTCTCGGGGAAGGGGCAGCACAGATCCCCCCGGTGTTTCGCGGAGAAGCTCATCTACATCCATTGTATTGTATCGAAATTCTATATTGAAGGAGCGGGTGCGGTGTCCAATCAAGCGGTGCGAGCTATCGAGAGCTGTTTTGACCTATCCAGTCATCCAATGATCTGCGATGCAGTCATAGTGGTAGCAACTGGAAGCTAAGGCTCTACCCCCATTCATCAAGCTTAGTTATACGCCGGGCTCACCGGCACCCCTCCAATTACTTTTTTTCTTTGCTCATTGAGTCTTGCAAGAACATTTTTGTATTAAAAGGTTTTTGGCGCTTGAGCATGTAATAGACGGCAATGCCCAATCGCTTGGCAACAATACTCAGAGCCTTACTTTTGCCATGGCGATTGATCAGCCGGTTGTAATAGCGCTCGGCATCCTTATTCTTCCTGAGAAACAGTACGGCTGCCTCCGAAAACGCCCAACGCAGATGAGCATTGCCAATACGTTTACCGGTTGTTCCATACACTTTGCCTGCCGAAGATTTTTGCCCCTTTACCAGCCGGGCGTAGGAGCAAAACTCTCCTCTGCTGGGGAATCGGCCAATGTCATGTATTTCATAGAGCATGGTCAGCGAGAGAACTTCCCCTACACCATGAATACTTCGCAGCAGATACAGGCTGGTAGCATCATGGCCTTTGGCTAGTGCCAAAATTTGTTTGTCCAATTTCTTGATAATCGGATCGTAGTGATCAATCACGGTTAGATCCGTTTCCACGATCAGCTGAACCACCGGATCTGGAAAATGTCCCACGATATCTTTATCGCGGCGGTGGTGCGGTCTGGACAGCGTACCTAGTGGCTCCAGGTTGTACTGCATCGTGGTATTCTGGATGTGACTGAGCAGTTCCGCACGTTTGCATACAAAGTGATTTCGCCGACGCATCAGATCCCGAGTGGCCCGCATCCCGGGTGGATACACATAAGCCACCGGAAAGTTGCCGCCTCGAATCAGCCGGGCAATCTTCAGCGAGTCGATCCGGTCGTTCTTGGTCTTGACCCCGTGAATCGACTTCATATAAAGCGCGTGGCCTAAAACAAAATCGATCCCTTCGGCCTCGCATAAATCGGCCAGCCAGTACCAGCAGAAAATGCATTCCACGCCAACAACCAAACTTTCTCGAAAAGGCTCAATAGCTTGCAGGAATCTGTCGGGCCTGCAGGGAATATTTTTGTGAAAAACTTTCTTGCCATCGCTGTCCAGAATACAGACATACATGGTTCTTGCATGAAAATCAATTCCACAGTAATATGAATGGATACCGGTATACACGTTCATGGTTTTCCTCCTTGGGTTTGTTATGAGTTTTTCCGGACCCATAATCTACGAATCCGGGAGGAGGCCATGAATAATATCAAGCGCATTAACTGGGGACGCGGCCGTGCCGTTGGTTTCCCGTGTTGCTTGTTTTAAATATTTAGCCGTTAATTAACTCAAAATCTCCGCGCCCGTTATGCGCTGGGTCGTTATGTAACCTATCTTTTTGCTTGTTCCCAATAGTGGAACTTTCTATATTCTTCTATGCGAGTATTTGCCCGAAAAACATTACGTGAATTTTGGACTAATCATTCGGACAGTGAAGATGCCTTAAAAGCATGGTTTTCTGAAGCAGAAAGTTCCTCTTGGGAATCACCTTCTGATATAAAGAAGAAGTATCCACATGCCAGTATTCTTCCTGACAATCGAGTGGTTTTCAATATCAAGGGCAATAGTTATCGGTTAGTAGTCAAAATTAAATATGAATACGGACAGGTATTCATCCGTTTTGTAGGTACACATGCCGAATACGACAAAATTGATGCAACGACAATTTAAAACGGATATTTATTATGCAGATTCAACCCATACATACCGAAGAAGATTATAAAAAAGCACTAGAGCGTATAGAAGAAATTTTTGATGCCATCCCTGGAAGTAAAGAGGGTGACGAATTGGAAATATTGGGAATTTTAGTGGATGAATACGAAAAAAAGCATTTTCCAATTGAAGCTCCAAAACCGGTGGAGGCGATCAAGTTTAGAATGGACCAGCTCGGACTTGAGCAAAAAGATTTGGCAAAGATATTAGGTTCGAAATCACGGGCTAGTGAAATCCTATCGGGCAAACGATCGCTTTCTCTTCGTCAAATTAAACTACTGTACAAAAAGCTTGGGATTCCTGCTGAAATATTGATTCAAGAACCAGAACCGGTTACATAACAAGGCATTTCAAGCGGATTTTAACGCAGCGGTACTTGCCACTTAGAAGTTTTAGTTCGTTATTGCCGTTGTTAAAAACCATCTTGTTAAAACCGCTTAAACGCTGAGCGGTTAAGTACCCTTAGATTCAGGCTGCTTCCAACTCTCCTTCTAAAAGTTTCCCTATCTGCTTTTTCGATATGCCGAGCCGCAGTAGTGCTTTAATCATTAAATCCAAAGAAATGCCGGGGTCGCCTCCTTCAAGTTTGGCAATTCGCGACTGACTCGAGCCGATCGCACGGGCAAGCTGCTCCTGGGTCCAGCTTTTTTTTGCACGTTGGCTTTTTACCATATTACTGATATCCAGACGAATGCCAATGCAGGCCTCTTCTTCCGGTGAGAGTTCCAGAAAATATGCGGCAGATCCTACCCGAAATCCTTTTTCTTCCAGTTGTTGTCGTAACAATGGGGATAATTTTTGGAGTCAAAAGTTCGGTACTGTTTGAGCTGTGAGTGGTTGACTAATCGTAACCAGTGTGGCGTTAAATCGAAATCTTTGAGTTCCCCGTATTACATTAAGTTCATTCGGTTAGACGCCACACCGTAATACTAATAAGGAAGACGCATATTGTGCCGATAGTTTGGAGCGCTATCGGAGCCCAGGCGGCCTTCTTTCTGGGAGTGTCACAGGATTTATCGTTAATAGTGGCAGGGTTGGTCGCAGTCGCTCTGTTGGTGCGAAATGGACATGGCAGAGGCGTGGTGGATGGAGGTGGCTAACAAGGCGACACTTCCTTTCTTCCAGACTATCCCCGAAAACTTCGTGCCCCGTATTATCTATGATGACACGCCTGCTGCCAGGAAGAAGTTCCTATCAGGCTTTTTACTTAGGATGGGTAAAGGGAATGGAAATGAAAGATTTGTTTGCCGAACCTCACTTAAGGATTAATCGCCATCTCATGATGCTCCTGAATTTGTACAGGAGTTAATTCGAGGAATCGGGCTGCATTATTATAGAAAACATCTCTTTTCTGTTCCACTGTGAGCCAGTCCAAACTGTAGATAATCTCAATATTTTGTTTTACAGTCCCGAAGTAATCAGAGGCAAACATTAACCGATCTCCAAGGCCCTCCTCATAAAGCTTCTTAAC
Organism: Balneolaceae bacterium; assembly: GCA_040882525.1. Lineage (GTDB taxonomy): Bacteria > Bacteroidota > Rhodothermia > Balneolales > Balneolaceae > Rhodohalobacter. The sequence continues at coordinate 34,141 of JBBEBD010000017.1, read as the reverse complement.
ATTACGTTCCCAAAATATTTTTGGCGCAAATAAACTGACTGCCGAAATCTCAGTATAAATCTGAGGATACATGTGCATTAATTCTATGGCTTCATCAGAATAAGATCCACCATAGTGCATCAGGTATATTTTAAGATTAGGATGTTTTTCGAGAATCGGCTTGAGTTCTTCAGGGTTGGCGTATTCAGGCGAATAATTCGGATGTTCATTCTTATCAACAGTTGGAGGCCCAGAGTCAGAATGCACTCCCACGGGGATTGCATATTCCTCGGCTATCTTCCAATATGGATCCAGACGGGGATCAGTAGGCGGTATTCCATAATAGTTATACACACTTTCGCCCATGCTTTTAAACAGGCCCGATTCATAGTAACCCCGAAGTTCTCTTTCAGAAAGGAATTCAGTCTCGCAGGGTTGATCCTGCTCTACCAACTTGCTGCAGGGAAATATAAGGCCGGCCCAAAAAAGGTCTGATTCCGCATATAATTGTGCGTATTTTTCATTCCCTCCCCCCAATGCCAGAACAATATTATTCTGGTAGTGATCATCCTTTACCCACTGAAGTTTAGCCAGATCAATATCACTGTTAAGCGTATTGTATTGTTCATTTTCCGGATACCCTTTTGTGATATGAAAATGCATATCAATAACTGGCTGGCCCTGCATAAATTTTGCCAAGGCCTCCTGGTCAACCGGTTTTTCGTAGATCAAAAAGACATATCCTGCTCCAATAAGTAAAACAAGAAGTGCAACGATGACCAAAGAAATTTTATATACTTTTTTCATTTTTTACTCAGGTTAGTTTCTCAACAATTGAGATAACAGCCGGCCAATAACCGATTTTTTTACTGTAAATGCATTCGCGGGGTTAAACAATGAATAAACGGTGAAAAATCTGAAATAAGCAACTCTGTAAAGAGAATTAACCTTACCTGTTCTCCCTGACATTACCCATATAATTTGGCAAACTTAGGAGCATTTCGATAGTGACGCACATAAAACGCTGCCACCATCTTCGCATAAATTTTTTCGGTTTTGCGGTATGCACTGCTGTAAATATGGCGAAATCGCCGCAGCAAAGAAGTCTTGGCTTCTTCGCTTGGGGGAACCGATATCCGTGTTCCCAAGCACAGCTGGATGGCGTAACTCAGGCAACTGAGTACAATAAGTTTTTGCAGGCGGAGTGATTATTGCCAATTACAAGCGAGCCGGCAAAGTCAAAACAGGTACTGCCGGAGTGTAAGTCTGCTAATTTAAAAACCTGCCCAATCAAAAGGGATATGCTCGCCCTTCCCTGCCAATTGGCCTGCAGGCATCCTATGCACAAGGTTCATCATCACTCACCCCGTTTATAGTTTTCGGGACTTATATTTTAAAACTCATGCAGAATCTTTTTTTCCAGGATTTGTTCTATATAGTAAGTCTTTTAGATCTCCGTATGCCTTTGGGGAATTCAAGATAAGCAGTGTTCATGAATTAAATTCAAAGAGAGAATGTCAAAATTGATATACAAATTCAGCGACCTCGATAATTCAAAAACAGATCTGGTGGGAGGAAAAAATGCCTCACTGGGAGAAATGTTTCAACAGCTTAATTCGAAAGGAATTCGGATACCGGATGGTTTCGCAACTTCGGCAGATGCTTACCGGGAGTTTGTTAAAGAAAATTCACTCCGGGAGCCGATACATGAGCAGCTTTCCTCACTGGACCAGGTTAATTTTTCTAATCTGAATGAGATTGGTTCAGCAATTCGAAAGATGATACTTGAAGCATCCATGCCGGATGAGCTGGCCGAAGCCATTAAAAAAGCGTATTCTGAGCTCGAAGAACGGGAAGAAAATCTGGAGAGTGTTGCCGTAAGAAGCAGCGCAACCGCGGAAGATCTTCCCGAAGCCAGCTTTGCCGGTCAGCACGACTCCTTCATGAACATCCGGGGAGCAGAAGATGTTTCTGAAACCGTTCAGAAGTGTATCGCTTCACTTTTTACCGACCGGGCCATCAAGTACAGAGAAGATAAGGGATTTGACCATATGAAAATTGCCCTGTCGGCAGGAGTTCAGAAAATGGTCCGCTCTGACAGTGCCTGTGCCGGAGTTGTATTCACTATTGATCCCGAAACAGGTTTCGACCAGGTGCTTTTCATCAATGGAAGCTGGGGGCTGGGAGATAATGTTGTGGGAGGGGTGGTCAATGCCGATCAGTTTTATCTCTACAAAAAGCATCTGCGAAGCAATAAAAAAGCCATTCTTTCCAAAGAACCCGGAACCAAGGAAAAAACCCTGATCTATTCAGAAAAGAAAAATGAAGAAGGACAAAACACGATAAACACCGACACTCCAAAAGAAAAACAAACCCAGTTTATTCTATCTGATGAAGAAATTGAGCAGCTCGGTGAATGGTGTTTAACCATTGAGGAACATTATGAAAAACCGATGGATATTGAATGGGCCAAAGATGGGAATACAAATGAAATCTATATCGTTCAGGCACGGCCGGAAACAGTACATTCCACCAAAAATGATAAAAGCAGGCTAAAGCAATATTCATTAAAAGAGAAAGGAGATGTGATTGTTACCGGCAACGCTATCGGAAATAATATCGCCTCGGGAAAAGCCCGGATTCTTCATTCTCCGGAAGAATCCGATAAACTTAAAGAAGGTGATGTGCTGGTTACAGAGATAACAAATCCGGACTGGGACCCTGTATTACGAAAAGCGTCTGCCATTGTAACTGGCAGCGGGGGACGCACCAGCCACGCGGCTATCGTAGCTCGTGAACTGGGTGCAGTTGCCGTGGTTGGCGCCGCCGGGGCCATGGAAAAAATTAAAGACGGACAGGATGTTACCGTATCCTGCGCTGAAGGTACAACAGGAAAAATATATGAGGGATTCCTGGAATGGAATGAAGAAGAAATAAACCTGGAGAAAATGGGTGATCCTGAAACAGAAGTCATGCTGATTCTCGCCGATCCGAAATCTGCTTATCAATATGCCGCCTGGCCGGCAGACGGTGTTGGTTTGCTTCGCCTTGAATTTGCAATCAGCAATACAGTTAAAGCCCATCCTGTGGCACTGGCAAGGTATGATCAACTGGAAGATGAAAAAGTAAAAGAAGCTGTTGATGAGCTCACAGCAGCCTGGCCGGACAGGGAGACCTTCTTCATTGAACAGTTATCCATGGTGGTGGGAACCATCGCCGCTTCATTTTACCCGCGTGAGGTTATTGTCCGCCTGAGTGATTTCAAAAGCAATGAATATGCAAACCTGATTGGCGGAAAACAGTTCGAACCTGAAGAAGAAAATCCCATGCTGGGTTTTCGGGGTGCCTCCCGTTACTATAGCAATCAATACCGGGAAGGATTCCGGCTGGAATGCCTGGCGATGAAACGGGCACGCGAAAAGATGGGATTCGATAATATAAAACTGATGATTCCCTTTTGCCGTACTGTGGAGGAAGGCCGGAAAGTAATTCATGAAATGGAGAAGAACGGGCTCAAACAGGGAGAGAATAACCTGGAAATCTATATGATGACGGAACTCCCTTCAAATGTGACCGGTGCCACGGAATTTGCAGAAATTTTTGATGGGTTTTCAATCGGCAGCAACGATCTGACTCAGCTCATTCTGGGCGTGGACCGCGACCAGGATCTTGTGAGTCCGATTTTTGATGAACGCAATCCCAATGTGAAGGAGATGATCGCCACTGCGATACGTAAAGCCCGTGATGCCAATAAAAAAATTGGTTTGTGCGGACAGGCACCCAGTGATTTCCCGGAAATCACCCGGTTCCTGGTAGACGAGAAAATCAGCAGTATCTCATTCAACCCGGATGCTTTTGCCACAGGGCTGAAGAATGTCCTGAAGGCGGAAGAAAAACCTGCTTAACAGTAACCTTTCAGAGTATCGTTTTCGATGGGCTGATTTATGGGTCGCTGGTTTGAACAACCTGGTCAGAGCATCCGGTGTTTTTCCGGATTCCTGCCAGAGTTGTGGTTTTCTGCTAAGGAACTTTTGTTAAGGTTAGTACGAGCCGAGTCTCCGCGACTCTGCCAGGAGCTCACTGGTGTTCGCACTCTGGCAGGTCGCTGGCTGCACAACCTTTCAGAGTATCCGGCGCTTTTCCGGATTCCTGACCCAGGTTGTTTAATTCATTTTTCTTTTTCCAGGTCCAGCGGAGCAGCTAATGTTACCTTGGTTCCTTTACCCGGCTCAGAATCAATTACCATGGTTGCGTCAAAACGCTCAAACTGTTCCCGGATATTGAAAAGCCCGAAACCATCATCTTCAGTTCTTTCAAGTTCCTTTTCCGGATTAAAACCTTTACCCCTGTCTTCTACAGTAATATGCACCTTTTCATCCAGCCGCTCCAGGATAATTTTTGCTTCATCTGTACCCGAATGTTTTATGACATTAAAAAGCAGTTCCCGTACAGATTGAAAAAGCGCCGTCTGTATATCATCACGAAGTGGTTTCGGTTTTCTATCATCTTCTACCGAAACATTCAGGCCGTACTTTTTTTTTCTTATTGTAAGCCAGTCCATCAGCCGGCTGATATTTTCTTTTACATCATCCGGTGGTTTCAGGTCCGACATCAGCTGGCGTGTGTACCGGATCGCATCATCCACCAGTCCGGCGGCTTTATCGACCGGAGAATCACTTTCTGTTTCCCCCACCAGCTTTTTGGCCACGTCAAGTTCCATCCTGCAGACAGCCAGAATCTGCCCCAGGTTGTCATGAAGATCCCCTGCCAGCCGGCGGCGTTCACGCTCTTCGGCCACATTTAATTCAGATACCAGCGAACGAAGCCTTCCCTGATATCTTACCAGGGCTTCCGTACGTTTTTTCACACGTTCTTCGAGTGTCTCATTTATCTCTTTAAGTTTCTGCTGGTACTGTTTTTTTTCTGTCTGATCAATCAATATTTTTACATACCCGGTAACATCCCCGGAATCCTCCACAATAGACATCATCCTCCCGACAGCCCATAACCGGCTGCCATCCTTTTTTATATGCCACATTTCATCTATCGCGCTGCCTTCTTCACTGGCGATCTTCACTTCATGTTCAGCCTGTTCCGATCTTCCTTCCTCTGGAAAAATTATATCTCCAAATTTTCCTATAACTTCATCACGCTTCCAGCCAAGCAGGTATTCCGCCCCGGAATTCCATGTTTCAATTTTTCGAGTCAGATCCATCGTAAAGACTGCAACATCAGTCGCGTTTTCGATGATTTTTTTATAAATCGGATCGCTCATTTTTTCACCTCTGCTTGTTATTTAAAATATAATTTAGTCCTGGAGACTATTTTAACCATATCTTCTTTTCATAGTTGATTATAAAAAACCTGAAGCATTTGTTTTGTGTCAGAGAACAGGAAGCAATACTTCATAAAAAGTTTACATCTTTTTCAATGTGATTACATTCTGTTCCTTTCCATAAGCAATTTACCCTGTCTTCCGAAGTTTCAGCGCAGGCAGGCAAGCTCAAACGAAGATTTTTTACGAAAATACATATCAAACTCACATAATTATACAGCCTTCTTCTGACTGCCGATCTCTTTCTCTTAATAGATCTTTATCCGTGTGCCAGCTGCACTTCTCTCTTCTCTTCTCAATCGAAACCTGTTTCGAGAAACCAGCTCAGAGCTTTATAACGTACCTGTATGCTATCAATCCACTCAATTACAAAAGAGCAGGGATTTGAACAGGTTTAAATCATTCTGAAATCTTCTTTTCATTCAAGGTGTTTATTACTGTCCGTTATCCAGATGACGTTCCAGTTTCTGCTGCAGTTCATCCAGGTCAAAAGGTTTCACCAGGAAATCATCCGCACCGGCTTCTTTTACAGATTTCTCTATATCGTGAAAAGCGGAGATCATCAGGATAGGTATGTCACGTGTCTCATCTGTTTTTTTGAATTTTCTGACAAGGTCTCTGCCGTCAGCTCCTGAGAGCATTACATCCAGCATAATTAAACTGTACCGGCCTTTTTTTAGATTTTCTACAACCTCGTCATCTACACGGGTTACACCGGTGGAGGGGTAATCTAAATACTCAAGATATCTTTGAATCCCATCCAGCATCATCTTATTATCATCAACAACTAGTATATTTTGTTGCTTATCGCCCATACATTATTTCTCATCAGATTTGTTACTATTCTTCTCTCTGAATGGAATTGAGAATGAAAAAACTGAACCCTGCCCGCTGTTGGATTCCATCCATATTTTCCCGCCATGCTGTTTTACAATTTCTGCGGAAATATATAACCCGATACCAAAACCAGGATATGTTTGTTTACTGTCACTTCCTTTAAAAAATCTTTTAAATATTTTTTCCCTGTCCTTTTTCACAACACCAATTCCATAGTCTGTAACAGAAATTTCTACATTTCCATCTTTCTCTTCACTTCGGACCACAATTTTATCCGCATCAGGAGAATATTTGATAGCGTTACTCAGCAGGTTGGTTAAAACCTGCTCAATCCGGAATTTGTCAGCATAAATGTCCCTGCTGATTTTTCCTTCTATTTCGATTGTGTGATTAGAAATATGTTCCAGTTTATTTACGGTATCTTTAATCAGCTCATCAAGACTAAACATGTTCTTTTCCATTTTCAGTCCTTTCCGCTGCATACGTGTCATATCAAGCAGAGTCCGGGTAAGGTTTGACAGCTGGTCTATATGCTCATTAATTTTTTTTGCCTGCTGAGCATCATCCTCATTGCCCGAATCACGAAGTTTACGCTCGAACAGGTCCACCAGGAACTTCATGCTGGTTACCGGTGTCTGCAGTTCATGAGAGGCAATCGAAAGAAAATCATCCCGCACTTTTACAGCCTCTTTCAGTTTATTATTAATCTTCTTTAGCTTTTTCTGAGCCTGAATCCGTTCGATGGATTCCCCCAGAAGGTTAGCAGTTGATTGCAGGAAGCCTGTTTCATTACCATCAAATAAACGCTGTTTAACCGAATAAATTCCCAGGATGCCATATATTTCTTTTCTTCCTTTTACCGCAATGCTTATACTGCTTTTTATTTTGAAACCGGCCAGGCTAGGAGACTGTTTAAACCGTTCTTCCCGGCTGTAATCCTCCACGTTCACCATTTCCTGCCTGTGCAGAGCATATCCTCCTTCCATACGCTCATCCGCTTTAAGCCGCAGGTGGCCTGCTATATTTTCAGGCCAGCCCGAGATAGCCTTTTCTTTGCACTGCGCGGCCAGTGACCGGAAAAAAAGATCGATTGTGGCATGCTCTTCTTTCTCCTTTTTTCCCGCTACCAGGTAACCGTCCTGCACATTCAAAGTTTTGCCCGGGGAAATAATGTACACATGGTCGGGCCGGATCTTGATTTTCCGGCTGACCTGCTTTACAGGCATTCCGGTATGTGAACCGATCAGTTTATTCAGGTTACTGGATTTTTCCGGATAAAGGTGGATCACCACCACAAAAGCCATTCCACTATTATCCGGCAAATGGTCAAAAAATTCCTGAAGCGCCTTTACACCTCCGGCGGAAGCCCCTATTCCCGTTATCGGAAAATCTGGTGGTTGATTATTCATTTGAAAGAAATAAACTAGTATAAATTGTGCTGATTTCTTCTTCTTTATTGAACATTATGTGGTTTTTGAATGGCCATTAATAATTTACAACAGTTTTTTAGTTGACAAAATTTAAAGCGGGAAGGTTCTTTTTGGAAATACATAACACCAAAATTTCTCCGCTTTGATTGATATCTTTAACCACCAGACGTGCAGTATGTTTTGTGGGTGTGCCAGTCAATATTCATGAGTCGTGCCGCTGATGGAGCGCTATTTAGCTCCTCCTCAAACATTCCTTCCCAGAAAGTGGGTATTTCCCTCCACTCTTGTCATAGTGTTGGCACGGGTGATGTAGTTGCGGCCGAAGCGGTTTTTAATTTCATCCACAGCCTGCAGCCTGGCAGTGTGTTCGGGTTCATCCCCGAAGAAGAGGTTCATCTGGCTGGTTTTATCAATTTTATGAGTACCGAGAACCAGGCTGCGGATTTCCACGCCTTCCCGGCAGGCTTTGTTAATCACGGGCATCACCGTGTCTGTACAGGCGGAAAAGACATAATCATCGATATTTGTAAAAGCATCGGTTAAAAAACGGAAACCCAGGTCGGGCACCCCCTGTTTGTTAAACCCGATAGCTCCGGAATAGCTGCCTGCCCGGATTCCGTAGGCTCTCATCCGGTAACAAAGCTGCTGGATGGCAATAGCGAATTCCCCCCGGATCGCTTCCGGATCGCACGATCCTTCCGAAAAGGTATGTCCGTAGCTCACCCCGTGTTTGGGTTTGTAGTTCACCAGTTCTTCCATCACCTTTCCCTGGTCTTTGCCCACTATGGATTGAAACAGCATCCGGCCAAAATTGGCCCCGAACAGGCGCATAAAGGTTTTTACGTTGCCCTTTTCGGCTACATCACCAATGGTGCGGTACCCCTCCGAAAGGATATGTTCATAACGCCGGCGGCCCACGCCCCAGACCTCGTTCAGCGGCAGCGGATGGATCTCCGCTTTTTCATCCTCGTCTGTCACAATCACGGAAACACCTTTGGGTTTCCGCAGTGAGCTGGAGAGTTTTGCGTAGGTTTTGGACCGCGCAATACCTGCGGACCCCACCAGCCCTGTGGCATCATAAATTTCTTTCTGCAGCCGTTCCGCGTAAGCGGCAATCTCCTTCGGGGATTTGTCTTTCATAAAAGTCAGCTCAATGAAATATTCATCCATCGAGTACCTTTCAATAACCGGGGCGAATTTTTTCAGGATGGCATACACCTGTTTTGAAATAGCAGTGTAGGTATCGTAATCCACCTGGAGCATCACCACGTACGGGCACAGCTGGTAAGCTTCAAGAGCACTCACGCCGGTTTTTATTCCAAAGGCCCGTGCTTCGTACGAAGAGGTAGCCACAATGCCTTTCACCGTGCCATCTTCCTTTCTCCATCCCCCGATAATCAGCGGCAGCCCGTAGAGTTTTTTCCGGAGCTGTTCAATCTGCGCATAGAAACAGGCAAAATCGAAATGCAGGTAGAGGCGTTCTTTCCGCGAGGTGTACTGGTGTTCGGGATAGACGGTACTGTAGAGAGTAATCCGGTGGACATCCTTCTCGGGCTGATAGGAATATTTTTTCGATTTCTGCACTTTATTTTCCTCACATATTGATATGTACATTATATGTGTATAGTTTGTAATGACCAAATAAAAACGGTCATGAATCATTATCCACTTGTAGAAATGCTTGCCTTTTTTTCGAGGCACGGGCGGCTTGAAAAACCGCACTGGCGGAAGGACCGCGTGAAGCATCTGAAGAGAGTCCGCTCCTGTCACTGCAAGACAGAAGGCGGGATAAAAAAATGTTTTTATACCCTCGAAACCCGCGACGGCAGCCTGGTGAACCTGGTGTTTAATGAGGAAGAACTGACCTGGAGCCTGGAGCCGGGCATCCATCCACCGGGGCTTGCTGTAGACCGGGTGCTGGCGCTGGTGAAACGCCACAAGCACGGACCGTCGAGAGCCCATCGGATTATTCCCTACCGGTTTGAGATCGGGCCCGCCCCTGCACCGGAAATATCCGGCGGAACCGATCCGGCACTAACCGACCGGGTGCAGCCTTTTCGTTTTCATACGGGAAAACTGGCTTCTGCACAGGTTACCGCAATTGAAACGCGTCATTTGGAAAATATCATGATCACCAAACACCTGCATTACGTGGTGGAAACCGATTCGGGACGGTTTTTCCACCTGGTGTATATCCTGGATGAGTGCGACTGGAGGCTGATGCAGGAGGTGGACGAGGAGTTCTTTTTCGTGAGGTGATATATCCGGCTTTTATTAATAGTATTGCTCCAGGTATCTTCATCGCTTACCCTGTATTTCCTGAGGAGTGACAAAAAGTACATGATGCCATTCTGGTCATGTTATTGATCAAGAATATGTTTAATTGCCCTGATAATGAATTGCATTTTCTCTTTTTTTAAGTTTCCAATTTTGTAAAGAATCAGGTTTTCAGAGCAGGTAAACAGCTTGTTCGGGCGGATATTGCTTTGTTTCCGTAACGAGCCTTTCTTAAAATCTGAATCGTTAAGTGGCTGTGCATACTTATCACGAATCGGGCGGCTCGTGATTTGAGCCAATATTAAATCTTCTCCGTCAAAATGTTGAATAACTAAAGCAGGCCTGCGCTTGGAACGGGATAGATCTGAAAACGGAAAAGGTACAACCACCACATCTCCTTTTACAAATCGCTCCACGCCTCATCCTCTTCGGGTTTGTTCCAGTCTTTGGCCAGCGAAGGCTCACTGACAAATGTTATCCCCAAATCTTCTTCCCGGTTCCGGGATTTTAATAAACGTACAAAATCTATGACTTCACGGAGCTTATCACCCGAAAGATCTTCAATCTCTTTTAGCAGAAGTTCCTTGTCATTCATAATATTGTATTATATAAATCTATTTCTAGAAATAACGAAAGTTTATAACAGAATGCTACCTTTTTTCCGAAGGTTATCAGTCGAAATATGAATCTATCTATCCTGTTACCTCTGAATGTTATTACCTTACAGAGCGTTTGTTGATCAAAGCAAAAAAGATGAAAAAACTCAGACTGCTGTTTATTGTTTTTCTGTTTGCAGGACATGAACTTCCGGCTCAGGGGTTTAATTCAACCAACGGACGCAACCACCCTGAACTGGACTGGCAGACAGCGGAAACAGAACATTTCCTGATTATGTATCCCGCCCGCCTTGCAGGAATTGAAGCGGAGGCGGCTCCCATTGCAGAAGAGACGTACCGGGCACTTTCAGAGAATTTAGGGGTTACCTTCAACAGGAAAATCCGCATGTATCTGTCGGATGAAGATGAAATCAACAACGGGTATGCTGTGCCTTTCAAAAATGCTTATACCAATATGTGGGTACGCACCAATGATTACAGTGAGGTGTGGACCGGCGGGGAAAAGTGGCTCCGTAAAATTATAGCGCATGAGCTGACACATATTTTTCATTTTGAGGCTACACGAACCAATATGGGATTGTGGCAGTATGTTATTGCAAATCCGCTGCCCCGGACATGGGCGGAGGGAATGGCCCAGTATCAAACCGAAGACTGGGATTCACAGCGCGGCGACCGCTGGCTCCGGAAAGCTATTTTCGACAGTCGGCTAAACTACAACGATGAACAATCCATCGAAAACGGGCGGCTGATGTACGCCTTTGGAAATTCACAGCTGAGGTATTTTACCGAAAAATACGGCGACAGCACGCTGGTAAACCTGCTGGATCACCGGGAGAAATTCCTGGGAGTTTTTAAATATCATGATTTTGGCAAAGCCTTCAGAGAAGTAGTTGACGGTGGTTATAGTGCTTTTTATGAGGATTGGCTGAAACACATGAATGTGTACTATTACACACTGGCCTCACAGATGGAAAGAGTAGATTCCCTGGAAGCAGAAAGATTTCCCCTGCCCGGGCAGTTTATGTATGATGCAGCCCTTAGCCCCGATGACTCTTTGGTTGCCGTCATTTCAATTCCGGCCATAAGCCGGCCGGTCAGAAGTTTATATATTGTTAAAAATGATTCGACCCAACAAATTGTAAAGGCGGCAGAGGGAAGGATGAATCCAGACCTGTACTGGAGCCGGGATGGAAAAACGCTCTATTTTTCAAGGCTGGCAAGGGGTGAACATTCTTCCCTGTTTCATGACATTTTTGCCCTGGACAGGGATACCGGGCGGGAGTCCAGGATCACCCATAACCGCAAAGCCAGGTATCCCGCCGGAGCGCCGGGTGAGAACCAAATCGCCTATATTGTAAATGAAAATGGAACCGGCAACCTTTTTCTTTATAATACAGAAACCGGGGTTGAAGAGAGAATCACACAATACGGGAATAATACCCAGGCACTTTGGCTGACCTGGATTCCCGGCAGGCAGAGCTGGCTGTTTCACCGGTTTGATGCGGACGGTAACCGGAATCTGGTACTGCTGAACTATGAAACGGGAACGGAAACGGTAATAGACTCGGGTGAGATTGATAACCGAAAACCGGTACTGAGCCCTGATGGAAACCAGGTAGCATACACATCTCTGCGGGATGAAGTGCCCAATGTGTTCATTTACGATTTTAATGAAGGCACCGAAACCCGGTTTACTAATTTATTTACAGGAGGTGAAGTGTATGGCTGGATGGCTGAAAGAGATACGCTGAATTTCGAACAGCTTCTCATCCGGGCGAGCGAAACCAAGCGAGGCGATCAGCTGCACTGGGTGAACCGTGACCGGACTCTCTACCAGCCTGAGATTTCCATTCCTGAAAGTTATTCCAGATGGCGGAATAAGCAGCCCCCGGTAAAAATTCCATCACAAGTTGAACCAGATGAATCTCTGGTTACCGATCGGTATAAGTACCGTTCTTTCAAAAATTTGTCGCACGCAGCCACGATTGCGCTGCCATACTATGCAAACAGGAACGACTGGGGTCTGTTTGCCACCACCAACTGGAATGAACCCCTGGGGAAACATGCTTTTTCTGCCCTGGGATGGCTTTCGGTTGCCAGCCCGGCTGAAAGATCATATGGATCGGTTAACTATTTGAATAATCAATTTTTCCCCTCGCTGATTTTTTCCCTGTACCGCCTGCCCGAGAGAGCGCGTTTTTATGGAGCACGTTTTTTAGTTGAAGAATTAACCGGAGGTGATATCAAAATGAGGATCCCGCTGGATGCCCTTGAAACTCCGTCCTATCAGTACGGATTTGCTGATTTTCGACTTCGCCATGTGCTGATGAATCCCTACGGAAGAGATCATTTTGAGGATATTCCGGAATTACCTGTTCCGGAAAGTGCACGGCAGACAGACCTGCAGGCGGCCCTCCAGATAAAAAAACAGAGGCCGTGGCGCGATCACGCTATTCATCCGCTTGATGGATATGGTGCACGGCTGAGCCTGACCGGGGCGGAAAAAATATTTGGATCGGAAACCCGGTTCTTAACGGCAGACCTGAACACTTTTGCTCTTTTACCTTCTATCGGGTTGCATCGGATTTATGCACAGGCACGGTTTCAGGTACGGTGGGGCGAGGCTCTTCCGCAGAATTTTATCGGCTTTTCAAGGTACGATAATATCAACCTGAACCTGCCCGATGAGGTACCTCTGCAATTTTTTGATGAAGCGGAACGTATACGCGGGTACCGGAGTCTTGTAGCGGGCCGGCAGGTGGCATTCGGCAGCCTGGAATACCGTATCCCCCTCCTTCAGTCTCTTCAAACCCGGATTCTCGGGGTAGTTGATTTTGGTTCCACTTCGTTGTCATTCTTTTCTGATGCCGGTGTGGTATGGAATGCCCGGCAGGCGGATGGCTTACGCGGAACTGAAACCCGCTGGGGCGCCGGTGCAGAGATCAAAAACAGTATTCGTTTTCTTGGTATTTTATTTTCACATGCCATCGGCGCCGCACAGCCTGTGGAAAATGTTTTTGAGAATGATGATGTGGACCTTTATTACAGGATAAAAGCGGCCGTTCCCTTTTAGGCCAAATACCGGTCCCTCAAAGAAAACCTTTCACTCAGGCTATTTATTCCGCGCATACGGCATCTCTTCGCTGATGGACGTGAGTTTAACAACCGAACTCAGGTATTGTTCAGATTTCATTCATCAATTGAAGCCCGGAACTTCAGAAATTCCTCGATATTATTTGTGTCCACCACTCCGGTCAAATCATGATTTTCCAGGACAGGGAAGAAATTTTTTTGCCCGCGGCGGATTTCCCGGTATGCATCGGCCAGGGGGTCTTCTGCTTTCAATGGCGTAAAGTTACTGTGCATAATCTCTTTCACAGAGGCTTTCCGTCCCAGGTTCCGGATCGATCCTGAAAGATCAGACATATACACAACTCCCTGAACTCCATTCTCCGCAGCCACCACAAAATCACGTTCAGTGGTTTTCAGTATGTTTTCAATCATATCCTCCAGGGTATCATCAGGTTTCAGTACCGTAAATTTTGTAATCATGGCATCTTTAACTTTGTATCCTTCCAGAAGACTGAGCTGCAGAACCATCATATTTTCAGATTCCGCTCCGAAATAAATGAATACGGCAATCAGCGCCAGGATGAAGTTGTAAAACAGCCCGATGAAAAAAAGTACCGCCGCAAGAAATTTGCCCAGTGCAGCGGCTGCCCTGGTGGCTTTTACCCGGCCCAGTTTTATGGAAAGAAGAGCTCTTGCCATACGTCCTCCATCCAGGGGGAAAGCGGGAAGAAGGTTGAAAACAACAATTATTACATTGGCTGTAAACAGGTAGAACATAAAATTCTGCCCTGAGATAACACCCAGTTCTTCCTGAAGCGTTTCGGGATCCTGCCCCAGGAATCCTTCCAGCGGGACAGTCAGCCATATCAATGCGGCGATTACTACATTCACGGCAGGTCCCGCAATCGCTACAATAAATTCCACCCTTGGTTTTTCCGGAAGCTCTACCAGATTTGCCACTCCGCCGATCGGCAGCAGGGTGATACTGCGTGTGTCGATATCATATAACCGTGCGGTAAGAGCATGGCCAAATTCATGCAGAACAATACAGGTGAACAGGGCGAGAATAAAGGCGGTACTCCAGAGAATTTCTTGGAAATTGCCGCCTCTTGCAAGTACCATAAACACCACGAAAAGAATCAAAAACCAGAAAGTCCAGTGGATTTGCACCCTGATTCCGGCAATTCTGCCAAGTTGTAATGATCCGTTCATGATCTGCTCCGCTCTGATTGTTACGTGTTTTATGTAACAGTAAAAACTGTAAAACAGCTGCCGGAATTCCGGGTAATCTTTATCAGAGGAGATGAAAACTGTTCTTAGCCGGAGTTTGCAAAAAAATAAAATTCTCAAATTGTTTCCCCAGCCGGACAGGAGACGTCCATGTCCAGAGCTGTACGCTTCACCATCTGTCCCCTCTTGCCGAAGGCATCCCTTTGGGGCAAGAGGGGATTGAAAAAATCTTAATTCATGGGTGGGGTCAGAAAAGTCCGGAGCCTATGGAGGCTCGTATTCATATCAGTAAACCTTAGATTTACCGTTTTTCATACCCCGGCCCTTTCACAAAACGGCCTGGCGTTTCACCGGTATGTTCGCCTGAATCGAGCACCTGAACTCCATTCACAAAAACATGCTCCACACCCACGGAATATTGATGCGGCTCCACATAAGTCGCTCTGTCTTCAATGGTTTCGGGATCAAAAATAACCACATCCGCAAAGTAACCCGGCTGCAGCCGGCCGCGGTTTTCGATCTTTAATCGTTCTGCCGGCATACCGGTTAATCGATGAATGGCTTCTTCAAGAGAGATCAGCTTTTCGTCCCGTACATATTTGCCTAAAAGCCTGGCAAATGTACCATAAGTCCTGGGATGGGTGCTGGATTGCAGTACCCATCCTTCAGCGGCAACAGAGCGGGCGTCGGAACCGAATGTCATATATGGCAGCTGAATCTGCCTTCGGATATTTTCTTCCGCCATCAGGAAAAATACACTCTGGATGTTACCTTCATTAATAGTAAGGAGGTCCAGTGCCGTATTGGCGGGGTCCGTTCCGCGTTCTTCTGCAACCTCACCCAGCGTCTTGCCGATATATGGCTGTAACTCTTCCGCATTAAAACTCAGAAGAAGAATATTATCGGGATCATTAGCCAGCTGCAGAAAATTTTCCCATTCGGTTTCAGGGCTGTTCATTTCGGTAAGTACACGTTCGCGAATTTCCGGATCATGGATCCTTTCAATGAACTCAGAAAATGATCCTTCCCGCACCCATGGCGGAACGGTAGCTGCCAGCCCGGTGGATGCAGCAGGGTATGTGTACATATTAGCCGTTACATGATGCCCCGCATTCTGCAGGGAGTCAATACGGTCCAGAACCATGTCCAGTTTGTGCCAGTTTCGTTCTCCGGCTGCTTTCAGATGGTAAATTTCCGCGTCGATTCCGGCTTCACCCGAAATAGTAACCAGCTCATCCACAGCCTCCAGCAGTTTATCCCCTTCACTCCGCATATGCGAGATATACATGCCGTCATATTCAGCCGCGGCCTCTGCCAGGGCAATTAATTCATCTGTATCGGCATAAAAAGCCGGCGGATAAATGAGTGATGTGCCCACTCCCAGTGCTCCTTCACGCATCGCTTCGCGTACCAGTTCCTGCATCCGGCGGAGCTGTTCTGTATCGGGGGCCACATCATTACTACCCAGCACATAAATACGGATAGTTGTTGCGCCTACAAAAGAAGCTACATTTGTGCTCACTCCCTGCTCAACAAGATAGTCCAGGCCTTCGCCAAGTGTGGTCCACTCGCGGTCCGGCCCACCTGCCGGACCCAGAGATGAACCCTCTCCGAAAACTTCAAGAGTTACACCCTGTTTGATGTCGCTCATGGAACGCCCGTCATTCATCAGCGGAGAAGCCGCCCAGCTGAGCATGTTGATAAATCCGGGAGCAACTGCCAGTCCTTCAGCATCTAATACTTTAACGGCAGTATTCCCGCTTAAATCTCCAATTTCAACAATCCTGTCGCCAATAACTCCAACATCTGCATTGATGCCGTTACTTCCTGTGCCATCATACACCACGCCATTTTTTATAATGAGGTCATAAGGCTCGCGGGTTTCCTGGAATGGCAAAACGAGAAGTAATAATGAGAATATGATGACCATGGTTATTTTTTAGAAGATTCAGCCGTTCACATTCTTCCTGAAACGGCAGAGATATAATGTTAAAAATAATGATCCGCTTTGATAAAACAACCTAATCCGGGGGAACCATGAGATAAACATATGTTTTAGTGTTAAAAATGGAATTTAAACTGGAAATAATCTCTTTATCTGATTATAGAGAGTTACATGTATCCAGAATAATTGGTTTTGTATGAACCTCAAAAAACACCCTGTCCGGAATTTAACGGCGATGATAAAGAAGCATTATGCCTTTTCCCGCCGGAATTTCCCTCGAATCTTTGCATTGTATTCTAAAATTATCCTACAGGAGCCTTTCCGTATTTTAGAAAATGTTAAATATGATGATGCTATCCGAAATCACATACCGGCAAAAGACCCGGTTTTTATTATCGGCCACTGGAGGAGCGGGACAAGTTTTTTGCAATATCTCCTGAGCCGGGATCCTCAATTCGGTTATTTAAACAAGTTCCAGGTTATTTTCCCTGACCTGTTTCTTCAATCAGAATCTTATTTAAAACCGCTGATAAACCGCATCCCGGAAACCCTGAACATTATCCGCGATGCCAGGAATATGTCGGTAAATCTTGAGCTCGACAGTCCGAGTGAAATTGAAATTGCATTAACCTGTATGATTTCCCCGGCAAGCCTGCACTGGGGGCACATTTTCCCGGAAAATGCATGGGATTATTTTAACAAGTATCTGTTTCTGGATACGGCAAACGCAAAAGAAAAGGAACAATGGAAACAAGATTACCAGTACCTGATCCAAAAAATAAGTTTTAAAAATAACGGTAAACAAGTGCTGGTTAAAAGTCCCGGTAACAGCTGCCGTGTGGTGAACATTCTGGAAATGTATCCGGGAGCACGCTTCATTTTTATTCACCGGAACCCGTATGATGTATTCTACTCAAGTAAAAAACTCTGGAATACATTGCTTGATAACCTGGCTCTTCAGAATTTCTCTGAAAGGCAAATGGAGCTGGAGATTATCAGGACCTATAAAAAACTGATGAAAAGATATCTTTTGCAGAAGCAGAAGATTCCGGCAGGACAACTTGCTGAAGTACGTTTTCAGGATTTTATATCAGACCCGGTAAATGAATTACATTCGGTTTATGAACAGTTGCGGCTTAAGGGATTTACAAAAGCCAGATCACGTATTAATCATTTTTTAGAAAATAAAGAAAAGGCAACATCCGGTTCATACGAATACGAAAAGCGGGTTATTTCCGTAATTAACAGAAATTGGGAATTTGCTTTTAAGCAGTGGCAATATCCTTTAATTACTAATAAACAATATGCTTAACAAGAAGTTAATTCAATGTTTCTGTTCAAGATAAATGGTTGAGTAACAAGAAGACTCTAAATCCAAAATAATTCAGATTATGCATAAAGAGATAAAAAATAGAGGACAAGGTACTTTATTTGAAAATACTTTTCTGGAACCATTAACCAAAGCACCGCCTCAGGTTTCAGCAGTCATTTATACATTATCCATATTCCTGCTTTTAGGGGCAGGATACTACATGCAGGTTGTTGAATCCTTTTGGTCCGGAGCCCTGATTTTTACGGGTGCCGTCTTTTTCTGGACTTTTTTTGAATATTTTGCCCATCGTTACCTGTTCCATATTGATGAGTATTTTCCCGATTCTAAATTTGCGGGAACACTTGCCTACACCTTTCATGGAATTCACCATGAATATCCCAGGGATAAGGAGCGAATTATTATGCCGCCGGTTCCGGGTCTTATGATTCTGGTTATTTTATACGGCATATTTCTGCTTGTACTGGGTGAGTACACATATGTTTTTATGCCTGGTTTTATAACCGGTTATCTGTTATATACACGAATCCATTATAAAACCCATACAACACCGGTTCCGGCTTACCTCAAATCACACTACCGGCACCATTCACTGCATCACTATAAATATCCGGAGAAAGCATTCGGAATTTCCACCACTCTCTGGGACAGGGTTTTCGGTACCATGCCTCCTGAAGAAAAGTGAAGTTAATTCTTAGTTATTGAGTACAATTTTCTGAGTAAACGTCATGCTGTCCGTCAGCTGACGGATCAGCATCTCCTGTTTATATCTGCCAAAGGCATCCCTTATATAAAAACTGGGGATTCTGAACTCCCCAATGGGATGCCTTTGGCAAAATTCAGAATGACACACTTTCTGAACAGTCTCTGATTTAACGGCCGGTGTATCAGTTTATATCCCACAGAATGCAGGCGGGGATGAAATATTTTCTCTGACTCATTAATTTTCTGTTACTTTTTCTCTCTATACCTTATTCTGCATAACATCTGCATTCGCAAAATAAAGTTGATTCGAAAATGACTTCAAAACATAATAAACGGTTCCCTGTATGTGAACTTTTCAGCATTGCTCTGGCTGTGATTGTCCTGCAAAGTTGTGCAACTACTGAACCTGTAGCACCATCACCTGGGCCAGGGGAATCAGATCTTTCTGTTATGATGGATACATCCTCTGTTTTCAGTAAATCCATCACAGGATTGATGCTTTACGATCCGGAATCAGATTCCACTTTATATGCCTTCCGTGAGAGAAATTTTTTAACACCCGCATCCAATACAAAACTCTATACGTTTTATGCCGGAATGAAGATGCTGCCCGAGCAGGTACCGTCACTGATGTACGAGATACGCGGTGATTCGCTCATCTTCTGGGGAACCGGCGATCCATCTTTCCTTCACCCGGATCATCCTGATTCTGCCGCTTATCAATTCCTAAAAGACAGAAGCGAAACCCTTTATTATTCTGATGCCCATTACCGGGATGAAAGCCTGGGTTCAGGATGGGCCTGGGATGATTATAATTCCTACTACTCTGCTGAAAAAAGCCCGTTTCCCATCTACGGAAATGTGATGCGTTATGAAGTGGAGCGAATCCGGCAGGAAAAAATCCGTTTCTCCGGCGATAAACCTGATATTGAACCTGCGCCACTGCGAAATATGATTATTGAAGAGGAATCTAATGGTGATGAACCTCTGCTTATCCGGCACCGTACGGCCAATGAATATTACTATACGCCGAAAGCCGATACGGTAAGGTTTGAAGTAAAATTTCCAATTCATTACACTCCCGAACTGATCACAGAACTTCTGGCTGATACACTGGGCCGCGAGGTTCATTATTTGGATGAACCGCTCCCGGAAAACCCGCAGTGGCTGTACAATGCCTCCCGTGATTCGCTGATGAAACACATGCTGCAGCCAAGCGATAACCTGATTGCCGAACAAATGCTGCTGATGATTTCCTCAACCCTTGAAGGACAGCCATTCAGTACACGATCTGCCATCGATTATGTGAAGGAAAATTTTTTTGAGTTCCTGCCGGATGAACCTTCCTGGGTGGATGGGTCCGGCCTCTCCAGATACAACCTGTTTACGCCACGCAGCACTGTCGCGCTTTTAACTGAACTCTATCTTGAACATGACAGCCATCTGCTGTTTTCACTGCTTCCCGCCGGAGGCGAATCGGGAACTATACGGAACTGGTATGCTCACCCGGAAGGCGGAGCTCCGTTTGTTTTTGCAAAAACGGGAACCCTTCGTCATAATCACGCCCTGAGTGGTTATTTAGTCACCCGGTCAGGAAGAAATCTTATTTTTAGCTTTGTGCATAATAATTATACCATCTCAGTGAATGATATCCGCCGCGAGATGGAAAAATTCCTGCTGCACATTCATGAGAATTATTAGCCACTGCTTATGTCGGGTAAACCGTGGTATGTCTTCACCGATCAAAACCTTCTCGTTTTGTAATTGCCTGGGCTTTTCAGAGAAAGAAATACCATGTTTTTTCACGGCTCCACACCATATCCAAACATGGTATGTCTTCCTTCTCGTTTTGTAATTGCCTGGGCTTTTCAAAGAAAGGCATACCATGTTTTTCAGGACTCCACACCATATCCAAACATGGTATGTCTTCACCAATTAAAACCCTCTCGTTTTGTAATTGCCTGGGCTTTTCAGAGAAAGAAATACCATGTTTTTTCAGGACTCCACACCATATTCAAACATGGTATGTCTTCACCAATCAAAACCCTCTCGTTTTGTAATTGTCTGGCTTTGCAGAGAAAGACATACCATGTTGTTCTATCCTGAATTAATCCTGCATCTTCGCCATATAATCAATAGCCAGGTTCGCCATAGCCCGTACGCCGGTTCTCATTCCTTCTTCATCGATATAAAAATCGGGGGTGTGATGAGGAGCGGCATCCTCCGGATCCATATCCGGAGGCATTCCACCAATGAAAAAGTAAAAGCCGGGTACCTGCTCCTGGAAAAATGAAAAATCTTCAGCTCCTGTAACTGCATTCACAACATTTGTATTTTCTGAACCGGCCACAGCGCGCAATGTGGGTTCCATCATGGCGGTCAGATCGGGATCATTATAGGTGACAGGGTAGCCGGGGAAAATCTCTACCGTGGCTTCGGCTCCCATTGCTGCAGCTATATGCTCCGCGGTATGATGAACCTTTTGAAAAACAATCTCCTGCATTTCGGTATCGAGTGTGCGAATGGTTCCTTCCATGTATGCCTCTTCGGGAATGATATTATTACGGACACCGCTCCGTATAATCCCCACTGAAATCACCACAGCTTCTTTGGTAAGTTCAGTCTGCCGGCTCACAATTGTTTGGAGTCCGTTAATGATTTGTGCAGATGCTACTATAGGATCTACCCCGCCCCACGGCCGTGCTCCGTGCGTCTGCTTTCCTTTCACATCAATGGTAAAACGATTTGAAGCAGCCATAATACCGCCGGGACGATAGTTGATCTGCCCGACCGGGGTTTGTGAATTGATGTGCAGTCCGAAAACAGCATCCACATCAGGATCGGTTAGAACTCCTTCTTCCACCATCATTTCGGCACCGCCTTCTTCACCGGGTGGAGTTCCCTCTTCAGCCGGCTGAAAAATAAATTTCACAGTACCTGCCAGTTCAGCCCGGTGTTCTGTAAAAATTTCGGCTACACCCATCAGCATGGCAATGTGCGTATCATGTCCGCAGGCGTGCATTACCGGAACTTCTTCTCCCATATATTCTGAAACCGCGGTTGAAGCAAAAGGAATATCCACACGCTCTTTTACCGGAAGGGCGTCCATATCGGCACGAAGTGCTACAACCGGCCCCGGTTTTCCACCTTCCAGAACTCCAACCACTCCGGTATGAGCAATGTCCACCTCAACCTCCATTCCGAGGGATCGCAAATGATCTGCAACTACAGCAGCCGTTTCATACTCCCGGTTCGACAATTCAGGGTTTTCATGAAAATATCTGCGCCATTCCACAATCTGGTCAAATTTTTCTTCCGTTTTCTGATCTATGATTTCACTCCAGCTAAATGTACGGTCCGGTTGAGCCAGCAGGCTTTCTGAAAATGCAAACAGCAGAACGGCGGCTGTTAGTTGTATTAATCTCTTCATACTGTGAATTTTTTATTTTGATGTAGTTACCTGTAATAATGTAAAATCTGGTGATGAAACAAAGAGTTTCCTCAGAGTAAATATCAGAAGAGAATTTTTAGCACTTTTCAGGCAAGAAGATTTCTGAGTGTTTTATTCTTCCCCAGCCTGTACACGTTAAAATCTCCGTCAATCGTAATGATGTTTTTGATATTCCTGGTTTCAGCTGTCTGCAGAAGACTGGCATCAGCAAAGTCGGCTGGTAAATCTGCATATTTGACTATCCTGTCGCGGATGCCTCTGATTTGCCACTGCTCCAGGTTATGAATTTCAATTCCCCCTTTATGCACCCAGTCTAAAAAATCGAGCTGTGTCTCGGTATTGAAATCCAGCATATAACAAATCTCTGTGAGTACCGGCCATGTTGAAATCAGCCGCCCCCTGTATTCCCTCATAAAATTCAGCACCTTCAGGTGGTACTGATCACTGCGGTCGAACAGAGCGATGACAGGGCCGGCATCAATCAGAGCGTTTTCCACGGATTCTGGACTTGATTTGTTCTTTATAGGTTACGGACCGGTCGTTTTCACCGCTGCCATGCTTTCCAAAATATTGAGAGCCTGTTTCAAAAGGACGATTATACTTTTTCTCATTGGCTATATACTCCACCAGGGCCTCCTTGATAATCATGGAGCGGGATACATTTTTTTGAGAAGAGAGAGAATCAAGCTCCTTTTCTATCTCTTCGGGTAATCGTACAGAACGCATAGGGCCTCCGGTTTTTTTAAAGTATTACTAAATGTAATACATCATTTTAATTTTTTCAACATCATCCTTCTAGCTAATAGCGACCTGTGAAGCCCTTCTGATTCCCGGCCCACAGGGACAGATTGCGGAAAAATGGTTTTATCTTTTAATCCCTTCCCAAAATTTATACTTATTGGAGAAGTAACTACAAGAAATTTGAATTAACAAAACCACCCGGGTTCAGACTCTTTATACTCTGATAAAAAAAGCTCTATATTCTATCAACAAATCATCAAAATTATTGAAATGTCATCCTGGACTTTACAATCCATCCCCCCGCACGACTGGTTCATCTGCCTGGATATTGATCCTTATTTCGATCACGAACATAATCCTGAAACGATTTTTGAGGAAGGTTTTACCCGTCCGCTCCCACTGGATGACCGGGATATAGTGGTCACGATCTTTTTTAACGGAGATCCTGAAAACCCTGAATTCCAGATCACATCGGCTGAAGAGCTGACCAAAGCTGAAATCAGCCAGGCAAATCAGAAACTTACCCGGATTTTAGGAACCGGGCTGGATCTTCGTCCGTTTTACGACCAGGCGGAAAATGATCCGGTACTGGAGCCAAAACTAACAGAATTTTATGGATTGAAAAGAATGGCCCGTGCCAGCCTGCTGGAAGATATGATGAACCGTATCATACAAATGCGATTGTCTCATAAACCAACCGCCAAAAAAATGGTTTATAAAGTTCGTGAGGCGTATGGCACTCACCTCGTTCATAACGGAAAAACTCTGCCAGCCTGGCCGCGCCCGTTTCAGCTTGCCAAAGCTGACCCTGCACAGATACGAAAACTGGGGCCTACTCTCCGGAAAGGTGAATTTCTGACTGGACTGGCACAGGAAATTCTTGCGGGTAATGTGGATTTAAACCGGCTGGACCGGGACGCTTCATCTGAAGAATTTTATGACCAGATTTCAAAAATCAGGGGTATCGGGCCAACCTCCGCGCAAGACCTGATGCTGTTCCGGGAAACTCCGCAAGCCGTTTTTCCTTCAAATGTCAGCAAAGGAGAAGAACGAGGGCTTCGCAGGTGGATTATTATGAGCTATGGAGGAGATCCCGCCGATGTAAATGAAAAAGACTTCCGGAAGATGATTAAAAACTGGAAAGGATATGAGGCTGCGGCTATGGAATTTCTGTTTGTGAACTGGATTATTAACAGCAAAAAGAAGAAGGTTAATCAGTAAAAAAAATTTTTGATCTTTCACCGGGATGCTGAATTTAATCCAAAAATATTGAAGAAGGTCTGTACACGGTTTTCGGATTAAATTGAACGTTCAGTTTAATACCGGGTGAAAGATTCAGCAGGTCAGTTTATTCTAAACCTGGGAAACCGTAAGAGAATACCTTCTGTGACAAACTCGAACAAATTTCAAAAACCTTAATCCGGCAGGGTAAAAGCGATATAACTGTCTCCCTCTTCAGCACCCAGTTTGGTTCCCCCGGCGGCAATCACAATATACTGTTTCCCCTCAACCATATAAGTACTGGGTGTGGCAAAAGCAGCAGCCGGAAGCTGTGTTTCCCACAACAGTTCTCCGTTATTCTTGTCATAAGCCCTGAATTTTCCATCTTTGGTCCCGGCAATGAATAATAGTCCGCTTGCAGTAACCACAGGTCCCCCATAGTTTTCAGAGCCGGTCTGAGGAATTCCCTGCTCCATAAGATCAGGGTGCTCGCCATAGATTATTTCCCAGACAAATTCCCCCGTATTTAAATCAATTGCGTTCAGTGTTCCCCAGGGCGGACTGATTGCCGGGTAACCATTACTGTCAAGAAATTTGCTGTAACCCGAAATGTTATAGGTGAAATCGGGTAGAGAAAGATCCTCACCTGCAGCGCCCGTTCCTTCATCTTCACCATACAGGAATGCCACAAGAGATTCTGTTTCCTCATCCGAAATATGGCTGAAGGCAGGCATCATTCCCTGCCCGTTTTTAATCACAGAGGTTACCGCCTCTCTGGTTTGCCGGCTGCCGATATCATCCAGGGAGGGGAAACCGCTGGCAGGATTTCCTGAAAGATCGGAACCGTGGCAGGCTGCACAATTCATTGTATATACTCTCCGGCCCGGGCTCAATTCGGAAAGTTCTTCTTCGGATGCCGATGGCCCGAGGCTGATCCTCCAGGCCATTTCATTGCTGTTTACGTACATAATGCCATCCGGATCAATGGCAGCACCTCCCCATTCTGCTCCTCCATCCAAACCGGGGAAAATAATTGTGCCCTGTTCGCTGAGCGGTGTAAAGGGGCCTTCAAACCGGCTGCTTCTGAATTGTTCAACTAACACATCTTTGTTTTCTGCATATGGGTTGATGTCTTCATCAGTCAGAGTCTGCCTGGCATAAGGTGCAGGTTTCACCGGAAATGGTTGTGTGGGCCACGCCTGTTCACCGGGAATATCGGAGTCCGGTACCGGCCGGTCTTCAATCGGGAAATAAGGCTCTCCTGTCTCACGGTTGAATATAAAGGTATAACCCTGTTTTGTAACCTGGACCACTACATCAATTTCTTCACCGTCACGAGTCAGGGTAGTGAGAACCGGAGGAGCGGGCAAATCACGGTCCAGGATATCATGGCGAACGGTTTGGTAATGCCAGATGCGTTCCCCTGTCCGGGCGTCGAGGGCCAGGAGTGTATTTGCAAACAGATTCTCACCCGGGCGATTAGCTCCATAAAAATCATAAGCGGCTGAACCGGTAGGGACATATATAATGCCGCGTTCCCGGTCAACAGACATACCTGACCAGTTATTCGCTCCCCCGACATCCGTGTTTTTATAATTGTCTTCGGCCCAGGTATCATAACCGTATTCACCCGGTCGCGGGATTGTCCGGAACACCCACTCCAGTTCACCCGTTCGAATATTAAAAGCCTGGATGTGACCTAATGCCCCGTCGAGCCCCTCACTCACCCGTATCGGCATGACAATAATATCTTCAAATACGGTTCCGGGGGATGTGGAACCGATATATTTGTCCGCGGCTGTCTCTCCCAGGCCTGATTTCAGGCTGGTTCTACCGTTCTCTCCAAATGAAGAGACAGGCTCTCCGGTATTGGCATTAATCGCATGAAGCCATTCCCCGTTGGTATAAATAATTCGCTGATCATCGCCGCTTTCCCAGTAAACCACACCCCGGCTGTTGCTTAAACCATCCATCTCCTCCCCGCTGTTACCCCAGTATTTTTTCCCTGTTGCCGCATTCAGGGCAAAAGGCTGCAGGTTTGCCGTCATTCCGTAAAGAGTGCCATTTACAATCAACGGGTTGGTCTGCATCTCCCCAAAAACACCTGTGTTGTATTCCCAGGCGACCTCAAGCCGGCTCACGTTTTCAGGGTTGATCTGGACAAGCTCAGAGTATTGATTCCGTTCCGGCCCTCCCAGGTATTCATGCCATTCGTCATTGCTGTCCGTAGAAGTGAGTTTTCCTGCTGTACTCCAGAGCAGAAATATAAAGAACGCCAAAAGAAATGCATAGAAGGGGGTAATGAATCGTTTCATGTTGATTGTTTTGTGATTTTCTATTTAAAAATTTTTTTGATCAGACAGCCAGGTGACAAAAACAGTCAATCGGTAAAATGAATGACAAGAATCCCCAAAATAATACCATTGTTTTATTAAAATTTTTTAATATTTTCGATGAGATCCGGTTTTAAATTTGTTTTAGAAGGGTTTGAACCAGCTTAGGAGTGTCATTAGTCTTAGTATCTTTAGGAAAAATTAGTTTAAAAAAAATCAGATATCAGCCTTTATTTCCGGGCACGGGGTTTTGCACTTCCTGAAATATCCACTAATTGATAATAAATGAAGGACGTTCTGAATTATTTAGTACTTGATGCTAAAGAAGAAAGCTATGAATTAATTAAGCAGAATCTGAAATTAAATCATAGTGATAAAATTTATCAAACTGCTGATGTTTCAGATCTTCAAAAGAAGATAAAAAATACTAACTGTAATATAATTATCTCAGATTTATCTTCTGGAAAAGGGACAGACCTGCAGTTATTCCGGGATATCAGAAACAGGAATAAATTTCTTCCTTTTATTTTTTTGAATTATGAAAAAGATCCTGTCTTAGAAAGCAAACTGGCAGACCTGGAAGCTTATATTGTTCCAAAACACCAGGCTGAAGGTTTATCGTATGCGGTAGAATTTGTGAATACTTTTTTCCGGAATAAACGAATGCTGTCTCAATTAAAAAATGAACGATCTTTTTTAGAAAAAGAACGGCTTTCGATGGTATCGGAAATAGATCACAGGGTTAAAAATAACCTGGCTGTAATCAGCGGCATGATGCAATTGCACACACAACAAATAAGTGATCCGGAGTTACAGAAAAAGCTGAATGTGCATGTGGAACGAATTAAAACCATCTCTGAAGTTCATGAAGAATTATATCGAAAAGGTTCATACTCTGGTATAAAGATAGCAGAACACATGCTTGAATTTATATCAAGAGTTATGGATTCGGTTAATACTGCTGCAAAAATTGACATAAATACTAAAGTAGAACCTGTTTTACTTCAAATCAGTCAGGCCATACCTTTTTTTCTGATTTTGAATGAAATTATTACAAATATTCTGAAGCATTCTTTTGATGATAATATAACCGGCAGAATTGAAATCATTATATCGGAAAATGATGAGGAACTTTCCTGCAGCATTATTGATGATGGCAACCTGTGGCCCGATGATCCAAAAATTTATGAAAAAAAAGGAATAGGATTACTTCTTGTCAACATACAGGTGCAGCAGTTAAACGGGAGCCATGATTTTTTTTCTAATCCGTACGGAAACATCTATTCATTGAAATTTCCTGTAAAAACAATTACAGGTGGAAAATTTTTCAGAGGTGATAACATAAGTACCTGATCATCTGTAAGATTTGCTTTCCGGCAAGTAAAATCTTCATAGTTGTTCAATTTGCTTCACCAACAGTTTTAGATATGAATAAACATTCAGCGGAAAATAAATTCTATCCGTTTGGCAGAATGGACCATTTTTATTTTATTTAACTACTCAAAAAGTTTTCCGGCCGGAAGCCGGGTTGGGTACTGAACGCAGACTACCTATAGGAATGTTAATAAAAACAACATTAGGTTATCAGGAGTCATTTTTATCTGATCGTGGAAGGAAAAAATAGAAGGTTTCTTCTAAGCCTGGTGTATATCCAATCATCTAAAATTTGAGAAATGTTTGTTTGTATAAAACGATCAGATGTATCTGCAGGCAATAATTACTTATGAACCGAGCCAAAAGCAGAGTGCAAATCCTGATTGCTGATGATCACAAAATGGTGCGAGAGGGTCTAAAAACGATTATAGAGCAGGAAGATGATTTGGAAGTAATTGCGGAAGCGTCCAACGGAAAGGAAGCAGTGAGGCTGGCAAGAGATCTCTTATCCGATATAATCCTGATGGATGTATATATGCCTGATATGGATGGTATAGAAGCAACCCGGCAGCTTTCTTCTGATAAAACAGAAATATGCGTGATAGGATTATCCATGCATAATGATAAGCAGGTATCGCATGAAATGAGACGAGCCGGAGCGGTGGCTTATATCACAAAAACAGAGGCATTTGAAACGCTAAGTGCCACCATCAGGGATGAAATGTATAAAAAAAACAATTGCACTTGACTTTTAATCAAGCTTCAGCTAATTGAAAAAAAAGAAAAATTAATGAGCAGGTTACCATTATCTTAAAATATGGCCGAAAGTAAGAAGAAAAATAAGACCTCTATTAATCGCGATCTTTCAGAACTGGAACAAAAATGGAAAGAGGATAAAGAGTTTGCAGAGCTGCTTCTTGATACGGTCCGGGAGGGATTACTTGTACTGGATACAGATCTTCGTGTGGATCTTGCCAACGAATCCTTCTATCATTTTTTCAAAGTAGAGAAGGAAGAAACAGAAGGAACCTTATTGTATAATTTAGGCAATGGCCAGTGGGATATTCAAGAATTGCGGACACTGCTCGAGGAGATAATTCCGGAAGAAAAGGTCGTCAATGATTATGAGATTGAACATGAATTTGAAAACATCGGACGGAGAGTTATGTTACTCAATGCCCGGCGGATTGACCACCTGCAACTCATTCTTCTGGCGATCGAAGATGTAACAGACAGAAATAATGCGCTTCGTGAACTTAGAAAGGTTAACAACACCCTGGAAGAAAGAGTAGAAGAACGCACCCGGGAGGTTCGCAAGCTGGTTACCAGACTGAGCGAAAGCGAACAGGAAGAGCGTCAGCGCATTTCGCGTATTCTCCATGATGAACTGCAGCAGATATTATTTGCCGCTCAGATGAATATAAAAATGGGCTACGGAGAAGTTGACCCGGACAAACAGAAAAAACTTGCAGATAACATTGAAGGATCCATTGAAATGCTCAATGCGGCCATTGAGAAAACCCGGGAACTGACGGGGGATCTCAACCCGTTTGTACTAAAATCTGAGCAGCTGACAGACATGATGGAATGGGTTGCCAGCCGGTTTGATGAGATGCACGGGCTGAAAACGAAGTTAAATATTAAAGATGATATCCTGATTCACGATGAAAAAGTTCGTGCGATGCTCCTGCAGATTGTGCGGGAACTGCTCTTCAATATTGTTAAACATGCCGGTACAGACCGTGCCGTAATTCGGGCAGACAACTACTCAGCGGATGACCACCTCATCGTTGAGGTGATCGACGAGGGCAGTGGTTTCGATGCAGCTAAGGCGGATTCCCTGATGGAGAATACAACAGGATTTGGCCTTTTCAACATACGTGAGCGATTGAACCTGTTCGGAGGGAACATGGAGATTGATTCTGACCCGGGGAAGGGAACGCATATGACGATCCGGATACAGTTACAGTCAAAGTAATCGGAAAAAATCGCGGGAAGAGTACTCTCCAGCCCCAGGGGAATATTTTATTCGGGAAGCGAAGAAGACAGGCACTACGATGCAAATATTGAAACTTTTAAATTCTACAATCAGACGTATACTCATCCAGGCAATTCCCGAACCGGTTTCAAGTATTTCTCCAGTTTAACAGCTCTTTCCTTATCACTCACTGCTATATAGTCTCTGATCAAAGGGGAAATAATTTCTGGTGGCTTTATTTTCTCCCCTTTATGGTTCTTGAAATGTTCCTTTAGATCTCTGTACTCCCTGTATAAATCAACAGAAGAAAGTTCACTCTACATGGTCAGGTCTATTTGAATATTTGTAATCGATTTTCATAAATAATCACCAAATCTAAACGTTTTTTATGAATTGTAATCGTTTTTCATAATATTGCATCGTAATCATTATTCATGGATGCAAATGAAAAATAATCGTTTTTCAGATAAAGTAACCGTTTTTCGTAAATATACCCTTCCTGAAGCCGACATGAAGCTGGCAGGGTACAGCGCACTGATAAATCAATTTGATTTAAGAGTGCCTCTGCCCGATTCCATTTCAGCAATCAGCCAAAGTCACAGACAGTATAAAGAGGGCCGCTGGAAAGTACTTTCTACACGATATGAGCCAGAACAAACACTGCCGGGACATTTAACTTTTGCTCTGCGGTATGAAGGTGTTGACCTCCTGATCTTAAAAAAGCTCTTTATTGAAACAGGCAAAGCTAAAATTGAAGCTATTGTTAAAGCCCGGCCAACCGGGCGATACAGCAGGCGTATATGGTTTTTCTATGAATGGCTGACAGGTGAACGGCTTGATGTGGCAGATACAAAATCAGGGAACTATGTCGATGCTTTAGATCCTGAACTGCAATACCCCGGCCCAAAGCAACGATCTCAACGACATCGTGTCTGGAATAATCTGCCGGGAAACATAAACTTCTGCCCGTTAATTCGCCGCACGGAAAAGCTGGAAGACTTTAGCACTGAAGAGTTGGAAAAGAAGGTAAAGGAGACGATAGGAACGGTTCATCCGGACCTGTTATCCCGGGCTGCAGCTTTCCTGATGCTAAAAGACTCGAAAGCTTCGTATGCCATTGAAGGTGAAACCCCTCCGGAAAATAGGGCTGAACGCTGGGGAAAAGCAATGGGCCAGGCCGGTCAACAAGATCTCACCAGGGATGAATTGCTGCGACTCCAGGAGATTGTCATTGAAGACCGGCGATTTGTAGATATGGGGTGGCGAAAGGACGGAGGATTTATTGGGGTGCATAACCGGGCGACCGGTAAGCCTGTCCCGGATCATATATCTGCCAAATGGCAGGATGTTCCAAAGCTAACAGAAGGCTTGCTAAAGGCAAATAAGTCGCTCATCGAAAGCGAGTACGATCCGGTGTTGGCAGCTGCACTGATCGCATTTGGTTTTGTATTTATCCATCCCTTTGCTGATGGTAACGGCCGGGTACATCGATATCTGATCCATCATGTATTGGCAAAAAAAGGGTTCTCGCCTAAAGGACTTATTTTCCCCGTATCAGCTGTAATACTTGACCGCATTGATGAGTATAAAGAGGTGTTGGAATCCTATTCAAAATCTCTTCTTGATCATGTTGAATGGAAAGCAACTCCTGATGGAAATGTAAAAGTACTGAACCATACAATCGATCTGTATCGCTACTTTGATGCGACGAAACAAGCAGAATTTCTTTATGATTGTGTAAAAGAAACAGTTTTAAAAATCCTGCCGGAAGAGGTGCTGTACCTTGAACGTCATGACAAGATGAGAACCTACATTAAAAATCATTTTGATATGCCCGACAAGGATATGGAAAATCTGATCGGATTTTTGCGCCAAAATGATGGCAGCTTATCTAAACGTGCACGTACGAAAGAATTTAAAGCATTAACCGGTGAAGAGGTCAATATGTTAGAAGAGAAATATCAGGATGTTTTTTTCGATGGAGATTGAACCTTGGTTGTAATCTCTCCCTGAAGATCCACAACATGTTTAAACTCTGTTATGTCCACCACATTTAGAATAAGCAGGCATAACTCCTTTATTTTATTGAAATAAAAGCGTCTGATCTACTCTTTCCGGATAGAAAATTCCAATAATGATGAATGGATTTGTTGTCATGTAATTTCATACTTCCCAAGAACAAATGAAGATCTTTCGTCTGAACAAAATCATAAATTGCATTTTCCTGCCTTTTCGCAAATAGCAATAATAATCTGCAGCCGATTTCTTTCTAATTTTTACCACAAAGGCTTCAAGAATTGTTAATTATATTTTACGCGTATAGTACATTTTTAAAAGTGATCTTAGGTTTATTTCATGTATGCAAGAAATTATACATAAGAATTCAGCTAAACAGCTTATTAAAATCTTTCGTGAAATATTCCTTTACTGATCTATTTACGCCCGATGGTTCATTATAAAAGAACAGATCCACCTCAACGTTTTGACCTTCAAATGTTATGTTATTATCAATAAAGATCTCTTCATAGCCTTTTGCTTTATCTTCGGCATTACCTGTACCAACTCTATTACCCTTTGGATCAATGAATTTTATAATCAGCTTTTCAGATTCTTTTTCCTTTAGCCAAAAAATAAAATCAGGAAAGAAATTTCGATATTCTTGTTCTCCAGTGTCATAGTAAGGAATAGAGACTTCATCGGTTGTTTCTTCAATTTTAGAGAAATACCACCACTCATATTTTTCCAAAACCGTCCTATTCTTTTGCAACTCCCTCAAAAATTCAACTTCTGAATCAACCCAAATGATATGTTTAAATAATTGTCTGTTTGTTTCTGAGGTTAGCAGAATAGGATTATAATAATGTTCAGCAAGGAAATCTGTATTAATATTTAAAAGCTTTACGCCATTATATGAATAGCTCTCTGAGGATTTATTCTCAGTAAATAGTGCCAGCTGCTCTTGGAAAGTTTCGAAATCAATTTCATTATTTTTAAAAGCTTCACCTGCCTCTTCCGCTGTACTGAAAGTTAGTTCACTTTTATTTAGAGATTCTAAAATTGTCTGCTCTAAGAGATGTAATTCATTTTCCGGAAGATTGGCGACCTCAATTTTTTCGAAGTGATTGATTTCTGTCAGTACCGGCTGAAAATATTTTAACTTTTTTGGTTTCTGATGAAAATGATGATTTAGAAGTAAAAGATTATCTACTGGTTTTTTACCCGAATGCGAAACATCAAAATTAAAATTGTCTGTATTCCGAATTTCACCTAATGCTGATACCAAAGTTTTAGAAACATTAGTTGGCGACTGCATTAACACCAGTTTATCATTTAATCCTGATTCAGCACCTATATAATTTATCAATTCATCAAATTCCTCTTGGTTTATGGAATAGGCAGGAATCTCGCCCTCAGCTTCCTCATATTTTGGAATGATTAATTTTTCCGATATTTCTGTTTTCTTAATATTCTTGACAATTTTCCAATCATCAGCTTCTTTCTCTCTGTTAAGGTTTTCAGTGATATTTTTGATGACTTCCTTTTTAGTTGCAAAGACAAATAAACTCTCCGGCGCTAAGCTTCTTTTTATAATCTCATTTTTGGTTTCAACATCTATATATCTGTCTATTTCTTTTGTCTCTTCCGGATTTATTATATATGAAATTCTTTTTCTGATGCCTGGAATCGGTTGAATTCTGACTCCGCGACCAATAGCCTGCAAAACAAATTTTTGTGCGCTCTCATCTACTCCAATATTGATGAAGTTTACAACATTAGGCCTATTACTATCCCAGCCTTCTGTAAATATTCTGGAGCCGAGAAGTATATTTATACCGCTCTCTTTTTCATTAATTGTCTTGAAATACGATTTAATTAAGGGAGTTTCTGTGTATTCATAATCTTCGAGAATATTATCACTCCATTTTGTAGCGTCTGAGGCAACCAATAAACAAAAATGTTGACCGGAATCTGCCGTTTTTAGCCGAAAAGCAACTTCACGACTATTATTCGCTATTCTCGTATACTCAATTTTACCAAATGCTGATGCATTAAAAACATGTTTCAGTATATCTTTTTTGGTAATACCATTTATTGCCCGAATGAAAGAAGCAGGTATTTCAGCCGTATTAAATTGATAAGATTTATTTTCTAATAAATCCCGTTGCAGCTCTTCTTGCGCTTCCTCTAAATTGTAATCGCCGGAAGCAATAAACCGGTAGAAAATTGATGGATTCCTGGCCTGATTGTAAAGCAGCACCATCAACACGTCCTCATCCGAGGCGTTA
>JBBEBD010000016.1:0-6432 GCA_040882525.1 Balneolaceae bacterium | reverse complement strand
ACTTCGTCTCCAATTACGTATTGATGTAAGTTGTTAGAATATCGGGAATTTAAGGCGGGAAATAAATAAGATTTCTCTTGGTTTTCTGGATACTTTGAGATCATTAAATCAAAAAAAGCAGGGCAGAAATTTACCCCGCCTGAATTTTTTAACGATTCACCGCGTCCCGGTCCAGAAATTCATCATAAAGCTGAATCTGCCGGCTTATCATCGGTATTTTAAACCCGTTGATAAAAACATGCTCGATTTGAGTTGCCGGTTCCAGCGGGTCTCCATCCGTAATAATCAAATTAGCCTGCTTTCCCTGCTCAATACTTCCCAGCCGGTTTTCCACACCCCAAACTTCAGCCGGATTAATCGTGAGCGCTTTAATGGCTTCTTCCCTGCCTAAACCATACGTGGCAGCGTAACCAGCATTGTAAATCACATTACGTACATTTTCGGTATCACCGCTCCCCATTACAACTTTAACGCCGGCCCCTGCAAGCAGGCCCGGATTCTGATAAGGCCGCTGGTAATTTTCGTATGGCCTTGAGGGAGTGTAAAGCGTGTTTACAATCACCGGAATCCCGGCAGCGGCAATTTCATCCGCCACGCGCCACCCTTCTCTCACTTCATTAAGTACAACCGGAATATCCGAATGTTCTTCCGCCCATTCGATTGCATTCAGGATATCTTTTTCCCGGTTCACGGAAATGATGACGGGAAGTTCTCCGGTTACCACTTCCCGCATGGCTTCCATTTTCAGGTCTTTATCCGGTCTTATCCTGTCCTGCGGGTTTTCTTCAAAAGCATTCATCATCCGGTTGTAAAATTCAGCTTTCGCCCAGAAATCATTCAACTCTTTCAGCTCTCCCTGAAACTTCTCTTCCACTTCTTCATCAGACCGGCTGTCATTTGGGCTATTTTTCATAGCTGTAGGCCATTCAATATGAAGCGCGGCGGCTCCTTTAACCGCCATGGCATCGGGGCTGTATCCCCAAAGATCAATGAGCGTGGCTTTACCGGCAATAATACCTGTTGCAGGAACCGAAACCACATTGGTCACTCCGCTTACACGGGTCACCGGTATTGCCGCTGAATGCGGATTAATAGCTGTGAATGCATTGACGTGCGGGTTAAAATCACCCACTTCGGCATGATCCAGAGTTACTGCAACAGCATTAATTTCAACCAGGCCGAGGCGTGTCATGGAATCTATAAATCCGGGGTAGATATGTTTGCCGGTTCCGTCGATGATCTGGTAGTCGTTTGAAATGCGGACATTTTTGCCGACTAGTGTTATCTCATGATCTTCCACCAATACCACACCATCCTCAATCACTCCGTTTGTTACGGTATGAATGGTAATGTTGGTGATGGCAAACCTGCCGAATTCAGGTTTTTCCGTAATCTGTGCATCAACTGTAAGAATACCGGTCCATGCAAGAAGAACAATCAGAGTAGTTAATTTTTTCATGGTATTCCCCTTAGTGGTTATGAATTTGTTGATTCCAGGACTGACGGTTGTCTGATGATTCGAACAGCATGAAAACATCTGCCATACACGCATCATAATTACGGCCCTCAATACTTTCATAGAAAGTCTGGCTGGTATCATCGTAATCTACCACAGGATCAATGGCGCGATCCAGACGCACATCATCCGGATCCGCTTCCCTGTCGAAATAAACTACTCCGTCAACCAGTGTTTTTTCATTGATGCTGTAGATACTCAGCGGATGGCCGCTCCAGATACCTAAATCCGCATGCTTTCCAATTTCTACGGAACCAACTTTATCATCAATACCAAGCTGTATCGCAGGGTGAAGCGTGATCATTCTCAGTGCATCATTTTCCGATGTCTGCCCGTAATGCACGGCTTTAGCTGCTTCATGATTCAGGTGGCGGATTAATTCATTACTGTCTGAATTAATGCTTGTCGTCACACCATTTTCATTCAGAATGGATGCACTGTAAGCGGTACTGTAATACACTTCAAATTTATACGCCCACCAGTCGGCAAAAATAGACGCATGGGCACCATATTCAGCCAGCTCAGGTGCTACTTTAAAGGCTTCATTCGCATGCTGGAAGGTATAGTTTTCTATTCCATACTCATCAAAAACACGGGCCAGCATCAAAATTTCATCTGCCCTGTATGAGTGGCAGTGAACCAGGATATTCCCCTCGATAATATCAGCCAGTACATCTAATCTGAGGTTTTTGGCAACAGGCACCGGTGGATTTCCCTGCGGATTTTGGTCGTACCTTTCTTTGGCTTCAAGATACGCTTCACGGTTTTTCCGGTAATCAAGTGCCTCGTCAAAATGTTCTCGTATTACAGTTTCCACTGCCATTCTTGTGCGGGGCTGAATACCATTACCCTGGCCGTGCACCCGTGTGGGGTTTTCGCCCAAAGCGAATTTTACAGTCTGCGGGGCATCTTTAAACTTCAGCTCATTTTGTCCAAGACCATACCTGAGTTTCAGCGTAGCATTTCGTCCGCCGATCACATTAGCTGAACCGTGCATCAGGTTAATAGTGGTAACCCCGCCTGCAAGAGCACGATAAATAGACACTGAATTAGGATTAATAGATTCGTACATCGTTACTTCCGGTGTTGCCGGGTTTGTGGCTTCGTTGATACCGATTCCATTCAGGTGAGAGTGGGCATCTATGATACCCGGAAGAACATATTTACCTGTTGCATCCAGTGTTCCGGTTCCCCGGGGTGCATTCAGGTTCTGCCCGATCTCACGGATAATTCCATCCTGTACAAGGATATCTGTGTTTTCCAGATCATCTCCGCTGACGGTGATTACCGTTGCATTCTGAATCAAAACCGAACCTGTTGCCTGTGCAAAAGAGAATTCACCAGGAACAGTCAGCAGCAGGGCTGCCAGAACTATTGTTGATACATTTATTTTAAAGCTCATGTATAACTCCGTTTGATATGACCATTTTCGCTTCGGGTTCTTCCCCGAAATAGGAGGAATTAAAGAGAGTGAAATTTGCAATATTGCCTGATCGCAACTCCCCTATCCTGGAACCGGCACCCAAAACAGATGCCGTATTAACAGTCAGTATTTGAATAATTTCCTCTTCTGAAAGATCTCCGTCTTCTTTCAGAGCGAGGATCTTTTCATGAAAATCTTTCGCAGAAAGCCCGGTACTGGCAAAACCTACCAGGATATCATGATCAAGCAGATTTCTGATATTGTGTGCCGCATTCCGATATGCTTCTGCCTGCCGCTGCCGGTACAGCTCCTCTTCCTGCCCCGATGGATCTGAATCCTCATCCTCCATCCAGCCGGGTTTTTCGGGAAGATCAATAGAAACCAGCACAGGGATTCCCCTTTCTTTCAGTTCCTCCGCTTTATAGGCAGCGTTTTTCGCTGAAACGATCACCACATCGTAATCAAATTCATCTTTCAGCACCAGCATTCGATCAATATCTTCAGGGCTGTCGACCTTCAGAAAAAGAGGTATTTCATTTTCCATCACAGGAAACATGGCTTCGAGTATGCGATTTCTTTTGGGTGCGGTCATAGATCCTTCTGAGGAGGCAAAATATTCTATATGATCTTTCAGTGCTTCCGCATCATACATAAGCTGGCGAAACCGGGCCATAACTCCCATCGTTGTGGAAGGATAAGCACGATTTCCCCATCCGCCTGCTGCTCCCTCTAATGCAAATTCCATTCCCACAGAAGACCTGAAAAGATGGTCGGCCGTATGGTCTCCATTCAGAAAAAAAAGGTCAGCCGAACCCGGCAGCATATATCCTTTCAGCCCGATGGCTGCCGTAGTTACTCCCAGTTTCATAATTTCAGTAATCTCATCTCCATCCAGCTCCAGATCTTCAGGTGATCTTTGTGCTTCAATTCCGGCTCGTTCGTACCCTGGGTTTCCCGGATCAGATACCTGTTCAGGATCGGGTAAGTCGGGCGTGCCCCAGTACCCCAAACCATCAATAAAACCGGGATAAACATGAAGTGAATCTCCCCCGCTGATGGTAAAAGCATCATAAGGAATGGAGGGATTTGCACCAACAGATTCTATGACTCCTTCCCGCCACACAATTGTACCCGATTGAATAACGGAGCCATCCGCCAGATGAATAGTTACATTCTCAACAGCATAAGCAGGCGGATCCTGTGCTGTAAGAGAAAATGGAAACAAGAACAGAAAAATAACTCCTGTCCAAATTGTAGTATATTTTTTCATAGTGAATCTATAATTTTTGTTCAGTCACATTTAGCCAAACATTATGTTTAGTTCAAGTACTTTTAGAAAAAAAAATGTAAACATGGAACTATATCTTTTTTTTATGCTTTAGGCTTTTATGCTCTGAGATAACTTTGGATTTCAGAAAACAGAACTAAAACCAGGGTCGTCTTTTCGTCCAGATTTTTAAGAAACAAAATCGAAATTTCTGTGTTATAGATACAGACAATCATCAAGAGAATAATTTTTATGAAAATTTCTTCAGTTTTGCTTCTGGGGGCAGAAAATATCCTGGCGCTAACTGTTATTCGCACGCTTGGTTCGGTTTTGCCTGAAGCAAAAATTCATACATTGTCTCCAAATAACAGAAAAAAACCCGCTACTTCACATTCTAAATTTATCGATTCTACTCATTATTTTAACTCATGGGATGATGATGATTTATTTAATTTACTTCAAAAAAAGATCCGGGAAACCGGTGCAGATCTTATTTTACCGGTGACAGACGAATCGGTCCGTGTTTTAGCTACCTGGAAAGACAAATTAAACGATGTTTATCTGCCGCCTTTACCTGCCATTGAAGTTTATGATCTACTGGAGAGAAAAGATCTGCTGGCTGAATTTCTGAATACCAATAAATTTGATAATGCGGAAACCCTTCGGCTGGGGGAAACGGACATACAGAGGATGAAGCCGGATCAATTTCCTGTGATGCTAAAGCCAATTAGTGGCTCATCGGGAGTTGGAATTAATAAATACTGTAACAAATACTCCCTGGCCAAAACTGTGGCAAACATCGAAAAAAATAATTATATCCTGCAGGAATACATCCCTGGAGTGGATTTTGGTTGCAGCATTTTGGCAGTCGATGGAAAGATAAAAGCCCACACCATTCAAAAAGTTTTAGCTAATAAAAATTTTGGTGTGGCAACTGCTATTCAGTTTACACATCATGAGCAAATACTTGCTTATACTAAACGACTTTTAAAATATACCGGCTACAGCGGAGTAGCACACCTGGATTTCCGACTGGACGACAGAGATGGGAAAGCAAAGCTTATAGATTTTAAC
The DNA here is from genome assembly GCA_040882525.1 of Balneolaceae bacterium. GTDB lineage: Bacteria > Bacteroidota > Rhodothermia > Balneolales > Balneolaceae > Rhodohalobacter. Next base: position 1,152 of record JBBEBD010000016.1, on the reverse strand, counting down.
GCCAGGTTCTGGGCCTCCCTGCAGGGGTCTTGTGCGGCAGGGATCAACTTTGTTTTTTTGAGCTGCCTTTCAGCAGCCGGAATTCCATTCATCCAGCCGGAGTACAATCATATTACATATTACATTGGTACAAATACTATTCTGTACTATTTAAAAAAAGCACTTCATCTCAAAAAGGCCCTGATACCCCAACAACAGGTATATACTGATTTCAGGCATCGTATAAGTGATCCTCTTCCAGAAATAGCACGTTATATTAAATAGGTTGTTTCTGCTTTGCTATTTATCTAAACCATGATTCAGCATGATATTTCTTAATGCAGCCTCCGGATTCCTTCCAATTCGTTAACGCTGCTGATGTGTTTGAATTGAATGCTTCTTCGGGAAAATACAATGTCTTGTTACGACACAAATTGTAATATTATTTTTGAATTTTATAATTGAATGCTTCTCTTATTCTTTAATTTTAAAGTCAAGAGGGACTGCTTAAACAAAGCGTTGAATAAAAGAGAGATCATTTTTTATGCAGGATACACAGCTTCCAATCGATCTCATCCACTGGAGTCTTGCACTGTTACCTTTGATAGTGCTTCTGATCTTATTAATTGGTGCGCAATGGAAAGCCCCGGAAGCCGGTCCTATTGGAATGTTTATTGCTGCCGGTATTGCTGTTTTTGTTTACCAGACACCGGCTGAAACATTAGCAATAGCCGGCGGAAAAGGTGTATGGGATGCTATTTTTATTTTATATGTAGTCTGGCCGGCTTTATTGCTTTATCGAATAACCCAACGTGCAGGAGGGTTTGATGCTCTACGGAAAGGCATTGAACGTTTCAGCAGTAACCAGCTTTTTTTAGTTCTGGGATTTGGCTGGGTTTTTGCCTCTTTTCTGCAGGGTATTGCAGGATTTGGTGCGCCTATTGCCGTAGTTGCACCTCTTTTAATTGCCCTCGGAGTCCGGCCGCTTTATGCTGTGGTCATCCCCCTGATAGGGCATGCATGGGCAAATATGTTTGGAACCCTCGCGGTGGGCTGGCTGGCAACCCTGCAGGTGATCGAGCTCGAAAATGAAACTGTTACCGCTTTTCAGACAGCCATATTACTTTGGATTCCAAACCTTGTATCCGGTGTTGCCATTGCATGGCTTTTTGG
>JBBEBD010000015.1:0-6558 GCA_040882525.1 Balneolaceae bacterium | reverse complement strand
CAACGCCTGGAGATCCTGAAACAAGTTCAGGATGACGCTGGGGTTTGCCTCAAGCCTTATAAAACTCCGCTTACCCCCACAACTCCAGAATGCGATTACCTGCATAAATAACATAACCCACTACACTTGCGGCAAAACCGCCCAATAGTACAAACAGTACATAACCGGCAGTATAAGACGAAAGCACCCTCAGCCATTTCATAAATGAAGATGTTTGAAAATATTTGAAGTAAATCAAGATGATACCACCCGCAGTAACCACAGCAGGCAGGCTTGTATTCATGAAAGAATCTGTAAGAGAAATGTCAACCCACTTCCATACCGGAATGAGTAACAGAAGAAAGAGCTGTGCAACGCCAACTGAGTAGGTATTGAGTATCAGACCGGAATAAAATCCACCAAGGTAATCTCTGAGAAAAAATAGCCCTGCCAGAGATAACGATACTATAAAGAACAGAATCATGGTGAGCGGCAAAAACTGTGTAAACGCGCGAACTGTCGAAATCTGAATCCATCCCGTCATTCGCTGAATTTGTTCGCTTTCTGCTGTTATTTGCGGATCAAGCTGTGGACGGATTGTAAAGTCAATAACCAGGGTATTAAGCAGAATAATGGCTGCAGCACCTACCAGGCAAAACTTCAATGGATGCAAAAACAGGTTTTCAGAATTGTTAATGAATCCATCCACTACAGCACGGGGCTGTATCAGAAGCGTCCGTAAGGTTTTTAAATATGAATCAGGCATTGTGCTTGCTGAGTTAATTCTTGTGAACCTGAGTTCCCAAAAGTGATGCCTCTGGCGCTATTAATAACGTGCATCTTGAGGAGTAAACAGAAGATACAAAGGGTGTCATTCTGAATTCATTTCAGAATCTCCCGGCGTTGATAAAAGCAGGAGATGCCGGATCGTGGTCCGGCATGACGCAATAGTTATGTAAAGAGTTATGATACACCCTTTGTGGCTCCCTTTTGACATTTTAATCGAACCCCCAGGTTTTGAATATATTTACTGTAAGAAACTGTTTTTTTGAGGAAACTATTTTTATATTACTTGTCTGTAATAATAATTATTCAAACCAAATTAATTTATGATTGGAGTAAACGTAAAAGACAACGAAAGCATTGATCGTGCGATTAATCGTTTTAAAAAAATGATTACACGCTCACGTGTTTTGAACGAATATAAAGAACGCCAGCAGTTCACAAAACCTTCCGAAGAACGACGAGAAGCCATGAAGAAGAGTGTACGTGAAGAAAGACGGCGGCAAAGAGATAACTACTAATCACAGATTTTTCTGACAACCTGTGATATGGTATCTGCGGGATCTAAAACAAGATTGAACTTCCCCGTAGTTTCGCTTTTTGGTAAAACAGCTTTTTTAAACCCCATCTTTTCCGCCTCTTTTAAACGCTGATTTAAAAAAGGTATTCTTCTGATTTCACCCCCCAGGCCCGCTTCTCCTATCAAAAGAGTGCGTTCTTCAACGGGTAAATCTCTCAGGCTTGATGCAAGAGCTGCCATGACGGCTACATCGGCAGCGGTATCAGAAATTTTCAGTCCGCCTGCTATGTTCAGGTACACATCCTGCCCGGCAAAACCGAGTCCCGCCCTCTTTTCAAGAACCGCAATTAACAGCGACAGTCTTCTCTGGTCAAACCCGGACGACGTGCGCTGCGGAGTGCTGTAACTGCTGGGTGTCACCAGGGCCTGAACTTCAATTAGTATAGGCCGGGAACCCTCCATAATACAGGTCACACAATTTCCGCTTATGGCCTGGTTCATTTCCGAAAGGAACAGGTCCGAAGGATTTGAAACTTCGTGAAGGCCGCTTTCTCTCATTTCAAACACCCCTACCTCCTGTGCAGGCCCGAACCTGTTTTTCACGCAACGCAGCAGCCTGTATAACTGTCCCTGGTCTCCTTCAAAATGCAGAACCGTATCAACCATATGTTCTAAAATACGGGGGCCGGCGATATCTCCTTCTTTGGTAACATGGCCTATCATGAGGGTGGTAACACCTTCTTTTTTTGCCAGTTGCTGCAGCATAGCGGAACACTCACGAATCTGCTGCACACTTCCCGGCAAACTTGTCAGTTCAGTGCTAAATACGGTCTGTATGGAATCAATAACCAGCAAATCCGGCTTAGTTTTCCGTGCCTGGGCGATTACCGATTTTATTTCTGTACTGGAATAGACAAGTAAATTATCACCTTTCAGGCCAATGCGGCCGGCTCTCTGTTTGATTTGCGCTGCAGATTCTTCCCCGGCCACATATAAAATATTCCAATCGGGGCATTTTTCTGCTACCTGGAGCATCAGCGTGCTTTTCCCGATTCCGGGATCACCACCCAATAAAAGAAATGAGCCTTTTATAAGCCCTCCACCAAGCACGCGGTCGAACTCCTGAAGATTCGTTGTGAGCCGGTTTTGATCCTCTATCTGCACATCAGACAAACGTACTGCCTCTCCGGTTGTGCCATTTCCTCCGGAAATATCTACTTTATGTTTTTTGGACGGAGCGGGACTGGAGATTTTTTCCTGGAAGGTATGCCACTCTTCACAAGCCGGGCAAACCCCCAGCCATTTTGCCGAAAGGTGGCCGCAGCTACTGCATTCAAATTGAGATTTAGTTTTCGTCATTCACAACCAGGTCCGGTTCTTCGTTCTCTTTATTTATTTCTTCCAGTTTTTCAGCCACAGTGGTGTTTACATACCAGGCCATTGCCATAATTCCCAACCCGATACTTATATAATAAGTTATAATTCTCCATGCAAAAACAGCCAGCCCGATGAAGGCTGTGCGATCAATAAGAGGGCCAAGAAAAACTGCAAACAACCCTTCAACTCCGCCCGAACCGCCCGGTGTGGGAATTACGAGGAAGGCGAGATTCATGGCAAGGCTCCTGAGAACCATCAGAACTTCATCCCCCGGCAGTAAACTTAAAACTACGATAACCGGCAGTGCAATTTTACACAGCCATACCATGGTGGTAAAGAAAAAAGCTTTCAGAACAAATCCGGCGGGCTTTTTTCTCAATTCATTTGAATAGTTCTCCAGGTTTTCAGCCTCTGCATTTATCCGCCCGGAATATTTTCGTAAAAACGGAAGTTTGAAAAACCACTTTATGATTTTTTTCATCGACTCCGGGTTAATCAAAAGCCCGTACGTCAGAAGTGCGCCGTAAAGAAGCAGTGAACAGTAGATCAGCAGCATTGTAGCTGAGCCCACAAGCCCGATCTCACTTGGCAGAACCTCATAGTACATCCCCGAAATAAGTAAAACTGGTACTGCAAGTGCATACCAGAACTGGTCGAGAAGAACACTGTACAGAATAATGGCAGAGGATTTACCCAGCTGAATGCCTTCACGGGTCATGGCATAGGTTGCCACAGGGGCTCCTCCTATCGTAGAGGGAGTAACAGATGAAGCAAAATCCCAGGTTAACATGATACGTATGGATGCCATCCAGCTTATCTCTTTATCCGCCAGGAAACGAAGTTTGACTGCCGAGAAATAGACCTTCAGAAGGGTCACAACAATGGCAAGAAAGAGGCCTGGCAGCCGCTTGGGCTTCAAATGATCCAGAATACCGGGCGTATAGGTAAGATAAATTACTATCCCCATGCTGATCGCGCTTAACGCAATAGAAATAGCAAGATATTTAAATGAGATCAGAGGTTTGTTTTGAACGGTATGTGGTGATGTATCAACCAATAATCAGCAGGTATAGGAAGAAATGAAAAGTTTAGCGAGACCTCACAAAACAAAAAAAGCCACACATAACCTAATGTTAGTGTGGCTTTAAAGGAGAATCAGGAAATGGTTATTTCATCATTTAAATAAACATCCTGGATAGAATTAAGAAGTTTTACACCTTCTTTCATAGGCCTTTGAAATGATTTCCGGCCGCTGATCAGGCCCATGCCACCAGCTCTTTTATTAATTACAGCTGTTTTAACAGCATCTGCAAAGTCGTTACTTCCGGAAGCTCCGCCGGAATTAATCAGGCCTGCACGTCCCATATAACCATTCGCCACCTGGTAACGGGTGAGATCGATCTGGTTATCGGTTGTAAGTTCAGAGTAGATTCTTTCATCCAGTTTGCCGTATGAAGAGTCCCCGGTGTTCAGTGCTTTATATCCGCCATTATTCGTTGGCAGCTTCTGTTTTACAATATCCGCTCCGATTGTAACCCCCAGGTGATTTGCCTGGCCGGTCAAATCCGCTGATGTATGATAATCTGTTCCGTTTACTTTAAACGCGGAGTTTCTGGTGTAGCACCAAAGCACTGTTGCCATCCCCAGTTCATGAGCATATTCAAACGCTTCAGCCACTTCAACAATTTGTCTTGAAGATTCTTCAGAGCCAAAATAGATGGTAGCACCAACTGCCGCTGCGCCAAGGTTGAAAGCCTGCTCAATACTTCCGAACATAATCTGATCGTATGTATTCGGATATGTAAGCAACTCATTATGATTAATTTTTACCAGGAAAGGAATCTTATGGGCGTATTTTCGTGAAACAGAAGCCAGAACACCAAATGTAGAGGCAACGGCATTACAGCCGCCTTCAATAGCAAGCTCAACAATGTTTGCGGGATCAAAATAATCAGGATTTTTGGCAAACGAAGCACCCGCACTGTGTTCAATTCCCTGGTCAACCGGCAGAATAGAGAGGTAACCCGTTCCGGCAAGACGGCCGTTATTGAACAATCTTTGCAGGTTCGTCAGTACGCGGTTATTTCTATCAGAATGGTACCAGACATCATCCACATAAGATGGAGATGGTAAATGTAATTTTTCTTTAGGAATGGTTTTGCATGTATGACTTAGCAAAGAATCAGCATCCTTGCCTAACATTTCTTCAATTTCTGATATAGCGAGTGCCATCGTAATTTACTCCTGTTTAAAATTCGAATTAACTTTGGCCTTTAATATAACTGTTCATTTATCAAATGGCTATTTCATCATTACGCAATATCACCGTGGCAGCGCTTCTATTGAATTATTTTATGAGAAGGGTTTGAAAAACCCGTATTTTGATGACTCTGAAAAATCCCATGCTATGAAAATTGATCAAATTACCACTGGCAACCTGCCTCTTTTCCTGGCCCCGATGGAAGATGTTTCCGATTCTCCCTTCCGGCAGATCTGCAAACGAAAAGGAGCAGAGGTTGTTTATACCGAATTTATCAGCTCGGAAGCCATCATCCGTGATTCGGATATCGCCCAGCATAAAATGCATTTTGAGAATATTGAACGGCCTTTCGGTATCCAGATTTTTGGCGGACGCGAAGAAGCGATGGAAGGAGCCACCAAAGTGGCCAGGGCCAACAAACCGGATTTAATAGACATTAACTTCGGATGCCCGGTTTATAAGATTGTAAAAAAAGGCGCCGGTTCTGCCTGCCTGAAAGATCTTGATATGATGGAACGAATGGTCGGATCTGTGGTGGATGCAGCCGGTGATGTTCCCGTTACCGTAAAAACCCGCCTGGGCTGGGATGACAGCACCATCCGCATTGGTGAAGTTGCACTGATGCTCCAGAAACTGGGCGTCAAAGCGTTAACGGTTCATGCACGGACACGCTGCCAGAAATATAAAGGCGATGCCCGCTGGGAATTCCTGAAACAACTGAAAAGCACACCCGGACTTGAAATCCCGGTGATCGGGAATGGAGATGTGACCTCACCGCAGCTTGCCAAAAAGATGTTTGATGAAACCGGTGTGGACGGCGTGATGATCGGCCGCGGAGCGATTGGCAACCCGTGGATTTTCGAACAGTCCCGCCACTACCTGGAAACCGGTGAATTACTGCCTGAACCTACTCTTGAAGAACGGCTTCACGTTTGCGCCGAACAGCTTCGTTTATCGGTTGCTCACCACGGCGAACGCTATGGTGTGATCATCATGAAAAAGCACTACGGCCAATACCTGAAAGGCATCCGGAATGGCAAAAAACTGCGCAATGCTATTATGCAGGAGAAAGAGATGCAGCCGGTGCTGGAGCTGTTGCTGAATTTTACTGAGGAAGATTTTTATGCGGTGGCTTAGTAGTGCTTTGTAGTGAGTGAGTGCATTTCTAGTGTGACGATCTTGGGCATATCCAACGAGACTATTAATGCAAAAGTTGAGCAGCCAAACCCAAATTCGTCTGCATGATGCCTTTGTTATGTTTAAGTTGACTTTTCAATTATTTCATCTCTAAATCTTGCTTCGATTTTCTCTAAAAGGAACGGTATTTTTTTCGAGACAGTTTCCCAAGACTCTTTTCTTAACTTAATGGCTTCGTCATCTCTCTCATATTTACCAGTATAAGTCGCTGTATCAAATGCAACAAGAGCATCTCTATAAAGTTGTAACAGCTCATCAAATAATTGACAAATTTCTTGATCTAGATATATCCTTCTTGTTAGAAAATATCGAATTAATTTATGATAGGGTTCAGCGGTTTCTTTCTTTTCTTCATTTATTGATTTTCCAGTAGAGAATTTTACTATCCTAGTGTAATAATTAATTAGTTATTAAACTAATGTAATTGTATCTTCGACAATGG
>JBBEBD010000014.1:0-1255 GCA_040882525.1 Balneolaceae bacterium | reverse complement strand
TAAGAGCACAAAGGTAAAATGATAGGTAAATGAGTTGTCCTGATAACTTTGTGTACTCCGTGTTCTTCGTGGTTCAAAATACGCTGTGTTCGCCGTGAAAACCCGCCGTGCCCGCCGTGGTTTTTCCGGGAATCCTGTTCAAACCCCTTCGTATGTATTCGTTTCCACCAACAAATCCATCGCCTCGGGGAGATTAACTACCCATTCGATACCCCGGGCGTCACCCGCTGCCGCAGGATTTGCCCGGGGCTATGTTCTTCCGCCCTTTCAGGGCTGTTTTTGAATCGTATATCCTGACAGCTGACAGCTGATAGCTAACATTACCAACTTTACGTCCCCGCGGCTCCGCGGTTAAAATTTCTTTTTTGCCTTATAAACCGCGTAACAGCACTCAATCAGCAGGTGGATATTTCCCGCGCGCATCTGGTCGAGGATGTCGATGGCTTCATTTATATATACCCTGGCAAAACCGGAATCGCCATTCACAATGGAGGATGTATTGTCTATCAGGTCAGCATATTTTATGCTTTGGGCGAGGTAGCTTGTTTTCCCGAGCCTTTCTGCTTCTCTTTTTTTCCGGGTTCTGCGGTTTAAATCAGGATAGTCTTTTTTTATAAAAACATCGGTGAGTTCCCTGACGCCATGAGTTATTTCAGAGGCTTCTTTTGTTGAATAGCTGATTTCTGTTAACTGTTTATAAAGCTGCTTTTCAGTACAACCGGTATCCTCCAGTAAATCATGACAAAGAGCAACTTCAATACCCTCTCCCAGGTATTTATGCGTTGTCTCGGCAACCCTTACCAGGTGATGCCAGTAGGGTTCATCCGAATATTTTCGCTGCTGATCCCCATGTTCCTGCTTTACAAATTCAAGTAATTGCTTTTGCCGCTCTGTCAGTTTCATTTTTTTGTTCTTTTTTCAGGTTAAATAACCAATTTTATGGTGGGATATTATTGAGGATTGAGACTATAAAATTTTGCCTCCTTCACGCCTTTGCGGTTTAATTTTCGCCGTGTCTGCTGTGGTTTAATAAAATGAGCATTGAGCATTGAACACTGACAGCTGAGAGCTGAAGGCTGAAACCTATCACTTTGTGTTCTCCGTGCCCTTCGTGGTTTTTCCAATACTGATAGAACCCCTTCGTAATTACCCAAAGCTCTCAAGAAATTCATCGCCTCGGGGGGGGGATTTAACTGCTTGTTCGATACCCCGGGCTGCATCCGCTGCCGCAGGATTTGCCCGGGGCTATTCATGT
>JBBEBD010000013.1:0-1316 GCA_040882525.1 Balneolaceae bacterium | reverse complement strand
ACAACTAACAACAAACCACCAACATTTCCCTTTCACTAATCCTTAAAAAATCCTTATTATCAAACTTCCTGAAAAGGCACTACTTTTAATCTCTCTCGACAATACTACTATTACAAGCAGCAATCCCTTGCCATGAGTATACTTCAACGTGTTTTATTGATTCTACCATTTCTTTTGTTTTCATTTGTACAGGCTGAAGCAAGGCAGGTTCAGCTGCCCGGCGGTGTGGATATTACGGAGATGGAATCGGATCAGTTATCCGATGCCCAGGTTCGTGAAATTGACGGCCGGATACAGGAAATGGGTATTTCACTGGATCAGTTCAGTTCGCTGGCTGTTCAAAGGGGAGCAAATTCAACAGAAGTATCCCGGCTGGTTCAGCGAATCCGGCAATTGCGTGTTCAGGGGGAGGAATCGGAGTTTGAAGGCAGCAGAAACCAGGGGAATGTGCGAATGGAAAATGTTGAAGCAGATACCGTTTATCAGGATTTAGAATCTGACAGGGATTCTGTTACCGATTCACTGAGGGTATTCGGATCGAGACTATTTGAACAAATTTCCAGAACCTTTCAGCCTTCTTTCAATATTCCCACTCCCCGAAATTATACGATCGGGGCGGGAGACCAGATCATTATTGATGTATGGGGAGCGGCTGAAATGACCTACCAGCTTGTTGTAAATGCGGAAGGTTCTATTCGTATTCAAAGCCTGGGGCCCATCTACCTGAATGGCCTTACGATTGAGGAAGCCAGTGAGCGCATTAAGCGAAGATTGTCAGATATTTATTCCGGTTTGCGTCCCGATCAGCCCGATCAGGCCAATACCTACGCGGAAGTAAGCCTCGGAAACGTAAGAAGCATTAAAGTAACCGTGATGGGTGAAGTGAAAGCTCCCGGTACCTACACAGTATCCTCATTATCCACTGTATTTAACGCGCTTTTTGCGGCGGGCGGGCCGGGTGACAACGGAACCTACAGGAATGTACAGATTATTCGCGGCAATGATGTTCATTCCACGTTTGATTTATATGATATCATGGTGAGCGGTAACCAGGAAGGAAATATCAACCTGAAAGACCAGGATATTATTAAGGTGGATCCCTATGAAAACCGGGTTCAGGTAGTGGGTGAGACCAAAAGAGTCGGCTTGTTTGAAACCAAAGATGGCGAAACCCTGGAGGATCTGATTCGTTTTGCAGGTGGTTTTACGGACCGCGCTTATACAGACCGGCTTGTGCTGAAACGACGTACTCCAACCATGAGAAGCGTTTCTGATGTAAAATATCCCGAAGGGGAGAGCCTGGTGATTAGAAACGG
>JBBEBD010000012.1:55194-170380 GCA_040882525.1 Balneolaceae bacterium | reverse complement strand
TTTTCTAACCTGCATTGACATGCAGGCCTACTCTGTTTCGTCCCTGCCGGGACTGGATTAGGGCAGAACGGAATGTAAGGCCTGTCAGGTTTCATAGGTAAATTTTAGTGGCGCCCGATACATCCGCAACTCCTGTACGATATGAGCTCTCTTTTCATATGACCATTCCTTGAATTAGGACGTTCATTCCCGAAGGGAAGACACCATAGTAGCCCAGGCATTCATGCCTGGGTGTAACGATCACGCACAGCGAAAGTCCCGGCAGGGACGGCCCGAATAGGTGATGATCTGCCCGACACCGCGGGTAGATGGTGAAAACCATTGAAAAAGAAATTATCCACACAAATCAGCACGGAGTTTTTTTATTCCTCAACCAGCGCTTTTAAATTTTTCAATACCTTCTGCCAGCCCGAAACGGAATGCTCATACGCCTGCTCATCTTTGAATCCTTCCTGTGTTACCGTCAGGTTTGTCTGCCCGTTACCGGGTTCTATTACGTAGGTAACCGTGGCGTAATTTTCCGGTTTATCTTCGAGTCCCGACATGGAACTCCAGTAAGCAAACGAAAGGCGCTTCTCTTTCACTATATCAAGTATGGTTCCTTTATCCACATACTCCTGTCCTTCCCACTGGCCTGTGAAGGTGATGGAACTGCCCTTTTTCCATTCGGACTCGGCCTCTGTTCCAAAGAAATACTGTTTAATCATTTTCTTATCGGTCAGCGCTTTCCATACTTCTGGAGCCGGTGCATGAATTGTCTCTGATATCTTCACTTTCTTATCGGTAAGCATATTAATAGCCTTTGGTTTTTTTGTTGCTGTTCAGATCTTAAATTATCCAAATACAAACCATAAGGATTGTAAAAACGCGACAGGCATGGCAAATTCAAAAAAAGAACCACCCCGCGGTGTGCTGAACCGGGAAAAAGGTTCCGTCAATTTTGGTGTGTCACGCTACCATCCCTCCCCCGCCCTCGAAAATTTTATAGAACATTTCTGGATTGTGCGATGGGATCTCAGGGGAAAAGAACCCTACCGGCAGGATGTTTTGTCCCATCCGTCTGTCCACCTGGTTTTTGAAAAAGACAGTACTCGGATATGGGGAGTGGTTACCGGCAAATTCACCCGCGTACTTAAAGAGAAGGGACAGGTATTGGGGGTTAAATTCCAACCCAGCGGATTTTATCCCTTCTTCAACAAACCCGTGGCTTCTATTTCAGATAAGCAAATTCCATTTCAGAAGGTGTTTGATGAAGATATCGAATTCCTTGAAAAAAATATTCTTTCACATGAAGAAGATGAAATGATGGTGAAAAAGGCTGAAGAATTTCTGCACCGCCACCTGCCGGACAGAGATCCCCGGGCTGAGGAAGTGGCACAAATCGTGAAGCATATTATGGAAGAATCCTCCATTCTGAAAGTGGACGACCTGGCAGACTATTCCGGCCACAGCAAACGAACATTACAGCGCCTGTTCAGAACGTATGTTGGCGCAACACCCAAATGGGTAATCCAGCGGTACCGCCTGCATGAAGCCGCTGAAAAGATGGCGGCCGGAACAGATAACTGGCCTGCGCTTGCAGCAGACCTGGGATATTTTGACCAGGCCCATTTCATCCGGGATTTCAAAGGTATTGTTGGCCAGACTCCGGCGGAGTATGTGAAAAACCTTTGATCCCGCAGGAATTACCAAATGCCAAACTGCGTTACTCAATAACAGGGGATATCGGAATAAAGCAGAGAAAACGTCAGCTATAAAAAGTAAGGGTTGTTAATTTTTTAATATACGGTGTTTAATGTGCTGCATTGCCGCCCGTAGAACCAGCAAAAACACCACCGTCACCAACCGGTTTTTTATGACGGGCTAAATGTAACCTGTTCCTGTTGATCGAAGTACACCAGATTATTGATGTGGTTTTCTGTCACCAGGCAGCTTAAAACCATTATTCCTTTTTATTATCGTGGTTCACCCGAATATCATTGATATGAGGAAGTTCATAAAAAATAAATTATCGGTTGTGATTTTTTTAGCCGTTGTGTCCCCGGCTAACCTGAGTATAACATGTTCTGAATGTGACGATGGGGATCCATTGCTTAACGATCCGGGAATCCAGCAGGCGTTTTTTGAGCTCTGGCAAAATTCCGGTACAGACCTTCCCCTGCATAAACGTTCTGAACAGGGAGCCTGGATTGTACATCAGGAAAATTCAGGATATAAGGTCATTCCATTTCCAGGCGGCTGGCTTTCCACACCCTGTGAAATTATGATTCCGGATAATTTTTATGATGTGATTCCAGAGAATATCGTTTCTGTAGTACATACACATCCATTCAATGAAGGCGATGATACCACACCACCGGATGTGTGCGGTTCGGAATCCACAGAGTCTTACATAAGCGGGGGAAATATTATGGACCACCGCTTTTTGATTCAAATTGCCAATCATCTTTCAGATTACTGTTTGAAAAGCTATGTGATAGATGGAGAGAATATTATTTCTATGACAACTCTTGGAACTTTAACCTACTATCCGGTACAGGCTGTATTATCTGAGATTTACTGATTACTTCTCTGGTTTCAAAAGGGGTGAAATTATAGAAAGGAAACCAAACCTCGCCCTGAGAGTCTTCCCCCTCCGCTAATTATGCCGGCAGCTCTGCTTCAGCAGAAAAACAGCTAAAAAAAATGATGTGCGTGATAAACCGCAACAGGTAACGATTGGTGTTTTATTTCACATCAGAGATCTTTTCTATAATCTTACCCACCAAACCGTACTTTTTTGCTTCTTCCGCCGAAAGCCAGAAGTTACGCTGCGTGTCTTCTTCTATTTTTTCAAGGGGCTGACCTGTAGCATTGGCAAAAATGCGGTTTAACCGGCTTCGCATTTTAACGATTTCTTCAGCTTCAATGGCAATGTCACTTCCGCTTCCTCTTACGCCGCCTGTAGGCTGGTGCAATAAAAAACGGGTATTGGGCAGGCAGTAACGGTGTTCAAGCGGTACCGAAACATAAATGAGTGCTCCTGCACTCGCTACCCAGCCGTTGCCTACAATCCGGACCGGTGCACCAATAAATCTTATCATATCATGAATGGAATCGCCCGATTCAACATGGCCTCCCTGGGAATGGACGAACAGGGTAATCGGATCATCAGAAGCAGAAGCCAGTGCCAGCAGCTGTGCGGTTACATTACCTACCAGTTCCTGGGTTATTTCCCCGTGAATCATAACAATACGGGACTTAAACAGCCGTTCGGCAACTGATTTTTGAATAAAATTTTGTTTGTTAGGTTCCATATCTGAATCATTTTTAAATGTATGAATTTAAGTATAGCACACAGTCAGGCGGAAGTCTTGTAAAATATTGCGGCATCCGGAATTCAGGAGTCAGGATAATCTATTCATACTCCTGGATTCCTTTAATTCCGGTTTCTGAAATTCTTCTCCTGGTACTCCTTTGGGCTCATTCCTGTTTCCTTACTGAATGCTTTGCTCAGGTGACTTTGATCATAAAATCCTGCTTCAGCGGCTGCCTGTCCGGGCGGCATTCCCTCTTCCAGAAGTATTTTTGCTTTCTCTATACGCCGGAGTGTCAAATATTTCCAGGGAGTTGAGCCAGTTTCTTCCCGGAACCGCCGGATCAGCTGGTACTTACTGAGTTTTGCTTCTTCTGCAAGAATTTCCAGGCTCAGAGAGTCTGTGAAATGCTCTTCTATATAAACTAACACCTGACCAACTACCGACTGGTTTACCGAATTTTGCCTGATTCTCCTTTCCGGCTTTCCTGTTTCCATAACAACAGGCAAAGATAAAGTACGAATACATGATCTGTTGAGAATGATCTGTAATTCAACCAGACACGATTTATGTGTTTTTGTTTTTGCAATCATAGTTTACTTATAAAAGGGCATCCTTTTACAATTCAAAAAACAGAAAAAGTTGTACTGATTATTAACACAAGAATTTCTGAAATCAGTCACTAAAGATATGATATTAAATTTATGATTTGATTTTACAGTCACCCTGACTCCATCCTCATGCTACACAATGCTAAAAGCTTTCGGGTTTCCAATCCATAAAATATAATGTACACTGGAAAAAATTATATCTTCGGCCTTCAGACAGCATCAACCTACAGAACCTATCCTCGACGGAAGAACCATGCTCCCTGGATGGAGGCAGCTCACTCATGGCTTTCATTATGCGGTTTGAAAAAGGACCCGGACATCAGTCCGCAATCTATCACAGCAAGAATGGTTAAAGTTAAGATCATAATTCCCGCTGGTTCATAAATAATTCAACATCCTTCTGATGGTCATTCCTGTCATTAATTACGGCATTATCCGTTATTTCGTATTCCGGTTCCGACTATCAAACCGAGAATCAACCTATTGCGTTTCCGGAAACAACCCCAGTGCCACATTTCCTTTAAGAACGCCGACACCAATTCCGGCAGGAATACAGATGATCATCCCTATCACAATTGATTTGTATAAAACCCGGTTTTTATTATTGTTTATTTGCATAATTATAGTGGCATTTCTTCGAGAGTTACACCTACTTTGGAAAGAGTTCCGATCACTTTTTCCGGTGTAGTCTCTGTACATTCAATACGCAGTACGTTTTCCCAGTCATCCAGATCCACACTCCAATCCGTGATTCCGGCTATACTGTCTATTATTTCCGCTACCTCCTCTACTTCTTCATTGTTCTTAAAAGAAGTACTGAAAACAAGGCATCTGACTTCGTTTTCAATGATATCTGATTCCATCTCTTCTGTTTTACCCTTCAGAATTAGTTCACTACTTGCAGTGAATTTTGTTTAGTTGTCTGTTTGAGAGTTTTCCCTGTCAATCTGGTTGATAATATGATTTACCCACTCTTCAATGCTTTGATCTATCTCTTCAAAGATCATGAAGATTTTTTTAAATGAAGATTTCTGTAGCTTTTTTTTCATAAATGAATTTGGTTAAAGTTTCTGTTTGTTTTTAAAATTTCCAGCCCACATGTATAGTTGGAAATGGCTGAAAGACAGAAGATTCAAATGTATCTCCGTCTATGGTGATATCTTTGGGATTCAGGGTGAAATCTAATCCCAGCCAGGGTGTCATATACAGGTTTCCAAGGCCTGTACTCCAGCGATATCCTCCCCGTACTCCAAGAGAATAGCTTACCTGGTTTCGCCTGGTGTTACCGGCTTTATGTACCACCTCCATTTTTGATATACCCCCTTCTGCTCCGGCAAAAAAACCATCGGGTTTTCCGCTAAAAAACCGATCGGCTTTCCATCCGGCACCAACAAATGATGCATTGAAATTTTCATTGCCATGCAGCCATTCCGGAAGGTCAAGTCCAAAAATCCCAAGATCAAAACGCCAGGCGCCTGTTAAATATCCACCGTGTACTGAAAATCCGTTAAAGCCATAGGCTATTGGGTCGATCTCGATATCAAAACCAGTGTCAGATGATGACTGAGCTACGATTTTCGGAGATGAAAAGAAAAGTATGCAGAGTAACCAGACTGCCGAAAAAAAATGAATTGCTTTCATAAAGCTGTTAAAAAGAAGAACCTATTTGAGTTTTATGCCACAATATTTATAGTTACGTCAAGGAAAATTAATTGTTTCAGCATAGTGGAATTTTCCTGACAGGTTTTGCTGTAAATATAAAACCTACAGCTGACAACCCTGTGTCAGCGGGTTGCTAAATTATATTTCCCGATTTTCTCCAGGCTTTATTTCATATAATGAAAACGAAATGGAAGTTGGAATCGTGACACTGTGTGAATTCCATCATTTTCCAAAAAGCACCTGAAACCGATATTCAGATCAAATCAACCAAATCCAAAAAAATGAAACTGCCTTCTGTTTCCGTCAAATACCCGGTTCTGGTTCTTCGAGTAGTAATGGGTGTGATATTTTTTACGCACGGTGCCGCCCGGTTGGTTTACAATTCTGTATCGGACTTCGGTGCTTATCTGAACTCGCAGGAGTTAATTTTCGGATTATTCCTTGCCTGGGCAATAACCATTGGCGAGCTGGTTTTTGGTTTGCTGCTTGCAATCGGACATAAAGTCCGGTACGCTGTAATTTTTCACGCTATTGTGGTAATTATGGGAGTTCTGCTCATTCATATTCAACAGGGTTGGTTTGTTGTGGGACATGGAAGCGGCGGAGCAGAATACAGCCTTCTGATCCTGGCCGTATTATTCTTTTTGTACAGCAAAGGTTCTGATTAGTAAACAGTCAGCCAGTAGTTAAAACCTGGCTAATCCGGTATGACTATGATTACTGCTCTACATCATAATTAACCATCCATTTGACGCCGAATTTATCGGTGAAGGAACCAAAATAAGCTCCCCAGAATACTTTCTGAAGTTCCGTCTCTATCGCTCCACCGGCCGAAAGGCCTTTGTAAAGTTTTTCCGCCTCTTCCATGCTTTCGGGATGAAGTGAGATGTAGTAGTTATTGCCTTGTGTCAGGGTTTGCCCCATCGATTCCAGTGCATCCGTTCCCATCAGCACATTTCCGTTACCGATGGGAAGAGCAATGTGCATGACTATATCACGCTCGTTCTCTGGTATTTTATCTGCTTCCGGAGTATCTCCGAAACGGTTAATACCTCCTTTAAACTCTCCGCCGAATACGGATCTGTAGAAATTAAATGCTTCTTCAGTATTTCCGGCAAAGTTCAGATAGGTGTTCATTGTTGCCATATTTTATCCTCTGTTTTTAAATGTGAATTATCCGTGTTTTAAACTGTACGTTTGTACTGGCTTAAAAATTCTGCAAGTCTGTTCAGAGTCTGCTTACCACCGTCAACAGCCCCGAATTTTGCGGCTTCATTTCGTGCTGCAACAGAAGGGAAAAGCAGCTCCATTTCGATTTTTGTTTTATCTCCTTTTTCCTCAAAAAATATTTCCGCTTTAAAATGAGGAGGATCGCCTTCTTTATCTCTGTGACCATAATGATCGTATTTCAGGTACTCCGGCTGTTTTATATCTGTATAAACGATATGGTTCGGGTAGTCTGTACCATCGGGTCCATGCATAGTAAAAATCCATTCGCCGCCAACCCTGAAACTCATTTTTTTGGTTGTAGTGGAAAACCCATTGGGTCCCCACCACGTTCCGATTTTTTCGGGGTCAGTCCAGGCATCAAAAACCAGTTTACGGGGAGCATTAAACTCCCGGCTCAGGTGAATTTTTCTGTCTTTGTTTGTCATTGTTCTACTTTTTCCATTTGCGTCCATTGTGATAAATTAACCGCAAGGCCTCGTGGTGGGAGGCAAAGATTTAAGGTTTACTTATTATACAATACCGGTGAGTTTCCTCACGGTAGGCTGAAGCCTTTACATATCTACTGAGTAAATTCAGGTTGGTTGTTCCTGCACTGTTTTTTCTAAAAGAAATTCTTTTAATACCGGTGCAAGTACTTCCGGTTTGACCATATGAGTCTGCTTTTTCAGGGATATGTATCGTGCATCAGGAAGAATTTCAGCCAATGCTTTTCCGCTGTTTTGAATCCATTTTTCGCTTTTGCCCCCTCCTGTTACCAGTGTGGGAATATTCACGGAATCCCATCGCATCGGTTGAAAGGGTTCACCCTTTAATTCTTTCTCCACAATCGTGCCATCGTATGGCAGCGTGTGAGCCACACTTTTTAATTTAGACCATGCGGGCATCAGCGGCATCAGAAATACAATGGGTGATGGCAATCCTACTGCCTTCCTCAGAAATAATTTCACAGATGCCCCTCTTCGATCTGCATCTAACAGTTCCCTGAGTTCAATCATATAATTTTCCGATATGGGTTTTCGGCTGTCATCAACAATAAACGGGGCTTCATACAACGCCAGTTTTTTGATCGGCAGCCCTGCATTCGCGGCTTCGAGAGCAAGAGCCGCGCCGGATGATATTCCATAAACATATGCTTTGCCTCCGGCCTCGTTAATAAGTGCTTCAATATCCTCTATTTCACGTTCAACTGAATACGGCTGCACATTGCTGCTGTCTCCGCGCCCGCGGCGGTCGTATGTATAACCGGTGAACTGATCAGCGAGCTGTTTGGCCAGCGGAACGGACGGACCGGATTCCCGGTAGCACAATGCTCCATCCACTAATATGAGTGCCGGGCCGCTGCCGGTTTTATCATAGGCTATCAGAGTACCATCTTTGGAAATTGCTTTATTCATAACACATCTTCTTATATTTAAATGTTCTTTGCACCACCAAAAAGTGCCGCTTCAGTAAAACTCTTCAGATGTTTCGGTTCAGCCGGTTTTTTTCCTGATCATATAAAAATCCCGCAATCACAAAGCAGATGCCTGAAACCGCTAATGCCTCAAAGACAGCGATTCCGTCGCTTGTACTGAAAAAAGTTCGCGGTATGTGAATTATCCAGAACCAGGAAAAAACCATGATGCCTGAAAGCAGTGCCGCCCATTTGGCTGTTTTAGAAATTAGCAAACCAATACCGCCAGCGATTAACGCCACACCGCCGAACCAGGTCCAGAATCCGGCATCTCCCGGAAACCATCCCGGAATCAGGGAGGCTACAAATTCAGTAAACAAAAAATGCTGGACCCCGGTGACTATCAGAAATATTCCCATGCAAATTCTGCCCAGGGTGATAAATTCGCTGCTCCTGTTCATGAATTTCAGGTAAGATGCATTCCGGATTTTGTATTCACCCGGTAATGTAGCCGCAATGGCAAAAGCCCCGCCGAAAAAGGTTAACGCTTTGCCGGCTGTTGTCCAGGTAGCTGCAAAAAGTGAATCTGTGGCGGCCACAGGAATTTGTCTCAGAAGCGCCCAGAAAAAGATCAATACACCTGCAGAAACTGCCGCATAACGGGCTCTCATTCCTGTAATGATCGCAATGCTGATGGCTATAAAAAAAACACCTGTTAAATAAGCCCAAAGTATTCTTCCCGGAACAGCTTCCGGCCAGGCCGGTGCACGTCCTGTAATAAAATCCTGGAAAATAAAATGTTCAATTCCCAATCCTATAAATGCAAACGCGAAAAAAATTCGTCCTGCAGGTATTAAATAATTCATAGAATCCTCATTTTTGAACTGCTGGTGTTTACCTTTATCACATATTTTCCTTTAGCCCTCAGAACCTTCTTACCCGCATTCCATAAGCCTCCCCGGGATTGATCACCAGTAACTGCCGGATATCCTCTTCTGTAAAGCCATTGTTTTCTAATTCCGGAACAAGATGATCAAAAATATCGGTATAGCTTCGAAAGCTGCCGCCATTCTCTTCACCCACATCATACCATCCGGCATCATGTGAAATCAGAATATTATTGAGAAAGCCTGCATTTTTCAGTTCAGTGATTCGGTTTACATACCATTCAATCGAACCCTGGCCATCAGTATTTACACCATCAAGAGAAATCCATGCGCCCTCCTCCGCCGCCTGTAGATTTCCCTCAAGTGATCCGGATTGTGCATGAGTCCAGATCCAGGCCGAAGGCGAAACCCCTTCATTCTTTAGCAACTGCACCTGTTCAAGTGCGGGTTCATCCCCGTTAGTATGAGAAGCGATGGCCAGTCCCGTTTCAAGATGAGTGATACCTGCAGCCTGTACAATTTTCTGGTGAAGTTCTGAAAGAGGCTGATCCCCGGCAACGGAAATTTTCATAAAACCCGGGCGTATGCCGCTGTCGTCAATTCCGTTTGCAAATTCATCAATCCAGCGTGCAGCAATTTCTTCTGCGTTTTCAGAGCGGGCATGCTCAGGTATAAAATTATTATCAACAGCTCCATAGTAGCCGGTATTTGTAAGAATCTGAACACCGGTCTGCCGTGAAAGTTCTGCAAGAACAAACGGATCGCGCCCAAGATACGCGGGAGTACATTCCACAACGGTATCCACACCTTTGTCCCTGATCTCTTCAAAAAACGGCCGTACCCTTTCAATCACCTCCTCCCGGTCCCAGCGGTGATATCCCGTGCTGTCAGCACCAATCCAGTCAACAAGTACATGTTCATGAATAAGCGTGGTTCCCATTCCGGCGGAATCAACAGGGCCGGTAACTGTCATAATATTCTGTGCCTGTTCCGGGCTCCCTGCAGGCGGGGAATTTGTTTTCATACACCCGTTGATACTGAAAACCATTACTATGATGCCAGCTACACCAGTCAGAATCAGAAAAGACCTCATTTTTGGTTTCAATAAAAAATTAGTTCGTATCATATTTTAATCCATGTTTTTTCTATCCAGCGGTTATGATTTTAAAAAAACATCTTTTTAGCGTTAATATCTTTCATTTCAAATAGTTTAACAGCGGCCCATTCACTGACTGCTTTCTTTTTCATGGTGCAGCATCCATACTTTTCCGAATTTATCCTGAACCACTCCAAACAGAGCATTTTCAAAAGCATCTTTCAGCGGTTCAATTAGGTACCACCGTCAGTAAGCTCAGAATAGCAGCTGTTAATCTCTTTTTCATTGTCAAAGCTAACTGATATAGCCACGTCATTTCCGGGTTTTGCTCCTCCCGGCTGTGTCATATCGGTGGCCATCAATACAGCATTATCGTTCATAAGAGCAGAATGCATAATCTGCTGCTGCATACCTTCCGGACACTGGTCTGCCATTGGTGTTTCTGCAATGGTTTGAAATGAGAGTTCACCGCCAATACACGATTGATAAAAAGTCATGGCTTCCCTGCAGTTACCGTTGAATGTCAGGTAAGGGCTGATTTGAATCATGATATTATTTTTAGTTAATGCTACTTTTACTTCTTTGTGATTGTTCGTAAAAAAAGCAGAGACCGGCTTCTCTGACAACTAATCTGTTTCTGCATACTTTTTAAAGTTGTTTAAAACAGACTGCCATCCGTCCCGCTGCATCTCAACTGGATTTTCGGTTTCGGCGTCAAATGTTTCAATCACTTGTGTCTCATTATCTTTCTTAATAAAAGTAATTTTCACTTTTCTTCCATCATCCATGGTGTATCTTATCAGTTCGCCAGGAATTACTTCATCATATACACCTTCAAAATCAAAACCCATACTGCCATCTCTGGCTTCCATCCGGGAAAGGAATTTACCGCCTGCCCTCAAATCATTTTCTGCCCGAGGAGTGTGCCAGTCTTCCGAAGCACTGTTCCATTTTGTAATGTGTTCAGGAGCAGTCCAAAATTCCCAGACTTTTTCTACAGGTGCTTTCACTGTGCATTCTACTGAGATATTTATTTTGTTTGCTGATTTCATTTTATTTTATATTTGCTTGTTTTTTCATGAGGGTGAATTCTCTGTTTTGAAATACTTTCTCTTTTATCACCGGCATTTATTACTGTAATTTTATCTAAGATTTTCTTCGGCTCTGTACTTCGAAATTTTGCCAATCAGGTCAAACGGTATCGGCTTGTCCAATGGAAACTTTATGGTGCCTTTTGATTTTTCATATCCTGCTAATTCGCTTTGAAATGAAGCTTCAACTCCTGCTGTTTTTGGATACAGGCCAAT
Source organism: Balneolaceae bacterium (assembly GCA_040882525.1). Lineage (GTDB taxonomy): Bacteria > Bacteroidota > Rhodothermia > Balneolales > Balneolaceae > Rhodohalobacter. The sequence goes on along the minus strand of JBBEBD010000012.1, from coordinate 158,898 downwards.
ATGTTTTTTCCAGGCAGCATACCAGACCAGCATCCCGTTTAGCCTGAACGCAGGCATCTGATAGCTGATTACTTCTTCCGCATCAGGTACAGCTTCCTGTATAGTTTGCCTGATTTCCTGCAAAATTTTCTGCACATCTTCAGGAAATCTGCCAATGTATTCATCTACGGTTTTGAAATCTGTATTTGCCATGGTTTTCAGTTATGGTTGTTACTCTTTTCCCGGACCGTGAGAGGTTTTTAAATTTTCTCTATTACCACATGCATGGCTTTTTCGGATGCTGCAAACCGGGCACATTCATACCCGGAATTTCGCAAATCGACCTCCTCGAACAGCCGCTCTCCGCTGCCTAAAATAGCGGGTGTAATAACCACGTGAAGCTCATCAATGAGACCTGCATGAAGATACTGCTGTATCGTATTTGGTCCGCCGCCAATGCGGACATCCCTGCCGCCGGCTGCTTCTGTTGCCATTTCAAGCGCCTTATAAATTCCATCCGTGACAAAATAAAACGTAGTACCGCCTTCCATCTCAACAGGCGCGCGCGCATGATGCGTAAGAACGAAAACCGGGACGTGATAAGGTGGATTATCGCCCCACCATCCTTTCCATTCCAGGTCGGGCCAGGGCCCGCGAACCGGACCGAACATATTTCTGCCCATGATCCATGCCCCGATATTTTCGAACCCCCTGGCGGCAAAATCATCATCCACGCCAGTTTCGCCATCTTTACCTTCTCCACCCGGCATTTCGCTATGCCTGGATTGAAATGTCCTGGTGGGAAAAAACCATTCATGCAAGGCATTACCACCTGCTCCCAAAGGATGATCCATATTCTGATCCGCCCCTGCTCCATATCCGTCAAGTGAGACGGTAAAACTTTCTACCCGTACTTTTGTCATATTTTTCCTCCATTGGTTAATGTTTTTCCGCTATCGATCATACGATCCCACAACTCTGATCTCACAGACTTCTTTGTTTAAGTAATGGTACAAGATTCCGTATTCTTTCGTCTCTGAGCCAGATTCCGCCCCAGGCCAATACAGCAAGATATATAGGAAAAAGAATGTGAGAAAATAGCGGGTTATCCAGGCTGACATGAGTTGCAATAGCCCCGCCCCAGTATCCGGTCAGAAGCACAGCACCGAGAAGTGCTGTGCGTGGGAAGGCGTACAGGAGAATTGAAAACAGGCTAAGAATCCCCATCACTAAAAGATGATGTTCGGCATAACCCAACTCCAGAGTCCCGGTGATGACAGCTTCCGGTTTTATAAATTTACCTATGCTGTCGGCCAGCATAAACAGGATCACAATTCCGCTCATAAAATATGAAATCCATAGGGTGGTTTTTGAAAGCTGATTCGTTGTTGATGTCATTTTGTATTTGCAGTTTCTCTGTTACCATTGTAAGCACCTTCTAAAGCTTTCAAATCCAGCTTTTTCATCTGAAGCATAGCCCGGGTGACTCTTCTGACTTTTTCCTCATCTTCGTCTCTCAGCATATGCTCCCAGCCAACCGGTACAATCTGCCACGACAGGCCGAATTTATCTTTCAGCCAGCCGCACTGTTCCGCTTCCGGGTGTGCCGAGAGTTTATCCCAGAAATAATCCACTTCTTCCTGTCCTTCGCAGTTCACGACAAATGAAACTGCTTCATTAAATTTGAAGAGCGGCCCACCGTTCAGAGCCACAAAAGATTGTCCTCTGAGCCGGAAATTAACTGTCATTACAGTGCCCTCCTCCATACCATGAATTTCCTGGCCTTCATCACTGAAACGGGTTACCAGATCAATTCCTGAATTTTTTCCAAAAACTGATACGTAATATTCAGCGGCCTCTTCAGCTTGTTTATCAAACCATAAATGGGGTGTTATTTTTTGTTCAATCATGATGGTTTAGATTTGAATTAAGGTTGTTTCATTTAGGTATACTTTTTTTATGCCACCTGCGTATTGTGCAAAGGACATTCTAAAGGGGTAAATGTGCCATTTTTTTGTTTGTATAAATTTGCAGCAGATTTACTCCGGTCCTATAATCATGGGCAAATATTTTCTTCGGTTATCAATTATTACCCAAACCAAAATGGCCGTCAGAACAAGAGGCAGCGGCAGGCCGGATGGAGCCACTGTAAAATGAGCTAAAAGTATACCGGCCATTATTGGAAATATGATAATTGCACCCAAAGCCCTGTACTTGTTTGTGATGAATAATGCGCCGCCGGTAATTTCGGCTATTGCAATAAGAGGCATGAGCCAGCCGATCTCCATCATAGCTGTGAACATCTTCATCACATTCGCCGGCATGTCTTCGGGAACAGGCATATAATTAAAAAATTTGTTTAACCCTGCGTTAATAAATATCAATCCGAAAAGAAGGCTTACGGTGAAGAGAATTTTTTCTTTCATAATGATCTCGTTATAAATTACCCTCCGTGAGTTTCACTAAATGCTCTTCCAGTCGATCCAGTGAACTGTCCATACCTTCGGCCATGCCCATTTCCACGATTTTATCACGCTCTTCATTCGTATCGAACACAACCGTAATGGTCTGTTTTGTTTTTGAATCCTGCGCTGTAAAATCAACTGAAATAACCATGTTTGGCATATTTTCGACAATACTGCCTTTGGCATCTGTAAAATGATCTTTGTAAACAATTTTGTCCGGTTTACTGATGTCTCTGTATATCGCCAGCCCCCAGGATTCATCTCCTTTGTTTGGCCCGCGAAGGCAATACTTCCACTCTCCGCCTTCACGGAAATCCATATTACACTCGTCCATCGGCCACTCTTTGGGACCCCACCAGTGTTTCAGATGTTTACAGTCGCTCCATATTTTGAACATCAATTCCGGAGATGCATCGAAGTTACGGGTTAATATCAGTTTCCGGTTTCCGGTTTCTGTGCTTGTTTTCATTGCTTTCATCTTTTCATTAATTAAAAGGTTTACGTTGAGCCAGGTATTCATCCAGTCTGTCCATTGAACTGCTCATGCCTTCAACAGCACCCATTTCCACAACCTTGTCACGTGTTTCGGGTGTGTCAAAAAGAGTGGTACTGGCTACACGTGTTTTTCCGTTTTGATCGTGAAATTCAACTGTAACCAGCATTCCCGGCATCTCTTCATTGATGTTGCCGTTTTTGTCCGAAAAGTTATCCTGGTATACAATTTTATCAGGACGGCTGATTTCCCTGTAAGTGGCTATTCCCCAGGATTCATCGCCTTCATTCGGCCCGCGCAGGCAGAAATGCCACTTACCGTCTACACGGAAATCCATGTTACATTCATCCATCGGCCACTCTTTGGGGCCCCACCAGTGTTTCAGATGTTTACAGTCGCTCCACATGTCAAACATCACCCGGGGCGGAGCGTCAAAAATTCGTTCAATGATGAGTTCACGTTCTTCGGTTTCTGTTTTCAGGTTATCATTCGCCATCATTATCCTCTTTTTTAGCTTGTATTTGTTTCAGGTAATCATCCAGCCGGTCGAAACTTGCTTCCCAGAACTTCCGGTATTTTTCTATCCATTCGTCTATATCTTTCAAAGGTTCGGGGTGAAGACGGCACGGACGATATTGGGCTTCCCGGCTGCGCTCAATCAGCTTCGCCTTCTCCAGCACTTTCAGATGCTTGGTAATAGCCGGCATGGTCATATCGAACGGCTCTGCCAGGTCAGAAACCGTCTTTTCTCCGGTTGTTAAACTGGCCAGAATCGCCCGCCGTGTTGGATCGGCAAGTGCTGCAAAGGTGGTACTGAGTTGATCAGCTGGCATTATTTATTACTTTAATTATCAAATACATATTAGGTTTTCAGCAGCAGGTTCTATTTTTTTGAAACGATTAAACAATCAATTGAACTCCGAATTTATCCGTACAACTCCCGAAGTAATCTCCCCGGGATATCATGTAGATCCCTTTCCCGGGAATATTGAGGTATATACTAATGCTGGCCATTATTCATTTTTGCTGCTAGTGTTAATAATATTTAACCAATAGGTTAATTAACCTGATGGTAAAATATACTACTGGATTCTATTTGTCAATAGCTGAAAAAAAAATTTTAAATGATTATTTAGATTTATGGGTACTCTTCCAATTCAGAGAATCTCATAATGCAAAAACCGGGGCACCGGAATAACCCTGTTGCAAATTAACCTGCAACGTGTATCTTGTGCAGTTGTAATTATATCTGTCACACTAAATAATATTGAAATGAATTTATCTTTATTTACCATCCTGATCAGCTCTTTTTTAATTGTCTTTTCTGCCTGCCAATCTGCCGCCGAGCAACCCGGTGAAACCGATTCAGAAAGTACTGTTGGCCTGCTGCAGCATAACGTGTATTTCTATGTAAATGCAGATGCAACAGCCGAAGAAAGAGAGGAATTTGAAGCGGGTTTAAAAGAACTTTTAACTATTTCCGCGATTTATAAATCGGAACTGGGTATTCCCGCTGCAACGGAAGAACGCGATGTTACAGACCACTCCTACACCTATGCAATTTTCACCTGGTTTGAAAACATGGATGATTACCATGTATACGAGGTTCACCCGGACCACCTTCACTTTATCGATACCTACAACCATCTTTGGGCCGATGTGAAGGTATATGATGCTGAGATCATAGATGCGAAATAAATACCGGAAGAGTTGTAACTGTTGAATTGTGGAGTGCGCTGGCGCGCGTGGAACTGTGGAACTATTGAGGTTTCTTTTTTAATGCTCTGCCATACAATTTCGCTACGTGGTTCTCCGTTTTGCATCGAATCACGATTCCACAGTTCAACAATTACACAAAATTTCCTCAGGAAGGGATCTCCATATTTTCCGGATCCCAGCGTACAACCCGCTGCTCTTTCAGGCTGGTGTTGGTCAGAAGCGCCGGAGCAGCAGCTCTGAACCCAAAAGCAGCATCTTCAAATACGGGAGTTCCGTTTCGAATGGAATCAAAGAAGTTAACAAAATGATCGAGTTGTGAATTATATCCATTCGGGCTGCGATACTCTTCAGTTTGATCCATTTCGGGCTGATACTGAACTTCCCCCGCATGTTCCTGCCTGTAATGCTCTTCGAACTCTTCCTGAACTTCTTTGGAGAACGTCCTCACGGAATTATAGCCGTTTACAAGATTATCAACAGACGGTTCTCTGCGCGGCAGCCGGGTTAATTTTACGGCAGAGCCGGGAGTGACTTCCAATGCTCCTTCATCCCCAATAAACTGAAACCGTGTGCCGGTACCGCCGCCATCAGCCAGGTTACTCTGTAACGTGAGCGTGAATTCTGGATGATTCTCGGTTTCCGGGTAATGATACTGCCCGTTAATCACATCGGGAGCTTCACGTCCGTCAAACCACGAGCGGATACCCCCTGTACCCGAAATGTGGGTAGGACCTTTGGCTCCCACAACCGTATGAACTCCAGTGAAAAGATGTACAAAAAGATCGCCCGGTACGCCGGTTCCGTAATCATCATAGCATCTCCATCTGAAAAACCGCTTTGGATCCCATTCAACATTCGGTGCGTTCCCTAAAAATCCTTCCCAATCCACCGTCTCAGGTGTGGCATGTCCGGGTATCGAGTATTGCCAGGCACCAAGAGCTGAGTTCCGGTTATAAATCGCAACAACCTGGTTCAGTGTACCAATAGCGCCTGAACGGTAAAGTTCCCCCGCTTTTTTCATGATGATGTCACTGGCAAACTGGCTTCCAACCTGTAAAATCCGGTTGCTTTCGTTAGAAGCCTGAATAACACTATTACCTTCTTCGATTGCCTGGACCACTGGTTTTTCGCAATATACATGCTTTCCTGCCCGGAGAGCATCAATAGTTATACGGGCGTGCCAATGGTCGGGAGTACATATCAGTACAGCATCTACGTCAGAACGGTTTAGAATTTCCCGGTAATCCCGGGCAGTAAACACATCATTCCCATAAACTTCTTTAGTCCGATCGAGACGGGAATCGTAGCAGTCAGCTGCCGCAACCAGTTTCACTCCCGGAATTTCCATGGCAGTTGTAATATCAGAATGTGAAATAATTCCCATTCCAATACAGGCAATCTGAATAGTGTCATTGGCTGAAAATTTTTCTTTCCAGTCTTTGCTGTTTATTTCTTTATAGGAGGAATTAACAGGTCTTATCCGTGGAGAGGCGGCAAAACCGGCCATACCAAGCAGACTGTTTTTAAGAAAGTTTTTACGAGAGATGTCAGACATAGATAGCTCCTTCAGAGTTTTCGTGTTAGGATTTATACACTTTATAAAGCTTCAATGATGTGTGCAGGTTATATATTCCCGCTCATTTATCAAAAATAAAAATCGATTTGTTAACTTTGTGACGCATCAACGCCTGATTTTCATCGATTTTGCTTTATTTGAAGAAGCTGAAAAAGCATTACTGTATTTATTAGATTTTCAGTTTATTACCTGATGACTGCATCAATCAAATTCAAAAACAATGAAAATAAAACTCTGTTTACTCCTTGGGGCATGTGTGATTCTGAGTTCCTGCGAAAGTAACGAATCAATAAAAGAGCCTGTGATAATAGATATCGGTGCTGTTGAACGCATCGATTCCACACTAAACAGTTTTATTCAATCGGGTACTGCCACCGGTGTCTCAGCATTGATATTTGAAAATCAAGAGGAGGTCTATTTCAATGCATACGGCTTCGCGGACAGAGAGAATGAAAAACCGATGGAGCGCAACACCATTGTACAAATTTATTCTATGACCAAACCTATCACCGGTGTTGCTTTAATGACTCTGTATGAAAAAGGAGCCTTTGACCTGGATGATCCTGTTTCTAAATACGTAACCGCTTTTGAGAACCTGGTGGTATATGAAGGCGATGATTCCGAAGGAAACCCGGTACTTGCCGAACCCAAAAGGGAATTGACAATACGCGATCTGACCCGTCATACCTCAGGCTTCGCCAATGATACCAGCCGCCCTTATACAGGTGAATTATTAGCCGCGGCAAGTCCAATGCACCCCGAAAATACATTAGAGCAGTTTGCGGAAAAGCTTGCGGGGTTACCCCTGGTATTTCACCCCGGTAATGAATGGTATTATGGTCCGTCGGTGGATGTACAGGCTTACCTGGTTGAAATAATTTCCGGCCAGCCTTTTGCTGAGTATGTACGGGAACATATTCTGGACCCGCTGGATATGAGCGAAACGAGGTATTTTGTTCCGGATGAAGACCGGAATCGACTTGCCGCTTCTTACCGATCGGAGGAGGATTCCCTGATAAGAGTTCCGGATGAAGAAGCGCTTGCGTTCAATACCAATGAATGGCCGCTGACGCCCGGCGGTTGGGGTTATACTTCAATCCTGGACGATTATATGACGTTCGCACAGATGCTGGTAAATGAAGGAGAGCTGAATGGAACCAGAATACTGAAGCCGGAAACCGTGCGGCTGATGGCAACAAATCAGCTGCCGGATGAAGTGACTGAGCGATTATGGCTGCCATCTAAAGGACAGGTGGGTTTCGGGATAGATTTCGCAGTTCGTCTGCGGGAACCTCAGTCAGCCGAAGAAAATAATGGCATTACAGGTGAATTTTTCTGGGATGGAGCAGCAAGTACTCTCTTTTGGGTGGATCCACAGAATAAACTCACTGCCGTTTTCTTTGTGCAAAAATTTCCCTTTGACGGACGGCTGCACAAAGACTTTCGTGATGCCGTTTACGGCCCGTTTATTCCTGCTGATTAAACACCTCAACCACATAGGAAGTCATTTCTTTAATCTTCGGGTTTTTAAATCCGCTGAATATGTAGATATCACAAAAGGCATTGGTTTTTCCATCCACTGATACCATTTCACCATTTACCGCGGCATATTTCCCATGAGTGATCACGTGACCAATAGTTAGTTCATACGGTTCTTCACTTTCCATTTTTTTCGTTGCGCTGGCAAATTTTTCTTTCCCCGACACAGAAAAATCTCCGACAGCAGTCCATTTAATATCATCTGTGACATTATCAATGATAAAATCTGTATCATTTCTGGCGAAGGCTTCGTTGATTTTTTCTAAAAATTCCTGGTTTTTTGTTTTCATTTTTTCCGGTGTTACTTAATTTGTTTGCTTAGAATTTATATGATTTGATATTTGAGCATGATTACTCCGCAGGAAAACTCCCTGATTTCAACAAGATCCAGGTTTATCTTCTGCTCCATCTTCGGGAGCATCGGCTTGCCACCTCCCACAATCACCGGATGGATGTACAGCTGGAATTCATCAACCAGTCCGTGCTTTATAAAAACAGAGGCCAGGCCGGCCCCGCCAACAGCCATATCTTTTCCGGGCTGATTTTTTAGTTTGTTGATTTCTTCGGGATCCACCTCCCTTCGGATTTCAGCTTTCCCTTCCACCTTATCCAGTGTTTTTGAAAAGACAATTCTTTCCGTCTCCTGCCAGAGCCGGGCATATTCGCGTTCGTATTCTTTCAGATCCTGATTTTTATCGGCCGTCAGCCAGAAGTCCATCACTTCAGACAAACGCCTCCCGTAGAAATTGATATCCGTGTTTTTCTCAAGTTCATTAAAATGCCGGTGCAGTTCTTCACCCGGCTCCGTCCAGTCGATTTTCCCGTCTGGTCCTTCAATGAATCCATCAAGTGATACCAGTTGTGCATAGATTATTTTTCGCATATTAGTTGTTTGGTTCTTATTAACTTAATTTTCTACAAAAGTTTTTTACATTTTCTGACTTCATCATCGGGATTCAATATTAAATGTTGACATTGTCGGTCTTTCATTCTAATCTAAAAGAAAAGTTATCATGAACTGGCAAAATTATATTACCGTAAATTCATCCATTCGTAGTGGAAAACCATGTGTTAAAGGTACCCGTATTACTGTGTATGATGTTCTGGAATACCTGGCCGGCGGAATGAGGGAAGAAGAAATTCTGGCTGATTTCCCAGATCTGACAAGGGAAGATATTCGGGCCTGCCTGGCTTTTGCTGCTGCCCGTGAACGGCGCCTGTCGAACTCCGTGGCATGAAACTCTTTTTTGATGAAAACCTGAGTCCCAAACTTGTGGAAATCCTCCAACAAGAATATCCTGGTAGTAATCATGTACGAAATGTCGGGCTCCGGGGTGCTGAAGACAACCGGATTTGGAATTATTGCAAAAAAGAAGATTTCATAATTGTGTCTAAAGACACCGACTTTCGGGACCGTAGCTTTATTGAAGGCTATCCTCCGAAAATTATCTGGCTTGATGTCGGAAATGCTGGTACAATTGAAATTTCGGAGTTGTTGCGCCGTGAAAAAAAACGTGTTCAATATTTCACAGAACAAAAGGAAGCATCTCTTCTGATGTTGTCCCTTCCGGGAAATGTTGTCTGACATTAATTTCTCCCCCAACTAAACCTATCAATTTCTGTTATTTTCTTAATCTATTCGTCCAATTGCGCACAATTATTTTTTGAATGTTTTTTGATCTGTGGGTTCTTATGACTTCTGCAGTATGGATAGTACATTCCCTGCCGGATCTTTGAACCAGGCAATATCGGGACCTCTGTTCGCTCGATGCCTCGGAGGACACCTTTCTCATCCTGTGGCAGGTTGTCGTCGTTATATTGTATGGACTGAATACCTTTATTCTTTAATGATTCCATAGCCGCGTCAATGTCATCCACCGCAAAGTTCAGAATAGTAAATTCAGCCGGCTGATGGTTTGATTTCGGGTATATAAAAATCATAGTATCACCCGCCAGATGAAGTGACAATCCCATATCACCCTCTTCCCTGACTTCTAAACCAAGCTTTTCGCTGTAAATTTTTTTTTGCTTTCTGTATATCATCGACTGAAAAACTGCTGAATGTTCTGGTATGTTTAAACATGGTAAACTCCCTGATTTTTTATTTATCGTATTTGTATGTATAGGCCACGGCTCCGGATTTGAACTTTATTAAATCCATAAATTTGAGAGCCGATCTTTTATAACCTCCGTTGAACAGCGGGGTACCTCCGCCCAGAAGAACAGGATTGACAATCAGCCGGTATTCATCTATCAGGTTCATTTCCATCATAGAGGATACCAGGGAAGCACCGCCGAAAAGTGCAATATTGCCCTCTCCTTTTTTTAACCGGGTTAGTTCTTCAAAAATATTTCCACTGATAATATGGGAATTATTCCATTCAGCCTTTTCCATTGTTGTGGAAACAACATATTTAGGCAGTTCATTTAATAAATGTGCCGCCTCAATATGCAGGGACGGATCTGACGGATCGGCAGCTCCAGAAGGATTCTCAGCTGCTGCGGGCCAATAATCAACAAAAAGCTGGTAAACCTTTCGCCCGATAAGTATCCCATCAATAGAGCGCAGCATATTGTTGCTGTACTCTTCAAATTCCCGGTCCACGAAATGCCAGTCCAGCTCTTTATCGGGGCCTTCAATAAACCCGTCAAGGGATATCATTATGTGTAGAAAAATTTTTTTCATATATCAGGAATCAGTATTCATTTTCAATTCGCTCATAAAATGTTAAAAGGTTGCGGTGCAGATCTAATACCGGGAATTCCCGCGTGGCCCATGAAGTCTTCTCAATAACTGTATCAGAATCATATAAAACTCCCTGTTTTTGATATTCTATATAAAGATCATCAATATTTTTTACTTCAATCCTGCAGCTTCCGGTTCCCGCAAGAAAACTTTCTGCACCAGACCAAACCGGGCGGACAAACAAAAGAAAACTGCGAAATTTCCAGCCGCCGTCACAGGCGGACCACAAGTGAATTTCTACTTCATCACGGTTTAGAATAGCAAACCCTTCGTCTTTGTATCGACATTCAAAATTCAGTTTATCCCGGTAAAAGTGCGCGGCTTTGTTGATATCTGTTACGGGGAGAGCGGGTATCGTTTTTATCATTTTCATAGTGTCCCATCTTCGTGATTCCAATCGCTGTAATCCAGCCAATAGACAAAACAATCATCCTCTCCAAAACTCCGGCGTTCTATAAACCGGAAACCAAGCCGCTCATAAAAACGGTGGGCTTTGGTATTGGCTGCCAGCGGATCTATCACAACGGCTTTTACTCCCGGCACAGAAAAGCACCTGTTCAGTGCCAGCTTCATCATCATGGTTCCGTAGCCTTTCCTTAAATCAGATTCATCACCAATCCAGATATCAATCGCCAGGTAACCTTCTTCAATCTCCCCCCAGTAATGGCTCTCTTCACGGGCGGGATCCATAATCTGAATAAAACCGATTGGACGGCGATTCAGTTCTGCTATTAAAAATTCCCGCCAGCCCGGTGAACGCCTGAGTTCAATATCCCAGTCCCAGTCATCGTTCGGATTTGCAGCAATTACATGAGGCTGATTATCCCAGCGTTGCAGCATCACCAGATCTTCCGTTTCAGCCTCACGGAGATTCATACTGTTATTCTGATCAGATTATGCATTCTGTTTAGATATTTAATTTCAGTAGTGTCCGGTTAAAAGTCGAAGAGCCCCAATTGGTTACGAGAGTGGGGGTCAAATTGCGTAAGTGTTTCCTCGGAAAATAGCTCTTTAAGCGTCATACGCTGCAAAAGAGCAACACTCAATACTTGCATCATCGTGTGTAATTTAACGCTAAAATGATTGGATTTTTGAACTATTATAATAATCAAGTAGGTGCAGATAGCTGTCCAAATTTGCGTTTTCACCGCATTGACACTCTGCCCGTAGAAGGCTTTGATTCGCAGGTGTTGCTTAATCCATTTGAAGAATAATTCAATCTGCCAGCGTTGTTTATAATAATCAGCAATCTGTTCAGCTGAGCAGTCTGTAATATTGGACAGCAGGACGATATCCTGCCCATGTTCTTTGTCAATTAGATGTACCCGGCGCAGTGGCTGTGGGTAACGATTCTTGGTTTTGATTCCGGTCAGCCGGATCGTCTGATCACATAGAAGGTCGGACTGGCGGTTCACCGGAGCCGAAGATTTGCGATAGAACTGCAAACCCTTTCGGGCGCGGATTACGTACCGGCCTCCGGCTTTATGCAGACTGTAGAGCCGCTCAAAATCCAGGTATCCACGATCCATAATATAAATGCTTCCGGCCATGATTGGGATCATATCCAGTACGTTAACATCATGCAGGCGGCCATCAGAAATATGGATAAACGTAGGGATAGCACCCTCCAGGTCCATTAATGTGTGCAATTTGATCGCACCTTTTTGCTTCCGAAATTCAGCCCAGGGAAACAGGGACAGACACAGATCGATCGTGGTCGAGTCCAAAGCATATACCGACTCCAACTCCAGCTCCGCGTCTTCATGATATAACCCGCGGGCCTGGTTGATTAACACCATGGCCAGCTGATGATAGATCTCCCAGGGGCGGCGGGCGTTGGCATCGGCCAGTGTGGTTCGCGGAATTTCACCTTTGATGCCCATCCGGTAGCGCTGGGGTCCAAGGGCGTTGAGTGTGGAAGTTAAATCCCGCAGGCTTTGTCGAAAGGTGAGCTGTCCAAAACATAGGCAGAGCAACTGATCCCAACAGGTGAAGGAGCGAGATCTGTAATTGCCTTTGTGTTGGGCAACAATTTTTCGAAATTGGTATTTGGGAATAACGTCCATGAGTTGTGAAAATATGATCCGGCCAGTGTTCATGATTGCATCTATTATTGGAATATTGAACTGCGAAGACACTGGCAAGCTACGAGTTCAAATCGATAAAAATTTTAACAGCAATTAACTTATTGTATGCCAATAAGTTATGTAGTTTTACAATTTGCTTAACCGGACACTAGTGATTTAATTTAATTTCTTTGATTCAGATCTCTTATCGGGCTTGTCTTTGTTCCTTCGATAAGCATGAAAAGTATAAAGACTTACCAGTCCGGCAGGAGTAGTACCGGCAATCCACAAAATAGCATTTGTTATAAAAACGGTACACATTTCAGGTTCTCTTAACTATCATATTGATCATGGCGCCGGAGCCAGCTCATTGACTTGTCACTGCTCCGCCCGGATGGTTCTTCCCAATCTTCCTGCCGGCCAAGCGGTGTAAGATCGAGATAATGATACGTTCCCAAAAGAATATCCAGCCCGCGTGCATATGAAGAATAAGTATGGAATACAGAGCCGACATCCTGAATAAATACACTTATTCCCGGAAGTTCCATCATTCTCCCGTTCAGGTTCTTTACAAGTCCGGTTGCATCCCGGTAGTTGTACTCCCCCCTTATCTTTTATTTTTCCCATAGTAACTTTAAAATCATGATTAAAATCGTCTTCATATGAAGAATACCAGGGAAGGTTCCAGCCCATTCTTGTTTTATACTTTTCAATCTTAGCCAGCGGAGCCCTGGATACCAGTGCAAGAGTGGTGTTGCGGGCAAGCAGATGAGACAAATTGCCTATATTATCCACCACAAACGAGCAGCTTGCACATCCTTCTTCCCAATCCGGATCAAACATGAAATGATATACAATAAGCTGGCGGCGGTTTTCAAACAGGTCAGTAAGTCCTGCTTTACCATCCGGGCCTTCAAAAGAGTACTCTTTTTCTATTTTAACCATCGGAAGAGACCGCCTTTCCGCATTAAGTTCATCGCGCTGCCGGGTAAACTCTTTTTCTTTCTTCAGCAATTTCTTTCGGCTTACAAGCCATTCTTCCCGTGATACAATTTTTGGTAAATCCATAATCATTTTGATTTTTTTATTAACAAATTTTTCCAAACTCATTCCTGTCCAGTTCTAACTAAAAGGGAATCGGCTCAATTTTATGGCCGCTCTTTTCCAGAATTCCTTTTGCAGCCTCCTCTGCTTCCGGACCGGAAGTTTCAATCCGAAGCACCTTATCACAATCTTCCAGGTCAAAACTTACATCACAATCCGGAATCTCATCAAGAATAAGATCTGTAATCCGGCTGGCTTCAGATTTGTTATAAATTGTTGTTTTATAAACTCCGATTTTTAACATGATATGATCCGATTCAATCATAATTATCATGCAGACGCCACCACTGGTAGGGCGGGGTCTGCGGCCATCCTTCCGGGGAGTCTTCCCACGTCTCCTGCCGGCCGTAGGGTGTCAGGTCGAGCAGCCTGAAGTTAGTATCGAACAGTTCGCCGCCGCGTGCGGTGGTAAAGTATGTACGGTAAATTTTGTTTTCATCGTCACGAATAAAAACATTCACAGCAAAGCCCTTTCCCGCACCGAAATCGGCGGCAAAGCGGCGGCCGTGGTCGGTGTACCACGGGGTATTCCAGCCCATGCGCTGCTGCAATGCGAAAATTTCGTCCTGTGGCGCGGGTGACGTAAAAACAAATGAGGTGTCGCGTGCATGTACGTGTGCCAGGTTGTGCCCGATATTGTCCATAACCATCGAGCAGCCCACACATGGCGTTGCACCCGGTTCGAGCATAGCGCTGTAAATGATAAGCTGACGGCGCCCGTGAAACAGATCATTCAGCTGTATTTCACCCTCAGGCCCGGTGAAGCTATACTCCTCTTCTACAGGCACCATCGGCAAGCGCCGGCGTTCGGCGGCGAGTGCATCCAGTTCCCGTGTCATTTTCTTCTCTTTGGCAAGAAGCTCCCCGCGGGCAGCCTGCCATTCCTCCGGGGAAACTATTCCGGGAAGTGCTGTCTTATTCTGTGCCATAATATTAATTTTTAAAATTCACTGTTTATCAGTTGTTGCTGAAAATACCTAATAACCTGAGTTCGATTCTAAATCAGGAACAGACCCCCTCCTGCCTGTCCCGACTATGCGGGGTGTAAGGAGGGGACTTTTTGGCTCCAAAAAGGCATATATAGTAATCGAACTAAGGTTAATACATCCATCGTGCATCATTTTCTCTCACATCCATAACACGATAAGCTGCAATTTTTTGAATAAGTGCTTCGGGGAGTGGTTTGTCGTAAGGGAATTTAATGGTGTCTTTGCCTGTAGTGTACCCTGCTAATTCCTCTTTAAAAGGCTTCATAGCCGGGCCGGTCGGCATAAAATTAAGATGTGTTTTATATGCTGTGTATGCGAAAAGAATTCGCTTTTCTTCAAACACAGGCGAACCCCATTTCAGGGTCTCTTTAGCATCCGGGGCCACTTTTTTCAGTATCGCACGTATTCCGCGCAGTTTTTCCTGTGCTTCCGCTGAAGCGGCATCTATATATTCATCTACTGTTGTGGGTTTAGTCTCTGGCATGGAACTGTAAATTGTCGTTTAGCAATATTTGTAAGCTTCATTTTCTGAATGATTACTTCTTCCTGGTATTTGTTTCCTGGCAGTTATCAGGCATTTTTTTCTTCCCGCGTTTTTTCATTAAAAAACAAGTCGCTCCGCCTGCCGACGCAATTGTTGCTGTAATAAATGCTGTAGCGGTAAGACATACTGGACACATAACTCCTCCTGGTTTAAGTTGAACATGGTTTTATGGTTACTCATACGTTGGTTTTTGCGGCCAGCCTTCAGGCGAATCTTCCCAGGCTTCCTGGCGTCCGTAGGGTGTCAGGTCCAGGTAATTATAATGTGTCGCCAGCAGATCCAGTCCGCGTGTGTAAGCCGAATAGGCGTGATAAACATTCTGTTCATCATCCCTGATAAAAATGCTTTTGGCGGCCAGATCTCCTTCAAAACCTTTCAGCCAATGAATATTTTCTGCTTCATCATAATTATATTCACTGTTCCGGCTGCTGTCTACAGTTGCCTGAAAATCATAATTAAAATCACTCCCGCGGGAAGACAAGAAGGGAAAATTCCAGCCTTTTTTCGTTTTCTCCTCTTCAATTCTTTCAAGTGGTGCCCTTGCTATGGCAACAAGAGCAACATTCCTTCTTTTTAGCTCATTAAAAAAGTATTCATTATAGTTTTGGTCTGCCTCAAGCGAACAACCCCCGCAAAATTTGTCTGGTTCTTCAAACCACATAAAATGATGAACATATAACTGGCGCCTGCCTTCAAACAGGTCGATGAATCTACAGGAGCCCTCCGGACCTTCAAACTTATACTCTTTTTCTACCTTTACCATTGGCAGCCTTCGCCGCCTGGCCCTCACTTCATCCAGAAGCCGGGTTGATTTTTTCTCTTCCTCAAGAAGAGCCTTCCGTTCGGCTATCCACTCATTGCGTGTTACAATTTCCGGTAATGCTATTTCTTTTTTCATAATACTTTCAGTTTACTTATTTATAATTATCAATCAGCATTTTTTACTGTTCACTGATAACTCATGGGTTCTTTGCCAAACCCTCTTCTTAAAATTGCGATCTGGCCTATATGGTACGCCTGGTGATGATTAATAAACGCCCAGAGATTACCGGCTGTATCCGCTACCTGATCAAAAGGTGCAGGAGGTTTTTTGTTCAGGCTTTCATCAGTCAGCTTTGCTAATCCCTCACGCATTCCGTCATGCATTTGATTCCATTCAGTTTTAACCTCTTCTATATCCGGATAATTATATTGATCCCTTGCCTCAGACTTTCCCATTACAGCAAACAGTTCATTCCATTTTACTTTTGGATTTATTCCTGCAAGCATCCCCAGGCCATATTGCGAATTCAGCAGATGTCCTGCCAGATACTTCACATGATTCATCTGCCCGTAACCTTCCAGTCTTTGGTTAGTCTCCCGGTCTGTAAATCCTGAAAGCACATTATTATATAATCTGTGATGCAGGTCGAACTGAGTAATTAGCAGCTTTTGCATAATTTCCATTTAATCTTTTTATCTCTTTTGCAATCTCGTAAAGCAGAACGGAATCCACAAAGCGCATAAATGCCAACCTTCGGGGGTATTTGTGACAAATAAAATTATTACATTTAAATAAAAAGTGCGTAAAATAGTATGATTGCAGCAAAAGCGACTGACAGAAAACCTAAAAAGGTATCCCTCCTTATTTTTGAGGATATAGTATTAACCTCCGTTTCCGGTACTTTAGATATCCTGACGGGAACCAATGAATGTTTTAAGGATATGAAACAGCCGCTACCTTTTGAGGTGGAACTGGTCAGTGAAAAACTCAAAAATATACAGGTTCAGTTACCAGCGCAATTTATGTGCCACAAAACCCTTGATGAAATTTCAGGAACTGACCTGATTATAGTACCTTCTTTTATGGGTAATCCGGACCTGGCACTGGAAAAAAACAGGGAACTGGTCAGCTGGATCAGACACATGCATCAAAAGGGAGCCGAAGTAGCCAGTTTGTGCCGGGGAAGCTACTTTTTGGCTGAAGCCGGTCTGCTGCAGGGAAAACCCTGTACATCTCACTGGAGGGCTATCGACGACATGCAAAAAAGATATCCCGATATAAAAATGCTTCCCGACGTAATTATCACAGACCAGGATGGTATTTATACAAGCGGAGGAGCTTTTTCATCCATTCATATTATTCTGTACCTGATTGAGAAATTCTGTGGAAGAGAAACGGCTATACAAGTCAGTAAAATATTTTCAATTGATATGGACCGTGTCAGCCAGGCACATTTCGCAGTATTCCGGGGCCAGCGGGAACATGATGATAAGGAAATTCTGAAAGCACAATCCTATATCGAACAAAACTACCATAACCAGATTTCTGTCGAACAAATTGCTGATCAGACGCATATGAGCAAGAGAAATTTTATCCGCAGGTTCAAAAAAGCCACTCAGAATACGCCGCTTGAATACCTGCAGCGTGTTAAGGTTGAAGCTGCAAAAAAAGCGCTCGAAAGAAATTCTGAGAGCATCAGCGCTCTGATGTATGATGTGGGCTATAATGATGCAAAAACCTTTCGGAATGTTTTTAAACGCATCACCGGGCTTACACCCCAGGATTACCGCGGGAAATACAGCCGGGAATCTGCCCATTAAATTTACCTACAAAGATTAGCTCCATCTCTTTACATCTGTTCCACTGTATCTACCACCTTTTCTATAAAACGTCATAGTATGTTCAAAGCAATTAAAGCTTTGAATAATAATTAAGAGGGTAACGTTTTGCTTTCTTTTAGAATTGCTATCATTCCGGTATTGATCACAATTCCCATTTTTCTTATCAGCTGCTCCGATGACACCGTTACATCGGACATGAACCACGACTCTGTAGGAATAGAAGCAGATGACGGGCATATTAACTTTTCCGGAGATTTAAACCAGATTCTGGTTGCACCTGATACTGGAGAGAGCGACAGGTTTAGCAGCAGTATAGCTGTTGAAAAAAATGTTGATGTGGTTGGGGCTCCAGGTGTAAAAAACCATGATGATTTTCCGGCCGGAGCCGCCTATATTTTTAGAAAACATGGAGACCTGTGGCAGTACGAAGACACATTGGTTCCGGATGATGATGAAAATTTTGGCTCTTTCGGTATTGAAGTGGCTATTTCAAAAAATGTAATAGCCGTTTCTGATTTTTCCGCTAATCTGGTGTATGTTTTCGAAGAGAAAAATAATTCATGGTCGCTGGCAGCGACAATCGAACCCGAAGATGAAGATCCGCGTGATAATTTCGGATCCAGCCTGGCTGTCGATGGGAGATTTTTAGCCATTGGTGATCCTGATTTCAGAGATGTAGGAACAGTTCATATTTATGAACGCAAGTCCAAATCCTGGGAGCTGTCGGATGTTGTTTCCGCATCCGACGGATCTATTGCAGATTCCTTCGGATCTGATGTTTCTTTGTCGGGACAAACCCTTCTTGCAAGTTCAGATCTCCCCAGCAAGGCTTATATATTTGAAAGGCGAGGAAGAAACTGGCATGAGACAGCCATTTTGAGGCCGGATGATCTTGTTGCCAATGGTTTTGGCACCAGTGTTTCTCTTTCAGGAAGAACCGCGGTAATTGGAAACCCTCTGGATAATGAGATCGCCCCCAATGCAGGTGCTGCATATATCTTTGAGAAGAAACAGAACAGCTGGAATCAAATCAGAAAAATAACAAATCCCGATGGGAAGGAGGATGACCGGTTTGGTGAAAGTGTTGCCATAGACAGAAGATTAATTGCTATTGGAGTACCCGCGCCCCCAACTCTTACATCAAATTTACCTACATCTTTTTATGTAAAAAAACTGGGAAACAATTGGGGAGATATCACTGAATTGACAACTAATGAAGTCGATCATGGTGACCTCTTTGGACAAAGTGTAGCTGTTTCGGGTAAATTTATCTTGATTGGCACTCCGGGTGATGATGAAGAAGGTACAGATGCCGGTAAAGTTTATGTTTTTGAGTGAAACATGCGAACTTGAAGTTAAATTTCCCAACGATACGTACGGTGTGTTTTATGATGGTGGCACCCCAGGGCTTCCAGGCTGCGCTGCATCAGCCAGTTTTTTTCGCTCACCCATCCGCCTTCCAGGTATTCGAGAGTGGGAGCGGCTTTTTTTGTTATTTGAATACCACGGACAAAGGTCAATGCTTCCAGTCCCATTTTCCGGTATTTAGGCAAAGTTCCATACACAATCGTTCTCAGGTGTTTTGCCTTTTTTTTAAATCTCAGCAGCCCTGGAATATGCCACCACCGCAGCAGCCCTCCGGTTCGAGCTGAAATTTCGTTCAGGTCGGGAATAGAAACCACAAAAGATGCCGGTTCACCATTCACAAACGCCAAAATCACACTTTCGGGGATCATAATTTTTTTCAGCCGGGCTACCATCGTGTTCACTGTTTCCCTGGTGAGTTCTGTAAATTCATGCTCTCTTTCCTGTATATCCTGACTGCTCCATGCTTCATTATAAATTGTGCGGATGGCTTCAGCATCCGCCTCCAGGTTGTTCAGATCAATCGGGCGCAGGGTTACATCCGGCCTGCTCTCAATCCTTTTTGTGATACGAATAAGACGTTCCGGCAGCTGCGTATCAAAATTTCGTTTGTAACTCCAGTGGTCATCCAGTTTTTCGGCGTCGGTATTTTCAATGAGCTCTTTGTAATAGGGTGCATGATAAAACATTCCATAAATGGGTGGTTCCTCAAAATTTTCTACCAGTAATCCCCAGAAATTTTCATTTTCTCCAAAATTAACCGGACCGCGAAACGCTTTATATCCACGTTGCCGGTGCCATTGTTTCGCGAAATCAATAACACCATCCGCTACAGCCTGATCATTTATCATCTCAAGAAATCCCATCCCTCCCATTTTAGGGTTGTACACAGCATCCTTTTCACGATGATTCATCACGGCAAACCGGGCAACCGGTCTGTCTCCGTCATACATTATGTAGCGCTCGCATTCTCCTTTTTCAAAAAAAGGATTTTTCCGGGGATCAAAAACATTTTCAATTTCAAACCTGAAAGGAGGAATCCAGTAAGGGTTATCTTCATATATGGAAAATGGAAGCCGGTGAAAGAGATCAATCTCTTTTTTTTTCTCAATCTTCTTAAAGATGTATGCCATCAGAGTAAATCTATTCTTACATTGTTTGAGTCAGGTACAAACCGGTTCTGTGGAAGCTATAAATCCCCGGGTGCTGATATCCCGTTCATAAATCCTGCCGGATGAATTTACAATGATGATAAAATCAAACCTGCAAAAAATCTACCGGGAAAGTACAAGCCGTGGATGGTTTGTACAAAAGTTCAATACAATTTTAAGAAGTGGCTGAAAGCGGCAACATTAATTTTCAGAATGAACGGCAAAAAAGCTGGGTCACTATCCTGCTGTTGTTATCCTGTATTACCACAACCCTTCTGTTATGGAAGGTAGAACCGGTTACTCCTCTACGTTTAACCTCCCAATCTCAGATCGATTCTCTTATTACTCTTACTTTTGATGACCTGCAGCTGCCTTCGGAGCACATCAGCACGCGCACTATTCAGGTTGATTCTGTATTTTCCCGCGGAGTTTATACCATTCGTGTAGCCCCGGAATTTTCCAAAACAACACTTCATTATTTTTTACAGCAGGAAATGTGGCCATATGATGTGCAGACAATCGCAGGTGTGGAGTTTCCAGGGCGTGATATGACGATCCACCTACTTGTGAATAATACTGTGCAGAGATCTTTGTTTGTTAAATCAGATCCCGATATAGAATATGTTTACCAGAATTTTTATTCACCTCCAGATCAGGTAAGTGATGAAATGGATTGAGCCTCAGAAGTTCATGAAGAAATTTGCTGTAACCGAATTTCCCCAGCCGGAAATTGTTCAGCTCAGGCATCCTGTTTTGCTTTGTCATGGCTATGGAGCAATGATTAATCTGGTCAGGCCGGCACCTTTACATGAAACATGCATGAGATTGCGAAGTCACGGTGTGATCAGTTTTGCTCCCAATGTTGTTCCTTATTCCACAATCTCTGTACGTGCCGAACAGTGGAGTGAGCGAATCCACCAACTGCAAAAACAGTACGGGTTTAAAAAACTGAATATAGTGGCACACAGTATGGCCGGTCTTGATATGCGATGTGCCATAACAAATATGGATATGGCCGGGTCGGTTGCTTCACTGACAACTGTTGCCACACCTCACAGGGGTGCCAGCCTCGCAGAAATTGTACTGACGGCACCGGGAACCGTCAGAGAAAAACTGGGCGAACTATTCGACTGGTTTGGTGAAAATATGTTTCCCGGACAAAAAAGTAATTCCGTAGGCGCTGTTGAACAGCTAACACGCAAATATGTTACAGAAGAGTTCAACCCGGCAACTCCTGATATGGAGGATATTCTTTATTTTTCATTTAGTGCCGCATCCGGTAAAGGTACCAATGAACCGCTTAATCCTATTTACCGCTTTCAAAACCAGCTGATTTACCAGCACGAGGGGCTTAATGATTCTTTTGTTTCGGTAGAAAGTGCCAAATGGGGAAATCATCTTGGGACCGCACCTATCAGCCATCTTGAGCAGATTGAATTCCAGGTTGGTAAAGAACGAAAAGAAAAAATCGGGAAGTTCTGGTTTGATGTGATCCGGAATCTTGAAGAAAAAGGGCTTTAGGTTTAGTACAGTAGATAGTATTCAATGAGTCAGTAGACAAAGTCGGCCTTGATCTCTGAGTTTGGCTCTGTAGGACGGGATGCTTTCCCGTCCATCCGCAGAGAATTTTTTTTCTCTCTTCCATTATCAGAAAAGTCGCGTGAATACATCCCGCACTACAGTTGTATATCCTCCAGGTCATTCAGCAGTGAATATGCAGTGAGATCGTATTGAATCGGGGTAAGAGATGCATAACCGTGCTCCAGGATAGAAATATCATTGTCATTATCTTCATCCAGCAGCTGGAATTTGCCTGTCATCCAGTAGTACGACCTGTTATTGGGATCTATCCTGCCTTCGAATTCTTCAATGTACCGGCTGTTTGCCTGGCGTGCCCATTTAATTCCTTTTAACGGACCGGAGGGTGCATTTAAATTCAGCGTAACCCCTTTCGGCAGTCCGTGGTTCAGTACATAGCCTATTACTTTTCGTGCGGCATCCTGGCATCCGGACAGATCGGCTTTTTCTTCAAAATCCGTACAGGAAACAGCGATGGAGGGGTAACCAAGTATGGTACCTTCCGTTGCTGCACTGACGGTTCCGGAGTAGAGTATATTAATTCCCGCATTACTTCCGTGATTGATGCCACTCACAACCAGATCTGGTTTCCGGTTTAAAAGCTGATTATGAGCAAGTTTAATGGAATCGGCCGGGGTTCCAGTAACCGCCTGCCCGTTAAACCTGTCATCAATTCGAAAAGAGCGTGACCTGAGAGGTGTTGAAACAGTGATAGCGTGTCCTACAGCACTTTGCTGGCGATCGGGTGCAACAATCTCAACATCCCCGAATTCATCAGCTACTTCAGCCAGGGCTTTAATACCCGGAGAAAAAATACCATCATCATTACAGACTAGAATCAGCGGTTTTTGGGGCTTTGACATGGTTTTATACAATTAAATATTTAATACTACAGGAAAGAAGATATAAATAACAGAAATTGCCGAATTTGATATAAATTAGTTAGGAAGTGTCCCCCTTTCCCTAATGGGATGCCCTTGGGGAAAGGGAGACTCTCAAACTCACATAATTAATTATACCTTTCATTCTCGTTCGGGAAATCTCCGCTTTTTACATCATCGATATATTGCGTCACAGCATCAGACATTGATTTATGCAAATCAGCATATCTTCTTAAGAAACGGGGTGAAAAATCTTTATTCAGGCCGAGCATATCATGCAAAACCAGAACCTGTCCGTCACAACTTTCTCCTGCGCCAATGCCAATTGTGGGTACTGAAACGGATTTCGTTACTTTTTTGGCTAATCCCGCGGGAATTTTTTCAAGTACGATTGAAAATACACCGGCTTCTTCCAGTTTTTTCGCGTCTTCCAGCAGCTGATTTGCTTCGGCTTCTTCTTTGGCACGAACCTTATAGGTGCCAAATTTATAAATACTCTGCGGAGTTAATCCCAGATGGCCCATCACAGGTATTCCCGCATCCACAATACGCTTCACCGTATCGGTAATGGCTTTTCCGCCTTCCAGTTTCACCGCATGTGCACCTGCTTCTTTCATCATGCGCCCCGCATTAATCAGTGCTTCTTTGGCGGTAACCTGGTAGGTCATGAACGGCAGATCAGCGATTACCAGTGCCCGGTTCACACCTCTGACAACGCAGGATGTATGATAAATCATCTGCTCCATTGTCATCGGGATGGTGGTTTCATAACCTGCCATAACATTACTGGCAGAATCTCCCACAAGTATAACATCCACACCGGCTGAATCTACAATACCTGCCATTGTAAAATCGTACGCTGTTAGCATGCTGATTTTTTCACCACTGCGCTTCATCTCCACAACAGTTTGTGTGGTTATTTTTTCAGGCCGTTTTGAACTGCTTTGAGTACTCATGCTTTATCCTTTGGTACGATTGCCGCGGAAGCTTCCAGTTCGCAAACAACATCACCATCCACAGTTGCTTTTCCTTCCATGGTAACAAAATTTCTTCGCTGATTGGCCAGTTTTACCTCCATCTTCAGCTGATCACCGGGCACGACAGATTTTCTGAACTTCGCGTTTTTGATACCTGTAAAAACAATGAGAGTTTCAGATGGATCATCCACTTTGCTTTTCATCATCATTATGCATCCGCTTTGTGCCATGGCTTCAACCTGGAGCACTCCCGGCATAATGGGCTGGCCCGGAAAATGACCGTTAAAAAACTCTTCGTTTACCGTAACATTCTTAATGGTTACAATTCTGTCTTCTTCAATCTCCAGCACACGGTCAACCAACAGAAAAGGATAGCGGTGAGGTATATAATTTTTAATTTCTTCGATCTTCATTATGTTTGGTTTTTATTTTTTAAAATCCGCGATCAGAAAAGAATATACTAATTCCCTGCAACGGTACCCACGTAGATGTAAGCAATTCCGCCTGTTAATTTTACAGCTTTTCTTGCACTATATGCGCTGGTTTCATCCATCAATTCAAGAAACGTTTCTCCAGCCGGAAATTTTGCACTGGTTTCGGGAAGATATGTATATGCTTCTCGATTTCCGCTGATCCAGCCTCCTATCGCAGGCATAATATGCCGGCTGTAAAGCTGATAGGGATAGCGGATCACTCCCCCGGGCTGGCCAAATTCAAGTACCACTACCCCTCCGCCAGGTTTTACAACTCGTGCCATTTCTTTTAAACAAGCCTCCGGATCATCCACGTTCCGGATGCCAAACGCGATACTGGCAATATCAAAACTGTTATCCTCATACGGCAGGTTCATGGCATCGGCTACTTCAAAATCTACTACAAGATTCTTCTCTTCTGCTTTTCCGGGAGCATGTTCAATCATCTCTTTACAAAAATCAGTACCCAATACAGACCCTTCATGGCCCACGGTTTTCTTGAATTCAATAGCAAGATCTCCGGTTCCTGTGGCACAATCCAGCACCTTGTCGCCCGGTTTTGCCCCGCTTTCAATCACCGTTTTCTTTCGCCATGCATTATGTACTCCAAACGATAAAATACTGTTGATCCGGTCATAATCATCAGCAATATCGGCAAACATTGTTTTTACTTTTTCACTCATCCTTTCTAAAAATAGGTTATACAGTTTCCGGTAGTATCATCCACCGGATTACCATCCTCACAAATGAGAAATTTTATTCAGGTATATTGATTTAAATGTATTATCGCGAACCGTTAAATGATTTACAGCACAGTTTTGGTGTTGAATTTTGTGCATATTCTGAAGCCCGTAACCCAGCCACTGAGAAAGTAAAATCCGGATCAGCCGGCCATGCAGTATAAAGACGACTGTATTTCCTTTAAATGATTCTACTAAAGACATCACATTTTCATTGGCCCTTTTAAAAACCTCTTCGGGTGATTCACCTCCTGGAATTCTACGTGCAACATCCCCCTGTTGCCATGCATTTTGAATTTCATTCAGGTCATCTTCAATATCTTTTTGGGCTGCTCCTTCAAAACTTCCAAAATCCATTTCATCAAGGTCAGCATTTTTTATGAGATCCAGGTCTGTTTGCTGCCGGAAAGGCTCTGCGGTTTGCCAGGTTCTTTGTAAGCTGCTTGCAGCCAGCCCATCTGTTTTATAGTTCACAAGGTATTCAGCCAGCGAACGGGCCTGATTTCGTCCCCGGTTGTTCAGCGGAGCATCAATACCCCTGCCCTGCAATAACCCTTTTTTATTAAAATCTGTTTCTCCATGGCGGACAATAAACAGTCGTGTTTCACTCATTTTTTCTTCTTGTTAAATTCAAGTACCGCCTGGCGTACATGCCTGTCCAGGCGCTCCACTTCCACCGGCGGCATATTTTCGTAAATCGAATAGCGAACCAAAATCATTTTCAGCACGCGGTCGTTCAGAGGAAGCCTGTTCCCATTTCGCCTTGCATCAGCTTTGTCCCATAACCTTCTCAAAAGACCGATTTTAAACAGGAAAAAATAAATAATTCCTATCACCAGTGCTGTATACATCCCGTTAATTCCCATAAAACTCAAAGCAACAGCAGCTAAAAGCAATTGAAACGCATCACTGTTAAAAAGCCTGATAACGGGTGTAAAGATAGTGTTCACAAAAGCACTTTTATTAAAATACCAACCGCCGTGAAACAGAAGAGCTATTCCTGCCGCAGTCCACGCGTTTGTGGTATAAGCAAGAACAAAATAAAGTATCATCGCCAGAGAATCGGAGCTGTCAATCCAGGCAACCGCTTTTGTAACAAGATCTTCGAATGAATACTTTTTCATCAGGCCCGGCACAAACTCTTCAATTTTGTCTCTGGTGGCGTGGAACCAGTGTCCACCTGATGTTACCGTAGAGTACGGGGTTTCTAAAATATGTACGGAGTGAGAACGCTTAGATTTCATACGTCCTAAAGATAGGCTCTATTCATCAAAAAAGATACTTTTTGCTATGCTTTTGCCACGGTCATTATTCCGGCTTTCATACCACTTTCTGCAAAAAGTACGCGCGCCAGTTCAAAAGTTGTGGCGCCGGTGGTATAAACATCATCAACAATAACGGGCAAATACCCGCTCAGGGATTCAGGATTTTTTATATGAAAAGCCCCTTTCAGGTTTTGAGAACGCTGCCGGGTGTTCAGGCCTGTTTGTGTTTTGGTTTTCCGTACTCTTTCTACATCTCCATGGGGAATTACACGCCACCTGGTTGCTATACTGAGCCCTCGTGCCAGTGACCGGGCCTGGTTGTATCCCCGTTTTCGTTTTTTTGACGGATGAAGCGGAACCGGAATAATAAGAGGTTCGGGCTGCTCACTCAGCAGGTTTTTGTATGCAGAAGTATTCTTAAATGAAGACCCCATGATTCTGCCCAGGTCCTGCCCCACCTGTTTTAGAAAGTGATATTTTAATTTATGGAGCAGGTCCTGCAGGTAACCTCCTTTGTCGAATTGCCACATGCTATATTGAAACAGAACTGATTCAGGCAAAATCAGCGCTGATTCATTATCCGCCGGTTCAAAACGGGTATCCCTGCACCAAACACAAATATAGCGATCTGTCTTCTTCAGAGAAGTACCGCAACAGGCACATGTGGAGGGAAATGCCACATCTATATATGATTGAAGTAATTTTTTCATAGTTTCTTCTTTTCTTAGGAACCTGAAACGATATATTCCTTACAAGGAATGTTCGGATTTATTAAAATTTCTATCTGATTTACTATGTGAAGGGTTTTTACAGTTCCGAATATTCAATTTTTTATCATTTTAAATGTAGCTTTTGCAAAGCTTTTTATTTATTTAGATTCCCCTTCACGAACTAACTTACTAATCCAGTTCTTATGGCTTCACTCGGTAAAGATCTTGCTTCTGTCCGTGCCCATCTTGGATACTCCCTCCAGGATATTCAAAATTCTACCAAAATTCCTCTCAATACACTTCAGGCAATTGAAAATGGAGCAATTTTTAATCAATCTGATGAGATTAAAACCTACGTCAGGAGTTTTGTAAGAAGTTATGGCCGTGCTCTCAAACTCGATGATGAAATTCTGGTTAAAGCACTTAATCAACAGGAAAAGGATAAATATAATCACCTGATCCTGGAAAATTTTCCGGAGTTGTATGCGGAAGCAGAACCACAGATAACTTCTGAAGAGGAAGAGATACCTTCTGCCGGTTCAAAGGGTGCTGATGAAGATGTTCCGAAAACATCATCAGAAAAATCCGCCGCGGAAACATCTGCCCCGCCAGCCACTGAAGAACCCCAAAAACCGGCGGAAGAGGAAAAAACACAATCAGGGTTTAAGCCTGCTCCCGATCCCGGCGTTCGAAATGTTAACTGGGCAGATATGGGACGGCGGTTTTCGATTGTTGATCAAAAAAGTACCCCAATTTGGATAATCGGGGCCATTATTGTTGTAATACTGGTACTGGCTGCCGCTTACATTTTGTTCGAGAATGATTTCTTTACTTCCGAAACCCAGCCCGCTCAGCAAACGGTACCTGAAGAACCAATACAGGGGAATAATGCAACCCAGAATTTGCAGCTCGAACTTTCTGATTCTCCATCCGGTGAAAGTGAAGCCGCTGCTGAGCTTGATGATGTTCTCTACCTTACTATTTATGCAGCTGCTGACAAATTGGAACCGGTTCGGATCTGGAGTGATTTAAAGCCTCGTATTGATCCCTACTGGATAAACCAGGGAACAGCTTTTCATTTCGAATTTACAGACTCCATCCGCGTTCGGGGGCAGTACAGCAGAATGCTTCTGTTTTTAAACGGCCATCTCATAGAAAACTTCCGTCAAAATCATTTCAACCCGGCTGAAAACTCCATTGAACTGACGCGAAGCTTTTTTGAAGAAGATCCTGAATGGGCAACACCGGTTTCCCTGGAGCTTCCTGAAAATGTTTCCCCACCGGATACAGTTGCCAACCGGCCCAGGTTTTAGGATCTTTACAGGATGGATATGACAGAGGCAGTAAAACGCGTGGAAGAGTTACGCGATCTTTTAAATCGTGCCAATGAGGCATATTATGAAGAAGCCATGCCCTTCATCAGTGACAAGGAATTTGATGAAGCTCTTGCCGAACTCGATCGCCTCGAACAGGAATTTAATCTTCAAACAGATGATTCGCCGACTCAGCGTGTGGGTGGAAAACCCTCATCCTATTTTTCAAACGTGGTGCATCCTGTTCCGCTGCTCAGCCTCTCCAACACTTATAATGAACAGGAACTTCGCGATTTTGACCGCCGCGTAAGAGACCGGCTTGGCCATGCTGATTTTCATTATGCCGTTGAACAAAAGTTTGACGGGGCTTCCATACGCCTGAGGTATGAAAATGGTGTTCTGGTTCTTGGTGCCACCCGCGGAGACGGTATTAAAGGCGATGATATTACCCGGAATATCAAAACCATTTCGGAAGTTCCGTTATCCATCAGCGAAGACGCTCCTGATATTCTCGAAATCAGGGGTGAAGCCTATATGGAGAAAGAAGCTTTTATCAGGATGAACGAATACCGCATTGAGCAGGGGCTTCAGCCGTTTGCAAATCCCCGTAATTCAACTGCCGGCACCCTTAAGATGCAGGATCCTCGTGAAGTGGCACGGCGTCCGGTTAAAATGTTTGTATTTGACCTGCTTCTGGATTCTGATGACCCTGAACGTACACAAGCATCCAAAATGGAACTTCTGAAAGAACTGCGGTTCCCTGTCAGCGATTTTTTTGAAGTATGCAGCTCGGTTGATGAGGTACTAAAAATTATTGAGGAATGGGATGAGATACGCCATGGACTGCCTTATGAAACAGACGGTGTGGTCATAAAAGTAAATGAGGAACGCTTTCGTACGGATCTGGGATCAACAGCCAAAGCCCCCAGGTGGGCCATCGCTTACAAATTCGAGGCAGAACAGGCTGCAACGGTAATCGAAGCCATTACCCTGCAGGTTGGCCGCCTGGGAACCATCACACCCGTGGCAGAACTGAAACCGGTGTTATTGGCCGGTACGACGGTAAAACGGGCTACACTCCATAATGAAGATGAAATTCTCAGAAAAGATATCAGGCCGGGCGATTCTGTTGTAGTTGAAAAAGCAGGAGAAATTATTCCGCAGGTACTGAGTGTGTTAAATCCAGACCGGGAAAACCGGCCGGAGCCTTTCAGAATGCCTGAAAAATGTCCTGCCTGTGGTGAAAAACTGGAAAAATTTGAAGGAGAAGTAGCCTGGCGTTGTGTAAACCTGCAGTGTCCTCCTCAGGTCCGTGAACGGATCAAACATTTTGCATCACGTGATGCAATGGATATTGAAGGACTCGGTGAAGCAGTCATTGATCAGCTGGCTGATGAAAACCTGATCTCTACCTATGCCGACCTTTATCACCTGGAAAAGCAGCAGTTACTGCCGCTGGAACGAATGGCCGAAAAGAGTGCTCAGAATCTTATTGACGCTATTGAAGATAGTAAAAAACAGCCTCTCGACCGGGTGATGTATGCTCTGGGAATCCGGTTTGTCGGGAAAACTGTAGCTAAAGATCTGGCTTCTCACTTTAAATCGATTGATGCTCTTCAGCAGGCGGAGGAACAACAGATGGTTGAAGTAGATGCCATTGGGCCTAAAATTGCTGAATCTGTCTATACATTCTTCAGAATAGATAAGAACCGGGAACTCATTGACTCCCTGCGTAAATCCGGTTTAACATTTAAAGCCGAAGAATCAGAATTGATTTCTTCGGTGCTTAAGGATAAAAAAATAGTTCTTACAGGTACTCTTCAGGATTTTTCCCGAAAAGAAGCAGCAGAGCTCATTGAAAAGCACGGGGGGGCCACCACTTCATCAATAAGTAAAAACACGGATTATGTGCTTGCCGGAGATTCAGCCGGAAGTAAGCTGCAAAAGGCACGTGAGCTGGGTATCGACATCCTTGATGAAAATCAGTTTAAGGAAATGATCGGCCTGATTTGAGATAATCTTTTTAAAAGTGAACCAGCCTTGCTATACTTTTAAATAATCTTTGCGTTATTAGAATGCCAAAGTATTTTCCATAAAGAATAATCTATGAGAATTCTAGAAAAATTGGGGTTGGGTCAGAAAAAACGTAAAGGGGTACCCAACATTGGTGAGAAGAAAAAAAAAGACCGGCAGGAGGTAGCCCGGAAGAAGAATAAATACCTGCGTGCAGCTGTTTTTGTCTCTTTTCTGCTTCTTGTACTTATCACTCTGCCTCAGTCTACATTTCAGCCGGTGGCAAGTTATACCATTGGTGAGCCCTGGCGTTATGATGATCTGACGGCCCCTTTTGCTTTTTCACTGCAAAAAACCCAGGCTGAGATCGAAGAGGAACGGGAAGAAATCCGGCAGCAGACTCCGCCTGTTTTTCATGTAAACCCGAATGCAGCCATTACTATTGAAGCACGTCTTGATTCACTCTATCGTAATATGCAGCCCGTATTTGACAGCTATCTTCAATGGCAGCAGTCAAAACGGGAGAATGGATCTTCTGCCGCTAACGACAGTATCCGCTTTCAGCAGGAACGAAGTTTTTCTAATGTAGAGCTTGATGATACATTATGGAATGCTCTTCTGGAAAACTATGCAGCTATCAGGCTTAGTAATCAGCCGGAAAGAAGAACTGTTACAGCTCAGATCAGAAATCAGCTCAACACACTCATAACGGAAATTCTTAATGATGGCGTTATTGATCAGGATAAAGAAGAACTGGAATCGGATGAAATTACAGTTCGAAACCTCCGTCAGCGTACGGAACGATCCATAAGACTTTCAAACACCCGTGATCTTAATGAGGCAAGGGAATATGCGCGATTTCAGTTGTCACGGAATTTCATGCCACAGATAGCCGATGCCGCCGTCCAGGTATTTAATCAGATTATACAACCCAACTGGATTTATAACGAAAGAGATACTGAAGCACTTCTGGAGCAGAATCTAAGTACTATTTCGAGTAGCAAAGGTGCCGTTACCCAGGGCCAGGTAATTATCCGCCGCGGAGATATTGTGGATGTGGAACAGGCCAATATGCTGAGAAGTTTAGCGGAAGCCCGTGCCACATCTGCCACAGAGGTAGAAAGATGGTTCAGGTATGGCGGAGAAGTTATAGTCATTATAGCTATTACCCTTGTTTTTCTGTTTTACATATACCTGTACAGGAGGCCCATATTTGATAAACCGGCCATGTTCCTGCTTGTCTTCCTGGTACTGGCAATTATCGTTGTTGCAAGCAACGCGCTATACCAGTTTGAAAATGTAAACAGCTATATTGTACCTATCGCAGTGGCTCCCATTATTTTAACAATAATATTTGATTCGCGGGTGGGCCTGATGGCTACCATTACACTGGCCATGATAACCGCCTTTATACACGACAGCAGTTTTGAATTCCTGGTCGCAACCACCACTGCATGCAGCCTTGGAGTTTTTTCTGTACGGGATATTAAAAAACGTTCTCAGTTCTTTTTTACAACTCCGGGAATTGTATTCGCCACCTATGTTTTAGTTATCGGCGGCTTTGCCCTTGCACGTTTTTCAGGCTGGGAAAAGTTCCTTAACGACAGCATGTTTGTTGCCATTAACGCAGTCTTTATCCTGTTTACCTATCCGCTTATTCTGTTGTTCGAAAAAGTATTTAAAATCACTACAGATTTTACTCTTTTAGAACTCGCTGACACCAACCTGCCGCTTTTAAAAGAGCTGATGAATCACGCTCCCGGTACATTTCATCACAGCCTTCAGGTTGCAAATCTTGCTGAATCAGCAGCATCTTCAATCGGAGCCAATGGCCTTCTTTGCAGGGTCGGGGCTCTATATCATGATATCGGTAAAATGGAAAAACCGGGCTATTTTATCGAAAACCAAAGCAGGGAAAATGATCATGATAAACTGAAACCAAGGATGAGTGCACTCGTCATTAAAGCTCATGTGAGCGACGGGATCAAAAAAGCCAAAAAGAATAATCTTCCAGAAGTTGTCATTGATTTTATCAGAACCCATCATGGTACCTCCCTGATTCGCTATTTTTACCAGAAAGCCGAAGATCAGTCACAGGAAGTGCAGGAGGAAGATTTCAGGTATGACGGACCCGTGCCTTTTACCCCGGAACAGGGAATTTTGTTACTTGCCGATACGGTTGAAGCGGCTTCACGTGCTATGAAAGAACCCTCGTATAACAAACTGGAAAGCCTTATCACCAGGCTGACTGACGAACATATCAGTGAAGGCCAGTTAAGTAATTGTCCGCTTACATTCCGGCAGATACAAAATATTAAGGAGTCTTTTCTGACAATTCTGGTAGGCGTTTACCACAGCCGGATTGAATATCCCGAAGATGAAAAAGAAAAGAAAAAATCTCACAAAAATGAGCCTTTACATGAAGATGGTGCCGGAGCCATAGAACAAAGCAAGGATTCTTAATATCTATGGCGGCGTTTGAAACTGAACTAAAACACTACCTTCAGTTCATTAAACTTGAAAAAGGGCTTTCTGAAAACTCTGCACATTCTTACAAAAATGACCTGGAGCGATATTTCCGTTTTCTATCACAGGACATAAAGATAACCGCTATCGGAGGCATTACCCTCAGCCATATTGAACAATTTTTAGAAGAGCTAACAAGTATGGAACTGGCTGTCAGTACCATAGCCCGTAATATTTCAAGCATCAGGAGTTTTCATGAATTTGCGGTGGTTGAAAATATGGCCAAAGCCAATCCCGCCGAACTGGTAGAACTGCCAAAGAAAGCTCAAAAACTTCCGTCAGTGCTGAATGCAGATGAGGTTATGCGGATTATTGATGAAGCCGACCGTACAGATTCCGCAGGAATAAGGGATGCGGCCATCCTCGAAACATTATACGCAAGTGGAATGCGGGTAAGTGAACTGACCGACCTGGAAATGGATCGTCTTTTCTTTGAAATCGGGTTTATCCGGGTAACCGGCAAAGGAAAAAAAGAGCGGCTGGTTCCGGTGGGAGATATTGCACAGCAGGCAATTGAACATTATATCGAAACAGCCCGGAAAAGCTTTTTGAATCCTGGCAAACCGGGAAAAACCAAAAATAAACTGTTTTTAAATCAGCGGGGCGGACCACTTTCCCGGATGAGCGTCTGGAATATTGTTAATAAGTATGCAATGAAAGCGGGTATCAAAAAAAATGTTTACCCGCATATTTTCCGGCATTCGTTTGCAACCCATCTTCTGGAAGGTGGTGCTGATTTGCGGGCCGTGCAGGAGATGCTTGGCCATACCTCTATTCTTACCACCGAGATTTATACTCATGTTGATCGGTCCCTTCTTCACCAGGTTCATAAACAATTTCATCCAAGGGCCTGATACACAGTTCCGGCTGAACGGTTCAATTCCAATCCCGGTTTTATTCTTAAAGCCTTCAAGCGTAAAATCTTTTTCCGACAGAAAAAACCATCAACTTTTATGACCATTAATCAAATTCTGGAACAACTTAAAACATCTGATAAACCTGTTGCTAAATCCCTGCACACCGGGGATCATTTCAAGGTGCTTATTTTTGGTTTCAGGAAAGGAATGAAACTACAGGATCATAAAGCATACCATCCCACCAAGCTCCTGGTTATGTCGGGCAGGATAATTTATCACCAGAATAAAAAAACCGAACAGCTTAAAAAGTTTGATGAGGTGGAAATACCACCGGAAGCTGAACACTCCGTAAGCGCTTTGGAAGACAGCCTGATATTGCTCACACAAGGTTAGTTGTAGATAGGTGCTTACTTATTAAATCCACTTAATAGTTATACTGATGTTTGCGCGTGTATCACAACAAAAAGGTGGGTCGCCATGAAAAGGTTAACAATTCTCCTGATCATATCCGTTACATTCAGTTGTGAAAATATTACGTCACCTATTCAGCCAAAGCTTGGTGAAGAGATTGAAATGAAGTATGGTGAACAAATCACTATTCCTGAAGAAGGAATTATTCTCCGGTTCAATGATATTTTGATAGATTCAAGGTGTCCAAGTGGAGTAACTTGTGTTTGGGCTGGGAATGCAGAAATTGCTATCCAACTGAATGATACAGAAGCTAGTTTAAACACTTATCTGGAACCCAAGCAGACCAGTATTTCTGAATATGAAGTTCAACTTCTCTCACTAAAACCCTACCCTAAATATAATTTTGAGCTTGAGGATAATGATTATACTGCCAAACTTTTGATCACAAAAAAATAAATACAGCTATCGGCTGCACGTAACTTATGCGCGTCAGATGTTAGAACTAAAAGCTAAAAGCTGACGGCTGATAGCTTCTTTGTGTTATCTTCTATTCTCTGGTTATAAGTTATGCAAGCAGTTCCACAATTTCGCTTCGCGGTTCTCCGCTTCGCTACGAATCACAGTTTCACACGTTCATTCATACATTCCAGGGATATGTTTCTGGTATTTTGTTGCCTGCCGGTTTGATATGTATTGGATGCAGTGCCATGGTTTCGTCTATAAAGTGAAAAGCGTCATATCTTTGCGGAAGTACGCTTGGCACATAATTTCCATACGATTCATGTTCCGGATCATAAACCACTCCGACTGCCCGGTGGCCCACGAAGTCCCTCAAAGGTTCATATCCTGCAAGTTCATTAACAAACAGTACCTGGTTTTCGCGTCCCATCCTGGAAAGGAGATGTTCCCAGCTATCTTTCAGGGCTTCAGGCAGCAACATTTTTTTCATTGGCGCTCCCCAGGATTCTCCCGCTACAACCGTTCCTTTAGAGCTTCCGAATCCATAGAGATAGCACTGTTCTCTGCCATATTTCTGCCGCGCTAACTGGCCGATGTTTACCATATCTTCATTTCGCATATTGGTATATCTCGCGTCGCCAATATGAGTGTTGTGAGCCCAGATTACTGCTTTTGCATCTTCCCCATGATAATCCAGAAGCCGTTCCAGAGTTTCCATCATGTGGCTGTCACGCACATTCCACGACCGGGGGCCGCTGAGAATCATGGTTCGGTAATATTCCTCTGCATTAACGGCAACAGCAGCATTTTGTCCCGTATTTAAAGCGGCTTCAGGATCTGAATTATACTGAGGAACCTTCTTCCGGATTTCCGAGAGCAAATTCACTACTTCTTCCCGGCAATTCTCATCCACCATTCTGAGCGCACGGGCATATGCCTGGCCCTCGCCGTCGGAGTATGGTTCAAAGCACCTGAAAACTTCTCTGGCTTTTTCCAGGCCTTCAGGATCATTTTTTTTGAGATATTGAATGATGGCTCCAAGCGAATCCCATAAGCTGTACACATCAAGCCCATAAAATCCTGCTCTTTTGTTGTCCGGAAGATCTGCATTAAATTTTTTCAGCCATTCGATTAAAGCCACGATTTCCCAGTTTGCCCACATCCAGGATGGCCACCTTTTAAAGGTATTCACCACATCAAAACTTTCCTTTCCGGAATTCTCATACTGTTTCACAAACCGGTTGATCTTATAACAGTCGGGCCAGTCTCCTTCAACACCTATAAAATTAAAATTTTTTTCCCGGATTAATCTTTGTGTGATAGCAGATCTCCAGGTATAAAATTCGTGCGTGCCGTGAGACGCCTCTCCTAACAACACAACTTTAGCATCGCCCATTTTTTCAATTACCGGATCCAGATCGCGGGCGTTCTCCACTTCCACTGAAACTTCTTTCAGCCTGTCATAAAAATCTTCTACGACTTTATTACTTTCTATGAATGATATGCTCATTATATCTTACTCTCTCTGAAAATCAATTCCGGGTTTTAGAGATTGTTGAGTACTCGCTGGACTCATGTGTAACTGCCAAAGGCATTCCGTTGGGGTTGAGTGTGCTGACTCACGTTGAACTGTGCCAAAGGCATCCCGTTGGGGTTGAGGGCTTTTTACCTCGTTCTGCATACAATTCCACAATTCCACAGTTCAACAGTTTCGCTTCGCGGTTCTCCGCTCCGCTTCGAATCACAGTTCCGCAAGAAATTATTTTTAGCATGCCATGTTTTATACTGTCTCTATTTTTTGAACAAACCCATACCTTCTTATCCCCCCTTGAAACGGGATTATTTTTTTCACCTTAACACAATTTCAGTTTTAGGTATGCACAACCTGTTTTACATCATCCGGAAGCATGTTTTTAATATGTTCCAATTGTGTTTCAGGTACATAGCGGCCAAGCGACTTTAATGTAATGGAGATGATTTCTTCTGTTGGTTTACTCCAGTCGAACTCTGCTTCACCATATTTGTTTTGGAGTGCTTTTACCTGTGTTTTCATTTGAGCAAGTGTCTCAAAATCATATAACGGACTTTCATGGTATTTCCAGCCTTCAACGTAAAGACCTTTTAAAACCATTGGAAGCGGTGAAATTAAATCCAGTGATTCTGCAATATGAATGCGGTCTCTGATGACATGCATTACGGCCCGCCAGATAATAACAACACGTTTTTTTTCGTTTGGGTGATCAAGCTCAGCGGCTAAATGATTAAAATAATCGTGCGCCTCATGAAGATATTTTTCAAACCCAAGATCTGAAGATTCCATAATCTGTGATTTTTTATTTGGATTGAACTCTCTGAATTGAAAAAACAAAAAGGAACGTTTGACCATTTCAAAACCAGATCTGTTTCAGTAAAAAGCACGAATAATTCAGCCATCGGGAACTTTTTTATCTATCAGATATTTTATTTTGATAAGCATCACATCAAGGATACTTTGATTGTTCTACCTTGAAATCGTCTCTCCTGGATGTTACCCTGCGTAATCTCTTCAAAAAGTCTCTTTACATATGAAAATTTATTTACCTCTTTTCTTAGCCTTCCTTTTTTCTGTTTCCTTCATTTCCGCATCGCCTGCTCAAATTGGCTCCTCCGAACCTTACACTAACGGAGTTGTATCATCGGCTGATGAACTGGCCTCTGAAGCCGGAATTCAAATTTTACAAACCGGCGGTAACGCAGTGGATGCTGCCGTAGCCGTTCAATTTACACTGGCCGTAACCTTACCGCGTGCGGGAAATATCGGCGGAGGCGGTTTTATGGTTCTTCACCTGGCTGATGGTACCATTACCACACTTGATTTTCGTGAAAAAGCCCCCCAGAGAGCCACCAGAGATATGTATCTTGATGAAGATGGTGAATATATCCCTCAAAAAAGCCGTGTCGGAGGGCTGGCATCAGGCGTACCCGGTACTGTAGATGGTATGATCAGTGCATTGGAACGATACGGCAGCCTGCCTCTGGAAGTCGTGATGGAGCCGGCAATTCAACTGGCCGAAGAAGGTTATGCATTGTCTTATTCCCAGGCGACCAGTTTAAATCGTGCATCCGGCAGATTAAGTCGGTTTGAGGGTTCACGGCAAATATTTTTAAAGGAAGATGGCAGTGAATGGGAACGCGGAGATCTATTTGTACAGGAAGATCTTGCAGAAACCCTGAAACGAATCGCACGAATGGGCAGGAGGGGATTTTATTCGGGTGTTACGGCACGTTTACTTGTTGAAGAGATGCAGAGATCTGACGGCATTATTACCTTACGCGATCTTCGCGACTATGAAAGTACCTGGAGAGATCCTGTCAGAGCTACTTTTAACGGGTATAACCTTTATATGATGCCGCCTCCCAGCAGCGGCGGGTTTGTAATGAAGCAGGTTTTGACAATGGCTGAGGAGGGAAATATTCATGGTATGGAGTTCAATTCTGCAAGTTATATCCACCTGCTTGCAGAGACATTCCGCCGTTCATTTGCCGACCGTAATTACTGGCTGGGTGATCCTGATTTTGCTGAAGTTTCGATTGAAGATCTGACAAGCACCGGATATCTCAGGGACCGTATGGGTAATTATATTCCCGCGGAGGCTACATCCAGTGATGAAACCTCTCACGGAGAATTTAACGAATACACTGAATCATTTGAGACCACCCATTTTAATGTAGTGGATCATCGGGGGAATGCAGTTGCTGTAAATACAACCTTAAATGGATCTTTCGGCAGTTCCGTTACTGTAAGCGGAGCCGGATTTCTCATGAATAATGAAATGGATGACTTTTCCGCCAAACCCGGCGAACCCAATATGTTTGGCTTGATTGGCGCCGAAGCTAATGCCATTGAGCCTGGAAAACGTATGCTAAGCAGTATGAGTCCTACCATTGCCGCCAAAGATGGAAAGCCCCGGTTCATCGGCGGAGGTGCGGGAGGCCCGCGTATCATTACCGCCACACTGCAAAATTTTCTGAATACGGTACTTTTTGATATGAATGCCCAGCAGGCAATCAGTGCTCCCCGGATTCACCATCAGTGGCTTCCGGATGTTCTTTACACAGAAGGCAAAACACTATCTCCGGATACCAAAGATACACTGAAAGAAATGGGGCATGAACTCCGTGAAGTGGGAAATATCGCACGTACACATATTATTTTACTGGATGAGGATGGTACGATGTACGGAGCTGCCGACCCCAGGGGAAATGGCAGTGTTAAGGGCTACTAATCTTAGCCTATAAAAATACCTCCGGCAAAGTATTTTGAGAGAGTCTTCTAAATATTACGGCGTGTCAGATCTGATCTGTCTTTGGATGGAACCTGTTAAGGTAGAACAAAATTTATTTTTTTAAACAGGGACTGAGAGTAACAATTTTCCCGGTTTGACCGTAGGAACCAAATAAAAACTGAAAAAATCCGGGATGACAGATTTTAAGATGTTGACTCTTAATGATAAAGTTTTGCTGAGTGACGGTGAGAGTTGTAAACTGGTTAAACTTGGTGAGGTCCGTTTCTTTGAAACGTGCGGGAATTATACTCAAACTTATTTTGGTGAAGAAAAACTGTTGATCTACAGAACCCTGTCCTATCTGGATGCCCGCTTACCGGAGCAATATTTTTTCAGAGCCAACCGGCAACAGATTATAAATTTATCTCATATAAAAAATATTCAGCTGCTGCAGAAATCTGTGTTTAGAGTAGATATGACATGTGGTAAAAAAATTGAGCTCTCGAGAAGAAGATCCCGGTTTTTCAAAGGGTTCATGAGCTTGTGAACCGGTTGTTTAGGTTTATTCTAATAAAAAAGGGTGAAAGCTCATTTCAGGCTTTCACCCCTTTTTATAGTGATTATTAAAACCGGTCTCTTTAATTTATAAAAATCGATTTTGAATATTTCCCAGTCTGTCAAAATATTCAACTCTTACCTCGTTTCCATCTTGCAGTATTACTTTGTATTGCATGCTGCTTTTATTGAAG
The DNA here is from genome assembly GCA_040882525.1 of Balneolaceae bacterium. Taxonomy (GTDB): domain Bacteria; phylum Bacteroidota; class Rhodothermia; order Balneolales; family Balneolaceae; genus Rhodohalobacter. Next base: position 119,341 of record JBBEBD010000012.1, on the reverse strand, counting down.
TTTTCAATTACCAGTTCATTTCCGATGACAACCCACTTTTCAAATTCCGCTGAGGCTAATGTCCTGGAGATAGTTTTAGGCAGAATAATATTGCGCTGAATGACGGTAGCTTTTATGAGATCACCGCTTCCGCTATAAACTGCAAAGATCGATTCGTCTTTGAAGTACCTTCAACAGTATATCTGTCCGTCAGGCTGTTTAGATTAATTTGAACAAGGTTACTATTTTCAAATGGATCTTCTCTTTTGAGACATTGCAGGTTCTGAAAGCAGGAAAAATTTCCTTCATGTATGGTAAGTGTGTGTCGCGGTTTTTCGTTATTGGTTACATCCGTTGAAATCTGCTGTGAAAGGGCAGGAACGCTTAATAAAACCAACAGGCAAAAGGTAAGAATCATGTTTTTTAGAAGCATAGAAGTCATCATTTAGTTATGGGTTAGATTTAAATACGGTCGCGTTTCTAAGCGGTTTCATATTTACACGGCTATTATATGTATAGCTGAATGATGCTTTGAACGGTCGTTTATGAATAGTAAATGGCAAACCTTTTTGAAATGTTTTTTCTTTGGCTCTGCTAAAATAAACTCTGATTTAAAAAAATGTACCTGACGGAATGATCCCTTATTTTATAACGAACTCTGACTATAGCTCCTTCCATGACAGAAATTAATCCTCATCCTGATGTATCGCGATACCCCAAAAGTAAAAACAGGTCGCTGAAAGCATGGAATGCAGCCGATGAATATCTGTTAAAATATCTTTCGCAACTGGATGTTGCCGCCCCTTCTGTTGCCATTTATAACGACCGGTTTGGTTTTCTCAGCTGTGCCCTGCACAATACCGGCCCTGTTAACGTGGTGGATTATAAAAGTTCGGAAAAAGCAATTAATCGAAATTTAAAAAATAACGGATTGGATGTTAACCGGTCCCTTTTCCTGTCCTCCCTTTCTCCACTGCCCCGCCCGATAGATATTGGAATTATTAAAATTCCAAAGTCGCTGGACCTGTTTCATTTTTACCTGGACAAGCTTACTGAGGGCCTCGCTGAGAATGGCATTGCAATCTGTGGCTTTATGACCCGCCATTTTAGTAAGCAGATTCCTGTAGTTGGCGGGGAATTTTTTGAAGAAGTGAACCAAAGCCTTGCGTGGAAGAAATCGAGGCTTTTAATCCTCAAAAAGAAAAAGCCTCTTCAAAAATCTTCCGCTGTTCGTTTTTTTACCCACACATTTACAACCGGATTAACTGAAGAAGTCCGGCAATATCCCGGCGTATTTTCTGCGGGGAAAGTTGACTATGCAACGCAGTTTCTACTGGAACATACGGAGGTCAATGACCATGATATGAAAATTTTAGACCTGGCTTCCGGTAACGGAGTCATTGCCCGGGATATTCAATTGAGAAAACCGGATGCTGAAATTCACCTGCTTGATGATTATTACCTGGCGATAGAATCATCCAGACTGAATCTTGATAAAGACCGTATTCACTTTCATTTTAATGACTCACCGGGCAGAATTGTGCCAAAGGCATCCCTCGGGGAAAATCATTTTTTTGATCTGGTTATCTCCAATCCTCCTTTTCATTTCGGACACGAAAATAACATAGAGATCACAATCCGCCTTTTTGAACAGGTAAAAAAGGTAATGAAAGAAGGGGGACGTTTTTTATGTGTGGCAAACAAACATCTGAACTACAAAACCCATCTCAGGAAACTTTTCCGGGAGACAAAAACAGTCGCGGAAAATGATAAGTATGTAATTTATCAGACAAAAAAATAGCCGGGCACAAGATCATGTCCGGCTATGGAAACAGGTTTTACTTCGTATCCTTTTTTCCCTTTTTCGCTGCCCGTTTCTCTTTTAGATTTTTAGATGGCTGCTTTTTACTGTTTTTCTTGTTTGGACTTTTTTCTTTAGTCATGGTGAGTGTATTTAGGTTGTTAAAAAAACAAATCTGAAGAAACAGACTTATTTCTCTCTTATCCTGATAAACCTGATAATTGATCTCTCAATGTATATATTTTCCCGGCTATTTCATTCAGAAATTTTTGCTGTGGCTAATAATTTTTCCGCAACCTAACTATCAGATTTATTTATATATGTTGAAAAATGCACTTGTCAGAACCCCATCTCCCGAACTGATAAACGGGATTACCAGGGGCAAAAGAGATAAAGCTGATTATCAAAAGGCATTACAACAGCATGAACAGTATCAACGGCTTCTTGTAGAGCAGGGTATATCTGTTACTGTGCTAGAAGCAAACTCCTCTTTTCCTGATTCTGTATTTGTGGAAGATGTTGTGGTTTGCACGCCGAAATGTGCAGTGATTACACGTCCGGGGGTTCTGCAAAGACGTGAAGAAATTAAGGGGCTTGAAAATGTGCTGCCCCCTTTTTATGATGAAATCAAAAAAATAGAAGCCCCGGGAATACTCGAAGGCGGCGATGTTTTACTGGCCGGTTCTCATTGCTTTATTGGTATTTCGGAACGAACAAATCACGCAGGTGCCGATCAGTTAACGGCCATATTGCAACAGCAGGGAATTACGGCAACAACTGTTCCTATAAAAGATATGCTGCATTTAAAAACCGGTGTCGTTTACCTGGAGAATAATACTCTGCTGGTGAACAGTAAATATCAGGATCATCCGGCATTTAGATCCTTTAATAAAATAACTGCAGATACCAAAGAAGCTTCCGCTGCAAATTCCCTGTGGATTAATGGCACTGTTATCGTTCCCGCCGGGTACCCGGTAACCAGGTCAAACCTGGAAGATGCGGGTTATAAAACTGTGGCGGTTGATATATCCGAGTTCGAAAAACTGGATGGCGGCTTAACCTGCCTTTCTATTCGTTTTTAACCTTTAGATGAACTGTTTTTGAAATTGAGCACTGCGGTTTGATAACGGTCTGGTGTTTAGCGCAGGGAGGGCCTGCCTTGATCAATGGCATCCTGGATCTCTTCGGCAGATAAGCTTCCTCTGACTTTTTTTCTCATCATTCGGGCTTGCCGAAGAATTTCATCAGGAGAAACCCGCTTCGGCTCGACGGTCCGCTCCAAACAGGCAATAATTTCACTGTTCATACTGCGATGTTGAGCCCGGGCTTGTTGCTTCAGTTTCTGATAGATGGAATCTGGTATATTTTTGACTGTAATACTTGGCATTGCGGTAAGTTTCGTTATGGTATAAATATGAAACTAATACAAGAGAAGAAATATTGCAAGGGGAGTAGCTACATAACACTTTATAATAGACACTTAGACAGCCTCTAAAGCAGATTATTACCCGCTGACTTCAACAAGTGCTTTTTTGATCGGTTCCGGGTGCACATCGTTATGCGAACCGTGCCAGAATACCCCACCGTTATACAAAATGATAAGCTGTGGAGATTCATGCCTGATTCCGCTTTTTTCTGCAATATAATTGGAAACAGGCCTGTTCGCATGCACATCAACAAAATGAAATACTGCTTTCCCCGATAATTCTTCAAGGATTGTCTCTACCCTTGTTTTTGCAAAAATGCACGTACCGCAGCTATAGCTGTGTTTGTAAATAATATCTAATCCCGAACCAGATTCAAATAACTCATCAACTTCAGCAGTTGTTTCAGGAATTTTCCATTGTTTATTCAGTTCAGGTTTGCCACCTGCCATTCCACGAAGTCCGTTCAAAAAGCTCATGTTAATCTCCCATACAAATTCCAATTTCCCGTGCAGTCAAAACCGTATCATTCCCTGTTGGAACCTTTTTTGTTTTTCCGGCAACATCCGCAAGCGGAATGCACCGTATCTGGTTTTGCCGCATGGTAATCATTTTATTGAAATCTTTTTCTTCCACTGTCCGTATCGCCGCGGCCCCGAACCGAAGAGATATCAGCCGGTCGTAAGTTGATGGTGTTCCTCCGCGCTGCAGGTGACCCAGAACAAGTGAGCGGGATTCTTTTCCTGTACGTTTACTCAACTCTTCAGCCAAATATTCTGCAAGCCCGCCAAGCTGTTCCGCCTGACCCGCTTTTTTTTCTTTCACAAAGCGTTCGCCTCCTTTTTCCGTGGCTCCCTCGGCGGCTACAACAATGGAATATGTTTCTCCTTTTGACTCCCTTTCCTTAATCTTATCAACTACAGGCTGCATGGAAAATTTAATTTCGGGTATAAGAATAACGTCAGCCGAAGCAGACAAACCAGAATGCAGGGCAATCCACCCCGCGTAACGTCCCATCACTTCAATCACCATAATCCGCTGGTGAGATTCTGCCGTTGTGGTGATTTTGTCGATTGCTTCCGTAGCTGTGGTTACAGCCGTATCAAAACCAAGAGAAACATCACATCCCCAGATATCATTATCAATGGTTTTGGGAACTCCCACCACCTTGATTCCTTTTTGGCAAAGTTTATTGGCAATCAGCATGGATCCGTCACCGCCAATAGCAATCAGAGCGTCAACATGATGCCGGCGAAAAACCTCCACAGCTTCATCAGAACGATCTTCCAGTTCCCAGCTGCCATCTTTTTTCTGATAAGGCATCTCAAACGGATTCCCCCTGTTGGCTGTACCCAAAATGGTTCCTCCCTGCATGGTGATTCCCCGAACCCGCTCATGTGTCATCGGAATAAATGGTTCGCTGGTGTAAAGAGAACCATATCCGTTTTTTATGCCAACCATCTGCCACCCCCTGCGTATGCCTGAGAGAGTGGCCGATCGTATAGCCGCATTTAAACCGGGAGCATCTCCGCCTCCTGTGTTAATAGCTACCTTCAAACCTCTGCTCCTTCCCTCAGATTTAAGCCCTGAAGTGCAAGTGCTTCACGGAGCCTGCTCATGCCCAGCCCTTCCCGAAGCAGTTCCGGAGTGTCACCAGTTAAATCAATTACCGATGTTTTTTCAGCCGGCAGCGACTGCTGGTCATCTACCACCATATCTACAACTTTATCGAACCGGCTTAAAAACATTTCACGGTTTCCATCTTCGGGCTGTCCATACTCTACCCCGGGCATTTTTGCCGTAATTGCAAGTACCGGGCGTCCCAGTTCATTAATTAAATCCAGGCAGATGCTGGAATCAGGTACCCGGATACCCACCGTTCGTTTTTTAGGGTGAGTTAGCAGTCGCGGTACCTCCCGGGTTGCAGGCAGTACAAATGTGTATGGTCCGGGAATAAGCCGCTTCATCAGCTTAAAATTGTCATCCGATAAATTTGCAAATGTGGAGACATGCTCAAGACTGTGGCACATTACCGTCAGGTGATCTTTCTTTCCAAGCTGCCGGATCTGGCGAATCCTGTCGATTCCTTTCTTATTCTGATAATCGCATACCAGAGCATACTGGCTGTCGGTGGGAATAACTAATACTGAACCACGAATCAGTTGATCGGTAAGTTCAAAAATCTTTTTCTTGTGAGGCGTTTCGGGATGAAGTTTTGTTCGTTGAGTCATATATATTAAGTAATTGAAAGCTTCAGATTACCCACCGGGCAAATGTTTGGGGTCAACTTATAAAGTTTAAATGTTCCGGTTTTTTTACCTGATGAATATTAAAACTCCTGTTGATTGCCTTTTTTTTTAACAATTAAACCTTATGCATAATTTATAATTTTTGAGATGAACAGCAACTCCGAATTGCCGGAAAAGGGATACTATTACTTATAAATAAACCTAACTATATCGTCGTTCCACCCGGCCCTCATTTCAGTCATCTTCAAATTTACGTCTTTCAGGAGTACGTCAACGATAACACCAATCTGCTTGTTATGGATCAACGAATATGCCTGCTCCGGACTTATGATAGCAGACGATTGATTTTTTCCAGCTCAACTTTTAATACACTATAAATTCAAACCAACCGAAATAATGGATACTAACATAAAAGCATGGTGGCTCGGCCACTCCGCATTCCGGATTGAATCTCAATCCGGGAAAGTGATTTATATTGATCCTTTCCTTTCACAAAATTCCGCTACGCCGGCCGAATTCAGTCAGCCTGATGATATCGACTATATCCTGTTAACTCACGGCCACGAAGATCATGTTGGGGATACACTTGATCTGGCTGCAAAAAACAACTGCAAAGTAGTGGCACAGGTAGAACTTTCCGGATTGCTCCAGAAAAATGGACTGAATGAAGACCAGAGTGTGGAGTTTAATAAAGGAGGAACTGTTCATTTTGAGGATTTTTCCGTTACACTTGTGAGCGCTAATCACAGCTCCTCATTCAATGGTGAATATGCCGGGGAAGCCGGGGGACTGGTTCTTTCTTTTGAAGATGATATTTGCTTCTATCACCTTGGGGATACCAATATATTCAGTGATCTTGAACTTTACGGAGCGCTTTATGACCCGCATGTTATTGCTGTACCTATGGGAGACTACTATACAATGGGCCCGCAGGAGGCTGCTATGTGCTGTGAAATGATAGGGGCAAAAATTGCGGTGCCCATTCACTATGGTACCTTCCCTGTGCTGACAGGCAAACCCGAAGATTTTAAATCTTATACAGAAGAATACTGCGATACTGAAGTGAAAATACCCAAAGCCGGTGAGCAGTTTTTGGATTAACAGCTCTCAGCTCTTGCCTTTATGTCGGGTCATACTAAACATACATATTCAGAATAAAGAAAATCACAACTCCTGTTACTGAGACATACAGCCATACGGGTAACGTCCACCTGGAAACTTTCCGGTGAATGCTGAATTTGCCAGAATAGGCAAAATAAAAACTGGTTAACACCAGCGGTACCACAAACGCTGAAAGTATGATGTGTGTGATAAGGATGAAAAAATAAACCGGACGAATATAACCCTCACCGGGAAATGGAGTATGTCCCACAAAATTGTGATAAAGAAGATAGCTGACCAGGAACAGGGATGAAGTTACAAATGCGGTCAGCATAAATTTCATATGAGTTATGAATTTTCTTTTTCTGACCGCAATATAACCTGATACAATCAATACAGTGCTCACACTATTCAGCACTGCGTTTAATGCGGGAAGCTGAAGAACCCATTCAGCGGTGGTGTCGGCTGTTTCCTTCACGTACAGCAGCCACAGCAAAAACAGAAAAGACAAACCGCTGATGAGAAAAATCATACCCAGTGCCTTTGACACGCTCAGATTTTTTAAAAATTGAACGGTAATTTGTTCGTCAGTAGATTTATTCATAAAAATCTGGTGTTCATCTTTGGAATGCGCTCAAAAATAGAAATTTTTTTACTTAAAATTTCTGCTGGTGGTTCATAAATCCGGAAATGTTATTTCCCTGATATACTATTTTATTTCTGCTTCCCCTGAATATTATTTCTTACTAAGATCCTAAACATCAATTATTTCTGTCACCGGATTCTGCTTCAGATGAATACCAGTTTTAGAAAAAAATTTTAAAACAGAATTTTTCAGCAATTTTAAAACCTGACTGCTATCTTAGAGTTCTGATTTGCTGTTGCTGGCAGTACACCAGAAGAGCTATTTAGATTTGTTTTAAATAACTCTTATTAGTGCCATAACAGTATGTACGATTTAAAATTTTCGGTACCTTCAGGCCGACTTTGTGTTGGCTTTATTTGTATAAAAACTGATAATATTTTTTGATTTTATGTCTCAGATTTTTCCGAAGTGGGCAGACGAGGCGCCCAAACGAATTCTTATTGGCGTAATTATATTTTTAAATGCAGCAATCTTTGGAGTGTGGTATTTCTTTTCTCCCGAATTTACAGATGTAGGTTATGCCCCAGAACAGCCGGTTCCATTCAGCCACCAGGTACATGCCGGCCAGCTGGGCATGGATTGCCAGTACTGCCACACACAGGTTACGGAATCCAGATATGCCAATATTCCGGCAACACAAACCTGTATGAACTGCCATAATCAAATTCTGACAGACAGCGAAAACCTGGAGCCCATCCGGGATAGCTGGGAAACAGGCGAGCCGATTGAATGGGTGCGGGTACATATGCTTCCTGATTTTGCCTACTTCAATCATGCCGCACACGTAAGTGTAGGAGTTGGCTGCGAATCGTGCCACGGACGTATAGACCGGATGGAAGTTGTACAACAGGCGGAGCCTCTCAGTATGGGATGGTGCCTGGACTGCCACCGCGAGCCCGAAAAACATGTGCGGCCGGTTGAAGAAGTAACCACTATGGGTTATACAGAAGAAAACCAGCTTGAAGTGGGCCTTGATCTGGTTGCAAAACATAATATTAATGCACCCACATACTGTCAAAGCTGTCATTATTAAAATTGCCTGATGCGGTTAATTAACGAGTTACAATTTAAATATTCTGTAAAGAATGAGTGATCAACCGAAACAAACAACGTATTGGAAAAGTCTTAACGAACTGGCTCAGAATAAAGAGTATGAAAAGTTCGTGCAACGAGAATTTCCTGAAGATGCAACTGAGTTAACAGACCAGGTTTCAAGACGAAGTTTTCTTCGTGTGATGGGAGCTTCCATTGCTCTCGCTGGTTTTGCATCGTGCCGAAAACCGGTTCAGAAAATAATGCCTTACTCCAGGCAGCCTGAAGATATGGTGCAGGGGGTTCCGCTTTTTTATGCCACCAGCATGCCGTTTCAGGATACGGTTACAGGACTTGTTGTAGAAAATAATGATGGCCGGCCAACTAAACTGGAAGGTAATAACGAGCATCCATCCAGCGGGGGCGGAACCAATATCTATAACCAGGGAGCTATTTTAAACCTGTATGATCCTGACAGATCACATTCTCCAAAAAGAAATGGAGAAAATGTATCATTATCTGACTTTATCTCTTTTTCGGCTGAACATTTTTCAAACCGTGATCAGAGAGTTTTATTTATCAGTGAAGCCACTTCATCCCCTACACAAAACCGACTAAAACAGCAGGCTTTACGAACCTTTACGAATGCAGAATGGGTAACTTACGAACCTTTTTCCGAAAATAATGCTGTTGAGGGTACACAATTAGCTTTCGGACAGCGCCTGAGAACTGTAAATCATTATGGACAGGCTGATGTAATCGTAGCACTTGATGATGATTTTGTCAGCCCTCACAGGCATCAAAATAGTGTTGAAAATGCTTACCGGGTTTCAGCAAACAGAAAAGTCACTTCTGTTGATGACACCATGTCGAGAATCTACAGTATTGAAAACAATTTTACGGCGACCGGTTCATACGCCGATCACAGGCTTCGGCTGAAAACTTCTGAAATAGAAGGATTTACATACGCCCTGGCTTCCAGGCTTTCAGAAAGTGTAAATGGTTTATCAGCCTATAACGGAATTGAGAATGAATTTTCAGATCATGAATGGGTAAACACTTTAGCTGAGGATCTGCTCAGCAACAGAGGAAGTTCTGTTGTTAGCATTGGTAAAGAATATAAACCGGCTGCCCAGGCTGCTGTTGCTGCCATTAACCTTGCTCTTGGCAATAATGGAAACACAGTTACTTATCATGAATTGCCTTACCGCGAGAACCGGGACGAAAACCAGGCGTTTTCAGATGCCGTCCGGGAAATGCAGAATGGCGCGGTTGATACAGTCGTATTAATAGGTACAAATCCTGTTTTCACGGCACCCGCCGATCTAAATTTTGCCGAAGCTCTTGAAAATACAGGCACCAAAGTTCACCTGTCTGACTATTTTGATGAAACTTCGCGAAACTGTGACTGGCATGTAAATCATGCCCATTTTCTCGAAATGTGGGGAGACGGCTTATCATATACAGGCCAGAGATCGGTTATCCAGCCACAAATTCTGCCACTGTACGACGGGCTGAGTGAAATAGAGTTTATCAATACAATTATTACCGGTGAAGAAAGTACCGGGTACGACCTGGTCCGGGAAACCTGGCAAAGTTACTACCCTTCCGACTTTGATTCTCAATGGGAAAGAATTTTGCATGACGGAATTGAACCCGACAGCGGCTTCGGAGATGTGAATGTTTCTCTTGCAGCAGATTTTGATTCTGCCATTCAGCCTGAACTTTCCTATGAACCGGTTTCAGGAATAGAAATTACAATTAAACCCGATTCCACCCTTTTCGATGGCCGGTTTGCAAATAACGGCTGGCTGCAGGAACTGCCTGACCCCATGACCAAAATTTCATGGGACAATGTGGCTATGATGAGCCCAAAAACGGCAGAATCTCTGGGTATTAATCCTGAACGAAGTTTCAGCAGCAGAGAAGTTCCGGTCGTGCGTATTTCAGGCGGAAACAGTACTATTGAAATAGCCGCCTGGGTGTTACCGGGGCATGCTGACGATTCCATAACACTTACCACAGGATACGGGCGCAGAAATATAGGCCGGATTGCAGATGGCGTAGGCGTTGATACATACCCGCTGAGAACGACTTCGGCTATGTTGTATCAGCCCGGAGAAGTTTCCACCACCGGCCAGTCTTATGATATAGCCTGTGTTCAGGATCATCACAGCCTGGAAGGCCGCGATATGATTCGTAGTGCCAGCTTAGAAGGCTATAAAGAACATCCTGATTTTGCCACCTATAAAAATGTTCACGGCTATGAAGTTCCCGGAATGGAAGAAGCCCGTGAGGAAGGAAATGAACATGGCCCCATTTCTCTTTTTACAGAAACCTATGGCTCTTACGACGATCAGCCGCAATGGGGTATGTCTATTGATCTGAATTCCTGTTTTGGCTGTGGTGTGTGTACCATTGCATGCCAGGCAGAAAATAATATACCTGTTATCGGTAAAAGGGAAGTAAGCCGGCGGAGAATTATGCACTGGATCAGAATTGACCGCTATTTTGAAGGGGATGAAGATAATCCGGGTGCGTATCATCAGCCGGTTCCCTGTATGCATTGCGAACTTGCACCCTGTGAACAGGTCTGTCCTGTTGCTGCAACTACTCACAGTGAAGACGGTGTAAACCAGATGACGTATAACCGCTGTATCGGCACAAGATATTGCCAGAATAACTGTCCGTTTAAAGTGCGCCGGTTCAACTTCTTTAATTACAGCAAGGAGTTTGTAGCCACCGGAGATGACCCTGAAATTATACAAATGGCTATGAATCCGGATGTTACGGTTCGTTTCCGGGGTGTAATTGAAAAATGCACATACTGTGCACAGCGGCTTAACAGAGGCAAAATTAATGCTAAAATTGCTACCGGCTCCAGGAAACCCGTTGACGGTGCTGTGCAAACAGCCTGTCAGCAGGCGTGTCCTTCAAATGCCATTACTTTTGGAGATATCACCGACCAGGACAGTGTCATATCTCAGGATAAAAGAAATGAACGAAGTTATGTATTACTTGAAGAAATGAATGTTCGTCCGCGAACATCCTATATGGCGAAAATTCGGAATAGTAATCCGGAATTAGTTTCGCCTCCGGATTTACCCGGTCACTAATTACAATATTAAATATTCAGTTCACAATAGGCAGCAGAAGTTGATAAAGTTCAGGTTAACCAGTCTGCTGTAAATTGTTAATTTATTTTAAGCATGAGTAAAACGTACGAATACGTTCCCGAGCCCGCTCTTGTAAAGGGGAATCACGATTTTAAAAGCATTACAGCCTTAGTAACCGATATTAACCTCCGGCCAACTCCTAAAGCCTGGTATATCGCTTTTGGCTTTGCCAATATTCTTCTTTTTGTTCTTCTTTTTTCCATTGGGTATCTCATCTGGGAAGGAACCGGAATCTGGGGCCTTAATACACCCGTTGGCTGGGGCTGGGCCATTATTAACTTTGTATGGTGGGTGGGTATTGGCCATGCCGGTACACTGATTTCAGCTATATTGTTCCTTTTCCGCCAGAACTGGCGAACCGCCATTAACCGGTTTGCCGAGGCGATGACTATCTTTGCGGTAATGTGTGCGGGTATTTTTCCCGCCATTCACGTCGGACGAATCTGGGTGATTTATTGGGTTTTCCCTATTCCGAACCAGATGTCTATGTGGCCTAATTTCAACAGTCCACTTCTGTGGGATGTATTTGCTGTTTCTACCTATTTTACGGTATCTCTTCTTTTCTGGTACGTAGGCCTTGTTCCCGATCTTGCAACGATCCGCGACCGGATTAAAAGTAAAGTGGGCAAAGTGGTTTACGGTATTTTTGCCCTGGGCTGGCGCGGAAGTAACCGCCACTGGTGGAATTATGAAAAATCATATATGATTCTAGCGGGGCTTGCCACACCCCTGGTACTTTCCGTTCACACAATTGTATCTTTCGATTTTGCCACCTCAGTGATTCCCGGATGGCATACCACGATTTTCCCTCCGTATTTTGTTGCCGGTGCTGTTTTCTCCGGTTTCGCAATGGTGCTTTCCCTGATGATTATATGCCGCAAGGTTTATAAACTTGAAGAAATTATGACCATCGACCATATCGAAAAGATGAATATCATTCTGATGATAACTGGTACCATGGTCGGTTTTGCTTACCTGATGGAGTTTTTCATTGCCTGGTACAGTGGTGTTGAATATGAAAAGGCTATTTTTATTCTTCGCGCTACCGGGCCATATGCATGGGCCTACTGGATTATGATTACCTGTAATGTGATTTCGCCCCAGTTCTTCTGGTCCAAAAAACTCCGGCGAAATGTTGCATTCACCTTTGTAATATCAATTGTTGTAAATATCGGGATGTGGTTTGAGAGGTTCGTGATTACAGTATCATCGCTATCTACTGATTTTCTCCCGGGTTCCTGGGGGTATTACTCCCCCACAATATGGGATGTGGCTACCTATGTCGGAACATTCGGACTCTTTTTTACCTTTTTCCTTCTCTTCCTTCGTTTTCTGCCGATGGTTGCTGTTGCAGAAATAAAAGGCATTTTGCCACAGGCAGATCCGCATAATTATGATGAAGAAACAGGAGAATACGAACCGAAAAAAATCCAGGTACCCGAACCTTTACGCGAAAATGTATAACAGGGACAAATGATATGAGTAAACAAGCTTCAGATAATCAATTATACGGCGTGCTTGCCGAGTTCAGAAATCCAAAAGAACTTGTTGACGCTGCCAAACTTGTTAATAACAGCGGCTATAAAAAGTTTGATACTTTCAGCCCCTTCCCTATTCACGGTATTGACAAAGTAATGAGTCTTCCCAAGTCAAAGCTGGGCTGGATCGTTATTGCCCATGGCCTGGTAGGCCTGATAGGAGCCTTTTCAATGATTTATTTCATGATGACACAGGATTATCCCCTTATAATAAGTGGCAAAACACTATACAATTTTCCGGCATGGGTACCTGTAGTATTTGAGTTAACCGTACTTCTTTCAGCATTTGGTGCGGTATTCGGCATGTTTTTTCTGAATGGTTTACCCCGGCTGAACCATCCGCTGTTTTCATCAGATAATTTCAAGAAAGCAACTGATGATGGTTTTTTTGTTTGTATAGAATCCGATGATCCGCAGTTTGAACCGGAAAAAGTTCTGGATCTTTTCAAAAAATCAGGTGCCGTTCATATTGAAAAAATTTATGATGCCTGATTCAACACTATCATATTTCAAAAGATCGAATGGGTATCATCAGGCATTTATACTGTCCGTACACCATAAGAAATTTACAGATGTTACATCTGCCGTTAATAATAAATCTATTTTAAACAGATGAAATTGGCTATCCCACGAATCAGTGCTTTATTATTGATTTCTTTTGCAATCATATCTTGCCGGGGGCAGGTATCTGATAAACCGCCTGTGCATCCGAACCAGAATATGGATGTTCAAAACAGATTTAATGCCCAGGAAGAAAATCCTTTTTTCGAAGACGGGCGCTCCATGAGAATGCCTGTTGAAGGAACCATTGCAAGAGGTAACCTGCGCCAGGATCATGTTCTATATGAAGGTGTGGATGAAGGTGGTAATTATGTTGGGGAAATACCCTTTGAATTAACCCGCTCTTTTATGAACCGTGGTAAGGAACGGTTTGATGTTTTCTGTACGCCCTGTCATGGCGGTGCCGGTGACGGTCGGGGAATTATTATGACAGGAAATTATGGATATGTACCCGCGCCTTCATTTCATACAGATCAAAGCCGCAATATGCCTGTAGGTGAATTCTATGCTGCGATTAAGAACGGTATCAGAACCATGCCTTCATATGCTTCGCAAATTAAGGTGGAAGACCGGTGGGCAATTGTGTCGTACATCCGGGCACTTCAGCGGAGTCAGAATATACCTGAAAGCGAAATGCAGCAGTTTGATGTGGATTTAGCCGATCTGCAGGAAGCTTTCCGTGAACAACAGGAACGTGAAGAAGCTCTCGCGGCATCAAGGGCTGTCAGCGGAGATGAAGAAATTACTGCTGAAAGAGGCGAACGGCTTTACATACAGAATAGCTGCAATGCCTGCCACTCTTTGGATGGAAGTATCCTGGTCGGGCCTTCATTTCAGGGGCTATTTGGCAGCGAACGAACATTTGATGATGGTTCTTCAGCAACCGCCGATGAAGAGTATCTTATGGAATCTATCACAGAACCAGGTGCCAGAGTGGTTGAAGGTTTTCAGAATGCAATGGTTCCTTACGACTTCCTTTCAGATAGTGAAGTACAATCATTAGTTGAATTTATTAAAACACAGTCGGAAAATTAATCCGAAAGTCAAAAGATCATTTATATGGCTACGAATAGTCCGAAATTAACCGATTCCGTTCAACTTCCAGACCGGCTGGATATTTCAAAAACCTTTTATGGGATAGGTGCGGTTGGTTTAATTGCAAGCGGAGTTGGTTTTTTCCTGGATACCCAACAGTTTTTCTTCTCTTACATTACCAGTTTTGCATTCTTTACCAGCTTTGCTCTGGCGGCATTGATTCTTGTGATGATTCATCATATCACAAAATCATCCTGGGGTGCTGTGATACGCAGAATTCCGGAATCCCTTTTTTCCAACCTCTGGATTTGGTCTGTTTTGTTCATCCCTGTATTACTGGGAATGAACAATCTTTATCACTGGACGGATGCAGAATATGTGGCTGCAGATCCTATTCTCGCCGGCAAGACCGCATATCTGAATGAAGTTTTTTTTGTGATCCGGCAGTTTATCTACTTTGGGATCTGGGGTTACCTTGGTTATAAACTTCATAAAGTGTCTGTTGAAATGGACCGGACAAACGACTGGGGCTTAACGGTTTTACTCCGGAAAGTAAGTGCTCCGGGAATTCTCATTTTCGCTATTACCGTGGCATTTGCAAGCTTCGACTGGCTGATGAGCCTTGACGCCCACTGGTTTTCAACAATGTTCGGGGTGTACTTTTTCGCTATGAGTTTCCAGGCACTTTTCCCGGTGCTTATTTTGATGGTATTCTGGATGCACCGGAACGATGTTCTCAAGAACACCATAACCCAGGCTCATATTTACGATCTGGGCGCCTGGTTTTTTGGTTTCACAATTTTCTACGCTTACATAGCATTCAGCCAGTTTCTTCTGATCTATTATGCAAATATTCCTGAAGAAACCATCTGGTACTTTCACCGGATTGAAGGAAGCTGGGAAGTTATCTCCTATTCTCTGCTGATTTGCAGGTTTGTCCTCCCCTTCCTGCTGCTCTTAAACCGTGAAACCAAACACAACCGGAAAATGCTTCTGTTTGTTTCCGTACTGATAATTGTAATGCATTTTATTGAACTGCACTGGATTGTCATGCCTGTTCTTCACCATCATGGTGTAGAGATCAGCTGGCTTGATATCACAACCCTGTTAGGCCTTGGAGGAATTTTTATGGGACTGTTTTTTACCACCTTCAAAAAAAATAACATCATCCCGGTTAACGATCCGCAACTGGCTGATTCACTGCATAAGGAATACCACCATTAAACTTCTGTAAATCATTTGTTATGTCTGATAAATTTACAAAACAGGAAAAAACAGCTATCGCGCTGCAGGCTTCATCCGGCGATGAAAAAGTTATAAGACAGCTTGCTCAAAAGCATGATGTTTCTGTTGAGCAGATTCAATCCTGGGTACGCGAAATTAATGTTTCAGGCGTTGAGGAAGAAGCGGAATTCGTTTCCCTGGAGGCATCCGATTATTTCATCAAATCTGTGGAACATGGGGTCACATATGATCATCTGAATTACAGAAGACTGGTTTTTTGGATAACTTTCGGCTCCGTTGTTCTTACAGTCATTGTTGTAGCCATTATTGGTTTATACGGTTACACATTCCCGGGTATTGAGCGTGAACGCTCTGAAGTAAGCCGGTTTTATGATATTCAGCAGTTAGAGCAGAATACTCAAAGCCGCCTTGAAACCTTCGGGGTCATTGATCCTGAAGAAGGTATTTACAGAATACCGGTTGACAGCGCCATTTCAATAATGGCCGAAGATTTTGAATAAAAGGTATCATCCATGAAAATAGCACTGGCAATCGCATGTTGGATTTCAGTGATTTTCCTTTTTGATACGGCAAATGCACAGTTAAATCAGAATAAACCCGCTATTCTTGATGAAGTTGGCGTGAATGAAAAACTCGGAGACACCATACCAATGGATCTTCGGTTTGCCAGCTCGGAGGGTGATTCTGTTAGCCTGGCAGACCTTATTGAAAGCGGAAAACCTGTACTGCTGAATCCGCTCTATTACGAGTGTCCGGTATTGTGCAGCCTGGTTTCAGAAGCTGTATTCCAGGTAGTCGGGGAACTTTCATGGTCACCGGGAAAAGATTATACCATAATTTCATTTAGTGTTGATCCCGCAGAAGAACCGGATGTGGCTGCAACCGCTAAAAAAAGATACCTGGATGATCTGAACAGGCCCGGTGCTGAAGAAGGTTGGCATTTTTTGACAGGTAATGAAACTGAAATAAAAAAATTAACCGGGGCTGTCGGCTTTTCATATAAATATGATGAAAAAACGGGCGAATATATTCACCCTGCTTCTATCATGATGATCAGCCCTGACGGAGTGATTACACGTTACCTTTATGGAGCTGTCTTCAGAGAATTTGATGTCAGAAATGCGCTCTACGAAGCGGCGGACGGAACCATCGGTTCCACTCTCGATAAAGTTGTTTTAAATTGTTTTACATATGATCCTGCTTCACAAAGTTATGTACCAGTTGCTATAAATATTATGAAGCTTGGCGGCTTGGCAACCGCTATTATTCTGGGTATATTTCTGAGCGTTTTTTGGAGACGCGAGCGAGGATCTTCACAATCACCACAAATTGAACCTGAGAAATGAACAAATTCAGTGAATACATGCTCCCCCCCGCTAAAAGTACATTAGCCGGAGAAACGGATGCATTGTTTCATTTTATAAATGTAATAAGCCTTACTTTCCTGCTCGGTATCACCCTGGCAATCATCTATTTTATCTGGAAGTATCGCCGTAAGTCTGAAAATGATGTTACCCCTGTAATATCACATAACAATAAACTTGAAATTACATGGTCGGTAATTCCACTGATTCTTGTGATTATCGTTTTTGGCTGGGGTTTCGCGGATTATACAACTTATAAAACCGCTCCGGATGATGCTTATGAAATCCGGGTAGTAGGCAAAAGCTGGCTTTGGGAATTTCATTATGAATCGGGCTATGTCAGTGTAAATGAATTACATGTTCCCGCGGAACGCCCGGTGAAGCTGGTGATGAGTTCAGACGATGTCATTCATTCATTCTACATCCCTGAATTTCGTACTAAAATGGACGTTCTTCCAAACCGGTATACCCAGATCTGGTTTGAAGCTATGGAACCCGGTGAATCTGTTGTTTTCTGCACTGAATACTGCGGAACCTCCCATTCACAGATGATTGCAACTGCTTTTGTGCACTCAGAAGAAGATTTTGAAACATGGCTTGAAACTGCCGGTTCTGCCGATGATGATCTGGAACCGGTTGAACTCGGCGAACAGCTTGTGGAAAGGAACGCTTGTTTAACATGCCATTCAACAGATGGCAGCCAACTGCAGGGTCCATCTTTCCAGGGTTCATGGGGTACTGAAAGAACCCTTGAAGACGGCAGTACCGTTACCTTTGATGAAAACTATGTTCGTGAAAGTATTCTTGAACCACAGACCAAAATAGTTGAGGGATTTCCTCCTGTGATGCCTCCTTATGCAGGTTCCCTTGATGACCGGCAAATCGACGCAATTATCGAGTATTTAAAAACCTTACAATAGCAAATGGCCACTACAGAAGCATCTAATATTAAAAAAATCCAGGTACAGCGGTATAAACCCGAAGAGTACCCTGAAAAACATTTCATGAACCAGGAAAAAGGTATCTGGGCATGGATGACAACAGTCGATCATAAGAAAATCGGGCTGATGTTTCTCTGTTCCGCTCTCTTTTTCTTTTTTGTCGGCGGTGTTTTAGCTCTGTTACTTCGAACAGAACTTCTGACGCCTGCACGCTCTTTTATGGATTCTAACGTGTATAATCAGGTATTTACACTTCATGGCGCTATCATGATTTTCTTCTTCCTGATACCTGCCGTTCCGTCTGCTTTGGGTAATTTTGTTCTTCCGCTTCAGCTTGGTGCAAAGGATGTGGCATTCCCGAGGCTGAACCTTGCCAGTTTCTATATTTATGTAACCGGAGCTGTCATTGTACTCTACGCCATCTTTACAGGTGGTATTGATACAGGATGGACATTTTATACTCCATACAGTGCAACAACCAGTACGAATGTACTGCTGATCACTTTCGGATTATTTATTCTGGGCTTTTCATCCATTTTAACCGGCCTGAACTTTATTGTTACCATCCATAAACTTCGGGCTCCCGGTATTACCTGGAACCGGCTTCCGCTGAACCTGTGGGCACTGTATGCAACAAGTATTATCCAGGTACTTGCAACACCGGTTCTGGCAATCACCCTTCTTCTTTTAACAATGGAGCGTGCTCTCGGTATTGGTATTTTTGATCCGAACCTGGGCGGAGATCCTGTTCTGTTTCAGCATTTCTTCTGGTTTTATTCTCATCCCGCCGTTTACATTATGATTGTACCGGGCTTTGGAATTATTTCCGAAGTGATCTCTACATTCTCCAAAAAAATTATTTTTGGATACTGGGCCATTGCTCTCTCATCCCTTGCTATTGCCCTGATCGGATTCCTGGTTTGGGGGCACCACATGTTTGTATCCGGCCAGTCTTCACTTGCCAATATGGTGTTCTCGTTCCTGACATTCCTTGTAGGTATTCCAACAGGTATAAAAATATTTAACTGGATTGCAACCATGTACCGGGGTTCTATTGATCTGAAAACTCCTATGCTGTACGCCCTGGCATTTCTTTTTCTGTTTACCATCGGAGGTTTTACCGGAATTATGATCGGTACTCTGTCGGTGAATATTCATCTTCATGATACCTATTATATCGTAGCCCACTTCCACTATGTAATGATGGGAGGTATGGCTATTGCCTTTCTTGCAGGACTTCATTACTGGTGGCCCAAAATATTTGGTAAAATGTACAGCGAGTTCTGGGGGCGTATTTCATGTGCATTAATTTTTATCGGTTTTAACATGACATTCCTGCCACAGTTTGTAATGGGAAGCCAGGGTATGCCAAGACGATACCACAACTACATCGATCAGTTTCAGCCGTTTCACCAGCTATCTACAGTCGGTGCCTATACAATGGGTGTCGCTTTTCTCATCATGGCAGCTTACCTGCTCTACTCATTGTTGAAAGGTCCTAAAGCCCCTGCTAATCCCTGGGGAAGCCGTGCGATGGAATGGCAGGCTTCATCCCCGCCAACCCTTCATAATTTTGAGCATACCCCCGTAATTATCAACGGACCTTACGATTACCACAAACCTATGTCTGAGTTTCAGCTGGGTATCGCGGGTTCTCATAACGGCCACCATGACCATGCAAAAGGTTCGGTGAACGTCCCTGAAACAGTCACAGAAAAAGAGTAATTAATCATTATGTCTGATACTACCACCGCTGAAGAGCGTAAAGTGCAACATGTTCAACACCATTTTGTAGATGGCGAGCAGCAATTTGAGACTGCCAAACTGGGGATGTGGGTATTTCTGGTTACAGAGATTCTTTTTTTTGGAGGCTTGTTTGCCGCTTATATCGTTTACCGTTCATGGTATCCCGAACTTTATACTATGGCCTCAACAGAACTTGATACCTTCTGGGGAACTGTGAATACAATCGTGCTGATCGGCAGCTCGCTTACTGTTGCGATGGCTATCCGGTCAGCCCAGCTTAACCAGATTAAAGGCCTCATTTATAACCTTTATATTACTATTGGCCTTGCCTGTACGTTTATGGTCATTAAGTATTTCGAATACGCTCATAAATTTGAGATCGGAATACTGCCGGGAAGGCACTATACATACGAGGGAATCGCTCATGAAAAAGCCAATATTTTCTTCAGCATCTATTATATGATGACCGGACTACACGGTATTCACGTGATCATCGGGATTGGACTGATGATATGGCTGGTTGTAAAGGCAAAGAGGAATATATTTCACAGCGAATATTATACACCTGTTGAAATCACCGGGCTCTACTGGCACCTTGTGGATATCATCTGGATTTTCCTCTTTCCCCTATTATATTTAATTGACTAAAATTTACCGACTATGAGTGGACATCATATTTCTTCTGCCAAATTTTTGTGGATAATTGCTACATCCCTGTTCTTTCTTACTTTTGTTACTGTTGCCGTTACATGGATCAATATTCCGGAACCATGGAATGTGGTTATGGCCATTGCCATTGCCTGCGTTAAAGCTACCCTGGTACTTGCTTTCTTTATGAACCTGTACTGGGACAGCAGGTTTAACACCATGCTGTTTATTGCTTCCATAATGTTTTTCTTCATCTTGATTGGAATTACCCTGTTAGATACTCTCTTCAGGGTAGATCCGGTACCCTCATTTTAATTCAAATGATATCGCTGAAAAAGCCGGTTCTTTAACGAGACCGGCTTTTTTTATTTACATTACAGACCTGAGTTCGATTTAAAAAATGGCATATTGAAGCTGAGGCTATACAAAAGGTGTGTGTAAAAGAATGTTTATAAATAGTTCGTCATGCCGGACCCGATCCGGCATCTCCTGCCCCAATCAACGTTAGGAGATTCTGAAATCCCCAAGGGGGTTCCTTTGGCAAAATTCAGAATGACACCTTTTTGGACAGCATCGTACTTTTATTCCTCCCAAAAGGGTCCATGATAATATCGAACTCACGTTACATTACAGATGAAATTGAAAATGAAATTAAGCTGATCATATGAAGAACATCAAACCTCTTGAGATGGGTAATCTTGAACTGTATCCGGTTGAATCAGGCAGGTTTATGCTTGATGGCGGGGCCATGTTTGGTGTGGTGCCTAAAACTCTCTGGAGCCGCGCAATACCCGCTGATGAAAAAAACAGGATTCCTATGGCCATGAGGTGCCTGCTTGTAAAATCAAAAAAAACAGAAAAGATTTACCTGGTTGATAACGGATGTGGCGACAAATTCAGTGATAAAATGTCTGAAATATATTCACTGGACTACCAGCACAGCAAGCTCCACTCTTCACTTGAAGCCTGTGGAGTTACCCCGGATGAAATTACGGATATGGTCTTTACGCATCTGCATTTTGATCACTGTGGCGGAACCACATCATATAAAGATGATGGAAGTTTAAAAGAGGTGTTTCCCAATGCAGTTTATCATGTAAACGAACAACACTGGAAAACAGCTCTCAACCCCAATAAAAGGGAAACCGCCAGTTTTTTTGATGAAAATATTCTGCCAGTCAAAGAAAGTGGTAAATTAAATCTTGTAAAAGACGGACACCGGTTTGAAGAAGGTTTTTCTGCCATCACTATGAACGGGCATACCAAAGGACAGCAGCTTCCTTTGTTTACGGATGGTAAGAAAACCATTGTTTATGCGGCCGACCTGATACCAACCTTCGCTCATGTTCCCCTGCCCTGGATTATGGGCTATGATATGTCGCCGCTTCAAACCCTTTCAGAAAAAGAAAAGTTTTTAGAAAATGCGGTAAACGAGAACTGGTACCTGTTTCTTGAGCACGATGCTTCGAATGAAGTCATTACCATCAGCAAAGAAAATGGAAAATATTCGATGGGTGAATCTCTGTCGTTAAATGAAATCTCATAAAATGCCGCCCGGCACGTTATGTAAGCCGGGATTCTTTTATAAGAACTTTCTAAACATAAGTCTCAATGCCTGATTCAAAATCAGATTTATACCTGGATAAAGCAGAAAAAATTGTATCTCTGCTTCGACGATCACATGCGGGAAAGATCAGAAAAATTAACCTGTCTGCTCTTTACCTTTTTCTGGGTATAACGGTTGCAGGGTTGGCATTTTTGAGCCTTCTGGAGATAACCAATTACCAGCCGGCCTGGGCAAAATCTTTATCATTTCTGCTGATTATTTCAGGGGCCTTTTCCCTGGCATACTTCTTATTTCAGCGGCTGCAAAAAGGATCATTCACTTCATTCTATGAACATTTTTTCCGGACGTACAACATGGACCGGGCATTAAGTGCCATTGATCTCTACCTGAGTGATCAACAAAAACAATCAAGGTTTTATAAAGCAGCACTCAGCGAAAACCTGAAGTCTGTTGAGCCTGGTGAATTACAATCCAAACTCGATGAATACATCGAAGACTCAAAAGCTTACTCGCTGTTTCGAAATTCATCCATTTTATTACTGGTTTCAGTTTTTCTGGCGGGTTGGATTGGCATTACGAAGCCGGCGGAAAGTATGAGAACATTGCATTTCTGGGAAAATTATGTACGGCCTAATCCTTTTGAATTCACCGTTACCCCGGGGGATACAACCATTGAGCATGGTTCAGCCTTCAGACCTGCAATCCGTTTTGAAAGTGAAGCACCCGGCGAGGTCCATATCGCTTTTAAAACGGATGTTGAGGATAACTACCGGATCAGGCCCATGCGTACATCCGGCAACAGCATTTTTTTACCTGAAGAAATAGAGCTGACGAATAATATTCATTATCACATCCTGATGGATGATTTTTTCAGTGATGATTTCCGGGTTGAGGTTCGGAATCTGCCCCGGTTCGATCAGCTTTCAGCAACAATTACTCCACCCGCTTATACCGGCCTCCCGGAAAACAACGTTTCCTACCCGTTTTCAGAGCTCAATATGTATGAAGGTTCTTCCGTGGTAATTGAAGGAGTAACAAATAAAACCATCGATTCACTTATTATCACCAGGCAAAATACAGATTACGAGATTCATCCGGCCGATTCTTTAAACAATCATTTTTCAACACAATTCACGCCTGATACTTCAGATACAATTTCCTTCAGAATGTCAGATAAAGATGGTTTATCTAACAGGAATCCATTCCGGGTATTTTTGAATGTTCAGGAAGACCAGCGGCCTTCGGTAACGATTCGTGAACCAACCGGAACCATTAGTGACACATCTCCTGAACAGCTACAGATACTATACCGTGCAGCAGATGATTTTGGATTATCCAAAGCAGAGCTTCACTGGGATCTTCAGCGGGCTTACGTAAGTGAAACAACTCCGGGATCTGTTGCATTGCAAACTCCCTCAAATGCACGGACCGAATCGGTTTTATGGGATGTAAGTGAACTGGATCTTCGCCCGCGTGATGAAGTTTCTTTCCGGATCAGGATATGGGATAATGATGAGATATCGGGATGGAAATGGGGCGAATCGCAATCAGTTGTTCTTAAAGTGCCGTCACTTACCGAATACTTTGAAGAACTCGACCATAAAGAACGAGACCTGAATAATGAGCTCGAAACCATTTCTGATAACTTCGAAGGTATGGAACAGGAATTTCAGCAGTTTCTGGAACAGCTCAGGCAAAATCCTCAGGGTGGATTTGAAGAAGAGCAAAATCTTGAGGAGATCCGTGAAAAACAGCAATCTGTTGATGAAGCTGTGCAGAAAATGAATGAGCAGTTCCAGCAAATTCGCTCTGAAATGGAAAATAACAGCTCCATTTCCAATGAAACAAAAAGAGCCTACCAGGAACTTCAGCAATTGATGGAAGAGCTGGATGACCCCGGACTCCGGGAAGCGCTGGACCAGTTGCAGAATGCTATGGAAAATATGTCTCCCCGGGAAATAGAACAGGCCCTTGAAGAAGTAAATTTTAATGAAAAACTTTACAAAGAACGGCTGGAGCGTACTGTTGAGCTTTTCAAACGTTTAAAAATGAACAGTGATTTGGATAAACTTGCACGCCAGTATGAAGATATGTCTGAACGATTGTCTGGTGATGAAGATCAGCCCCTGGACCAGCTTACACGGGAACTGGAAACTACGCGCGAAGAGATGAATCAGCTTTCCGACCAAATTGAGCAACTGGATCAAAATCCTCCTGAACGTTCAGAAAAAACCCTCCGTGATTTAAAAGAAAGTGCGGGGCAAGAGCTTGAAAACCTGAAGCAGCAGGTTGAAGATTTACAACAGGATGCATCAGAGCAAAATAACGAAGAAAATCCGGCACCCACAGAAGAAATACAGCAGCAACAGGAGCAGATCAGCGAAAAGCTGCAACAGGAAGCAGAAAAATTCCGGACGTCAATTCAACAGATGAGTGGCATGCAGATGAATATTAATATTCTTGCCCTGCAGAGGGCGCTATTTCAACTGCTTGAACTTTCTGAAATGCAGGAGTTTATTTCTGAAACTTCATCTCAAACAAGAAGCCGGAGCCAGGGATTTGTAGAACTTGCAAGAATTCAGAAAAATATCAGCGACCAGTTCACTGCAGTAGGTGATACTCTTTTTCAGATTTCATCAGAAATACCGGGGGTTCCAAACCAGATCAATCAGAAGAAAGCAGAAACCGAAAGAACCCTCAGTCGGTCTGTGGACCAGATGACAGCCCGCAACCAGAATGCTTCGTCTGTCTCCTCACGTGAGTCTCTGGGAGGAATTAATGATCTCTCTTCAATGATTGCCTCTCTGCTTGATCAGCTGATGAACCAGCAGGGCGGCGGCGGAGCCGGGGGAATGAGCATGCAGCAGATGGTTGAACAGCTTCAGAATATGTCGGGTGATCAACAGCAGCTGAACCAGCAGCTACAGCAGATGATCAATGATATGCAGGGTGAGCGCCTGACGCGGGAAGAGTCAGAAAGGCTGGATCAGCTTTCCAGGCAGCAGAATGAAATACGTAAACAACTTCAGCAGCTTCAGAGAAATGGCGGGCTTGACCAGGGAGATCGTACATTAAGCGAATTGCAGCGCCTCATCGATGAGATGGAAGATTCCATTAACGATATGAGAGGCGGAGTCACAGATCCCATTATGGTTCAGCGCCAGCAGAATATTCTCTCCCGAATGCTTAATGCCGAAGAAGCACTTCAGCAGCGGGGAGAAGATGAAGAACGGGAAGGTTCCCGTACAGAAGAGATTCAGCGATCTGTCCCCCCCGATATCACCCTTGAAGAGCTGCAACAGGAAATCAGAACCAGGCTGCAGGATCCGGATTTTACCCGCTTCAATGAACAGTATCAGCGGCTGATTGAACTTTACTTTGAACAACTGAGAAGGCTTGAAGGCGAGCCCTGATAAGTGGTTTCGGCATAAGAGCTTCAAACGCCTCCCCTCGCCCCAAAGAGATGCCTTGGGCAAGGGGAAATAATCGACTTCACCGGTTCTGAAGTCGATTGGAGTGGTGTTCCGGGTTTATAACCTGGCCACTACCTTACCCATCCGTCCTTAAAACGAAAGACAGGCTCCTCTCCCAACGGGATTCCCTGTCCCTGACGTAGGTACTTTGAATAGTGAGTTTCCATAAATATAAGCCTCCAATCAGTGCCGCGAGGGACGGCCGAATGTAGACCCGGTATTCATACCGGGTGCCTGAGGAGGCGATCAAGTCCGGAAAAGCCCCGTGAGGGGCGGCACGAAGTAGCAGACTTTTATAAAGACCTTCACGCCAACGGCCCCTTAGAGAATTCACGTTATTATACATTGCAATCTCTCATTCCAAACATTTAACGATACAAATCCGTGGCAACATTTTTTACAGAAGGTTTTTATTCCTTCTCCCTCATTAATATTATTTGATCTGAAATCTTACCATATTACGGCGGATTTATTCCCGAAACCAAACCAGTAAAAATGAAGCGATCTCTGATATTATCTCTGACACTAATTATTACCCTGCCTTACGCTCTTATGGGGCAATCGGTTGAATCACCCTCAATAGATCATGAAGTTGTTGAAAAAATTATTGAAGAAGGAATTGAACGATCCCGTGTGATGGAATTTGCCGGCTGGTTAACAGATGTATATGGACCGCGGCTTACCAATTCTCCCCAGATGAAAAATGCCAATGAATACACCCGGAAGCAATTCGAAGACCTCGGCCTGGAAAATGCCCAACTGCATCAATGGGGCCCGTTTGGAAAGGGATGGGAACTGAACCGGTTTGCGATGCATGCAAACACTCCTTACAGTTATTTTCCGGTTACGGCGTATCCAAAAGCATGGTCGCCGGGTTATGATGAGCCGGTAAAAGGAGAAGTGGTATTTTTGACGATTGAAAATGTGGAAGATCTTGAGAAATACAGGGGAACATTAAGTAATAAATTTGTGATGATGGATTACCCGCAGGATTCAGAACCTCAATGGGATGGAATTGCGACCCGGACAAGTGATGAACGGCTTTTACAGCTTGCCAACGCCGGCGAACGTATTTCGGGGCGCAGGCCGATCATCCCTGATCCCGCAGCAATAGCACGGGCTCAGTTGCGGTACGAAATCATGAAGTTCCTGCAGGAAGAGCAGCCGCTTGCATTGCTCGATTACGGATACCGCGGCTGGTATGGCCAGATAGCCGTTTCATCGGCATCCATGCCTGTTCAGCCGGGCACCTCCTGGGGCGATGCTCCGAGAGCCCATGAAGCGGATGAGTCTGAAATTGTTACCCAGGTTTCCCTGATGAGAGAACATTACGGCAGAATTTATCGCCTTCTTGAAAAAGATCAGCCCGTAACTATTGAACTGGATCTGAACGTCAGTTTTCACGATGATGATCTCTACGGCTACAACACCATTGCTGAAATCCCCGGAACCGATCCTGACCTGAAAGATGAAGTTGTAATGCTGGGGGCACATCTCGACTCCTGGCACGCCTCAACCGGTGCCACTGATAATGCATCAGGATCTGCCATCATGATGGAAACCGTTCGCATCCTGAAAGAGATAGATGCACAACCCCGCAGAACCATACGTGTAGCCCTCTGGAGTGGTGAAGAGCAGGGCCTGAATGGTTCAATGCAATATGTAGCAGATGAATTTGCAGAAGCAGGCGGTGCATGGAATGAAAGTGGTGAGATCATCGAAAAAGAAAATTACAACAACTTTTCTGCCTACTATAATATTGACAACGGCACGGGTCAGGCACGCGGAATTTACCTGCAGCAAAATGAAGCCCTGCGGCCCCTGTTCAGAACCTGGCTCCAGCCCTTCTCCGACTGGAATGCAAGTACCGTATCCTATAACAATACCGGGTCCACAGATCATATAGCTTTCGATCGTGCAGGACTACCCGGCTTCCAGTTTATCCAGGATCCGATTGAGTACGGAACCGTAACCCACCATTCAAATATGGATTATTATGAGCGGCTGGTTGAGCAGGATCTTGCACGAACTGCGGTAATTGTGGCAACTTTTGTATATCACACCGCAATGCTGGATGAGAAGCTTCCGCGGAAATGACAGAAACTCCCTTCACCGGAGGGAAAATAAACCCGCGTCCGCCAAAGGCATCCCTTCAAGGCAGCGGTTGAGCAAGGGGTGTGTACTGCGCACTTCATTGGATCGATGAACCCCACCCCTGTCCCCTCCCCGGAGGGGAACTCATTTTGAGATTTCCTTCCAATAATAAAATTTCCACCGTAAATCCCCTTGTCCCTCTCCCCTCACTTTCGCATCTTTATCCAGAAATTTTCACAACCAAACAATGAGCGATAACCACCTGGATTTTATAGATGATGTTATACGGTTTCTCGAAAACGAACGGGAAATCTATGGGGATTTTACAGTAGCCGGATTTTCACCGGGTGATAAAAACGATACTTCTGTTTCAGATTCACAGGAAAAAATAAAAACAGAATCTCCCTCTGCAGATACTAAAAACTATAATCCTGAGAATTTGCTGAAACAATGCAGCACCCTGGAGGAACTCAGATCTTTGTGTGAAACTGCAGATGTGCTCAGAACAGACCTGGATGGAACCAATCTGGTATTCGGTGTGGGAAATCAAAATGCTGACTTAATGCTGATTGGAGAAGCGCCCGGAGAACAGGAAGACAGGCAGGGCGAGCCATTTGTTGGTGCAGCCGGACAGCTATTGAACAAAATTCTTGAAGCCGTTAAATTTCGCCGTGAGGATGTATATATTGCCAATATTTTAAAACACCGCCCCCCCGGTAATCGAAATCCCAACCCGGAAGAACGGCAGAGAAGCCTCCCCTATCTCCTCCGGCAAATCGAACTTATTCAGCCAAAACTAATTTTATGCCTGGGTAAAATATCGGGCATCACCCTGCTGAACAGGGATACCACACTCAGGAGCCTGCGTGGGAAATATTACCCATTTCATGGAGCAGAATTAACCGTTACTTATCATCCCGCGGCTCTGCTGCGTCATCCCAAATGGAAACGGCCTGTCTGGGAAGATGTTCAAAAGCTTCGTGAAAAATATGATGAACTGGGTGGAAAACCGTGAACCACCTCTTTCGTCTGACGGTTGTCTTTACCGTCTGACGAATATCAGTCGATTTCAGATGTGAGTTATTCGGAATCCGATATTTGATTATTTGAAAGTCATCAGAAAATCCATTGTTAGTTGCACCTTCAGAAGAGATAAACTATAATTAGGGATTAATAAACTACTCATATTATTTAACATATGCGATTTTTAATCTTCCTTCCATTATTTCTGCTGTTAAATCTTTTGGGATGTCAGTCTGATGAAACCACTTCTGAACTTAATGAGGTTCCGATCTTTACGCCTGGTGAAATAATTCAGTTTGATTCAGCCGGAGAGTACTATTTTTCACATCTTGGGTACGGCACTGTGGTTTTAAATGACGGCTCGGTTTTAATTCCCGACCGAACCGAAAGCAAGCTTTTTAAAGTGGGCAGCTCCGGTGAATTACTGGATGTAGCTGCCTCAGGTGGTAGAGGCCCCGGCGAAGTACAGGATATTACTTTCATATCAAAATCAGCTCATGGAGGAGTATTGGTTTATGACCAGGGAAATAAAAAAACGATTTTTCTGAATGAAAATGGTAACTATGTAAATGAAATACTTTTTCCGTCATGGGAATCTTCAAATATGTCTGAAATTTTTGAGCTTAATGATCAGTATTTTTTGTTGACTTTTCAGTCATTTGATTACCTGAGTGACCCTGAGAAAGAACCCACAGCCTCTCTTGTTTTGTATGACAGAGATCAAAACACATATACCGGAACCAGGAGTTTTGCAGCCCGTCCTTATGCAATTACATTTCGGGATGGTGCTTCGGTTGGTGGCAGAAGAGTTCCTTTTACGGCTGCAGATATTCATGCTTACGATCAACAATCAGGTAAATTTTATCTGTTCAGGTCAGATAAAAATCAAATTGCTCAGATTGATCATATCCTTGAGGATACGCTTCAGACTATTATTGTCGATTTTAATCCGGAACCTGTAAGTAATACAGAACTTCGTGAAATAAGAGAGGATATGGATTCAGAATCCTGGAAAGCCATGCAGGAGCTGTTGCCGGAATACAAAGCGCTTGCGGATGATATGCTGATAGATCATCAACAGAATTTTTGGCTTAAGTTAAATCATTCCGGTGAACTTCAGCAGTGGTTGGTTATTTCAACGGAGGGTGAATTTCTGCAAAGAGTTCAACTGCCAGAAGATGCTATGCTTACCCATATATCAAAACATCATCTTGGGGTGAGATTAAATGATGTAACTTTTGCATTTTTTGAACCGGTTAATTTATAAGAAGCAGCACCGTACTTTGCATTTCCGTCTGATGAATCTCAAAGGCTTTTCTATTTTTCCGGATATGCATCATCACTAAAATCGTCTTTTGAATTCATATTCCCGTTTTCGCGTTATCAAACATCTCAAGACATAAAACCCGGTAGATCATTTTCATTATTGATTACTCATTTAAAGGTTTACCGGTTGCACGAACGTTTGGTTTAGATTATTATATGACAGTTAGGAAAGGGGTTACAGGCAATAGTCATCTTACATGATGCTTTAGAGTTTAAATGTTTTTTGAACTTCATATTCTTTCAGTTCCTGCACAAATAATATCTGCGTGTTATTAAAAATATTCATACTCATTGCAGTAGCTTTTTGGGGATTCGGTACTTTTTCCCCGCGAAATTTGTATGGCCAAAACGAAAATGAGGAAGAGCATTATTTTATACTGAATACAGAAACAGGAGAATTTCTGGAGATTTCCAGAACCAGTGAAGCAATAGATAGTTTGTTATCTCTGGGCAATGAAATGAGAAACCGGAATTCCCGTATCTCCTATCATGCCGCAAGAGAAGCCCTGGTATTATCACAAGAGATTGGATATTGGGAAGGTTTGGCTGGTGCTTATAATCTGGCTGGGATAAAGTACCTGGACTTTGGAGAATACGAATATGCCATGGATCATTTTCTAAAGGCAATTGAAATCCAGGAGCAGCTTGATAATGAAGAAGCGATTACCGGGTTGTTGAATAATATAGCTCTGGTTCATATTGAAGAGGAGAATTACGATAAAGCTGCTGAATATTTATTGGCCGGCGTTCAGAAAAGGGAAGCATTAGGGCAACAGGAACAGGCTGCAATTGCAATCAATAACCTGGGTGTTCTGTACCGTCGTCAGGGAATATATGACGAGGCAATGATCTATTTCAGACAGGCAGAAAAGCTTTCACTGGAAACAGATCCCCCAGACAGCGTGCTGCACATGATTGCTACGCTGAATATTGGCAATACATATCGAAATCAGGGAGAACTGAACCAGGCAGTGGGCTATATGGAAAAAGCCAAAGAGTATTTTGAACGGAAGAATTACCAGATCAGCCAGATTGTAACAAACCTTGTTATGGGGGAGCTTTACCGCGACAGGCAGGAATTTGATGAAGCTCTGCAATATGCATATGCAAGCCTTGAACTGGCTCAAAACGAGACACAAAGAGAACGCATCAAGGATGCTCATGAACTGATCGCTAAAATCCATGAAGACCTTGGCAGTTACCAGGAGGCTTATTTCCATTTTCAGATGTACCATGAGTTGAGTGATACACTGCTAAACCTTCAGCGCAGTAATCAAATCAATGAGATGCAGGTGCGGTTCGAAGTTGACCAGAAAAATCGGGAAATCGAGTTACTGAATAAAGAGTATGCGCTTCAGGAAGCCGAAATAGCCCAACAGGTAATGCTGAAAAGATTTTTACTGGCAGGTATGTTCTCGCTTCTGGTTATTGTGAGCCTGTTGTTTTATACAAACCGTGAAAGAAAGAAAAATAATCGTCTCCTGAAAAAACGCCGGAAGGAAATTGAAATCCGGAATAAACAACTGGCCCAGCTGAATAAGGAGAAAGATGAATTTTTAAGCATTGCCGCTCATGACTTGCGAAATCCACTGTCTGCTGTAAAATCTGTAGCTGAACTTATCGAAATGGAAGAAAATCCAGATAAAGATCTGCTGAAAGATTACACAAACCTGATCCAGATGTCGGCAGATCGTATGTTAAACCTGATCAATAATCTTCTCAATATTCAATCGATTAATGAAGGTGTTGATCTGAATATCACCGAAAGAATTGATGTGAAAGAATCTTTACAACAGTCACTGCGTCACTTCGGCCATTCCGCAGACGCAAAAAATATTCAGTTGGTTACCCGTTATCATCATCAGAATGAATTTACTGAGGGAAATACAAATAACCTGATTCGCGTTTTTGATAACCTGATCTCCAACGCGGTTAAATATTCTCCTCATAATACTGTTGTCAATATCCGGACTGGAATTGTGAATGATAAAATCCGGATCTCAATTCATGATGAAGGACCCGGTATCCCTGCTGAAGATCAGAAAAAACTGTTCGGCCGTTTTACCCGGCTTTCAAACCGTCCGACCGGCAATGAATCCTCCACAGGACTCGGCCTCTATATTGCAAAAAAATTAACTACTTCAATGAATGGCAGTATATGGTGTGAAAGTAAGCCCGGAAAAGGAACTGTTTTTTATGTGGAATTTCCATCAGCCGGGAAAAAGAACAGAGAAGAAGTAAAATCCGCGGCCGGTACAAAATAAATATGCAATTTTCTTTTACCCGGCGGTACCTGTTAAAAAATTTTCTTTAAAATCCGCCGGCTCCTCTAAAAAAGAACCTCACTTTTTTGTACTTTCATCTTCCTGCGGTTCTCGTTTTCCGTACCGGGGCATCACCCGGCAAACAGGAGGAATTCGCGATGGGTGACCATCTCTAACAGCTCTCAAATTTATTCGGTTTATGCCAAACAAGAACGGCTCCGGCCCCCGGAATCAAAATCAGTCATCACCGGCCCATGACGGCGGGCGCGTGCCTCCCCAGGCCGTTGAGATTGAAGAAGCAGTACTCGGAGCTATGCTGATTGAACATGAAGCCGCCACCATTGCCCTTCAGCTTCTCCGGGCGGGTGATTTCTACAAACCGGCAAATAAGCATATTTTCGAGACTCTTTTTGATCTGTATGAACGGGACAACCCGCTTGACCTGCTTACCGTTGAAAATGAACTCCGGGATAAGAATCTGCTGGATACAGTTGGCGGCAGCGGTTACCTGGCTGATTTAACACGCTCCGTAAGTTCCGCTGCAAATGTGGATTACCATGCGCAGATCATTTCAGAAAAAGCCATTAAACGGAACCTGATTCTGAACTGTAATGAGATCATCAAAACAGCTTATGATTCTACATCCGATGCCTACGATGTACTGGATGGTGCGGAGCAGAAGATTTTTGATATCGCCAACACAAAGTCCCGTGCCAATGCTACTGCCATCGGAGATATACTGAAAGACACACTGGCTTATCTTGAAGATCTCCGGGGGAAGCCGGCCGGTGTAACGGGCGTACCAGCCGGACTGGATGTAGATCATTATACTTCGGGGTGGCAGCGGGGTGATCTGATTATTATTGCGGCAAGGCCATCAATGGGTAAAACGGCATTTACCCTTACCTGTGCCAGGAACGCGGCACTTCACCCGGATGAAAACCTGCAAGCGAATGTAGCTCTTTTCAGCCTTGAGATGTCATCGCAGCAACTGGTTCAACGCTTCCTGACGATGGAAGCGCGTATTGACGCCCAGGCTGCACGGACAGGCCGGCTGAAGGATGAAGATTTTAAACGGTTAATTGATGCTGCAAGCCGCCTTTTTACAGCCCGTATTTTTATTGATGATACCCCCAGTTTGAGTGTAATGGAACTGCGTACCAAATGCCGCCGGCTGAAAAGTGAACACGATATTGGGCTGATTGTAGTGGATTACCTCCAGCTGATGACTGCAAATTCCCGCGATATCGGAAACCGCGAGCAGGAAATTGCAACCATATCACGCGGACTGAAAGCCCTGGCAAAGGAACTGGATGTACCGGTTATCGCCCTGTCTCAGCTGAGCCGTCAGGTTGAACAGCGTGGCGGTGATAAGCGGCCGCAGCTGAGTGATCTTCGTGAATCGGGATCGATTGAGCAGGATGCCGATGTGGTTTGCTTTCTTTACCGGCCGGAATATTACGGAATTACAACAACGGCCGAAGGTGAGTCTACAAATGGCCTGGCTGAGCTGATTATCGGAAAGCAGCGGAATGGCCCTGTTGGATCTTCAAGAATGTTTTTTGTAAAAGAATATGCTCGGTTCGAAAAACTGACCCGTGTTGATGACAGTCAGAATTCACCCGGTGGCGATGATTATCTGGAAGAAAAGTCATCCGGGACAGCCCTTCCCCCGCCCCCGCACAGCCCGGGAGATGATGATGAAGCACCTTTTTAGAGATGGTGAAGAAGAACTGTCATGCTGAACTTGATTCAGCATCTCCTAACCCCACCCAACGTAGGGAGATTCTGAGACGAGCTCAGAATGACCTGGAGAAGCATCTCAGCTATACATCCGATGACTCAAGCCTGCCGATTCCTAAAGAGATAATTTCTTAAGTCATCGGAAATCTAAAAAGAAGCGACACTCTCCGTTTTCTGAAGCTCATCAAAAAGGCTGTCGTAGCGGTAAATCATCCGGTTCCAATCAAGATGTTTATTGATGTTCTGAAGGGATGATTTGGGCAATGGCTTGGTTTTTCCGGTAAGCAGGTCTTTCATGATATGGAAAAGGTCATCTTCGGAATCGTAAAGAACCGGTGAATGCAGCAGCGGTTTATGAAGGCTCTTCGGAATAAGTTCCGGGTAATGAAGATGATTGGGAACCAGCGGATGACATCCGCAATAGATCGCCTCCATAAGGGCTACACAAAAGAATTCATAGGTGGCTGTTGAAACAACAATATCGCCGGAATGAAGCAGTTTGCTGTAACTTTCAACATTTTCCACGTACCCGAAATGAGTAATATGATCGCCATACCGCTTCCATGCCTTTTCAAATTCTTCGGGTTTTTCATGTTTAGAATCTCCTGCTAAAATCAGATCGAATTCCAGGTCAATATCATTCAGACGGTTCAGCACTTTAAAAAACATGGCCGGGTTCCTGTCGAACTGCCAGCGCTGGTTCCACACAATAACCGGACGTTTATTCGTTGCACGTGTATCAGGATGTTTATCAAAAACCGATAAATTCAGCCCCGGATACATCACCATGCTTTTTTCCCGGATCTGTTTGACAGTGTTAAAATCTTTATCGTCCGGAAAATTGTTCAGAAATTTCGGCAGGGCTTCCAACAGGTCATTCATATGAAACTCCGAAGAAAAAAGGAGCTTATCTGCCGACAGCATGCTCAGATAATTGATATAGCAATAGGTTATGTCCCGTTCCTCGCCTTCCGGCATGGGTTGTGTTAGCTGGTTCTCATGCATCACCATAATTTTAGGTGTATGGGCAAAACGTGGATTGGTCAGTGCAAGAAATGCCGGCAGATTGGTCATACTGCTCACCAGCAGCAAATCAATCTCTTCTTTAACATGGCTGGTCATTTCAGCAAGCTTAACCGAATCTCCATGCATACGCCATTTCCATCCCTTGTAGTTCAGTTTTATCGGTATAACCTGGTGCCGTGAATGCTCCTCCAGCCCTTTTAAAAAAGCTTTATGGGAACCGCTGTAAAATGGTTCAACTGCAAGTATATTCACCCGTCGCGAATTTAATGTTGAAGATTCAGAGTATTGAAGTAAAAGAGTAGCGAAATGAGAAGCAACTGATTTTTAACAGGTACAAATCTGAAACATGGTATGTCTCGTACCATTTCGTAGTTACTCAATACTTGAAAGACATACCATGTTCAATATCTACCGGAACCGGTTTTTGATCTCATCCATTGGCATATAAACCAGCGTTGGTTTTTGCAGGGGGTCGTGGTAAGGTTCATCACAGGCAAAAAGCTGGTCTATCATCATCTCCATTTCTTTACCATTCAGCCGCTTTCCGGCCGGAATAGCTGTTCGTGATGCAAAGGCAATAGCTACTTTATTACGTGCATCCAGAGACGGCTTTTTGTTCAGTTCACGGTACTGCTGCAACATTTCGCGCAGCACCTGCCGTTCGTCCCCGATATCGATATCTGCCGGCACTCCGTTAATAATAGCTGTATTTCCGCTTAACAGCTGGATGCTGAATCCCATCCGCTGGATAATCGGAAGGAGTTCTTTCAACAAAGAAAATTCCGAAGCGGCCAGTTCCACGGTTTGTGCAAACAAAAGCTGCTGCGTTCCGGGGAGAGATTCTTCAGTTGCACTGAGTGCTTTTTCAAAAATAATACGCTTGTGCGCGGCATGCTGATCAATGATACATAAACCGGTTCTGGTTTGAGTGAGAATATACCGGTTATGAAGCTGCCAGAAGCCTTTCTCTTCTGTAGATTTTTTCCTGGTTAATTCGCCATCATCCTGTTGGTCCACTCCAGCGTATAATCTTTCTGCACTTTCATCTCCGTCTATAGATGGATTCCGGAAGTTAATTCTCGATGGCATTTCTACCGGTATGTTTTCCGTTCTTTGGCGGGATGATGAGTGCGGGGAAATCTGATCAAAAGAGAGATTAAAATCATTTTCGATATGGCCTGAACCATCCACCTCCGGTACCGCGAAATACTGGTTAATGGCTTTTTTAACAACGGAGCGGGTTAGCTGAGAAATGCTTCGCTCATCATCAAATTTCACTTCCGTTTTTGCCGGATGTACATTCACATCCACCTGTGCAGGATCTATTTCCAGGAATATGGCAAAAAACGGGTATTCATTTTGTTTAGTCCAGGCATCAAACAGACTCAAAATCACATAGCTCAGTGACCGGTGCTGGAATGGCCTGCCGTTAACAAACAGAAATTGTTCACCCCTGCTTTTCCTGGAAAGTTTGGGGTCTGCCAGCACTCCGTGTATCTTTACGTAACTGGTCTGCTCTTCAAAAGGGATTAAACTGGCACGGTATTGCTTGCCGAAAACTGAAGAAACTCTTTGCTCCAATGTCTGTTTTGGGAGCTGATGAACAGGGTCGCCATCGGCATGCATCTCGAATTCAATACCGGTATTGGCAAGAGCCGCATTTTGAAAAGCACGGATTATGTGGCGAAGTTCTGTGGCGTCCGTTTTCAGGAACTGGCGCCTTGCCGGAACATTATAAAAAAGATTTCTAACAGCAATGGATGTACCATCTTCAGTAGCTGTGGGTTCAAATCTTTTTTCTTCTCCGCCCCGTATATCGAGCAATGTGCCGGCATCATCTTCCACGCGTTTGGTTTTCATTTCTACCTGTGAAACAGAAGCTATTGAAGCCATCGCCTCACCCCTGAACCCCATCGTACGTATCCTGTAAAGATCATCTATGGTTTGGATTTTTGAAGTGGCATGAGCTTCAAAACAGAGCCGCGCGTCTTCTTCAGACATTCCGCAGCCATTATCCACGACCTGGATGAGGGTTCGGCCCGCCTGCTGAACAATCAGCTTTATCTGGTCGGCCCCGGCATCAATTGAATTATCGAGCAACTCTTTTGCAACGGAAGCCGGCCGCTGGATAACCTCACCGGCCGCAATTTTATTAGATAGTTCAGGAGGCAGAGTCCTGATTATAGAATACCCCTTTTCACTGGTTTGATTCAACAGCCTTTTATGTTTAAAAATTAGAATTGCCTGTTTATAAAACTGAAATAATATAGATCACCACTGCAAGCCCGGCTGCGTATAATAAAACACGGATATTTTGCCCGCGGTCCCGGCGGCGGGTAGTTGGTTGTATTCGAATGCGTCTTCTTCGCCTTTCCTCTTCTTTAGGATTGTAATACCTGAGAGGCATATCAAATTTTTTGGGCTTCTTTTGGCGCCCGAACATAGGTCTGATCATAAGAACTCCGTTAACTTTATCATTTAAACGAGTCATCATATATCATGGTATGAAGATACAATTGATATAGGGAATTTGCAGTTTAAATTCCTGAAGAAACAGCTTGATTAATGTAGTCACCTTCTCATTCAGACCCAATAAACCGGAAAATGAAGGAGTCTCTTTTTTAAGAAGTTGCGGCATATTTTCATTATTATTAAGCATCAGAAAAACAGAAACCAAACACCTGAAAAAGAATGAGTTTTGAAAAATTAGAACGACCTGCCAAAGGAAGTATCATCAAAAAAAATAAAGATGGTTCTCTGGCAGTTGGCAACGATCCGATTGTACCATTTATCGAAGGAGACGGTATCGGGATTGATATTACCCCGCCTATGAAGTTTGTAGTGGACAGTGCCGTTGAAAAAGCATACAACGGCGAAAAAAAAATAAACTGGTTCGAAGTTTATGCCGGAGAAAAAGCACTTGAAGTATATGGAAATGATGACTGGCTTCCGCAGGATACACTGAAAGCCTTTGAAGAGTACCTGGTTGGAATAAAAGGCCCGTTAACCACTCCTGTAGGAGGCGGAATCCGCTCCCTGAATGTTGCAATTCGCCAGAAACTGGATCTTTATGCATGCGTGCGTCCGGTGAAATATTACCAGGGAACTCCAAGCCCGGTGAAACAACCCGAGCTGACGGACATGGTGATTTTCCGGGAAAACACGGAAGATATTTACGCGGGGATTGAGTACCAGACCGGGACTCCGGAAAATGCGAAACTGAAAGATTTTCTGACTAATGAGCTGGGTACAAAAAATATACGCTTTCCGGAAACATCCTCACTTGGTATAAAACCCATTTCTATTGAAGGAACCAAACGACTGGTTCGTGCCGCCATCAAATATGCTATTGATCAGAAGCGGGACAGTGTAACACTTGTTCACAAAGGCAATATCATGAAGTTCACTGAAGGAAGCTTCAAAAACTGGGGCTATGAACTTGCCAAAGAAGAGTTCGATGCAAAGGAGATTGACGGCGGCCCGTGGTGCAAACTGCCAAATGGCATGATTATTAAAGATGTAATCGCGGATGCCTTTCTGCAGCAGATCCTAACACGTCCGGCAGAGTATGATGTGATCGCCACCATGAACCTGAACGGTGACTATATTTCGGATGCACTTGCAGCATGTGTGGGTGGGATCGGAATCGCACCGGGTGCAAATATTAACTATGATACAGGAATTGCTGTATTTGAAGCAACACACGGTACCGCACCTAAATATACCGGCCAGGATAAAGTAAATCCGGGTTCACTCATACTGTCT
Organism: Balneolaceae bacterium; assembly: GCA_040882525.1. GTDB lineage: Bacteria > Bacteroidota > Rhodothermia > Balneolales > Balneolaceae > Rhodohalobacter. The sequence continues at coordinate 80,574 of JBBEBD010000012.1, read as the reverse complement.
GCGGTAATGATGCTGCGTTACCTTGGGTGGGGCGAAGCTGCCGACCTGGTTGAGAAAGGCCTGGAGGCGTCCATCAGTAAAAAACGTGTAACCTACGATTTTGAGCGGCTGATGGAAGGAGCCACGCTTCTGAAATGCTCTGAATTCGGAGAAGAAATCGTTAAAAACATGTAAGTAATCTTAGATAAAGACTTGCTTTAAGCCCTCTTCAGAAATGGAGAGGGCTTTTTTTATATCGGGATCCCGCGATAGAGACTGTTCAGAAAAGTGTGTCATTCTGAATTTTGCCAAAGGCATCCCATTGGGGAGTTCAGAATCCCCAGTCTGTGATGTGGACAGGAGATGCTGAACTAAATTCAGCATGACGATTAATCAAAAATTGGATTATCGTGGCACACTTTTATGAACAGTCTCCGCGATACTCCTGCAGGTCGTCATTTCTACCGGGAACAACATATATAATTGCTGGTCTAATGGTGTTGTAAAGCCTGAGCTTAACCTACGTAAAGGATCAGCCTTCTTTAGAAAAAGGCAACCAGAATAAAGACCAAATAGCTAACAGTTCATGAACAGACAAAAAACAAAATCCCCCTCCTGGGCCCGATATATAACCAATTTTTTTCTGATCACGACAGTTTTATTCTGCTTATTTATATTCCTGGTATGGTTTGGCTTTTTTGGGCATGTTCCCGGCAACCAGGAACTTCGTGATATCCGGCACCAGGAAGCGTCACAGGTTTTATCCGCAGACGGAGAATTGATGGGTACTTATTTTTTCCAGAACAGAACCCATGTCCCCCTTGAAGAAGTAAATACCCGTTTTACTGATGCGCTTCTGGCTGTAGAAGACATCCGGTTTTATGAACATAATGGAGTGGATTACCGGGCTCTGGCACGTGTGCTTTTAAAATCTGTTTTCCTCGGGCAGGATGCCGGCGGAGGAAGTACTCTGAGCCAGCAACTCGCAAAAAACCTTTATCCCCGGCAAAACAACAGCCGCTTATATCTGGCCGCCGACAAACTCCGCGAAATGATCATTGCGCGGCGGCTGGAAAATCTATACTCAAAAGATGAAATCCTGGAATTATATATTAACAGTGTTTCATTCGGGGAAGAAACCTACGGCATTGAAATGGCTTCTCTTCGTTTTTTCAATAAGGCTCCGGCCGACCTGCTCCTGCACGAAGCCACTGTACTGGCAGGCCTCCTGAAAGCCACCTCGTGGTATAATCCTTACCGGAATCCCGAAAGATCTGAACAACGCCGTAACCTGGTACTTCGGCAGATGGTAAAATATGGAATGATTTCAGCCGAAGAAGCCGGGGAAGCTATTGAAAGGCCACTGGAAACTGATTATAACCGCATTTCATCAAGCTCTGGGCTTGCACCCTATTTCCGTGAACACCTGCGTATGGAACTGCAGCAAATCTTAAAGAATCAACCTGCCAGAGACGGGAATTCGTACAACCTTTATACTGACGGCCTGATGATCGAAACCACTCTGGACTCACGAGTGCAGCGCTCTGCAGAACAAGCCATTCAAACTCAGATTAAACATCTTCAGGATCTGCTGGACAAAGAAACAGCTGAATCTCCCTTTTTTGGTGAAGATGATCCGGATATTATCCGTGACTGGCAGCGGAGTGATCACTACAAACAGCTGCTGGCTGAAGGTTATTCTGATGAAGAAATAGAGGAGGTTTTACATACACCGGTCCAAACGACATTATTTACATGGGACGAGGAACCCGAAACCAAACACATTTCACCTTATGATTCTTTACGATACTACCATTCGCTTCTGAACGCCGGTTTCTTAGCCGTACATCCAAATTCCGGCGATGTATTAGCCTGGGTTGGCGGGATTGACCATCACTATTTTAAGTACGACCATGTAAAAACAAGGCGCCAGTCCGGTTCGGCTTTCAAACCGGTTCTGTACAGTGCGGCATTCGAAACCGGAAGAAAACCTTGTGATTACCAACGGAATATACTTTCGTCTTATGCAGCATATGAAGACTGGACACCCAAAAACAGCCGGGAAGAGTATGGCGGGCGCTATTCCCTGCAGGCTGCGTTAGCAAGATCTGTAAACACAGTAGCTGTTGATGTACTTATGGAAACCAGCATCAGGAATGTACAAAGTACTGCCAGACAGATGGGCATTACATCATTTATACCACCCGAGCCTTCCATAGCTCTGGGAACTGCCGGTGTCACTCTTCTTGAACTGACAACAGCTTACACAACATTTCTGAACGGCGGCAATCCGGTTTCACCAAAATTCATCAAACAAATCTATAACAACAGGGGCGAATTGATTTATGATTTTGAAGATGAGTTGGAGAATTCAGAAAACTATCCATTTCCCTACCGGGTAGAATTTGCCAATAGTGTAGAAAATCACCCTGAACAAACGAATGCCATTTCACCGGAAACCGCGGCTGCAATGGTTAACATTTTATCGAAAGCAGTGAATGAGGGCACCGGCCATTCACTGAGGACCCGCTTTGGTATCACTCACGCCCTGGCTGGAAAAACAGGTACAACACAAAATTTTACTGACGGATGGTTTATAGGTATGACGCCGGATATGGTATTTGGCACCTGGGTGGGCGGCTGGAATTCCAGAGTACACTTTAAAAATATGGGGTATGCCTCTCAAACAGCCCTTCCTGCTGCGGGGTACTTTTTGAACAATCTTCAGAAATTTCCCGAACTTGAACCACAGGCAGACAGTTTTCACCCGGATCAGATCTCAACTTCTTTCAACCTGGCATGTTCGGATTACAGGGATGATAGAATTACGGACCGTATTGGTGATTTCTTCAGAGGACAAAAAAGTGATGAAGCCCGGGTTATTGAAGAAGAAGATGAAAAAAAAGGCGGGAATATATTCCAGCGGATTGGCAGGTTGTTTGGCGGAAATTAAGCTGTCAGTTTCTGCTTCGCAGCTTTTAGCTGTCAGCTATCAGACTTCAGTATTTCCTTAACAGGATTCTCCTATTTTGAGAATTTTTGGACAAGTTCCGGTTATCTGACAGCTGAAAGCTATTACAATTCCTCAAGAAAAGCATTATCACTTACTGCACTGGAAATAAGTGCTTTGACCTCATCTCTCGGCAGCTCTGCCCGTGAAAAATGATGGTGAACTCCTTCGCTGTTTGACTTGTGGTGCCGGGTAATGGACGCATCCGACAGATCCAGGGACTGGATTTTATCCCTGAGTGAAAAGATAAATTCTCCTGATTGATAGCGTGCAGCCCCGGTGGTTTCTTCCGCTTTTTCCCTGATACCTTCCGCAAAACGATCGATTTCAAACCTGAGATTCTGAAGTGCCATTTCAGTGGAAATGTTTACAGCTTCGGCAGAGTCGGAAGCTGCAGCAAGAGAATATCCATAAAAGGAAGTAGTATCTGAGGATGAGGCAATCCGGTTATCAAACCATTCCGGTGAAGCATCTGAAGCCGGTGAATCTTCACCATCCGTTACTGATTCAGGAGTTGTACAGGACATAAATGAGACAGCAATGATCTGTCCGGTGATAAAATATTTCATCAAAAATTATTAATTAAGCTTATAGAACCCTGTGGCTCCATCTTCAGTTAGAATTTTCAGATTCAAAGATCGGTTGTTTTCTACAGAATCGGTAATTTCTTTTTTGGCATCAGACAGGTTGAGAATACTACTGTTGTTGATTTCAACAATTTCATGCCCTTCTCTTATGCCCCGGTTCCAGGCTTCGGAATTACGTTCAACATTCAAAATATATAAATTGAACTGTTCGGGGTCTTCAGGTGTAGCCAATGCACGTATTGTAAATCCAAGATCCTGAAAACGCTGCTGTTCTATACCATGATCTCCTTCATTTTCAGGAATTTCATCCCATTCCTGTTCCGGACGCGGCGGTATTTCCATATCCTCTTCAAAGATTACCTCCTGAGGTTCCGGGCGCTGCAACTCATCGAGTTCCACAACTCTTTCAAGCTCTTCCCCGTTACGCCAGATCGTAAGGGTAATCTGGTCACTCGGGCGGTACATCGCTACTTTTTCCTGTAGTTGATTAGATTCATTGACTACATCTTCATTTACTTTCAATACAATATCTGAGGCCCTGATTCCTCCCCGGTGTGCTGCGCTGTTATCTGTTACTTCCATTACCATTACACCGGCAATACGTTCGAATCCGGCATCCCGGGCCATTTCACTGTCAACTGATTGAATACTGACCCCGAGCATACCGCGTTTCACTTCGCCAAATTCAATAAGATCTCTTGCCACCTTCAGCGCCAGGTTACTCGGTACAGCAAAACCATATCCCTGGTAGCTTCCGCTTTGAGACGCTATGGCTGTGTTGATCCCGATCAGTTCACCGCTGGTATTTACAAGCGCACCTCCGCTGTTGCCCCGGTTAATTGCCGCGTCTGTCTGTATGAAACTTTCTATGCGAAGTTCATCATTAATAATTTGCACATCCCGGCTCAAAGCACTGACTATACCGGCTGTAACTGTAGATCGTAACCGGAAAGGGTTTCCAATGGCAAGTACCCACTCGCCTACTTCAATTTGATCGGAGTTTCCGATTACCACAGTAGATAATGCTTGTGCATCTACTTTGATGACTGCCAGGTCTGTACTGGGATCCGTTCCCACAATTCTGGCTTCAAACACTCTTTTATCCTCCATGGTTACCGTTATGCCATCTTTAACAGCATCTTCTATCACATGATTATTCGTCAGGATATACCCGTCATCAGAAATAACCACACCTGAGCCAACCGTTCTGGCACGGGGCGGTAAAAAACGCTGCCAGAAACGTTCGTCGTCTTCAGAGTCCGGTTCAAGCCCCCTGTTTCGTGCAGGTACTATTGTTTCGATATACACTACTGTGGGTGTAATAGTTTTAGCTACACTTCTGAATACAAAACGGTCATCAATTTTTTCAAGATCTTCATTGGTCCAGAAAGGCGTATCGCTTCTGTTAACTTCCGTTACACGAACTTCTGCCCGGTCAAAAGAAAAATTACCCTGCCGGAAAAACATCAGGATCATACCTATTAATACTCCGATGAGTACCAGGAGAACACCAGAAAGTAGTTTATCGCGTAATTTCATATTAATCCTTTAAAAGCTGGTCAAAAACAGTATCTGATTTTCGAGGGGACATCCCTTCGATATGATAACGAAAGTATTTATCTAAATGCTCAATAAGCACACTTAATTCACTTGCAGTTAAATTAATTTCTAAAATAGATAAACTTGCAGAATGTAATGATTTATATACAAAGGTAAATTGTGCAGGTGAAAGGGGCAGTACTTCTTCTCCTTCTTGTTCTCCTGATAACGAACCTGTCTCAATATTGATATAACCTTTTTCAGGAATAGTTCCTCCAGGGAACTCCGGCTGTAACCCGATACCTACCAAACCAGCCAGACGGATCTGCACATATGGAAATATTTTTTTGGTAATATTTTCCGTTTCATTCAGCCATGGAAGAAAATTTTGCAGGAAATGGAAAACCGGTTCATTCACCTCATTTTCATGAACAATCTGAGATACCATTTCGAGTGTTGAGACAGCAAGAGCCATCTTTTCCATATCCACCCGCAGCCGGTCCAGCTTTTGGACGTAAGAAGCATCAGAAAGGGTTTGAACCGAACGGGTTGATTTCATGTAATAAATTACTTCCAGGTATTGCCCCGGTACTAAAAAAGCTGAAAACTTGCTTTTTGGCCGCCTGGCTCCCTTTGCTATAACTGCAATTTTTCCATCCTTTCGTGTAAAAAGAGTTGCTATCAGGCTCGACTCCTGATAATCCACAGCACGTAATACAATAGCTTCGGTTTTGGTGATCAAACGGAAGAATTAAAGGTTCAGATGTTTTTATAAATATATTTTTAAGAGACTGTTCAGAAAAGTGTGTCAACAATTCCAATTATTTAATGCGTCATGCTGAATTTAGTTCAGCATCTCCGTTCCACATCAAAGACTGGGGATTCTGAACTAAATTCAGAATGACACACTTTTCTGAACAGCCTCTTTTTTAATGAAGCATATCTTTGTCTTCCAGAATCTGTACAAAAGAGGGAAGGAAAATCAGGGCGGAAACCAGTGTCATACCAATTCCCGCAACGGCCATAACCCCAATGGACTGCAGCCCGGGATGAACTGTAAACAATAATCCGGCAAATCCCAGCATGGTGGTTAGCGATCCAATCGAAATATGCTGACCGGTACTGGAAAGTACATCCCACATGCTTTTATTTCCTTCAGCCCTGTAACGGTGTGCCAGATGGATTCCGTTGTCACACCCAATACCGAGTATAGCCGGCAAAACCACCAGATTATAGAAGTTAAATTTGAGCCCGAAGACCAACATGATACCGAAAAGCCACAAAAGCCCGATTATCAATGGGATGAGGGCAATCAGTGACCATCTGAAATCTCCGAATGACAGGTAAACAAATACAAAAACTATGAGGAAGGTACCTATCACCATATAGGGACTTTCAGTACGCATTAAATCAAGCATGGAAGCAGCCACAATAGACGTACTCCCGGCATGGTATGTTTTACCGCTGGCAAGGGTAACCTCCGATATCTCATTTTTAAAAGCAATTGAACGCAGTCCGTCCGACAAACCCTCGTTAGGATATATAATTACAAAACGACCGATCTCTCCTTCACGGGTCATAAACCTGTTTTTAAGAAAATCCGGTATGTCATTTTCATCAAGAGCGTCAGTGGTCTGGGAAGCCCGTCTCAGAATATCAAGATTCTCATCATCCTGACCTGCGATAAACGGATCCTGCAGCAGGTTACGTATTGTGGCAATATATTCCAGTTTTTCTTCCACAAGCTCCTCTGTAGGTGGAAAACGCTCCTGTAAAGCCTCTGCTTCCATTATCATTGTATTTGGATTATTCTCTTTCCGGTCCCTGATGATACTCAGAACTTCAAAAACATCATCGTCATTATCAGCAATAATGTAGGCAGGATTTCTGCGTTCGGTTTCATCGACTCCGCTTGAAAACTCTCTGAATTGCCGGTATTCCGGAAATTCCGGTTCCAGTTTTCCAAATTCGTATTCAAATTCAAGATTACCCGAAAATGCTATTACAACCACAGAGACCAGTAATCCTACAGATAAGAGTATCCCCGGAAAGGGAAATTTTTTCATTACAGGAGTAAATACAACATCCTCAGACCGGGTATTAAATAGTATCCAGTTCCACCGTTCGAGTATGACCAGGATAGCAGGCAGAACAAAAAGCATGCAGAACAGGGCCAGAAGGATCCCCGTTCCAGCAATAAATCCAAATTCAGAAAACCCCCGGAAATCAGCAAAAATTAATACAAAAAGGGCTGAAGCTGTGGTTACTGCACTTACAATAATTGCTGATCCGGTTTTTTCAAATGCTTCCATCACACTGATATCCACGGAGTGTCCGGCCGAACGAAATTCAATATATCTTGCGTAATAGTGGATTCCATAATCGATTCCCAGCCCGAACAAAATGACAAACAGAACCGAGGTCATGGTGTTCAGAACACCCAGGTAAACCGATACGATGCCAAATGTCCATATCAAACTGATCAGAAGGGGGATTCCGATCACCAGTACCGGGATTGGAGCGCGAATTAAATGCTGAAAGAAGTTATGTTTTTTATCTTTATGTTCTCCGCGATGATAGTTAATATATTTTTTTAAAAAGAAATAAAACATCACCAGTAAAATCACAGCACTTATTCCGGCTGCGAAACTGTTGAACACATCATTAAAGATAGATTCGAGTTCATCCAGATGTCTTTTCAGGCGCCCACCGAATTGTACTTCCATTTCCGGATGATAAGAAGCTGGTTCAAGCGAATTTATAAGTGTTTCATACCGGCTGAACATATCTTCAAGATACTGTATATCACTTTTTGACCCCGAAGGATATAAAGTCAGTATAACAAGAGTGCTGTCTTCATTTACAGGGTATTCCGGTGGGATTAATTCATTGTAGCTGACCCTGAACCGGTCCAGGTTTTGTTCTTCATCACCGGGTTCCTCATCTTCAAAATCTGAACCGAAATCTACCAGGAAAGGGTTCGCTTCTTCCTTTGCATCTTCAATCTCCGTTTCCAGGTAATCAATAATTTCTTCCAGCTCGGGCCGGGTAGCCAGGTAAAGTGCGTTATCTTTCAAAATCTCAGTCTCTCTGCGGAATTCAGCCCGTTTAAAGAAGGGAATATCAAGCCGCGGGTAATGCAGGTCCAGGCTTTCCCTGGCCAGTTCTTCTGCAAAGGCTATATTAGCTTCAAAATCAGGTGATTTTATTGCAACCTGCATTTCTGTTTCTCCACCGGCTGTTTCCTGCAATTTTTCCAGCGCCTGAACATTTTCATTTGATGAAGGCAGAAGATTCGCAATATCTGTATCTATAGTCAGCTGGGTGGCATAATTTCCGGCAACCAAAGCCGTAACCAAACAGAATGCCAATACCCAGTACGGCCTGCGGATGTTCAGATTTATGAGAGGTTCTAAAAAAAGGATTGTTCTATGCATTTGAAAAAATTTTCAGCCACCGGACAAACCGCAAAAGATAAAAAATTTTAGTATAAGAAAGGTTTTAATCTGCTTCCTGATGAAACTCAAAGTCATCATAATCTGCTTGTACGTAAGAATTTGTATTATCCCCGTCACTTAAAATTAAAATTGCCAGGGGAATTCGCGGCGGATCGTCTCCGAATAATCGTCTGTAGTCTTCCACAATATTGCGTTCGAACGTTTTCCATTCGCCTCTGCCATCATGGCCGCTGCCTAAAACAACTACTTTTTGATTCCCAAAAAACTTGGATAATTCCTTTCCTTCGGCAAGAGTGGAACTCCATGTATAGCGGATTGATTTGGGAACCCTGCGGAATAAAACACGACCAAAATCAAAAACCACGTAGACGCTTGCAGCCACGTCGTTCCTGTCGTCAATATCTTCGTTACCGCCTGCTGGAATATTGTGTATTCGCCACCGCCATCGTAACAGCGGAGTTTCATGGATGTTAAGATTTTTTTTATCGGCTAAAGGAAAATTCAGATGTTTGGCCTCCGTACCGGCATAACGCAGAAACTGGTTATCATTTTCACGTTCTACCTTGTACTGGTAGCCTTCCCTTTCCCTCCCGCTATAGGTTGCCGGGACACGATCTCCATCCCGGTTATACCATTCAACAGGCAGGCCTCCCGTTTCGTATTTCTCAAAATCCTCAAGATAAACAACTCCGTCATCACCAAATTCAAGTGTATTTATCGCTGTTTGAGCAAGAGAATTATGAAAGAAAGAAATAAAGAAAATTAAAAATAAGAGAGTGAAAGAATACTTCATGTAAGTCATTTATTCTTTAGATAATCAACGAAGGAGACCGGAATAGAGTATTTAAATTTTTATTCTGCAGGATGATTAAAGTATCTACTTATTTTATCTTTATCAGGATAAAAAGATTCCTTTTGAACCGTCACCTTTCCTATTTTACAGGAAATTTTATATAACGATTAAATTATGAGTTTCACTCCCGTAAAAGGCATGAAAATGATTGGTATTATTTTTCTTGTCTATGCCTTACTTGTGGCTCCCCATGAAGGAGAATTCTGGCCATTCAGTATTTACCCGATGTTCTCACAGGCCGGAAACCCCTGGACCCGTGCAATGGTTATTGACGTTACCGATCTGCCTGATGAAGAGCTTTGGCAAACCCGCAGCCTGAGTGAGCTGCAAACTCCTTCTGTTCCTGTAAAACAGTATGGGGTTGATCAGATAGATTTTTCAAATTTTGTGTCTAAAACACAGAACTGGACCGAACCACGGAAAGAGGCTCTCAAAACCATGTTTGGAAGGGAGAATATCCGGGGCCGCCGCTGGATGACGGCCCGGGTGCATGGCAAAATTGTTGGCCGGGATTCTGTGGTAGTTGAAATTGTTCCATTCCTGATGCTGACTGCAGATTCTGTTTATACTAATCCTCATAAGGATATTTCTGATTATCAAAGCGGAGGAACTCTATGAAGTGGTACGAAAAAATAGGAGTTCAGCTTTTCGAGCCCGATCGCCCGCAAACTCCTGGTGAATTGATATTCTTCAAGGTTTTTGAACTTTTTATCATCTTCTATACAATTAAATACGCCTGGGAATGGGGCAGCTATACAGCATTGAGAAATGCGGAAGTTGTATTGCCGCTGGGCCTGGCAAATTATATAGATATATCTGTTTTTTTTGATTACAACCTGGCCCTGGTGAATGCCGCTCTTATTACTATTCTTGCCATTTTATCATATTTCAGGCTGGGTGCAAGGTGGCAGTACATGCTTGTAATGGTACTGCTTCATTTACAGTATGTTGCCCGTTTCTCACAGGGAGAAATTCCTCACAGTTCCAATCTTATCGGAATGGCTGTTCTCTGTTTTGCCGTCGGGGCATGGTTTTTCCCAGGCAAAGAACAGATGCCGCGTTTTGTGATGGGATCCATCATTTTTTTCATTGGCCTGGGATATACGTCCGCATTTTTTGCCAAACTGGTAGGTACTGGGATTAACTGGCACGACGGCCGGCATCTCTGGTTGTGGATCAGTGAAAAAAGTGTTGATATTTTATCAAGAGAAGGTGTATATAACCCGAACTTTCTCCAGTCAATGGCCCTGCAGAGTACTTTTGTGGCTTCTGTTATTTTGCTGATCGGGTGGTTTACGGAAATGATCGGGATAACCATGTGGTGGAAAAAACTGCGCCCTTATACCACTACACTCATCATCGGTATGCACTTTGGTATTACCATGACCATGAACATCCGTTTTGATGCCTTTGTCATGCAGCTGATTCTTATCGGCTACCCCTGGTACCGGCTGATTAATTATTACTGGCAATCTGCTGCTCCGCAAAAAGTACTGAAGTGGATTTAATTTATGTGAAAGACAACTTCAATCTCTCTTCCAAAGTTGTTTTTATCTTTCCGATTCCCAGGTACAAAATAAGTACCATTGCAAGTGCAGAAAAATAAAATTCATGGAACGCTATTTCAGAATCCCCGAAAAACAGATCTGAGTTTGCAATCATTTTTATAATCGAAAAGCCTGTCAAAAGCAGGATTCCATATATAGCCGGCGTTCCAATGGTTGTTTGCTGAACTCTCCCTGTTAAATTCCGACTCCATTCATGAAAGATTTTGAAGATTTTATCCCAGTCCAGAAATGCTGCATATGCAATATAGTTAACGAGAAATGCAATGTTCAAAATGGCCAGTGTTGAAAAATGAAATAGTACAGCAATACAGATAAATAACTTAAACCACCTGGAATTAAATACGGCAAAAAGAAAACCTGTTTCAAAAACAATCGTGCCCCAGTCCATTAGCTCCCAGATGTAATCCATTTCAATATAAAATATATACTCAGCAAGTAGTGCCTGCCTTTCTTTCGTAAAAAACTGGTTCAGAAAATGTCCTTCCGTAGCCTGTGTTGCGGGATCAAGCCAGCCACCTAAAATTTTTGGGAAACCTGCTGTAAACATCATAAAGCCAATCAACAGTGCCAGTAAAGTTAAGGGCCAGCTGTTCACTTTAGTAACAGTTTTACCGCGGGCGGCATCCACTGAAAATGCCGCACCCCAGTTACTGAATGCCATCACCAAAGGAACTACAGCAAGCAACAGGTCATGATTAATTTTGCCGATACTAAACGCCAGTCCCTTCAGGAGCAAAATAAAAATACCTGCTGCAATTGAACTTTTCCGGGTTTCATACCCTATCAATAAAAAACAGAGGGAAATAAATAATAGCCCGTATATGAGCCAGAATACAGGTTCAGGAGGGAATTCGTTCAACAACATCATCGGGCCCGGCGGCGGGGAATAAAAATCAGCCGGAAGAGAAGATAAATATCCGAAGTTTGAAGTATCAGGCATCAAAAAAAACAGAATAAACAGAGAAAAAGTAATTCTGAAAAAACCAAGTCCCTCAGGTGTAACAGAAAAAGATTCAAAAATCCACCGGTCGAGTTTTTGACTATTCATAGTCGTTACTCCTGCTTAGTAATTCAAAACGGTTGTCTGTAAACGTGGAATCGGGTACAGACATAATCCTGGGTTTTGAGTAGTATTTCTTCAGCCATACGATGTGAATTTCATTTACATCCTGGCTTGTGAATTGCCCTGCATGATTTAGCAGCCATTCATCTGTTTCAATGTCAAAAGAATTGATCTTCTCCCGGCCGGAAAAATGGGTTCTCATAAAACCCGAAATCTGTGAAGGCGGTATTTCCGGAAAAAATTCTTTCGGACTTAGTTCTATGATTTCACTGTTTTGCAGATGAATCTCAACAACGGCATTCGAAAGCTCATAACCATCCTCATACACATAAACATTTTTAAACCCCGGAAACACAAAGGCAGGCCAGGGTTCGCTTATTTTGTCTCCAATTACGCCAACCATTGCATACTGCAGCGGCAGGAAAATCAGAAAAAATATAAACAGGTTTTTTACCTGATGTTTATTCATCTCAATCTGAATTTGGCTTTACCTTCCTGATGACAAAACTTCTACGTAATGCTATTTCCGAAGTTCTATAATAAACAGAACAGCTGAAATAACGGGCAATATTGCCTTAAACATAACAGATGATGAATCTGATGAAATTATATGAACGTTCGCTCTGTATAATGTTGATAATTTATCCGGTCTTATTCTCCATGGGTTATGACACAGAAACAATACTTCCAGCATCAACCGCTGAAAATTATTTATAAAATTATTCAGGTAAAGAATTTTATAATTTTTGTTGACTTCTGTTAATAAACCAGAGGTGTCATAACTCCAGTCTTTCTCATTCATCTGCTTAACAATAACACTGTATTTTGGTGAATAGAGGCTTTTCCCTTTTAAAACATTGGAGCAGAGCCAGTAAATAAAAGGATACAGGTTCCTTTCCGTTTCCCACTTCAGGTATTCTTGTAAAATGGAACGCCTCTTCAGGACCAATCCGCTCAACTGGTGGCCAAAACGGGATAATCTATAACATGAATAAATACCTGGTTTGAAAAATTTTTGGCCGAAACTCTCTTCACGCCTTTTTATGATACGCCCGCTATCAAAAGATGAGTTAAATGAAGGAATAATGCAGTGAAGGTTTTCAGTATCTCGAATTTTTTTAATACAGTATTCTATATATCCTTCCGGCAGGTAATCATCATCCCCTAAAAACATAACGTAGTCTGAACTTGCTCTCGCAAGACAGGTAACAGCATTCCCTTCCAGGCCAATATTTTTATCCTGCCGGTAATACTCTATCCAGTCATATTCATCTGCAAATTCACAACCAATTTTCTGTGTATTGTCTTCAGAGCAATTATCAGAAATTAAAACATTCACATTTTTCTCCAGGTTACCAGACGTAACCATATCGCATATTAACTTTAAATTCTTTCTTATATCTTCTTCCCTGCTGTAGGTAGGAATCAGTATATCGATTAATTTTTTTTTCATTTTCATAGATATAATGGGTGTATCAGGCTACAATGCGACATTGAAAAGTTTTAACCAACAAACTTCAGTTTAGTTCACCCTTTAAATCTTTCGTATAACTGATTATATATTTTTTCAACCCGTTTTCTAATGTATACGCCGGCTTCCAGCCCAAATCAGTTAATTTTTGATTATCCGAATTCCTCTTCATTATTTCTCCGTGTCGATATGGCACGGCCCCAAATTTTAATGTTGTGCCGGATGATTTAATTTCAGCTTCGTAAATTCTTTTTGCTGTCTGAATAAACTTTTTTAATGGGACTTGGTTACCGGTGCCAACAATATATTCCTCAAAATTTGACAAATCATCTGCTTGATTCAATACGGTCATAAAAGCAGAAACCACATCATCTACATAAATAAAGTCTCTCGTTTGTTCTCCTTTTGTCAACGGTATTTCGTTTGGTTCCTCAAAAAGCCGGGATATCAGCCAGGGTACAAATTTTGAATGAGCATCCGTGGGGCCATACATATGTTCAAGTTTCATATTGATAACCTGAATGTGATCTGACTGTTGCTTCAGCCAGTCTAGAAACTGCTTTTTGGATAAGGTGTAAACATTCAGATGCTTTTGAGGTGATGCATTATTGTAAAAGGTGCCTGTATTAAAAAAAGTACCGGTACCGTATTTTATTGCCGCATCCAGAATTTCAAGTCCGAATATCAGGTTTGATTCTACAGTCTTATAGATGGGTTCTTCGTCCTTTCCGTAACTGCAGGCTGTGTGAATTACCACCTCTGGTTTATGATCTGAAAAAGCTTCTTCCAGATTTTGTACATCCACATCGTAACATAAAAGCCGATCCATAACATCATTAATACGGTATGTATCCGAAGTCGATCTTTTAAGGATTACAACTTTATGGTTGTCAGAAATCAAAGCCTTCACAATATGGCTTCCCAAAAAACCCGTAGCCCCGCTGACTAATACTGTACTCATGGTGATGCAGAGTTAATTAGATTTTTCACTACGCCTGCCATATAATCGAACTGCGGTTCACCCAGGCCGGGATATACCCCCACCCAAAGGGTTTGATTCATCACCCGGTCTGCATTTTCCGTGCTGCCGACTATTCTGAAATTTACATCTTTATACGCGGGCTGACGCAGCAGATTTCCGCCGAATAACAATCGTGTTGCAATTTTATTGTTCTCAAATGCTCCAACCAGATCATGACGGGTAAAAGGTGCATTTTCTTTTACGGTAACAGGAAAGCCAAACCAGCTTGGCTTACTGTTTTCAGTCGCTTCCGGTAAAACGAGAAATTCTTCAAACTGTTCCATCATGGAATATAAATAGGCGAAGTTAATTCGCCGCTGCTCAATAAAGCGATCTAATTTTTTTAGCTGTGAAACTCCTACAGCCGCCTGCATATCGGTTAGCTTCAGATTGTATCCCACATGGCTGTATATGTACTTATGGTCATAACCATAAGGCAGCTCACCCAGCTCCCATTCAAAACGTTTACCACAGGTATTCGCTTCACCGGGTGCGCACCAGCAGTCTCGTCCCCAGTCTCTGAAGGATTCTATGATGCGTTTAAATTTAGCATGCTTACTCAAAACAGCTCCGCCTTCTCCCATGGTTATATGATGGGCCGGGTAAAAACTCACAGTGGCAATGTCTCCAAAAGTTCCCACTTTTTGTCCGTTATATTCCGCCCCTACGGCATCGCAACAATCTTCAATGACCCAAAGATTATGCTTTTCAGCAACACGCATTACTTCTCCGAGGTTAAACGGATTTCCCAGGGTATGCGCGATCATGATCGCTTTGGTCTTTTCTGATACAGCTTCTTCTAATAATGTAGTATCTATATTGTAGGTGGGAATATGTGCATCCAGAACGACCGGGGTTAATCCATTCTGTATGATAGGGTTTACAGTGGTAGGGAATCCTTCTGCTGTGGTTATAACTTCATCTCCCGGACCCAGGCGCCGGTCTCCAAGCTGCGGGCTCGTCAAAGCAGATAACGCAACAAGATTGGCACTGGAACCGGAGTTAACAAGCGCACAGACACGCAGCCCGAACCATTTTTTGAACTTCTTTTCGAATTCATCAGTAAAACGTCCTTCCGTGAGCCAGAAATCCAGGCTGGCTTCGATCAGGTATTCCAGGTCTTCTTCATCAAAAACCTTTCCCGATACGGGGACAGACGTTTCGCCGGGTACAAACTTTTTTTCAGGCCATTTGGTTTGAACATATTCCGGTATGAGATCCCTGAATTTCTGTCGCAGTTTTTCTTCTGTCATATTAATTCCTTTCCAAAAATGCTTTTAAATCTGTTACGCAACGCTGATAAACGTCTGTGTTTGATCCAATTCTGTCAGAAAAAAAATCTTTGTACCAGTTTACCGTCTTTTCAACAGCTGTATCTGCATCCCATTTTGGTTTCCATTTTAAATAATTGAATGCTTTTGAAATATCCAGTTTTAAATAGCTGGCTTCATGCGGCTGTTCGTTTCCATCTTTTTCCCAAATATTATTCTTCCCCCATACATCCGCGATTTTTTCCGTTACCCACTGCACATTCTGTGCATCCTCATAAGCGGGGCCAAAGTTCCATCCTCCGTCAACCGGCTTACCCATATATCCTTTTTCGGCAAGGATAATATATCCAGACAGCGGCTCTAATACATGCTGCCAGGGCCGTATAGCTTTTGGATTTCGGATAAATACTTTTTCATTATTACTAATGGCCCGGATAACATCCGGTACCAGGCGGTCTTTTGCCCAGTCTCCTCCTCCTATCACATTCCCTGCCCTGGCAGTACATACAACCTGGCCTGTTCGCTTAAAATAGGACTGGTTATAAGCAGCCACCACTAATTCAGCCGCCCCTTTGCTGCTTGAATACGGATCAAAACCTCCCATCGGGTCTGTTTCACGATAACCATATTCCATTTCTTTGTTTTCATAGCACTTATCTGTTGTAACAATAACACCACTTTTAATACCTGGGGCCTGCCTTATTACTTCCAGCACATTAACTGTTCCCATTACATTGGTTTCATAAGTTTCTTTGGGTGCTTCGTATGAAAAACGGACCAGGGGTTGTGCGGCCATATGAAACAGAATATCCGGATCTGCTTCTTTCACAGATTTCTGTAAAAAATCAAAATCACGAACATCTCCCGTTATATGAGATATTTTTTTATCAAGTCCCGTTTCCTCAAATAAGCTGGGACTAGTAGGAATATCCGATGAATACCCGGTTATTTCCGCTCCCATTTCATGTAACCAGATACTCAGCCAGCTTCCTTTAAAACCAGTATGCCCGGTCAAAAATATTTTTTTTCCTTCCCAGAACGACGATGTCATCACCACGTCCTCCAGGGAGCTTTACCGGATTGCCACAGATTTTCCAGGTTATTTTTATCCCGGAGGGTATCCATAGGCTGCCAGAATCCATCATGTATATAAGCTTCAATTTCCCGTTTTTCAGCCAGCTGTTTCATAGGTTCCCGTTCCCAGGTCATGGTATCGCCATCAATTAAATTGAATACCCGGGGCTCCAGAACGAAGAACCCTCCATTGATATATCCGCCGCCTCCAATGGGTTTTTCTTCAAATGAAGTAATAGTTGTATTTTCCATCTTGATAGCCCCAAAACGGCCCGGCGGCAGTACGGCTGTTACCGTAGCCCATTTCTTTTTCTTTTGATGAAAGGCAATCAGTTTGGAAATATCCACGTCACTTACTCCGTCTCCGTATGTCAGGCAAAAAGTCTCTTCCCCGATATAATCTTTTACCCGCAATAATCTTCCACCGGTCATAGTCCCGTCTCCGGTATCCACAATGGTAACTTTCCAGGGTTCGGTGTAATTTTCATGAACCTGCATTTGGTTTGCTGCCAGATCAAACGTAATGTTCGACATGTGTAAAAAATAATTGGCAAAATATTCTTTGATCACATACCCTTTGTACCCAGAACAGATGATAAACTCATTCACTCCATGCCTGGAATACATCTTCATAATATGCCACAGAACAGGCCTGCCGCCAATTTCAACCATGGGTTTAGGCTTTGTGGTTGTCTCCTCACTTAACCGGGTTCCAAACCCCCCTGCAAGAATTACACATTTCATAAGAGCAAGTAATTTAATCTGGTTTGAATTACAGCTTTTCGCTTATCCCGCAAAAACTAAGCTTTTAAACAGCTATAAGGAAATAGCTATTTTGTAAAATCCCACAAATGCAGCTTAACTTCATTTTATTGAGGATAACAACATGTTTCTTTATAAAATGAAGATAATAGATATGTGAAACATGTTTTTGTTTCATCAGCTGAGGGACAACTAAAATGGTAATCAAAGTCTTTAAATTTTGCCATTTTCAATGATTTTTAGTTCTTGTTACACTACATTCAATCTATGAAATCATTGTTCAAAATAATCCATGAAGTCCGTCATGCTGACTGGCCTTTTATCATACAAAGTTTCTTTTTTTATCTCTTATTTCTTATTGCAGGGGCTTATCTCATAGAGAATTCAGAAATAATTATTCTCTATGCAATTGGACTAACTTCTTTTTTTCTATTAACAACACTGTTTCATGTTTATCGAATTCTTAAAAAAGAATTCGGGTTCCTCCAGTATAAAATCCAGGCTCTTCAGGAGATTTACCACCTTTTATCCATTCGTTCTCCTTTACCATCCATGACCAGCTGGGCGGCAACTCCTGAACTGGCAATTAAGGTAATAGAGTTAATTCAAACTCATAAACCTAACATCATTGTTGAGCTTGGCAGTGGTATAACCACGCTTCTTTCCGGATATGCTCTCGAACGGTTTCACCCGGATGGAAAATTGATTTCTATTGATCATGATCCCATATACACAGAAAAGACTTTGAACAAAATTCACCATCACAAGCTCGAAAAGTTCATTGAACTGAGAAATGCTCCATTAACCAAAACTGAACTGAACGGCAAAAGATGGAATTGGTATAACACCGATCAGCTTCACTTTGACAAAACTATCGACCTTGTTATCGTAGATGGACCTCCGGTAAAAACTCAAAAAGATGCCCGATATCCTGCACTCCCTCTTCTGTTTAACCATTTGTCTCAATCATCCGTGATTATTATTCATGACACCCACCGGGATGCAGAATCCCGTATCGTAGATAGTTGGCTGGAAAATTTCCCGGTATTCGAAAAAGAACCGTTTTCCACTGAAAAAGGAATTACCATTTTATATAAAAACAGTAGTCTTACTAAGAAGTCAAAAATTTAAGCATCGCCCAGTTTTTGAATTTTTTCCAATCGTCCGGCGTAATCACTTTAAACAGAGTTGCAATCAGGCTGAACAGAAGTAAAAAAGAGAGAATACTGACTCCCAGGCCTGCTATTACACTGTCCAAATCAATCAAATGATGCCTGAACAGCCAAACAGGAAGGGCCACCAGTAAAGATGTACCCAAAACCCTAAGGTAAAATGGAAATGGCAGTACTTTATAAGCCGGCAGATCCATATGCCCGCCAATCCGTCTCAGGGTGATATACCAGTTGTACATATTGGCAATAAGTGTGGACAGTGCCGTACCATTGATTCCCCAAAGCATTGTAAAAGGGATACTGAGAATAATATTTGCCACTACAAGATTCATACTGACATAAAACACTCCTTTTGTATCCCCGAATGCCTGAAGGATACCTCCGTAGTGTGTAACTCTCATTAAAACAATCAGGTTATAGATCTGGAATGGCAATATGGCATTCTGATAATCCGTCCCTTCGGATTCAGCTATGAGTGTAATCAGGTCAGGGGCAATAATAATTGACAGAATGGTAAGCGGAATCACCAGAAGACTGACCTTTTCAACTCCTTTATACCATAAATTCAGAAGTTCTTCTTTTTTGGAATCCAGCTGAAGAGCTACATAGCGGCTGATCAGCACAGAGCCCACTGCAAATGGTATCACCCGAATAATCGGGACCTCCTGTGCCCCAATGGTGTATTCGGCATAAGCTGTAGCCGGAAGAAGAATAGAGACTACAAATTTATCTACGTAGCGGTTTATTTTGTTAACCAATGAGGAAAATCCCAGGGGCATTGAAAAGTTAAACTGGGCCTTCAGCGAAATTTCAGAATCATCTAATGTACCCTCCGGAAGAGCTAATTGCATCCATATAAACGAACCGATAAAACGGATTACCGCGTAAACCACCAGTCCGTAAACAGCAATATCCAGACCGTAACCGAGAGCCAGCGGCCCCACCAGGCAGCCGAATGTGAGAAGGCTGGTAATCATTTCATACCAGGCAGACTCCTTTTGCCGGTCCAAAGCCAGCAACACATTCGTTACCGGCCATGTGGGAATTTCAAGAACAGCTACAATCGCGATAAATAAGAGCAGGTATTGAACCTGTCCGATACTCTCTGCATCCCATTCCGTTAACATCGCGGGGGCAAAATGGCTCACCAGAAGTACAAAACCACCCGCAATGATGCCGGTAGCAAACAAAATGGCTGTAGTCTGGTATGTAAATGCGCGTTTTGCACTCCCGCCTATCCTTTCAAAAAAATAAAAGATGCTTTCCGGAAACCCGAGCGTTGCCAGGTTCCTTGCCACTTCATGGATCATCAGCAAATAACCGATAATCGCAAAATCCGTTTTGGAAAGAATCTGGATAGTGGCAATTACAATGGCAAGATCAATGACGGTTGTAATGATCCGTGCAAATACCACCACACCCGCTTTTTCCGCTAAATTTGAAGATTTTTTAGCCATGGCCTGTTAACTCCTCAAAAATAGAAGCAAGTTCTGAAGTGGTATTTTCAGCATCAAAAACAGCACGCCCGGAGTTTGATTTTTCAAAATGGGGAAGCAAGGAGTTTCCCTCTTGTTTTCTTTTCAGGAAACCGGCTAAGCATTCTGCAATTTTATCATGCTCACCCGGCTGTATCTGGACTCCCGCGTTACTTTTCTCCAGGATAAATCCAATTTCCGGGTTTGGAGCAATGGATAACACCGGCCGGTTTGCTGCCAGGTAATCCCATAATTTAGCCGGTATAATATGTTTTCTTTCCGCGTGCGTACTGATTAGTAAAACATCTGAACTGTTTAAAACGGAAAGGGTGAATTCGGGTAAAACCGGCTTATGTTCCACAAAATTTTCAGTCAGGCCCATTTTATGCAGATGTTTTTTTTCTTCCTCTGCAGTTGTTCCGAAACTGTGTACACGGATCAGGTTCGCCGCATGAGGGTCTTTTCGTTGTAAGGCTTTAATTGCTTCTGCAACAGGCCCGGCAGGACTCAGCCGCCTGAAAGAACCGTAAAAAAACAGGTGAAGTCTGGAAGGGTCTGGTTTTTTATTCCAGCTATAGTGCTGTTCATTTTCAAACAGTGTTTTGTCAGAAGAATTATAGATGGTTGTGCTTTTGAATGAAGTACCGTAATACTCATCATATAAGTCTTCAGTGGTTTCAGAAGTAAAAATAAGCTGATCGGCATTTTCTATTACACGCCGTTCTGCCTCCCGGTCTTTTTGGAACGAAAATGCAGAACGCTGCCTCAGGTTAACAGTTGCCAGCGTCCATGGATCACGAAAATCAGCAGCCCACGGAAGGGTTAAATCCTTTGCAAGTTTATCAGCCAGCCAGTGGGCCGACCATGGATCACCGGTACTCCAGATGAGATCCGGTTTTATGGCTTTGACCTGATTCATAATCCACAGGTATTTCATCCAGAAAAGAAAGATCCAGGAATCCACAGGAGTGTTTCTGTCGATCCAGTTTGCTATAAAATTTCCAATTTTTCCGGCAGAAGTGGTGGGATCTTTTTTACCGGATGTACCCGCTGTTTTATCGAATGGAGGATTTACTTCGATAATCTTTATACCATCAAGCAGATTTTTTTCCTTTTGCGTCAATTCATCATGTGCATAACCGATTGTCAGAATAACCGGTTGCCATCCATATTTTTTTAAATGAATTGCAAATTTAAACGGCCTCAGAGAACCAACGCGCCTCCTGGGCGGAAAATAAGGAGCGATCATCAAAACCGTTTTCATTGGAGAGAAAGCCTTTAAACGTTCGGGTTTAAAAAAAAGATCAACTTAACTTGTCAGGGTTTTCCAGACTTTCCTGGAAAATTTATTAAAAGGCTCTTTTTGATGGTACCATCCGAAATGAAGACAGAAAGGAGTAGCATAAAGATGGTCACCTTTCCCGGGAATCAGGGAAAACAGCCGGGTCAATATTTTCCGTAGCGGTTTAAGTCTTAAGCCTCTGAGGTTATACGTTAGGCGGTCATTATATATCAGGCACCGGACTTCGGTAAAATCTTCATTATACCTGGTATAGCTGTCGATAAAGTCAATCTGCGGACTGTTATAGCCGAAAACCCATGGGTAAACCTGTATTTTCAGTTTTGCCATAGCCATTGCCAGACTCCATTCGCAGGTTTCTTCTGTTCGGCCGGATTCTTCTTTCCGGCTTCTGAAATGAGTTAAGTGCCTTTTATCCAGCATAAGCTGGGCAAGTTCACATACTTCTTTTGTCTTCTCTTCATCTGCTGCATAAATCATCCCCGATTGAACACGGCTCAGGTAGGTAATATTAAATCGTTTCAGAGTTCTCCACCGGCGGAAAAGGAGAATATCGTTAAGAATACCAATGCCTTTTGATGAGCCGAAAAAAACATCTGAGATTTGATTTCCTGTTATTGTGAAAGGGTACGGAGAAAAAGATTTCCATAAAAAATCAGGATGCCTGCACCATACAATATCCCCATCGAGATACAGATTTTTTTCAAAAGGCATGAATTTATAAACATAATGTTTAAATCCCGGAATTGATGCGTTTTCATCGGGTAACAGATAGATATGATCAAAGACATTACTCAGGGAATTTTCCTGAAGTATTTCCTTGTGTTCAATTGAACAAAACAGAGCTACAGGCCTCTCCTTGTCGTACCGGCGAAGAGTGGTTACACTGGCGACAGCCTGTTTCAGGTATAACTTTTTTCCATACGTGTTATACACATATCCTTCCGGAGCTAATTTTTTTCCCGAAAAAGTATCGCTCATTCAAATACATTAAGTTGAAGATCGTGAAGCTCGATTTCTCAAACTTTGCAATAGTGCATCAAAACCACGCTGGCGGATAATACTCTGAAACTGACGGTTATAAGATTCCGCAGTGGAAACATTATCAATAACCATATCTGTTATAACCCACTCATCATTTCGTTTTTCCATATCATAACTGACAGGAGTTCGAACATTATCAAGCTGAGCGGTTGTTTGTACGTGCGCCGATGAATTATCAACGGATATTTCATCATATGTCACATCAGCGCGGTAAATATCCAGCCTGTTCAGAGACTGATCCCTGATAATAGTGGCAAACAAAGATACGAATTCTTCTCTTTCTTCTTCAGAAATTTGATCATAGGTATTACCAAGTGCATAGGCTGCCATCGAACGAAAATCAATAACATCATTAATAATATCTTTTAAAGCATTTCTCTGTTCCGCAGTATAATCGCTGCCCCTGAGACCGAGTAATTCCTTAATTTCTTCATCGCGTTCATTCAGCATTGACCTGATCTCTTCTTCACTGTTTTGAGCAACAGTTCCGCCTGCGATAATGAATGCACTAAAGAGTAAAAGTGTTAATTTTTTCAGCATAAGAAGATGATTAATTTAAACTCAGTTGTTTGACAGAAATACCTGAAGCTTTATAGAGAGCTGCTATTCTTCTATTCAACTCAAACACATTTTGTTTCAATTCCACTCTTAGTTCCAGCTCCCTGCGTATGGCATCCACCAGGTTCTCAACATTCCCAAATCCATAATCATAGTTCAACTGTTCATGGCGCACCCAGTTTCTTGCAGTTACCAGTGCATTTTCAGTTTGCTGATACCTGCTTTCAGCCACAACAGCTTCTCTGTACTGCTCATTCAGTTCCAGTATAATTCCATCCATTACAGCGTTTCGCAGATTCGATACACGATTACGTTCAATTTCAGCACGTTCAACGGTAGCTCTCGTTGAAAGGAAATTCAGGTTTTGCCTGATCCCAAAACCCACAGCAGCAGATGCATAGTTTGTACTATTAATAATAAACGGGTTTGACTGACGCGGCCGGTTTGGTGTGTTTGCATAACTGCCTGTAATTCCCAGAAACAGCATTGGATATTGCCGGGCCCTGGCTGCACTAACTGCATCATTCATTGCATCAATCCCAGTATCCACACCTTTTAATTCCGGCCTTGACTCTACTGCGATTTGTTCATAGTAGGTGTAATCTTCTAATTCAAAAGGAACCGGGTCTAAAAAATTCTCGGCAGGCCTGTAAACTGTACCTCCGTTCGTATCAAGTATATAGTTCCAGATCCTGCTGATATATTGTGTGCTTTGCTCTACTTCTACTTTTTGGGTTTCGAATTCAGCTCTAAAAATCTCAAATTGAAAAATATCGGACTCTTCTAAATCCGAATTTCCTTCTTCCTGCATCTCTTCAATTCTATCTTCTATACCTTCCAGCTGGCTTTGGGCATCATCAAGAATACGGCTGATTTCAAGAGCCAGTAAATAGCTGTAATAAAGTTCAAAGAACTGAACCTCGGCCTCGGCCTCAACTGCATTAAACTCAAATTCTGCCGCGCGTGCTCCTTTTTCTGCCGCACGTATAGCATTTGTGATAGCCCCCCAGCTAAAAACCGGTTGAACAGCTTCAATTTCAGCTCTTGTAAAAATGGCCCAGTCCTCCCAGTCATTGGTCAGATTCGGATCCAGGTAATATTGTCTTTCAGGAAGGTCCGTGTTACTTTCAACACCCGGTATAAGTCCATGCTGGGTATTTAGCTCAAACCTGGGGAAAATGCGTTGTGAGCGTGCAGAATTGGCTTCATTACGTGCCAGATCCACAGCTCCCCTTTCATAAGCAACCTGACCCGATTTATCCAGCCCTCTTTCAATAAATTCAGTGAGGTTCACAGACAGGGTATCCTGGGCAGATAATGAGGTGTGAATTGTTAACAGAAGAAATCCACCTAAAAACAAGTGAAATATTCGTGTCTTCATTATAATTTATAGACTAACTATATGGATATGGTAATTAAAATCCGTAAGCCACCAACGTGCAGACCTCAGGTTTATTTAAAAGAAAAGCCCCAACAAGTTGGGGCTTTCTAAAAGCGGAGATGAGGAGTTCTCCAATAAAGATCCACTGGTGGAATCCGATGAAGACTTGCGCCTCAATTAAATACCGCATATTGCGGAGGGTGAGGGATTCGAACCCCCGGAGACTTGCGCCTCAACGGTTTTCAAGACCGCCGCATTCGACCACTCTGCCAACCCTCCGGTCGTATTAAATTTCTTGATGGTCAGATAATATTATGCTGCTTAAGATATCTATATCCTTCCATACTTTTAAAAAATAATTCCCGATTATATGCTTCCGATTTTGTCTTGAAAGATTCATGATATATCAAAAACCAGGGCCGGTATGCTTTCGTACTTCGAACCTTTCCCCGGTTATGATCATTCAGCCTTTTTTCAAGATCTTCTGTATGGCCATAATAATGTTTTTCAAACTGCTCACTTCTTAATATATAAGTGTAGAACAAATCTGTTTCTTCATTATTTCAAGTAAACCCCCGGAGACTTGCGCCTCAACAGGTTTTCCCCAAAGGGATGCCTTTGGCACAAGACCGCCGCATTCTCCCAAAGGCCCCAAAGGGATGCCTTAGGCAGATCGCTTTGCGGGACCACTCTACCAACCCTCCGGTCGTATTAAATTTCTTGATGGTCAGATAATTTCATGCTGCTTAAGATATCTATATCCTTCCATACTTTTAAAAAATAATTCCCGATTA
>JBBEBD010000012.1:0-55094 GCA_040882525.1 Balneolaceae bacterium | reverse complement strand
TATGCTTCCGATTTTGTCTTGAAAGATTCATGATATATCAAATCCAGGATTTAAAAAGTAACTACTGCTTTTATTTTCCCCCAAGCTGGAACGACTTTAAATCAAAATTTCAAAGATAACTATTCATCAACGGGTTTTAATTATCCTGAAGTGCCTGAGCACCGGATACAATTTCGGATATTTCTGTAGTAATTGCACTTTGCCGGGCCTGATTATATTTCAGTCTCAGCTCCTGTTCAAGTTCTTTTGCGTTTTCTGTAGCATTATCCATCGCTGCCATTCGTGCACCCTGTTCAGCCGCATTAGATTCTAAAACGGATTTCCACAACTGCATGTTTAAGTGAACAGGTAAAATATCATTTAAAATAGAATCGGCACCTGGCTCATAAATATAGTCTGTAAACTCCGAAGGAGCTTCTTCAGTTCCGATTTCATCGGTTTTAACTGGAAGCACCTCCTCAACCAACCTGTTTTGTGAAATTACAGATTTAAACTCATTGTAGGCAATCAGCACCTTATCAAATTCTTTATCTGAAAATTTTCCGGTTGCGAATTCCATAATTTCCGATGCTTCCTGATAGTTAAGTTCATCAAAAAAACCCGGGTGAGAATCTATAATCTTATAATTTCTTTTTTTGAAATAGACATCCGCTTTCCTGCCTATTGTTATAAGATTCAGCCTGCCCGCATCAGAATATTCTCTATAATTCTCCTGAATATTTCGTTCAACAATTTTAAATAGATTGTTGTTAAAGCCGCCACATAGTCCGCGATCTGACCCGATCACGATCATCAGGATGTTGTTCACTTCTTCGGGGATTCTGAGCAGGATATTATCAGCATCGGTACCTGAAACCAGTCTTTCTACCACGCTCTGCATTTTTTTTGCATAAGGCCGTGTAGCAATCATGCGTTGCTGAGCTTTTCTGAGTTTCGCGGCAGCTACCATTTTCATTGCTTTGGTAATCTGCTGCGTATTTTCAATCGAAGAAATCCGGTTTCGTATGTCCCGTAAATTCGCCATTCTTTATGCCTCTGCTACGGCTAAAAGTTGATCGATTATGCTTTCTGCTGTTGCAACCAGTTCATTTCCAAAATCATCATCCAATGTACCGGTTTTCGCCAGTTCATCCATTTTTTTGGGATATTTTGCACCGGCTGTTTCAAGAAACATTTGTTCAAAATCCTTGATGCTATTGACCGGCAGCTTATCCAGAAGTCCTTCGCTGTTTATTTTTAAAAGGATAATCTGTTGTTCCACGGGAAGTGGTTTGTATTCACCCTGTTTCATCAGTTCCACAGTTCTTTCCCCGCGCTTCAACTGCCGTTGAGTGGCTGCATCCAGATCTGATCCAAATTTGGCAAAAGCCTCGAGTTCACGATACTGAGCAAGGTCAAGCTTTAAGGTACCCGACAGTTTTTTCATGGATTTTACCTGTGCTGAACCACCCACACGTGAAACTGAAATACCAACATCAATGGCAGGACGATTCCCTGAGTTGAATAAATCAGTGTCCAGAAAAATTTGTCCGTCTGTAATTGAAATTACGTTTGTAGGAATATAAGCGGAAACATCACCCGCCTGAGTTTCAATAATAGGCAGAGCAGTTAATGAACCACCGCCTTTTACTTTAGGAGCCAGTTCTGATGGTATATTATTCATCAGTTTGGCTACACTGTCGTTGTCGATAATTTTGGCAGCTCTTTCCAGCAGGCGGCTGTGCAGGTAAAAAACATCACCGGGATATGCTTCACGTCCCGGAGGCCTTCTCAGCAATAATGAAAGTTCACGATAGGCAACAGCCTGTTTGGACAAATCATCATAAATTACCAGGGCATGACGGCCTGTATCACGGAAATATTCGCCGATTGCTGCACCCGCAAAAGGGGCCACATATCGAATAGGTGCAGAAGAACTGGCCGGAGCCGAAACAACCACAGTGTAATCAAGTGCTCCGTATTCTTTAAGAGTATTTACAATGGAAGCTACCGTAGAACCTTTTTGTCCGACAGCCACATATATACAAAAAACCGGTTTATCGGTATTCTGTGTTTGCTTCTGATTAATGATGGTATCCAGTGCAACGGCTGTTTTACCTGTCTGCCGGTCACCAATAATCAACTCCCGCTGTCCGCGGCCAATAGGAATCAGTGAGTCAATCGCTTTAATTCCCGTTTGAAGCGGTTCAGTAACCGGTTCCCGGTAAATGACTCCGGGTGCTTTTCTTTCAAGCGGCAGGTTGAGCGTTTCACCTGTTATGGTTCCTTTTCCATCCACAGGACGGCCAAGCGGGTCAATTACACGACCAAGAAGACCATCTCCTACTTCAAGAGAAGCAATATTTTTCGTTCGTTTTACAGGATGCCCCTCTTCCACAAAAGTAGTAGGTCCGAAAAGTACAATACCTGCATTATCTTCTTCAAGGTTAAGCACCATTCCGCGAACAGGATTACCGTCACTGTCCAGAGATTCAGGCAATTCAACCAACTCACCGGCCTGAACTTTAGAAAGGCCGTATACTCTGGCAATTCCGTCTCCAACTTCAAGCACTGTACCTACATCATATACATCTGCATCTCCGTCAAATCCGGAAAGTTGTTTTTTTAATATAGCCGATACTTCGTCAGGTCTGACTTGACTCATTCTTTATCCTAATTTTTGTTCAACAGTTGCAGCTATAAATTTATCTTTAAGCTGACTTAATTTATATTTTACTGATCCGTCAATAACCGTATCATCAATCCGAACAGTTAACCCGCCGATTAGGCGTTCATCAACTGTAATATCCATCTGAACTTTTTTGCCGGTATTTTTCTCGAGAATTTTTTGAAGGGAATCCTTCTCATTACTCTTTAAGTCAAAAGCAGTTTGAACATCCACTTCGATAATACCATGATGGACATTGTACTGATCGAAGAAACCATCACAGATTTCATAAAGCAGATCTTCCCGTCCTTTTTCAGACAGTATGCTGATCAGATCCATAGTAAGCTGCTGCACCTTTCCGGAGAAAATAGCTTCAAGAGCACTTTTTTTAACAGATTTTTTTACAACCGGGCTCCTCAGAAATATTTTTAATTCAGAGGAATCACCAATTGTATTTTGGATAAACAGCATGTCTTCCCTGACTTTTTCCAGGCTGCCCTGTTCAATAGCTGTTTCCAGGAATGCATGTGCATATCGTCTTGCTGCTTTTGACACCATTGGATATTAATTCTTCTTTGAAAGATCGTTGATGTACGACTCAACAAGCTTTTTATTTTTATTCTGATCCAGCTCCGCATCAATGATAATTGAGGCTGCTTCAACAGCGAGTTCAGCAACTTCATTTCTCAAATCAACCATAGCACGCTGCTTTTCCTGTTCAATCGCGGCACGCGCGTCTTCCAGAATTTTTGCCGCGTCCTGCTTGGCTTTTTCGATTTTTTCTGCCCGTAAAACCTCGGCATCATTAAGAGCCTCTTTACGAATTTTCTGAGCTTTGATTTCGGCCTCTTTTAAAGCCTTATCATTATCTCTGGAGATTTTTTCGGCTTTAGCCAAAGCTTTCTCCGCCGATTCCAGCGAATCTTTGATTCGATTTTCCCGCTCATCCAGGGCTTTCATTATGGGGGGGACAAGATATTTCTGCATCAATACCAGGAATATCACTGTGGATATCAGTACCCAAATGGCAAAACCGGTATTAAACGAAAGGAGCCCGCCCCCTCCTGCTAAATAATAGAGCATATTAATGATGATTTACTGACCTACACCAAGTGTAAGCAGAATGCAAATAATTGCACCGATAAGAGCTACACCCTCAATAAATACGGCTGTAAGAAGCATGGCTCCACGAATGTCGCCGGCAGCTTCCGGTTGCCTTGCGATGCTTTCCGTTGCACCTTTACCGATCATTCCGATTCCGATTCCGGCTCCGAGTGCGATAATCCCGGCGCCAATACCTGCTGCTAATAAACCCATATTAAATTTTATTTTTAGTTATTAGATGTTAACGTCTTGCGCACGCGCTACAGACGTTTCTTTTTCGTGATGATGATGTTCTTCTGCTGCCATACCAATAAATACGGCAGACAGAAGAGCAAAAACATAAGCTTGTATCAGAGCTACCAAAGCTTTCAGAAAATAAAGCGCGGCAGTTAAAAGTACCCAAAACACGCTTGAGCCCACACCAACAGCGGCGCCAAAGATATCTGTGAAAATAAAAATCAGCCCCAGAATACTTATAATCATGATTTTTCCAGAAAGCATATTTGCAAACAGACGAATTGCAAGAGCCAATGGTTTGGTAAACAATCCCAGAATCTCAACTGGCGTTAAAATAATCCGAGACCATGCCGGCACCCCCGGAAAAACAAAAACATGCCGCCAGTGATCTTTAGTACCGCTGAATTGTGTAATTACAAACGTAATTGCGGCTAAAGTCGCTGTTACGGTCAGGTCGGCCGTTGCTGATGCAGCCCATGGCAGGAGCCCAAACAAGTTCATAAACATAATAGCCATAAAAATCGAAAAGAGATAAGGCACATATCGCACATATTTTTCAACAGGAATAAATTCCTTTGCAATATCATCGCGAACAAACACAAAAATCACTTCAAAAATGTTATGCCAGGCACCCCGGGGTTCTGTCTCAGAACCTACTCCCCGCCTGTACCTTGAAGCGGCCCATAAGGTAACTAACAGGGAAAATAAAATACCCAGCCAGACATAAATAAGGTGGGAGGTAACAGACATATCCAGCGAAATGCCGGCACCGTCTGCACGAACAAGTTCCGAGTCTTCCATGACAAATTCCCCGGAATCAATGGCTGATTGAGTGTTTGAATAGAAATACCAATCACCGTCAACCAGTAAAATTCTGGGAAGATAGATTTTAGTAAAGGGAAGCTCAACATAATCGTGGTCAACAACCTTTCCCATTACATCGATGATGCTTTCACCGTTATCAGAATTAGTATTCTCCGATTGAGAAGCTATTAAGACAGAATAAGAAGCCAGTAAGAACAGGATGGTAACGGCAAATCGACGCAGGTATCGGCTCATCTTAAATTTCGTTTACCCGTTATTCAGAAAGTTTTTGGTTCAAAAAAATCACTTCAATTATAGAATGGAGAAGATAAGAAATTATAAAACTAACAGTAAAGCTAAATTCATCAATTTTTGTCATTACCAGAAGAAAAATGAAGATACCGCAAACCACCATGAACCGGATAAATAATCCTGCATAATAATAGCTGATAAATTTAATTCCGGGCTTTCCCGCAGAGAAGTGAAAATTTATAATATGAAACAGCATGGCCAGAAACCCAACAGAATATCCAACCAACCATCCGGTTTTCATGTAATCGGGAAGAAAAAAACTTG
Organism: Balneolaceae bacterium; assembly: GCA_040882525.1. Classification (GTDB taxonomy): domain Bacteria; phylum Bacteroidota; class Rhodothermia; order Balneolales; family Balneolaceae; genus Rhodohalobacter. The sequence continues at coordinate 49,726 of JBBEBD010000012.1, read as the reverse complement.
TTATTAAAATAAGGAAGCCCATAAGGGCTGTAAGTACCCAACCTTTCGCGGGAATTGCAGAAAACATATACAGAATTATTCGGGTTTGTTCATGCCTCTAATCACTCTTGCAAAAATAGCAAGCATCAGAATAACCCCGATAAATATACCGGAAAGAAGTGCCCAGGGAGAAGTACCAAAAGTGGAATCCGCCCAATATCCTAAAAGCATGGGTGCACTGAATGCAACGGCTATTTCTCCCCCCAGTGAGATATACTCAAGATATTTTCCGGATTTGGGATTTTCGGGCAATGTCTATTTTTCTTCTGGCTTTATCTTTGTTGCTTTCGCAAACTGAGAGTCTGAAGATTGCTCAAGATTTTTAACATCAGCCCCCATTCTGCATGCTCCATTCATCTGAGCACCCTCTTCAACAATCAGGGTTTTCGTATGGATATCTCCATCAATAACAGCAGACTGACGCAGAATCAGTTTATTGGTAACCCGCAGCTCACCTTCTACTTTGCCGGCAATGTCTGCTTCAGCTGATTTTACATTTCCTTCTATCACACCTGAAGATGTAACAATAAGTTTCCCTTTGGAGATGGCCTCGCCATCAATGCGCCCGGCTACGCGGATGTCATTTTGGGAATTAATAGTTCCTTTAATTTTTGAGCCTTCACTAATCATGTTCAGGGAAGGTGATTGAGGAGATCCGTTCACTTTACTATCGGTTTTATTATTGTTAAACATAAATATTAATTCTCAGTTAATAAGATACATATCCGGATCCTGCGGGACTCCGTTTTTCCAAATTTCAAGATGCAGATGAGAACCGGAACTTACAACTCCGCGATCTCCGATGCTACCAAGAATATCACCTTTTAAAACAAAATCGCCTTGTTGTTTCAAAAGCCTGGATCCGTGCTTATATACGCTTATAATGCCACTTGCATGCTGGATATATATAACATATCCATAGTTAATTGTCCAACCCGCACTTAAAACGGTTCCATTTGCCAGCGATCTGAATTCCGTGCCCGGAGAAGCGGCTATATCAAGTCCATAGTGTCCCTGATCTGCAGAATATCGCTGTGTCAGTGTTCCCCGGATAGGATAGTTAGCCGGAAAATCCATATTTGTTTCCAGGTTGCCGGAAAAAATAATTTCATTTTGAGAGAGCATATCAAAAGCATTTACGGTAGAGAGTTCCCGGCGTGAAGGAAGGCTGAAATCCGTATTAATAAATTCACCTGTTCCCTCTATAGCAAAGGAAGTATCGGAGGCTGAACGAAGAACCTCTTTCATATCGCTAAGCTGAGAATCACGGGCCAGCAATGAATCCTGCAGGGTCATAACCCGTTCACTGATAGAAATAACTTCCTGTCGAAGATTTTCATCCTGCCGGTGCTGGTAGAATGAACCTAATGGAGTGGCAAAAAAAATCACAGTTGTTATGATAACAGAAACCAAACCAACCAACAGGGCAATTTTTATAATATCCGATGCCTGTAATTTAAATGAAGCCGAACCATCGGGATCCTGGTCATCCAATACCACAACAGTAACATCACCTTCCCGTTCAGAGAAGATTTTTTTAAGAAAATCCCACATAAATCAAGTTGTCAGAAAGGTAAATTTAAAAATTATTCAGAGAGCCATGGCAAAATGTGAAATCCTGCTTTTAAACGCTAATTAAATAAATAAGAAAAGCTGGTTAATACTGAAAAAAATATCAGGAAACAGAGTAATTGGGTGCTTCCTTAGTGATCTGGACTGAATGAGGATGGCTTTCTCTGTAACTGGCTGCCGAAATTTGTACAAACTCTGCATCTTTAAGTTCCTCAATAGTAGCTGCGCCTACATATCCCATGGCAGCGCGTATTCCACCTGTCATCTGGTGCACAACTTCACTGAGATATCCTTTATAAGGAACCCGTCCCTCAATACCTTCCGGAACCAGCTTCAGGTCATCTTCCACATCCTGAAAATACCTGTCTTTTGAGCCTTTTTTCATAGCCCCCATGCTTCCCATTCCCCTGTAAGATTTAAATTTCCTGGCTTCATAGATGATGGTTTCGCCAGGGCTTTCATCCACACCTGCAAACATCGACCCCATCATAACAGCATCAGCACCCCCTGCAATTGCTTTGGGAATATCTCCTGTTTGTTTGATCCCCCCGTCGGCAATAAGTCCTATTCCTTTTTTCCGGGTGAATTCAGCTATTTCCATAATAGCTGAAAGCTGGGGTACTCCAACACCCGTTACCACTCTTGTGGTGCATATAGATCCGGGACCCACACCTACTTTTACCACATCCGCACCTACTTTTGCCAATGCTTCAGCAGCCGCACGAGTGGCGATATTTCCCCCCACTATATTTAAATCTTTAAATTTCGATTTTATAGTTTTGATGGTTTTTAAAACTCCTTCTGAATGTCCGTGAGCCGTATCCACGGTAACAATATCCACACCAGATTCAACAAGAGCCTCTACCCTGTCCAGGGTATCCGGTGTAACTCCCACGGCTGCACCTACCCGCAGCCTGCCCATACTGTCTTTGCATGCATTGGGGAAATTCATCTTTTTCTCAATATCCTTGAACGTAATCAACCCTACAAGGTGGCTGTCTGAATCTATAATCGGCAGCTTTTCTACTTTATATTTCTGCAGTATTTTTTCCGCTTTTTCGAGATTGGTATTCTGTTTAGCGGTAACCAGGTTTTCGCTCGTCATAATATTTCCGAGCTTTTTATCCACGTAATGCTCAAAGCGAAGATCACGGTTTGTAACAATGCCAATCAGCCTGTTGTCGTTTTCAACAATCGGAATTCCACCGATTTTATGTTTCCTCATTAAGGCTCTGGCTTCTTTAACTGTAGCTGTGGCCGGAAGTGTAACGGGATCCACAATCATACCACTCTCACTCCTTTTCACAAGCCTGACATGCTCGGCCTGGTCTTCGATTGCCATATTTTTGTGAAGCATTGCAATTCCTCCTTCACGTGCTAAAGCGATCGCCATACGATATTCAGAAACCGTATCCATAGCCGCACTGAAAATAGGTATGTTCAGCGAAAGAGATGGAGTCAGCTGAACCGTTGTATCCACATCACGGGGAAGCACTTTGGAATGATTGGGAACCAGCAGAACATCATCGTAGGTTAATCCCTGGCGGGTTATCCTGTCGAAAGGAGAAGTGTTTTTCATGAAAAAGATTCGCTTCGTTTACGTTTTGGTAAAGATAACAAATCCACTCCAACTTATTCACACCAAATCTGCAATTATATTTATAACCCGATGTTGATTTAAAAATACCCAAAATGTTGGTTGTCTATTCCATCACGCCGGACCCCCGATCCCGCATCTTCTGCCTCTGTCAGCGTTCGGGAATGCCTTCGGCAAAGTTCATAATGCCATCTTCAGCTTACAGCGATTTTACTTTCAGAGCTTCAACGGCTGTTTCTGTTGTGCAAAGGCCGTCAAGAAGGCTGTTTACCCAAAAATCAACCCGCTCCCTTCTTTTTTGAACAAAGGGGCAGAAAGTGGAATAATTTCCATTGAGTTCATCAACATAACCTTTTACATCCTCTTCAATCTCAAATTTTAATTCACCGGGCAGGTCACCCCATCCGAGCAAATTAAACATATGTTCTATCTGAAGGTACTCTGCTTCAGCTTTCAGAAAAATGGAACGGAGAACAGGTTCTGTTTTAGCATTTTGTGTCTTAAGGGCTGTATTTTTCATATGGGTGACGTGGTTTATTTTTATGTTTAAGAGAACATAAAACCACATAGTGACATCTTAATGTCACCCTAATAATCCTCCCATATAAAATAGGTTATGAATAATTTTAGCTGTCACAAAAGCGGGATGCATGTCAGCCGGATTTGGTTTATCAAAGTACCTGAACCGGGTTTACTTTTTCTTAAATTGAAGATCCGTTAAACCTGAAGGTGGAAGAAAATACCATCTGTTCCATAAGCAGGGAGCACAAAAAAAATTTTTGATGTTTCAGGAATCAGTGGATGTGAAGCGTATAAAGATATCTTCCAGACTTTATATTACCGTGCAGGAACCGCCGAAAAGAAGGCCCTGTTTTTGATGCTTTGGAAGAAAAAGTGAAAAACAAAAAAGAAAAACTTAAAAAATGAAAACTGAATCTACCATCACCTGTCCGCATTGTGGTTCGATGAAAAAGGAAAGCATGCCGGTGGATGCCTGTCAGTTTTTCTGGCAGTGTCCAGTCTGTGAAAAAATTATCAGGCCAAAAAAGAATGACTGCTGCATCTACTGTTCATACGGCGATACAAAATGCCCTTCGAAACAACCTGATTAAAATTTTTACTGAAATTGTTCAGGAAGAGTACGGCCAGAATTTTTGCTTTTCTTTATTTTCCCAGGCTGTTTTACTTCTTCTTTGCCCAAATCCCAATCAAAGCGTATGTTTTGATTAATTTCCCGCAGATCCAGAGTCAGTTCATGAATTGTGGGCCGGCCCGTGTACCAGTAGCCGTTATATGTCTTAAAGATTTTTAACTCCGGTGAAAGGATTAAAACATGAGGGATCATCGGGTTATGTTTGGGATCCGTATATTCCCGGATATCCAGGTCCTGGTATCTGGGAGGAAGTCCCGGAAAACCACTATACCACCAGCAAAGTAATTGCCTCTATAAGCCTGAAATATATTGCCGAACATTCTGAAGATCCTGCTGAACAGAAGCTCTGGCGGGATACTTCGGAACAGATACAGCAATATGAAGAAAAAAACTGCATTACTTCATCGGGAACATATGCTGTTTATGCAGGCAGCGATGATACGGGCGTAAGCGCAGTGCTTTTTCCTGTGTGGGGATATACAGATGCCGACACACCTGTCATGCTAAAAACTGTGGAGGTGTTAGAGAAGAATTACTCCCGGAATCACTTATACAAACGCCACAGGGTGGAGTACGATTCACAAAAAAAAGGTGTTTTCTGGCCGGCACTCTGTAGGTTGCCCAATACTGGGTAATGCGCCGGGACTGGGATAAAGTAGAAGCTATCCTTGAAGCTGCCTTACGTTTTATGAATGATGTTGGTATCATGCCCGAACAGGGTGATCCCGAAACCGGTGAATGGCTGGGAAATCTGCCTCAGACTTTTGTGCTTGCCTCCCTGATCGGCACTATTATTGATTATAAACAGGGCCGATTTGAAGAGGGTGAAGAAAATGAATGAGATAATCTAAAAAAGCAGGTAAAATTATTACAAGCCCACCCGTTCAAAAATTTCATCTACATTCCGTGTATGATGATCAAGATCAAATGCCTTATCAATTTCTTCGGCTGATAGATTTTCCTGAATGGTTGAATCTGCTTCAACAAGATCTTTGAAGGCACTCTTTTCTTCCCAGGCCTTCATAGCCAGCGGCTGTACGGTATCATAAGCAATTTCCCGCGAAAGCCCCTTTTCGATCAGCATCAGTAAAAGCCTTTGAGAAAAAACAAGTCCGTGGGTTTTATCCATATTCTCCTTCATATTGTCAGGGTAAACCATCAGGTTTTCAATTACGCCGGAAAATCTGTGGAGCATGTAATCAAGCAGAATGGTGGCATCCGGAAGAATGATTCTTTCAACAGATGAATGAGAAATATCTCTTTCATGCCATAACGGAACATTTTCGTAGGCTGAAATCATATAGCCCTTCAATACACGCGCACACCCGGTAATGTTCTCGGAGCTAATGGGATTCCGTTTATGAGGCATGGCCGAGGATCCTTTCTGCCCTTTCCTGAAAAACTCTTCCGCTTCCCGGAGTTCTGTACGCTGCAAGTGGCGGATTTCAACAGCTATTTTCTCCATCGTAGCCCCGATGAGTGCAATAGAAGCCAGGTAATATGCATGGCGGTCTCTTTGCAGGGTCTGGGTTGAAACAGGAGCGGGTGTTAACCCCAGCTCTTCACATGTCAGGCGTTCAACTTCTGTTGGGATATGAGCAAACGTACCCACAGCGCCGGAAAGTTTTCCAAACTCCACATCCGCCGCGGCTTTTTCAAAGCGTTCCGTGTTCCGTTGCATTTCAGCATACCAGAGGGCGCATTTCAGCCCGAAAGTAGTAGGCTCTGCATGCACACCATGCGTACGGCCCATCATAACAGTAAGTTTATGCTCCCGGGCCTTTTCCGCCAATGCAGAAGTAAATTTTTTAATGCCTTCTTTCAATAGTTTATTAGCCTGTTTCAGGCGGAATCCGTTGGCCGTATCCACTACATCGGTGGAAGTAAGTCCGTAGTGAACCCATTTTTTTTCCTCCCCCAGCGACTCTGAAACCGAGCGTGTAAATGCCACTACATCATGGCGTGTTTGCTGTTCAATTTCTTTTATTCGGCTGATATCGAACGATGCGTTTTTGTAAAGCTTATCAACATCTTCAGCTGGAATTTTTCCAAGTTTACTCCAGGCCCTGCAGGCTGCCAGTTCCACTTCAAGCCAGGCCTGAAACTGATTTTGCTCGGACCATATTTCTGTCATTTCATTACGAGAATATCGTTCTATCATAGATTTTTACTGTACGGGGATTTTAATGAGAGTTCCTGCTTCGATTTCTTCATCAAGAGCTACCTGATTCAGAATTGCAATATCTTCAGGATCTATATCCATGGGCAGCGGAGAGGGAAGCAGGTTTTGAAATATCTGGTTTTGATCAGCAGTGACCACTTCAAGCCGGACCGGTTCAATATCCAGAAGGCGCCGGTCGGTCAGTTCATCGAAATTTGAACTGGTTTGGGAGAAATCATCAATAAAACTTTCAAAATCATTTACCGAACTATAATTTACAAACTGGTATATATTGCCATCATACTCAACAGCAAAAACCTGCATGCCCAGTGTTTGCTGATCTGTTTCTGCCGTAACAATTGCTTCGTAAGCGGGCCATTCTCCGCTGCTTCTTTCATCTGAAGTACTTTCAACCTGTATGCCTTCCTGGCTGACGAAATTTTCTACGGACTGCCTTGCTGAACCCGCTTCACTGTCTATTCTGAATAACATTACCGCATCCTCATTGGGGCTCACCAATGCCACCTGAGACGGCTGATTGATCAGATGCCAGTTTTCCGGAACCGGAAAACTGAATTCAAGTTCCGGGTGTACAAAACTACCGTCATCAACAAATCCTTCACGGGGATTTTCACCATATATAATCCCCTGAATTTCCTGCATATACTGTTCAGTATTTCTTTCCTGTTGCTCATATCCCTGCTCTCTCCACTCCGCAGCCATCTCCGGTATACTGGATTCTCTTTCACCCGGATCAGGATGTGAAGAAAGAAGGGATGGAATAGCCTGGCCCGATTGCTCTGATATACGTTTCAAACTTGTAAAGAATTCGGCACCTTCTGCCGCATCATAACCTGTCATAGCAGAATATTCCACACCAAGCCGGTCAGATTCCCTTTCATGATCCCGGCTGTAACTCAGGAATAACAGCTGGGCCGCCTGGCTGCTTATATTCAGTAATGTTTCACCCGGTAATCCCAATAATTCCTGGCCCAAAATAGAACCTCCGATGACAGCTATCTGTCCCAGATTTTGCTGAAATGCCCGTTGTGAAGCATGACGGGCTGCTACATGGCCTATTTCATGACCAATAACTACTGCAAGCTGGGCTTCATTATTTAAATGAGCCAAAAGGCCCCTGGTTACATATACATATCCACCGGGCAGGGCAAAAGCATTTACAACGGGGCTGTTCAGCACACGAAAAGTAAATTCCGTATTTCTGAATTCTTCAGGGGTATCTTCCCTTCTCATATGGCTCTCCTGAAGTATATCTTCTCCCAGTTGAATAATATATCCATCCAGGCCGGATTCTTCATATATTCCGAATTGAGATGATATCTCCTGATCAACTTCCTGTCCTATCTGTACTTCTTGCTCCCATGAATATGCATAAGCACGTTTATTTCCTGAAACCGGATTCTGCTGAACAACACAGCCGGAAGCAAACACCAGCACAGCTATAAAAACAGGAATTCGTTTTGTTATTCTTTTCATAATCTCTGATTTTTTATTGTTTATATCCTAAAGGTAAGGGATCGAAGCGCTTGGTTGAAATGGTTTTATGAAAAAATTATTAAATCATCATCCTTTTCAATTTTTTGGGCCAGCTCCTTCAGGTGTTGAAAAATAACAACCATTGCATAAGAATCTAACGCACAGTATCTCTTCAGCAGTCCGGGAATAATTTCTTTTTCCTCTTCCGACAGGTTTTCATTTTTTAACGAGATATAAGCATGCATGGCTTCAGCACCATCTTCTATCTGGTAAAGCGGATGCTGTATTTCTTTATATGGATCCGGCTCTCCCCCATCCTTGCTGTGAGAAAGCATGTCAATTTCCAGATCATAAATTTTAGCTTCTGATGATTCTTCCGGAAAGGTCTGTTTTATTCTTTTTAAAATGCCTGTCAAAACAGATTTTAAACCAAGGCTCCCGTCAAAAAACCAATTGAAGTAAGAATCCCGGATTAACTTACTCAGGTCAAACAGCCGGGGAGTCTGTATCTGCCCCTGTAAATTTATAAGTTCATTAAGAGCGGTAAGTTCTTTTTTATACAGCATAGAATTTTTTCCGAATTCTCTGTACAGATAATTCAGTGCCTGTCCCTCGAATGGCGAGTACTGCACAAGAGTACCCTGGAAAATATCTTTTACTGCTGCCAGCTGGTTTACGAAATCCTGGTGAGGATATCCAGATCCGGAATCCGAATCCAGCCATTCGGTATGGGTTAATTCCCCGTTTTCCTGAAGCGTGTGGCATGAAAATTGAAAATAAACCGGGTCATAAGCTCCTCCGGTACGATGCATAGGTAAAGCATAGGTTGCCGCCTCAAAATCAATAAAATGCAAAGGAAAACTAAGAGTTTGTACTGCCTGTATACCGGGTTTTGCCCAAATTTCGGGTACAGTCTCTTCCCTTGATTTCAGAAGCTGCAATAATCTTCGCTGTTGTATGGTAATCTTCTTTCCCCCCGTTTTTTTTACAGCTTCAAAAGATTGAAAAGCTTCCTGTACGGGAACTTCTTCCTGGTAATAAAATCCGCTTTCTGCTTCCACATTGTTTCCGTGGCCAATCAGCTCAAACACATGAAAGTATGGATGTGTAATTTCGTTTCGATCAAAAAACTGAGCCCAGCAGCCGTTTTTTCCCGTCCTGTATTTGCAGTATTTGCAAGCCGTATGAATTTCCATATCATAATCAGAGGATGGCAGCCATATTTTTCCCCTGATATTTTCCAGCGCACTAAGCAGTGAACTTCCGGCAAAATCTTTATGAGCAACTGTTTCAGGTATGGAAAATCTCATTTCCTCCGTTCCTTGTGTAGCATCAACACAGGCAAATAACTCATTAAGTTCCGAATGCGTCTTCTCATCTATATCACTATCACTTTTGCGGTTTGTTCTCTGCAACAGGTTTTCAACGGAAGCTTTGAACACACGATTTGGAAAGAAAAACTGAACATTAATATCTGAACCCGGAAACCGCTGCTTCAAAACTTCCACCCGGTAGGCTGCTTTCAACAGGTATATATCTGTTGCACGATTTTTTCCGGCTGATGTAATTGCCTGTGCCTGGGAGCGTTTACGGAGTTTTCCATGAACCTGGATCACAGAAAAGTGGGTGTCTTGTTTTCTTAAAACCGGAATACGTGTGTAATAATTTTCCTTTTCAATAACCGCACCGCAAATTATTATTTCATCTTCCTTTAACCACTCTTCCGTTTCACGGGCGGCTGTTTTTGTTTGATCTGATGTGAATTTTACATTCTCAAACTGAAAGGCAACGGCATCTCGCAAACGAAGTTTATTACGTTGCTTGAAAGGCAAAACTATTTTCGGTGAATTTTCCTTTCGGTAATGAAATACTTTAAGAGGGCAGGAAACGGCCTGCTGAAAAAGGTTATCATTAACCTGTAAATGTTCGTTATTCAGCTTCTTCATTCAACCACATTCACTTCAGGGGTAAGTTCAATGCCAAATTTATTCTGAACCGAGCCCTGGATTTTTTGAGCATGATCAAAAATTTCCTGCCCCGTGGCTCCACCGAAATTTACGATTACCAGTGCCTGATTTTCGAATGTCCCCACATTTCCAATTCGTTTTCCTTTCCAGCCCGCCTTCTCAATCAGCCACCCTGCCGGTATCTTTACAAGGTTATCATCCGCAGGATAAAAAGGAACTTCCGGATATTCTTCCTGAAGCTCTGTGAGTACAGATTGATTTATAAACGGGTTTTTAAAAAAACTTCCTGCATTTCCAAGAAAAGCAGGATCGGGGAGTTTTGATTTTCGTATGTAAATCACCGCGTCATATACATCTTTAATTGAAGGGGAAGTTATACTTTGTTCACGGAAATAGTCCTGCAGGGCGTAATAACTGTCTGTGATAGGATGAGGAGGCCTGCTGAGCCTGAGCGTTACATCCGTTACAATTACTTTATTTTTTAATTCCCGTTTAAAGATACTGTCGCGATAGGCGAAAGCACATTCCGATTGCGCAAATGTTTTGAACGTACCTGTTGCAATATCAAAAGCAGTTAATGTTTCGAATACCTGGTTCAGCTCCACTCCGTATGCACCGATATTCTGAATAGGTGCCGCCCCCACAGTGCCCGGAATCAGCGCAAGGTTTTCAATACCCCCTAAATTATTTTCCACCGTCCATGTCACCAGGTCATGCCAGGTAACCCCAGCAGCTGTTTTTACAAGAACATCTCCATTGAATTCTTTTTTTATTTCAATACCAGGTATGGAGATTTTTAGTACAGGGTTCTGAGGATTATTTTTCAGCAGAATATTACTTCCGCCACCGAGAATCAGAGGAGAATGGTTTTCAAAAAAGCCTTCATTTTTTAAATGAACAAGTTGAGAAGAATTCTGCAAATCTACATATGAAGATGCGACAGCGCGAATCCCAAGGGTATTCATCCTGCTCAGATCTTTATTTTTTTGCATTACAGGAAGTGAAGGAATTGACTCTTCAGATGGTTCACTCATTCGATCAGGCCTTTACCGGGGATTCTGGTTTGATTCTGAGTTTTTTAACGCGGTTGTTTTTGACGGAATGTACTGTCAATTCAAGATTTTTATACTGAATGCGCTCTCCTACATTTGGAATTCGTTCAGTAAGATGATAAACCAGTCCGCCCAGAGTTTCAAATTCATCTTCGGGCGTAGCTATATGTGTACCGAGAATTTCGTCCAGATCGTCCAGGTCTATTTTAGCATCAAAAACATAGACCCCGTTTTTGAACTTTGTATAAAGTTTTTCTTCCTGTTCGTCGTATTCATCCCCGATATCCCCTACAATTTCTTCCAGGATATCATCCAGGGTCACGATTCCTTCTGTTCCGCCATATTCATCCACCACAATTGCGATATGGGTTTTTTCATGCTGAAAATCGCGCAGAAGATCATCCAGTTTTTTGGTTGCAGGGATAAAGAGGGCTTTCCGGCCAATGGTTTTCCAGTTTATCCCGGTCTCTATTAAATCTGTATTTACGTACGGCAGGACATCTTTTGAATATATTACCCCTACGATGGTATCTAAATCATTATCGATCAGAGGCATCCTGGAAAGACCTTTTTCTTTGATCAGCTCAATAACATCCGAAAGAGTGGATTGAACTGAAACAGCCACAATATTTACGCGGGATGTCATAATTTCCCGCACAGTGATATTTCCAAATTCTATAACATTTTCAATAATTTCGCGCTCATCTCCTTTCAGTGAACCTTCCTGTTCGCTCATTTCAGCCATGGTTTTCAGGTCCTGTGCTGTCATTTTATTATTAGGTTTGGGGATGGTCCGTTCCAGGCTCATGGTACTCTCTGCGATTAATTTTGAAACCGGTGAAAACAGGATAAAATTTGCATAGATAAAATTAGCCATCCTTCTGGTTACGCTGAGCGGGTTATTAATGGCTATCACTTTTGGAGTGATTTCACTCAAGATTAAAATCATGAAGGTTAATACTACAATTTCCACTGCATAAACCACCGTAGATGGAAAACCGTAATAAACAGCAATTTTCCCTGTGATCACCGCTGCCATTACAGAACTCAAAATGTTAGCAAATGTATTGCCGATGAGTATGGTAGCCAGCAGACGGCGCGGTTTCTGCAGCATTTTCAGGATTCTTGAATCCCTGGCGGCAAGCTCTCCTTCAGTATTCAGTTGATCTGCCTGGTTGACAATGGAAAAAAAAGCGACTTCCGAACCTGAATACAAGGCACTGAAAAACAAGCCTGCAACCATCACAAGTAATTCAAGAGAAATCTCAGCAAAGCTGAAGGAAGGTATCTGTTCCCCGATAAACAGCAGAACATGTTTTGCAAAAAAAATAAGGTTACCCGGAGGTTCGTCGATAGTTTCCAAGAAGAAAAACTTGGTTTAATGAATTGTAATTACAGAAATATGAATAAAAAAAGGTGACGATCAAAATTGAACGCCACCCGAATATTACGAAACTTCTTGTAATGATTTTGATTTTTCGATCAGAATGGTAAATCGTCATCCATATCGTCGAAAGAATCGTCAATATCTACAGTACTGGGTGCGGGTTTGGTTCCTGCTTTAGAGGGAGCTCCGCCGCCCTGATCACCACGGCTGTCCAGCATCTGCATATTCAGAGCCTTAATTTCGGTTGTGTACCGTTTTTGCCCATCTTTATCTTCCCACTGGCGGGTTTGGATAGGCCCTTCAAAATAAGCCAGTGAACCTTTTTTCAGATATTCCTGGCAAATTTCGGCCAGTCGTCCCCAGGCAACAATTCGATGCCATTCTGTATTTTCCTGAAGCTCGCCATTTTTATCTTTATATCTTTCGGTTGTGGCCACGCTGAGTGTGGCAACCGCAGTATTTGATTGTGTATAACGTACTTCAGGGTCAGCCCCGAGTCTTCCAATTACCATTGCTTTATTTAATGAACTCATTTTGAATCCTCATTTTGTTAATGTTCTATTTGTAAGAACTGAAAAATCGCGATGCCTTACACTTTTTTTTATCGAAGGGCATCTTCCAGTTCCAGAGAGGCTTCACTATTTTCATCTCTGTACTTAATAATAACAGGGCAGGAAACAGATAAACCCATATCCCGTGCCCACTCGCCAGCAACCGGCCTGGTGCCCGGAACAACCACAGCACCTTCGGGAACCGGGCCGCCTTTTCCAAGAAGTTTTTCATTCACGCAATCATAAACCGGAACAGATTTAGACAGGGTGACACCTGGAGCTATCACGGCTCGCTTTTTTACAAGAATTCCTTCAACAATCACACTGCCTGCACCAATAAAACAGTCATCTTCAATCACCACAGGGCTCAGGCCAACCGGCTCCAGAACCCCGCCAATCTGAACACCGGCCGATAGATGGACGTTTTTTCCAATTTGTGCGCATGATCCCACCAGGACATGGCTGTCTATCATAGTACCTTCATCCACATACGCGCCAATATTTACATAAGCCGGAGGCATTAATATCACTCCTTTTGCTACATAAGAACCCCGCCGGACAGAAGAGCCACCCGGAACCAGCCGGACCCCATCTTCTGCCTCAAACATTCGCGGGGGAATATTATCTTTATCTACAAACCCGTCGTAAATTCCACCATAATTTACATTTTTACCGGCTTTGAATGCTTCAAGAATAGCCTGTTTAACCTTTACATTTGCTTTCCATTCATTTCCGTCTGGTTCTGCCGCACGAACAGTTCCATTTTCAAGTTTATCCAGAATTTCTTTCCAGTCCATTATTTATGATTTATTCAGATTGTACCAGTTCATAATTGCATCGTCAGTTCGTTTCGGCTCATCAGTAACTTTCAGCTCTTTTTCCGTCAGAGGCAGCCGCAGAGCCGGGAATTCAATAACACCTTTCTGTTTTAATAAAACTTTAGCCGGTATGGGATTCGGAGCAGAAAACAGGTATTCAACAGCATGTGTCCAGACCGGGAACAGAGATTCCGTATCTCCATTCATGCACTTTTCAACATAAAGTTTAGTGGCGTGAGGCCATAGGTTCGAAGCCACGGAAACCAGGCCGGAGCAGCCGGCTGCTGCAAAAAATGCCATCAACCCATCGTCTCCGCTGAAAATCGGAACATCCGGAGATGTTTCTCTCAATTTCAGCAGCTCATTAATATTCCCACCTGCTTCTTTTACAGCCCAGAAATTTTTATGCAGTTCAACATTTTTTAAAACCTGCGGAGGCATGGTAACTCCGGTACGCGAGGGAATATTATAGAGCATGCATGGCTTTTCAGAGACATCAAACAGGGTCGTAAACCAAACGGTTTGTCCCTGAATCCCCGGTTTTGAATACAGGGGTGTAACCAGCAAAAAAGCATCAACCGCCAGTGAATTGCAGTACCGGATCCATTCTTTTTGAGCTGAAATATTAAAACCACCTACACCCACCATTACAGGAACAGAAAGATCCAGACCTGTTACAAATTCAACAACTGCTTTTTTTTCATCCTCAGAAAGGGCAAGCCCTTCACCTGTACTTCCCAGCAGGAGAATTCCATTTCCGGCCTCCTCCTGGCGCCGGGCTACCTTTTCAAGATCATTATAATGAACGGAGCCATCCTGCTCCATTGGAGTTATCAGTGCTGTCCAAAGTTTTATATTTTTCATAACAATTCCTTATAAGCGCGGTCAAATACAGATGCAAAAGAATGAACACCGGGCTCAAGCTGAGGGTGAGCAAGCAGGTATTCTGCCGACCAGATGGCTCCTTCAGCAAAAACTTCCCTGTTGTGGGCTTCGTGTTTTATATGAATCGATTCATTATCGGTTTTGATATGAAGATTGTGAATTCCTTTCACATCCCCCTGCCGGTCTGATGAAATTAAAGCATCCCGTCCAAGCCATTCCTGCCAGGAGAGTGCTGTTCCGCTTGGTGCATCTTTTTTTTGAGCATGATGTATTTCATGGATATGAAACTGAGGCCGGGGGAGCATTTCCGCTCCTTTTCCTAAAAGATTAATCGCTTTACGGACGAGATTCATCCCCAGGCTGAAATTCGATCCTATAATCCAGCTTTTATTTATTTTTTGTACCCTGCCGGACAGATCGGCCGGCCAGGCATAACCGGTGGTACCCCATACAGCAGGAACTTCAGCTTCAAGCAACAGTTCAATAATTTCCTCTGCTGCCCCGCCCGGCACAAAAACTATGGCAATATCAGTTCCCTTTATTTTCTCCGCCGATGGAGGATTGACTTCATTAAATCCAACTGCATTATCTCCTAACAGTTTTAAAACTGTTCCCCCGGTTTTTCCTGTACCTATTACCGACACTTTCATGAGCTGTATGCTTTGTCTGAAATAAATTGATCGTGCAGTATTTTTACCACATTCTCCGCCTCTTTTTCTTCTACCAGAAAACAGAGATTATGAGAACTTGCACCATGGCAAATCAGCCGGATATTGACATCTTCAAGCAACCCGAAAACGGGACCGCTTAAACCAGCTGTTGCCTGCAGATTATTCCCTACCAGGGCAATCAGGGAAAGGTTTTTTTCGATCTGTACTTCACTGAATGTCCTCAGTTCGCTCAAAATCTCTTCTGTAAGAACATTCCGGCCTGTTGCATTCACATCCGAATCCAGTGTAAGGGAAACGCTGACTTCACTTGTAGTTACCAGATCCACACTTATCCTGTGTTCAGATAACACGCGAAATAACTGAGCCAGAAAACCGTGGCGGTGCAACATATCCAGGCTGTGAACCGTAACCAGTGTCTGGTTACGGCGTAAACTTACCGCACGAATATGCGGGTTATTTTTTGTCTCTTTTACAATCCATGTGCCTGGCTGTTCCGGGTGAATACTCGACCCCACATACACCTTTATATTTTTTCGCATGGCAGGCAGCATGGTAGCCGGATGCAGTACTTTCGCTCCAAAAACCGACAGTTCAGCGGCTTCATCAAAACTAATTTCTGTAATGGGGCGGGCATCTTTTACAATGCGCGGATCGGTGGTATAAATTGCAGTTACATCTGTCCATATTTCAAGTACATCGGCATCTACAGCTTCTGCCAGTAAAGCAGCTGAGTAATCACTTCCACCTCTTCCCAGAGTTGTGGTTTTGCCATCACGGTCCGAGCCGATAAATCCCTGAGTAACGAAACGTACACTGCCGAACTTTCCGCTGAAATGCTGATCTGCTTTTTCCCGTATTGCAGCCGTATCCGGAACAGCCTCACCATAGGTTTTATCTGTTATCATTACCTTGCGGATATCAAAAAGCTCCACGTTTTCACCTGTTTCTTCCTTCAGAATTTGTGTGAAAAGTGCAGAAGACAACCGTTCCCCAAAAGAAAGAATTTCATCACGGAAAGCTGGGGTTATAATCCTGTTTTTTGTGGTCAGTTTTTCAAGTTCATCAAGTAGTCCGAGAACCAAATCCCGGGTAGGTTCAGGCTGTTTTAATTCTTCACATATTGAAATATGTTTCTCATGAATCTGATATAAGATCCTTTTTTTCTCCTCTGCGGAAAGTGTTGTTACCAGCCGGGTAAGAAGATTTGTAGTGCCGGATGTGGCACTGACTACAATAATTTTTTTATCGGGGTCGGAACCTGCAACTGAAGCACACCTTCTCATTGCGCCGGCATCTGCCATACTGGTTCCGCCGAATTTCGCTATTTTAATTAAATCGGGCATTCTGTTGTTTTTGATTGATTCAGAAGATAAGAAACGCATTTCAGATTCAGAACCGAAACATCTTAAAAGTTAAAGTAAGTTCTGGACAGGAACTGGTAGAAGGAATTATTGAAGGAGTCCTGTAAAAATATGTTGCCATGAAATAGGTTCAGGCTGTGAAATTATACTCCTCTCCGCGCCTTTACGCCACTGCGGTAAAAAACTAACCGCGGAGTCGCAGGGACGCTGAGTGATTTTTTGTTGGAGGGCGTGTAAGGATGTATTGCCTGGAAATTGGGTTTGGCTCAGGAGTTTACACTCCTCTCCGCGCCTTTGCGCCACTGCGGTTAATCTTACCGCGGAGCCGCGGGGACGCTGAGAGGTTTTTGTTGGAGGGCCTGTAAGGATGTATTGCCTGAAAATTGGGTTTGGCTATGGAGTGTACACTCCTCTCCACGCCTTTGCGCCACTGCGGTTAATCTTACCGCGGAACCGCGGGGACGCTGAGAGGTTTTTTTGTATTGGTCTGAAATTTGGTTTTGTGGAGTGTACACTCCTCTCCGCGCCTTTGCGCCATTGCGGTTAAACATTAATTATTTTTGTAAGGATGTTGACGTTTCATGTTCCTACAGATAGGATGACAACAAACTTCAACAAATGACAGAAAATGAAATAGGAACCCTGGTAGTGAATGCTGCTTATGAAGTACATATCAGGCTTGGCCCGGGACTACTTGAATCCGCTTATCATAAATGTCTTGTTTACGAACTTAAAACTCAGGGATTAGATATATCAACTGAAGTTCAGCTCCCTTTGCGATATAAAAACATTGAACTGGATTGTGGTTACAGGCTGGATATCCTGATAGAGAAAAAAGTAGTGATTGAAATTAAAACAGTCGAAAAATTAAAAGATATACACACTGCACAACTCTTGACATACCTGAAGCTGACCCGATGCCGGCTGGGTTATCTGCTAAATTTTCATACTCCAAAAATAAAATATGGTATCAAACGGGTAGTCAATAAGCTTGGGTGGGAAAAATAATAACCGCAGAGTCGCAGAGGAGTTTTTTGTATTGGTGTGAAATTGGTTTGGGCTGTGGAATGTACATCCTTCTCCGCGCCTTTGCGCCGCTGCGGTTTAAAAGGTATTTTTTCAAAAATGTTACTTAAATTACTGAAACATGGAAACGGCTCCTTTAATCACAAATGATGCTGTAGTTCTTGGCCTTCTGATGGCTACCCTGGCACTTATTTTTATCACATCAGACAGCGACAAACCGGGATGGAAAAAATTTTACACCTATGTTCCATCTCTGCTGCTTTGCTATTTTATTCCCTCTATATATAATTCCCTGGGAATTATTTCCGGAGATGTTTCCAACCTTTATTTCGTTGCTTCCCGCTATTTACTGCCTGCCAGCCTGGTGCTGCTGACCCTGAGTATTGATCTGAAAGCGATTATCAGCCTGGGCCCTAAAGCGGGCATTATGTTTTTAGCCGGAACAGCGGGAATTATAATCGGCGGACCTCTTGCGATTCTAATTGTTTCCGCTATCTCACCCGGTGTTTTGGAAGGAACCGGTGCGGATGAAGTTTGGAGAGGGCTGGCAACGGTTGCCGGCAGCTGGATTGGCGGCGGTGCAAATCAAACCGCAATGCTTGAAGTATTCGAACCCAGCTCCGAACTGTTTTCTGCTATGGTTACGGTTGATATTCTCATTGCAAACCTGTGGCTGGCGTTTTTGCTGTACGGCGCCGGAATGTCGGAAAAAATAGATACATGGTTTAAAGCAGATGCGTCTGCCATAACCGGTGTGCGAAAGAAAATTGAAGAATATCGTGCAAGTATTGCAAGGGTTTCATCCCTTACAGATATCACCACTATTGTTGCAATAGCTTTTGTAATTACCGCCATAGGTCATTTAGGAGCAAGCTTCATAGTTCCATTAATACAAACATATGCCCCCGGGTTAAGCGACCTCAGCCTGGACTCCGAGTTTTTCTGGATTGTTGTTATTGCCACGACAGGCGGCCTTCTTCTCTCTTTTACCCGTGCGCGGAAACTCGAAGGAGCCGGTGCATCCAAAATCGGTTCTCTTTTTCTTTATATTTTGATCATGACTATCGGGATGCAGATGAATGTTCTGGCCATTTTTAATTCTCCCGGTTATTTTGTTATCGGGCTGATCTGGATATTCATTCATATCACAATATTGCTCCTGGTGGCAAAATTTATAAAAGCACCTTTCTTTTTTGTAGCGGTAGGCTCTCAGGCAAATATTGGAGGTGCCGCTTCAGCTCCCATTGTGGCTTCAGCTTTTCATCCGGCATTAGCCCCTGTAGGTGTACTTCTTGCTGTGTTCGGATATGCTGCAGGTACATACGGCGCCTGGTTGTGTGCTATCCTGATGCAGGTCGTCAGTTAAAACCGTATGGTAGATTTTTTTAAAAGTTTTTGTATTTTAAGAGCCTTAATGCGTAGCGATATTTTTGTCGCTCAAGAAACTGTAAGCTTAATTTTTAAATTTTACCGGGTGATACTTCATGCCAAGCGGAAAGAAAAGAAAAAGATCTAAAATCGCTAAACACAAAAGGAAAAAGCGGCTACGCAAAAACCGACACAAGAAGAAAAAGTAGGTTAACCGCTTCATGAATTTCAGGGCACATTTTATAATGTGCCCTTTTTTTATTTCAGGCTGCCGATACAGCGACGGTTCTGTCAACAATTTTTATAATGCGGTTTGCCTTGAAGAGTAAATGAGTCAGTTTTCGTGCAACAAAATCCTGTACTTCATTTAGACTCTTCAGCTCTGCCATGGAATATTGAAAATATGAGATAAGATTGATTGCGGTTAAATATTTTCCATGGGCATCTCCTTCAATTTCAAGATGCCATCTTGTTATAATATCATCTGTAACCAAAAGCTCATTCACCTGCTTACTGGCACGATCCATCCATTCACTGGCCATCTGGATTCTGAAATTAGCATCGCCGTTGGTATTTCTGGGCTGGCAATTCTTCTCATTGAAGTACCAGACAAGTTCCACATCAATTGCAGGAGCTACATTGGCTTCTCTTAAATGTTTGGCTTTTAACATCGGGTGATTGTCGGTACCGCTTAACTGGTTAGCCAGCGCTGCTTCGCGGAAACGATCCCAGTCAAAATTTATAGACAGGTGCGTTAAATGGTTCGTTGAATCCTTCAGATCAATCAGAATTTCAAGCCCTGCAGCATTAATCTTTGCTTCCTCCCACGTTTTAAACTTTACTACATTTATATTTCTCTTGTTCAGTGACGCATTTATTTTATTAACTACAGATTGAAAAATCGGATATTGCATAAATATAAGTTTTTAGGTCAATAGTACTTTTTGTCTCTAATGAATAATTTTTACGCTTTAATATACTTAACCAAATATTTAAAAAACAACTGCAGGAGTTTTGTTTTTCAGTTCAGCTATTCTCCACACAAGGATGTATGGGAAGGGTATGTTGTTCATCAAAACGAAAGAAAAAGAATAGTATTTAGTGCCAATCCGGCAGAGACTGCACTTTTTGCAGATAAAGACCGGCCGCCAAAAAAATCGAATGTTACCCATTTTTTCCCTGACCTTGAACAAAAAAAAATTTCAGATATAAACCTGGCGGAAAATGATCGTTACCTGACAATTCATTTCGAAAACGGGCTTTCGCTTATCTTCCAGCTTTTTGGCAATAAGCCAAATATTTTTTTGGTGAAAAAAAATGAAATTATTGAATCGTTTAAGGGCACACAGGAATATATCGGCAAACCGGCACCCCGGCCTCGCGCCCCTTCCATTCCGGGTGAATTAAAAGAGAGCCTGTCTCCCAAACAAACTGTCATTAAAACAGACCCCGCTTTTCCCCGGCATCTTGTCCAGCCAGTAACCGACCATTTCAGCCTGGATAAAAAATCATCTGCGGAGATTAAAGATATTGTACAACATGTTACAAAAGCCATGAAAGAGCGTCCTGAGTTCAGGGTGCTCGAAGATGGAAACCTGTGCCTGGTTCCTTCGGATTTGCTGCCCGTTAAAAACCTGAAAGTTTTTGATAATGTGAATGATGCCATTCGTTTTGCCTATTACCGGACCTCACGGGAGAGGCGGCTTTCTTCAAAAATACAGTCCATCAAACCAAAAATTGACAATGCCCTCAGGCAAAGAGAATCTACTATCGGGCAGCTTAAGCAGGCTGAAAAAGGGCTGGAACGAGCCAAACAATATGAGGAGTACGGGCATATTTTAATGGCCCATGCCCACGAAAAAACTGATGAGGGTACCGGTAAAATTACACTTTCAAATTTTTATCAGGATAATGAACCTGTTGAAATTTCCATCAAACCAGAACTTTCCATCGCCGAAAACGCGCAGCGTTATTATGAAAAATCGACGAAAGCTATACGGAATGTTAAAGAGTCAAAACGGCGGCTGAAGGAAATGAAAGACGAAAAGGACCGGCTGGACCGGCTTCAGAAATCGTTCAGCAGCATTGAGAAAGTTTACGAATTTGATGACTGGTTTGAAGAGCATGAAACCGATCTGAAAGAGCTGGGAATTCTTGCTAAAACACAGCAAAAAGAAACTCTTCCCTACAGAAAAATTATGATCGACAGGTATGAAGTATGGATCGGTAAAAATGCCAAAAGCAACGACCGCCTCACAAGTGATGCCCATAAAGAAGACATCTGGCTGCATGCAAGAGGGGTAAGCGGATCTCATGTCGTTATTCGCATGAATAATAACAAAGAGTTGCCGCCAAAAACTGTTATTTTAAAAGCAGCAGCTGTTGCCGCCTGGAATTCGAAAAGCCGGGGATCACAACTGGCCCCTGTAATTTTTACCAAACGAAAATATATTACCAAACCTAAAGGCTCACCTCCGGGTGCTGTTCGTGTTCAACATGAAAATGTGGAAATGGTTCAACCTCAAAAAATTAGTTCATGAAGTTATCTGATCTGTCGCGCCCGATATTTCTTTGCGGTATGATGGGGTCGGGAAAATCAACCATCGGGAAAATAATGGCGCATAAAACAGGCCTGCATTTTCAGGACCTGGACCACATTATTGAAGATGGAGAAAAAATGTCCATACCTGAGATTTTTTCAAAACGGGGGGAAACCTACTTCAGGAAAACAGAAGAGTTCTGGCTGATTCACAATTCTCAAACGCTCAGGGGTATTTTAGCTCTTGGAGGCGGATCACTGCAACACCAGCAGCTTGTTGATCATATAAAAATGTATGGCTGGCTTATTTTTCTGGACAGTTCTTCTTCCGTACTTTATAACCGCCTCAAAAAAAGTAAAAATCGCCCGATGTTGTCGGCTGGTGATGATTTAAAAAAGCGGATTGACACACTTCTTGAGAAAAGACGTCCTTTTTATGAGCAGGCTCATATTACCATAAAAACCGATTCACTCAAAAAAAATGAAATTGTGACCGAACTGATAAATAAAATTAAGCTCTATGAAGGCCGAAATTAATGTTACTTCTTCTGCTGAGCCGTACCGTGCAGAGATTGGAAAATCAATCCTCGAAAAAAGTTTAGGTGAAATTTTTTCAGACCATACAACCGGGCGTTGTTTTATTCTGATAGATGAAAATGTTCACCGTTATCATCAGCAGAAAATCGAATCGGTATTTAATAAGCTGGCTGTTGACAGGGAAACAATGATTGTTCCACAGGGCGAAAACAGTAAATCTGTGGATACATGGTCGGTGGTAATGGATTTTCTTCTGACCCATGAAATCCGCAGAAACACTCCCCTTGTTGTTATGGGGGGTGGTGTTACGGGAGATCTCGGCGGCTTTGCTGCTTCAGCTGCGTTGCGCGGAGTTCCATTAATTCATATACCGACAACTCTTCTTGCAATGGTCGACAGTTCAATCGGCGGCAAAACAGGTATTAACCATGCAAAAGGAAAAAATCTGATCGGAGCATTTTATCAGCCCATCCGGGTTATTGCTGATACTGATTTTCTGCAAACCCTTCCCCGCGGGGAATGGATAAACGGGTTGAGTGAAATTCTTAAATATGCAGCCATCAGTGATAAAGAAATTTTCGGGGATGCAAAAATCTTCTTCGAAGAGGATTACAATAAAATTGACCCGGAGCGGCTCATCAGGCTTATTGAAAAGTGCGTTCGGATAAAAGCGGAAATAGTAGCTGAGGATGAATTTGAAGGAGGTGTACGAGCCTTTCTGAATTACGGGCACACGTTTGCACACGCCCTGGAAAAAGCCTCTGATTATTCAGCCATGAGCCATGGCGAGGCTGTATACCTGGGAATGCTGGCAGCAGAAGAGCTCTCCCGGCTAACCGGAATGAAAGTTCAGGGTAATTTCATACGTAAATTTCGCCGGCTATATCAATACAGGGTATCAAAAGAAGCCTTATCTTCAGCGGAGTTAATACAATACATGAAATCTGATAAAAAAAGAACTAACCAGCATATTCGCTTCGTTCTGTTAAAAGACTGGCAACATCCTGTTCTGAAAACGGTTACTGATGATGCACTTATCCGCAAAGCATGGCAGGTGGTATTAGATGAATTATAAATATCCCTCAATTTTTAAAAAAAGTTTTAACTGACTTGTTTATACGCTGGTTACATAAACTCTGGAAGTTCTTTTGGATTTCGCTTGCTGTTGTGCTGGCAACCGCATTGCTTGTGGTTTTTCTGGCTACGGTTATGTTTCAGCTGCCGCAGAGCCGGACTTTTTTAAAAAATGAGATCACATCTACCTTCAACAGGCAGTTTGAGGGGGATTTGGTTCTTCAGGATATAGAGGGATTTCTGCCATTCCGCCCTGAAATCACCGGAGGTGAAGTTTATGCACCTTCCGATACAGAGAATCCCGTTCTCCGGTTCGAAAGAGCATCCGTCAGGGTTAGCTGGTGGGAACTGCTCAGGCAAAATCTTAGTATTGATTCTTTTGAACTCGAAAAACCATTTATACAGTTGCGCCTGCAAGATGATCAGCTGAATCTTCTGGCTGCTTTCAAACAAAGAGAAGACGCCGGAGAACGTTCACTTTTTGATGCCGGTTCACCCCGGTTGTTTAACCAGCTTAATATATTTGCACCCTCTGTTACAATCATTGACGGCGAAGCTTACCTGGACACTACCATACATCTTCCCGGCGAGCTGGATCTCCCTTCTCCATTGGTAATTGAAAACCTGAATACATCTGTTTTTCTTGAAATTACGGAATTGCAATTTTTTGCTGACATATTAAACCTGCGGGCAGCGATACCCGGAAGTGATTATGAATTTATCCAGATGGAAGGGCAGTTTTTTAACGACAACCAATATTTTGAGCTAAATGGATTTCACATTTCCAGTGCCATTGCAGAACTGGATTTAAACCTGGAAGCCAGTCCTGTAAATCTCTTCACATCCGGAATAGCGGAGCAATTCCGGAAGGCGGTGTATCGTATCAACCTCGACTCCGCACGACTCCACCCGGAATTTATTACAAAACAATTTACGGGGTTCCCTGCCGAAGGACAGCCGGCAGATTTGGAACTTTCGGCAGAAGGCACAATGGATGAGATGTTTGTTGAGAGGTTCCAGGGATCATATGGAGAATCATCCATTATACTATCAGCAGATCTTTACCAAATGTTAAACCACGGTTTTTCATACCATGTACAGCTTGAAAACGGCGTGCTTCATCCGGATGAGAAGAACTGGCTATCCAGACAATATTTAAATAATTCAAATCTTGAACGGTATGATCTGAGCACTATCAGGGGCAATCTGAATGGTAACCTCTACGAGACCAATGCCGAATTACGGGTGAATACAGGCTCCGGTGCATTCGGAATTGACGGTTCTCTCGAACATGAAGGTATGAATTATGAACTGCTGGCTGAAGTGGATTCCCTGGACATTACACCATTCCTGAATGATACTTCCGAAGCCACAGTTTTGCAGGGAATCGTTGCTATAAAAGGAGCCGGAACAGGAAGTCAGGCAAATGTCAATACATCCCTTGATTTAAGTTCCAGTACGATTGCAGGATTCCCGGTTGAAAAACTGATTGCGGAACTCGGATATGCATCAGAACAATATGAATATTCTATTCGTGCAGAAAATAATGAAGCTTCTGTCCGCACAGATGGAACCTTCCGGAACCGTAATGGAAATTACCAGGTTACCGCTGACGGAGATCTGAATAATTTCAACCTGAAACCTTATTATCCTGAGTTTCACGCAGACTCCACCCTCTTCAACAGTACTTTCTCCATGGATCTTCAGGGATCGGGGCTAAACGATGTTTTTGGTCGTATAAGCTTTGAAATGGAAGAATCTATGATTGGCGCAGACACCCTGCGGGCCCATCAGCTTTATGCAGATATCGATTCACCTGAAAACAATATCCGTACACTCCGGTTTACAAGTTCATTTTTCGACGGAGAAGTAAGAGGAACGATCCGGCCCGAAACCCTGCAAAAACTCGGCCAGCACTGGGGCGGGTTTCTCCAGGAACGCCTGAATGAAGAAGTTTTATTTGGAGATATATCTTTGTTCGCGGATTCCGATACACTTTTTGCGGAAAATGAGCATCCTGTAGCAGATATCTCAGTTCAAATGAATGTAAAAGACCTCGATCTGCTAAAATATTACGTTCCGCAGCTTCCGGAATTTACCAGTAAAGCCCGTTTTTCAACATCTGTGAATGCAACAAAAGAACGCCTTTTAGTATCAGGAACCTTTTATGATGAGAATTTTGATTCTGAACATTTATCCATTGAAAATCTGAATTCTTCCCTGTCTGCAAGTTTTCGGCATGAAAGTAATCTGAAAGAATTCACTACTCTGGATTTTCAGTTAAACAGTACGGGTTTATCATATAATGGCTTTAATTTCAGAGAAAATTATGTGAACCTTTCAATGAGAAATGATTCCATACAGGTACACCAGCGCCTTGAACGTCTGGATGGTAACCTGCACCTTGAATCGGGTTATGCCGG
This sequence comes from Balneolaceae bacterium, assembly GCA_040882525.1. Taxonomy (GTDB): domain Bacteria; phylum Bacteroidota; class Rhodothermia; order Balneolales; family Balneolaceae; genus Rhodohalobacter. Next base: position 24,048 of record JBBEBD010000012.1, on the reverse strand, counting down.
AATACTGGGAGATAACCAGCTTGAAGTTCTGATTAATGAATTTGACCTGGGTACCTCCCGCTATAACTGGCAAACCGAAGGAGTTCCGAGGATAGTATTTACGGACCGTGAAGCAGTTATCTTTGATAAAGTAGCCCTGAGAAGTGATTCTGATTTTCTTGAAATTAACGGAATATTCAGTTCAAGCTATGAAGATTCTGTACAATACACGGTTCGGAACATGAATCTCGCACGCATTTCCGATCTGATTGACGGCCGTATACGGTTTTCAGGGGTTGCAAATGGTCAGTTCATAACCCGGACTCTCGGCCAGATCCCGTCAATTCAGGGTCAGCTTTCCGTGGAGAATGGAGAGATTAATAACCGGACAATTGGCGACGTAACATTACGCAGTGAACTGAATTCTGAAGAAAATCAGTTTGATACCGAAATCCGGGTATTTACCGACCCCCAAAAATATACTGATTACTATGTTGAAAACGACAGCACAGGACAAAACCTGCTGCTTAACGGTTATTTTAAACTACCCGATGAAACCGCTCCGGACGAAGATCTTTACTATTTTGATGCGGAACTGAATGAAATAGATATGTGGATAGTTACCTTCATCGTTCCGGGAATTATTGAAGAAATGGAGGGCAGCTCATCAGGTACCGGTTTTATTCGCGGCGGACTGGATGATTTCGATTTTGACGCCCGGTTTGAAATTATTGATGTGTATGGCAGGCCTCTGTTTACCAATGTTGGTTACACTTTGAATGGAGAACTTGATTTCAACAGAACCGAGGGACTTATTTTCAGGGATATTGAACTGACCGATTCCCGGGGCGGCTACGGCTTGCTTTCCGGACAGGTGGATCTTGATGACTTCAGCCCAACGTCAATTCTGGATCTTACTCTGGACCTGAATAACCTTCATTTCATGAATAATCCCTATGATGCAGATATCCCATTTTATGCAAACCTTTACGGTACAGGCCAGGCCAGGGTAACCGGAACCAATTTCGATCCTTACCTGAGAACCACCACTCCTGTTTCCATCTCATCAGACTCCAGAATTTCAATCCCTATCGAAGATGAAACCGAGTTCGACCGCGACCGGAGATTCATCCAGTTTGTAGATTCATTCGACCCTGAGCTCTTAAAACAGCAGCGTGAACGGGCGCCGGATGGCAACGGAGGAGATGAAAACGGAGAAACCGAACTGACATTTATTGAACGTTTCACAATGGATCTTCAGTTTAATGCTGAAAATTCCGTAAATGTTGAATTGGTTTTCGACAGGGTTACGAATGAAATATTGAGTGCAAACGGAACCGGTCAGATACGACTTCTGCTCGAAGATCAGGACGTGAGTATGTTTGGCCGATTCAACATTGAGGGCGGAAATTACCAGTTTGTAAGCGGAGATATTTTTACACGAAGATTTGATCTCGAAGAAGGTGGTACCATTAACTGGCAGGGAGATCTTGCCGAAGCGGGTTTAGATGTAACCGCCATATATCGTGCGCGCCCTTCAATTTCTTCACTCACTGCTACAAGTTCTGCCGGCGTTGCCACAGAAGAATCAGGCCAGCGAATCCCAATTGATCTTGTACTGCAAATCGGCGGATCTCTTAACGCGGTTGAAAATAATTTTTTCTTTCGGATTCCCACCGGTTTTGAAGGAACCTCAGACCCCACTGTCACAACCCAGATAAATAACCTCAATCAGAATGAAGATGAAAAATTACTGCAGGCAACCAGTATTTTGTTAAGCGGAAATTTTATTCCTTCAGACCAGGCACAGGGACTTGGTTTAGGTGACAGTTTTTCAGGCACAGCCGCGGTGGTTAACCCGCTGATATCCAGCCAGGTGATTAACCCGCTTTTGTCCAATCAGATCAATTCTCTGCTCAGCAGTGATATTACCTTTGATGTGGATTTTAACTTAAACTCCTTCAATGAAGTTGACCTGGGTGTGGCACTTCGCTTATTTGATGATCGGGTAATATTACGCCGGGAGGGTCAGGTTACCGGAGAGCAGAGTGCCATAGGTGATCTTGGAGCCACATACCGGATTAATCGTACCTTTTCTCTGACAGCCTTTCACCGGCAGGATCCAACTTTAACCAACACCAGTGAAACAGATACAAGGCAAACTCAGGAGATGAATGGCTTGGGCCTTGAAGCACAGGTTCAGTTTAATACATGGCAGAACCTGCGGGAACGAATTTCTAACGGCATCAGATCATTATTTGGATTAAAGAGTAAAGATGAAGAACATGAGATGATAAATGTGGAAGAGAATACAGATGAGACAGTAACTGAAAAATAAAAAAATACTATCAACGGCTGTTTTATTCCTGCAAAAATTACCGGAATGATTTGCAGCCGAATGATTTTTTATAATTGCATTAAAATAAATATCTGAATCAAAGAATGAGTCAAAATAAATTAAGTTCTCTCGAAAAGAGAATCATTGAAATACTGAAATCTTACCCCGACGCTTCGATCCCGGTGCCCCTGCTTCTCGACGCGCTTGGCCTGTCGAAAAAGAAGGGAGACAAAAAATTAAAAAAAGCCGTAAACAGGCTTAAACAATTGGACCACATCATCGTCACCCGGGGTAATCTTGTACGCCTGAATGAGGTTTCAACACCGGATAAAAATACAGTGGAAGGAAAACTTGATGTAACCAGCCACGGAGACGGGTATGTAATTGTGGAAGGACGCGATCAGGACATTAAGATATCCCGAAGGTATATGGGCACGGCTTTAAATGGCGACCGTGTACGGGTTAAACTGATGGGATATCATAAAAAAAGTAATAAGCCAATCGGTAAGATTGAAAAAGTTGTGGAACGTGCTTCAACCATGTTTGTGGGAACCCTTGAGGAGGAAGCAAAAAACACGTATATCATCAAAACAGATACCAAGTCTTCACGAACTGATTTTTTTGTGAGCCCGGAGGACCTGAACAATGCAAAACCCGGGGATAAAGTTACTTTTAAAATGGTTCAATGGGACGATATACGGGGTTATCCCCAGGCAAAAATTCTTCAGTCATTGGGGGATGCGGGATCAAACGAAGCAAATGTACTTTCTATCCTTGCTGAAAAACAGTTTGAAGCTGCTTTCCAGCCTGAAGTTGAACAGTTTGCGGAAAATATACCCGATAAAATCAATCCTGAAGAAATTGCCAGAAGGCATGATATGAGAGACGATGTGGTATTAACCATTGACCCCGCCGATGCCAAAGATTTCGATGACGGGTTGAGTATTCAGATGCTTGATAATGGAAACTACTACCTGGGTGTACATATTGCCGATGTTACTCATTACATGCCCCGGGGTTCTGTTTTAGATGAAGAAGCCGTGCACCGCGGCACCAGCGTATATCTTGTTGACCGGGTGATACCTATGCTTCCGGAAAGATTGAGCAACGGGGTTTGCAGCCTTCGTCCTAATGAGGACAAACTTGCCTACAGCTGCTTTATGGAAATTGCACCCGATGGAAAACTGGTGGATTATACTATTGAAGAGACGGTGATTCATTCCAAACAGAGGTTTGTGTATGATGAAGTACAGGAAATCCTGGATGGCAAAAAAGACCATGAATTTGTACCAGAGTTGAAAATCCTGGAAAAACTGGCACATGTGCTTCTGGACAAACGATTTCGTGAGGGCTCTATAAATTTTGAAACCCCCGAACCTAAGTTTGTTTTAGATAAAAGTGGAAAGCCTGTTGAAGTAATAGTGAAAGAAAGATTGTTTGCGCATAAGCTGATTGAAGAATGCATGCTGATGGCAAATAAAACCGTTGCTCTTCATGTTGATTCGCTTCGAACCAAAAAAAGAGGTAAAAAAGTATCAGAGAGCGATCATCCTTTCTTTTACAGGGTTCATGGCCAGCCGGATCTCGAAAAACTTAATAATATACGGGAAACAGCAAAGCCACTCGGTATAAACTTTGAACTGGACGGGGGTATATCAGCAAAAAAAATAAACAAACTGCTTAAACAGGTGGAAGATACATCTCTTGAGAATATTATTAACGGACTGGTGCTGCGATCTATGGCAAAAGCTGAATATTCACCTAAAAATATCGGCCACTTTGGCCTTGGTTTTTCTCATTATGCACACTTTACCAGCCCTATAAGACGTTACCCGGATGTAGTTGTTCACAGGCTGCTAAAGAGATACAATTCGGGTGCGACAGAATATACTTTCGACCAATTAATAGAAACCGGTGAACACTGCAGCGAAAAAGAACGTTTTGCTGTTGAAGCTGAAAGAGATTCGGTTAAATTAAAACAGGTAGAGTTTCTTTCGGATCGTCTCGGGGAGACTTTTGAAGGGACGATCAGCGGCGTTACCGAAAATGGTATTTATGTTGTGTTAAATGATATATACTGTGAAGGGATGGTTCGTGTAAGTGATTTAAAGGATGATTATTATATTTACCATTCGGAAATGCATTGCTTAATCGGCAGATCAAAAGGCAGAAAGTACCGTCTTGGTGATTCCATAAAAACAAAAGTAACCCGCACAGATCTTCAAAAAAGACAAATTGATCTGACAATTTCTGATTTCAAATAAAACCGCGATGAAGCTGCTTACAAAATCTACACTTGTTGGTGTTTTAACACTCTTTATTGGAACTGCTGCCACAGAGATACTCCAGGCCCAATATTTTTACTTCGGGAAAAACAGGGTACAATACGATACTTTCGACTGGCGGTTTATAGAAACCGAGCATTTTGATATTTACTACTACGATGCAAAAAATTATCATCTGGCACAATTTACTGCCGAAACCGTGGAATCTTCCCTGAAACAACTGAATGAAGATTTCGGAGATCAGATTACTGACCGTATTTCTGTAATCATTTATGATTCACACAGTGATTTTTCCCAAACCAATGTTGTAGCTCTCCCTGTAGATGCACAGGGTATTGGCGGTGTTACCGATTTGTACAAAAACAGGATGACTCAGCCGTTTATGGGAGATTATGCTGATTTCCGGCGTACAATACAGCATGAACTTACCCATGCTTACATCAATGATATTTACTACGGCGGATCCGTTCAGTCTATCGTTCAGAATAATATTCAGCTTCAAATCCCAATATGGTTCAATGAAGGGCTGGCTGAATTCCTGGCTCTCGGCTGGGACACACAAACCGACATGTTTATGCGGGATGCGGTTTTGAATAACTATCTCCCTCCCATCGAACAGTTGAGCGGTTTTTTTGCGTACCGCGGCGGACAGGCCTTCTGGTATTATATTGCCGATCAGTACGGCCGCCCCAAGATCACCGAAATTCTCCAGCGGTTAAAAACCACAAGAAATGTCCGCCGTGCAATTGTTCAGTCGCTGGGGCTGGAACCAGATGAACTTACAGACAGGTGGGAAGAGTACTGGGAAAGAAGATACTATCCTGAAGTAGCTGACCGGCAGTCGTTACGAAGTGTAGCTACTCAGGTAACTTCACGCTCAAGATCCCGTGCCTATAACACCAGTCCCGCCATTTCACCCCGGGGAGACCGTATAGCCATGATTACAAACCGCCGCGGGGTTTTTGATGTTGTCGTGGTAGATGCAAACAGTGGTGACAGAATCAAAACCCTGATAAAAGGGGCTGATAGTGCCATGTTTGAAGAATTGAACATCCTGAACCCGAACCTGGCATGGTCACCGGATGGACAAAAAATTGCTTTATCAAGCAAATCGAAAGGCAGATATAATCTGGCCATTGTTGATTATGAAAGCGGGAATACTGAAACCATTCGTTTTCCTTCAGTTGACGCGATAAATTCCGTGGCATGGTCTCCCGATGGTCAAAAAATAGCTTTTGACGGGAACACCGGACCCTATCAGGACATTTATGTTTATAACCTGGAGACTACTGACTTTCAAAATCTGACCAACGATGTATATTCCGATACAGAACCAGCCTGGGGACCTGATTCAGAAAACATTTATTTTGTCAGTAACCGGGGTGGAAATACAGAACCCAATACCTACCTGGCTGGGTTTTCTACTATGCAGGACGATTCTTTTTATGAAACCGATCTCTATCGGGTACAAATGGGCAGCAGCCAGATTGAGCGGTTAACCAGCACCCCCAACTGGTCGGAAAGCCGGCCGCGCCTCACCCGTGACGGCGGAATGGTTTTTGTTTCAGATCAGAATGGCATACCCAATATATACGAATATGACCTGACCAACCGTACAGTATACCCGCTTACAAATCTGCAATCCGGAATTATGCAGATTTCTATTTCTGCGGACGGTACCCGGCTTGCATTTAACGCTCTGAATGAAGGATATCCGGATATATTTCTTCTGCGATCTCCCTTCGACAGAAGATTGGACCAGCAGCTGAGACCCAATACCTGGGCACAGGAGCGAGATTCAGTACCACCTGGAGAGCGGGTACCTGCCATTCAATATGTTAAAGAAATGATTGCCGCCCGAACCAACGGGAATGTTGTCAGATCGCGTCCTGTAGTTCAGTCTTTTTCAGAATTGGAATCCGATGAAACGGATATACCTTCAGATACCACACAAACCGCATTGCAGGATACAGGCAGGATTGATTTCCGAAACTATCAGTTTGGTGAAGCCGTTGTTCGGGATACTACACTTGAACTAAGAGATGATCCCAGGAAATTTGAACCCGAAGGGAATGTAACAGAAGATGGTTTATATCAGCCGAAAGAATACAGGCTTCAGTTCTCCCCTGATTTCAGTTACGCAGCAGGTAACCTGAGCACCTATTACGGAACCTCTGCATTTGCATTTGTTACACTGTCTGATCTGTTCGGAGATCATCAACTTTCATTCGGATCGAATCTTGTCTTCGACCTCCGAAACAGTGACTACACATTCCAGTATGGTTACTTAAAAAATCGCACCAATTTTTTCGCTTCCTATTTCCACCAGGCAAGAAACTACCAAACCTTTTTTGGTGAACTGCTTCGTTTCAGAACCTTTGGTGGTTCTGTTGATTTTCAATATCCGTTCAACCGTTATCAGCGGGTTGATTACGGAGTTTCTGCAATCGGTATTGCGCGCGATTTCAGTTCGGTAAGCGGTTTCGGAGATCGTTTCACGGATAATGAAACAAGCTGGTTTCTCTACCCGCAGGTTACCTTTACGGGAGATTATACCTTACCCGGTTTTATTACCCCCTCCGGTGGAAACCGGTATTCTGTACGACTGGCCGGAAGCCCTCCGGTTGGAGGTGATAACCCGCAGTTTGCTACACTCCTGGGAGATTACCGGCAGTATATTAACCTCGGACAAAGATATTCCATAGCTCTGCGTGGATCCGGTGCCGTATCCTACGGGCGTGATTCACAAACATTTTTTATGGGCGGTATGCTTGGATGGATCAATCAGCGATGGTCGGATGCTGAAATTCCTTTTGAACGTCTTGCAGACACCTTTTTTACTCTTCCGGCAACGCCCCTTCGTGGACATGAATTTAATTCCGTTTTTGGGGATAAATTCACACTTATAAACGCCGAATTCCGGTTCCCGCTGTTTGCTGCTGTATTACCGGGGCCTATCCCGATTCTTCCACTTTATAACATCACCGGGGCTGCATTTGTGGATGCAGGTGCCGCATGGGGTTTTGATATACCTTATGCAAGATTTTCAAATGCGCAGGGAGATCCCGTACCCTATTTTGAAAATCCTGCACAACTTGACTGGAGAATCGGCGAAAAACGAACAGAGTTTATCAATCCCAATACCGGGCAAATCCGTGAAGGGGAACCTCAGCCGGGCGACCCGCAGGCCAATTTCGTTGATGGAGATATCCTGATAGGTGCCGGTTTCGGGCTGCGTACCATACTGCTTGGCCTGCCTTTCAGATATGATGTAGGCTGGCCATACCACCGGGGTGGTTTTGGTTCTCCGCCTATTCATTACTTCTCGATTGGAATTGATTTTTAACCATTTTCCGATTTTATATCAACAGGGAGTATATCAAATTAGCTCCCTGCCCCTTTATAACCCCCGCGATCAGTCCCTGATCTCACCGCCATGTGATATTTGTATCAGAATCTCCAGTTGTTGATATTACCGGGAAATAGTACTGAACTCAATAGCCGGCAATGAACAACATCTCCGGAATATCTTTTCTCATCTGTTTTGTAATCTTTTTTATTTCGTGCCTGAATCAACCCGCCATACCGAATTATGAACTGGTATGGAGTGAGGAATTTGAAGGAACTTCACTGGATACAACCATCTGGAAGTTCTGGGAAGGGCCGGCTTACAATGATGAACTACAATTTTATACCTCCCGCCCGGAAAACGCTTACCTTGAAAACGGACACCTTTTCCTTCAGGCCAACCGGGAGAGCTATGAAGGCAAGGAGTACACATCTGCCAGGATTTCCACTGACAGCACTCGGATCGGCTGGGAAAAAGGGCGGTTTGAAGCCCGAATTAAAATGCCGGCCGGACAGGGACTGTGGCCTGCATTCTGGCTGATGCCCATCCGGGATAAAGGCTGGCCGCGCAGCGGAGAAATTGACATCATGGAATACCGGGGAAATGAACCATCCGTCACTACCGGGGCGGTTCATTTTTGGCAGGCCGGCTGCGATGAAAGCCCGTGGGAGTGCAGACGTTACCTCACAGATTCATACACACTCCCTGAAGGAAGTCTGGGTAATGATTTTCATCTTTACTCACTGGAGTGGACAGATAACGAATTGATCTGGTTTCTGGATGAAACTGAATTCCACCGCGTAGCTTTTGAAGAGATTGAAGCTGAATTCGAGCCATTTACAGGGCCATTCTACATCATTCTGAATCTTGCCGTGGGCGGCAACTTTCTGCCCGATCCCGATGAATCCACCGAGTTTCCGCAGGCCCTGGTGGTGGATTATGTGAGGGTATATCAGAGTATTGAGTAGTGGATATCATCCTTATGGTCCCATACTTCTAAAATCAGCACTCGGGTATCAGTAATCACATATCGCAGCCGATTGAAGATTGCAGATATCCGGTTTTTAATTTGCGATCTGCCTACCACTGATGATATTTGACTGAACCCTCAGATTAAACTAATATCGTACCAGTAGCATGTAAACACTTAATAACAAAAATGGAGCTGATCATGAAAACAGCAGGAATCATATTTACTTTATTATTATTTGCCGGAACTGTCCGGGCCCAGGATTATGCCCTGCAGCAACTTGAAGAATCGCCCCGTCATCACGAATGGGTTGAAGTTAATGACGGCGACCGCACCATTCACAGTTTTGTGGCTTATCCGGAAGAATCAGCAAATACACCTGTGGTGATCGTAATTCATGAAAACCGGGGACTCAATGACTGGGCCCGGAGTTTTACTGACCAGGTAGCGGCAGCCGGTTATATTGCCATTGCCCCCGACCTGCTATCTGAATTTGACAGTGAACACATCCGTACTTCGGATTTTGCCACATCCGATGCCGCAAGAGATGCCCTTTACCAACTCGATCCCGATCGAATAACCTCCGACCTGAAAGCCGTTCAACAATATATTTCCTCCATTCCATCTGCAAATGGCACTGTGATCGTTGCCGGTTTTTGCTGGGGCGGCTCTCAAAGTTTCCGGTTCGCAACAAATGCAGATGATCTTTCCGCTGCACTTGTTTTTTATGGCAGTGCACCAACAGATGAAGAAAGAATACAGAATATTTCCACACCGGTTTATGGGTTTTACGGTGGAAACGATCAGCGTATCAATGCCACAATTCCCGAAACGGAACGCCTGATGGAAAATAACGGGAAAATGTATAAATACCATATTTATGAAGGTGCCGGCCATGGTTACATGCGCTCCGGGGATGACCCAAACGGATCTGAAGCCAATGTAACGGCACGGAACCAGTCGTGGGAATGGATCGGGGAGATACTTGGCGGATTATAATCCATCGTTAAATCGGATTTATATTAAAATGTATTTTTGAGGTGGTGTTTGGGAAATCTATCGGGATTAATTATTGAAAAGATACCACCCAACGGTTCACTGATATTATCCGTATATTCAGGTTCACTTTTTTAAAGAGGCTGTCCAAGAAGGGTGTGTAATAAAAATATTATCAAACATTCCGTCATGCCGGACCCCGATCCGGCATCTCCTGACCTTATCTGCCAAAGGCATCCCTTTGGGGAAAGATGGGAGATTCTGAAACAAGTTCAGAATGACACCTTTTTGGACAGCCTTTTTTTTCATTTAATACCCTATATGTCGTTTAAGTCGCTGAATCTAGAAGAACCTATTCTTAAGTCATTAACAGAAGAAGGATACACTGAACCCACCCCAATTCAATCACAAGCTATTCCAATCGTCCTGAAAGGATCAGATCTTATGGGTTGTGCTCAAACCGGAACCGGAAAAACCGCCGCTTTTGCCGTTCCTATCCTGCAATTGCTGAGTAACGGAAAAACCGGTGGCGGCCTTAAAAAAATCAGAAGCCTGATTGTCACCCCCACCCGCGAACTGGCTATCCAGATTGATGAAAGTTTCCGGAACTATGGACGGCATACCGGCCAGAAAACTGCTGTTGTCTTCGGCGGGGTTAATCAGAATAAACAGGTAAAGGTTTTAAACCGCGGCGTAGATATACTCACGGCCACTCCGGGACGTTTGCTGGACCTGATGAACCAGGGATTTATTTCTCTGAAGGATATCGAAATTTTTGTACTCGATGAGGCAGACCGTATGCTCGACATGGGTTTTATTCACGATATTAAAAAACTGCTGGCTGCTCTTCCCAAAAAACGGCAGACTCTTTTCTTTTCGGCCACCATGCCTCCCGAAATTATAAAACTGTCAAAATCCATCCTTCACAACCCGGTTAAAGTGCAGGTTACACCTGAGTCCTCAACCGTTGATACTATTGAGCAGGGCCTCTACTTCGTGGATAAAGGGAATAAAAAGAAGTTGCTGGTTGATGTTTTAAAAAATGATGCAATTAACTCTGCGCTTGTGTTTACCCGTACCAAACACGGTGCGAATAAACTTGTGAAACTGCTGAATAAAAAAAATATAGAAGCAGAAGCTATACATGGGAACAAATCACAAACAGCCCGGCAGCGTGCACTGGGAAATTTCAAAAATCAGGTAACGCGTGTACTTGTGGCCACTGATATTGCTGCCCGCGGAATTGATGTGGATGAGCTGCAGTATGTAATCAACTTTGAGATCCCGAATATCCCCGAAACGTATGTACACCGTATCGGCAGGACCGGAAGAGCGGGAGCGAATGGCACGGCACTCTCTTTTTGCGATGCAGAGGAAAAAGCTTACCTGCGGGATATTGAAAAACTGATCGGAAAAAATATCCCTGTCATTGACGAGCACAATTTTTTACTTGTTGATCATAACCCTTCCGAACCAAAAAATCAGCAGTCGCGAAAAAACAGCGGCAATGGTAACGGCAAAAGCCGAAGGCCCGGAAAAAACTACAACCGCAAAAAAAGAATTAAGCGCAGACGAAGTCAGTAAGTTAACGTTAGTGCTCCCCCGGCTTCGTGTGCAACTGTTATATTTTAAAATCCATAAATTTCTACTCAATCTTGCAGCCGCCGGTAAATCCATCCGCTGAAAAACGGGTATCAAAACCGCCAAACCGGTCTTCATAAACAGCCCGTAACTGAAGCATATGTTCTCCTGAACGCTTTGGAGAGCAATAGTCGAGCACATAATAAGAATTCGACTCACTTTCCAGCCGATCTGCAATAGCAAGAAAAGTTGAGTTCAGCTCCAGCGAATCTTCGGCAAACTCAAAACCATTTTTTCCAAATTGGGTTAACACTGTTTCATCAATTTCTCCGCCAAGACCTATAGTAAAAACCGAATGCTCTCTATTTGCGTTATTAATTGAATCAAGGGCAGCAGAAGTGCTTACTCTTCCTGCCTGATCAGTCCCATCTGTAAACAGAACCATAGAACCCGCTGTTGCAATATCTGAACCGGATCTTATTTCACTCAGGCGAGAATCCATCAGGGATAAACCCTGGATCACCGCCCCGTTAAGATTTGTGGATACATCATCACTTATATCTTCATCTATTGATTCGATCCCGGCTAATAAACTGTCACGGTTTGTAGTAAAAAAGACCAGGGAGTGAATGTCCCTTTCACCATCAAACCAGTATATGGCCATTTCCCTGGTACCATAAAGGCTTTCCCCCTTCTCCAGGCATGGTTCTGTCAATAAAAGAAGTTGCCGCTTCTTTTACCCTGGGCAGGTCTGCATTGTTCAATATGCTGCCACTCAGGTCAAGCATCAGGATAGATGAATACATGAAATCTCCGAGTTCTTTCCTAATCTGAGCCTGGGATTCAAGATTTGATATCCGGGAACCATCTTCAAAAATTTCAAAATCGGGGGGGGCCTGTACAATGAGTTGATCATCATCCGTTAAATCAACTTTAAAAAATAATCGGATTTTAGATGGCAGTTCTGTTTTTGCTTCAATTAGGTCAACTTTAATTTCCCGGACATTTTGATTACCGACATTGCTGTTACAGCTGGTAACCATCACTGCAAATAAAGTGAAAAATATACCCGTTACGAAAAAAATCCCGTTTTTTGATGCTTCCATGCCTGTGATCCGTTAGTTAGTTTAGCCCCTTATTTTAACTTCGGTATATTAAAAGCATGATTGAGTATTTTGTTCCCCCTGATTGTCTGCCCGGTAAAACTCACCATTTTATCACAAAATCTATTTTCTCCTCATTCGGCTGAGTCCGATTCACTACAATTTCCCTCTTATCTGCATCATAAAACCATTCTCCCTCACCTGATCCTTCCTCCAAAACCTGTCCGTCAGCTTCAATCTCTGCCGGTTCCGCTGCATGCTTAAAGCGGATGGTATATTCTTTATCTGAAACATGCCCTTCAAATGATCCAACCACGGCCCCGATCGTAAATGTGGCATAATTTTCCTGTTCAAAGTACCTGAAAGCCGTCGTGGCAAATTCCCCCTGCTGATAGTTCATGGTCTGCCCGTCATCTTCATACAGCCTGAAGGTTCCCACACCACCGGTATAGACTTCAAGTGTAAGCCGTTGATTTGTGCCTTCTGAAACCAACCGGCTGTATTCACGATAGGGTATGATGGAACCGGCTTTTACAAATACAGGTATTTCTGATAAACCGGTCTCCACAAACCAGCTTTGATTTCCTTCATGCCTTGTGTCATTCCAGTAGTTGTACCAGGTGCCTTCGGAGAAATATACCTGGCGTTCTTCGACAGCCGGCTCATAAACCGGGGCTACCAGGAATGCTTCACCAAACATATACTGTCCCGGGTGTCCGGCACTGCCTGTTACGGGTTTGTCTCCGGATGCACGTACCCGGTGTCCCTGGCTGTATATGTATGGAAAGAGCCGGTTCCGGAGATGCGTTAACTCTCTGAACTGGCGTCTCACTTCACCCGCAGAATTGTATGGCAAAAGATCTGATGAAACAGTCATAATCGGATTAAAAGCAGAAAACTGCAGCCAACGGACTAACACTTCTTCATCTATTTCATCTGCTTCCCGGTTCATAGAGACAGATTCAAACATTAAAAAAGGCACTTCGTAAACAGATAAACGCGGATTGGCAACCGCTTCAATGGTCTCTCTTAAACCGAATGAATCCCTGTTTGTCCATTCCGGCACTGTTTCAATTCGCTGGGTTGGATAATTTTTGAAATCCGGATCATTCAGCCCGGCCAATCCAGCTGATACAAACCCCCTGCCGGTTACCTGGCCGGAGTTTTTTTGTGTGGCATTATAGGCAGACACTGTTTCAGCCGGACCTGCATGTTCTTTAAGTTTTAAAAAATCCGGCCCGTTCTCAGGCAAAATATCATTTTGTTGCCGAATGGTATTCGAATCTTTATCAGAATCCATTTCCAGTGTTATTCCCCGGCGGATGTTTTTTTCTGCCAGTAACTCCCACACAGGTAACTTATCAGAAAAATCAGGATCATCAATAACTGTGTCAAACCGATATGCATCAATCGGATACTCATTCTGCTCCAGGCGGCCGATCCATTGTGTTATTTTCTCCTTGTTTTCCGTTCCGCTGTATATCATACCAAATGCCCAGTCAGGTGGCAGCACAACCGTTTCATCACGCTTTGCCAGTAATGGGTCCACATCGGGCCGGCGGGTTTCGGGTAATCCCATTCCTTCCGGCTTCCGTTCATTATTGAGAGTAAAGTGCAGGCGGTTGACAACATAACCCGGCTCTCCACCCGATTCAAAAAGGATCGTGTAATAACCCGGTTCAGAAAACAATATCATAACGGGTTCTCCTGTTGAATGCTCTTCATTCAGCCATTCATGCACATCAGAATGATTCAATCTTACCCGGTATGTATTCATCAAAAAGCCTTCACTGTCTTCAATCCGAAAAGGCAGATAATTTTGCTCCGGGTTTGTACTTAACCGGGCGGACATCACCCATAACGCATATTCACCCGGCTGCTGAATGTAAAAAGTGAAGGAGAGAGTTCCGGCGGAAAGAGAGTCTTCCGATGAAATCATTGGTTTGGAACCAAAATAAGTCTCTGTTTTCCAGTTATTTTGAGGCGGGGATTTTCCGGCATGGATTGAAACAATACCTTCTGCTTCATAATAATCTGCTTCGGGCCATGCCTGGCAGGACGTGATCAGTATGGTTATGAAAATCCAAATTAAGCATTCCTTTCTCATCCGGAGAAATTATTGAAAACGTTTCAATGTAACCAACGCCGTTAAGGGGTATTGGAGTAGATAAATGAATAACCTAAAGCAAGGAAAGGCCGGGTAAAAGCTTATTCGCTGATTGAATTATTTACAGCTTCTTTAAAATCCTTGGAAATTTTAAGCACAGGTACATACTGTTCTGGTACGATAACTTCTTCGTTTGTTTTAGGATTCCGCGCAACCCTCTGGGCACGTTTAACTACTTTAAAACTTCCGAATCCGCGTAACTCAATATTTTCGCCGCGTTTCATGGCGTCAATAACGGTATCGAGAAATCCTTTTACCACAGCTTCCGTCTCCACTTTGGTCAGTCCTGTTGAGGATGAAATTATATCTACGATATCAGCTTTTGTCATAGTTTTTCGACTTTGCTTCTGTTATTACATGTGAGAATATAATCAAGTGGTTAATGATAACCTCTGCTTCCCCAAAGAAAATTCTGTTTGTATCGTTCATTTATGCCGAAATTTCATCAAAAATTTTGCCAAATGTTTTATACATTCGTGCTTGAAATGAATATGAAACTAATAAAAGTAAATGGAAGTCTTTGAAAGAGTTGTCGATTTTCTAAATAACCTTGTCTGGAATACTCCTGAAGCACTACCCATTATGGTGGTTATGCTTCTTAGTTATGGTATTTTTATTACGATTAAAATGGGTTTTATCCAGCTTCGCAAGTTCGGACATGGAGTAAAAGTGGTGATGGGGCATTATGATAATCCCGATGATACGGGTGATGTTAACCACTTCCAGGCTCTTTCAACGGCTTTATCCGCTACGGTGGGGATTGGTAATATTGCCGGGGTAGCTATTGCCATTCATTATGGAGGCCCTGGTGCCCTGTTCTGGATGTGGGTTACTGCTTTTCTGGGAATGGCTGTTAAATATTCCGAATGTACCCTGGCAGTTCAGTATCGCATAAAGAATAAAGATGGTTCTGTTTCCGGCGGCCCGATGTACTACATTGAACGCGGACTCGGGGAAAACTGGAAATGGCTGGCTGTTACTTTTGCTGCGCTTGCCGTAATCTGTTCCTTTCTTACCGGAAACGCGGTTCAGGCAAACACCGTGGCCGATGTAATGGAAAATTCTTTCTTTATCACCGTTCCCACCTATATAACGGGAATTATTACAGCCTCACTGGTAGGTTTTGTGATTATCGGCGGTATTAAACGAATCGGGTATGTAACCGCCCGCCTGACTCCTTTCATGGCAGTTCTGTACGTTTTGGGTGCTCTTGTTATCCTTCTGATAAATTATGACCAGGTCATTCCGGCTTTCAGTACCATTTTTACATATGCATTCAGCCCTGTTGCAGGCGCATACGGGGTTGGTTCCGGTTTATTTATTACCACCATGATCTGGGGTGTGAAACGGGGCCTCTTCTCTAATGAAGCGGGACAGGGTTCCGCACCCATCGCCCACGGTGCAGCCAAAACGGAAGAACCCGTCCGGGAAGGTGTGGTTGCACTGCTTGAACCTTTTATCGATACCCTTGTGGTTTGTACCATGACCGGGCTGGTTATTATCACCACCGGCGTGTGGGATTCAAAACACTCCACCAATATAAATCTTGACTCCCCGGACATGAGTTACGAAGTAACGGAAGTAGTAAACGGCTCCGGTACACTGCTTGTGGAAAATGGAGAAGTAACCAATGGGGTACTGATGCGAAGTAACTACTCCATCGATACCATATATGCAAATATGGAGCAGACTGAAGTTTTCAGTGGAATAATTAATATGAACACTCTCTCCGCGGAAGATGAAACCGGCAGCGTGTCCGGTACCGTTTATGGTGACGTTGTGTACAATGGAGCATCACTGACATCCCGTGGTTTTGAAGTTGGCCTGGCGCCGATTTTCCCGTATGGAGGATACCTGGTAACCTTCTGTGTACTGCTGTTTGCCATCTCAACATCTATTGCCTGGAGTTATTATGGCGACCGTTCCATCCAGTACCTGTTCGGCGACAGCTCTATTATCTATTACAAGGGTGTATATGTATTCCTGCATTTTATAGGTGCCATTACCGCACTGGGAACCATCTGGGCAATTGGCGATATTGCGCTCGGACTGATGACTTTTCCAAATCTTATTGCCCTTTTTGCCCTGAGCGGTGTTGTTTATACTACAACTAAAACTTACTTCAAGAGGGTTGAAGAGGAAGACAATGAATAAACCTCCCGGCAATGTTACGGTAATTGATCATCCTGTAGTGGCAAGAGATTTGTCCATCGTGAGAGAAGCCGCTACAGGAATCGCCGGTTTTCGCACTGCAATGACCAGGATTGCCACGATTCTTGCTTATTTCGCCCTGAAGGATTTACCCCTGAAAGAAACGGAGATTGAAACCCCCATCACCAAAACCAAAGGGTTTGAAATTGATACGGAAATAATTGTTGTTCCCATTCTCCGGGCGGGCCTCAGCCTGGTAGATGCGATCATTAATTTTATTCCCGACGCTAAAGTAGGTCACCTGGGAATGTACAGAGACGAAACCACTTTAAAACCCGTTGATTATTATTCAAACCTGCCGGCAGGCCTAGAAAACGGGCTTGTACTGCTTGTGGACCCAATGCTGGCTACCGGCGGAAGCGCGGATGATGCCATAGATTTTTTAAAATCCAGGGGAGCTAAACATATTCGGTTTATTTCCTTAATTTCCGCACCGGAAGGGTTAGAACGCATTCAAAGCAAATATCCTGATGTTTCAATTATCACCGCAGCAGTGGATGAAAAACTTAATGACGAAGCTTACATTGTACCGGGCCTCGGAGACGCAGGTGATCGATACTTCGGTACCACGTAAAATCATACGTCTGCTCCCTCTTTTGTTTCTTCTCCTCGTTTCATGTACTGGTTTATCGGATTACGATAGTGAACAGGTGAAAGCCGGTATGAATGACTCCCTGGTTACCACTACAGAAAGCTGGGATGTGGAAATGCTGCTGATGAATGATGGAAATGCAAGAATTTTTATACAAGGCAGCCACGCGGTCAGTTACCAGTCAGCGGACCGGAAGGAAACACAAATTGAAGGCCCTGTGTATGTTCAGCTATATGACACTACAGGAGCTGTTGAAACCGAAGCCTGGAGTAAACGAGCTGTTTACCTCGATTCTGAAAGTGATTTTGAACTGTTTGATTCGGTCCGGGTGGAAACCGTGACCGACAGGCAGCTTTATTCAGATTATCTTCGGTATTCACGGGATACCGACAGGATTACTTCCCCCCGGTTTGTAACCATTATCACACCATCCGACAGCATCTCCGGGCAGGGGTTTGACGGATTAACAGATCTTTCCTCATACACAATAACCGACCCCCGCGGACGACTTATTGTGGATTAATGCCAAAAAACCTCCTACATACCTTTGTTGCTATTGTACTTGGAACCGGTCTGTTTTTTCCGGCAGTTTCCGGTGCACAGAGCCAGGTGAATATCATTGAGGCAGACCGGGCTGAAGGCGGAACTGTGGACGGGCAAACCGTCCGGAAAATTCTGGGAAATGTTCTGCTGGCTACCGATGATATGGAGATGCAGGCAGACAGTGCATACCAGTACGTGGGGCAGAACCTGCTTCAGGCTTTTAACATCCAGATTGAAACCGAACGAAGAACGATTTGGGCGGATACTATTTATCATAATACACAAACTGAATTCAGTGAACTCCGGGGGCGGGTAATCGTTCAGTCAGAGCAAAATACCGTATTCAGTGAAGCAATGGATGTATCTATGCCGCAAGACCTGGTGATTTTTAATATACCGGTTCGATTTGAGGATAACCGCGGTACTCTTCTTGCTGAATCCGGCCTCTATTACCAGGCTGTGGACAGTGCCGTTTTCCGTGGCAATGTTCAGCTATCCGACAGCACCCAGTATCTGGAAGCGGATTCCCTTTTTATGAACCGTTCGGATGATTTTTATGAATTACACAGCCGCGTTTATGCTCATGATTTTGAAGATGATGTCACTTTTGCAGGTGAGTATTTAAGAGCAGATTCTACCGGCTACCGGCTTCTCACAGACAATGCATGGCTGATGCAGCTGAATGAAGCAAAAACAGATACCACGCACCTGCTTGCTGAAGAAATTGAGATACAGGAAACGGATACTGTTTCCTATATGGACGCGTACCGGGATGTTCGGATATGGTCGCCCAAGTTTTCGGCCATTGCCGATACGGCAAATTACCGGGATGATCTTGATCAGTTTATTTTGAGAGCCGGGCCAATTGTGTGGCAGAAAAGAATACAGCTCACGGGGCCCGTGATTGAAACCTGGATGGAAAATGATGACATCCGGTTCCTTTCATCCTACACCCGCCCGATTGCCGTTCAGGAAGATTCAGTTACCGGCCGGCTCCACCAGATGACCGGCGATACCCTTCACGCCTATTTTGATGAAGGAACCATAGAAAAGATCATTGTTTTTGATAATTCGGAAATTATTTTCCATCTGCTTGATGAAGATGATGAACCTGACGGGCTGATTGAACTCATCTCCACAGGACCCTCTACCCTGACTTTTTTAGATGGTGAGTTTGATTTCTTCAAAGCCGAGCAAAACCCGGACGGCTCCTACCTGCCGGAAAACCCTGCCAACATCGACAGGCAGCTGGATAATTTTACCTGGGATCCTGAACGAAAACCCGAAAAACCCCCTGTGAGATTTCCCCGGCTTCGCGAAATCCCCGAAGAAAGGCCTTTTGAGCTGCCGCCGAGGTATGTTCGGTATATAGAATCGGTTTCAAATAATAACGAAGAATAAACCTCCCCTCCCTGGGAGGGGAAAGTGAAACCGCGTCCAGCGGTTAAACAAGGGGTGGGCTCGTCGTTTGATTTGGGAGCTTTCTACGGGTCACAATCCGGTTCAGAGAAACCTCCCCTCCCTGGGAGGGGAAAGTGAAACCGCGTCCAGCGGTTGAACAAGGAGTGGGTCCCACAATACGATTTGGGATCTTTAAATAAATCTTTATCAGATTCACAGAAACCCACCCCTGTCCCCTCCGCAGGAGGGGAACTCCTGTCCTGAATTCTGAATTCTGTTTTCCTTATTTTCCAGTATAATTCAGAATCAACAAATCAGCTTCATGCCTGTAAAACAATCCTATATCATCGACGCCATCCGCACACCGATCGGGAATTTTCGCGGCAGTCTCTCACCTGTGCGGGCGGATGATCTTGCGGCGCACGTCATCAGAGAACTGGTGAAACGGAATGCGAATCTGGACCCGGCCATGGTTGATGATGTGATCATGGGATGTGCCAATCAGGCCGGTGAAGATAACCGTAATGTGGCACGGATGGCCTTGCTTTTGGCAGGTTTACCTTTTTCGGTTCCCGGTGAGACGGTAAACAGGTTATGTGCTTCGGGGATGTCGGCCGTAGTTCACGCCAGGCGGGCAATTGCGGCGGGAGACGGCGATCTTTTTATTTCCGGCGGAGTTGAAAATATGACGCGCGGACCGTGGGTAATTTCAAAATCGGCAAAACCATACGGGAATGATGCGGAGATGCATGATTCCAGTTTTGGGTGGCGGTTTATCAATCCAAAGATGGAAGAGTTGTATGGAACGGAAGGCATGGGAAATACCGCCGAAAACCTCGTGGAGAAATTTGATATTTCGCGGGCAGACCAGGACGCATTTGCGGCCTGGTCTCAGCAGAAGGCGGCAAAAGCAAGAGAATCGGGACGGCTGGCTGAGGAGATTACACCCGTTGAAATTCCGCGGCGAAAATCAGCTCCCCTGCTTTTTAAAGATGATGAATTCATCAAACCCAAAACCACTACGGAAATCCTGGCAAAACTGCGGCCTGCTTTCAAAGAGAATGGAACTGTGACCGCCGGGAATTCATCCGGGTTGAATGATGGCGCTGCGGCGATGCTTATTGCTTCTGAAGAAGGAATCAAACAGCACAACCTGAAGCCGATGGCACGGATTGTTTCGTCCGGTGTGGCCGGTGTTGAACCACGAATTATGGGTATCGGACCCGTGTACGCCTCACAAATTGCCCTTAAACGGGCCGGGCTCTCTCTTAAAAATATGGACATTATTGAGTTGAATGAAGCATTTGCTGCTCAGGCTTTAGCCTGTACCCGTGAAATGGGACTAGAGGATGATGATACCCGAATTAACCCAAATGGCGGAGCTGTCGCACTGGGCCACCCGCTGGGCATGAGCGGTACGAGAATATTGCAAACGGCGGCTGTTGAACTGCAAAAAAAGGATAAAAAGTTTGCGCTGGTAACAATGTGTGTAGGTGTTGGCCAGGGATATGCGGTGGTTTTGGAGAGGGTTTAGACTGGGTGCTGGGTGCTGGGTGCTGGGTGCTGGGAATAAAGATGCTTTTTTTTCACAAATTCGTCTGATTTTTGCTTTGTAAATTTCACCCTTTTCCGAAACAATTACAAAGGCTGGCCATGAAAGAAGAAGCCATAAAAGTCAGTGCCTCTCTTATCAGTTTCCTGACACTTTACCGGACAGTAACCGTCTCATCAATCCAGGCGTAGCATTCTCCGACGCTGCTGTCTATCTGCAGGTTATCTCCGTCTTCCCATCCCCTGAAGAATTTATCTTCAGAACTGGGTAAAACAGGGGTAAAAGACTGGATACGCCGGTTCGCTACTGATTGAAGTGAAGGATCACTTTCTTTGGCTTTTTCAAGATAATCGAGCACCAGCCAGTAAACGGTCCGGTCATCACGTCCCAGTGTCCGCCCTTCTGTACAATAGTTAATAGCAGAGGCATAAATAGCTGCCATCCTGATGTAGGAATCTCCCCAGTCGCGGTCCATCTGAATAGCCAGCCGCGCATATTCACGTGCTGATCTGAGATTTCCCAGAAGCTGGTACGTTTCCGCGATTTCAAGTGTGGTTTCTTTTTGCTCTTTTTCTGAAGGGGTTTTGCTCAGCATTTCCTGCAAAAAACCAAGGGCTGTTCTGTAATCACCGCGGGATAAATAGATATCTGTAACCTTTCTTGTATTTTCATAATCCGGATTCAGATCATATAATTTTTCAGCCGTTTCAGCTGATTTTTCCCGCTGGCCGGTTTCTTCATAAAGTTCAGACAGCTGAATAAGAAGAGCCTCCTCTTCCCCGCCTTCTGCATCTTTGAGCTGTGATTCCAGAAATACAATTCTCTCCTCAGGTGAATCGAACAGCTTTTCTCTTGTCTCATGAATCACAATACGAAGCAATTCAGGGGCATAATCCTCAACCTCTTCGATCATGGCAAAAGCTTTATCCTTCTGCCCGTTTGAAGCATAGTTTGTCATCAGGATTTGTGCAAAATAACCATCTGCCATTTTTGTAAAACGCTCCGGATCCATCTCAAAAATAATTTCATAATACTCAAGTGCTTTTTGCATTCCGTCATTCAGATTTCTGCGGTGATCCTGGTAAAAACGACCTTTCCTGTAATTCCACTGAAAATAATCAATTTCATCTTTGGTAAATGTTTCGAACGTGAGGTCAAAAATGTCCAGTGCTTTTTGCAGGTGGGCGGTTTTTTCTGAAGGGTCTCTTGCGTCCTCAGCCATCTCTGTATAAACCCTGATCAGACGATCGAACTGTCTGTCGAGTGAAAATGACTGGTGCCCTTCAAGCTCTCTTGGTTTTGCCTCAAGCATCCATTTCCCAAACTTTAAAGCCATCTCATGATCACCATTTCGGACAGCATCGGAAAAAACTGCATAAGCTTCCCGATGGCTCATATCATAAGGCGGTGCGGATTGTGCAAAAATTAACGATGAAAAACCACCTAAAAAGCATATAAATATGATTAGTCTTTTCATGATGTGTAGATTTTCTCTTTACTATAGTATTGTAATCTACTAAAGGCGCACTACTTGCAAAATAAAAGAGCAGGATGTTATAAAATTTTAATTCTTCTGCTGATGATGAAAAAATCTTTCCATAATACCTTCATTACTAAATGAGGAATGGCATCTTAATAAACCAGTGATAAAAATGGCAAAACCAAAGAATGTTGATGAGTATATCGCGGGAACCGAAGGAAGCTTTGCGCATCCTGTTCTGACTGAAATCCGGAGAATTGTTCATGAAACAGCCCCGGATATCAAAGAAACCATTAAATGGGGAACACCATCTTTTGAGTATAAAGGTTTAATGATGAGTATGGTTTCCTTCAAGAAATTTGCGGCTGTCTGGTTTCATAAGGGAGCACTTTTTAATGATCCCGGTAACCTGCTGGAAGCCAGTTCAGAAGAAACAAAATCGATGAGAAAATATATTATTCCCACCCTGGATGACCTGAACGAAGAGGGTCTGAGAAGTCTTATTCTGGAAGCCATCGAAAAACAGGAAAGCGGCGAACAGGTGAAAGGATACAATACCAATGAAAAGTGGAAACATTCCGAACTGCTTTTTGAAGCCCTGGAAAAGGATCCGGCAGCCAGAGAAAAATTTGAAGAGTTTGCTCCTTATAAACAGAAAGAGTTCATTGAACATATAGAAACCGCCAGGCAGGATGCCACGAAACAGCGCCGTCTGGAAAATGATCTTGAACTAATCCGAAAGGGAATCGGGCTGCATGATAAGTATCGTTAACCATGCGAACCTTCAAGCGTCCGCTGTACCTTGAAGCGTTCAGTTCAGAATCTGAACTACTGCAATCAACCAAAATACAACCACGATGATTTACGAATTTAAAGGCTACAAACCCGTTATCCATGAAAAGGCATTTGTTCATCCGCAGGCCGCCGTTACCGGAAATGTGATTATAGGACGGGATGTTTATATCGGGCCGGGAGCCGTATTACGGGGAGACTGGGGCAAAATTATGATTGAGGATGGCTGTAATGTTCAGGAAAACTGTACTATCCACATGTTTCCGGGCGTCACCGTGACGTTGAAAGAAGCGGCTCATATCGGTCACGGTGCTATTATTCACGGAGCCACTATTGGAAAAAATTGCCTGGTGGGAATGAATGCCGTGGTAATGGATAATGTAATTATTGACAACGAGTGCATTATCGGTGCCCTTTGCTTTGTGCCGGAGGGCATGGAAATTCCAGAGCGAAAAATAGTGGTGGGAAATCCTGCTAAAATTGTGAAAGATGTTTCTGATGAGATGATCAAATGGAAAACCGAGGGAACAGGCTGGTACCGGCGTCTGCCACAGGATATGCACGAGAATTTTAAGGAATGCAAACCGCTTCGGGAAGTTCCGCAAGGACGGGTGGATCAGACTGGGGATTATGAGACGTGGAAAGAGAGGGAGTGAGTCAGGAGTCAGGAGTCAGGAGTCAGGAGTCAGGAGTCAGGAGTCAGGAGTCA
>JBBEBD010000011.1:34889-43863 GCA_040882525.1 Balneolaceae bacterium | reverse complement strand
TGTAATTTTCGGGAGAGCAATGGTACAAAATTTTGTAGGTTATGCCAGCATGTAGTCATTCTGTCCGGCTGACGTATCAACACCTCCTGCCTCTGATTGAGCCGGGAGATTCTGAAACCCTGAACCTTGAACCAATTTTATCCCATTCACCCGGACTCTGGCAGGAGCTAACGCACTCTGCCAGGTCCTAAAACCTCAAACCTTAAACTTTTCCATGACCAACCAGGAAGTAGCCGCAAAACTTCGTGAAGTATATAACCTGATGCAGCTTGCCGGAGAGAACCGGTTCAGGGCCATCGCATTCGATCGCGCCGCGCAAACCATTGAAGGACTTAATGATGAGGTTATTAACCATCTTCAGAATGGTACGCTTACCGATATCAAAGGAATCGGAAAATCCATTGCGCAAGATATAAAGCTTTTTGTGGATACCGGAAGCATGCCGGTTCTGGATTCCCTGAAAAAAAAGGTTCCTCCGGGGCTCATCCGCTGGCTTGATATTTCAGGACTGGGGCCTAAAAATATTGTTAAAATCAATAAAACGCTCGGCATTGAAGAGATTGAAGAGCTGAAAGATGCCTGCCTGAATGGCGCGGTAGCTGAATTGCCCGGGCTGGGAGAAAAATCCGCGGAGAAGATACTGAAATCAATCGCTTACCTGGAACAGTTTGGAGAGCGGTGCCTGCTGAATGAAGCTCTTGATATTGCAGAATCTGTTTTTGATTTCATCAAAAAACTAAAAGGAGTCAAACAGTGTGAGATAGCAGGTTCCTTGCGCCGGGCAAAAGAAACCATCGGCGACATTGATATCATCGTGGCGGCAGAAAAAGAAGATATCAAACCTGTTTTTGATGCCTTTGTCAATCATTCACTGGTAGTGGAAGTGCTGGGCAGGGGCGATACAAAAAGCTCTGTCAGAACGTTAAACGGACGACAGGTGGACCTGAGGATTGTCTCTGATGAGGAATACCCGGCCGCACTAATGTATTTTACGGGCAGTAAAGAGCATAATATCGTAATGAGGCAGCGGGCCCGTGAACGCGGGATGGCATTGAATGAATACGGGCTTTTTATGCTGAGTGATCAAAAAGAGACCGATTTTGAGCAGCCCGTAAAAACCGGATCAGAACAGGATATCTACAAAAAACTGGGTCTGAATTATGTTCCGCCGGAACATCGCGAAGATATGGGCGAGGTAGAATTCTACGCCGGAAACGAACAGATGGAACTGGTTGAGGAATCCCAGCTCAAAGGTGTGGTTCATGCCCACAGTACCTGGAGTGATGGGAAATACACCATCCGGCAAATGGCGGATGCCTGCATCAAACAGGGGTATGAATATCTGACCGTTACCGATCACTCCAAAACCGCGGCCTACGCGGGCGGACTTTCCGCTGAACAGGTACAACAGCAGTGGGAAGAGATCGATCAGCTGAATGAAGAATTCTCAGCACAGAATTTTCACATTTTTAAAGGAATTGAATCCGATATATTAACAGACGGATCTCTGGATTACCCTGACGAAATCCTGGCCGGATTTGATATTGTAATTGCAAGCGTGCATTTCGGACTCAGCCTCCCCCCGGACCAGATGACTGCACGTTTTGAGGCGGCAATCACAAATCCTTACACTCATATTATTGGTCACCCCACCGGCCGCCTGCTGCTAAAACGTGAAGAGAGCAAAATGGATATGAACCGGCTGATTGATCTCGCCGTGAAACATAATACAGCCATTGAAATTAATGCCAATCCCCGCCGGCTTGATATCGACTGGCGGTATGGCAACAAAGCCAGGGAGACCGGTTTGATGACATCCATCAACCCCGATGCTCATAGTATCGAAGGGATCAAAGATATCCGCTACGGTGTCATGATTGCCCGCAAAGCAAAATTCAGCCCCGATCGGGTTTTGAATACAAAAAATGCCGCTGAATTTGCCCAATGGCTTAAAGGTAAGCATTAAAATCGAGTGGGAAATCTCCCCTTGAGGGGAGTACGGCTTTAGCCGGGAGGGGTGTAAAGAACTAAGTGAAGATTTTGAATTTTTAAATTTTTCTGAAACAAAAACACAATCTTATAAACCCACCCCGACCCTCCCTATGGCGCAAAAGAACGCCACAAGGAGGGTGACTTTTTCCCATAATACTCAATACACACTACTCAAACTAAAACCCGGATTTTTCGTACTTTTCATTAATAAGCATCCCCCAAAAAGAGATTCATGAAATTAACCTATACAAACTACCTGAAAATCAATGAACTGCTGGAACTTCAGAAGCCGGAATCGGAGCCGGAAGAGCATGATGAGATGCTGTTCATCATAATTCACCAGGTGTATGAATTGTGGTTTAAACAGATTCTTCATGAATTTGACAAGCTCCGGAACGAGCTGAAGAAGGGGGAAACATGGTCATCCGCCAAAACCATGCGGCGGGTTCTTACCATATTGAAAACAATGGTGTCTCAGATTGATGTCCTGGAAACCATGACACCGCTTGAATTCAACAGCTTTCGCGGATTTCTGCAGGAGGCAAGCGGGTTTCAGTCGGTACAGTTTCGTGAAGTGGAATTCTTTGCGGCATGAGATCAAAACATATGATTAACGCACATAAAGACCAGCCGGAACTGCAGCAGAACCTTTTAAACCGCCAAAAGGAAGAAACCCTTTGGGAAAGTTTTTGCCTCTATCTTAAAGCAAAAGGATATGACATAGAACTCCCTGAACGGGTTAACGGGCAGGGCCTGGTTCACGAAGCTTCAGATCATAACCAGAAGGTGCTTGTGGAAGTGATGCAAAAAGATCCTGAAACGGCTCTTCTCTGCGAACTGTTTATCGACTTCGATGAAGGCCTGCAGGAGTGGCGGTACCGGCACGTAAAAATGGTGGAAAGAACCATCGGCACCAAAATGGGAACCGGCGGGTCGGACGGAGCAGCTTACCTCCACCGAACTCTGAATCAGCAGATCTTCCCGGATCTCTGGGCTATCAGAACGAAGTTTTAAAAGTATTGAGTATTGGGTAGCTAGAATCTCCCCTCGAGGGGAGTGGTGCCGGTGCTTTAGGGGTGTAAGAAGTTTAGAAACAAGATGTGAGACAAAAAATGAAGATTTAAACAGCATCCCACTATTCACCTGAATGTATGCCATTATTTTGTTGTTTACCTCCTTATAAATCGCTGCATATAATATTTAATTTTATTCAGCAGGCAAACTGCTTTGTAAACCTGTTGCTATACTTTTTCCCTCTCAAAATAGTACCGGCATAAAATAAGCAGGGAGTGTTACCGGTTCTGTAAAAATAGTTTCAAGATGTCTGATAAACTAATATCGCAAACATTTAACCAGCTGCTGCTGGGTATCATAGTTGTATTCGCAGTTGCTGTGTTTATACTCGACATCTTTGTTCCATTGGGAGTGTCGGGTGGCATGGTCTATGTGCTTTTCGTAATGGCAACCTACTGGATTAAAGACAGTAAAATTACAATTGCGGCCGGTATTGCGGGGTCGATCCTCATAGTTGCCGGTTTTTATTTTTCGACGACTTCAGCGTACATCCTTTTATCCTTTGCCAACCATATAGTTGCAATTATTGTAGTATGGGCAACCGTTTGGTTTGTGAACAGTTATAAATCTTCACTCCAGCGGATAAGAAAAGACTACCGGGGATTGTTTCAGGCAGCAAATGATGAAATTCTTGTTTTTCAGCTGGATGAAAAAAACCATGCCAAACCTTTTTCAGAAGTGAATGATACAGCCTGTGAAATGTTGGGGTACTCCCGCGAAGAGCTTCTGAAAAAAACGGTGTATGATATCAGTTCTGCTGAAAAGGAGGAAATTGAACGCCGGATTGCGAATGTAATTGAACATGGCGAAATCATTTTCGAATCCCGGCACCGGACAAAAGCAGGAGATAGCATTCCTCTTGAACTTAGTATCCGGTCGTTCACCTATAATGGGCAGAAGGCTATTATTTCAGTGGGCAGAGACCTCAGAGAACGCTACAGGCTTGAGCAGGAAGTATTAAACGCCAGTGAGCAGGAAAGACAAAGAATTGGCCGGGACATGCATGATGACCTAGGCCAGCTGCTTAGTGTCGCCACAATTACCACTCAAATGTTAGCACGGGAGATGAAAACCAGGGGAATGGAAGAAACGAAAAAAATTGAAGAAATAGCAGGTATGATAAAGACGGCCGGAGAGCGTTCGCGTACCCTTTCACATGGCCTGGTTCCATTTAATGTTGAGCAGAACGGTCTGAATGAGGCATTACAGGAGCTAACGAATAGTGTTTCTGTGATGTATGGAATTGAGGCACAATACACGGGTAGTAAGAATGTGTTGCTGACGGGAAATTACGCGGCTCTACATCTCTATCGGATTGCTCAGGAAGCGATTAACAATGCCGTAAAACACGGGAAAGCATCCTCCATTGAAGTCGAACTTTCCTCCTCCATCGATGATATTACCCTCCTGATAAAGGATAACGGAAGAGGGCTTCCGAAATCTAAAACAATGAAGGAAGGAATAGGCCTGCGGATTATGAAATTCCGGGCGAATATGATCGGAGGGGATTTAAAAATAACCAGTGAGAAAGGTGAAGGAACAGAAGTTATGTGCCGGATGTCGAGACGTGTAAATTAAATTTGGGATCGACATCACTGACTCTTCATCCGTTACAAATTTTCCAATGGGGGAGCTTCCTCTCAGCATTCAGCCTGAAAGCCTTCGGATGAATCTTCAGAAAAAAACGGGCATCTTAGATTTACATAGGTTTTGCCGGATAAATTCGTCTGATGACAGCTATATTTTTTTTATTACATTGGGAAGCACCTAACCTATACTAAACCAAAGCTTATGAGCCTGAATCGAAAAGAATTCTTAAAAAAAACGTCTCTCTCAGCAGCCGGGCTGGGTGTGTTTTCAATTCTCCCTTCGTCTGTATGGGGGGCAAAAGTTGCTCCCAGTGATCAAATTAATGTGGCATTGATAGGATGCCGCAACCATGGGTTTAACATCCTGCGCCACCATCTTAGCAATGAAGGTGTAAATTGCGCGGCCTTATGTGATGTGGATGAAAACGTTCTGAATGAGAGAGCCAGGGATGTGAAGGAGAATTACAATCAGGATCCCAAACTGTACAAAGATTTCAGAAACCTGCTGGAGCAAACAGATATCGATGCCGTGATTATCGGAACACCGGATCACTGGCACTGCCTGAATTTTGTATATGCCTGCCAGGCAGAAAAAGATATTTATGTGGAAAAGCCGCTGGCCAATACAATCGCCGAGTGTGATATCATGGTCAGGGCAGCCGGTCAGTACAACCGGGTGGTGCAGGTTGGCCAGCAACAGCGAAGCAACATTGCCTTTTACGAACCGATGGAACTGATTAAGACCGGACACATCGGCGAACTCCGGCAGGTGAATATCTGGGCAAATTTTAATTACGGTATTGGGGCTTCGCCTGCTGAGGACAGCCCGGTTCCGGAGGGCGTGGATTACGATTTCTGGCTGGGACCGGCCCCTGAACGGCCTTTTAACCCGGCCCGGTTCCATGGATCATGGAGACATTTCTGGGACTATGGCGGCGGGCTTTTCTCAGACTGGGGCGTACACCTGATCGATATGGCACTTTGGCCGGATGAAATATTCAAAGGCCCTGACAAGGTACTGACTTACGCCGGGGATACGGCAGGCCGGTCCGGAATGCGGGAGACGTTTGACACCATGAATGTAATTTATCCCAAAGAAAATTATGTCATAAATTATGATATGACGGCAGGTGTTCAGCAGGGCCCCTGGGGGAAAACCTATGGTGTTGCTTTTGTAGGCGACAACGGCACGATTGTGGCCGACCGGAATGGGTATGATGTACACCCCGAATATGAAAATGGTTCCGGCAGGACAGAAGCCAAAACACTCAGCGGCAGCAGTGATTCCCACGGCGAACATGTCAGAAATTTCCTGGATTGTATAAAAAGCCGGGAAACTCCCGCCTGTACCCCGGAAATGGGCTACTCTGCCGCTCTTCATGCACACATCCCTAATATTGCCGGAAGAATTGGCGCGAATCTGCTCGAGTGGGATGATGAAAATCTACGCTTCATCAACAGCGAAGAAGCAAATCAATATATAACTCCCGAATACCGGGGCCCCTGGACTCTGCCGCGTATTTAGCCCGCTTTTCTCGCCAAGAAAGTTCTTCGGGTGGTAAGCAAATGGCTGAAGATAATTGAACAGAAATCTGAAGTAAATCTATACTTCAATAGAAATATACCGTGCCAGATTTTTACAAAGATTAAAATATTAGGATTTTCTAATATAATTTCAGTACTTGGGTTTCAATTTTAATTAACCTACACAGGCTGAATTATGAAGAAAACAACACTTTACACTTTCAAAGGGTTATTTACGTTATCTGTATTGCTTCTTTCATTGTCGCTGGCCGGGGTTACACAGGCCCAGGAGATTACTGTAAATAAGCAAAATACCATAAAAACCAACCTGAGCAACCTGATTCTCTCCGGTGGTTCTATACATTATGAACGGGTTTTAGGTGAATCCACTTCTGCACAATTAGGGGTTTTCGCTTCCTTTATCTCCGTGGATGATACAAATTTCAATGGCTTTGGGATTATTCCTCAATACCGTTTTTATCCCCGCAGCAATAACGGGATTCAGGAAGGTTTTTTCCTTGCACCCCTGGTTGGTTATCAGACATTCTCACTTGAAACCAGCATGGGAAATAATGAGGATGCCAAAGCAACATACTCACTGCTCGGAGCAGGTTTGGATATAGGCAACAAATGGCTGATCGGCCAGGTACTTTCGTTAGAAATATCAGCCGGTGTTTCATTCAATTCAACTTCTTTGGAAATAGAAACATCCAATGCTTCGGAAGATGATTTCAGTATTGGCGGTTTCGGCAGCACCACGCCACGCCTGGGCCTTTCTGTAGGATATGTTTTTTAGATTAGCTCCAGCTGTTACACCACTGCTGATGTATTAAATGAATAACTCATTCGATGACAGGCAGTAAGTCATCGAATGAGTTCTCAATGAGAAAGAGTACAGATTAAAATATGCGACACTTTATATAAATAGCTCATCCGATGACTCTTCCGGATTAATCTCCAATTTTCCTCAGAAGCTTTCCAAGAAATTTATTCCCGTACACCCGTTCGATGTGATTCATATCTGCAATAACGACCAGTTCTTTTCGGCTCCGTGAGAAGGCTACATTGAGCAGCCGCGGAACACTAAGACCATTTTTTTGTTCATCCAGCGGACGAACGGAATAGTGCCGCATCGATCCTCTTTGCTTTTCGCCGCTCATCACGGTATCGAAAACGATGTAATCTTTTTCGCGCCCCTGGAACGTGTGGATGGTTCCCACTTCCACATTTCGGATTCCCGCTTCATACAAACGGTTTCGCACATCATAAACCACACTTCGGAACGGCACGATGATTCCAACCTGCTCCATAAAAATTCCACGGCCTTCCATATTTTTCATCAATCTTTCCAACACTTCCTGGTGCACCATATTAATGGGCTTAAAGCCTCTTTCGCCGGATTTCTGCTCCAGATACGGGCCGTATTTGGATGTATTCACCAGGTGAAATGCCCGTCCGGTATCCTGTAAAGTCCGTTCGGAAACTTTTTCTGTCTTAAGGCGGCCTTCATAGAAAACCGAACTTATGATGTCTGCGAGCGATGCTTCCAGCCGGTACTGAGTATCAAAAAAAGCGGTAAACTCCGGGTTTTTATCATGCCATAAAAAAAGCTCGTCACTTTTTGCTGCGCCGGATACTGTTGTAAAAATATCGCGCTCAAGGAATTCACGTGATTTGTGATCTGATGTCAGGGCGATGGGGGGAAGCTGCATGGGATCACCCACCACCACCATATGCCATTTTACATGCGAAGCGAGCACCATCAGGTACGGAAGATTGGCCATGGAACCTTCATCAACCACTACTGCGTCAAAGTCCAGGTCGTGAAACAGATCAGACGTACAAACTTTTGCCAGGGTAGTCGCTACAAACTGTTTTTTCCAGAGTTCAGCACGGTCGCTTACCCGGGTCAGCTCTTCCATTTTTTCTTCCAGCACATCCAGGCCGCCGGCATCCTTAACTTTCTGATCAATCAGTTTCAATTCCAGCTCCTGGTTGGAGGTTGGCTGCTTGCCATTTTTAAGCCGCTTTTCTACTGCCCGCAGCGCATCTTCCCGGCGGCTCAGCAGCCCAACCCACTCCCCTGCCTCCTGCTTTCTTGCCTGAATGGTTTTTTCGAGCTGCACATCAAATGTCAGCGGTTCCAGTTCGTCGCTGTTCAATGCGGCTTCGCCAAAACGGGTTACCTTTTCCGGGTTGAAAGCTGCCCCGATCTGTTTCATCGCCCGGAGTGCACTCAGCATACCAACATCCACCGCACGGTTTGTATTCGAGGCAAACAAAACCTTTTTTCCCTGCCTGAGATAGTTGGCAATAATATATCCAAGGGTATCGGTTTTCCCGGTACCGGGAGGGCCCCAGATAAACAGTGTACGGCATGTCATTGCTTTCCGGATGGCGTCGAGTTGTGCTTCATTCCGAAGGCCGTCTTCTGCCACTTCATCATTCTGCGGAACTTCATCTGCAGCCGGATCAAAAAGACGTTCCAGCCGTTTCAAAACACCATTTTCTTCATCCCGGAGCTTAACAATTTCCATCAGGGTTCGCTTCAGGATAAAATCATTCTCCCACTCCACATGAAGCTGGTCAATAACCTTTCCTGCATCTTCAGGAAATCGAAGGGTAACCTGTTTATCTTCAAATGATACCGGGTGCACCGTCCAGGTTTTACTCCCGTTTTTTGCTTTAATCTCTTCCGCAAAACGAATGGCGGGCTGGTGAGATTCGAATATATAATCAACCGTATCGGAAAACCCTGTATTTGATCTCTTCCCATTAAAAAGAAGATCTGTGGA
>JBBEBD010000011.1:0-34789 GCA_040882525.1 Balneolaceae bacterium | reverse complement strand
CCGTATCGGAAAACCCTGTATTTGATCTCTTCCCATTAAAAAGAAGATCTGTGGAGGGCTTTTCTCTCACGGTTTCTATTTCCGATTCCAAAGCCGTAACCGCCTGACTGAGTAGTTTTTGGATGTTCATTAGTTAGTGAAAAATAAAAAGTGAAGAGGAATAGGAAACTAAGAGTTTGGAACAGCAGTATCGAATTTTTTTCAACTGTAATATTTGGTTCTGTGAAACGGAGTTGTATCTAAACTCCCTGCTATTGCAATGTTGGCAAAAGCAAAGGGCATAGTGCTCTTTGCCCTATGCCCTTTGCCCTCCACTCTACGCCTTTTTCACTGATCCCACAACTCGGCCCGGATCGAATCCGCGCTTTTTTCGGAAATGATGTATTCCAGTTTAATTCGCTTTTTTTCAGGTACCTGCTGCTCCACAAGTCTGGCACTGGCCGGTGTATAGACTATCAGATCTGTATTTCTCACAAACAGCGGCAGGGATTTTCCATATGTTGCTCCAGCGACAAATGAGCCCTCAAATTTCATAATGGATTTCAGCTCATTGATAATTTTCGGAATAGAATCTTCTTCAGCCGTAACCAGCCCTATGGCTTCAATCCCCGCCCGGTCCACAATAGATAGCAGCACATCTGCATCATAATGAAATACCACCGGCAGTATGCGGATATACTCGCTTAAGTTTCTGAATTGACTGATAAGCTGAAGGGGGACAAACAGGGCGTCGTAATTAGCAGCTTCATCATAATCATCAGCCTTCAGGATTTTACTTTTCACCCCGATCTGGGCTTTAATGGAATCTGACAATATCTTGGCAAGCTCTTCGGTCTCACCAACCGTGGCACAGCTTTGAATGCGGTCGGGCCACTCCATAAAACTGATTTGCTCCTCAAAAATGGCTTCTATTTCAGCTTCATCCAGGCCGTAGCCAATCAGCTCTTCCAGCAGAGTCTGCATTTTTTCGGTTCCCAGCTCAATCCGGTCAGATTTATCGAGTGATGTATTCTGGCGGTTCACCAGGAAGCCCCTGCCCTGCTCCCCGGTAATCAATCCCTCCGCTGCAAGCTGATGATACGCCTTCCGCACGGTATGAAAACTGGCCCCAAGCTGCCGGCCGAGTTCTCTTGTGGAAGGCAGAAGTTCTCCCACCTGGAATTGCTTTGTGGCAATCATCAGGCGAATTCGGTCGGCGATATGTTTAGCAGAATGTTTCATGCTGGCCCGAAAGATATCAGTTCAGCATTGCTAATACTACCAGAGTTTTGTTGGAAAAGATGCCTGTAAAAAGTTTACTTTGTCCTCTCAGAGAGAAATCTGAATTAAAGATTATCTATAATTTTGTCATGCCGGACCCCGATCCGGCATCTCCTGACCTTATCAACGCCAGGAGATTCTGAATCAAGCCAGTGTCAATTTCAAATTTCCAGTGCTGCCATATAGGTTGCATTATCCCTGATGGCGTCGATGGGTGTGGTTCCGGTGTAGGCTTCCTGCTCCACAATATAATATTCCATGCCGTTATCTTTGGCGAGGGTAAGCAGGGGCGGAAAATCAATACTGCCGGTTCCCACTACTGTAGATTCGGGGCGTTCACCTGCATTTGAGAGATCTTTTACATGGCAGGAAGTAAACCGGTTTGGATATTTTCGAATCCATTCGGCGGGATCCTGGCCGGTCACAGCCACCCAGTAAATATCCATCTGGAAATCCACCAGGTCAGGATCGGTACCTTCCATCAGTATATCCTGAGGGAACTCCCCTTCCTGTTCCTCAAATGTATATCCATGATTATGGTATGCAAACCGGATGCCCGCATTCCGGGCTACCTGGCCAATTTCATTAAAGCGATCGGCCATCTCTCTATAATCATCCAGCGTTTCCTGGGCCCCTATATACGGACAAATCAGGTAATCCATACCAATTTCAGCCGCTTCTTCCGCTTTTTGTTCAAAACCTTCAAACACATTGGCATGGCTGGATACGATGGTCATGCCCAGTTCATCCATGTACTCTTTGAAACCGGTATTTCCCATTCCCCAGAACATCCCGCTGCGGCCTTCGTAACTTTCTACCTGATTGTAGCCAAATTCAGCCACCTGCCTCAATACACCTTCAGGATCATCGGGCAATATTTGCCGCAGGGTATAAAGCTGCAGCCCGAAAGGCACGGTACTTCGGGCACGTGCTGTGCATGAGGTAAGAAAAGGAATACTGCTCAATGCTGCACCGGAAGCAAGAAGCCCCGATGTTTTTAAAAAATTCCGGCGTGTAAAATTCATAATGTCAGGTTTAGTTTATGGATTTTCTCTGTTTGTAATTCTTGAACCACCACAGAGGATAGTAAACTTAACCTGTTCCTGCAATGTCATAAATAAAAAGAATACGGTTTAAAACGGGTTAACAGCGTTTCAGACAACCTCTGAAAGTATAATCTTCTTCATCTCTTGTCAGGGAGAAATCCAGCAAAAAAGTTACTGACAGATGTGCATTGATATGGTGATGCCTTTCCCCCCGAAAAAACCGCACAATGCTGTACGGAAAAGGATGACATTATGAACCTACATAAACCTTCTTTTCACTTACCCGAAGTGTTGTATCATACTGTTGAAACAATGAGAGAGATAGAAAATAGAGAGATTCATACAGGGAGAGTAGAGAGAGAATTGAAATAATGTAATACATTTAGCCTGAGCTTAGCGCTCAAGGCTTAGAAGCCAATGGTTGAAGGGTGCCCAAAAAACAGGGGCTGAGATTAAACCTCCATAACTTGATCCGGATAATCCCGGCGAAAGGAAACCACGGCTTCGAAATTCATCAGGAGAGATAGCCCGTGTGCCGAAAGGTGTACGGGCTTTTTTTATTTCAGGATCCACACTCAGAGAGGAATAACCGCAAAGTCGCGGGGGCGCTGAGGGTTTTAGTATTGGTGTGAAATTCGGGTTGGGCTTTGGAGTTTATACTCTCCCCGCCCCGAGGCTTCGGGGCCACTGCGGTTAATTACATTTCCGCTTACCGTCTATTCACTTTGCCAGCCTTTTCAATTCACTCAGCAACAAAAGCGCCTCAATAGGCGTCATCCTTTCCGGATCACTTGCGTCGAGTTTATTCAGCAGCGTTTCCACATTTGGATCTATCTGAGATCCGAAAAGTCTCATTTGCGGCAGTTGTTCCTGTTTCTCCACCTGCTGAACTGTTCGCTTAGCGGCCTCTTTTTGACTCGCCGCACTTTTAACAGCACCGTTTCCTTCATGGCTTACATCCAGGGTATGGCTTTCAAGATTGGCCAGGATCTCTTTGGCCCGTTCAATAACCACAGGCGGAAGCCCCGCCATGTTTGCCACCTGAATGCCGTAACTGTGGTCGGCACCGCCGCGGACCAGCTTTCTCAGAAAAATAACCTTCCCGTCATGCTCTTTCACCTGCACATTGAAATTCTTGATCCGTTCATACCGGCTTTCCAGTTCGTTCAGTTCATGATAGTGAGTTGCAAATAGTGTTTTGGCGGCCACTTCAGGCTTGTTGTGCAGGTATTCAGAAAGAGACCAGGCGATGCTCAGCCCGTCGAACGTACTGGTTCCGCGCCCCACTTCATCCAGCAGAATAAGTGATTTTGGTGTGGCATTATTCAAAATATTGGCCGCTTCATTCATCTCCACAAGGAATGTACTTTCCCCGGCAGCGAGGTTATCGGAAGCTCCCACACGGGTAAAAATCTTATCCACCAGGCCGATCACGGCACTTTCTGCCGGTACAAAACAACCCACCTGTGCCATCAGCACAAGCAGGCCTGTCTGCCGCAGAATAATACTTTTACCCGCCATATTCGGGCCGGTGATCATCAGGATCTGGAACTCGCTGTTGTCCAGGTAAATATCATTGGGTATAAAGGGTTCACCGGCAGACAACGTTTTCTCCACCACGGGATGGCGGCCTTTTTTTACATCAATGACATCCCCGGTATTCATCTCAGGCCGTGCGTAATTATTCCGGAATGCCACTTCCGCGAAACTCTGAAGGCAATCCAGCTCAGCAACAGCTCCTGCAATCTGCTGAACATCATCGGCATATTCGGCAACATAAATCCGGAGTTCTTCAAACAGTTCTCCTTCCAGCGTTTTACTTCTGTCTTCAGCGGAAAGAACCTTTTCCTCAACTTCTTTTAGTTCAGGTGTGATATATCTCTCGGAATTTACCAGCGTCTGCTTCCGGATAAAATGATCCGGCACTTTATCTTTATGGGTATTGGTCACCTCAATATAATACCCGAACACTTTGTTATACCCGATTTTCAGGGAAGAAATACCGCTCTCTTTTGCCAGTTTATCTTTGATCCTTGCTATATATGTTTTCCCGTTTCGGGCAATTTCACGCAGTTCATCCAGGTTTTCGTCAAAACCGTCGGCAATCATTCCGCCATCACGGATACCTGCAGGGGGTTCTTCTTTCAGTGCCCGGCCAATTCGCTCCTGGACTTCCACCAGCAGCTTCAGGCGTTTGTTGATATCATCCAGAAGAGAATTCTCCGTCCGGTTGATCTGAATTTTGATCCGGGGAACCTGGGCCAGTGAAAGCTCAAGCTGTTTCAGGTCGCGTGCGTTTGTACGTCCAACACTGATCCGGCTGATCAGCCGCTCCAGGTCGCCTACCTGTTCCAGCTCATCCCGAAGCTCTTCCCGGCGTTCATGGCTGCCCACAAAATATTCTACTGCCTCAAGCCGCTCTTCAATAGCCTTTACTTTTTTCAGTGGCCGCATGATCCACTTTCTCAGCAGGCGTCCGCCCATTGCCGTGCAGGTATCATCCAGGATCGATACCAGTGACCCCTCGGTTCCTCCTTCCTGCATGGTCGAAATCAGCTCGAGATTCCGCTTTGTGGCACCATCAAGTGCCATGTAATCCGCATTTTCATAAGCCTGCAGCCGCTTCAGGTGGGCAAGCGATGATTTTTGCGTTTCCTGCATATAGTGAAGAACCGAACCCGCCGCAATGTGCGCAATTTCCAGCTCCTCCACACCGAACCCTTTCAGAGAATGGGTTTTAAAATGATCCGTAAGCAGTTTATAGCCATAATTTCCTTCATACACCCAGTCGTCAATAAATGTGTTATTGTACCGGGCAACCACATCAGGCAGCTTATTTTTAAATTTTTTCTGAAGCAGAATTTCGGCGGGCTGAAGAGATTGCAGCAGGCTGTCCAGATCTCCACGTGACACCTGGCTCAGTGCAAACTCACCGGTCGAAACATCCGAAAAGGCAACCCCTGCGGTTCCGCCCTCCCAATGGACAGAAGCGATATAATTATTCCGTTTATGATCGAGCAGTTTTTCCGAGAGAGTAACTCCGGGGGTGGTTACTTCGGTCACTTCCCGCTCAACAATCTTCCGTCCGGCTTTTTTTGCCTGTTCGGGATCTTCGGTCTGCTCGCAAACAGCTACCCGGAATCCCCGCTTTACAAGTTTCGGCAGATAGTTATCCAGCGCGTGGTATGGAAAACCGGCCAGTGGTGTCTGATCTCCGCCATTATTCCGTTTGGTGAGGGTAATTCCAAGCTCTCTGCTGATCAGAACCGCGTCATCCGAAAACGTTTCATAGAAATCTCCCACCCTGAACAGTAATATTGTGCCGGGATATTTTTCCTTGATTTCGAAATACTGCCGCATCAGCGGCGTCTGCTTTTTTTTACTCATGTGGAGTATTGGTCAACATTTAAGGTAATGCGGATCCTGAGTTGCATCGCCTTCCTTTCAGAGGCCTGAAATATAACACACCTGAAGGTATTGAATTTTACCCGATTCATACGAATGTACCCAGGAGAATTAACAGAATATTCTGGCTCTCAGCTTCTACCGAAAATAATAATTTCTGCCGGGCCGGATCAAACGGGTACGGATAAACCTGGTTTATTCCTTGCCGTAATTTCAAAAAAATTAATGGGGAAGAACATACGTACAAGGCAGTTGCTTTAAAAAACGAAATACAGTACTATTGTTGCACTGTGAAACAATAATGTATACACCCGCTTCTTTACTAATTCACTGCCAACCAAACCGGATAATTATGATTTTCTCAGCCTTTTTAAAGTGCCTTTTCCTGCTCTTGATTCTTTTTGCGGGATCTGTTTCAACTTTCCAAGTCCAATTGCAGCAGGATAACCAGGAACCCAGGATTTCAACTGAAAACGGTATCATCGGGGGCTTCGATAATTCAGGTGTATATACCTTCAAAGGAATTCCCTTTGCACAGCCACCCGAAGGAAATCTCCGGTGGAAAGAACCACAGCCGGTTCAGGATTGGGATGGTGTTCTGGAAACCAAAGGTTTTCGCAATATGTGCATGCAGCTTCCGGTATTTGGAGATATGAATTTTCGTGCATCAGGAATGAGTGAAGACTGCCTCTACCTGAATATCTGGTCGCCCGCAAAAAGTGCTGATGAAAAACTACCCGTATTAGTCTACTATTATGGCGGCGGTTTTATCGCCGGTGACGGATCGGAAGGGAGGTACGACGGGGAAAGTATGGCTCGTAACAAAGGTATAATATCGATTACAGTGAACTACAGACTGGGAATTTTCGGGTTTTATGCCCATCCGGATCTTTCAGCAGAATCACCAAATAATTCTTCCGGAAATTACGGGCTTCTGGATCAGGCCAAAGCCCTGCAGTGGGTAAAAGACAATATAGCCGCTTTTGGAGGTGATCCGCACAATATTACGATTGCGGGTGAATCAGCCGGATCTATTGCCGTTAGTGCATTAATGGCTTCACCGCTTTCCAGGGATCTTATTGCAGGGGCCATCGGGGAAAGCGGCTCCATTTTAGGTGCACTTCCGCCGGTTTCGCTTGAAGAAGGTGAAAGAAACGGAGCTGCCTTTGCAGATAATCTTACTGCAGCCTCCATAAATGAACTCCGGTCCTTACCTGCAGAAGAACTGCTGCAGGCTGCCGGACAGCCGGGAACGCCCCGTTTTGCACCCACTGTAGATGGATACTTTTTCCCGAAAGCACCACTTGCTATTTTTGAAGCGGGCGAGCAGGCTGATGTTCCCTTGTTTGTAGGATGGAATTCACAGGAAATGAACCACAGAATGATAATGGGTGATGACGACCCAAACCCTGAGAAGTACGCGGAAAAAATCAGGGGCCTTTATGGAGAACATGCATCCCGGGTTATGGAACTTTATCCGGGTTCATCAACAGATGAAGTCCTTCAATCTGCCACAGACCTGGCCGGAGACCGTTTTATCGCTTTCAGCACATGGAAGTGGAGTGATCTTCATTCAAAGACCGGCAGCAGCCCTGTTTATCGTTATTATTATGCTAAACCCCGACCTCCTATGAAAGAAAAATATGCCGGTCAGCAGCCGGGGCTTGCAGGAGGAATGCAGGATGCAGAAGAACCTGAAGAAGAGTCGGAATCCATTTCCGGACCGGAAGGTGCTGTACATGCCGCTGAGATAGAATATATTATGGGAAATCTCCATCATAATGATGTTTTTGCGTGGACTGAAGATGATGTACGTGTTTCCGATATTTTCCAGAATTATGCCGCCAATTTTGTTAAGAACCTGGACCCCAATGGAGCCGGAGTTCCGGAATGGTCGGCCATTAACCACGGTGAAACACCGAAGATTATTTATATTAATGAAGAGACCCGCCTGATAGATGAAATTCACCGTGAACGATACAGATTTCTGGATCGGTTATCGGGGGCTGAAACAGAATAATCTCCGGACGAACCTCCGGGTAAACTGTTTTGTTTTTGAATAAAGTGGAGTGATTAAATAGCCGTAAAATCTATTTATTGGCTTTAATAGATATCCGGCTTATTTTTGCCATTGCTTATGCTGGAATTCAATCAACAAAAATTTAACCAATTTTGGCAGTTCGTTGGGCGCTTGTGCATCAAAAAAGATATATTTTTTAATGCCTCCGCTATCACGTTTAATCTGTTTATTTGTGCGGTTCCTTTCACGCTCATTCTCATATCCATTCTGGGTTATGTATTATCCATAGATGCGGCTTTTGAGGAGCTTCTCCGT
Organism: Balneolaceae bacterium; assembly: GCA_040882525.1. Classification (GTDB taxonomy): domain Bacteria; phylum Bacteroidota; class Rhodothermia; order Balneolales; family Balneolaceae; genus Rhodohalobacter. The sequence continues at coordinate 26,743 of JBBEBD010000011.1, read as the reverse complement.
TATGGAAGAGAACTGTTTCCAAGTTTCAGTTTCGAAACACAGAGAGGAGATATTATTGAAGGAGCTGTTACGCTGGAATCGTTTATCAGGCCTCTTGTTGGTGCACGGCGTATTTTTGGTATTGCCGGTTTGTTAATTCTTACGATCTTTGCACAGGGACTGTTCCACACACTTAAACATGTTTTGTTTGATGTATTTGATATTGAAGACCGCCGCCATCCCGCCATGGAGATGGTCTATAATTTTTTTGCTTTCGGAATCATTGGCGGAGTGTTCATTTTCTTCAGTATGGCCATCTCTATTATAACCCTGTTTTCGTTTAATGATTATACCATCCCCTATACCGAAGTAGTGATCGAATTCAGTCAGATGCCGGATATCCTGACAAATTTTATTCCCTTTATATTTACACTGCTTCTTTTTTATGCTATTTACAGGTATATCAGTGAACGGAGAATGGCACCCAAAGTAGCACTGATGGCGGCCGTTTCATATACAGTTTTATTCGAACTTGCCAAATGGGGGGTCGGATTTTATCTTGAGTATGCTCTTACATCTTACCGCTATTATTACCAGGGTTATACCGTTCTGATTATCATTGGGTTCTGGGCTTTTTATTCAGCGGTTCTGTTTGTATTAATATCCATTCTGGCCCGGGCCTACCAGGATATTTATCTTGAGAAAAAACCAGCAATCGAAAAAAATCCTTATACAGCTATTTCATGAAGCCTGCCGGGGGAACTGTTTTACCAGCTTCGTTTTATGCCAATCCCGATGTTGTGGAAGTAAGCCGCCTTCTCCTTGGCAAGGTTATATGCACACGCACCGGGGAATTTACATCAGGAATCATTACAGAAACAGAAGCCTACTGCGGCCGAAATGATAAAGCCTGCCACGCCAATAATGGGAAGAGAACCGGCCGGACTGAAGTGATGTTTGGTGACCCCGGCCACGCTTACATCTACCTTTGTTACGGAATTCATCACCTGTTTAATGTGGTAACCAACAGAAAAGGCCTTGCTGATGCTGTCCTGGTTCGTTCCGTGCAGCCGCTTGACGGAATTGAAACAATTAAAAAACGGCGAAATGCAAACCGGATGAACCAGCTTGCTGATGGCCCGGGAAAACTCACTCAGGCTCTGGGCATCACAACATCATATAACGCCACCTCTCTCAGCCGGCCGCCTGTCTGGATTGAAGACCGCGGAATTACAGTCCCACCTGAAGGTGTACAGGTCTCACCAAGAATCGGTATTGATTATGCTGAAGAAGACGCTGAACTCCCCTGGCGATTTTACCTGAAAGAAAAGATTAGTGTTGAAACGATTGGTTGAAGTTTTTCATTCTCCATTCATATCTTGTTAAATTCAATGTTAAATAAATAAATATTAATATATCTATATGAAATCTCTTTCTACTATACTGCTTTTGGTGATACTTTCATTCAGCACCATAGCGGCAAATAACTACGAAAAGCGATCCGAAGCCTGGGCAGTCGATAAAGCTCACAGTTCAATCAGTTTTACCGTTACTCATTTTTTCACTCCGGTTGATGGCACCTTTGATGACTATGAAGCGGAAATCTTGTTTGACCCGGCAGACCTGGACAATAGCAGCCTGGATGTAAAAATTGCTGTGGCTGGAATTAACACAAAAAATGAAAGACGCGACGGACATCTCAACTCCGAAGATTTCTTCAATTCGGAACAGTGGCCTGAGATTCACTTTACCAGCCATACTATTGAACAGACAGGTGAAAACCAGTTTGTGGCCCGGGGCGAACTTACTATCCGGGATGTAACCCGTGAATTTGACCTCCCCTTTGAACTGCTGGGAGTTATGGACCATCCCATGCGTGAAAATAGTAAAGTAGCAGGTATAGTGGCCGCTACTGAACTAAATCGTACGGACTTTGGCGTGGGTGTAGGCGACTGGGCAGCCACAGCTGTGGTAGGCAACAAGGTAAATATCAGGATTAATCTTGAACTGAATTCTTCCAGTTAGACCTGATATCGTTTGGTCGTTTGGCAGTATATCAATGGTTCAGAGTGTTTGGGTGCGGAGTTGGTAATGATGGACCCACTCTCCGGCGAAAAGCATTCCGTAAGTTGACCGTTTTTTTAATCCCGTGGAGGGAAGATCTGTCGTGGCCTGTATATCAACAGGATTTAAACCAGCGTTCCGAGGGAACGCTTGATGGGTATCCAACACGGCTCACCTCATCTTCATTCGTTCCGTAGGAACGTTTCGGAGAGGTTGTGATGTACGGATTCTGTCAGTGCCGTGCACGAGGCGTACCCTACGGGACGCAAGGGTACAGCGTTGCGGTTCGTGGTTACCCACAAAATGTTCCTACGGAACAGAAACATGCACGACTTTCCGGATTTTTGGGCTGATCCCTTGAAATCAGGCTGATGATTTCAATGATTTTTAATTCTCGCCTGTCCCGGCCTATTCGGGGAATTCACGTTAAATTCCTTTTTTGGAAACTCACGGATCATCTTAATATCGAACTCAGGTTGAAAAGGATATTGGGGCAGTCAGCGCGTTTTTAAAAGCCGGGTCTTTAGCAAGATCCGGCTTTTTTTGTGTGATTTGATTATGATCATAAGATCAACTCACACTTTTCCTTTTCAACTGTTATATTAGAGGTTGTAAACCTTTAAGACTATTTGATACATGAATAAAAAATCGACCTTAATACTGGTAGTATTCATTCTGTTTGCAGCTTTATCACGACTGTTACCTCACGCATATAATTTCACTCCGCTGGGTGCCATTGCGCTCTTTGGTGCAGCTTATTTCACCAGGAAAAAGTGGGCACTGCTGATACCACTTGCTGCTTTTTTTATCAGTGACCTGATTCTCAACAATGTGATGTACAGTGCATATTATGAAGGGTTTACCTGGTTTACAGGCGGTTTTCTGTACATCTATGGCAGTATTGCCATGATTGTGGTTTTAGGCTATTATCTGCTTCAAAAGGTAACTATACCAAGAGTAATCGGGGGAGCATTTGGAGCTTCTTTAATTTTCTTTATAGTCAGCAATTTTGGTGTCTGGCTAAGCAGCCCGATGTATCCTCTTACCGCTGAAGGATTTATCACCTGCTATACAGCTGCCATTCCTTTTTTCCACAACACACTGGCAGGAGATCTAATCTATAGCGGAGTACTTTTTGGCGGTTATGAATGGGCTAAAACTCAATATCCGTCGCTGCAACCGGCACAATCGGAATCCTGACCCGTAACGAACCATCAGTGAACAAACGAATGATTATTGTAGGAGCCACATCAGGTATTGGTGAGGCTCTTGCTGAAATTGCTATTCAACAAGGATATATCGTGGGAGGAACCGGGCGCAGAGTTGCCCGGCTGAAAGCTTTACGCAAAAAACTGGGAGAGCATTTTCATTTTTGCGGAATGGATGTCACCAAAAAAGAGCAGTCCGGTAAAAAACTGCTTTCCCTCGCAGAAGAAATGGGCGGAATGGATATATGTGTGCTGAATTCGGGAATTTCGAATTTTCCGTCAGCATCTGTCATTGCCATGGAGCAGAAAGTGGTGGATGTAAACGTCAATGGATTTATACAGCTGTTCGGTACTGCTTTTCAATATTTCCGGAAACAGGGAAAGGGGCAGATTGTTGGTATTTCTTCCATAGCCGCTTTATACGGTTTTTCAAGAGCGGCACCCTATAATGCCTCAAAAGCATTTATTTCAACCTATATGCAGGCCTACCGCCAGCGATGCAATAAACTAAAAGAAGATATTGTCATCACCGATGTAAAACCGGGTTTTGTTAAAAGTGAAATGACGGAAGGAAAGCGCGGCATGTTCTGGGTTGCTCAGACAGATAAAGCTGCAAAACAGATTTTAACCGACATCGAAAAAAGAAAATCCTATTCGTATGTTACCCGCCGCTGGAGGCTTGTGGCGTGGTTACTGAAACTAACTCCGAATTGGATTATAGACCGGCTCTGATTACAAAAACATGTAGAGTAGCAACAACAGGAACGGGAGAGTAAAAATCCAGTTCCCTGACCAGTATGTGGAGTATTCCTGCTTCATAATTTTTTCTTTTTAAAACTGTAAACGGGCTGATTTGTTCCCGTTTTATCAACAGGAATTTTCTTTTCACTGAACGTAATTAACGTGAGTTGGAATAAAGAAACTGAGGCTTATCCAACAAAGGTGTCATTCTGAACTTGTTTCAGAATCCCCAGCTCTGAAAAGGTCAGGAGATGCCGGATCGGGGTCCGGCATGACAGAATGTTTGGTAATGTTTTTATTGTACACCTTGTTGGACAGCCTCTACGGCTTTAGCCGGGAGGGGTGTACATCACCGCTCACTCCATTCGTTCCCCAAGTATATAAACCGAAATCAGGTTCACCCAAGCCAGCCGTCACGATCGAGACTGCGGTACTGAATCGCTTCAGCAATATGGTGCGATTGAATTCCTTCTGAGAAATCCAGATCGGCTATCGTTCTAGATACTTTCAGTATCCTGTCGAATGCACGGGCTGAAAGCCCCAGTGAATTCATCGCTTTTTTCAGCATCTGCTCCCCGGCCGAATCGATTCTGCAAATCTTCCGGGCCAGTTTGGTATTCATCTGGGAGTTACAATACACTCTCTTAACCCCCATAAAGCGCTTACCCTGAATTTCGCGCGCCTGCATGACCCGTTCCCTGATTTCGCCGGAGCTTTCGCCTTTGGCTTTTGCAGACAGTTCTTCAAAACTTACCTTTTCAACATCCACATGCAGATCAATCCGGTCCAGCAGGGGACCACTGATTTTACTGAGGTATCTCTGCATCTGGATTGGCGTTGCAGCAGAATCTTCCGAAGGGTCGTACCAGTCGCCCGTTGGAGAGGGATTCATCGAAGCCACCAGCATAATCCGGCTGGGATAGTTCACACTCATCCTGGCCCTTGAAATACTTACGGAACCATCTTCTAAAGGCTGCCGCATCACTTCAAGAGCACTTCGCTTAAATTCGGGCAATTCATCCAGGAACAGCACACCGTTATGCGCCATTGAAATTTCACCCGGCATCGGAATGCTTCCGCCGCCTACCAGGGCCACATCCGAAACGGTATGATGCGGGCTGCGGAACGGGCGCCGGGTCACCAGGGATTTTCCTGTTTTTAACAGCCCGGCTACAGAATGAATTTTGGTCGTTTCAAGAGCCTCATCAAGGGTTAAAGGCGGCAGAATTGTGGGAAGCCTTCTTGCCATCATGGTTTTCCCGGAACCAGGCGGTCCCACCATAATTACATTATGTCCGCCCGCCGCGGCAACTTCAAGAGCACGCTTCACCGTTTCCTGGCCCCGTACGTCTGCAAAATCAAGAATCTCCATCTGCCCGTTTGCCTTAAACAGGTTTTGGGCATCCACATGAAGAGGTTCCTGTGTTTTTTCATTCTCAAGCCAGGTCATTACCTGACCCAGGGTTGAAAAAGCCATCACCTTAATTCCATCCACAACACCTGCTTCAGCCCCGTTTTCTTCCGGTACAATAATGTATTCCAGCCCCTTATTCCTTGCTTCCACAGCAATGGGCAGTACCCCTTTCACCGGCCGCAGCTGGCCATCAAGGGAGAGTTCCCCAAGTACCATAGAGCGGTCCAGTTTTTCAATGTTGATCTGTTCGGATACGGCAAGAAGGCTCAGGGCAATCGGCAAATCAAACGCGCTCCCTTCCTTGGGTACATCCGCAGGCGCCAGGTTTACTGTGATTCGTCCCCTCGGAAATCGCGCGCCCGAATTTTTAAGAGCCGCATCAATCCGGTCTTTCGATTCACTGACGGCGCGGTCGGGCAGCCCCACCAGGAAATATTTAGGAACTCCCCCGCTCATATTTACTTCCACTTCAATAATTCTTGCATCAACACCGATGGTTGATGCACAATAAACTTTTGATAGCATAATAATTGTATCTTTTAATGGTTCTTCTCGTAGTATGAACTGTTTAAATGAAGATCCTTACAATTTTTTTATAACAAGAGGTAATTATGACAACAAAACAGAGAACTATTACAGAAGAAATCCGCGGAACCGTTGAAGAAATTATTAGCCAGATCCGAAAATTAATCCGTGAAGGAAATGCCCGCCGGGTAATAATTAAGAACAGGGAAGGAAAGATCCTTTTTCAAAGCCCGCTTACCATCGGCCTGGCCGGAACAGCTTTATTTGCACTGATTGCGCCTGTTATTTCGGCAATTACTGTTTTGGTTTTATATACCCGGGATGTGAAAGTACTTGTAGAACGGGAGGTCGATGAAAATGAAGATGAGTATGAAGTAGATGCCGAAGCAGAAGTAGTAGATATCTCAGATGAGGGAGAGACGGATGAAACGCATGAAGAGGAAAAAAGCAAAGACAAATCCGATAAAACGGTAGGGAAAAAGTAAAGGAATATTGACCAGGAAATACGAGGCTGTTCAGAAATTGTGTCAAATACGAGGCAACAGTCATCCTGAATTAAGTTCAGGATCTCCCACCTTATTTGAACCAGGTGATTCTGAAACAAGTTCAGAATGACTTAGAGCTTAACGACACACTTCAAAATTCGTTATTCCGTGTTCAATATTCGATATTCTTTATTTCCAGTGTTCTTCGGCGATCGCTTCTTCACTTTTCTGGTCAGACAGAAACCGTTCAGCATCCAGGGCGGCCCGGCAACCTGTTCCCGCTGCGGTTACGGCCTGCCGGTAGATTGGGTCCATTGCATCACCGCTGGCAAATATTCCCGGCAAGTCGGTTTCTGTTGACTGACCTTTTGTCTGGATATATCCCACATCATCCATTGTGAGTACTCCTTTGAACAGGTCGGTGTTTGGTTTATGTCCGATGGCGATAAATACACCGGTTACATCATCAAGTGTGGTTATTTCATCTGTTTTATTATTCAGGACTTTAATGCCTTTCACAACAGGTTCTCCCAGTACTTCGGTCAGTTCTGAATTCCATAGAAACTCAATTTTTTCGTTTTCAAATGCCCGGGCCTGCATTGCTTTGGAAGCACGAAGCTCATCACGCCGGTGAATAACCGTTACTTTTTTAGCGAATTTGGTCAGAAATGTCGCTTCTTCCATAGCCGTATCCCCGCCTCCAACGATCACCACATGTTCGTCACGGAAAAACGCACCGTCGCAGGTTGCGCATGCACTGACGCCTTTTCCGCGCAGTTTCTGCTCGCTCTCCAGGCCCAGCCACATCGCAGAAGCACCTGTAGCAATAATGATTGTTTTGGCATGAATTACAGTTTCTTCATCAACTGTAAGTTTGTAAGGACGGTTTTCAAACTCAATATCGGTTACATAACCGTAGCGGCAATCCGCACCGAAACGTTTGGCCTGTTCGCGGAAATCTTCCATCATTTTAGGGCCTAAAACACCTTCAGGATAACCCGGATAATTTTCCACATCCGTAGTCTGCATTAACTGCCCCCCGGGTTCGGGTCCTTCAAAAACAATAGGATTCAGATCGGCCCGCGCCGCATAAAGAGCAGCAGTAAGGCCCGCCGGCCCGCTGCCTACAATTACAACGTCAAACGTTTTTCCTTCAATATCTTTCATGCTTCAGCTTTAATTGATTTTCATTTTATAGGTTAAATGTAAGAAAAATTAACCGGTCTTTTGGTCGATGTTTTCTATCGGTTCTATAGTTTTTTATGAATTTTTTGTCATTTTTTTATTTGGAACCGCTTTTAATGATCGAATGAAGTTGCAATCTGATTAAAATTCGCTAAGTTTGGGCAAATTATGATTATGGAGGATAAAAGTGAAAGTTGGAGTTTGTAAAGAAACTGAAAAAAACGAAACCCGAACTGCTCTTACGCCCGATGGTGTAGAAAAACTGATTACACTTGGTTTTGATGTCCAGGTTGAAAAAAATGCAGGCCTGGCATCCAGTTATACAGATGAAAGTTATACAAATGCAGGGGCAACTGTCACATCAGGCCGTGATGAAGTTCTTTCCACATGCGACCTGCTTCTGGCTGTTCAGGCTCCGGATGAAGCTTCTGTCAAAAAAATGAAACCGGGTGCTGTACTGGTTTCTTTTATCTGGCCGCTTCAGAACAAAGAGTACGTTGAACTGCTGAAAGCTCAGAATATTACCGGGATAGCGATGGATACGATTCCGCGTATCAGCCGGGCTCAAAGCATGGATGCGCTCTCTTCGATGAGTAACATTGCCGGCTATAAAGCCGCTCTTCTGGGGGCAAATCAGCTCGATAAATATCTCCCCATGATGATGACCGCAGCCGGAACGATACCCCCTGCAAAAGTTCTGGTTTTAGGGGCCGGAGTTGCAGGCCTTCAGGCTATTGCAACTGCAAAACGTCTCGGCGCTGTGGTGGAAGCATTTGATATCCGCCCGGAAGTAAAGGAACAGGTGGAAAGTCTTGGAGCTAAATTTGTAGAAGTTGAACTTGAAGAAGTTGAAGAAGCAAAAGGCGGGTATGCCAAAGAGCTGAATGACCGCAACAAAGAGAAACAGAAGGAAGCCATTCATAATCATACCAAAAAATCGGATATCGTAATTACAACAGCCCTGATCCCCGGCCGGCCGGCTCCGAAACTGATCACGAAAGCAATGGTGGAGGATATGAGCCCCGGCTCCGTTGTGGTGGATATTGCCGCCGAACAGGGTGGAAACTGTGAAGTCACCAAACCGGGCGAAACCTTTTATCACAAAGGTGTGGCAGTTATGGGTCCGCTGAACCTGCCGGGTTCCCTGGCTTATCATGCAAGCCGGCTCTACTCTAAAAACATGTTATCGCTGCTCGACCTTCTGATTGAAGACGGTAAACCCAATTTTAACTTTGATGACGAAATTATTGCTAACGCAACCGTAACCCACAACGGAGAAGTGATTTCTCCTTTTGTGAAAGAAAATTCCTGAATTTGATGTAAAGAATCTGATAATCCCGCGACCCTTCCAGGTCGCTCTCTCTAAATTCACTACCCGATACTCACTACTCAATACTCTCACATGGAAGACCTGATTTTTAATCTCTTTATTTTTGTTCTCGCCTCCTTTGTCGGGTTCGAGCTTATTACAAAAGTACCCCCCACACTACACACCCCGCTGATGTCCGGTGCCAACGCTATTTCCGGAATTACCCTGATTGGTGCACTGATTATAGCCGGAGGGCCTGATTCTGTTTTTGCCCAGTGGATCGGTTTCGCGGCCATTGTTTTTGCCACAATTAATGTTGTAGGCGGATTTATGGTGACCGACCGCATGCTGGAGATGTTCAAAAAAAAGGAGGGTGACAAATGAGCCAGTTTTTACCTGAAGCTTTTCAAAGTTTTATACCTGACATTATTCAGATCGTTTACCTGATTGCCACCGGTTTCTTTATTGTTGGAATCCGGCGGCTCGGTTCGCCAGCAACGGCGCGATCCGGAAACCAGCTCGCTTCCTTCGGAATGCTGATGGGAGTGGTTGTTACCCTGTTCGACCAGGAAATTATCAGTTTTGAATTTATTATTGCCGGGGTGATTCTAGGGGGTGTGATCGGTGTATTTGCCGCCAAGAAAGTTCAGATGACCGCCATGCCTGAAATGGTTGCCGTATTTAACGGTTTTGGCGGGGGAGCATCCGCACTGGTAGCATGGGGAGAATTTACCCGGCTCAATCCTGCCATGTTTGATACACAGTCACTTATCACCACCGGCCTGAGTATCCTGATCGGTTCAATTACCTTCACCGGTAGTTTTATCGCCTTTGGAAAACTGAAAGGGTTCATTGGCGGGGGACGTATTGCTTTACCAGGCCAAAATTACCTGAACCTTGCCCTGACAGTGCTTGCCCTCGCTCTTGTTGGGTGGTTCACTATTGACCCGGAATACCAGGTGGTATTCTGGAGCCTGTTCGGCCTTGCATTATTGATCGGGGTTCTGACGGTTCTGCCTATCGGTGGCGCGGATATGCCTGTTGTAATATCCCTGTTGAATTCCTATTCCGGAATCGCCGCTTCCATGGCAGGGTTCGTGCTGGGTAACAACCTGCTGATTATCAGTGGTGCACTGGTTGGGGCGGCTGGCCTGATCCTGACAAATATTATGTGCAAAGCGATGAACCGTTCACTTGTGAATGTATTATTCGGAGCATTTGGCGGCGGGGATGAAACAGTGCCGGGTGCCGGCGGCGATACTGATAAAACGGTTCAGCAAACTGCAGCAGATGATACAGCCATTCAATGCTCTTACGCTTCAAAAGTTATTATTGTACCAGGTTACGGACTTGCTGTTGCACAAGCTCAGCATGTTCTGAAAGAAACTGCCAACTTACTTGAAGAAAAAGGTGTGGAAGTAAAATATGGAATTCATCCCGTTGCTGGACGCATGCCGGGGCATATGAATGTACTGCTGGCTGAAGCCGATGTGCCGTACGATCAGCTTTATGATATGGACCAGATCAATCCCGAGTTCAAATCTGCCGATGTGGTACTGATTATCGGGGCGAATGACGTGGTGAATCCCGCGGCCAAAACCAGCCCGGGCAGCCCGATTTACGGAATGCCGATCCTCAATGTGGATGAAGCCAAACGCACCATTGTCTTCAAGAGAAGTATGAGCCCGGGGTACGCCGGAATTGATAATGAACTTTTCTACAGCGACAAAAACCAGATGTTCTTTGGGGATGCGAAAAAATCACTCCAGGGCTTACTGGCAGCCATTAAAGAACTGGATTAGGGAACAAGAACGGAAGAATTGAAGGACCTTCAAGAGCCTGCCTTCCGAAACGTCAGAGCAGGCAGGTGCGATAGCTCCTTGAAGAGTCCGGGGTTATGGGGACCCATCCCCCGGCCCCTTCCCTATGTCGCAAAAGCACGCCACAAGGAAGGGGAGCTTCTGTTTTTACCGATACTGTCCAAAAAAGTGTGTCTGAGAGCTGTCTCCTTTATGGATCAATTAAGATGCATTGGGAAATAAAGTTTGATCAAATTTAAAATTATAAATTGGATATCGGTAGACCGAATCTTCGGTATCCACGGCGACTTTGGCCAACAGCAATAAAGCGGCTTCACTGCTGGGCAGGGCATTGCGAATCTTCAGGCTCCGGCGAAAACTTTTGTTGAGCCGTTCAATCCAATTGGTCGTGTAGATCATCGACTGGATCCGCCAGTCAAAATCCAGATAAGTAAAATAGTACTCCATAGAAGGTTGATCCGCCAATTTGGATATGAAGCGATAGGTTTTGCCCCATTTTTGAGCGAAGGCGGTAAAGTTTTCCTTTGCCTGTTGGTGGGTATACTTCTTTTGGCCGGTCAGGAAGACCTGACGAAGGTCTTCGGCTACGGCTTGCTTATCGGTGGCGCGCACGCGAGTTAGAATACCCCGTTTAAGATGGGTGACACATTTTTGATGTCTGGCATCTGGAAAGGCTTTATGAATGGCCTGATCCAATCCTGGCAGGGCATCGGCCAATACCAGCTTGGTTCCCTGCAGTCCCCGCTCTTTGAGCGAGGCAAAGAGCCTGCTCCAGCCTTCGGAGGATTCGCTGGGAATATTTTCGATGGCCAGCACTTCCCGCTGCATATCCCCGGTTAGCCCCAGCACTACATAAAAGGCTTCGGAGCTAACGTGATCCCGCCGGATTTTCGCATAGATGGCATCGATCAGAATAACCGGGTAGTTGGCCTGCAGGGGGCGGGTTCGCCAGGCGTGAAGCTCCTCAGCCAGTTGCTGGTTAAACTGACTGATGGCCGAAGAGCTATAGGCTTTACCATAGATTTTTTCGGTGATCTGCCCCACTTGACGGGTGGTCAGGCCTTTGCCGTAGAGCTCAAAACACAGCCGGCGAACCTCTTCGTTTTGATCGCGAAGCATCGCCCAAATGACAGGCTGGAAAGCGCCCAGTCGATCCCTGGGAATCTGAAGGGATAACTTCCGGCCATATCCTGCGGCTTGCCCGGGCCGGTATCCATTGGCTTTGTTGCGATCATCAGACTGCTGGTTCATCCAGTGAGAGCGTTCCAGGCGCATCAAACCATTGAGCATCATTTCCATCAGCTCGTTAAGGCCTTCCTCTTTCTTTAGTATGGTGTGAATGATATCTTGTAGTTGATCTGAAGTAAGATCAATCATAAGGTCTCCTTGGTTAGGTTAAGGTTTTTGACACCCTAAAGATCTAATAAGGAGACCTTTTTTTGTAGCTGCCCGGCCGGGCAGCTACAAGTCCCTCAGACACACAAATTTGGACAGTACTTTTTTAACCGCAGTGTCGCAAAGGCGCGGAGAGGTGTATAAACTCCACAGCCTAAACCCGGTTTCTTCACTAAAACCAGCGTCCCCGCGACTCCGCGGTTAATCAGCCGGAGTTAAGATCTGTGAAGGAGTAACCGCAAAGGCCACTCCTGCGTGCAAAAGAGCACTTCGGAGTGCAGGCGCGAAGAGGCGCAAAGGAAGTACCAGGTGGTTGAGCAAAGCCGGATCTGGTTTATTGGCTGTAACCTGATGAGATATTTCTGCCAGGGATATTTTGCTCGTCTTTTTAAAAACCCCGCTGCCCATTACTACCTATTGTTGCAATATCGGAACCTGTTGGCTGCTGGAATATTCTCAGTCCGAATTCAGAAGCCACGGCCAGCAGGTGATCAAATATATCCGCCTGGATCGCCTCGTATTCGCCCCAAATAGTAGTATTCGTAAAAACATATATTTGAAGCGGCAGTCCTTTTTCAGTCGGTTCAAGCTGCCGCACCAGCATTGTCAGGTTCTTATTTGTATGGGGATGATTTTTCATGTATTCGATAATATACGCCCGGAAAGTTCCCACATTTGTAAGCCAGCGCCCGTTGGTAAGTGTTGAAGGGTTATTCTTCAGGTGAATCAAGTTATATTCATTTACATCTTGCATTTTTGCACTGATATATCCCTTCAGCAGATGCGAGTGAGAAAGCTTCTCAATCTCCTGAAGTGTAAGAAACCGGATAGTGGATAAATCTATATTCAGTGACCTCATCACCCTCCGGCCGCCTGACTCGTTCATTCCCCGCCAGTTACGGAAACTGTGTTCCAGGAATTTATGAGTAGGTATTACAGTAATTGTTTTATCAAAATTCTGCACCAGAACCGTATTGAGTGCAATATCAATCACATCACCGTCCGCGCCGAACTGCGGCATTTCAATCCAGTCTCCAACGCGGATCAGGTCGTTATTTGTTAACTGAATACTGGCCACCAGGGAAAGCAGGGTATCCCGGAAAACCAGCATCACAATAGCCGTCATGGCGCCCAGTCCGCTGATAAAAAACCAGGGAGATTTATCAGCAAGACTGGAAATGATAAAAAAGGCAGCCAGGATATAGATCAGTACTTTTCCAAGCTGTATGTAACTTTTAATGGGAGTCTGGCCTGCTTTGGGCAGCCTTAGATACAACGTATGCAGCGAAGAGAGAAGCGCGTCGAACACACGGGCACCTACCAGGATCATTGTAGCAGCTGTTATTCTGAGTACAAACGCGGTTACATCTTCATGAAATTCCGGCAGGAGATTCATTCCGTTATAAATGATAATGAGAGGGACCATAAACAGGCCGCGCTGAGGCAGGTTATGCTTCAGGATAGCTTCATACCATTCGGAATCGGTTCTCTCATCCAGCTTCTTCAGCAAACGAATGATCCAGACACGGATAAACAGATGAACGGCAATGGAGATTAGAAAAAGGAGTACCAGGCCAATAGCGGCTTCCGTATGTTCCCCCTGCATCGATTCAGGTAACATACCGGAAAGATTCTGCAAAAGAGACGATGTTTGAGAAAAAAGCAGAGAAAAGAGAGTCATAACCTGTTTTAGAGATTTTTAAAACAGCCTGAAATGGCCCTGCAAAGTTAAGGACTTCGTTAGTGGAAAACGAAAAAAATAAGCCACCGGGCGGGATGTATCATGACCTGCCAGCATAGAAAAAGTTTTACTGCCACGGATTACGGGTAAAATCTTAATAAGATAAAATTTCTTCCAGTTCGCGGTTCACATAGTAGTGGCGGCCTTTGATTTCACGTTTCTCCAGTATCTGCATTGCGGCCAGTTCATTCAGGTAATTCCTGGCGGTGTTTTCCGCATAAAGCCCCTGGCCTGTAAGATGATTTACTTTTGTATAAGGCTGTGTAAAGATCAACTCCGCAAGGTTTTCGGGGCGGAGTATTTTAGTATCACTTTGGATCACACTGAGAATCTCCTCTTTGGATTCGATGATATCATTCACCTTACGCAGGGTAAGCCTGGATGTCCATTCCACTGCACGCAGCATATATAAAAACCAGTTCTTCCAGTCAGCCCGCTGCGAAACCCCTGCCAGTGTTTCATAATACTCCTCCTTATGTTCGATGATATAACGGCTCAGGTAAAGAATCGGAAGCTCCAGGTAATTACCGCGGGATATCAGGTGAATATTCATAATCCGGCCAACACGTCCGTTGCCGTCGCGGAACGGGTGAATTACCTCAAACTGGTAGTGGGCAATGCACATTTTCAACACCAGGTCATCCGGGCTGGAGTCCTGGTTGTTCAGAAATTCAATCAGGTTATCCAGTCTGGATTCCACAATCCCTTTTCCGCGCGGAGGTGTGTAAGCCGGTTTACCGGCATTGGGCCCGGTGCCGCCCATCCGGATAAATGTCCTGGCAAACGGAGGACGAATACCGTCACCCGATTCTTTAATAATACGGTACAGGCGTATAAAATAATCCCGGTCGAAGCGGTTGTGTTTTTCCAGGTATTGGTGGCCCTCCCACAATGCTTCCCGATACCGCAGCACCTCTTTGGTCGGCCCGGAAACCTCTCCGTCTCCAACAGAGTCACTCACTGCTTTATAAAGTTCATCATCTGTGGTAAAAACATTTTCTATCGCACTCGATACTTTTGCTTCCTGAAGGGTAATTGAGTTGATCAGCATTCCCGGATTTGGAATGGCTACACTTCGCCCTGCCAGCAGCGCAAGCGCCTCTTTCGCATTTCCAAGCTGCTCGTAAATCTCCACATCCCTGTAGAGCGAGGGATCTACAGGAAGCTCAGGCAGATCATTCCATGGAGTACTTCGGTCAGGATTAACCGGGTATACTTGTTTTCCAGCCTTCATTTTCTTCTTTTTTAATGTATGGTAGGTATTCGAACCTCAATGTAATATAAAAAAACCTATCAAACATTAAATTATACTGTTTTTAATGTTTTATGAAGAATCCTGCATTAACCATCAAATATTACATATGATTTTTAAGAGACAACCGGTCTTGGAGAGGGCTAACGGAACGAATGTACAGGCTGATCCGCGGAAGTAAGGCGGCAGTTGAATATTGAACACGCCCCTTTGAGAGAATAACGAGCAGGGAATCCTTTGAACCTCAACTCTGCCAGGAGCTCTCTCACGTCGCACTCTGGCAGGATGTTAATTTGTTCTTATTTCAAAAAGACTAAAATACCTATAGGCATGCATTTGGCACAGGCAAGATTGAGAACTATTGATTTTTCAAAGCTTTTAATAAAATCATTTGATAATAATTTTATACATTGAACTAATCCCATCACTAAAACGGAGCCGTTATGAAACTAATGGTTTTTATTCCCTTCCTGTTTTCCCTGGTATTGCTGGCAGGTTGCGCCTCTACCGAACCCGCGGCAAATGAGCAGCGAACAGGATCAAGTACTGAAATGTCGCAGGAGCATCCGGATGACGCTATTTCGGATGACAAAGATTTCTACCAGAACCTGGGTGACTACCTGCAGCGTATACCCGGCGTTAATTTGACCGGAGGCGTTGTAACCATACGAGGTATCAGTTCATTTAATTCAGGTATTGAACCGCTTTTTGTAATTGACGGCCAGATTGTTGGCAGCAGTTATACCCAGGCAAACAACATGATTAATCCGCGTGAGATTGATTATGTAAGAGTACTGAAAGGCCCTGACGCGGCTATTTACGGGGTAAGAGGCGGAAACGGAGTTGTTCTGATTACCACAAAAAAATAGTCGCCTGTTTCTAAAAAAATACTGTAAAGGATACCATCCCGGCACCTTCTGCCGGTACTGTGTGATGCTTTTCTGTTGATACAACCAGTTGGAGAAAGTGAGTCGGGTTCTGTACTTTCCTGAAGAACCTGACCCCTTCATCAAAACACATTTTTTTGAATAACTCTTTGATAAAAGCTGGATTTACAACTTGTTTTTTGTTCGTTCTGAGCCTGAATCCGTTTACCGCTCAGGGGCAGGACCTTTATTATCCTGAAACGGAATGGGAACAGAAATCAGCATCCGATCTTGGCTTTAACGCCGGATTGCTGCAGCAGGCGGTGGATATTGCCATGGAGAATGAAAACAGTGTGAATCAGGATCTGCGGATTGCCATTCTTGAAGCCTTCAGCCGCGAACCGTATCACGATATTGCCGGGCCGGTGAGGGAACGCGGCGGGCCTGCCGGCATGATCATTAAAGACGGCTACATTGCCGAAAGCTGGGGCGACCTCGATCGCGTGGATATGACTTTCAGTGTTACTAAAAGCTATCTTTCAACTGTCGCCGGACTGGCCTGGGATCACGGGCTGATTCAAAGTATGAATGATCACGCAGCTGATTACGTGTGGGGTAGCACTTTCGACGGCGAACACAATTCTCAAATCACCTGGGAGCACCTGCTCAATCAATCGTCCGACTGGTCCGGCACTCTTTTTGGCATCCACGACTGGGCCGACCGGCCGCCGCGCGAAGGGAACATTGACGACTGGCGGAATCGCCCGCTGAATGAACCCGGCACTCACTTCAAATACAACGATGTCCGGGTAAACCTGCTGGCTTATTCTCTGCTCCAGGTGTTGCGGGAACCACTGCCCCGGGTTCTCAAAAAAGAGATTATGGACCCGATTGGGGCGTCAACCACATGGCGCTGGCACGGATATGATGAGTCCTGGACGATGGTGGATGGAATTGAAGTTCAGTCCGTAAGCGGCGGCGGACATCACGGCGGAGGAATGTTCATCAGCACACTCGACCAGGCACGTTTTGGACTGCTGTTTACCCGCAATGGAAACTGGAACGGCCGGCAGCTGATTTCTGAAGAGTGGATTGAAAACGCCACCTCCTCCTCCGAACCCAATCCTCCCTATGGCTATATGTGGTGGCTGCTGAAAGGCGATACCACCTGGAAAGGCGTTCCTGACCACGTTTTCTATGCAGCGGGATTCGGAGGGAACTACATTATTGTGGACCAGCAAAATGATCTGCTGATTGTTCTGCGGTGGATCAGTAACAGTGCACTTGAGGAGTTTGTGGGCAGGGTTTATTCGAGTCTTGAGTCTTGAGCACTAAAATAATTTTCTGAACCCTGAACCCTTATTCAACCCCAGCCGGGGTTGACGATATTTCGTGTCGATGTCTCGTCCCCCGGTTGCACCGGGGACTAATCATGTTGAACACCTCCGGTGTTCGGGTTCGGATTCATCCTTGTAAAACCCCGACGATAGTGAGTCTCTTATTGGATCTTATTTTCTGGTTTTAATGGTATTTATCCGTGTGAGACCATTGAATGATGGTTGGAAATGAACAATCCGCTGGGGCGGATTAATATGATTAGCCCCGGATACAATCCGGGGACAGGAAATAACCACATTCCACAACCCCGAAGAGGGTTGAACCTAAATCAGATAGTCTTGGGACTTGAGAATTTTTCTGTCCCTGATTTTTGCCGAAGGCATCTGCCCGGGCATCCTTTTGGGCCTTCCGGGGATTTCAGCATCTCCTCACTTTGTCAGTGAAAGGAGATCCTGAAACAAGCCTGCCTTCCGAAACTTTGCCAAAGAAGATCCCTTTGGGGCAGTGCAGGCAGGTTCAGGATGATCGTATCCTCGGCCAACTGACTCTCACTCCTCAGCAAACCCGGCGCGGAATTGCAGGGCTTCTATTGCGGCGGAGAGATACACCATTGGCGCATTCCAGTTAATAGCGATCTCATTCGAGGCGTAAGAGCACCAGTCATCCACATACGATTTTGCAGGATAGTCGGAGGGATAAATACATTCATCCTGCTGACCGGGATTCGGACCGCCTGCCAGCAGGCCGGGTACAGGTTCACGTATGGAGTGTGCATCGGAAGGCCTGTGATGAATGTTGAGCGGAGTTTTATACCCGTGGCCCGTCAGAAAGGAGTAACCGGTGGCGTTGCGTCCCAGCAGGTAATCGAGATTGGAATGGGCGTGTTCCAGGTAATGGATTTCTTCCGTAAGCAGGTAAGCCTGAATCAGTGCAATTCCCTGATTGCCAGCCTCACCAGAACTTCCCCAGGGATAGTTTCCCGCACCGTCCATCACTGTGCGGTACCCGCTGTTCGCCGCTCCTTCAGCCAGCCGGTCCGCCAGGCCTGTGATCATCTCTTTTACCCGGTTCAGGTCATCCGCCGGCATACCGGAGAGATTATCCCCCAGCCGGGCAAGTGTATAGTACCCCAGCGTCCGCACATTCCCCCAGTTCGGCACGGATGCCTCTTCAGAGGGGAACACATCCGCAGCATGATAATAGCTGTCATCGCCGGTAGTGGCGTAAAGCTCAGCGGCCGCCCAGAAAAATTCATCCGAGGGGTTCCTGTCGCCATAGGCCCCGGTCAGAACATCAGGATTATACAGCTCATTCATCTCATTCTGGTTATACAGCCTGTCCGGGTTTTCCTGTGCCCAGTTCCAGGCAGCTTTTGCAGCAGACAGCGCTGAATCGGCAAGTCCCGGCACAATATTCTCATACTCATCAAAGATTCTTGCCGCCTGTGCCATCACCGCGGCAAAGTTAAGAGTGCCGGTTACACTTTTCTGAACCACATAGCGTGCAGACCGTGCTTCGGCCGGCATCACCCGGCCTTCAAAATTGGCTGCGGTGAGTTTATGATAAACTCCGCCGTCGTCGGGGTCCTGCGAATCCAGGTACCAGCGAAGGTTCCACAGGCTTTCATTCAGCACATCCGGCAGACCGTTTCCCGTTTCAGGAATATTCACGTCAAAGGTTTTCATATATCCGGGAAAATCCTCGTATAAAGAAAACAGCGTTCCCATCGTAATTCCTGAGTTCACCGCGTATTTATTATAATCGCCGGCATCATACCAGCCCTTCGGGGCCGATATCACAGAGCCTTCGGGACGCCCTTCAGTTGCCGCAGAGGGATGAATTACAACCAGCGTATCCGGGTGACCTGCCGGCCGGGCCCATTTCCCGCCAAATTCGTATGGAATGGATGCAGACGCCCGCTGAAAATAGAAACCTTTCAGGCCGGCTTTTGCCGCGTCTTCATAGATCCGCGAAGCTATGGTAAACGGATAAGAGTAACCCAGCTTGGTAATCCAGACGATATACGTGCCAGGCGCTGTAAAATCAGAAAAATCAGCAATACGAACACGCTCACCGGAATTGGGAGCTTCCTGAATAGAACTGAGCTGACCGGTATAAAGAGTATCGCTGAAATCGGGCGTTAGTATATAAAATGTATCCGGTTCCCCTTCGGTTACCACTGCAATTTTGGACGACCCAGGGTAAAAGCCGGTTTGATTCAGATGAACAGCCTCCGTCAGGCGCTGAGCTTCCGCCGAATTAAAAAAAGTGAAAAACAAGAACAGAAATAATAATTTTTTCATGAATACAGAGTCTGCAACGGTTGCTATTGTGTTACCTTCAGACTGATAATACTTTACATACCTGATTATCGCAATTCCGGGTTATGCAATACAATTATTACGATTTGTTTCCTCATTTTGCTATTATCTGCAGGAATTGCATGTTATTTGTATTTATGTGACCTGTTTCCGATAAATTTTTAAACCTTATCTAAAATGATGAAAAACTATCTCTTTTTCTTTTTTGCAATCTGCGCACTTTTTGTCTCCCTGCTGCTATTTACCGGCTGTTCTGAATCTGCCGAATCTGAATCGCTGAATACTCAATCCGGCGAAAACCTGGTGTATGAGTTACGCACATACACCACGCACGAAGGAAGGCTGGATGCACTGCATCAAAGGTTTGAAAACCATACAATGGATCTGTTCGCTAAACACGGTATGACAAATATTGATTACTGGGTACCCGTAAACCAGGACAATACCCTGATCTATGTTCTCTCACACGAAAGCCGTGAAGCAGCCGAAGAAAGCTGGGCGGCGTTTTCCGCTGATCCTGACTGGCGGCAGGTTTATGAAGAATCCCATGCCGATGGAGAAATCGTCAGCCATGTGGAGTCTGTATTTATGGAAAGAGTACCGTATTCGCCGGCGAACCGATGAACCGATGAACCGATGAACCGATGAACCGATGAACCGAAAAGTTGGCTGTTCAATATTAAATGCAAACAACTTTATCATTTATCGGTTTCCGGTTTTTCAATTTACAGACTAACTGCTTCTGGCTTTTTTCATTTTTGCGTTTAGTCTCTCAAGTTCCCGGCCAAGAAATTCTGCAATCCGGTGCATTCCGCGTTTTTTATTTCCCGCATCGCGTTCGGCTTCCTGGTTATAGTTGGTATTCATGTTGATATCATAAACGTACCGGTTTCCGGCGGGGTCTTCCACAAATTCTGCCGCTGCAATTTCGATATCATTTGCTTTAAAGAAGGCTTCCAGTTTTGAAACAAGAGCGGGGTCATTGAAATCCTTTGCCAGTCGGAATTTCTTTTGAACCTCCTGGCCTGGGGCAGGACAAAACTGATCCTCCACAGAGCAGGCGTCGGCCGGGCAGAGTTCAAAACCTTCGGATGTATCCACTTCAACCGCATAATAAAACTGTCCGCCAATAAACTCCATCCGGGTTATCTGATGATTTGCAGGTTTAATATACTCCTGAACCAGTGCAATTCCGTCCAGGGAAATATTTTCCTCTTCAGAAAGCTGCCGTTCCAGCTCCTCAGCATTATTAAAAAGCTGAACACCCTGTCCTTTGCCGCCGCGGTTCGGTTTTACAATAAAGGGTGCGAGCCCCAGCTGATTTACCGATTTCAGAATCTCATTATTACCACTCGCAGCAATTGTTTTCGGCGTACGGATGCCGTTTAACTGAAGAGCCAGGTACTGCTCAAACTTACGCACCTCAAGCTGCAGCGACCGCCGGCCATTCACCACCCGCCGTTTATGAGCCTGAAGCCATGCCAGCAGCGGCTCACTAAGTTCCACCGCGTACCGGTGAGAACGGGTATGCGAGGAGGCGCTCATCCGGTTATAAAACACTCCTTCGGGCGGAGTTGAATTCAGCTCCACTGCACCTTCATTTACAAACCACTCTTTATATGGAATATTCTGCTCTTCAAATGCCTCGCGAAGCGGAAGAACCCACTCCTCATTTTCGTGGATAACATAGACGGCGGGTTGATTTGCCGCTGGAAAAGTATCGGAAACGGAACCTGATCGGGGCATGATATTATTAAATAATTTTAAATAAAAAAGGCCTTCTGAATCTCAGAAAGCCTTGTTGAATACGGAATGTGAACGCTGATATAATATTCAGAACAAACTCATATCCAACAGGCCCGAAAGGCACAACAACAGTGCATCATACAATGGGCGGATATGTTTTTTATTCTGATCATCTATTTAAAATAGATGGAAACCGATAAACAGACAAATGGAGAATGGCCGGATTAATGAATTGCTTCCATTTTAGAAAAAGACAGATCAGAAATTCATTGCACAGGCATATTTTTGAGGTACTTATTTGCTCCTCCATACCCGGAAAAAAACAATTTAAATTTTTCTCTTTGTCAATTCAGATTTTTTAGCTTTTCTTGAATTTTCACATTTAGAATTCTGAAAAGCGGTTTTTGTATCAGCAGAATGGCATTATGTTCAGATTAACCAAACAGGTGGAGATAAATTCATGACTTGGCTTACAGATGACCATGCTGACTTTAAGGGATTGTACATTGACCGAAAGATGCTGGGCATCCTGCTGATATTTGTAATTATTGGGGTAATTCTGGTAAGCATTCTCGTTATGGCAACAAGTTCTATGTCGGGTTTACGGGCTTACAGTACAATGCAATCGTACTGGACAGAAGCCAGAAAAGACGGAACCAACTCACTGATTCACTTTGCTGAAACAGGTGAGCCGTACCACCTGGATGATTATAAAAAGTCAACAGAACTCATTCACGATGCGCAGGATTTAAGAGTGGCTCTTATGGCCGATTCACCAGATTATGATACTGCCCGGGAAAAATTGCTGGCTATTCATGTACACCCGAGGGATGTATCTTCAATGATTAAGGTTTTTGAGCGAATGCATTCCCTTGAACATTTTTCTGATGCTATCCGGGTGTGGGATGATTCCGATAACATGGTTAAACAACTGGATGGGATAGCCGGTGAATTAACAGAGCTTATTGAAGAAAATGGGCCTTTGAATGAGCAGCAGGCAAAAGCGTATATCGGACGGATTCTTGAAGTGGATGAACGCCTTAGAGAATATAAAGATGTCATAGCCGGCGGTTTATCAGAAGGTACCTGGCTGCTGCAAAATATTATGATCTGGCTTTCGGTGTCGCTTGTGGTGATACTAATGCTGGCCGGATTTATAGTTACCCGCCGGGTTCTTAACAGCATTGAAAAATGGGCCGGTATGCTTGAAGAGAGTGAACAGCGGTATAAATCATTATTCGAACGAAATCCGCATTCAGTCTTTTCTATCAACATAGGGAGGTTTATAAAAAGCGGAAATGAAATTTTTAAAGATCTTACCGGGTATGAAGAAAACGATTTTCAATCTCTCAGGATAGAAGAATTACTGGCTGCCTCCGAAGTAAAAAAAGGTTTTCGAAAGCTTCAGAAAGTGTTTAGTGGCAACTCCCAGGATTTTGAAATTGAATGGGAAAATCGTTCCGGGGGAAAAATCCCGATGTATGTCACAGCACTTCCGATATATGTCGATGATGAAATTAACGGGGCTTTCTTCATCGCCGAAGATATCTCATTTCAAAAATATGCGGAAAAAAAGATCAAACAGCAGCTTGAAGAAAAAACGTTTTTACTGTCTGAAGTTCATGACCGTGTAAAGAATAACATGGCCCTGATGCTGAGCATGCTTCAGCTGCAGGATAAATTTATTAAAGATAAAAAAGCACGGCTCTATCTCAACAGAACCACCTCCCGCATACGGTCTATGGCACTGGTACACGAAAACATGTACCAGAATGAATCTTTTTCCAGCATTCGCATTGACCGCTTTATGCGAAATGTTACTAAATACACAAAAGAGAATTATCGTGAGCAGAATACAGACCTTGCCATAAGAGTAATGGTTAAGCCACTGATCATGGATATCAAACAGGCTATTCCGTTCGGGCTGATGTTAAACGAACTGGTTGTTAATATTTTTAAACCTGTTTTTGATGGAGTTACATCTGGTACAATGAGCGTTTCTCTTGTTAAAAAAGGAAAGCAGGTCGTGATTACGGTAGCAGATAACGGAACAGGCCGGTCCAAATCTTTTAATCCTGCTAAAACATCTCCCCTTGGAATGACCCTCATCGAAACTCTGCTGAAAAACTTCAATGGTGAACTGGAGTTTATAAAAACCGATAGCCTCGAGGCGCGGGTCACATTCACCGATGAAAACAATATCCTGAGGCCGTTTACCCGGGAATCCATTAAACCCGCTGTAAACTGATAAATTTATTATAATGACTATCATGAACCTGCCTGTGCCCAGGCACAATGCAGGCGACCGTAAGAGAACCGGAATGAAGTTACTCTCTGTTCTTAATTAACTTCCTCTGTTCCTCTGTTCTTCTGTTCTTCTGTTACTCTGTTACTCTGTTACTCCGTGAGTTCTGTAATCGGTGTAAGCTCCACTTTTCTGAATTCCATCTCGGAGCCTTCGGCCTGGATAGCGATTTGTCCGCGGTCGGCGGTGGCATCAGTTCCGTAGTTCACCAGGTCGCCGTTGACCCACACTTTAACTGAATTGCCCAGTACCTCAATGTTCATTTCATTCCATTCGCCGGGCGGATTTTCGGAATCATCCGTCAGGTTAAGAATCCGGCGGTTTTCGCCTTCGCGGATGCCCCACTCTTCTTCCGGGCCTCGGCGTTCTACCATATCAGGAACGGTGATATCTTCCACAATCACCCAGAAATCACCTGCATTTTCGTGCATCATCTGAACTTCAATGGACTGCGGAAACATGCCATATAGCGCACGCGGCTCAGAGGCAAATACCAATACCCCGCCATTACCGGTTTCTCCGGGAAAGCGATATTCAACATCCAGCCGGTAGTTTTCATAAACATCTTCGGTGATCAGGTGTCCGCCCGGATTGCCGAGGCTTACCAGCATTCCATCCCGAACGATAAACGGTTTTGTTGTATCCGGCGCTTCATCCATAGCCGGAACATCCATGTACCAGCCGGTAAGATCTTCACCGTTGAAGAGTGAAATGGTTTCTGTTTCCGTCTGAGACTGCGCCTGGCAGCCCATCAGGATGAAAGTCAGTATGATCAGTGCCAATATTTTTTTCATAAAAGGAATTTAAGTGTCCGTTTAAAACTTTTGTTAATGGTACTAAAAAATAATTCATTTTCCATTTTTGATAAGTTTCGCTTCGATTATGAATCCATTCTTCCCGCTGACTAACTAAAAGCCCTTCGTGATCCTTTGTGTCCTCGTGCCTTCGTGGCCTTTAGCGTTTGACTCATTTTTTGATTGCATAACTAAACCAATTTGGTTAAATAGTATAGTATTAAACCAAAAAGGTTAACTATGAGTTTATCTCTTGTAATTATCGGAGACCTTGAGCAATCCCGGAAAATGGATCCAGCCCGGCGAAAGGCTACCCAAAAAAGTCTTGAATCGGTATTAAACAGGATCAACAGCAATTCGGATGATATTCTTTCTGCCTATACCATTGTTCACGGGGATGAATTCCAGGCGGTGTATCAATCGGCAGATGACCTTTTTTCTCATATCTGGGCTATCATGGCGGAAATCCATCCGGTGATGGTTCGGTTTTCAATCGGTGTGGGGACCCTTTCGACGGAAGTGAACCGGCAAAATGCGCTGGCCATGGACGGGCCTGCGTTTCACAAGGCACGCGAACAAATTAACCTGATGAAAAAAGAGAAACTCCTTCTGTCGGTCTCTACGGATGACGGCCGTTTTGACCGGCTGGTGAACAGTACATTTCGCATCCTCGGGGCCAGCCTTCGGAGCTGGAAAACCAACCGTTTTATCATTTTGAATAAACTATATGAGGGAAAGGAAGTTAAACAGATCGCACATGAGACGGGGCTTTCTGACGTGGCTGTCTACAAAAACATCCATGCCGGGACATTGGAGGCCGTTCAGGAGCTGACCCGTACCATCTCAGAAATGATCAACGATTATATTCATGAGCCATAGAAACAGAGAAACAGACGAACAGAAAAACTGTTTAACAGACGAAGTGTTTTTCTATCCAAAGTTTCTTGATAACATCCCACTTTCTCTGTTTTTCAGTTCCTCGGTTGTTCCGTTATTCTGTTCCTTTAATCCGGACTCTGGCAGGAGCTATCGCACCTGCCTGCTCTGACGTTTCGGAAGGCAGGCTCTGCCAGGTCCTCTGTGTTTCATCAATCAAAAGGTCGTCCAGCTGATTCTGGGGGATGATCCGGTTGCGGCCGCGTATTTTGCGGTGAGGGGTGAGTTTCCGGTCATAAAATAGTGCGAGCTGGAGCAATCCGTCTTCGAGAAAACAATTTTGAAAGAGCGTGAGGGTGCGGCCGATTTCGATCTGCGCGGCCAGGAGGTCTGTCAGTTCATACGACCGGCCCAGCATATACTCCCGTAGCAGCCCGGGCAGATCAAACTGATTAAGTTTCTGAACCGGCAGCCGGCAGCGCATCGGGGTGAGCCGGCGGGTGAGCTGAACCGGGAGAAAGTGCGGATCAGCAGTGCCGTTTTCCGCCATCCAGAGTAGTTGCAGCAGCCGGCCCATCGAGTGGCGGACCGGGGCGTGTCCTTTAAAGCAGCCGTACCAAAACGCCGGGTCCGTCTCGTCATGTATTCGCATGGCCAGCCGAAACTCCAGGTGATCCTCACCGGGTTCCAGGTACACAAAGTAGTACGCTTCCGTCTGCTTGTTGGCGTGGTTGAACGGCGGACGCTCATCGCGGATCAGCCTGTTTTCGAGCAGCAGCGCTTCCTTCTCGCTGCCGGTCACTTCAATCTCAAATGAAGCAATCTGCCCGATCAGTTTTGACACCTTCCGCGACACCTGCCCCGCCCGCGCCCGTTTGTAGGTGAACA
Organism: Balneolaceae bacterium; assembly: GCA_040882525.1. Taxonomy (GTDB): domain Bacteria; phylum Bacteroidota; class Rhodothermia; order Balneolales; family Balneolaceae; genus Rhodohalobacter. The sequence goes on along the minus strand of JBBEBD010000011.1, from coordinate 491 downwards.
GCCTTGTACGCAGGTTCTTCGCCTTTCCCACATAGAGCAGGGTGCCGTTTTTGTCAAAAAAACGATAGATACCGGGAGACTGCGGAATATCTGCAAATTGCTCAGCACCAAGGCGATATTCGAGCAAAGACGGTTGCGGCGGGAAAAGACCATAATTTTGAATAATATTTCTTTCCATAACCGGATTATAAACAAAACGTATGACACCTTTGTGGCACCCATTGAACAACATTTAAAATACCTTCCTGTACAAGGAGATCTCTCCGCTTCGGCGCTAAGATGAAATCATTCATAGTTAGGATACTTATATGCCGGTTTTATACTCCAGCGGCCCCTGTCATGTCGAGCGAAGCAGCGGTGTTTTTCCGATGCGCAGCCGAGACATCTCCCTGTTCTGGGATTTATCTTTAACAACGTTAAAAAAACTCCTCCCCTTGCACAAGGAGATCTCTCCACTCCGGCCGAAAAGCCCGGCCTCCGGTCGAGATGAC
>JBBEBD010000010.1:0-43894 GCA_040882525.1 Balneolaceae bacterium | reverse complement strand
CCAGATTTTCCGGCGACGGTAGTCCTTCGGTACGGAAACTCCAGACGTCACTCCACCTGCCGGTTCGAAAAAAGGTTGCACCCCGTACTCTCCAGAAATATTCCGTATTAAAATCCAGATCTTCGTCGACTTTAAAACTTGTTTGTCTGATACCTCTTTCATTTATAACGGGATCAGAAAAGTCTTCAGTCCTGGAAAGCATCAACTGATACCGGATGGCTCCGCCGCCACTTTTCCATTTCAGCACCGGTTGAAGGGATACATCTTCAGCTCCATGTTCAGGTGCTGAAAGAGAAACCCGTCCGGCATTTTGAGCGGATATGGAAGAAACAGAAAACGTAAAATATGAAAAGAAAATGATCTGTATTAAAGATGTTTTATATCTCACTTTTTTCTCTCCTGAATATATTTTTAGACGGGGACTCGCAACAAAACATTAAAATTCCCCAATCCCCTGTTCCCGGCATAAGATCGGGCTGGAAAGCCGGCATGCCAGTTCTCTTAATTCTTTATTTCCAATTGGTAGCGGGTAAACGAAGAAAACAGATATATCGTATCTGCTGTTCCTGAATCAAGCTTCTTGACAATTTTTTTTGACCCACCCCCCGTCCCCTCTATGGCGCAAAAGAACGCGGTGTGACAAGTTGAGTGCTTTTACGAAATGCCGACCCTTCGGTAGAGGGGGGCTCTTAAAAAAAGCCCAGTCGTTTAAATATTTAATTTTGCAATATTTGATCAAGAGTTTTCTAACTGCTTGTCAAAAGGAGTTTTATTTCAATTTCCTTCCTCTCGTTACAGGTTTTTATAATTTCTCTGAAAAAATATTCCGGCGAAACCATCAAAACAGCTGGTTTTTCCTGTCTCTTATCCAAAACTTCGGGTATACATGAGTCCGGATTTTCTTTTACATTTATACCATGAGAAAAAATACCACCTGGCATTTGAGAAAATGATGAATAAAGCTTTTCCATTCCTGTTTTTGCTGTTCTCTTTTCCTCTTGCCGCGCAGGATACCGGAAGCGGGCTCGATTTTCTGAATATTTCTCCTTCAGCAAGAATGTTATCCATTTCCGAAGCAGGTACGGCCTCACTAACAGGTCCCGCAGCCATTTACTCGAATCCTTCACTGCTCGTTTTTGAGCCGTCTTCAGCCCTGGATGTGAATTATACATTGTGGGTTTCGGATGTAGAAAATCAATTCGCGGCTGTTAACCTCATGAAAGATTCTCGTGCTCTGGCATTTGGAGTTTATAACTCACGTGCCACTGATTTTGAAGCCCGGGACCGGCCGGGGCCATCCCAGGGCAGCTTTTCCATCAGTTATCTTTCTCTTTCCGCGGCAGGTGCTTACCGCCTGGGACCTGTCGCGGCAGGCATCACCGCCCATTACCTGCGCGAAGAAATCTTTGAGCTGCGGGCGAATGGTTATGCAATCACTGCCGGAGCGAGCACTGAATTTATGAACGGGCGTATTCGTGCCGGAGCTTCACTGAAAAATTTAGGAGAAATGGAAGAATTGGATACAGAAGCCACCAAACTTCCGGCTGAATTTAATCTTGGCGTGATGGCAAATCTTGTGGAATTTACGACTCCCGGTGCAAACGATCTGCCGGTTTTGTTATCCCTTCATATGAACTGGCTGAAACCCATCGAAGAGAACTCATCCAGCGATTATACCGGCCGGGGCAATGAAAATTTCTTTACAGTTGCTTTAAGTGCAAATGCTTCTGATTTGCTTTTTTTGCAGGCAGGATACATCTTTGGACCTACTGAGCGCCCATTCAGCACCGGAATGGGCCTCAGGATTGAGCCGGTCAGGGTCAATTATGCACTGGTTCCTTTTTCAACAGGTTTTGGCACGGTACATTCAATCGGTATTCAATTTTATTTTTGATAAGATCCTTTGATCATGAACCCGGTTAGCTCTTTAGAAGAAGTATATGATGAACTGTACAATAAAGGGAATATCTCAGTCCTGGTTCATCCAAAAATACGCTACGCCTACAAGCAGTCTGATTATGCCTACCTGCTTTTCAGAACATTGTTTACCCAATCCCGTTTCAGAATAAATAATCTTTCGGCTGCAACACACTGGAAGCTGATTTTTGCCAATCGGTTAAAAAAACAGACGGTACTGCATTATCACTGGCTGGAATGCACCGGTTTAATCAGATTTGTTTCTTTTTTATATAAATGGTTGAATATAATATTGTTCATATGGATGAAGGGTAAAATGGTCTGGACCATTCATAACAAAATGCCTCCTGACAGTAAATTTTTATGGCTCAATTATCGTATCAGAAGATGGATGGCAAAGAATGCCGATCTGCTTCTGGTGCACTGTCAATCGGTTATCCCGGAATTAAGTAAATTTTTCGGGGTCGATGAATCCAAATTCCGGGTGATTCCTCATCCTGATTTTCCATCGTTTCTGATGCCCAGGGCAGCCGCTGTAGAATCCATAAACCTCAGGTTCAACGCGAATATTAAAATACAGGATCGTCTTTTCCTGGTGTTCGGGCATATTAGTGCCTATAAACAAATTGAACCCATATGTGAAATCTTCCGGGAAGAACCGGTCCACAAAAAATTAGTAATTGCCGGGCCGGTTAAAAAAGGGCAGATGAAATTGTTTAAACGCCTTCGGAGAATCGCCAGGAACAGCGAAAATATTATCCTGATTCCCCGTTTTATAAAAGAGGAATATGTGCCTGAATTTATGAATGCTGCGGATTTTATAATCTTTAATTATAAAGATGTTATGGCTGCAGGCGGCGCAGCCCTGGGGAAAAGCTACAATAAAAAAATTGTACTTCCGCGTAAATACTGTTTGCAGGAATTAAACGGCAGCCAGTCTTTCTTTTTTGAGTCAGAGGCTGAACTGAAAGAAATTGTTCAGAAACATTAAAGAAATAAGCAGAAAAAACCGCTGTCCTGTTATTCTTTGTACGAAACGGTCACATCAAAGCTGACCTTTCTTTTTTCATGAACCCCTACATTATCCTCGTAATCAAAGTCGGCCGTATCCAGGTTGGTTACCTTACATTCACACTCTTCGTTTACATATTCACTCACAGCTTTGGATATTAAATGCTCAAACTGACCAACCGAAATAGTTTTTAATTTATTAGACATTTCTTTCCCTTAATTTTTTCTCTCTTTATCAGCAAAAACATTGGAAACTTGTTCAGCGTTTGTATGTAATAATAAAAAGGAAAGCATTTTAAGAGAGATTATTTATATATAAGCGAAAAAAAATGTCAAGGTCTATTATCAAGGAAGTTACCATATCCCAGAGTGCAGATGCTACGTTTGATACTTTAATTACACCCAGCCTGATAAAAAAATGGTGGCTCGCTTCCGGCCTGGTTATCATTCCGCAAAATGACGGGTTAACGATGACTATATGGAATGACGAAGAAGACCATAAAGACTATATCTCAGAAGCAAAGATAAAAGAGTACCTGCGTCCCGAAAGATTACTACTGACTGATATTAAATACACTTCAAAAAAAGGGCATCTCCCCTTTAATGTTGATCTGAATGCAGAGTTTACAATTCAACCGAAAGGTGAACATGTAAAACTGATCCTGAAGCAAACGGGTTTTCCTGAAGATGCTGATTCGGATAAGTTCTTTAAATCCTGTAATACTGAATGGGAAAAAACACTCATCTGCCTGAAAGATGTTGCTGAAAAATATAGCCTCAGGGGTCCGGGGTAATCCGGGTGTTTTTAACCCACCCCTGTCTTCCGAAGCTTCAGCACAGGCAGGCCCGTCTCCTCCCTACGGCGCAACAGAACGCGGTGTGACAAGTTAAGTGCTTTTCGAAATGCCGACCCTTCGGCAGAGGGGAGCTTTATAAAAAGTATATTCCATTTTAATTTTCTCATTTTCTTTTGGAGACTATTTCCGGGCCTGCATTGACTTCTTATCCCTAACTCACGTTATTTTAACACTGCGAATTGGATTACCATCTTATACCGGGAATTTACTGATCAACCTCAACCAACTTTTTTCTATGAAATCCTTTCTCCTTAGAAAATGCAGAATAGCTGCTGTATTCATTTTACCCTATCTTTTTTTAACAATATCACTCCACGCACAAAATGGAACCGAAGAAAATTCACAGGAAATAATGGAAGAGTACGACTGGCCGAACCTGAACAGGTTCCGTGACGCAAATGAAAAACTGCTCCCGCCCGCAGCTGATGAAAAAAGAGTGGTTTTTATGGGAAATTCAATCACAGAGGGATGGTTACAAAATTACCCGGAATTCTTTGAAGAGAAACCCTATGTAAATCGCGGAATTGGCGGCCAGACCACGCCTCAAATGCTCATTCGCTTCAGGGCAGATGTAATCAATCTTGAACCCGCTGCTGTCGTAATTCTGGCGGGGGTAAATGATATTGCAGGTAACACGGGGCCTTCAACCTTAAAAATGATTGAGGATAATCTTTTCTCCATGGCAGAACTCGCCCGCGTAAACGGTATCCGGGTTATACTGGCTTCCATTCTCCCCGCTTATGATTTTCCCTGGAGACCGGGCCTTGAGCCGGCCGGAAAAATTGTAACACTGAATAACCGGATCAGATCTTTTGCAGAAAAAAATAACATGACTTATCTCGATTTCTTCTCTGCCATGGCTGATGACAGAAACGGAATGAAACCGGAATATTCGGAAGATGAAGTACACCCGAACAGAGAAGCCTATAAAGTGATGTCTGTTCTTGCTGAAGAAGCCATTGAAAAAGCTTTATCGGATGATTAAGCCCGGAATCAGATGAGCGAAGATTACATCACAGACAAAGAATTCCGGAATGAAAAATATGATGATAAGCAGTTAGCGGAGACAGAATTTGAATGTTGCAGTTTCCACAATTGTGATTTTTCCAGAGTTAATTCCGGGGGACTAACCTTCAATGATTGCAGTTTTTTTAACTGTAATTTTAGTTCCGCGAAAATTCACAATGCTACCCTTCAGAACGTTGAATTCCATGGCTGCAAGATCCTGGGCGTAAACTTTGAGCATTGTAACGAACTTGCTTTTAAAGTTAAATTCAAAGACTGTCAGCTGGATTTTTCTTCTTTCAACAGATTAAGCATGAAAAAAACGATATTTAAAAACTGCACCCTGAAAGAAGCCGATTTTACCGATACAGATCTCTCCGGCTCTTTGTTTGAACAGTGTGACCTTCACAGGGCTGTTTTCCATCATACCACGGCGGAAAATGTGGATTTTACTACCAGTTTTAATTTTTCAATAGACCCCGAAATAAACCAAATAAAGAGATCAAAATTTTCTGTTTTCGGATTAAAAGGATTACTCGAAAAGTATGATCTGAATATAGAATCAACCTGAGGCCACCGCTGTGATCACGTGGTTACTAATGTGCTGTTTGGCTGTCATAGCATTGAACCCAGAAAACACTCAGACTGCAATAAGATCCGTCTCACTTTAACCACCGATAGCAGTGACCTGTAATGAGATTTTAAACCACGGTGTGCACAGCGAAGGCATAACGGACACAGCGGTTTCTCAACCCGGATACAAAATGCAGTATCCGCAAGCAGATGACGATAAGATTCTGCCATTCGTTATTACATGCACTGTGAGCGCTGTGAAAAAACCGCAGTGATCGCTGTGGTTAAACATGTGCTGAATCTAAAGGCCATAAAAAAATCATACAACTCATTTCAGAAATTGCGTAATGCTTTTCTGGTATATGCTGTCAATTCTTCTTTAAAGGCAAAATAAAATCATCAGGATGGACGACTTCCAGGAATGTATTGAAGCATGTATAAAATGTGCGATGGATTGTGAAAAAAGTGCAGGTTTTTGCGTGGAGATCGCCGAAACAGAGCATATCCAATGTATTTTATTATGCAGAGACTGTGCAGATACCTGTACATTATGCGCCCGGTTTGTTGCAAGAGAATCGTTATTTAACCAGGTATTTTGCGAAATTTGCGCTGAAATTTGTATTGCCTGTGCTGAGGAATGCGACAAATATACAGATCATGAACCCTGCCGGAAGAGCGCTGTTTCATGCAGAAAATGCGCAGAGGAGTGTATGAAAATTGTTTCCCAAAGTATTTTGTAAACCATCCTCCCCAGCAAATACCTGTTATACATTATTTTTGTTATGCGCCTGGTTCCGGTGATTCGGCAACGACACGAAATGATCCGGGAGCCGCTTCAGTACAAAGGTCTATCAGTTTTTGTATTCCCTCCTGCGCCTGAGGATTGTTGCGCATAATTTCGATTGCCTCCATGTTATTCCACGGGCCAAAGGAATAGAACAGAGTAGAGTCTGAGGTACTCTGAATTAAGATACCTTTACCCGGCGGATCGGGCAGTGCACCAAAGACCTCCCCAAGCTCCTTCCATGCTGTGATGAATTCCTGTTGTTTGCCATCTTGTACATGCCATGCACCGAGTGTGTAAATCTGCTGCTTCATGTTCATATTTTCTGAGGTTGAGTCTGACCTTATGCAGCTAAAGCAACTCAGGAAGCAAATTACCAGCAGCAAGGTCATGGTTACTGTTTTCATAATAATTTACGGTTGGGTTTTTCAATGTGGGCTGGATAATATTCCCTCCGCCCTTGAATTTGGATACCTGGATGATGGTTAAATATATAACAGCCTTACTTTATTAGTAAGTAATGTGGTGAAAAGCCGAAATTTCTACAAACGTGTAGGGCTTCAGCCTGAATGAAATCTTAATGTGGATGAAGTGAGGCTTTTCAAATTACCAGGAAATTTCCTTCGATCCATTCAAAGCCACCACCAACTCATTGCCTCGGGGTGGATGTATGGCCTCTTTTAACCCCGGGTTTTGCACTGCGTGCAGCCACCCGGGCTACAAATGTTCTACCCTTCCGGCGGTGCATATAGCGACGTCCCGATGCTTTTTATCGGGAGGTAGTTCTCGCTTGCGCTCGTTTTAATATTCTTTCCAGAGGACCATTAACGGCAATTCATGTTTGTAATTGGCTGCTTGTGACTTGACATTTTCTAATATAATCATCAATCAAAAACCGGCCTATAAGAATGTTCGGGAATTAAGGCGTCTTTGGGCAGACGGATGAAAACATTCAACTGCCAGAAACGTGGGCCCACAGAAATATCGGTTTGCCTCCCCGGAATCCATCAGAATATCAAAACCAACAGGCCTTTGAATGTTTTCCGTCTGAACAAAGTGCCTTCCGAACAGTTCTTATAAGCCTTGATTTTTGGTTACTTTGCATCAAGGCAAAGAACACCCATAAACAATGCTCGGATTATAAGCTTATCCAGGTTCCGGGAATCCCCCTCAATTCATTCAAAGCCACCACCAACCTCATTGCCTCGGGGCTGGATGTATGGCCTCTTTTAAACCCCGGGTTTTGCACTGCATGCGTCGACCGGGGCTATACATGTTTTACCCCTCCGACGGTGCATATAGCGACGTCCCGATGCTTTTTATCGGGAGGTAGTTCTCGCTTGCGCTCGTTTTGAAATACCATTTTGCACTAATTACAAATGGCAAGTGATCCGAGTTATGTTGTAATTTGGTGCTTGCTATTCTGCTCTTTTTAAAGGGGGCGATACAAATCGATTTCATTCGAAAATCATCATTCATCATTCAACACGGCCCGTTTCAACATCTCCAGCTCGCTTGTAACTGGCAATAATCACTCCCCCCGGGGTGACCGTACTCTCTGTTAATGTAAATGCTGCCGGAATCTGGCCATCATCAAACAACGTTTTCCCTTTGCCAAGCGTCAATGGGTGAATTTTGAGCCGGAGCTCGTCCACTAAATCATTCTTAAGCAGAAGCTGAATGAGCTTGCCGCTGCCCCAAACCTGAATGTCAGAGCCTTCTGAACTTTTGAGCTCTTTGATATCTGCCAGGCTTTTGAGGAATATGGTGTTTTTCCAATCTGACTTTTCCATGGTATTGGACAGGACATATTTTGTGCCCTCATTGATCCCCGGCCATCTGTCTGCATGCTCCGGCCAATAGCCGGCCCAGATCTCAAATGTTTTTCTGCCCAACAGATAATCCGCAGGTTTCATCTCTTCTTCCACGACTTTGCCATAAATTTCGTCACCGTACGGTGCCACCCAGCCGCCATACTCGAAACCGCCCGATGGATCTTCTTCAGGCCCGCCCGGAGCCTGCAGGACTCCATCCAGGGTTATCATGGATAGGACACTGATTTTTCGCATAATAGTTTGGTTATTTTATTGACAAAATTAGTTAATAAAGGGTGTACTGTTGCAGTATAAATGCGACAATCCCAGGGGGTGAATACGACATCTTTGAACAGGAGTATGACCCTCCCCTGTCTTTTTCGCATTAAATACTACTTGTTCAGGATGGATAACATTTGTCTAAATTTTTCAAAGCCATTGTGAATCCTTTCTCAAAGCCCATATCTGTCATTTACTCAACATCGGATTATCATGTCATATTTTAGGATGACTTTTTTATGGTTGTTATGTCTATAATTTTTTCAATCATCAGGGAAAACCTCCTTCGTTCTTTTTTCCATCTCAGCAGCAATAACACGACCATCTTCACCCTGTTCTTTAAGCTTCTCTATGATATTGTGATAGCTTTCAGCGTCTCTGTCCTGACTTAATTTGAATACGCTGTCTATTTCCGTCACTTCAATTTCAAAAGCCACAATGGCCTTCATTACTTTCTGCTTAAACTCTGCCGGGAGGTTATCAAAAATAGTTGGGGACTGTTGATTATAATCTTCAAAATGAAGAGTTGTTTTTCGAAGTACCTCTTCTAATCCTGCCTCATCCAGAAACCTGATACTGCCTTTTGCATGCACACTCATATAGTTCCATGTAGAAGCCAGATGCGGATTACTATACCACGCAGCACTTACATAGGTGTGATTGCCGGTGAAAACCACAAGAACATTTTCATTATGCTGAAAGGCTTTATGATGACCGGTATTTCTCATGATGTGGCCGCTCAATATTTTTCGGCCTTCCTTTTCTTCAATAAAAACCGGCACCTGAGTGGCAACAGGTTTATTTTCTGAATCGCATCCAGTCAAAAAAGCAAAGGGATGCTCATCAATGAACTCTTTAACTACCTGTTCATCTTTTTCTTTGTGATACGGGATATCGTACATAAGATTCATTTTTTATGATTCTGACCAATTTTTGCTTGAGTCCAATATTTCAAATCTTCTCCAAAGAAAAAAGTTGTCCTGTGGCAAAGCCGGCAGTCCTCTCTCCAAACCCGGAAGTTAAGCAAAGATTTGATCTATACATGCCGAAGCCAGACGTGTACCTCTTCTGTCAATTGCAGTTGACTTTAATCAACTGAACCAGAAAGGCCAACAAATAGTGGATTCAGCCACAATGCCAACCTTACTGTGGCTGAAGCCACTCCTGTGTTTGTGACTTTTCCAGTCAGCTGAAGCTGACCGCAAGTGATAGAAGAAACATGAAGCAGTTTGTCATCTAAGAGCTCTTTAAAATCAATACAACTCATACACATGAAAATCCAGCCCTTGGTCTGTTTCACTGTACGTAATTAGGTTGCCATTTCCATCCACTGCGATTTTTGTGAAGCGGTTGTCCAGCCTGTAGGCGTCCACCAGGTTCAGGTCCCGGTCGAACTTATGAATCATATCTCCATGGTGCTCCTCATCGCCCGGGAGGCCGGAATAAAGGCCGTAGATATGGTTCCCGTCAGAATCCACATCCACATAAGAGAGGCTGCCGGTATGAACCGGCCACTCATTCCGGATCTCCATTTGGGGTTCCGGATTTTCTTCCCCCTGTACCCTTTTCAGCAGCTGACCGCCGGTATCATATTTTTCAATAAAATCAGCATTTCTTGAAAACAGGTAGATGTTCGTATTCCCTTCCTCCTGCTGAACCATGCCATATGAGAACCAGCCCAGGGCAATGTCCCTGCGGGAAAAATCCTCATTAAATTCGATCAGCTCCCCATGCTCCGCGACGGTCTCGCCATCCATATTCATTATGTTAAACCGCTTGCCGAAGAAGAGGCCGATCCCGATAAACCGGTCATCCCCTGCGGAGAAGAAATTTACCGCCCGGCCGTTGGTTCGCAGGTGGATATCATCCCGGACTGCCAGCTGACCGGTGCTCTTGTCGTAAGGTGTCAGTTTCAGCTGCTGCCCGTCGTAAAAGTAGAGCAGGGAGTCGGTTTCAACAATGTCACTAATCCCCATAAACTCTCCCGGACCTTCCCCTCTCCTGCCTGAGCCCTGTTTATATTCTAATGATTGATGATCGGGATCAATCGTTAGTACATGAAATGAAACATCCGGATTGTCGGATTCGACGACAAACAGCGTATTGTCAATAACCCGGATGGTCTGCGGATTAAAAATCTCATCAAACGAAAAGCTGTTTTTAGCCTCCAGCGTTTTGTAATCCAATTCTTCATCAAACGGGGAGTTTGGTTTGTCGCCGGTGCAGCCGGATGCTGTAATTAAAGCAAAAAGGGCAAGCGTAAGGAGACGGAATGGTGAGGTTCTTTTCTTTGGCATTTTCTGGTGGTCTTTTTTTTGTATGGATCTGTATCTATGCATACGCTTTGATTTTCATAACGATTGAATATCATTAGCTACGATCGTCAGGTCATTATTAAGTTGATGCCCCCCGCTTGCTATTTCACGAACCATTGCCTGTGCCAGCTTTTCTGCATATAGAGAAAGGTGATCAAAAGGTATTATTTCATCATCGCGGCAGTGGTAAAGGAAAACCGGAACATTTTTTGGCAGCATATCAGCAAAGTTTTCGTGCAGCTTGAATCCCTGCACCCAATCTTCATCACCGCTCCAAAACGGTGCAGAGATAAGGAAAACGCCTGCAATCTTTCTCCTGACCTCATGTTCGGAAAGGTATTTCAACAACATGGATGCACCCAGGGAGTGCCCGGCCAATATAATTTCTCCCTCATCAATCAGCGAAACTTCTTTGCCAATCTGCTTTTTCCTCCCGAAATCCGGAGCAGACTCTTCGGGTAAGAAAGGATAATGCACGGTATAAGCTTCCCCTAAGGCTTCCCGCAAAGAGTTGACAAGCTTAGCGTCTGCTTCGTAATCTTCTTTACCTCCACCGCCTTGTATAAATAACACATGTTTGTTCATATTGAAAGTTCCATATCTAGTGTTGTATCAATTTCTTCCGGCAAGAATTTTCGTAATTCATCCGCTGCTCATTTACTACCGAGTTGTTCTGCCAGCCCGATGAGAATTCCTTCCGGGCCGCGGATGTAGCAGAGCCGATACGAGTCCTCGTACTGTACCACCTCGCCAACGAGCTGAGCACCATTCTTGCTGAGCCTGGATACCATCTCGTCAATGTCTTCAACGGTGAACATGACACGCAGGTAGCCAAGCGCGTTCACAGGAGCCGTGCGGTGATCTGAGATAACAGGCGGGGTGAGAAATCGGGAAATCTCGAGCCGGCTGTGGCCGTCGGGGGTCACCATCATCGCGATCTCGACTTGCTGGGTGCCCAGTCCGGTAACGCGTCCAGCCCATTCTCCTTCTACTGTGGCTCGTCCTTCAAGCTTCAGGCCTAACTCTGTGAAAAAAGAGATGGCATCATCGAGGGATTCTACCACGATGCCGACATTGTCCATTCTTAGTAATTGGTTTTTTGCCATAGTTTAAACTTCTACATATCCATTAAGTATCCTAATCTCAAAATAACTTATTCAATTATTAACACTTTATTGGATATTCCCAAACCGAATAGTTGGCAATAATCTACCCCCCTGCTCTTTGAAGCTTAATATAAGAGAGAGATAAAGGGTTTATTGGTGATAAATAAATACGAAGGATTTCGTGATTTCTCTTATAGGCCGATTCTGTCTCCAATTTCCATAGGTATTCTCCCGATACCAATACTGACATCATCGTCAATTCCGCTGACGGTACTGATCAGTTCGATCAGTTCGATCAGTTCGGAAAGTTTATCATTGTTGACTTCACCATTGACTGCAACTTCTACGCCCGGTTCTCCTCGTTCTATCGTTTTATCAGATATACTCATGAAAGAAGGATTTGCTTATAATTATGTTCAGATAAGAGAGATCTGACAAAACTCTCTTTATGTATGAACCGGATTTCAGCAAATCCTTACAGAAATTTTTGATTGGTGGGTTGATGGGGTAAAGAGGAGTTGTTGGGAGGAAAATTCAAATCAGTAAATAACGCTTTCAGGAAGGTTATGAATTACCCGTCCAGTCTTCCAGTTTAATATTCCCGAACCGGTTAAAATGATTAGTATTATTCGTTACCATAATTAAATCAAATGCAACGGCTGTGGCACCAATCAAAAGGTCAAAATCGTCAATTATTTTTCCGGATTTTTGCAAACGTGCCTTTTCTGAAGCGTAGATATCAAGTGCCGGATAAATGGGAAGGAGCTGAATGCCGCTCAGAAAGTTATCAAGTGCTTTCTTATTTCTTTTCCTGGCTTTGCTTTTTGCAACACCAAACTTTAATTCGGCCAACGTAATTTCAGATATAAAGCAATTTTCCGGTCCTATGTCTTCGAATTTTGATTTCAGAGCATGCAATCCCTTGATATAAAAGATGCAGATATTGGTATCCAGCAGGTAACGATTCAAAATTCGTTAAGGGTTCTGTTGAATGTTCTGGAGCCTTTGATGGTGCTTATCAATTCTTCAGCACTTTCATTTTGATCCCATCCGCCAAATGCTTTATAAAAAGTAGTCGGTTCCCGTTCTATATCATTTTCTACCGTTTTTGAAAGCTTTGAAATAAGGTTAAGCTTGTTTTCAGCGCTCATGTTTTTCAACAGGGAAATGTAGCTGTCGATTAGTTTTGTATTTATATCTGCTGTATTCATGATAATACCTCTTCAGTTAAACGGATTGAAACCAAAAATCCCAATAAAATGACCTGTTCTAAAACGATTGAACTTTTAATAGCTTGTGAAATGTAACGAAAATTCAGAACTGAATGAATTTTCGGAAAGCTTATCAATGTTGACTTCACCGTTGACTACATTAGCAGCACAGAACTTCTTTTCTCCGCCACCCGGAACGCCCGGTTCTCCTCGTTCAATTGTTTTAATTGAAATAGCCATACTATTTTGGATTTGCTTATTGTTTTTGTTCAGTAAGAGAGATCTGACAGATTATACTCTCTTTATGTAAGAACCAGATTTCAGCAAATCCTTACAGAAGTTTTTGATTGGTGGGGAGATGGGTAACGAAGTAACCCGCTTAAGGCGCACGTTAGATTGTTTCTTCCCCTTCATCTAAAGCAAAAGCTTTAAGGTTATCAAAAGTTGGAGTTAAAAACCCTTTTGCTCCAGTATCCACCCAATGGAAATTGCCCTGAAACATATTATAGCAACCAGTCCGGGAAATTTTTTGCATATAATCGTTTACTTCTTCTTCAGGTATATTAAGTTCCTTTGAAGCCAGTTTTTCAAAATCCAGCCAAATCTTATCAATATGCTTTAAATCGTTTTCGCTTTGCTTTCTAGGAATACTAAAGAAACTATCATAAATAATAAGAGTTTGTATTTCTCTGTACGACAACTCATCAAGTATTTGCAGATAATCTTCAAAGATATTGACTTCTTTAATTTTATTCTTTTCTAAGGATGAGTTAAAAATTCGAGCAAACATCCTAATTTTTTCCCTCTGCCTTGAGTTAATAGCAGCTTTGTACGAGATAATAAATTTATGGAGGAAGTCTTCTGATTCTATAATCTCTTGTGTTAGCTCAATTTTATAGTTCTGTAATTGATCAAAAAAAGTCTTAGAACGTTTTACTCTAATCTCTTTTACTCTGTCTGAAACAAAATGATTGAAGAATTCAGAAAGTCCCGAAAACCTTATTATTCCTCTTATACTTTTATCATTTTCATAAGAAACTTGGAGGAGCTCCTTATAATAATCTGGACCTTTTTTCATGCCTTAACGATACAAATGTTTCTACTGACAAGTGAGTGATCTAATAAATCAACAAAAGGTTTTAAACCTGTCAACTTATGCAAAAGAAACCCCGCGACTCTACTCTCACTCCCCCTTCACAAACCGATCAAACCAATCCAAATACCGTTCAAACCGGTCTTTTTGGAAGGTCGGTTTCCGGATGCCGTGGTGTTCACCGGGGTACACTACGAGCTGGGTTTCCCGCCCGAGACGTTTCATGGCCTGGTACATCTGCTCGGAGTTGAGGATCGGCACGTGCCAGTAGTCGGAGCCGACCTGATCTTCTGCAAATCTTAAGATGGAAATTTTTTGTTCCACGGCGGTAGTGTGCCATATACTTCGAAATATCTTTGTACTAATACACCTTCAACATATCCGGGTAAATCCTGATGATTCTCATCGAAAGTGACAAACCAGTAGATATCCAGTCCATCAATCTTTTCCGCTTCAATTTTTTTCTCAAAAAACTGCTGCCTCTTTATTCCTTCCTGTTTGTTGTTCAGTTCTTCCCTCAGGGACTGATTGGAAAGTGTGCCTTTTTGATTCACCGTACCGGATGATCCGATATAAACCAAATCAATACTTCCACCGGCTAATCTCATTATATAATGTACTCCCGGCAGATCAGGGACTTCCGAGCTTTTATTTTGAAGATTATCTCCCGGATTAAAAAAGAAATGGCCCTGATTCGGGTATTTATTTGTTTGATCAAACATGATTTAACCTTTTTAAATTTTTAACTGTCATTCCTGCTTCACATACCGATCAAACCAATCCAAATACCGTTCAAACCGGTCTTTCTGGAAAGTCGGCTTTCGGATGCCGTGGTGTTCGCCGGGATAGACCACGAGCTGGGTTTCGCGACCGAGGCGTTTCATGGCCTGGTACATCTGTTCGGAGTTGAGGATCGGCACGTTCCAGTCGTCGGAGCCGCCCATCCAGAGTGTGGGGGTGGTTACATTGGCTACGTCGTTAAACGGGGAGATCCGTTCCCAGTTTTCGGGGGTTTCCCACGGCAGGCCGAGCTCCTGTTCCCAGGTCAGCTGGTAGTGGTCGTGCCCGTAGTTGGAGCGGTAGAGTGTTTCGCTGGCTCCCGAAATCGCTCCTTTAAACCGGTCCGTTTTGGTGATCACATAATTGGTCAGAATTCCGCCGTACGACCAGCCCCCTACCCCCAGCTTTTCAGGATCGGAGATTCCCTCTTCAATAGCGTAATCAACGGCAGCCATTACATCTTCGTAATCCTTGTTTCCCCAGTCGGCAAACAGCACCTCGGAAAACGCCTGTCCATAGCCGGATGAACCACGGGGATTCACCATCAGCACCGCGTATCCGTTCGCGGCAAACAGCTGCGGCTCAAAACGGAAGCTGTGATCGAACTGCGAAACCGGTCCGCCGTGAATCCAGAGGATGGTCGGGTAGCGTTCCCCCTCCCGGTAATCAATGGGTTTTACGAGAAAACCTTCAATCATGGTCCCGTCACTGCTGGGAAAGCGGATCTCTTCCACCTCAGGTACCTCACGTTCGTCCAGGAGCTCCCGGTTCATATAGGTTAACTGTTCTGTCTGTCCGTTATGAAAGGAATAAACTTCATGCGGTTCATTAAACCGGCCGAGCAGGATTGCAAAAAAGGAACCGTTTCTGTCGAAACCCCGTACACTCACATCGTCCGAAACCGCCCGGTTCAGCTCCCCGCCTTCTGCAGGCAGCGAGGCAAGCTGGCGCTCCCCGCTGTCTTCCAGGATAAACAAGATGTCGTTTCCGTCTTCAGAGTACTCCGGGCTGCTGATGTTCCGGTCGATCTCTTCGGTCAGCACATTGAGCGTTCCCCCGCCGTCCGCTGAAATGGTGGCCAGGTGATTGGTCGCGTACCAGATCACGGAGGTATCCACCACGGTTATGTACGCAATGGATCTGCCGTCCGGGCTCCAGGCGGGCGAGTGGTCGCTTCCCGGGTGGGTGGTTACCTGTATCAGGTCCCTGCCTTTGTTGGTATTGTCGGCATCCACAATCCAGATGTCGGAGTTGGTGTTGCCGTCGGGGTTGTCGGTCCGGTTGCTCACAAACGCGATCGATTTTCCATCGGGGCTCCAGACGGGACTGGATTCGTCATATTCGCCGGAGGTGATCTGTACCGCGGAGGTGTCGCCTGGTGTGAAGGTGTAAAGGTGTGTGCTCAGGCTGTCCAGGTATCCCGAATAGTCGCGCTTAAACTGCAGGCGGTCGATCACATGCGGCACCGGACGGTCGTTTTCAGGTTTATCATCATTGATGGATAAGACAAGCCTGCTCCCGTCGGGCGACCACTCGTAACCGGAAACTCCCTGTTCAATCTCGGTAAGCTGTTCGGCTTCGCCTCCCAGGCGGTTCAGGGTCCAGACCTGGTTTTTCCCGCCGTTTCTTGAAGCGGTAAAGGAGAGGTATTTTCCGTCAGGACTCCACCGCGGATTACCGGCAGAATCCCCTTTCCCGGTCAGGGGAATCGGTTCGCCGCCTTCCGCCCGCACCATCCAGATTCTTGTCTCCGATTCATCCTCTTCATAATCAGTTTCATTTACGGTAAACGCCACCCATTCCCCGTCCGGGCTTATTTGCGGGCTGCCCACAGATTTCAGTTCAAAGTAGTCATCGATGGTAAAGTTAAGGTTTCCGTCCTGGGCGTGAAGTGAATATGAAACCAGGAGAAATAAAACAGAAAGAGATAGCCTTTTTTTTACATTCATTTTGTCTGAATTGGTGATTATAGAACCGGTTGAAAAGCCAACCATAATAAAATGATTTTTTTTGATGATTGTAAGAAAAGTTTAGCTCCGTGTTGATTTGATTTTCGCCTGTGAATGAAAGGATGCCCCTTTTATCATAATTTTCGGATATGCCTGATTGCTGTGGGCCGTGCCATCCGGCACTTTAATTTGGGGATGCCTTTTAAACCCTGCATTAAAAATGCAGGGCTACTCTGTTTCGTCCCTTTCGGGACTGGATAAAGGGCAGAACGGAAAGGTGAGACCGGTCACATTTCATGGATATTTTTCATTTGCGTCCCCGATGCATCCACAGGTTCTTTGCAATAGATAAAATCACGGTCTCTTCTTTTCATATCACCATATAACACCCATTCCCGCAGGGAAGATACATAGTAGCCCGGGCATTCATGCCCGGGATTAAACAGTGTAGCACAACCAGAGTCCCGAAAGGGACGGCACGAATGGGCAATGATCTATTCGAAAATAATATAGAGCCAAAAGGTAGCAGAATTCCTGAGTTCAATTAATTATTTTTAGTTGCCAAAGGTGTCTTGGCAGAGCCGGAATGGCTTTTTCAACCTGAGCGTTTATCATCGTGACCGGATTCAATTTAATTCAACCATTCATCCATGAAAACATTACATATTGCCGTTGCACAATTTGAACCGCGGGATGGGGACAAAGAGTATAACCTCTCCCGGATAGAAGAGCTGACCTCCCGTGCAAAAGACGCCGGGGCGGAGGTGATCAGTTTTCATGAATTGAGTATCACAGCCTACACATTCATCAAAAACCTGGACCGCCCGCAGCTGGAGGATCTTGCTGAACCGGTGCCCGGGCCCGGTACGGAAAAACTGGTTCAGATATCAGAAAAATATGACATCCCCATCCTGGCAGGACTGGTGGAGTCAGATGATGATAATCTTTACAACACCTATATATGTGTGGATAAAACCGGCGTGATTGCAAAGTACCGGAAAATCCACCCGTTTATCAGTTCGTTTATGTCGCCCGGAACCGAGTACATGGTGTTCGACCTGAAAGGCTGGAAATGCGGCATTCTGATCTGTTATGATAATAATGTGATTGAAAATCCCCGTGCCACTACCCTGCTGGGAGCGGAAGTAATTTTTGCCCCTCATGTAACCATGTGCACGCCCTCTTCCATGCCGGGCAGAGGCTATGTGGATGATAAACTGTGGCAAAACCGTCACCACGATCCTGTGCCCCTGCGGATGGAATTCGATGGCCCCAAAGGCAGGGAGTGGCTGATGCGGTGGCTCCCGGCCAGGGCGTATGACAACGGGGTTTATTACGTCTTCACCAATCCTATCGGGTATGACGGAGAGCACCTGAAAAACGGAAATTCCCTGGTCCTGGATCCATATGGAAATGTCATCACGGAGGTCAAATCATTTGAGGATGAAATTGCCACAGCCACAATAACTTCAGACAAACTTACACAAGCCGGTGGATACAGGTACAGAAATGCCCGGAAACCGGAGTTGTACCGGGATATTCTGGGGGCAGATCATAGGTCGGAAACGAAGCCTGTTTGGTTGAAGGATGGAGATAATGGGAAATAATACTCTCCAGCGTAAAAGATGAACCGCAGAGTCGCAACGGCGCCGAGTATATATGGGTGGGGGTTTTAATAGATATAGAAACACACAATACCTCAGCGACTCCGCGTCCTCGCGGTTAACAACAAAAATCTGTTAATGGATCAAAACCCTTAGCGTACCTTTGCGGCCTTGGCGGTTTAATCAACAAATTTATGTTATACCTCGTAATGATGAGGCATGGTTTGAACCTGGTTATGTTCCCTGCATCAGGGATTTGAGTAATTCTACATCCAGTGAGGAGTAACCGCAAAGGACACTCCTGCGTGCAAAAGAGCACTTCGGAGTGCAGGCGCAAAGAAGCGCAAAGGGAAAAAACCGCAGAGTCGCAGCGGAGCGGAGTTTGTTTGAATGGGGGGTTTAGAGGTATAGAAAACCAAAAGAGCTCCGCGGCTCCGCGCCTCTGCGGTACAAAACGGTTTCACGGCCGCAATCTTCCAAGCATTCTTGGAAAAGGAATCGTTTCCCGAACGTGAGTGAGCCCGCAGAGCCAGGCGACGGTTCGTTCCAGGCCGAGGCCGAAGCCGGAGTGCGGAACGGAGCCGAACCTGCGCAGATCGAGGTACCAGCTGAATATATCCTCCGGGAGGTCGTGTTCGGCGATTCGTTTTTGCAGCATTTCAAGACTATCTTCCCGCTGGCTCCCTCCTACAATCTCTCCATAACCTTCAGGTGCCAGTACATCGAGTGCAAGGGCCAGTTTCTCATCTTCGGGATCTCGTTTCATGTAAAAGGCTTTCACTTCAGCCGGGTAACGGTGAACCATCACCGGGGTATCGTACTGCATGGTGAGAATGGTCTCATCACTCCCGCCAAAATCATTCCCCCATTCAAAATTCGCGGCCGACTCTTTCCAGACCGGGATATTCCGCAGGTCTTCTTCCACCTGGTCAATCCGGGCGTGGATCTCTTTGATACGCTGGTCGATCTGTGCTTTTCTCCATTTTTTTGCAGAGCCATGCTCTTTTTTAATCTCCTCAAGCTCTTTTTTGATGGAGCTTAATTCTTCCTTCCGGCTGTTTTCCATCTCATCCAGAAGGGCTGCTGTTTTCTCACTTTTCAGCTGATCAACCGCCTCCGTATAGGAAATTCGTTTGAACGGTTCGGCAATGGCTTTTTCAAGGGCTGTGGTATCCCGTTCCAGGATTTCAAGCTCTGAGGCGTTTTCTTCAAGTATTGTTTTGATAATGAACTGGAGAAATTTTTCGGCCAGGTCCATATTCATGTCCAGGTCATAAAAAGCCATTTCGGGTTCAATCATCCAGAACTCGGTAAGGTGGCGTCGTGTTTTGCTCTTTTCAGCGCGGAATGTTGGCCCGAAAGTGTAGATCTTTCCATGAGCCATCGCCATCGCCTCGCCATAAAGCTGCCCTGACTGAGTCAGATATGCTTTTTCATCAAAATAATCGGTTTCAAAAAGTGTGGTGGTCCCTTCAGCGGCATTTCCGGTGAAAATGGGTGCATCCATCTGGATAAATCCCTCCTGCTGAAAAAAGCGATGTACAGCATACTGGATGGCATTCCGAACCTGCATGGCCGCCCACTGCCTCTGGCTCCGGAGCCATAAGTGCCGGTTTTCCATCAGAAATTCAACGCCGTGATCTTTCGGGGTTATGGGGTAATTTTCAGCCACCTGGATCACCTTTAAATCGGTAGCATGAAGTTCATATCCCCCGATACTGCGGTCATCTTTAATCACTTTTCCGGTGATTTCCAGTGAACTTTCCTGCTTCAGAGTTCCGGCAGCTTCAAAAACCTCTTCGGAAACTTCATCCGCCGATACAATGCACTGGCAAAGGCCGCTGCCGTCTCTCACTTCAAGAAAGTGAATGGCTTTGCTGCTTCGGGTATTGTAAACCCAGCCTTTAAGAGTTACGATTTCATCCTGATGTTCGGAAAGCTGTCTGATGGTTGTCATGTTATATAGAGAAAGTATTGTATTGAGAATTGTGTTTTAAAAAGGGTTGAGAGAAACTTAAGGGTTAAATAGTTCAAATTTTTTACGATAACTGAACTTCCGGGTTTTTTGACCCATCCCCGTCCCCTCCCTATCACACCAACCCCAACGGGATGCCTTTGGCAAAGACGGTGTGACAAGGAGGGGAGCTTTCTATAAAAGCCAGTCGATATACCGAATTCATATAAATTACTTTTTTTCGGGAACTAAAAGGGTTTCAGAAAAATGTTCTGAGTCAAAGAAATCTTTTGTAAATGCCTGGAGGTCTTCAGCGGTTACCGCATCAATATTTTCAACCAGTTCATCAAGGGTAACAAACCTGTTGAAGTAAAGTTCGCTTTTGGCAAGGCGTGTCATGCGGTTGCTTGTACTTTCCTGGGAGAGCAGCAATTTTCCTTTCAGCTGGGCTTTTGCTTCATTCATCTCCTGTTCCGGTACTTTTTCATTCTGAATTTTTTCGAACTCTTTTGCAATTAAATCCCGTACATGCTTCACATATTCTTTGTCTGTTCCAATGTAAACACCAAAAAGCCCGGAATCGGTATAAGACTGATTGAACGTCCCGATCGAGTAACAGTAACCATATTTCTCCCGGATATTCTGATGCAGCCGTGAACTCATTCCCCCGCCCAGAACGGTATTCGCAAGAAGAAGCAGGTATTTGTCCTGGTGATCAAAATCCAGGCCTCTCCGGCCGATAATCATGTGAGTCTGCTCAATGGGTTTGGAGATTTCTTTTTGCGAACGTTTATAGGTTGTTAAAGGCTGGTCAACTTCCTCAACCGTTTTTGTACCCGGCTGATCCAGCAGTTCGGATACCAGTTTCACAACTTCATTATGATCTACATGGCCGGCCACAGCTACCAGCAGGTTGGACGGCTGGTACCGGTCTTCCATATAATCAAACAGGTGCTGTTTTTTAAAAGATGATACGGTATTCTCGTACCCGATTATAGGGCGGCCGATCGGATGTTTATCAAACACCTGGCTGCTGAATTCTTCAAAAACAACATCTTCTGAACTGTCTTTATACATCTTCATCTCTTCCAGCACCACTTTTTTCTCTTTCTCCAGTTCCTCTTCCGGAAAAACCGAATGCCGGACCATATCCGTTAAAACATCCAGTGCCACGGGAAGCTTGGAGTCCAGGCAGCGGGCATAGTAGCAGGTATATTCTGTTGAAGTAAATGCGTTGAGATAACCGCCTACCGCTTCCATACTCAGGGCAATATCATATGCAGATCTTTTCTCGGTGCCTTTAAAGAGCATGTGTTCAAGAAAATGAGTTACCCCGGCCAGTTCATCTGCTTCATTCCGGCTTCCGGTTTTAACCCAGATTCCCGCGGAAACACTTTTAACGCTTTCAATATTTTCGGTGACAACTTTTAACCCGTTTGGCAATGTGGTTTTTCGGACCTGTGTAATGGATTCTGCTGATTTCATGTATTGACAACTAAATTTTTAAAATTGATCGGCGGCTCATCAGCCGGTAAGATAAGAACCTGATGATTAAAATATATTTTCTTTAGAGACAGTTCAGAAAAGTGGTCTTGCAATTCAATTAACCAAAACGTCATGCTGAACTTGTTTCAGCATCTCCGTCCTTCAACAAGGCTGGAGATTCTGAAACAAGTTCAGAATGACACACTTATTTGAACTGTTTCACTTGATGACCCATTTCATAAACCGTATTAAAAAAAAAATAGCGCCCTCAATGAATGAGGCGCTATAATTTAATACCGTTCGTAAAACTCTGATTTACTCTTCTGCAGGGTTTGGCAGAAGTGCTTTTCTGGAAAGGCGAAGTTTTCCGCCATGTTCAACCTTCAGAAGTTTTACGTCAATTTCGTCACCTACGGAAAGTTCATCATTAATGTTCTTCACATGGGTGTGGTTTACCTCTGAAATGTGAAGCAATCCTTCTTTACCCGGAACAATTTCTACAAAAGCGCCATATTCTTTAAGGGCTTTTACGGTTCCTTTATAGGTTGCTCCTTCATCTAGTTCACCGGCAACAGCCTGGATACGTTTTTTGGCTGCTTCCGCTTTTTCGAGGCTGTCGGCAGAGATCGTAATCTGGCCTTTACCCTGTTCATCTTCTTCGATCCAGATTTCGGTATCTGTCTCTTTCTGAAGGGTTTGAATAACTTTACCGCCGGGCCCGATTACCGCGCCAATGCTGTCGCCGTCAATCGTCATCCGTACAAATTGCGGTGCATACTGAGACAGGGTTTCTTTCGGTTTGGAAATGGTTTCAGCCATTTTTCCAAGGATATGCATTCTTCCTTCATGTGCCTGATTCAGAGCCTCTTCTAAGATTTCAAAACTAATACCCTGAACTTTCATGTCCATTTGGGTAGCTGTAATACCATCGGCGGTACCGGCAGTTTTAAAATCCATGTCGCCCATGAAATCTTCTTCGCCCTGGATGTCAGAGAGCACAACAGTTTTGTTTTCTCCAACGATCATTCCCATTGCAATACCGGCAACCGGTTTTTGAAGCGGAACACCGGCATCCATCAGCGCCATAGATCCACCGCAAACGGAAGCCATAGAAGATGATCCGTTAGATTCTGTAATGTCAGATCGAACCCGTATTACATAGGCAAAGTCATCAAACTTTGGAAGTACCATTCGTATAGCTCGTTCAGCAAGGTGACCGTGACCTATTTCACGCCTCCCGGGCCCGCGCATAAATCCGGCTTCACCCACACAGTATGGGGGGAAGTTATAGTGCAGCATAAAGGTTTTGTCCTCTTCATAAAAAAGAGTGTCTATGCTTTGGGCATCGCGTTTTGTTCCAAGGGCTACAGAAATCAGGGCCTGTGTTTCTCCACGGGAGAAAATAGCAGAACCGTGTGTTCTTGGCAGATAGCCCACCTGAGTCCAGATATCCCGGATATCTTCAGGTGACCGGCCGTCAATTCTTTTTCTATTTTCAATAATATTGTTTCGGAGTGCATCTTTTACCATATCTCCAAAAATTGCTGAAATTTCTCCATCGGCTTCTTCAAATTTCTCTTCTGCCGTGATCGCTTCTTTAACTTCTTTTTTCAAGTCACTGACTTTGCCATTGAACTCCTCTTTGCCGAGACCAATACCAACAATCTCATTCAGCCGGTCGCCTACCTGCTCAGCTACTTTTGCTTCAAGGTCTTTGTCGTTTTCAGGCGGGGTGTATTCCCGTTTTTCAACGCCAAATTCTTTTCTTAGTGCTTCCTGGAATTCACAGAGCTTCACGATTGCTTTATGACCTTCCTGAATGGCTTCCAGCATCTCTTTTTCGCTGATCTCTTTCATTTCCCCTTCAATCATAATCACACTGGCGGCTGTACCGGCAACAATAATATCCATGTCGCTTTCTTTGAGCTCATCTATGGTAGGATTGATTATAAATTCACCATTGATGCGGCCAACTTTTACCTGTGCCATCGGGCCGTCAAAAGGAATACCGCTGATATGGATAGCAGCAGAAGCACCGAAAGCTCCCAAAACATCCGCTTCATTTTGTCCGTCCGAGGAAAAGATCTGGCAAATTATCTGTGTTTCATGATAATACCCTTTTGGAAACAGGGGCCGTAAACTTCTGTCAATCAGCCGGCTGGCAAGTGTTTCGCCGTCCGATGGCCGTCCCTCTCTTTTCATGAAACCACCGGGAAATTTACCTGCGGCTGTAAAACTTTCTCTTAAATCAACAACCATTGGGAAAAAATCCTGTCCCGGCTTGGCTTCTTTAGCACTTACAACTGTACAGAGTACCATTGTATCGCCCATTCGTACCATTACTGCACCGTCAGCTAATTTTGCAAGGCGTCCCGTTTCAACGGAAAGGGTTTTACCCGGTGCAAATTCAACACTTTTAAATTCTTCTTTCATATTATTTTTTATCTATACGTTTATTTCTTCTTCGTTGACTATCCTTTTAATAATTAATAAGCAATTCAAACAGGTACCGGTGATAAGCTTGTTTGGTACCTGAGGATAAAAAAAAGGCACGTAGTTACTACGTGCCGGGGAAATGCTATTTTCTGATACCAAGCTCTTTAATAAGCTCCCGATATTTTCCAATATCAGTATTTTTTAAATAGGTAAGTAACCTTCTTCTTTGTCCTACCATTTTCAGGAGACCGCGGCGTGAGGAATGATCTTTTTTATTATCATTCAAATGACCTGTGAGATCATTAATCCGGGCAGTCAGAATAGCGATTTGTGATTCCGCTGAGCCGGAGTTCTCTTCAGAACCGCCATGTTTTTTTATAATATCTTGCTTTTGTTCTTTCGTTATACTCATTTCAAATTTGTAAATGTTCTATTTTAAAGCCTTAGCTCTCAAAAATAAGCTTATTTCGGTTGTTTTGCAATATCAGGAGAAATGTTCTTTAACATATCCTGAACGTTCTTCCGGTCTGTTTCCAACTGTTTTTTTAATCCTTCAGGTCCGCTGAATGAGCGTTCATCACGTACTCTTTCAACAAACTGAACCTGTATATCTCTGCCATAGATATTTTTGTTAAAATTAAAAATATGAACTTCAAGGGTTTGTTCATTTCCCCCAAACGTAGGCCTGATTCCAATATTCATCATTCCCTTATGATAAGCTCCGTCCACCCGGACCCATACCGCGTAAACTCCTTTTTGGGGGATAATTTTCCGGGGATTTTCAGGCTGTATATTTGCTGTTGGGAACCCGATTTTTCCGCCTCTTTTATCTCCGTGAATTACGGTACCATTTAAAATGTAAAACCTTTCCAGGAAGACAGCCGCCTGTTTCATATCTCCTTCATCCTGAATGGCGTGGCGTATGGCTGTACTGCTTACCGTTTTATCTCCGACCTCCTGCCGTGAAACCACATGAGAGTGAAAACCCAGTTCAGTGCCAAGTTTCCGGACCGTGTCGATAGTACCTTCACGGTTCCGGCCGAAATGGTGATCGTAACCTATCACAAATTCACTGACTCCTATTTTCTCCCAGATAATATTCCTGACAAATTCTTCTGATGTAAGCAGGGAAAAATCGCGGTTAAACGGGATAACCACCATTTGATCCACTCCTAAATCAGCAAGCAGTTCGCTTCGTTCTTCCAGGGTGCTGAGTAATTTAATTCCTGATTTGCCGGGATTGATAATTTCTCTCGGATGAGGATCGAATGTAACAATTACGCTGCGGGCATTCTGCTTGCGGGCTGTTTTCAGAACAGTATTGATCAACACTTTATGCCCTGCATGAACTCCGTCAAATGTTCCCACTGTGAGCACTGTTTCCGAGTCTCTGATCACATCTTTTAAGAAAATAATTTCAGCCATTACAGATCTGTTTTTACTTTAGCAGGCCTGCCTGCGCTGACACTCCGGAAGACAGGCCTGGAATTTTCGAAAAAATTCGCAGACATGGTATATCTCTTTTACCTATTATATCCATATTAAAACGAGCTGGTTTTTCCGGAGAAAGATATACCATGTCTTAGTTTTACTGTTCATTTTTATTAATTGACTGCTTCATAAATTCATCAAACTCATGAGGTGTTCTTGCCGTTCCTGCATCAAAATGGCCGATTTTGGTTCGCCGTAAACCGGTAAGATAACCCCTGCTGCCCAGAGCGATTCCCAGGTCATGAGCTAATGAGCGAATATAGGTACCTTTTCCACACTTTATTGTAAGAGTAATATCCGGCAGTGAACACTCTGTTATTTTGATATCATGGATTACCACATTCCGCGGTTCTATTTCAACCTGCTCACCCCTGCGGGCCAGTTTATATAATCGTTTTCCTTTTACTTTGATCGCTGAGTATATCGGCGGCACCTGTGATATTTCACCTGTGAATTGCTGGTTTACTATATTTTGAATATCGGGCAGAATAATATGTTTCCAGGGTGCGGTTTGATCGGTTTCCAGGGCAGCATCAAAACTTGGTGTGGAAGCTCCCAGTCGAATGTGAGCTACGTATGTTTTGTTTAATTCCTGTATCTGTGAGATAGATTTTGTAGCCTTTCCCGAACATAATACCAGCAGGCCTGTGGCGAGTGGATCAAGAGTTCCTGCGTGGCCCACTTTTTTTGCCGGTATCCTGTTCCTGACATATTTCACAACCTGAAAGCTTGACCATTCCAGGGGTTTGTCCATCAGGATAACCGCACCCGTATTGAAAATATAGGGCTGAATGAAATTGATTGAGGTATCAACTATCGGTAATTCTGAAAGAGGGATGGCCTTTTTTGCCATTGCTATTCGACGGAATCAGATTCTTCATCTTCACCGCGGTCCCGCCTCGCTTTTGCAAAAAGTGATTCCATCTTATTCACATATTCGGCAGTATCATCTTCATAAAACAGAAGTTCCGGAATTCTCCTGACCTGGTTCTTTATTTTTGAGGCAAGCTCATAGCGGATCTCATCCTGGTGATCATCAATGTTTTTATAAACATCCTCTACTTCCCTGTTTTGCGAGAAAACACTTAGATAAACTTTAGCGGTTAGAAGATCGGGTGTCAGACGAACCTGCGTTACAGTGATAAAAGTACCCGAGGGCTGATAGCTTCGCTGTAAAATTTCACCCAGGTCCTTTTGAATAACAGACCCGAGCCTCTCTGTGCGGATACTCATAATGATACATTTAAAAGTTAAAAACGTGTATAGCAGTTGATTTTTGCCAGGTATCAGGAGCAGCAGGCTCTCAGCATTCAGCTTTCAGCTATCAGCTACTCCAATACGGGTAGTTGCTGCTGATACCTGACGGCTGAGAGCTTATACCCTTTCACCGAACGATTC
Source organism: Balneolaceae bacterium (assembly GCA_040882525.1). GTDB lineage: Bacteria > Bacteroidota > Rhodothermia > Balneolales > Balneolaceae > Rhodohalobacter. Next base: position 16,832 of record JBBEBD010000010.1, on the reverse strand, counting down.
CGAACTCCGTCAACGACCTCAAATAATATTTAACCACTAAACGCGTAGTTGAAATAAAAATATAAACGACGAGCCGATTAAACGTGTTCCGTTCCAATTATTACCTGGCGTCTTCAAGTTTTCGCTTGGTTTCTGTAACGGCATAGCTCTCGAATTCATCTCCAACTTTGATATCATTAAAGTTTACGATACTGATACCGCATTCATATCCGGATTGAACTTCTTTAACGTCATCTTTGAAACGTTTCAGCGAGTCAATTTCACCATCATAAATTACAACGCCATCCCGGATAATACGGATTGGATTGTTCCGGCTCACTTTACCTTCGGTTACATAACATCCGGCAATGGTTCCTACTTTGGAAACTTTAAAGACTTCACGAACGGTAACCATACCTTTCATCTCTTCCTTCACTTCAGGACTAAGCAAGCCTTCGAGAGCATCATGAACCTCATCAACCGCATCATAAATTACACTGAACAGCCTGATATCAATGCTTTCCGTTTCGGCAAGTTTCCGGGCACTTGCACTCGGACGTACCTGGAAGCCAATAATAATTGCATCCGAGGCTGAAGCCAGAAGCACATCTGATTCTGTAATAGCACCTGATCCGGTATGAATGATATTCACGGAAACTTCTTCAGTACCCAGTTTCTGAAGCGCGCCTGACAGAGCTTCTATCGAACCATCCACATCTGCCTTGATAATAATGTTCAGTTCTGAAACTTCTCCAAGTGCCATTCTTCTGGAAAGATCGTCCAGTGTAAGATGTTTTACTCTTCTGAGGGATTGTTCCCGGCGGATTTGCTGCCGCTGGTTTGCAATTTCTTTGGCAGTTTTCTCATCTTTCGGCACAATAACTTTATCACCGGCCTGGGGTATATCGTCAAAACCGGTCATTTGTACGGGTATGGAGGGACCTGCTTTTTTCAGTCGCTTGCCGTGTTCATTTTCCATCGCACGAACCCTTCCAAAGACCGGGCCGGCCACAAAAGGATTCCCGATTTCAAGAGTACCATTTTGTACCAGTACATTGGCAACAATTCCTTTTCCTTTATCTATTCTCGATTCAAGTACAATCCCCTGTGCGAGACGGTTTGGATTCGCCTGAAGTTCCATAAGTTCAGCTTCAATCAATACCTTTTCGAGCAATTCATCAATTCCCTGCCCGGTTTCTGCTGATACTTCGGCAACCTGGTTGGTTCCGCCCCACTCCTCAACAATCACACCGTGGTCGGAAAGCTGTTGTTTAATTTTATCGGGATTTGCTCCCTCTTTATCCATTTTATTAATAGCCACAACAATTGAAACACCTGCAGCTTTGGCGTGATTAATCGCCTCAATTGTCTGGGGCATCACAGAATCATCCGCGGCAACAACCAGGATTACGATATCGGTAGCCTGGGCACCACGGCTTCTCATAGCGGTAAAAGCCTCGTGACCCGGTGTATCCAGGAATGTAATTGCCTTACCTGATTCGGTTTTTACCTCATAAGCACCTACGTGCTGTGTAATTCCCCCGGCTTCACCGGCAGCGACTTTGGCTTTACGAATATAATCAAGAAGTGAAGTTTTACCATGATCGACATGTCCCATTACGGTAATAATCGGGGCACGTGGTTCAAGATCAGCCGGATCATCTTCTTCTACTTCAATTTCTTCCTCAATCATTTCTTCCGCATCCACGAACTTCACTTCATAGCCGAATTCCTCAGCAACAAGTTCAATGGTAGAAGCATCCAGACGCTGGTTGATGGAAACCATCATTCCAAGAGTCATGCATGTTGTAATCACATCATTTGGTTTTACATCCAGAAGATCTGCAAGGTCACTTACCGTAATGAATTCTGTGACCTCAATAACATCCATATCAAGTTCTTCAAGCTCTTCCTGCTGGCTTCTTTCCTCTTCTCTTTCTTCCCGGCGCTGTTTTCTCCGTTTTTGGCGTTTACTTCCTACGGTACCCGAACCCTGCATTTTCTGCATGGTTTCACGCATTTTCTTTTCTACATCCTCTTCATCAACTTTTGAACTTCTTCTTGATTTTTTCTTTTTGGATTTCTTAGAAGGTTTATCCTCCTTTTTAGATTTTGCTTTTTCTTTTGCAGGTTTTACCTCCTCTTCGGCCGCTTCGGGACGATCTTTCTTTCTTTTCCGTGTTTTTCGTTTTTTCTTAGCATCTTTAGAAAACTCTACCTTACCCAGCACTTTTGTACCAGATAATTTGCCCGCCCGCCCGCGAACAACTTTTTCTTCTTCTGTTTCCTCATCATCTTCATCATCTACCGCCTCTTCTTCATCTTCGGTGTCTTCTTCAGGCGTCTCTTCGGAAACATCCGATTCTTCTGCAACTTCCTCTTCGGGGGCTTCTTCAATATCTTCAGCTTCATCAACCGTCTCTTCCTCCGGTTCTTTCGTTTCTGTTTCTTCAGCAACAGGTTCGGGCTCTGGTTCTTCTTCCTCTTCTGTTTCCGCTTCCGGCTCAGGCTCCGGTTCTGGTTCTGGCTCCAGTTCAGGTTCCTCTTTCACAACTTCTTCCGGCTGCTCTTCGGCTTTCTCTTCTTCTTGCGTACCGGTTTCCCTGGTTTCTGCCGAAGCGGGTTCCAGTGCCGGCTCTTCCTCTTCTGCCTGCTCAGGTTCTTCCTGTGGCTCAAGAGGCATTTCTTCGTCAATCGGTTCCAGGAAATTATCAATCGTTACACTTTCATTTCTGCTCGACATGATCTGGTTACGACGGCTTTCGTACTCCTCCCTTGCTTTTTCATGCTCTCTGCTTTTCTCTTTATCTGCCCCGTAAATTCCATCCAGTACCCCATACATTTCAGGCGTAATTTTGGAATTCGGCCGGTTAGCCACATCGAATCCGTTTTCGCTCAATGTATCTACGATAGATTGAGTTGCAACGTTAAATTCAGATGCTACTTTAAAGAGTTTTCTGGGTTTTTGGTCCGTCATATATTATTTTGTCGTCAGTTTAAATCAAATAAATTTCCTATGGAAGAATAGTTTAAAGGTACAATCAATCTTCCTCGTCCTCAAATTCATATGCTATGATATCAATAATTCGTTCGGCTTCTTCGCGATTGATTTTTCCTTCGGTTCTTCGAACAATTTCATCTTCATCAAGTTCTAAAACAGCCCGTGCACTATCACAGCCTATTTCATGTAATATATCAATGGTTTCCGGGCCGAAATCAACTTCAAATTCCTTCAGGTCAATATCATCTTCCTCTTCAACTTCTCTGAAAACATCGATTTCGCTTTCAGTTAATTTGGAAGCAAGCCTGATATTCACCCCGCCTTTTCCGATTGCCTTTGATACTTCATCAGCCGGAACCAGAACATTCGCACGGGTTCCATCTTCATTCAGCTCAACCTTAAGCACCTGTGCCGGCTGCAATGCGCGTTTTATAAATTCTATTTTATCGGGTGTGAAATTAATTACATCAATATTTTCATTTTGCAGTTCACGCACCACTGCATGAATCCGGATTCCTTTCATACCCACACATGCACCAACCGGATCTACCCTTTCATCATGAGATACTACTGCTACCTTTGAGCGATCACCGGGTTCTCTTGCTATTCGTTTAAGTTCGATAATTCCATCAAAAACTTCAGGAATTTCGTTTTCAAATAAACGTTCTAAAAACAGTGGTGATGTTCTGGAAATAATAACTGTGGGGTTTCCGCTGTATCTTTTTACTTCCACAACAACTGCACGGATTGTATCGCCTTTGCGATACCTGTCTTTATATATTTGTTCATTTTTTGGCAGTAAAAGTTCCACCCCGTTATGATTTACCAGGATATCTTTATTGCTTCGTACCTGGTAAACATCACCCAGAATAATTTCACCAATCCGTTCTGAATAATCTTCAAAAATATTATCCTTTTCAATTTCCCGGATTCGCTGGGCAAGCTGCTGCCGTGCCATGGTTACCGCCCGGCGGCCAAAATCTGCAATAGAAATTTCCTGGGCATACTCATCATAAAGCTCCAGGTCGGGATCGTGTTTCTGAGCTTCTTCAAGAGAAATTTCTGTAACGGGGTCCGACAGTTCATCTGCGGGAACCACTTCACGAATATGCAGAATCTGAATTTCTCCGCGATCTGCATTTAAAATCACTTCGAATGATTCGTCTGATTCATACTTTTTGCGAATCATGGTCCGGAATACGTCTTCAAGAATGGATAAAAGAAGGTCTTTATCAATATTTTTATCTTTTGCAATTTCAGCAAAAGACTGGATAATTAATTTTGAAATATCGTTTTGCATCAGAAATTTTTCCTGTTTAAAAACTGTGATTACCGACTAAATTTTAGGGATGATTTTTGTCTCAACAAGTTTGTCAAAATCAATTACTCTGCGTTCATTTTTATCTGTCAGCAGAACAAGTTCTGTTTCATTCACATCTTCAAGGATACCTTCTACTGTTGAATATTTATCCTCATTCTGAACTTTTACTTTTGCTGTTCTGCCAACATTTTTTGCAAATTGACGCCGGTCGGTTAATGGCCTTCCCAATCCCGGCGAAGAAACATTAAGCCTGTATGCACTGCCAAAAATTTCTTCCGAGTCTATAATAAAGCCAATTTCACGGCTTATTTTAGAGCATACATCAACATTCACTCCTCCGGTTTCAGAATCCACCAGAATCCAGACTTCAAGAAGCTTTGCGTGTTTGATCTCTACATCAACAAGAAACAAATCTTCCTGTTTTATAATAGGTTCGGCAATTTCTTTAATTCGTATTTCCGGCGCTTCAGACATCCCTTTATCAACTACATGTATAAAAAAAAGTGAGGACCTGCCGGCGCTCACTTCCAGATTCATAAATTACTCTAAATTCTTTAAAATAACAACCTATCAGGCTTGTGAAAACTCTTTACAGCACGTACTATTAAGTATAAGAGAAAACATTAAACATAGAAATATGCGTTATATAAAATTAATTGTCTTCATATTGATACTTGCTTCATGCGCACAACCGGAAGAGGGATCTGAAGAGGGAGAAACAGGAAGAGAGCTGGAATATATTTCTGAAGTGTCTTTTATTAAACCTGACGGGGAAATCGCTGCCACTGTAACCGTAGCCATTGCCGATGACGATCATACCAGGAACCTGGGATTAATGGATGTGCAAAATCTGCCTGAAGATTCCGGAATGCTCTTTATTTTTGAAGATGAAGAACCACGCAGTTTCTGGATGGCGAATACTCCACTTCCGCTGGATATCATTTATGCAAATGCAGATCACGAGATCGTGCGGATTCATCGCAATACCCCACCCTATTCAAACGAAAGCTTTACATCAGAAGAGCCTGCCATGTATGTGGTTGAGGTCAATGCAGGTTTTACCATCCGCCATGATATTACAGAGCAAATGACCATACGGATTGAGTCATAGGTGCCAGTGTCGCTTCTGCAATAAGATATCGGGTAAATTCATACTATGAGTTTCCCTTTCAACAGGGCCATACATCACAAAAAAACTACGAACCGAGACATTGCTCTGCTTTTTCAAAGGACATGTTTATGAACGGGGCTCATCATTTGCACGCGTTAGCGAGATGTCTCCATGCGTTCGTCCCGCAAAAAAACGGGACTTACTTAGTCGACATGACAGGGGTGCTTTATTACAAAGGCGGCGGATAAAAATTCCGACTAAAATACCTCCGGTACCGCCGCAGGGGAAAATCTGAGCCACGAATGCGGCGTGGCAGGAGTGATGTTCAATCCCTTCCCCGTAAACGCCGCGCATTACCCAAACAAGCTCTGTCATCTCGACTGAAACACCGGCGTTTTTCCCGGTGTGGAGTGGAGCTCATATTTTCCCCGCGTCAGCGCGAGATCTCCCCGTTCGCAGCTTTGCCTTTTCGGAGGGATTCCTCATGAACAGCGCTCATCCTTTCCCCGCGAAGCGAAATGTTTTTCCACAGGGGATGAAAAAATGTGACAAATGGTGAGCACCAGTACCCGGCAAATCAGGCCGGCTGTTCCGCATATTTCTCAAGAAAAGATTTTGCCGTCAGTACATTTTGTTTTGAACCGATGTAGATAGGTGTTCTTTCATGGATGGCTTTCGGCACGATATCCAGAATTCTTTTTTCTCCATCGATGGCCATGCCTCCCGCCTGTTCTATAATAAAACTGAGCGGATTGCACTCATACATCAGCCGGAGCTTGCCCCTGGGGTAGAGTTTGCTTGATGGATAAATAAAGATTCCTCCTTTAACAAGCGTGCGGTGAAGATCCGCAACCATCGAGCCAATGTACCTGGCCGAGTAGGGGCGTCCTGTTTCCGGATCTTCTTCCTGGCAGTATTTTATATATCGCTTTAACCCTTCATCCCACGTGTTATAGCTGCCTTCGTTAATACTGTAAATACGGCCGTGTTCCGGAATTTTATAACCTTCATCAGAGAGTATAAACTCCCCAATACCTGGATCTAATGTAAACGCACTAACACCCAATCCTGTGGTATAAGCCATGATAGTACTTGAACCATATAGTACATAACCCGCTGCTACCTGCCGTGAACCTGTTTGCAGGGCATCCGCTTCCACAAGGTCATTCTCATAACGGGGCTGACGCATATAGATTGAAAATATACTGCCGATGGATACATTCACATCAATATTGGATGAACCGTCAAGGGGATCGAGATATACAATATATTTTCCCCCTTCACTGTTCAGCCGAACCAGTCCATCATTTTCTTCCGAAATGACCATACATGTAATCAAAGACCGGTCAAGAGAAGATATCAACTGCTGGTCAGCAAACATATCCAGTTTCTTTACCGATTCTCCGTGAATATTTTTTGAGCCGTCCACCCCAAGTAAATTGGTGATGCCCGCTTTATTTACCTCTCTTGAAATTATTTTGGAAGCAAGCCCGATATCACGCAAGAGCTGAGATAACTCCCCGGTTGCTCCCGGAAATTTATTCTGGGCCTGTATGATGTATTCTTCCAGCGTTATCAGCCTGCCTGTATTTTCACTTTTCTTCATCTGTACCTTTTTTTCGCTTCCTGACAAATTTTTTTATGTTTTTTTGAACCTGAAATAACGGTGAATTTAATTGTATGTTCTTTCACCAGCAGAAGGAGATTAGCCAAACTCAGTGTGTACCAAAACATGATAGAGTTCACGGGCTTTTTTTTGAAGCTCCTCCAGGCTGCCATTATTGTAAATGACGTAATCAGCTAAAGGGGTAAGATCCTCAAAAACGGGCTGCTTATTCATTCTTGCTGTGATATCCGATTCGGTAACACGGTCTCTTTTTTTGACCCGTTCAACCTGAAGTTCACGGTTGCTCAGAACCAGTATAATTACATCCAGGTCACCGGGTCTTCCGTTGTTCAGCAGAAGGGCAGCTTCTTTAACTACCAGTTTCTCTCCTCTTTTTTCTGATTTCTGTGATATATTCCGGAACTCTTTTCTAACGGCCGGATGAACGATATTATTGAGCTCTTCCACTCTCTCTTTTTCGAATGCTTCGCGGATTAGATGAGATTTATTTAAAGAACCATCGGTATGATAGGTTTCATTACCAAATGTCTTTTTAAGCTGGTTGATCACATCCTGATTTTGAACCATCAGCTCTTTCGCAAGGTCGTCGGCATAAACCACATGTGCTCCCAGTTTTTCAAACTCCCGGCAGACAGTGGTTTTACCCGAACCTATTCCCCCTGTAACCCCTGCGGTAATCATGTTGCAGGTTCAGTGGAATTTCCCATCAAATACGCTTTCATAAATTCATCAAGTCCGCCATTCATCACGCCCTGTACATCCCCGGTTTCATGTTCTGTCCGGTGATCTTTCACCATATTATAAGGGTGAAATACATAAGACCTGATCTGCGAACCCCATTCATTTTTACTTTTGGAATCCTCCAGCTTTTGTTTTTCCCGCTCCCGGATATTTTTTTCAAGCTCATATATTTTTGACTTGAGCATAACCATGGCTTTTTCGCGGTTTTTCAGCTGCGAGCGTTCCTGCTGGCATTCGGCTACAACACGTTCTTCCGTACCGTCGCTTAATGTTCCGTTCCAGATCAGCCGGACACCTGTTTCCACCTTGTTGACATTCTGTCCGCCTGCACCGCTTGAATGAAATCTCTGAAGTTCCACATCCGAATCATTAATGTTTACATCAATGGAATCATCAATTACGGGTGATACAAATACCGAACAGAATGAAGTATGCCGGCGGGAGTTGCTGTCGAATGGAGAAATACGAACCAGCCTGTGGACCCCGCTTTCCGATTTAAGAAAACCGTAAGCATTCTGACCGCTCACTTCTATTGTAGCACTTTTCAGACCGGCCACTTCTCCTTCCTGGTACTCCACCACAGAAACTTTATAACCATGGCTTTCAGCCCAGCGGGTGTGCATACGGAAAATCATTTCCGCCCAGTCCTGGCTTTCGGTACCGCCTGCCCCCGGGTTGATTGTCAGAATAGCATCGCGGTGGTCATCTTCACCACTCAGCATGTTCTGAAGCTCAAGATCGCTTAGTTTTTTCCGGAATGTTGCAATTTCATTTTGCAAATCCTCTTCAACTTTTTCTCCTTCTTCAAGGAACTGTTTGTAAACATTGATACTGTCTCTCAGCTCATCCAGTTCATCCCATAAACCCACCAGTGTTTTTTCATGGTCGAGTTTCTGCATCAGCTGCTGAGCTGTATCAGGATCATCCCAGAACGAAGGGTCCTGGGTTTGCTCCTGTAATTCTATAATACGGACTTTTCGTTTATCGTAGTCAAAGATACCTCCTGAGCGCATCCAGACGCTCAAAAAGGGTGGGTAACTTATCTAAATGAAATTGCTCCATATTTGAATTTATTTGCTTAGAAATTTAGATATGATTACGCCGGCAATCAGTCCCCCGACTAATGCCACGCCAACTCCTGATTCAGGATTTTTCTTTACGTATGTTCTGGCGTTTTCATATTCGTTTCGGATTTCTTTTTGAAGTTTTTCGCGCTCATCTTTTAGTCTGTGAAGAATATCTCCGTAAACGTCATTCAGCGCTTCCTTCTCTTTTTTAATGATTTCTTTTAACTCTTTTTCGATTGATTTTTGATCAGCCATATTGTTTCCTCTAATTTAATGAATGTTAAAAATTCTTCTTTTACAGGCAATCATGCAAGTGTTTTTGAAGCATCTTCTGCCTGCTCTTTATATTGTAGTTCATACAGTTTTCTGTAGATGCCGCCTTCTTTAGCAATGAGTTCTTTATGGGAGCCGGTTTCCCGGATTTCACCTTTGTGCATCACCAGAATAGTATCAGCATCCTGTATTGTAGAAAGCCTGTGAGCAATTACAATAGATGTCCTTCCTTTCATCATCTTATCGCAGGCACGGGCAACAAGTTCCTCGGTTTCTGAATCCACACTTGATGTTGCTTCGTCAAGAATCAGAATACGGGGGTTATAAACCATTGCTCTTACAAAGCAAATGAGCTGCCGCTGGCCCATAGATAATGAGGCACCTCTTTCGCGCAGAACATAATCATAACCACCGGGCAGCTTTTTGATGAACTCATGGCTTTCTACTTCTTTGGATGCCCTGATCACATCTTCGCGTGATATTTTTTCATTGCCAAGGGTAATATTTTCCAGAACCGAGCCGGAAAAAAGTGCATTATCCTGCAAAACAAGTCCGAAGTTAGACCTGAGGTCATGAAGCGAAAGATTTTTTATATCCATTCCATCAAGCAGAATTTTTCCTTTCTGAATATCATAATACCTCATCAGCAGGTTAATGATGGTAGATTTTCCCGCACCCGTTGCTCCCACAATGGCAAGCAGTTTACCGGGCGGCGCTGCAAATGAAACGTCCTTAAGTATAACTTCGTCTCCTTCATTATATTGAAAGGTTACATTTTTAAACTCGATGGATCCTGTAACATTCGTAAGTTTTTTTAATGATCCTGAATCCTGAACTTCTTTCGGTGTATCGAGCACATCAAAAATACGTTCTGAAGAAGCAAGTGCCGACTGAAGTGTGTTGTATTTTTCTGACAACCCCCGAATCGGGTTAAAAAACTGGCGTACATATTGGATAAAAGCCAGAAGCACCCCAAAGGTTACTCCATCCATCAGGGCTCTTGCCCCGCCATACCATACAACCAATGCCATGGCAAGACTCGCCAGAACTTCAACCAAAGGCCAGAATATGGAAAAATAGAAAATGGTTTGAATGTGAGCTTTCCTGTGATTCGCATTAATGGCTTTAAAAGCTTCTTTCTCTTTCTCCTCACGGTTGAAAAGCTGCACTACAGACATCCCGTTGATATGTTCCTGAACAAAAGAATTCAGCCGGGCAATCTGGTCTCTCACTTCTAAAAATGCTGATCTGACTTTTCCTTTGAACCAGAATGTGGCATAAAAAAGAACGGGAAGAACCAATACAGCAATGATTGTCAGTTCCCAGCTCATAATCAGCATAAAGTAAAGAATGAAGAAAATCCGAAAGAGATCTCCTATCATATTCACAATGCCATCGGAAAGAAGTTCACTCAGTGCTTCAATATCACTCGTGGTTCGTGTGATGAGCCTTCCGATAGGATTTTTATCAAAAAACTGGACATGCAGTGATTGAATTTTTTCGAACACTGCATTTCGCAAACTGTAAAGCGCCCCCTGCCCAAACCACCTTGTGAGATATGTATTGAGAACAAGGATGAGAAATTCGCCGATTAATGCCATACCGAGCAGGGCTATAATCCATAACAGCCCTTCCACATCATCAACAGCGATATAGTCATCAACGGCTACCTGGGTTAATTTCGGCCGGATTGTTCCCAGAAATGCGGCGGATAAAGTTAACCCAATAGCGACAACAGCCCACCACTTGTACGGCTCAAAAAAGTAATAAAGCCGCCGAATCAATACAGAATCGACGGCTTTAGAATTTTGTGTCTTTTTCAACGGGTTACCTGTGTATTAAAAACGATCGAAATCGTCGAAAGGAGTTCTTGGTGTAATATGTTTTGTAGGCCGTTTATTCCCCTCGTCGCGATCCTTACGGTTATTACGGTCACGGTCACTATATTCCCGTTTAGGCCGCCTTTCGGTCCGTTTTGGCCGTCGGTTTGAGGAGTTATCACTATCTCTGCTTCTGTAGTTATTGCCTGAACTTCGCTTCTTACCACTAAAGCTTTTTCTCTTGCGGAAACGTTTCTGCTTATCATCAGATTTCTTACCGCGTGATTTATTGTCAGAGTTTTCATCAATTTCTTTGATGTAAACTTTCTGTTTAACAATTCCTTTCTCCTGTGCAGGATCCGTGTAAATCGGCCGCAGTTCAGTTGCAAGCCACGCGGGGAAAAATTTAGCACGTGCCTCCCTGAGGAGAACAAAAGGATTTGTGTATCGTGCGGAAAAATGCCCGATTACCAGAAGCTTGGTTTGTGCTTCATTGGCAACACGCGCGGCATCTTCGGAGGTTGAATGTCCGGTTTCCGCTGCTTTATCAGACAGGCTTTCACTAAAAGTTGCCTCATGATAAAGTATATTGGTGTTCATGGCCAGTTTAACAGCATTCGGGCAATATTTTGTATCTGTTACATAAGCGAAACTGTCTCCGGGCCGCGGGTGCCCTACAATATCTATTGATTTTACAACCGTTCCATCTTCGAGTGTAACGTCGTCTCCGGCTTTCAAAGCTTTATACTCTTCATCTTTGCTGATGCCCATGGCTTCTGCTTTTTCGGCATCTACTTTACCGGGGCTGTCTTTTTCCTGGAAGCGATAGCCGACACAAAATTTGGTGTGGTTCAGGGGCCTTGCCTCTACATAGTACTGATCTTCATCCACAACCCTTTCCGATTCAAGATCTTCCTGCAGTTCGACAAATTTCAGTTTAAAGTTGAGATCAACATTGGCGAATTTAAAATTCCATTCAACAAACTTCTTAATCCCCTTCGGGCCAACTAAAGTTAACGGTTTTTCCCTTCGCTGAAGCTGCAGAGTTGAAATAAGACCCACCAGTCCCGCATAGTGATCTACATCGAAATGTGAAATAAAGATATTTTCAATTTTAGACCGTTTTAAGCCTGCTTGCAACATCCTCATTTGTGCGTTTTCACCACAATCAAACAGATGAACATCCCCTTCTCTCCAAAGAGCAACAGATGATAAATGTCGGGTTGCAGTTGGTGTGGCAGAAGCGACACCTAAAGGTACTATAATCATAGTTTTCTCCTGCTATGTGTTGTGGGGCTTTTGCCGTTCAAACAAAAGGTACCCGGGTTTGTATATTATTATATTTGAGCTAATTCCTGTTCTAATAATTGCTTATGATACATGCGTGAATACCGTCCTTCTTTTTCTACTAAATCGTAGTGTGTACCCATCTCAACTATTGAACCGTTTTCAATATAAAAAATTGTATCCGCGTTTTTAACTGTAGAGATCCTGTGCGAGATCATGATCGTTGTTTTATCAGAAAGACTGTTTCTCAAATGTTCTAAGATGGCATCTTCAGTCTTTGTGTCCACCGCACTGAGTGAATCGTCTAATATTACAATAGCCGGTTTTTTAATTAAGGCCCTGGCAATAGCTGTTCTTTGTTTTTGTCCACCAGACAAAGTAATTCCACGTTCTCCTACTATGGTCTCAAATTTTTTCTCAAATTCCAAAATATTCTCCAAAACCTGTGCACTTTCCGCAGCTTTCTCTATTTCTTTCATTTCAGCACTCTCCACTCCAAAAGCAATATTCTCTTTTATAGTATTTGAAAACAGAAACGTTTCCTGGGGAACGTAACCAATTGCTTTTCTTAGCTGAGCAACATCCCATTCTTTCACATTTTTACCGTCAATATATATGGCTCCTTCATCAGGATCGAACAGCCGGGGAATGAGATTTACAAGGCTTGTTTTGCCTGCCCCGGTGCGGCCTACAAAAGCAACATTTGAACCAGCTTCAATTTTAAAATTTAAATTTCTGAGAGCGAATTCTTCAGCGCCGGGATATTTAAAACTTACTTTTTCAAATACGATTTCACCGCGGGGAGGTGCTTCAGTCTCTTTTGTATTTTTCCCATTTTTTATGGCAATCTCCTCACTCAAAACAGTATTTATTCGCTCCCAGGAGGCAAGGGATTTTTGCAGTGTATTGACTGTATAACCCAAAGAAGCAACAGGCCACGTCAGATACGCTACATAAATTACAAATTCTGCAATATTCCCTACAGTTATTAAGCCATCTATCACCATTTTACCTCCCTGCCATACCACAATTACAACAGATATACCTATCAGAAGGTTCAGTGTAGGATGAAAGAGCGATTCAACCAGGTCAAGCCGCAGCTTTTTTACCCGGTATGATTCACTCTCTTTTTCAAAACGTTTTTGTTCATAATCTTCCCGGTTGTAGGCCTTTATCAAACGAATACTGCTGAATGTTTCCTGGGCTCTTCCTGCAATCCTGGAATACTGTTCCTGGATAATGATCTGATATTTGTTAATAAAACCACTTACCCAGTAGGCGAAAGCAGATAAAAAGGGAAGCGGGATTAATGCCCAGAATGTTAACCGCGGATTTACAATTATCATCATGGTAATAATAAAACCTGCACGGGTAAATGTATTAATGGTGTACATCAAAACCGGCCCAAAATATTCTCTGACCCGGGAAACATCTTCTGTAGCACGCACATAAATTTCGCCGGTAGAGTTTGCGGCAAAATATCGCTGGGGCAGTGTCAGTAACTTATCCATCACCCGGTTGCGGATATCGAATTCAATTTTCCTGGAGCTTACAATGAGTGTCTGACGGGTTGCAAACAGCAGTATACCATACATCACCACCGTACCAATCAGCAGCAGTGAGTTCCATGCCAGAATAGTACCCGCTTCACTTGAAAAAAGAATTTCAAAAACCGAATAAAATTCCCGCTGATACTCCTCTCCAAGCAGCTCTACCTCGTCCATCGTTCTGCGGATGAGCACAGGAATCCACAAGAGGAAAAAATTGGAAGCGGTTAAAAACAGAGCTCCCAGAAAAATGATTCCCTTATAATCTCTTAAATAACGATTCAGTTTTTTGAGCGAATCCACAAGTTTTGTTGGTGGTTTAACAGCCTGCTGCAAGTAACCGGCAGCTTTAAAAGATCATTCACCTTCAGCCATATTTTTCAATCCAGTGTTTTGCCAGACGATAGCCTGACCTGTAGGCCTGATCGAGCTGATTACCTTCATAATAGTCTCCAGTTAACGCAAGAGGAACATCTTCAATATCCAGTTCAAAAAAAGGTTTATCAATAGTTGATACCGCACGACTATAGGGCCAGAAATGAAGTTTATCCCAGTCTGTTGAGAAAGCCTGCTCTCCCAGAATCAGAGAGAGTTCTTTTAACAGTTCATCCCGAACTACATCTGCTGAACTGTTACGGTGTTTACGCGCAAACGTTTCGTTTGAATGAACAACAAATGTATATCCCTGGCCTTCTCTTTTTGAAGATTCGTTTGAAATAAACCTGATTGAACTATTCTGGCACAGAAGGCTATCCCATTCGGCGGGGTTGAAATCAGTATATCTCACCATCAGTGAATATGCCGGCGCGTAATGAATTTCATCGATCCTGCGGACAATTTTCAGTGTTTCCGTTTCATCAATTGTAGTCTGCAGGATTCCATATGCCTGGGGTGCCGGTGTTGCAATAATAACAGCATCCGCTTCAAATAAGCCGCTTGTTGAAAGGTTAACCATCCATGGCCTTTTTTTAGACCGGTTTGCCCCGATAAAGGTTAAACCGCCCACTGTCTCCCGGCGGGTATCAACCCAGCGGCTTAAATATTTTCCTATGGAACTCATGCCATTTCCAGCCGCATACCTGGAATAGTGATCAGGATTCGGATTATGTTTAATAACTTTTTCCCCGTCAAAGAAAGAGATCTTTTTTCCCCAGGGATGAATCAGGTTTTTATCGAGAAGTTCGGTGGTGAATTCACGGAATTCAGGAGATTGAACTGTTAGATGTGAGAACCCGTAATCGAACTTTGCGTTCTCTTCCTGATGGGTTGCCATTCTGCCACCATATCCTTCATTTTTTTCGAGAATTGTAACATCGTGTCCTGCGTTTGCCAGAAGACGCCCCGCTGTTAATCCTGATAAACCCGCTCCAATAATCCCTATAACCATATTGCTTCTTTTAAAAATCGTTAATTAATATTTGATTCGAAGAAGTCCTGAATTTACAGAACTAATTTGTTTACTTCTTGGATATTTTAGGTTGATGAGACTGTCCAAAAGGTGTGTGTAAAAGAATGTTTATATATAGTTCGTCATGCCGGACCCCGATCCGGCATCTCCTGCCCCAATCAACATTAGGGGATTCTGAAATAAATTCAGAATGACACCTTTTTGGACAGCCTCAAAGCACATCAACGCATTATAGTTCAAAAACAGTCACAACCGGTTTTGCCGCTTCTTTGTCCAGCAAAGCAGGCCAGTAAGCTACTACGTCACTGGCTTTTGGCCTTCCCCCGGCAAACCCGGTGACCCCGCCAGGCCCTGTTAAAATTAATGGTGCAATTTCTTTTCCAAACCGGTTTATCTGCTCTTTCGAATCTCCGTGCACAGATATCCTGAGCTGTACTTCGTTTCGGTCATCCGGATCTGCTTCCAGCACACCCGGGTCCTCACTGCAGGCATTTAACCCCACCAGTTCTGCATTATAATCCCTGAATTGAATACCTAAATTATCGGCCCGTTTTTTTAAAACATCCGCTGCAGCCTGTGCTTTTTTTACAGCATCCGGCCAGCAGTACACCAGCGTGGACGACATTTTATAACCGTCTATATAACTTGCTGAAATTTTATATGTAGGTGTGGCCGGTTTGCCTGTAATTCCCCATACTTTTACACGATCTTTTCCGGCCTGCTCAAGCCTGATAGAAGTAAAATCTGCAATACAATCGGGAGTAATATATTCGGCGGGATCACCAATTTCATACAGCAGCTGTTCTTTAACAGTCATCTCTGAAACCAGCCCGCCGGTGTTCTCATGTTTGGTTACATAAAATGTACCGTCGGGATACGCTTCAATAATAGGGAAACCAATCTCAGCCAGGTTATCCACAGTTTCCCAATCGGTAAAATTTCCTCCTGAAGCCTGTCCTCCACACTCTATAATATGGCCGGCAATAGTTCCGGTAGACATTTTATCATAATCATCAAAATTCCATCCGAATTCATACACCATCGGGGCCAGAGTGAGTCCTGTATCAGTCACCCTGCCTGTAATCACAATATCCGCGCCTTTTTGAAGGGCTTCGACTATGGGCCGGCAGCCAAAATAAACATTCGCGCTCAGCAGATCTTCTTTAACTGAAGAGATAGGCTCCCCGGTTTCCATATTATTCAGGGTATGGCCACTTTCAATCAGCGAATCCAGGCCGGGTAAAATATCGTCACCGTCAACCACCGCAATTTTCAACCCAGAATATCCTTTCTTTTCAGCCATCTGGATAATTGCATCTTTACATGCGCGCGGATTCACCCCGCCGGCATTCGAAATAACTTTGACTCCTTCGTTTTTGATTTCTTCAAGAGTAGCTTCAATAACATCCACAAAATCCCGGGCATAGCCGAAATTTTCATTCCGCATCCGCTGCTTCTGCATGATAGACATCGTTACCTCCGCGAGGTAGTCCATCACCAGATAATCGATTTTCCCTTTTTTAACCTGGTTTACCGGCGCGTCCGGCAGATCCCCCCAAAAGCCCTGTCCTGATGCAATTTTTATGCTTTCTTTCACTTCGTCTCCAATTACGTATTGATGTAAGTTGTTAGAATATCGGGAATTTAAGG
>JBBEBD010000009.1:0-7697 GCA_040882525.1 Balneolaceae bacterium | reverse complement strand
TAAAAAAGTAAGGTAATTATGGGTTGGTATACTTGACATTTATCACAGTACCTCCTTGTTATAGGAAGAAGTTTATTAAAGAAATTCTGTAAAGAATTAACTGCCCAGAGCAGGGAGACCCTTCGACTTTGGCACGCCAAAAGAAGCGTGCCTTCGCTCAGGGTGACATGGACGTGGTTAAACCACCGCGGCGTATCTGTCTCCACGCCATAATCAAACTCCGTGTAACGCCGCAGAAGTGGCTTTGGGGCGTGTTGGATATTCGATATTCCCTCCCCCGTAAGAACCAGCCGGCCTGCTTGGGGGCAGAACCGGCTGGTTTTGTGTGGTTGCTGCGCTAAGCAGCTCATTTGTCTCCCGGACTCTGATGATATCTCTTGCGTTTTACCTATGGGTTCCTGCATATCAAATCACTACTGTACCCGTAACTCTCACTCGGGGCACACAATTTTCATCAGGTTTCAAGGCTGCCTTCTATACGGATGAATTTGCCTGAACGCTACTAGGTACAGGCAAATCTTTCTGTGTATTCATCATGTAGCGTTTCTAATCTCTTATACGTACAGAAAGTAAATATCAACTTCAGGTGAGGTTGACAGGTGCTTTCCGGCTATACCCATAATAAGACTGGTGAAGAAAAATATTGCTCCTAAAATTTTTGAAAAATACACTGACGGGGTTTCCGGGTGTGTGAATCGTGAGGAGCAGGAAGCCCTGTATGAAATAATTGCCGGCTGCCGGAATAAAAGGGAGGCCAGCCGGGAGAACCTGTACAAAAAATTCTATGGCTATGCCTTAGGCACAGCCCTGGCTTATTGCAACAAAAGAGCGGATGCTTCCGAAGTTGTAAATGACAGTTTTATGAAAGTATTCAGGCATATAAAATCATACAACAGGTCTGAGCCTTTTAAACCCTGGCTCAGAAAGATAGTTGTTTATACGGCTATTGATAAAGAAAGGGCGGAAAGGAGGCATAAGTACCACGTCAGGCTGGATGATATTGAATCTTCGTCACCCCTAAATATTGAATCGGATCTGAATGCGCAGCAGATTTTCCAGCTGTTGAACGACCTGCCGGAGCTGCTTCGGTTCGTTTTTAATTTATACGAAATAGAAGGGTACAGCCACCGGGAGATTGCAGGTAAACTGGATATAGCGGAAAGCTCTTCCCGGACCTACCTGACACGGGCAAAAACAAAACTGAGGCAACTGTACAGGATTAAATTTATGGATGGGCGGCCATGATCATAAAACCTGAAAATAACTTTAGCAATCATATCCGGCAGGTTTTGCATGAATACGAGGAGCCGTATGAAGCCGGTGCCTGGGAAAGATTTCAGCAGAAACAAGACGGCCTCAGGAACCGGAAAATTATCTTGCGTGTAGCCGCTTCACTACTGGTTGTGCTCACTTTTGCATTTGCATGGACGAATTCCGAACTGCCTGAACCGGTGGTTCTGATAACGGAAGATGTATTAATTTTGCAACCGGATAACAACATATATGAGCCTTTAACGGAGGCAGAAAACCAGCCGGCCCCCAAACCCCTGGCAGTGCGGGAATATGCCGGCGGGGCATCGGATCAGAAATATGAAATTCGCACCGTTCAACTCTCCGCAATTAC
The DNA here is from genome assembly GCA_040882525.1 of Balneolaceae bacterium. Classification (GTDB taxonomy): domain Bacteria; phylum Bacteroidota; class Rhodothermia; order Balneolales; family Balneolaceae; genus Rhodohalobacter. The sequence continues at coordinate 6,073 of JBBEBD010000009.1, read as the reverse complement.
ATCCGGCGGGGAGAGGGTTTCTGTTTCAAAACATGCTGTTCCCCGGTACAGTATTGCTGATAAAATGGTTGAATTGATACAAACGCCTGCGGCTGATGAGTTCAATGAAAATGGAAAATCTTTGCAGGTGATCCGCCCCGCTCCATACAATCGTTATGCAGGTGTTGGAGATATCCGTATTACATCAGATAACGTAAAAAGGGGGATTGAGTTTAGTATCGCCTATGCGTCTGTGATAAATATTCATGATTCGCAGACTGACATGGGATTTGGCGGCGGTGTTTATACCGACTGGCATTTTGCCGAAAATCTGTCAGCAGGTTCAGGACTTTTTGTTTCCTCAAACCAGTTAAAATATGCGGGCGAATCCGGTAACAGCCTGATGAAAGAGACAGATGAGCCGGAGACTCTGGCGTCTGATGATAACCTGGCCTACATGCAGCTCGATCTTGTGAACCTGGAAATTCCGCTTAGCCTTCGTTATCACATCAGTAACAACATTTCACTTTCCGCCGGGGTTACTTCCGTTGCTTTTTTGAAGGAAGAGTATGATTACACCTTTGAATACGATCAGCCTATTCAGGTTTTCCAGGATGATGAAAGCGGCATCGGCCCGATGACCCGAATGGTAACCATGACGACGTCACAAAAAGAATCGGAACCCTCTTTTAGTAAAATTGAACTGGCTGCACTTTATACATTTGCCCTGGGGTATCAGCAGCAAATCCGGAGCCGGCATCAAATTATGTTCGAGCCTTTTCTGAAAATTCCCGCAGGCCATCTTACATCGCGGAATATCCGCTATACCACGGGGGGAATACAATTAAAAATCACATTTTAGATTTCGGGATTGGCTTAAAACCTGGCAAGAGAAAAGTCTCCTTTGGGGAGGCTGTAAGGAAATCCGTAATCAGACATTACATAAGCTAATTTATTTAGATTGATAGCTTTTTTAGAAAGCTCCCCTCCTTGTGCCGTTCTTTTGCGGCATAGGGAGGGGACGGGGGTGGGTGAAAACCCAGACGTAAAAATCTTAAATGATTTAAGCCTGAACATTTGTAGCGTTTGGTTGTTTCAGCTCGTACAAACAGCAGAAATCACACCAAACAAAATGAACTATCGATTATGAAAAAAATGATACTACCTCTGGTTATTTTATCTGCCGCTGTTATTCTGCAGGGCTGTCTCGATTCAGGTGAAAGCGATCACCAGCGCCAGGTCCGGGAGGCTGATGAAATGCTGGAATCCTATATCAGTTCAAATAACATTGATGCAGAACGGCAGTCATCCGGCGTATATATCGAAAAAGTAGTTGAAAACGAAGACGGGAAGCAGGTGGTGGAAGATCATGTTGTGGGAATTGTTTATACCATGACCCACCTGGAGGGAGAATATGAGGTTGAAGCCCATACCGATACATTAAACCCGTTACGCTTCAGCAACAATTATAACGCAAATTTCAGTTCTCTTCATCCTGCAGGTCTGATGTATGAAATCGACCAGATGAAACTGGGCGAACGCTTCAGATTTTATATTCCATCCTACCAGGCATTCGGAAACTATGCACATGATGATCTGTTCGACATGTTCTCTCACTTTATTATTGATGTTGAACTTACAGAGTTAAAAACCGAAGAAGAAATTTTTGATGAAGAACTCGAAATCATCAACAGTTATATCGAAGAGAATGAGGTAGAAGCCGAATCTTATCCGAACGGCCTGTATCATGTTGTGACCGAACAGGGAGTGGGTAAAAGGCCGATCAGTACCAGCCGGGTGGAGTTTCATTTCACAAGAAAATACCTGGATGGAACCGTCATTGAAAGCAGTGAAGAAGATGAACCGATCAGTGTTTACCTGAACAATAACCAGCTGGTGAGAGGCCTGGAAGACGGAATCCTTTTAATGAAGGAAGGGGAAACAGCTGAACTGATTATGCCCTCAAAACTGGCTTTCGGAAAAAGTGTTCAGGTCATTCCGCAAAAGCTTCGTGATGACTGGGTTGAAGAAAGGCAGATAAATCCACTGGCAAAGCCATATTCTCCCGTCATTTATGAGATTGAATTGCTGGAGGTGTATTGAGTTCTGCAGCTGCGAGAAACTAATAACGTAAATTCTAAAGAATAAAGACAAAAGCAGGAATGTTTTCGAAATTAAAAGAAAACCGGACTCTCTACAGATCCATTGTGATCTGCATGAGTATCTGTATTCCGGTTGGAATTGGTTATGGCATGTTGAATGGCAATGTAAAAGCCGGTTTGGCGGCCGGAAATATCATTGGTGCGGCTGCCGGACTGGTGATCGGCAGCGCGATAGACAGTAAAAAAACTGAATAGTGCGATTTCCAAAAATTGAAAATCTATGCAAGCCAATAAAGAAGGGGCATGAAATGTTTGTCAGAAGGTTGGGGTAAAAACCGACTCACATTTCATGCCCCTGTTATTATCTATTTACAATACCGGCATGGTGTTCTTTATTTAATTCCTGGAGCAACCTCGCAGCGTCTTCAAGTCTGGGAGCGTTGCGGTCGAACGCTTCGAGGGCCTGCGGACGCTCGAAGGTTCTATTGAATTCACTTTAACTAATTAAAATAGAACGTTATACCCGCCGTCAGAATACTACCGTTAAAATCCGCGTCTTCAAATGATTCATCATCTGTATCCGGATTAAGGAACTGATACCGGTAATCTACGTTCAGGGCTGCACTTCGGCTAAGAGGGAATTCTGCCCCGAAACCAAGGTGATAACCCATGTTAAAACTGCTGCTGTCATCGAAACCAAAATCAGAAGCATCCTCAGAATAGTCAAAGATGGTATAGTAAGCACCAATTCCGGCTAATCCGTAGGGGGCAAAACTTTCATGTATGGGAGCAAAAAGAAGCAGCGAACCGGTTACCGGTACAAAACGTGTGGTTGCCGTATAATCATCAAACCCATATTCCTGTCCGGCACGATAATCCACCGCACCTTCGATACCAACCACGGTACCAATCCTCAGCCTTGCCTGGATCCCTCCGTAAAAATTGCCATCATCGGCATCCGGGGTGTTGTAGTATCCAAGACGCGGCCCAATACCGAAGGCATCTTCAATACCGGCGCGGTCTGATGCTGTTTGCGCACTTGTGGTAAATGTTATTGCTCCTATTAGAAATGGCAGAATCATCATGACTTTTTTCATGGTCTTCCTCTCTCTCTTTTTTAAGCGTTTATGAATGCACTACTTTTTATCGGAAAAAAGGAAAGGTGTTCCCTTTTCTTTTTGGATATGGATTCAGTTTGAATGGGCTGATAAAGATATTGATAACCAAGTTTTTTCGTCACGCTGCGATTTACCCGCCAAAGACTGCTCCACCGGAGTTACGCGGAGTCGAAGGGCCTCCCTGTTCTGGGCACGGGCCAACCAGCAAACCAGCCAACCAGCCAACCAGCAACCAGCAGTCAGTCATTCAGCAGCCTCTTTTTGTTCCACCAGCCGTTCCAGCGTTTTGTCCAGCCCTGGCAGCTGTTTTATTAACAGCAAAAAGTTCTTTTCCAGTGCATACCGTAACTCAGGAATCGTGTTAAAAACCTGTTTTTCGGTTTTCCCGTTGAGGTGGTGGATGGAAAGTTCATTCCCGCGAAGCGCATACCTGCGGCCGTTTTCCGAACGGGCAGCAATTAAACCAGTTACAAAATGCGATTCAGGGTTATTTGAAAGATACCAGTTGGTTACCTCGTAATCCGGCAAAAACTGCTCATTCAGGTCGAACTGGTAAAGGGATTTCCACTCACCGCGGATGTGTGCCTGCATGATGTAATGCTGTTCGTCGGGGCGGACCAGCCGGTAAGATTCATGCGGTGTCTTCTGCACGATTTCGGGTTTCAGTAAAAGGGGAGATGTAAGGGTTAATCCTCCGAACCCGACATCCGCAATATAATAGGTGCCTTCCGTTTCAACCAGGAGCAGCATGTGCCCGCGGGGTGTGACGGTTCCTTCCGGAACATTCCAGAGAATACGCGCAGCCAGTCCCTGCACTTTAAAACCCAATGCTTCGAGCATATGTTTAAACAGCAGATTGTGTTCAAAACAGTACCCGCCGCGTCCCCCGGTTATCATTTTTTGATGAAGGGATTCGGCATCCAGCCGCACGGGTATTCCAAGAAGCGGGTTCAGGTTTTCAAATGCGATGGATTGCGGATGAAGTTCGTGGAGCTTTCTTAGAACCTCCGGGGTAGCCGCCTTCGGCCCTTCATACCCGATTCGTTCAAAATAAGCATCTGTAATTTTCGATTTCATGCCGCGGCCTCTTCTGTTTTCTTAAGATGAAGAGCCTCCGCAAACCAGATAAATTCATCCAGGAATTTTTCTGCCGAGGTGACAATTTTTTCATTTCGGGGTATAAACTCTTCATCGAAGGCTTCATGAATTCCCGGCACAAGCAATTTTAGTGGCATTGGGTAAGCTCCCATGCTCAGAATAACGTGCTGGAGCTGGGTGGAGGCGTTGATTCCCGCCATTCTGCCCGCCGAAGCGGCAACCACGCCAACTGGTTTTTTTCGAAACTCGGGGGTAAAGTGATCCAGGGCATTTTTTAATACTCCCGAGAAACTTCCATGATATTCGGGGGTAACCAGGATCAGGGCATCTGCATCATTCAGCAGGGAGCTGATAATACTGATATTTTCTTCTGTTTCTGTCTCGTTTGCCTGTCCCCCCATAACAGGTAAAGGAATTTCTGCGAGGTCAAGGAGATCGGCCTCTATATTTCGGTTTTCCAGTTTATCGGCTAAGTAGTAAGCAGCTTTATGAGTTTGTCTTCCCATTCGGACACTGCCCAAAAGGATTGCGATTTTCATAGTTTTAGGAGTTTAAAAGTTAATTCTTTAAGAACCCCTCCTGACCGGTTTTAAAATCCGGTACCTGGTTACTGGTCAGAGGGGGGAAGTTCTTCTAGCTCAGAGCGTTTTGATAATTTGCTTCCACGGCCTCCCAGTTAACCACATTCCAGAAGGCGCTGATGTAATCCGGACGGCGGTTCTGGTAGCTGAGGTAGTAGGCATGTTCCCAGACGTCCAGCCCGAGAATCGGTGTGCCTTGTACATCAGCAACATCCATTAAAGGATTATCCTGGTTTGGGGTTGATGTAATCTCCGGTTCGCCATCTCTATTGACAATCAGCCATGCCCATCCGGAACCGAACCGGGTGGCGGCAGCATTTGCGAAATTTTCTTTGAAAGCATCGAAAGAACCAAACGCCTGATCAATGGCTCCTCCTGGTTCTCCATACGGAACACCCTGTCCATCCGGAGTTAATACCGACCAGAATAAACTGTGATTGTAATGTCCGCCGCCGTTATTCCGGACAGCATCCGGGTGGGAGGAAACTGTACTGAGGATCTCTTCTATTGATTTGTTTTCAATTTCAGTTCCTTCAATGGCAGCATTTAATTTATTTACATAACCCTGGTGATGCTTTGAATGGTGAATCTCCATTGTCCGGGCGTCAATGAAAGGTTCCAGGGCATCGTACGCATAGTTAAGTTTTGGAAGTTGATAAGTCATAATATCAGATAGTTAGTTGAATGTTCACCCGTTAAAGTAGCTGAATTTTCTAATAAACAAAATAAACACTTGGTTTATTAATTATAATTGCAGCCTGATTTAATTCCTTTCAAGTTACGGGATATCAATTAGTTACATACATCAATAGATTTAGTCAATAGATGGTATAAACAGAAAATTGGTTTGCGGATAGGTAAAATGCATCATGAGCAGGGACTATAATATAGAATGTTTGCATCCTGTTTAGTCCCCCGCACCAATAGCATAACTATACTGTTGTTATGGCTGGATGTTTTAAAAAACTCTTCCCATAACAGGGCGATCCTTCGACTCCGCTCCGCTTCGCTCAGGAAGACAGGGAGCGATGTGGCAAGAGGGCGGGTATTAAAATTCCCCATAACCATGTTTCGATTCACCCGCCAAAGTCATTCCAGCGGCGTTACACGGGATGTGGTTATGGCAGGTAAGGATACGCTGGTTTGATATACGATTGAAGATTTTGCGATATCAGATTTGCGATCTGTCTCTTCA
>JBBEBD010000008.1:3678-7869 GCA_040882525.1 Balneolaceae bacterium | reverse complement strand
CAGTCCCGGCAGGGACGAAACAGAGTAGGCCTGCATGTCAATGCAGGTTAGAAAATGGCATTTCACAAAAATAAAGTGCCGGATGGCACGGCCCACAGGCGTTATGCATACCCCGCTGTTATGATGACAGTAAATTCCCTTAAGTTCAACGAAGAAATCCAATCCCAAGCCCAACCAGCTATCTGGGCAAATCATCATTCATTCGGTCGTCCCTGCCGGGACTCTCGCTTTGCGTGATTGTTAACCCCCAGGCATGAATGCCTGGGCTATTATGGGTCTTCCGTCCGGGAATGGTTCTCAATCATCATCATTAGGAATCGAAATCAACACAGAGCTTAAAAATTTTATACATTAATAAATGAACCTGTAAGCAAACGGTCAGATGTAAAGACTAGATTTAAAAACCAAAATTTATAAATAAATAAATAAAAAATGATATGCCGGGCATTGGTTCTCACCTCAGACAACTTCGGCGTCACAGGGGATTTTCCCCGGGTGATGTGGCAGCGTTTATGGATACAGACCCGGCTCATTTAAAGAGGATTGAAAACGGGCAAAAATATCCTGAAAAAAACCAGTTATTTCAGCTTGCCGGGTTTTTTAATGCAGATGTGAACCGGTTGCTTGCAGAGTATCAGAAAGAAAAAATAGCCACTGAAATGCAGCTTGATAACCAGCCGGACAAGAGAGTTCAGAATATGAGACATGAACTTTCACTGCTTCTGGAAAAACAGGTGAATGTCAGAGCTTTCAAACCCACCGGGCCATTGCAGCCTTATATTGAAAGCATTCAGTATTGCAACGGCCATCATCTCGGTTATTCAAAAGAAACTATTTTGCCGGATGGCTCCGTACAACTGATTATTGAGCTGGACGGGCAGGAGAGACGACTATGGAAAGATAAACATGGCAGATGCAGGCATTCTTTAAAAAATGCGTGGGTTTCGGGAGTCCTGAAACAGCAGCTGAGTTACCAGACGGTTCAGAATGAAACCGCCCTCTGTATTCGTTTCAAACCGGGGGGATTTCATACATTAACCAAAATTCCACAAACGGATCTTAAAAACAGCGTTGTGGAGGCTGAGCTGATATTTAACTGTTCTATCCTGGAGCTCAGAAATGAGATTCTTGCTGCTAAAAGCATCCATGAGATTGTTCAAAAAACGATGAACTTTTTCCTGGAGAGAGTTACACCTCCTGATTTATCACATTCGGTTACCTGTTTTATGAACAGCCGCATTCATGAATCAATATCACAACTGGCTCACAAAACGGGTTATTCCCAAAAACACCTGATACATCTTTTTAAAAAACATATGGGGGTAACCCCGAAGTTTTTTCAGCGGATCAGGCGGTTTACAGCCGTGGTTAATTACATTCAGACAACAACAGGAAAGATTAACTGGCCTGACATTGCTTACCGTTATGGATTTTATGATCAGGCGCATTTTATCAAAGAATTCAGGAGTTTTTCGGGAATGAGTCCCCGCGAATACCTTGAAACGGGGAGTACCTGTCCCCGGATTATGTATTCAGATGAAAGCAGGTAAAATATTTACAATAGAAAGCGGAATCAGACTCCTACATTCTGGATAGATCATAACAAAACACTATCCAAAATCATGAATAAAACAATTAAATCGTTCTTTGCTGCATCGGTTGGCACCATGGTGCTGACATTGATTCACCACGCATATGGAGCTTTCATTTATGATGAACCATTCCGGCTTCATGTTACTCTTATTGCGGTTCCCGTTATTTTAGTATTGTACCTCACATTCCGGTTTTATCAGAAGCACAGGGAAACGAAAAAGGGAAAAATTCTCTACCGGCTCTTTATAACTATGGCAATTGTATTTCCCATCGGTGTGATCGGCTTGTATGAAGGAGGATACAATCACCTTGTAAAGAATATTCTTTATTTCGGTGGTATTTCCCCGGAATTGTTCGCACAGTTGTTTCCGCCGCCCATGTATGAAATGCCCAATAATTTCCTGTTTGAAACAACCGGAATTGCACAGTTTGTTATGGGGGTTTCGGGGCTATATTTTCTTTTGAAAATGAGAATCAAAAATACAGCTGTACCGAAAGTACAGGTTTAAAAAAAGGACCTGGCAGAGTGCCCGTGCTTTCCGGGCTCCTGCCAGAGTCCGGTTTACGATCAATTATCTCTATGCCGCCGTAGTAAAAAAAATGATTTTATAACCTATCAAAATGCGAAGTTTCTGCCGCAGTCCGGGTTAGTGGCTCTGTTGCCCATGGTCAATAAACACATCGGTAAGATTTCTACCTGCCGTGTGAAAGATCCTGCTCGGTTAATACATGTTCAATCCGTACCTCGCCCAGGTAATCGATGACCTGGAGAGTGGCCGTACGATTTCCCGGTTCACCAGAGAATGTTACCATGCCAAAGTTAAATTCCCGCACATCATTGACGATGGGTCCGGAGAATGACCGGTTGTGGCCGCTTACCTGCCGGTCACGGTTGCGGGTAATCAAAGGGTTCAGACCGGGACGTCCTGAGTTCGAGCTGATCAGTTCATACAGCGGATAACCTTCTCTTGAGTAATCCAGTCTGATCAGGGATCCTACATGCCAGTCACCTGAGAGGAAAAAAACTCCGTCTATTTCTTCTTCATGCATCCAGTCCAGAAAATCATCCCGTTCGTTGCCGTACCGCGTCCAGTATTCGGAATTGTTGAGTTTATCGGCCAGCATAACATGGCCGTTGACGATCACTTTAAACGTAGCCGTACTCTGTGCCATCCCGTTCTTAAGCCATTCCAGCTGTCCCTCACCAAGCATTGTGCTATATTCCGGATCGCGGTGATACCTGTCGTCCAGCATAAAGAATTCAACATCAGAGACACGGAAAGAGTAGAAAATACCGGGTGTGTCTTCAGTACCGGCACCGGGATTTGCCCAGTAGCGGTTGAACATATCCAGGCTCAGGTCGCGCCAGCGAAATGAACTGTCTGAATCGTTCGGGCCATAATCGTGATCGTCCCAGATAGAATATGTGGGAGTGGTGGCCAGCAGCGTACGAAGATTGTAAATATCCCGCAGGGAACGGTGGGTACGGGCCATGACATGACTCACTGTTTCTTCAGATGTTTCATAGGCTCCGGGATGATTTGGCATATAATTATTGTCGCCGATCATCATGAGAAAATCCGGGCGGTATAAACTCGCCTGCGCCCAGACCGGCTGGCTTGGCTCGCTGACAGGAGCCATGCAGGAAGCAAAAGCAAAGGAGAAATTCGCTGCCCCGTCATTTTCCTCCTGTCCGGGAGGCAGGGTAAAAACCTGGGGAGTTTCAGGACGTATAATTCGTCCATCAATTTCAATTTCATAGTGGATTATATTAAAGCCGTCAAGATTCTCCAGTGTGATGACGCCGGTATGAGGAGCGGTTTCTGAAGTACGGCCTTCAGCCATGCCTGTTTCCACGGGGTTTGAACCTGCATCCGCCCAATAATGTACGCGCACCCGGGCAGGTTCATCTGTTTCGACCCAAATGGTGGCCGAAGATGAGGTAGTATGCCCTACCATCGGGCCGCTGAGCAGATCCGTGGCATCTGCCTGAACCGCGTACAGGCAAAACAGTAATGAAATAATGATAAAGTGTATATATTTTTCCATGGTTTAAATCTTAACTCAGCGCTATATAAAAATACATTTCAAATAACAATATCATATTTTACAACATATTCTTCTCCATAACCAGAATTCAATAAAATAAGCTATGGCAACAAAATCCACTAATCCTGAATACTATAATACAGTCATGCCTTACCTGATTCTGAAAGATGTAGAACAATTCCTGGATTTCACAAAAAAGGTATTTGGTGCTGAAGAAAAGATGAAGCACACCGATGATGACGGCCGGGTTATACACGCCGAAATTGTAATTGGTGACAGTACCATTATGACAGGCCAGAGTGGCGGGGAATTTGAACCGCAACCGGCCGGACTCTACATCAATGTGGATTCGGCAGACGAAATGTACCAGAAAGCACTGGATGCGGGGGCAACCTCTGTTATGGAATTATCGGACCAGGATTATGGGCGGACTTGCGGTGTGAAGGATCTGAGCGGGAATACGTGGTGGATTACTTCTTAAAAAGGCAGAGGGCAGGGAGCAAAGGGCAAAGAGTAGGGAGCTGGGGGCAAAGGGCAAAGGGCAAAGGG
>JBBEBD010000008.1:0-3578 GCA_040882525.1 Balneolaceae bacterium | reverse complement strand
GGGCAAAGGGCAAAGGGCAAAGGGTTATGCTCTTTTGCAAAGTTTATTCACAGGGTATTTTAAAGTTGGTGATCATTGCGTTGGTACCGGCTCCGGATGGAGCCGTATATTTGTAACAGCGAAAATACGAAACAACATTCATCCCGGCCCGGATCTATAAAAAAGCATAGAACATCATCCCGGGGGTTGTGCACGATGTTTTGCACAGCGGTATGAATCCCCTCGAATTTATTGGTTGTTCCAAAATTTGAAGCTCGGGGGGTAGCCTTTAACGCATTCTTGTTTCTTCTTGAACGGCAAAAGGAATAGGGCCTTTCGCTATGCTCTTGCGGTATGGATTTACAGGGTTTTTTTAAAGTTTGTGATCATCCTGCATAGTTTATCGAGAGAGTATAGCAGATCTTCTTTCTCTTCTTCTGTAACCAGGCTTCTCATGTTTAACACAATGACTATGTTGGCATTCTCAAATGTGGAGTTCCTGGCTATGTTTAAATACCGCGTAAATACTTTATTAGAAACTGAACCTGATCCTTCTGCAATATTGTTAGACATGCTCAGTCCGGCGCCTCTTATCTGATCTGCAAAACGAAAAAGCTTTTTTTGTTCTAATCTGTCAGCTATATCAAACAATTTATCCGCAATTTCAACGGCAAGCTGCCATATTTTTAAATCCTGGAATCGGAATTTTACCATAACGTTTACTTTTAGTTAAAACAAGAATTAAGGTATAAAAGGTTGGAAAGGCAAGGAGCAAGGAGCAAGGAGCAAAGGGCAGTGGGCTGGAATTGCTAAAAAATAGTTCAGGCATGGGAGCATTGCGAATGGGGCTCTTTGCCCTTTGCTCTTTGCCTTCCGATGTTGAGTTTAAATCTGAACTCTCTTCTGCTACACGGGTATTTTACATTATTTTATTAAGTGAAACTTGTGGTTTTGCAATTTTTTTAAAATATATACTGTTCATAAAGAAATAGTTTTTACTACAGAACTTATCCCGTTATGGCTAAAAAAATTTCCCGGATCATTGAAAATCAGATAAAAGCGTGGAAGCGCCAGAGTACCCAAACAAGAATATCCATACCCAGCATAAACAGGTTCCCGGTTATTACTGTATCACGGGAATTCGGGGCACAGGGTGCCGCTCTGGCTGAATTATTGGGTGAAAAACTGGATTTCAAAGTTTGGGATAAAGAGCTGTTACAGGCGATCTCCAAAGAACTGGGCAGCGATCAAAAATTCCTGGAGACACTGGATGAGCGAAGCCAGCAGATGGTAGAGAATACCGTTGCCGGTTACCTGCAAAATATCCATACCAATGAGAATTACCTGCGATCCCTGGTTCGTGTGGTAAAAACTATCGAAGAGCACGGCAGCAGTATCATTGTTGGCAGGGGTGCAAACTATATCTGCCGGAATCCTTTGTCTTTTCACGTCCGGGTGGTCTGCCCCTACGATAAAAGAATTGCCCTTTATGCCGAACGGATGAACCTGAAACGTTTTGAAGCCCGCCGTATCATCGACCGGAAAGATACCGAACGGGCCGAATTTATCGAACGGAATTTCTATAAAGATGTATCCGCCTCTTCCGGTTACGACCTGGTCATTAATTCCGGAACGTTTACGCCGGAACAGATGATGAGGATTGTTCTGGATGGGTACGAAAGCAAAACCGGCCGCCCGGCCGCCGTACCGGGCAGGGAGAAGGTTCTGCAATAATGCATACCCATCCTCTGTCTCCTTCCCTATCACGCCAAAAGAAGCGTGACAAGGAAGGAGGACTCACTAAAAATTTCTGAATCATTTAAATGACACCTGATTCTTATCAGGGAATGTTTTGGGGGTGTAATTATAACTCTTCAGTTCGATATTCAGGCGTGGGTTTATTCACAAATTAAATGACCAAATCCGAGTCCCGCGAGGGACGGCAGAAAGTAGCCCCGGACAAACCGCGGCAGCGGTGCCGTCCGGGGTATAAAGACCCCACAAATCAGCCCCAAGGCGAGGGGTGTGTAAAGGGCAGTGAGTAAATACGAAGGGGAAGATCCGTAATTTTAATCAAAAGCGATTATCCGGGTATTACTTTTGGCTTGACCCAAAAGTAATCAAAAGGTCAAGGCTGGGAAACATTTACGGCGTTCACGGCTGATCTGCTGAACGCCGGCCGTTTCGACTTCGGCCCGATAAAAAACATCGGGACTGCGCTCAACGTGACGAGAACGTGTATCCTGAGCGCAATGCAGGCGACCGTATGGGAGCCGTAGTGAAGTCGAAGGGTCTTTCGCGGATCAGCCTGGTTCACTTTCCCCGTAAATGCTTCAAAGGCCGGGTTGGGGCAGTGAACAGTGTGTCAATAAACAGTAAACAGTAAACAGGGTTCTGCCTGGTTCACTTGCTCCGTAAACCTTTCCAGGACTGATAGGAGGATGCCGTAATTTCAGGGGTGGGTATATTCCCCAATGAATTGATCCGATCCAAGCCCTGAAGGGGCGGAAGCACACAGCCCCGGGTAAAGCCGCGAAGCGGCTGCCGCCCGGGGTTAAAAAGGTCCAAAAAACCAAACCCCAAGGCGGGGAATGTGTAAAGGACAGTGAGTAAAAACGAAGGGGTTAACCGCAATTTTTATCAAAAGCGACTATCCGGGTGCTACTTTTGGTCCCGATGCAAACCAATCGGGATAACCAAAAAAACAAGGCTGTGGAGAGGTTCACTTTCCCCGCAAACCTCTCCAAGGCCGAAAAGGGATCCTATTGGAAAACTTATGTTAATTAAATTCCATCGGATCTTCCACTTCACCGGCGGCGGGGGGTGTTGACGAAACCGGTATTTTGTTTCGGTTTTTTATTAACCCCCTTTCAGAACAGGGAGATCCTTCGACTTCACTGCGGCTCACATCCGTTCGCCTTGTTTCGCTCAGGACGACAAGGCGTTTATTTCAAAGGGGCGGGTATTAAATTTTTCCATCGAATCAGGCTTTGTCTAACCCGCCAAGAGTAACAGTTCAATAGTTCTTCTGTTCAACCGTTCGTCAGTTCATCGGTTCTTCTGTTCTATAGCCCCAGCGTATTATCCCCAATCTGCGGTACTTTCAGATTTGTTCCGGCTGCGTCATTCAAACTTTTGATAAAATAGGCCGACAGAAGGGGAGATTCCAGTTCTTCATTCTGGTGTACGAAAAAATAGAGGTTTTTGAGGCCCTGCCGGCGCCACTCCACGATCCGCTCCACCCAGTCATCCAGCCGGGTGTAATCTGTTTCGTGATTGGCCCCCACATACCGTACAAATGCAGAATCGCTGGTGAGGCGCATGTGGAGCAGGTCGCGACGGCCGGCGGTATCCACTATGATGTTGGCGCGGTTGTGCTCTTTCAGAAGCCGCGAATACTCATCAAACACCTGCTGATCTGCAAACCATTCCTCATTACGCAACTCTATGGCAAGAGGGACCTTTTCGGGGAAAAGCTCCAGATACTGCTGAACCCTGTCCATGTATTTCGGTTTGAAATTATCCCGCATCTGCAGAAAAATCATACCCAGTTTCGAACCGAAACCCGCCAGTGCCTCAACAAAATATTCCGTTGGCTC
>JBBEBD010000007.1:18671-45270 GCA_040882525.1 Balneolaceae bacterium | reverse complement strand
CACTTTATCTGAACTAATAAACTATAATCAGGTCAAGCTAATTCAGGGATCGACATGAAATCAAAAATCGGATATCAAATATCTGCAATCCACATTTGCTTCGCCGTTGATTCGTTTATCCTACCACAGTAGTCACAACGTGGGGATCGTAATTAATAAGCTTGGTTTATGCGCAGAAAAGCCGCTTCAAAAATCATCATTCAAAAATGGGTTTTCACCCGCTGCCGGGTTCTTTCATCCTGATATCCGCGTGCTTGTCAAGATATTCTCTGATGAACTTTGAAGCCTGGTAATACTGCGATTTCACAGTATGAATTGATATATCCAGTTTGTCGGCGATTTCCTGGTTGGTTAATCCCTGAACTGATTTCAGTTTGAATATCTCTTTTTTCCCATCTGGTAATTCATTCAGGCCACGGGCCAGTATTTTTTGATATTCCGAGTAAAGAATTTTCTCATCGGTTTTATTTAGCCGGGGTGTTTTCTGATTTTCAAGCTGGATATGCTTAAGCACTTTTTTCCGGTTATTTCGGATCATGTTCATAACATGATTTCTTACCGAAGTAAATAAAAAACCTTTTATGCTGGTCGTAATATTTTGCCGGTGCTCCCAAAGTTTGATGAACGTATCATGGACGGCATCTTCTGCAAGCTCTTTGCTCTTCAAATATTTAAAGGCAAAACTGTATAGTCTTTTATGGTAGAAAAGATAAATTTTTTCATACGCCTGCTCGTCACCCGACTTTAACTGCTGAATGGATATGTTACATTTATTTTCATGCATGAGAGCGAAAGAACAACAGGATAAGTTGAACACGAGAGCCTGAACCAGGAATTAAACTGGTTTAATATGATGCCATAAACGCAGGTAATCTGAATGAAATACAAGCACTTCTCAGAATAGGTAACGATTTGATAAAATCCAACCGGCACTTTTTCAGGCAGGTTTTTTTAGTAAAAAAACAGGAGCTGACTGTCATTCAGAGCCTCACGGCGTTTTTCCGTGATAGCGAAGAATCCCAGGGTGGCATCCGTCTAATGCCTCCGTTGAGATGGCCCTAACCTGGCTGACTGTCTGTGATATTTCCATCTGCCCGAATTGTTTTGCATAAAGCTTCAACAGCTTCTGTTTTTGTCAGGTATGCTGATGCCCCTGCTTTTTTCATGGCCTTTGCAACATTCTTGCTGTCATGCAGAGACAAGCCTATAATACGTACGTCTGGGTTATCTGATACAATTGTACGTGTGGCTTCTATACCATTCATGATTGGCATGTTTACATCCATAACAATAACATCCGGAGAAATTTCATTAGTCATTTTGACAGCCTCTTTTCCGTCAGATGCTTCAGCCACAACAACCAGGTCTTCCTCTTCTTCAATAATTTTTCGTAAGCCTTCACGCATCATTTTGTGATCATCAACCAGCAGCACCCTGATCCTGGAATCTTTCTGTGAGTCGGCGGGTGCAAGAGTAGCAGATGTATTATTCTCCTGGCTGAGAATACGAGGTGACTCCGGTATTTTGAATTCAGCTTGTTTACCTTTTAAAGGCACCAGAAGAACTGCTTTTGTGCCTTTGCCGGAATTTGAAATAATTTTAAGGCTGCCCCCAAGAAGGTCAATACGCTCAGAGATATTAAAAAGTCCGAAACCACCTTCTTCGCCCGGAGTTATTTTTGTCTTATCCGGATCAAATCCTTTTCCTTTATCTTCTATAACAATCTGTACCTGTTCACCACGGCGTGAGAGTGAAATATGGGCATAATTTACCCCGGCATGTTTCACCACATTAAATAATAATTCCCTTACACAAAGCCGTACTGTGGTAAGCACCTCCTCGCTGAGTGGTTTGGGATGTTCATCATCATCAATAGTTACATCCAGATCATATTTTTTCATTTTATATACAACCCAGGCCAACACTTCTTTCAGGTTCCCTTTATTGAGCGTAGGCGGCGGTTTAAGGTCCGACATCAGTTCTCTGGTATAGCGGATGGCCTCGTCCATCAGTTCTGCCACCCCGTCTGTGGAATGATTCCCGCCGGAGGCCAGGTTCTTTTGCAGCTGATCCAGTTTCATTTTGCCGATAGCCAGAGTTTGTCCGAGATTATCATGCAATTCGGAGGCAAGGCGCTGTCTTTCATGTTCTTCCGCCGCGCTTAATTCTGATACCAGTGACCGCAATTTTTTCTGATAGGCCAGCAGAGTCGCGGTTCGTTTATTCACCCGTTCTTCAAGGGTATCATTTAATGCCTGAAGTTTTGCTTCTGTCTGTTTTTGATGAGATATATTACGTGCTATTTTTGATGCTCCTGATATTTCACCTTTGGCATCTCTGATGGGTGAAACAGTCAGAGACACATCCACGGGTGTTCCCTTCTTATGAAGGCGGATAGTTTCAAAATGTTCTACCCGTTCCCCATTTTTTAACCGCTCAAGAATTTCATTCTCTTCGGTTAACCTTTCTGGCGGAATAAGAATAGTTACAGGCCGGCCGATGGTTTCCTGAGCCGGGTAACCAAACATTCGTTCAGCCCCTGTATTCCAGCTTGTAATGATGCCATTCAGGTTTTTGCTGATAATGGCATCATCAGAATTACCTACAATGGCGCTAAGTAAAGCATTGTTATGTTCGTTCTGTTTCCGTTCGGTAATATTCTTAAACAGTACGGCTATTTTCCTGTCTTCCGGTTCTCCAAAGCGAAAAGCGTACACACTATACCAGCGGTCTAATGAATCAACAGAATTTTCAAAACGAATCGGTTTTCCCGTCAGGGCAACGGTTCCGAAAATTTTAAACCAGTGTTCATCATGTTGCGGCCTCAATTCGCGCATTCGTTTACCTTCGGCATTTTTCAGGCCTGTTTGTTTTTCAAATGAAGGATTGGTTTCCCGAAAACGATAATCAACCGGTTTGTTATTATCATCGAAAATCATTTCTATAATGCAAAATCCTTCATCAATCGACTCGAAAAGAGATTGATATTTTCTTTCACTTCTTTCACCCTGCCTGTGTTGGGTGATGTCTTTTGAAATACCGGCAACAAACTCCACCTTTTTCATGTTATTAAACACAGGTATGAAATTGTATTGATAAACTCTCGGTCCCAGTTTGTTATGTTCATAGGGTATTTCGCCACGAACAGGTTTTTTCCCGGCAACAACCCGGGCCATCTCCTGCTCAAGCCTTTCCACCTGCCATTGCTCATAGCCTATCTCAGGCAGATTCCTGCCAATAGCTTCATCTACAGTGAGCTCCCACTTTTTCAATAAAGCATCATTCAGGTAAGTGATGCGAAAACTGAGATCAAAAACACAAACATAATCGGATGTGTCGGAGATAATGGCCTCATACAACTTCTGCCGGTTTGATCTGGTTGAACTTTTTGCCGTCTTTTTTTCGGATTGGGATTCAACTTCATGCGGTATAATTTCAGGGTATTCACGACCTTGTTTCTTCTCTGTCATAAATTTCAAGTAAGATTACACGAGCCAAATCCTCGTACATCTCATAAACGTTTATCTTTGCCTCCTTCTTATTGAGTGATGAACAGGCAGATAATTTTTAAGAAAAATTTTCAGGCTTCAGATGAATAGTATTCTGCTACAACCTGAGATCAAAAAAATGACTGTACGTCAGCAAGCGTCTCAAAGGGGGCGAATTCAATAATCAGGAAACTTCCTGCGTAACAAATACCGGGAACAGGGCAAATGAGCAGGCCTGAGATGCCGTACCTGTTAATCAGTATTATTTCCCTTGATTTTGGCTTCGTTCCGGATGGTTGTGCATAAAGTTTCAATAGCGTCAGTTTTGGTAAGATAGGCGGATGCTCCTGCGCTTTTCATGGATTGGGCCACATCCTGGTTATCATAAAGAGATAACCCGATAATCCGGGCATTCTTATTTTCAGATATAATCTTTCGGGTGGCCTGTATTCCACTCATTCCAGGCATATTTACATCCATTACTATAACATCCGGGGAGATGTCAAGGGCCATTTTTATGGCTTCTTCACCATCGGCTGCCTCCCCGATAATTAATAAATCTTTTTCCTCTTCGATAATTTTACGAAGCCCCTCGCGCATCATCCTGTGATCATCTGCAAGCAAAACTGTAATTTTTTCATTTTGTTCGGTTTGCTGAGGCTGACTTGCTTCGGAAGTATCTGTCAGCCCCGAAAAATCATCGGGGGGTTCTGATACTATGGAATAGAAGTTTACTCCTTTGATGAAATTCATATGTATAGCTTTTGGATTATTTTCCTGGGTATAAATCATGTCAGGTGGTCCGTTTCTGAGATTATTTTCCAAAAATACTGCCGGTAAAAAATGCCTGCCTGAACGTTTTACAGAATCTGTACCTTTATGGGCAGGTGTATTTGTTTCGTTGTAAATCATAATCTCTCCAAATTATGTAACAGCAAAAAGAGCCCCTTATTAAGGGTGTGAAAATTATTTTATCTAAAGCACTGTATGAAAGTAATACTAATGTTCACGGAAAGAGTTTCATTCCTATATGAGAACCCTTTATTAAAAAAAGCAGATATAATGAAAGGACTGTACTTTTGGATAAAGAGAAATCATTGAGCTGGAACTACATTTAGCCTGGCCTCTCTTCTGATAGTAGCACATAAAGTTTCAAAAGCTTCCGTTTTAGTTAGAAATGATGAAGCCCCGGCACGTTTCATAGAAAGGGCAACATTTTTGTTGTCATGCAGGGATAAACCGATAACACGGATATTGCTGTTTTCCGATACAATTCTTTTTGTAGCCTGAATACCATTCATTTTCGGCATATTAACATCCATTACAAGCACATCAGGTGAGATTTGCAAAGCCAGGTTAACGGCTTCTGCACCATTTGAAGCTTCAGCTATGATTGATAAATCCTTTTGCTCTTCTATTATTCGTCGTAGCCCTACCCGCATCATCTGGTGATCATCCACCAGAAGAATTCTGATTTTTGAATCGGTTTTACTCTGGTGTTGTCCGCCAGCCGGGAGAGAAATACTTTTATTAGCCTGTACTTCTGTATCCGGTATTGCCATCTCAGGAGCTTTGCTATATCGTTCTGTTTCTTTTGCGATCAGCGGTACTTTAAGGATAGCTGTTGTGCCCTCTCCGGGGGCAGAATGTATTTGAAAACTGCCGTTTAATAAATTTATTCGTTCCATAATATTAAACAGCCCAAAATTTCCTTCTTTGCCGGGGCTCGGTTTTTCTTCTTCAGGAACAAAGCCGCCCCCTTCATCTTTAACTGTAACCTGTACCTGGTTTTCCTGGTGTGAAAGTATAACATGAGCTTTTTTTACCCCGGAATGTTTTACCACATTAAAAAGTAATTCCCGGACACACTGAGTAAGAAAAGTTTGTATTTCTTGACTAAGAGGTATGATCTGTTCGTCATCTTCAATAGTTACTTCAAGGTTATAGGTCTCCATTTTATCCGCGAGCCATTGCATGGTTTTTCTGAGGCTTTCCTGCTGGAGAGATGGTGGCGGTTTCAGGTCCGACATCAGCTCTCGGGTATAACGGATAGCCTGGTTTATCAACTCAGAAAGCTCATTTATTCCGTTTTCTTCTACATCATTATTTTTCAGCAGCCGATCGATCTTCATCTTACCGATGGTAAGAATCTGGCCCAGATTATCATGCAATTCAGCAGCGAGGCGATGACGTTCCTGTTCTTCTGCCCTGTTCAATTGAGATATCAGGAATTGTAATTTTTCCTGGTAAGTCAATAGGGTGCCGTTTTTCTCTTTGAGCGTTCTATTCAGAGATCTCAGCTTTTCTTCAGCCCTTTTTTGCTCAGTCAGATCCACTCCCTGCACAAAAATACCATCTATAATATTATCAGAATTACGGATTGGCTGATAAACAAAATTCAGGTATTTCTCTTCGGGAACATCTTTATGTCCTGAGTTCCTGTGAAGCCTGATAGGGACACTGGTACCGGTGTACGTCTCCCCCGTCAGGTAAACCTGATCCAGCAGATCAACAAATCCCTGTTCTGCAGCTTCCGGAACGGCTTTCAGGACTGGTTTTCCGATTATATCCCGTTTGCCCATTAACCGGAAGAACAACTCATTTGCCCGTTCAAATATGTGATCCGGTCCATTCAGAACACACATGAACGACGGAGCATGCTGGAAAATATCAGCGAGGCGTTCACGTTCAGTTTGTATCTCACGAAGCAGTGTCTCGTGTTCCTGCCCGTTTTTTTTTCGTTCGGTAACATTCTGTGCAATCTCAGAAGAGCCCACAATTTGACCGGTTGAATCCCGGATAGGTGAAATAGTCAGAGATATATTCACCAGTGAGCCGTCTTTACACAATCTTTCGGTTTCAAAATGATCAACATGTTCGCCGCTTTTAACCCGTTCCAGAATAGTTTTTTCTTCATCAATCCGGTGGTCCGGGATGAGCATCGTCACAGATTTTCCGATGGCTTCCTGAGCTGTATACTTAAATATGTGTTCTGCACTTTTATTCCAGCTTGTAATAATTCCTTCAGGATTTTTACTGAGGATGGCATCATCCGAGCCTTTAATGATAGCATTAAGTAATGAACTGGAATTTTCACGGGTGTCTTTGAAAATGACCCCCACTTTTCTTTTTTCCGGGGCACCAATCCGAAATGCATAAGCATTGTACAGGCGATTCGTTAATTCAGAGAAATCTTCGAAATGAATTGCTTCACCCTTCAGGGCAACCTCACTAAATATTTTAAACCATTGGCGTGATTTCTCCGGAAACAGTTCATATACAGTTTTGTCTTTTGCTTTATCTGCATCAATACCTGTTTGTTTTTTAAAAGATGGATTTGTTTCTAAAAAACGGTAATCAACAGGTGTATCATCCTTATCAAAAAGGACTTCAACGATGCAAAAACCCTCATTTATGGATGAAATTAAGGTATGGAATAAGGATTCAATCTCAGACATATTTATAACAGCTGATGGCCTGAATTTTTTTCAGCCATAAGTTAACTTAAAAAAGTTTCATTTATGATATACTATTCAGACTGAAAATCTACCAATGATGTTAAAACTCGCCTGCAGGTAGTAACCGATACCGGAAATTTTAGAAAAAAACGATGGGTATTACTAATTTTTTTAATTTTAAAACCTCAGTTCGATTAAAATGTGTAACCTATGTCCCCGAACACCTGTTACCCATGTCCACTTTAATACACTTACACAGGAGGGGAGTGTTTTTCGCACTGATTTAGAATCGAACTCAGGTGAAATTACCCGGTCCGGCTGTATGGCTTTTTCACCACTGGCAGCTTCTGCAAGAACAGTTCCGAAGGCCTTCTGCCCATCATCAGGTGATTCCCTAAAGCATATTTCCGGGTGTAAATTATTACAGAGCAGGCTTTTTACATAATTAAAATTTTCCTACAGGGATGTTCCGGATTATTATAAACGAAAGAGGGGTTCTCCGATTGTGCAAGCCTCTCTTTTTTGATGCGGGCTTTGTACAGCTGTTCCACAGTTTCCAGTGTATCCACATCAGCGGGTCCCAGGTCCCACCGGATAGCTTTAAACCGGGGCAGCCGTAAAGTATAACCGGCTTTGGTGCGATTGTTTACCTGGATGTCATCGAATTCAATTTCAACCACAAGCCGGGGCAGCAGTCCAAGAGTAGGGCCGTATTTTTCTACTGCAAGTTTTTTAATTTCTCGGTTCAGTTTCTGAAGTTCAGCATCTGTATATCCGCCATAAGCTTTTCCAATGGGTATAAATTCTTCTTCATACCGTTCGTCCTCTTTAACGGAAATGCCAAAGGTAAAGTCTGAATAGGTGCCGCCGCGTTTGCCGCTTCCCGCATGGGCATACATCATAATAGTATCGATAGAGCCACCCGGCTTTTTAACCTTGAGCCACGACTTTTTCCGCTGTCCGTATTCGTACGGGCTCTCTTTTTGCTTCAGCATAAGTCCTTCATTCCCGTGTTTCAGGGCACGGTCGAAACATTTTTTCAGCTCTGCTTCGTTTTTTATATCAAATTGAGTGGTGACAGGGATATGATATTTGTCTGCAACTTTTTCGAGCTTCTTTCTTCGCTGAGTGAGCGTAAGATCAAAAACAGGTGCATTGTCACAAAAAAGGAGGTCATATGCTACAAATAAAACAGGATACTTCTCCAGGATTTTTTTTCCCGGTTTTTTGATACCCATCCGTTTTTGCAGAAGCTGGAACGGAAGGATGGTGTTCTCTTTAAATACACAAATTTCCCCGTCAAAAACCGTGGGCTGAAGGGCCCGGCTTTGAAAAAAATGCTGCACATCGGGAAAAGACTGAGTAATATCATTTAAATCCCGTGAGAAAATAACCACGCGCTCACCGGCAGCATGAACCTGTGCCCGCATTCCATCAAATTTTTCCTCGGCAATATAGGCGCTGAGATCGTTTACCATCCGGCTTTCGATCGGCGAAGCCAGCATAAATGAGAGAGGATGGAACAGTTTGAAAAGAGCTTCATCCAGCCGGTGATGTTTTGCCAGAACTGCGGTTTTACCCAAACTGCCAGTGATCATGTGGGCATAATGAACATCTTTTTGAGGATGGCCAAAAGCTTTCGCAACAGAAGCGGCAACACTTCGCGATTCAAACCCGATCCGTAACGACCCCTGTCCCAGCATGCGGATGAAATATTTGATCTCCAGCGGCGACATCTTCTGCCAGGTTACCCAAAGGACGGCTTCTTTTTGAGTGCGGGTTTTGGCTAAATACAGTTTATCAAATTGGCGGCTGATTTCCTGAAGTGACAGCGGCTGGGGATTTCTTTTTTCCCTGGCTTCCGGAATATTATCCATCAGCCGTTCTATGGTTTCAGAGTTGCTGCCTGTTGCGGTACGGCAGGGTTTAAAGACAAGATCATAATCAATCTCACAAAATGCCGCCGCGGCCAGTCCGCTGGTCCGGCTTCCAACGGAGGCACGTTTTCCGCTGGTATTTTCAAAAGCTCCTTCACCAATAAAACGGGCGGCAAGATGTAAATTATCATCATTCCCGAGCGAGCGGAAATAATTGGCGCACAGAGATATTTTACCGTTAGATCCGCGTGTTTCACGAATCTTCTGAATGGTATGGCATAAGTTTTTGAACGTATCGGGCATGTCTATTTAAGGTAAAAATTCAGATCTGGTAACTTCCAGATTCTGAGGTTGTGATACAATGTACATCGGGCAGCCTGCCCGATACTCTGAAATTTAAATTAACCAGGAAATAATTTTAACCCCCTGACACCTGTTTATAAAAGAATCTGAATGTAGAAACGAGGTATAGGTGCCCATCCTTGTTTTGTCCGTTCAACCCCTTCGGGTTGGGATGAATGATGTTGACTGCTGCCCCCGGGTTTTACCCGGAGGTATTCGTGTTTAACTCCTTCGGAGTTTTGTTTGATTAAATAACTGATATATAAACTTATACTTCTTAATAAAATCTCCAACGGACGAAGAACATAAACTTATTTAACCTATGTTCAATAGCAATCCCGGATGTGATATTAACAGCCCGGAAAAAAAACGTGGATTATAGCACAAAAAAGGCACAGGATTTTTAAAAAGATATTGTCAAAGGCAACAATCCCGAAGGGATAGAACATGAATAGCCCCGTGCGAAGCTCGGGGTAAGAGTGAATTAACAAAAGAGAGAACCCCGCATGGGGTTGAACATTCAGCAGGGGTCTCTTCATATTGTTCAATCATCCTGCTCATAACAGGATAACAAACTACCGCGAACACAGCGGGTTTTCGCAGAGTACACAACGTTGCGTTCATTGCCTTCACACTGTACGATGTGGTTCTATTCTTTTACCCACATAAATCAAAACAGAGCCAAAAATTATAATGCTGTTTTAAAAATGTGATGAATTGAAAATCACACGGGTTCCTGAATTCTACACACCCTCATCCTCTTCTTCCATTTTTAACTCAAGAAACTCACTTTCCAATCCTTCTTTATCCAGGTAATGTTTAACAACAGCCGGGTTAGGTGTATGCGTGATGTATGTTTTTTCAGGCCTGAGTTTTTTGCAGAAATCAATCAATTCAAAAAAATCCAAATGGTCTGACAACGGAATGAGCTTATCCACCGTAAGCTGGGTCCGGCGCGATTCATTTGCAGCCCATCCTGAACAATACGCAACTCGTTTTTTTGATACATTCGATGCAAACCCATTGGAAAGCGCTGAAGCAGGGGCAACCAGAATTTTCCCTTCGCAGGTTTCTCGTTCGTATGTGGAATAATCTCCCAGATCAATCCCGTATTTTTCATAAACTCCGCAGAGATTGTAGCCTGCTCCGTGAATCATCACCGGATGTTTTAACGGAGCCAGGAGGTGCATAATTTCCTGTGCTTTTCCCAGGTTATATCCCAGGAAAACGGGTGTAAAACCATCCTGCAAAGCCTCCGTGGCAAAAGTTTGAAGTTCATCTTTAAGCAGGCTGTGCGGCTTCCATTTGTAAACCGGCAGGCTGAATGTGGCTTCCGTGATCAGAATATCAACAGTTTCGGGTGCGGAAAAACCTTCGGACGCGGGCGAGGGAGGGGTACGGTAATCGCCGGTATAAAGCAGTGACTTTCCTTCCGATTCAATATAGATCATGGCCGAACCAAGAATATGGCCTGCAGGGTAAAGCATTCCTGTAAACCGGCTGGTCGCAAGAGGCTCTCCAAAGGAAAGCGGATGGACAGTACCTGTAAAACCACGAAGTTTTATCAGCTCCAGGGTAGGTTCAGTTCCCCACACTTTTGCGTACCGGTTCCGGGGAATATGGTCCGCATGAGCATGGCTTACGAACAGGTATTCCGCCTCCGGATGATATCCATCCAGGGCAATTTTCAGATCCGGAAAATATAGGCCGTGGTAGCCGCACTTTTTGATATTCATGAACAAAAAATAGCGAGAAGATCAGCGATCTTCCAGAGTTTTCGTCAGCTGACGGAGGGAAATTAAAACTCTCCCCTTTCCCCCAAAGTTGTACCGTTTAAAAATTAGCTCTTGAAATTCTATTCAGGATGATGTTCGACTACAGCCGGCCAAAAAATCATCACCAGTTCTCCACAATTATATTTATTGCCAACCTCTTCGAAATTATTCATCGCTCCAATCAACTCATCGCTTACGGGGTATTTTATACTCGCATTTACGTTGCATCTACTTCGCGCCTTTACCGGGGGGCTATTGATGTTAAACCTTCAAGGTTTCTCTGGATATACCAAAAGATCTTTCAATCTCTGATTCATGTATAAGAGACAAATCGGCCTTGGAGAGGTTTACGGGAAAAGTGAACTGGCTGATCCGCGGAGGAAAGGCGGCATACCGGCCGGGAATTGATAACTCCCATGAAGCCTGATGGACCATTGCCGGCTTTCAGCGGAGCTGCCGTGAACGCCGTAAAGCTCTCCACAGCCTTGATCTTTGGTTACTTTGTATCAAGACAAAGTAACACATAGCTATTTAATTGTTTACAATACTTAAGGTTCGAAGGAACTAAGACAAACGTATATGGGTGCCCTTGGCAGATTCCTTCGGCAGGGGGAGGGATGTTATGTGCAGGAACCTGACCCAGAATTAAAACTTCCAAATCCATATCCAGGGCTCGTTGTTTACGAACCCTAATCAAACGGCTCCTATCCGTTCGAACAACAAATAACAAAGCAGGTAAAGAATGATTCCGATGGAGATCATATTGGCTGCCACAAAGAGAATTTTCCGGGGGAGCTGATCTTCAGCTGACCGGATGGCCTGTGAAGTTTGCGGCCAGAGCAGAAGCAGCTGACCTGCGGTGAAAATAATAATCAGGCACCAGAGAGAGAAAAGGAGCTCAATCCAGGAAAAGGGGGTAAAGGAGAGAATCAGCCCCGGAATGGTAAATAAAAGAAGGTATTTAAGCACGGTTTTCCAGACAGCCGGCGGGGTTTTTTCCTCCGCCACGGAGAGTAAGAATTCTTTAATGGCTGCTGTTTTGAACAACAGGTAGATACCGTAGCTCAAAAGCAGTGTTCCCAGGGTTACATAGTAAGCGGTGAACCACTGGGCTGAAAAATTTTCCATTGTCTATTTTTAAAAATTAAAGAAGAACTAGAAGCGCACCAGGTGTTATGTTTCATCCTTTGTGTACTTAGCGATCTTTGTGGTTTACTATTACATCTTCTTTCGGAAAGAAGATTGAGAGAAGAACTGAGACCGTCAACGTAAAAACAATCACACCAAGCGTGATGAGTGTTGGAATTTCAACAAAACTTTCAATCAGCATTTTAACCCCTATATAGACAAGAATTAATGCAAGCCCGTAGTGCAGGTAATGGAAAAGCCGCATTACACCCGACAGTGCAAAATAGAGCGCACGCAGGCCGAGGATTGCAAAAGCATTCGCGCTGTATATAATAAATGTATCTCTCGTAATTGCCATAATGGCCGGTATGGAATCAAGAGCAAATATAATATCCGTGGTTTCAATAACCACCAGCACGATAAACATCGGTGTGGCAATCAGCCTTTTTCCGCGTTTAATAAAAAACTGCTGTCCATAAAAGTTCTTTGTAATGGGAATGAACCGGCGGGTCAGCATTAAAAGCGGATTTTTTTCCGGGTGGAATTCTTTGTCTTTTTCCAGGCCCAGTTTAATGCCGGTAAAAACCAGGAACGCACCAAACAGATAGATGATCCAGTGAAACTGCTCAAGGAGTGCCACTCCAACAAAAATGAAAACCAGCCTGAAAACAAGGGCTCCGAAAATTCCCCAGAATAAAACCTTATGCTGATATTTGGTCTCAACACCGAAATAGGTGAAGATCAGCAGGAAAACAAAGATGTTGTCAACACTCAGAGATTTTTCAATCAGGTACCCGGTAAAATAGTCAAGCGAGGCTTCCGGGCTCATATAGAAATAGAGGCCGATACCGAAAATGATGGACAGCAGTATCCAGATCCCGGTCCAGACAAGGCTTTCCCGTATGGAAATCTCATGTGGTTTCCGGTTAAATACCATCAAATCCACAACCAGCATGGCGATAATAAACAGGTTAAAAATAATCCAGAGAGTCAGACTGTGTTCCACGAAATAACCGGTATAATTTTATTCAAAATCCCGCCCTGAAATCCAGGGGAATAGTAAGGGAGAATTGAGCGGACTACTCAATCACGACCGTTTTTTCCGGCCGGGTGAGGGTTTTGGGTATTGAACTGCAGATGGATTTTTTAAAAGCACCAATAATGGTTTGCTTGAGATGTTTTCTTCCGTACACAAGCCGGATTTTCCGTGAGGGAACGGGTGCCTCGAACTCTTTGATAACAGCATTCGCGCAACTGCTGTCAAATTCCTGGATAGCTGTCCACGGCAGCAGTGTCATTCCAAAACTTTGCTCAACAAGACGCTTAAGCGTTTCCAGGTTACCGCTTTTGAATTCAATCGCTGCTTTATTTTTTTGTTTGCCGTCTTTACACAATTTCACGGCCTGGTCGCGGAAGCAATGCCCTTCGCTTAACAGCCATATATTTGCCCTGTCCAGGTCATCGACCGTAAGTTTTTCTTTTTTGATAAGCGGGTGATCGTGAGATAAATAACCTACAAAAGGCTCAACGAATAACTCTTCAGAGTAGATGTAACTCTGCTCAGCCGGTGTAGCGATAATTCCGGCATCCAGCTGGTCATTACCCAGCCGCTCAAGCAGGTCTGCTGTGACAAGCTCTTCCATGACCAGGTGCACCTGCGGATACTTTTTCACAAAATTCCTGATAAAGAGCGGAATCAGATAAGGAGCCACCGTTGGAATGATGCCAACCCTGAACGTGCCATTCAGTTCCTGATCACTGAAATTAGCAATATCAGAGATCTGCTTAGACTCCTGTAAAATAGTTTTTGCCTGTGCTATAATTTTTTCACCAATTTCAGTGGGAATAACAGGCGATTTCGAACGATCAAAAAGAGTAACTCCCAGCTCGTCTTCAAGCTTATGAATCTGCATGCTTAATGTAGGCTGAGTTACAAAGCTTTTTTCAGCTGCAGTGGCAAAATGGCGGTATTTATCAACAGCCACAATGTAAGAAAGTTGGGTGAGGGTCATGAACTCCGGAAATTAAAATCGAATATTAAAAATCGGGATTATAATAAACATTTGATCGTGAAAGATCGTTAAAAAGTTGTATAAATTCGTACGATTTCAAAATGATTTGAATTATAAACAGAATACGAGTAATGAATATCATCAAAAAGAAACTTACCATCTCCGGACATGTCCAGGGGGTGGGTTTCCGGTATTTCACCTCCACAGAAGCAAAACAAAGAAATCTGAACGGGTGGGTAAAAAACAAGGATGATGGCACCGTTGAGGTATTACTGTCCGGGGAAAAAAACCATGTGCAGGAAATGATTGCCCGGTTACACGAAGGACCCGCCTCTGCCGTTGTAAATAATGTGAGGGAAGTTCCTGTAAAAAATAATAATCAACCGGATGGGTTTAACATCCTGAGATCCTGAAAGTTGAAAAAAATCATTATGAACCCAATACTGAAAACCCTGCTGAGATTTATGATTGCCACTATTGCTATATATATTCTTTTTGTGGGTCTTATGGTGGGGTTTCAGAAAAAACTTCTTTTTATACCGGCATCAGGTACCTATGAATCGCCCGATTCAATGGGGGTAAGCGGTGAGGATGTATGGATGACTACTGAAGATGGTGTAAAGCTGCACGGCTGGTACCTGCCAAATATTGAATCTGAATACGTAATACTTTTTTCGCACGGTAATGCTGGAAATATCAGCATGAGAACAGAGCTGGCGGGGATGCTGCTCGAGAGCCGGGCCTCGGTTTTTTTATATGATTACAGGGGGTACGGGCTGAGCGAGGGATCTCCGGGTGAAAAGGGATTATATACGGATGTCCGCACAGCTGTTAAATATCTGACTGAAGAAAAGAACATTCCGGTTGAAAATATTATTCTGTACGGACGTTCTCTTGGTGGAGCAGTGGCCGCGTATGCAGCAACCGAATTCGGAGTGGGCGGCCTGGTTCTGGATTCTGCATTTATCGATATCCGGACGGTTATAAAAGATATTTATCCATTTATTCCGCCAGGACTGGCCCGGGTTGATTTTAATACAAACAGGTATGTAAATGCCCGCGAAGAAATGCCGCTGATGATTTTGCACAGTCCCGAGGACCGTCTTATTGGCTATCATCACGGGCTTGAACTTTATAATAATGCCTCAGGGCCTAAACGATTTGTTGAGCTTCAGGGAGGGCACAATAATAATTACAGTCTGTCAAAAGAAATTTTCACAAGCAGCTGGAAAGAATTCCTGAATGATATCGAAACAACACGCGGAAATGTGAAGGTGCAACGGGAGTTGTGAAGTGTGAGAAAAAGAGACTAAGAGACGGAGAGACTAAGTGAGGGGGGAGACTCAAGAGGCGAAGTGAGTGAGAGACGCTGAGAATATTTATTTTCAAAGGAATAGATACATAGAGAATCACTAAGTCTCTGTGCTCTCCGTCTCTTAGTCTGGATTTTTTGCCTGAAATTTTTGTTCTTCTTTTCGCT
Organism: Balneolaceae bacterium; assembly: GCA_040882525.1. Lineage (GTDB taxonomy): Bacteria > Bacteroidota > Rhodothermia > Balneolales > Balneolaceae > Rhodohalobacter. The sequence continues at coordinate 29,710 of JBBEBD010000007.1, read as the reverse complement.
GATGAGTTTCTATATTCCGGCAGATATACGACAAGCCGAACAGCTAACTACTCTCTCTCTATGTACCTGATTTTCGATACCGAAACAACCGGCCTTCCACAGAATTATTCTGCACCTCTTACGGATTTTGATAACTGGCCCCGGTGTGTTCAGCTTGCATGGCAGCTTCATGATGAAGCGGGCAAAATCATTTCATCCGGTGATTTTATTGTCAAACCTGACGGGTTCACCATTCCATTCAATTCAGAAAAAGTACATGGGATCTCAACCGAAAGAGCCCATGAAGAAGGTTTGCCCCTGGATGAAGTAATGGATGCATTCAGCCGGGATGTTGCAAAATGTACCTTTGTTGCAGGGCACAACCTGGAATTCGATCTCAATATTATGGGATCTGAATATCTTAGAAAGAAGAGAGAGAACATCCTTTCGGAAAAAATTGCTATTGATACCAAGGATGAATCCACTGACTATTGTGCAATCCCCGGCGGACGGGGTCGTTATAAATGGCCAACTCTTGCCGAACTTCATCAAAAATTATTCGAGGTGGGTTTTGAAGAAGCACATAATGCCGCCGCAGATGTGGATGCTACCGCCCGGGCTTTCCTGGAGCTGATCCGCCTGGAAGTTATCCATCCGCAGCTACCGTCAGTACCGGGAGAGGTAGCCAAATCAGCTGCAATGCTGATTGATCCGGCCCACTACATGCCGAAAGTTGAAGAGCTGAGACGAAGGGGCGTTACCGGTGAGGAAGTGGAACAGGAGGCAACCATCAAGATGCCCAAAGAGGCCGCGGAAAAACAGGTGGATTCTGCTTTTGTACATCTCCACAGTCACTCCAAATTTTCTGTGCTGCAGGCCGCTGCAGGGGTAAAAGACCTGGTGAAAAAAGCCAAAGAAGATGGTATGCCTGCTGTAGCACTTACCGACCTGGGGAATATGTTTGGAACATTCAGTTTTGTACAGGAAGCGCATAATGCCGGCATAAAACCTATTATTGGCTGCGAGTGCTATTTTGTGGAAGACCGGCATCAGAAAAAGTTTACCCGTGATCATAAAGACAAACGCTGGCAGCAGATCTTTCTGGCGAAAAACATGGAAGGGTACAGGAACCTTTCAGAACTTTGCTCCCTGGGATTTATAGAGGGGTACTATTATAAATTTCCCCGGATTGATCGTGAACTGGTGGAGAAATATCGTGAAGGTCTGATTGCAACCTCAGGCGGATTACAGGGAGAAATACCAGATCTGATTCTGAACCGCGGAGAAGAAAACGCCGAAGAAGCCCTGAAGTGGTGGCATGGCCTTTTTGGAAATGATTTTTACATCGAGCTGATGCGCCATGGCCTTGAGGAAGAAGAACGTGTAAACAGCATTCTTCTGAAATTTGCGGAAAAGTATAATATAAAAGTGGTGGCAACGAACAATTCATTCTACCTGGATAAAACAGATGCCAAAGCCCATGATGCACTGCTGTGCATAGATAACAACGAACTGCTCTCCACACCTATCGGCCGGGGCCGCGAAAAGAGGTTTGGCTTCCCCAATGATGAGTTCTATTTCAAAACACAGGAGGAGATGAAGGCGCTTTTCGCTGATGTGCCTGAGGCGATTGCAAATACCCAGCAAGTGGTGGATAAAATTGAACCCATCAAACTGGAACGCGATGTTATTCTTCCGAATTTTGAACTGCCGGACGGTTTTGAAACCGAAGACGATTACCTGCGCCATCTTTCTTATAAAGGGGCAGAAAAACGATATGAAATTATTACAGATGAAGTGACGGAGCGGCTCGACCATGAGCTGAATATTATCAAAACAATGGGTTTTGCCGGATACTTCCTGATTGTGCAGGATTTTATAGCCGCCGCCAAAGATCTGGGTGTTTATGTAGGCCCGGGCAGGGGATCGGCCGCGGGTTCAGTGGTTGCTTACACCATTGGTATTACCAATATCGATCCGCTGACGTACGATCTGCTTTTTGAGCGGTTTCTGAATCCGGAACGGGTATCCATGCCTGATATCGATATCGATTTTGATGACGACGGGCGCCAGCGGGTTATCGATTACGTGGTAGATAAGTATGGCCGCGACCAGGTAGCCCATATCATCACATTTGGTTCTATGGCCGCACGGTCATCGGTTCGTGATGTAGCCCGTGTGCTCGATCTGCCGCTGTTTGATGCAGACCGTATTGCCAAACTGGTACCGGAAACGATCGGAATTTCACTTGAGAATGCATTTAACGAAGTAAAAGAGCTTCGTGAAATTAAAGAGTCTGACTCTCTTGAAGGGCGAACCCTGCAGATGGCCGAAACGCTTGAAGGTTCCGTACGGAATACAGGAATCCATGCCGCGGGAGTGATTATTGCTCCGGATAAACTCACCAACTATATACCTATCTGCAAAGCCAAAGATGCAGACCTGTACGTAACGCAGTTCGACGGGAAAGTGATCGAAGACGCAGGCATGCTGAAAATGGATTTTCTCGGCCTGAAAACACTTTCCATTCTGAAAACAGCGATACAGTTTGTGAAGCAAAATCATGGAAACGAGTATGACCTGGACCAAATCCCCCTGAATGATAAAAGAACATTTGAGTTTTTCCAGAAAGGTTTAACAGTTGGAATATTCCAGTTCGAATCGGATGGAATGCGCAAGCACCTGAAGCACCTGAAGCCATCCACCATTAACGACCTGATTGCCATGAACGCTTTGTACCGGCCCGGGCCGATGCAGTTTATCCCCGATTATATCAAACGAAAGCATGGGGAAGAGTCGGTTGAATATCCTCATGAAGATTTACGGGAAATCCTGGAGCCAACCTATGGCATTATGATATACCAGGAGCAGATAATGATGGTAGCTCAGAAAATGGGAGGCTACACACTGGGAGAAGCCGATGTGCTCCGGCGGATTATGGGTAAGAAAAAGCCGGAACTGCTTCCGCCTGAAGAAGAGAAGTTTATGAAACAGGCACAGGAGAAAGGTTATGATAAAGCCGTTGCCAAAGATGTTTTTGACAAAATGGCGTTGTTTGCAGGTTATGGATTTAACAAATCCCATTCGGCTGCCTATTCTGTAGTGGCTTACCAGACCATGTATTTTAAAGCCAATTACACGGCGGAATATATGGCGGCGGTTATGAGCCATAACATGAGCGACATCAAAAAAATCAGTTTCTTCATTGAAGAATGCCGGCGTATGGAAATTGCTGTGGATCCGCCGAACATTAATACCGCCGAAGGAAAATTCGTAGCAAGAGACGGACGTGTTCAGTATGGCCTGGCTGCTATTAAAGGGGTAGGCTCAGCGGCCATTGAGCAGATTGTGAAAGAACGACATGAAAAAGGGCTGTTCAAAAGTATCTTTGATTTTTCTGCCCGGATTGATACCCGCGTATGCAACCGCAGAACGATGGAGAGCCTGGCTCAGGCCGGCGCATTTGATTCGATGCACCAAAACCGGGCACAGCTGCTTGCAAGCATAGAGGACGTGCTGAGTTATGCAACCCGCCGGCAGGAAGAGGAGCGTATGAATCAGGCCAGCCTTTTTGGAGGGGGTGCCGGAGGTACCGGCGGGATTCCGGAACCCAAATTAAGAGATCGCCCAAAATGGACAAATATAGAAAGACTGAACAAGGAGCGGGAATTGATTGGTTTCTACCTGAGCGGCCATCCATTGGATAGGTTCCGGGAAGAAACGGCCCTTTTTGCAAGCCATACTCTTTCCGAAGAAGTGCTGTCGGATATGAATGACCGTGAAAGCTTAAAGATCATCGGAATTATTACAGCGGTAAGAAGAATATCAGATAAAAAAGGACGGCCGATGGCATTTGTTCAGATTGAAGATCTGAGTGGAAGTGCGGAAGTGCTCGTGTTCAGTGAAGTGTATGACCGGCACCAGGGATTAATTGCTCCCGATACGGTGATTCTGCTGGAAGGAACCTTAACCAAAAGAGATGAACCACCCAAAATTTTTGCAAATTCCATGGAACGCGTCGAAAACCTGAGAGAAAAATTTCAGACACAGTTACAGCTGAAACTGAATATTCAGACAGGTACTCTTTCAAAAGACGACCTGCACCAGATGGCAACGCTGTTCAGTATTCATAAAGGCGAAACCCCCGTGAAACTGGTAGTTAACAGTGAACATGCAAAAGGGCCTCTGAATATGAATATCCGTAAGTTTGTGGTGGAGCCGAATAACGAGCTGCTCACAGGTTTAAGGAATATAATCGGTACGGAATCCGTTTTGTTAATGCGGAATCAATCATAAAGAATTCATATGATATTGATAGCTAATTGATATGTGTAAATTTACTTTAAAAAGCAGATCTTTAATCACTGATTAACAATAAGCAGACATAATCTTTTTATTGTTATTCTGATTGCTTTAAAGTCCTCTTTTGATTTAAATCTACTGGAGGATTCTGAAAACCCCGGGGGGGATGCCCTTAGCAAAGTTCAGAAATGACAAAGTGAAATTTTTCGAACTTTTTTAACAAACCAAATAAACCAGATATGAGTAAACCAGTTGAGTTAACAGACAGTAATTTTCCTAATGAAGTTGAAGAATCAGAAACACCTGTACTGGTCGATTTCTGGGCCGAATGGTGCGGCCCCTGCAAAATGATTGGCCCGGTTGTGGAAGAACTTGCCGGTGAGTATGAAGGGAAAATAAAAATTGGAAAGGTAAATGTAGATAATAATCCCGAAGTATCCGTTAAATATGGCATCCGCAGTATTCCGGCCCTGTTAATTTTTAAAGGCGGAAAAGTTGTGGATCAGATTATTGGTGCGGTGCCCAAAACACAGATTAAAAAACAGCTGGATGCTCAGTTGGCATAACTGCTGATCAGCAGCTTTTTGTATAGGGGCGATGAGGGGTCATCGCCTTTTTTTTTGTCTTTTTTACAAAACATATAATCTTTACATAAAATTATCCCTTATTTTACAAGCTTAATTCATATATAGCTCCCATAGTCTTTTAAAATGAGTATTGTAACAAAACGCGTATTAACAGCCGCTGTTCTTATAGGAATTTTCGGTTTATTGGCATATCCGAAAATAAAGCCGCTTCTGAGCTCACCTGCTGAAAACCAAAATGGAGACAACTCATCCGCAAACAGACTGCAGGTAGAGGCCATTGAGGTTACATATGAATCTATTGAAGATCGTATTTTTACAAGCGGAACCATCCGGGCGAATGAAGTTGTGCAGCTGAGTATGGAAACCTCCGGAATTGTTACGGATATTTCTTTTGAAGAGGGCCGGCTGGTAGAAAAAGGGAATCTGCTGTTAAAAATTAATGACAGCGAACTCCAGGCCCAGAAACAGAGAGCTTCTTTTCGTTTAAACCTGGCTGAACAGCGCGAGGAAAGGCAGAGAGGCCTGCTGGATCGCGGAGGAACAAGCCGTGATGAATATGAAGCCACTCAAAATGAAGTCAATGTTCTGCGTTCCGAGCTGCAGCTGATTGAAGCCCAAATTGATAAAACAGAACTACGGGCACCCTTTTCAGGCAATATAGGCCTGAAGTATGTCAGTGAAGGGAGCTATATCAGCCCGAATGCGGAAATTGCATCCCTGCAGGATATAAATCCGGTTAAAGTGGATTTTTCCGTCCCGGAGAGATATATCAGCAGAGTGGATGTTGGTGATCAGGTTAACTTTACTGTACAGGGAGTTGACAGCACGTTTACAGGTGAAGTATATGCAATTGAACCGGCTATTAACCGGGATACCAGGACACTGCAGATCCGTGCCATCAGTTCTAACGATGATGGATTATTGTATCCTGGCGCGTTTGCAAATATTACTCTTATTCTTGATACCATTGATGACGCGATGATGGTTCCCACCATTTCACTGATACCGGAATTAAATTCACAAAAACTGTTTGTTGTGCGAAACGGCGCAATAGAAGAAGTGAGGGTGTCTTCAGGAATGCGAACCAGTGAAAAAGTACAGGTTCTTGATGGTATTGCCGTTGGTGATACCGTACTGACAACCGGGCTGCTTCAGGCTGTTCCCGGAATGGAAGTTGATGTTGTAAATCTTGAAAAAAGTTCTGCATTATGAGCCTTTCATCCCTCAGTATCCGTCGGCCGGTTCTGGCATCAGTGATGTCAATTGTTATCGTTCTTTTTGGGGTCATTTCATTCTTCTACCTGGGAATCCGGGAGTATCCATCCGTTGATCCGCCCATTGTTACCGTTTCCACGAGTTATGTTGGCGCGAATGCGGATGTTATTGAATCTCAGATCACGGAACCGCTCGAGGAATCGGCAAATGGTATTGCCGGAATCCGTACGCTTTCATCCACAAGCCGGGAGGGACAGAGTACCATCACAATCGAGTTTGAACTTGAGGTAGACCTGGAAGCGGCAGCAAATGATGTTCGCGACAGAATTTCCCGCGCACAGCGAAATCTTCCCGCTGATGCTGAGCCCCCGGTTGTACGAAAGGCAGATGCAGATGCTTCTCCTATCGTTTTTCTGAATGTTAACAGCAACAGAAGAAATCTCCTGGACTTGACTCACATGGCTGAAACGGTTTTTAAAGAACAGCTTCAGACGATCCCCGGTGTAAGTGAAGTAATGATATGGGGATCACGGCAGTACGCCATGCGTATGTGGATGGACCCGATAAAACTGGCGGCTTACCAGGTTACACCACTCGATGTTCAGCAGGCTTTGAGCCGTGAGAATGTAGAGTTGCCATCGGGACGAATAGAGGGAATGTCCACGGAGCTTTCAGTACGGACCATGGGCCGGCTGAACAACGCTGAAGAATTTAATAACCTGATTATACGTGAAGAAGACGGCCGTAAAATCCGGTTCCGGGATATTGGCCGGGCCGAGCTTGGGGCACAGAACGAGAGAACAGTTCTTAAACGAAACGGTGTGCCGATGGTTGGAGTGGTTGTGGTTCCACAGCCCGGTACAAACCAGCTCGCCATCGCGGAAGAATTTTTTAACCGGATTGAACGAATTGAAAGAGATCTGCCGGGTGATATAGAGTTAGCTGTCGGTTTTGATACTACCGAATATATCCAGCAGTCTATTAGCGAAGTTCAGCAAACAGTATTCCTGGCTCTCGGCCTTGTCATCGCAGTTATTTTCCTTTTCCTGAGAAACTGGAGAACCACACTGATTCCGGTTATAGTAATTCCCATTGCACTGATTGGTTCCTTTTTCATCATGTACATAGCGGGTTTTTCCATTAATGTGCTTACCATGCTGGCGATTGTTCTGGCTATCGGCCTGGTGGTGGATGATGCCATTGTGGTTCTTGAAAATATTTATGCCAAGATGGAGAAAGGCCTGCCAACGATTGAGGCGGGGATTCTGGGTTCAAAAGAGATCTTTTTTGCAGTGGTTGCCACCTCTCTGGCACTGGTTTCGGTATTCCTTCCGATCCTGTTCCTGGGAGGTACCACAGGTCGGCTTTTCCGTGAATTCGGAGTTGTTATTGCAGGAGCGGTGATTATTTCCTCATTTGTGGCGCTGACACTCACACCGATGCTGGCTACGAAAATTCTGACAAAGGGTGCGGAAAAAAACCGGTTTTATGAAAAAACCGAACCGTTCTTTACCTGGCTTAACAATCTCTATAGAAATTCCCTCGAATCATTTATGAACATTCGCTGGGTGGCTTTTGTAATACTTGCTGTCATTGGCGGCTTTATCGCTCTTTTATACGCAAACATCCCCGAAGAGCTGGCTCCTCAGGAAGACCGGGGCCAAATCCGGATGTCGGCAACAGCACCGGAAGGAGCTTCCTATGAATATATGGATAACTATGTAAACCTGATGATTGCCACCGTTCAGGAAAATACCCCTGAGCTTGTTGCAATGAATACCGTGACTTCACCCGGATTTGGGGCTTCGGGTTCTGTAAATTCTGCATTTGCATTTTTAAATCTTGGAGATTCTGATCAGCGTGAGCGCACACAAGCGGAAATCGCCGACCACATCAGCGGATTGATGATGGAGCAGACCGGGGCTCAAACTTATGTATCTCAGCCTCAATCGATTGGTAATCGCCGCGGGGGGCTTCCTGTACAATACGTGCTTCAGGCTCAGTCACTTGATCAGCTGAAAGAGGTGTTGCCTGAGTTTTTAAGTGAAGCAAACCAGGATCCGGTGTTTGCGTTTGCCGATGTGGATTTGAAATTTAACCGGCCTGAACTTCAGATTGAAATCGAGCGGGAACGGGCACGGGCACTTGGCGTTTCAGTGCGTGATATTGCCCAGACACTACAGCTTTCACTTTCAGGAAGCCGGTTTGGATATTTTATTATTGACAGTAAACAGTACTGGGTAATCGGGCAGATGGAACGCGAACGAAGAAATGAGCCGATTGACCTGAAAACGATTTCAGTTCGAAATCAGAATGGAGATTTGATACAGCTCGACAACCTGGTAACGGTTTCTGAACAAAGTAGTCCTCCGCAGCTCTATCGGTTTAATCGCTTTAATTCTGCAACGGTTTCAGCACAACTTGCTCCGGGTTATACTATTGGGGAAGGAATTGAAGCGATGGATGCAATTGCAGCACGTGTATTGCCGGAATCTGTAATTACAGACCTGAGCGGCCCGTCCCGTGACTTTGCGGAAAGTGCCGCCAGCCTGATTTTCATTTTTATCCTGGCTCTTGTTTTAATCTACCTGGTATTAGCCGCTCAATTCGAAAGCTTCAGGGATCCGTTTATCATCCTGTTTACAGTTCCGCTTGCTCTTTTCGGTACACTGCTGTCGCTGTGGTATTTCGACCAGACCCTTAATATTTTCAGCCAGATCGGGGCCATCATGCTGATCGGTCTGATTGCTAAAAACGGAATTCTTATCGTGGAATTTGCCAACCAGAGGCAGGCACAGGGAATGCCGGTAATGGAGGCAATTCTGGATGCTTCAACCGTTCGCTTTCGTCCGATTCTGATGACATCTATCTCTACAATACTGGGTATTTTACCGATTGCACTTGCTTTGGGTGCAGGCTCCGAAAGCCGCTCATCTATGGGTATTGCCGTTATCGGAGGATTGTTGATTGGTAGTTTTTTCACTCTTTATGTAATTCCTGCCATCTATTCGTATTTCACTTCAGATAAAAGTGATACGGAAGATATCCAGAAAAAAGCTATGGAAGCGGAAGAACTTGAACCTTCAACAGTATAAAATCCTTGAAAACGTTCATCTTATTTTCTCTCTCGGTCTTTATTTCAGTTACCGCGGCACAATCCGCGTTTTCACAGGAAACGCTTACACTTGATGAAGCGATTCAAACCGGGTTTGAAAACAATTACGGAATTCAGCGTTTCCGGAATAACCTGGAAATCGCTTCAAATAACAGGTCTCTCGGAAACGCGGGTTTTCTGCCTACGGTTTCACTATCGGCATCTCAAACAGAGCGGATAGAAGACAGCGAATTTGAAACAGGCGGTGATTCTCAGACCACATCGGGAGCAAGAAGCAGTGTAACAAACGCAGCATTGAATGCTGGTTGGGTTGTTTTTGATGGCCTCAGAATGTTTACGGCTTACGACCGGCTGGGCGAAATAGAACAGATCAGTGATAACCAGCTGCGCCTGGAAATGGAATTTTTGGCTGAACAGATTATCAACGCTTATTACAATATCATACGAATTAACGAACAGCTTAAAGTTCTTGAAAACAGTGTGGATGTTTCACTGGAGCGTATTGAAATTGAAGAAACAAAATTGGATCTCGGGTCGGGTTCAGAGTACGAACTTCTGCAGGCAAAATCTGACTTAAGTGCAGACCAGGCAGCCGTTCTCAGAGAAAATAATAATCTGACTGAAGCCAAAATCACCATGAATGAGCTTCTGGCCAGAAGCCCTTCAACTGAATTTTCGGTGACAACCGAAATTCCTGTGAACAGATCATTATCGAGAGAAGAGCTTCACCGGAAACTGATGGCTGAAAATTCTGAACTGGCAATTGCCCGGCTTTTGCATCGTGTTGCAGAACTGGAAGTACAGGAGATAAGAGGAGAACGATTTCCCGAAATTGCTCTTTCTTCAGGTTATTCATACAACCGGAATGAAGCAGGGGGTGGTTTTTTTCGGTTTAATGAAACAACAGGTTTTTCATTTGGAATCACTGCCCGTGTAAATATATTCGATGGTTTTAACACAAACCGGCGGGTACAGAATGCACAGATTAACCAGAAGAATGCACGGCTGCAGCTTGAAGAAGACCGGCTCAGGCTGGAATCTGACTTTCTTGCCGTTTTCAGGGCTTATCAGAATAGCATTGAACTGGTAGATCTTGAGCAGAATAATCTTGAAAATGCCGAACAGACACTGGATATCGCACTGGAGCGATTCCGGTTAGGTTCTATCAGTTCTCTTGAATTGCGCGAAGCACAACGTACATTTCTTGCTGCGGAAAACAGGTTGATCGATGCCAAATACGATGCAAAACTGGCCGAAACCGAATTGTTACAGCTTAGTGGCGATCTTAAATCTACTCTTGTCCAGTAGCACACTACTGTGAAAACTTACCGGCTCCGGCGGAGCATCCTGTTTATAGAAATACCATACTAATACCCCAAAACCCCGGCCCGGATTCTGGTAAAATTTCTGACCTTGGCCGGGGGTTGTAGCAATGCTTCTGCACAGGGCTGGGGGATAACCCTTCGTTTATACAAAGAAACTTTTCGCAAGCATCGCCTCGGGTTAATACCGGTTTATCGCATTCATTTCTATAAACAGGTTACTCCTCCGGAGTAAGTTGATCTATGGTTACAGATCCATCAACATTACACTGCGCCTTTGCACCACTGCGGTTAAAAACAAACCGCGGAGGCCCGGAGCCGCAGAGGTTGGATCAAGCGGGGCTTTTAACCTTAATCAAATAAGCAGTTTTAGTAATCATCTCTGACTATAAATGTCAATCCCACTTTTAACTGCGCCTTTGCGTCGCTGCGGTAAAATCAACTACTCTTCAGCTTCTCGTTAAAACAAAACAGATGGTTCTTCCGCCGTCACGGAATTCCACTTCATCACAAATCTGC
>JBBEBD010000007.1:7756-18571 GCA_040882525.1 Balneolaceae bacterium | reverse complement strand
AACAAAACAGATGGTTCTTCCGCCGTCACGGAATTCCACTTCATCACAAATCTGCCGGATCAGAAATATGCCCCTTCCTCCCTCTTTCAGTAAATTCTCTTCTTTGAGGGGATCATCCGCTTCTTCAGGATTAAACCCTTTCCCTTCATCTTTCACAAGCGAAACAATTTCACCGGTTCGTATGAGAACTTCTGTTTGTACTTCTTTTGTGCTGTCTTCGCGGTTGCCATGTACAATGGCGTTGGAAACAGCTTCACTGAGAGCGAGCATTAATTTCCCGGTATCTTCATCATTCAGTCCTTCCTTTTGTTGAATTTCAGATACAAAAGCGGGAACCTTTTCCGACTCCTGAAAGCTTGATTTTAACAGGAGCCGGTAGGTATTATTCGACATGTTGCCGGGAATTCGTTTCTGGATTAAGCGTAAATACCACGCATTTTCAGAGTGGCAGAAACACGTTTTATGGCATAAACATAAGCAGCCTGACGCAAAGTTACTTTATATTCATCGCTTACGCTGTAAAGATTATCAAAAGCATTTCTCATCATTCTGTTCAGGCGCCGGTTAACACGCTCTTCGGTCCAGAAATATCCCTGACGGTCCTGTACCCATTCAAAATAAGACACTGTAACGCCGCCTGCATTTGCAAGAATGTCCGGAATTACCATTACGCCGTTGCTTTCCAGGATAGAGTCGGCATTGGCGGTAACGGGTCCGTTGGCACCTTCAGCAATTATTTTGGTTTTTATATTTGGAGCATTATGCCTGCTGATCTGATCTTCCTTGGCGGCGGGAATCAGAACATCACACTCCAGCTCCAGCAGCTGTTCATTGGTAACGCCCTCTGCTTTCGAATAACCTTCCAGTGAGTTGTTATTACTTTTTAAATAGTCAAGAGCATGAGGTATATCAATACCCTCCTTGTTATAATATCCGCCGCTGATGTCGCTGACAGCGATAACTTTTGCTCCCTGTTCGTACATAAGCTGTGCGGAAACAGAACCCACATTTCCAAATCCCTGTACAACCACACTGGTTTTATTGGGCATGATACCCATTTTATTAAGAGCGGCCAGCGTAACGGTTACCACTCCGCGGCCGGTTGCTTCTTTCCGCCCCTGGGAGCCGCCGAGAATAATCGGCTTTCCGGTTACAACAGCTGTCTCCGTTTTCTGAGAATTCATGCTGTACGTATCCATAATCCATGCCATTACCTGCTCATTGGTATTCATATCGGGGGCGGGTATATCACGGTCGGGACCAAACACACCCAGCATATTTGTTGTGTACCTACGCGTCAGTCGTTCCAGCTCTGCATTTGAAAGTTCTTTCGGGTTGCAGCGGATGCCCCCTTTGGCACCTCCGAACGGGACATTCACAACGGCACACTTCCACGTCATCCATGCAGCTAACGCCTGGACTTCATCAAGGTTCACATCCGGGGCAAACCTGATACCTCCTTTGGACGGGCCAAGAACATTATCATGAATAACACGATATCCTTCAAAGACTTCAATTTTTCCTGAATCCATTACCACAGGTATGGATACTATTACCTGTTTTACGGGTTGTGCAAGATATTGAAACATGCCTTCATCGAGCTCAAGGATTTCAGCCGCAAAGCGAAATCTTTCCATCATAGATTCAAAGGGGGATTCCTTATCGAGTTTGGGGCCTGGCTCTTTATAGAAACCAGCGGGGTAAACTTCTTTGTTGGTAGACATAAATTAGGTTCTCTGAACGAGCTTATTTTTACAGTAGAATGAATATAGTTTTATTGTGTAGTGTAAAAATACAGGCTTTTTGTCCAATAGAGAAACACTTTTTTGAGCAAGTAACGATCAGATAATAATAAGTTAATATTTGGTTGTTATAATGGCGTCACTTGATTTAGCATTACTTTTCTAAACCTGTTCTGAATGGCCAAAAAGAAGAAAAAAGGTAAAAAAACTAAAACGAATAAAGCTCTCTCTTATATAGAAAATCTCTTCTCGGGTAGTTTTGTGGAACTCATCAGGGAAGAGCGGCGCTTTTTAATTTTAATCGGCATCTTTTTTTTCGTAGCGGGTGCCACATACGAAACACCTCAGATTGCAATGTGGGTGGGCTTCTTTTTTGCAGCCTATTCTGCTATAGCGAACGATAGTATCCAGACAATCGGGACTTTCCTGGCATCCAACTCTGACAAAAAATGGTGGGTATTATGGATGTGGATCGGGGGTATTTTCCTCGTTACAATGACCTATAGCTGGGTAACGTATAGCGGTGATGTAACCTATGAAAGACTGACTGCAAAAGGATTTGAAACCGCCCCGACTTCATTCACCTTTCTTCAGGTAGCGGCTCCTTTGTTTTTACTGATACTTACCAGGCTAAGAATGCCGGTATCTACCACATTCCTGTTGTTAAGCTGTTTTTCGGCAAATCTTGAAGGAATTACCAGTGTATTGATTAAAAGTGTAAGTGGCTATTTTGTCGCTTTTATGGTTGCCATCGTCGTTTGGTATGTGCTTTACGGACTACTCGAAAAATTATTTAAAGGCAAACCAAGCGCGATGTGGATGCCTGTACAGTGGGTTATTAGTGGATCCCTATGGGCAGTATGGCTCATGCAGGATGCAGCCAATATCGCGGTATATCTTCCACGGTCACTTGAGGTTTCAGGTTTTCTCGCCTTTATCGGAATCATATTTTTTGGCCTTGGGATACTTTTTTATCTGAGGGGCGACAGAATTCAGCAGATTGTTACAGAAAAATCATACGTAACGGATGTTCGGTCAGCCACAATTATCGATGGAGTCTATGCGGTAATTTTATGGTATTTCAAAGGTGTCAGCGTAGTGCCAATGAGTACTACCTGGGTATTTATCGGTCTTCTTGCCGGGCGCGAAATAGCGATGAGTATTACAGATTCCCGCGGAAAAGGCAAGCCTATGGGACATTCTCTGAAGTTAATTGGCAAGGATGCAGGCTATGCTACAATAGGCCTTGGGATATCCATTTTACTGGCTATGGCTATAAATCCGATCATTCTGGAAGAGATAAAAGCTTTATTGGGCATTTAATCTTGATATTTAAAAAAAAATAGATCATAATAAGTGGCGTTATGGTTCTGATATATAAAATGCCCATTAGCTGAAACCCCATGAACAGTTCCGTACTTGTTTTAAACCAGGATTACCAGCCGCTAAGCGTTTGCTCGGTGCAGCGCTCTGTGAAATTGCTGTTCCTGGAAAAGGCTGAATTGCTGCATGATGACCCCGCACGATGCATCCGGTCTGTCAATGACGAGTTTTCATATCCATCTGTGATACGGCTCCGGTCGTACATCCGTCTGCCCTATCAGCGCATTGTACTTACCCGCAGAAATATTATGAAAAGGGACCGGCATACATGCCAGTATTGTGGTGTGAAGTCGGACCTGACGCTCGATCATGTAATGCCGAGAAGCCGCGGCGGAAGAGACAGCTGGGAAAACCTGGTAACGGCTTGTAACAAATGCAATGTGAAAAAAGGAAGCCGCACACCGACTGAAGCTAGTATGCCGCTGCGTGTAAAACCGTATCGCCCCATCCATATCACATTTTTCCAGAATCTTCTGGGAGGCGTGCAGGAGCACTGGAAGCCTTACCTTTATATGTAATTTGTTAGTGCTCACTGCGTTCGCGTTGAACTGTGGAATCGTTGAGGGCTTGTTGCCACGCTCTGCAAACACAAGACTTCACCCTTTCAGCCGTTATCATCCCTTCATAACAATTACACAGAAAAATGTTATTTTATTTTTCTGAAGATTTTTTAATCAGGAACAAATCTTCCGCCGGATGGCGGAGTGATGCAGAGAGTTTCTAATATCCGAATAAACCAATTTCAAAAATGAGTACCAAAGGACGTGTTCTTGTTGCCATGAGCGGAGGAGTTGACTCTTCTGTTGCCGCAGTGATGCTGAAGGAGCAGGGATACGATGTAATAGGAATTACAATGAAAACCTGGGATTACCACAGAAGCGGTGGTGATACAGGAAAAGAAACAGGCTGCTGCACGGTAGAATCCATGAATGATGCACGTCATATAGCCGTTAAGCATGGGTTTAAACACTTTATTGTGGATATCCGTGATGAATTCGGTGACTGGGTTATCGACCGGTTTGTGGAAGATTATACCAGCGGGCGTACTCCCAATCCCTGTGTGTTGTGCAATACTCACATCAAATGGGCGGCGCTGCTCCGGCGGGCCGATAACCTGGGGTGCGATTATATCGCCACCGGACACTACGCAAATGTACGCGAAGAAAAGGGGCGTTATGTTATTTCAAAAGGAAAAGACCATAACAAAGATCAGTCTTATGCACTTTGGGGTGTTCAGCAAAAACACCTGAAACGAACTATTTTTCCACTCGGATCTTACAGGAAACCTGAAATTCGCCAGTTTGCCGAAGATTACGGGCTTCTGAATGTGGCCAACAAACCCGATTCCTACGAAATCTGTTTTATTCCGGATAATAACTACCACCGGTTCCTGAAAGACAAAGTAGAAGATCTTGAAGAACGGGTAAGCGGAGGTGTGTTTGTAGATCAGCAAAGAAATATTGTGGGCAATCATAAAGGATTTCCATTTTATACCATTGGCCAGCGCCGCGGTCTCGACCTGCCGATGGGCAAACCTGTATATGTAACTCATATTGATGCTGAAAATAATGTAATCACCATCGGCGAAAAGGAAGATCTTATCAGCACCACATGCCGGGCCAAAGAGTTGAATCTGGTTAAATTCGACCGGATTCCTGGCGGCGAAATGGAAATTACGGGTAAAATACGTTATAACGATAGTGGAGCGATGGGCACCATCAAGCAGCTTTCTGATGATGAATTCCGGGTTCATTTTCCGGCAGGACGCGAAGCGATTACACCCGGTCAAGCCGTTGTTTGTTATGACGGGGATGATGTGGTAGCCGGCGGCTGGATCCACAAAGTGAATGTTGAAATGGCGCAGGAGCCGGAATTACAGGCCGGGAACTGAAACATATTGAATGCGCCTGCGTTTTATTCTTCAGACCCTATCTTAATTTGATTACTATGAAATTTTTACTGCCCTTTTTGTTTTTTGCACTTTCTGTAACAGCCGAACCACTGCTTGCGCAGTTTGAAGGGAAGGTTGAATACAGGATAACCACCCCGGAGAACCCGGATGATGAACCGGGTAATTTCTATCTTACATTTACCAAAAACCGGCTGTTTATCCAGTCTGATAATGAAATGAATGTAATGTCTGGCCTCAATACAAATGGTGTTCTGGTACGAAGTGATCAGAATGATTTCATCTTTATTACCGGCCCCGATGAAGCCCTTCAGATCAATAAAGATGATATTGACGGACTTGTATCTATGATGAACCGGGTACAGGGAAATTCCGGAAATTCAGGGGGTGAGTCTTTCAACTGGAATGAAAGAGTTGAAGAAACCGGCAATACCCAACGCCTGCACGGATACGAAACCAGCGAATTTATTCTGAAAGGGGAAGCACCCGGAGAATATGTATCCGTATGGCTCACAGATCAGATTAAAGTTGATTGGGGGCTTTTACAAAAAACATGGGATGATGTGGGGTCAAACCAGATGGATTCGGAAATACCGGTTGAGATGGTGATGAACCGGAACAGCTTTCCTTTGCTGGTTGAAGCTTATGAAGATGACCGGCTTGTAATGCGGGCGGAAAGTATTGTTGTTGAAAGCCGTAATTTTGACCGCTCAGTCACCGAGATTCCATCGGGTGTAAAATTAATGGGTTTTTCTGACCTGATGATGAACATGTTCCGGCAAAGAAGATAAACCCTATGCACGTTCGCTTGTTTTCATTACTTTTTCTGGCTTACCTGATGACAGGTTGTGCCCTGTTTTCGAATTCAGGAGCAGAAAATGATGAGGACGACCTAACCCGCCGCGTAGCACAATACCCCGCCCCCGATCCTGAAATAAAATCCATGCTGTCTGCCTACCGCGATTCCCTGGATGAAGTTATGGGGAGAACCATTGCTGAAGTAACAGATACTATACGTTTTGGCCAGCCGGAAAGCCCCCTGGGAAATATAGTAGCTGATGCTTTACGATTCCGGGCATCCGGTGAATTAAGAACATTTATAAATGTGGGAATCATCGGGCAGGATTCATTCAGAATTTATTTTGAACCCGGTACTCTTACAAAAGGAGATGTTTATGAATTTATGCCGTATGAAAATCATCTCGTGGTACTGACATTATCGGGTGAAATGCTGAAAGAATTAGCAGGACAAATTGCTGTAACCGGAGGGAGCCCCGTGAGCGGATTACGGTTTCGGCTGGATGACGGAAAAGCTTCAGGCGTTTTGGTGAATGCAGAAGTGATTGATCCCGGCCGTCATTACCTGGTGGCTACAAGCAATTATATGGCTGACGGGGGAGGTCGGTTTCCGGCTCTCTGGAAGCCGCTGCATCGTGAGGACCTGGATGTTTCTATCCGCGACTTGTATATCGATTATTTCCGGAATAAAAGAGAACTGTCGCCGGTTACAGACGGGAGAATCAGACAATGATTTCACGCAAAGAATTTTTGAAAAAAAGTGTCATAATGGCGGCGGGTTCCTCTGTATCGCTTTCATTGGGAAGCAGGTTTTTTGAAAATAATTCAACACCCGATATTACCATTCTCTATACCAACGATACGCATGCACGGCTTGATCCCTTTCCAGGCAATGCAACTGAATTTTCCGGACTGGGCGGCATTGCGCGGAGAGCTGCCCTCGTGAATGATATCCGCTCAGCCCAAAAGAATGTGCTTTTACTGGATGCCGGGGATGTTTTTCAGGGAACACCCTGGTTTGATGTTTACGGCGGTGAAGCCGATCTGAACCTGATGACAGAAATGGGCTACGATGCGATGGCTGTGGGCAATCATGAATTTGACCGGGGTCCGGATGGTTTTGCTGAAGCCGCGAAAAAAGCGGGATTTCCTATACTTGCCGCAAATTATCATGTGCAGAATACACCCATGAATCCCTATGTTAGCCGGATGATCACCAGGGAGTTTTCTGGGTTTAAAATCGGCGTGTTTGGTCTTGGTATTCAGTTCGATGGGGTTATTGACCCTTCCCTTACAGGTGATGTAAAACATCGTGACCCTGCTATCTGGGCAAACGGTATGGTGAACAGCCTCCGGAATTATCACAAATGCGATTATATCATCTGCCTGAGCCACCTGGGCTATCAGTATTCCGATTCCCGGATAGATGACCTGAAACTGGCTTCAACAGTTGGCGGAATGGATCTTATCATCGGCGGCCATACCCATACGTTTCTGGATATTCCATCCGAGGTAGTAAATCCCGAGGGGAAAAGAACGATAATCACGCAGGCAGGCCACAGCGGTGTACGGCTTGGAAGAATTGACCTCTTCCTGGAAGAAGAGGGTGACAAAGTAAAAACAGAAAGTCAATACTATACCATTGGGGAGTCTCTGTCCGGATAATGAGAAACACCCTTAACATTCTTTAGATGCCTGTAGATCCATTCAAAAACTTTTCAAAGATTATTTGAAACAGCGAAGGCCGCAAAGATTCGCCAAGGTCATGCTGATGTAGTTTGATTATATTGAGGTCAAAAATTCGTCTGTATATAATACGGGTCATAAATTTTGTGCTCAGGATAGATAGTAGTTATTCAGGTATCGCAGCAAATTCTTTCACTTTTAACAAGAAAAGAAATAATTACAGTATGCCCTGGTCTTTACGAATGACACTCATTACGGCCGGTTTGATGACGGTCTTTTTACTTTACATCTCATCCCGGTATTTCTGGTCTGTAAGAATGACCAATTTACAGCCTCAGTGGGCATTGCATGGCGGAATGGTGGGTTTAATTCTGCTTTTCTGGATTTACCCGGGCTGGTCATTAATCACTTATTATGCAGGCTATACCTACTCACTTCACGATTTTGCTCCCTGGATGAAATACCTGTTCTGGTATGGTTTTGTATTTGCCGGGGTGATGCTGAGCTGGACTCTGTTTCTGGATATTACTGCAGCCGTTATTAAGTACGGGTTTAAAATTAATCCTCCCCAGCTGAATACATTTCTCGGATGGGCTATGATATCAATTACTGTACTTGTACTGGTCTATACGGGGCTGAAAATCATCTGGGATACCCACCGGATCAAACATATTGATGTTAGTTATTCTATGGCTGAACATGGTATTGAGGATATGGAGCCTTTCCGGATTATTCACATTTCAGATCTTCACGCGGATAAATATACTCTCGAAAATAAAACTGACCGCTATGTGCAGATGGTTCAGAAAGCAAATCCTGATTTGGTGATTTTTACCGGAGACCTGGTGACGGCAGGAATGGAATTTATTGAGAGCGGAGCGGATGCACTTTATAAGATTGAAGCCACTTATGGAACCTTTGCCGTGCTTGGGGATCATGATTTTTGGTCCGGAGCGGACGAAATTACCGAAGCCCTTGAAGAACGCGGAATAGGTGTTTTGCGGGATGAGAACCACTGGATTGAGCATGCCGGAGAGCAGATTAAACTCACCGGTTTCACGGAAATTTACAGCACACGGCCTGAAACTGAAATTATAGATCGGTTGATGGCAGAGGACCGGGGAGAGAAAATGAGAATATTGTTTTCTCATCAGGCAAGTGACCGGCTAATTGAAAAAGCTTTGGAAGAGAACGTTCACCAGTTGCTGGCAGGCCACACTCATGGAGGACAGATCCGAATCCCCTTCTTTTTCTATCCTGCGACAGCATCGATGATGGAAACCCGGTACATTCGCAGGGATTCATGGCTGGGATCAACACTGCTTAATGTTAACAGCGGACTTGGTTTCACCCTGGCTCCCATACGCTATAATGCCCCCGCCGAAGTCACAGTTATTGATGTAAGATAAGAGAAGAGAACCTGGGAGAGTCCGAAGGACCTCGCAGAGTTCGGATTCATGGCCCCGGACCAAATTCCTGCATGGCCTGAAAAAGATTCTGACTCTATCTACTTTCTAACCTGAGTTCGATCATTAATTGTAATTAATAATCTATGCAAAAGTCTCCCCTATCAAGGGGCTCATTTTTTGAACGCGCAAGCGAAATATAGAGGGGTGTTCATCGGATTTTTCCACGTTCTGATAAACATCCCCCTTGCCCAAGGCATCCCTTTGGGGGATAAGGGGGACTTTTAGGTTTATTGCTTATAACTCGAACTCAGGTTTCTACTATTTACCTTCTGCTAAATCACCTACACTTTAACCGGATGCACCCACCCAAACGGATCATCAAGTTTACCATACTGAATACCGGTAATGGTATCGAACATTTTTTTGGCGAACGGCCCGATTTTTTCCTGGTCTAATGTGATGGTATTCCCCTGGTGATGAATCAAACCGACCGGGGAAATTACGGCCGCGGTTCCGGACCCGAAAACTTCCTTCAGTTCGCCCTTTCCATGAGCTTCATAGATTTCATCAATCGTAATCCGGCGCTCTTCAACGTCAACTCCCCACTCTTTTGCCAGGGCAATAACAGACCGGCGTGTAATTCCCGGCAGAACGGTCCCGCCCAGCCGCGGTGTGATCAGTTTATCTCCCATCAGAAAAAAGATATTCATGGTACCCACTTCTTCCACATATTTGTTCTCCTTGGCATCCAGCCAGAGAACCTGTGTGAACCCATCCTGCTGCGCTTTTTGGGCCGGGAAAAAGCTTCCGCCATAGTTTCCGGCTGCTTTCGCCTCACCGGTTCCGCCCTGTACGGCTCTCACAAATTTCTCGGAAGTGGTCAGGCTGACAGGGTTAAATCCTTCCTTGTAATAAGCAGCTACCGGGCTTGTAATCACCATATACTGATACTCATCTGCCACCCGTGCGGCAATAAATTCCTGTGATGCAAAAACAAAAGGACGCACATAAAGAGCATGGCCGTGGGTTTTCGGAACCCATTTATGATCCAGTCTCAAAAGCTCCTCCAGTGATCCGATGAACGCTTCTTTGCTGATTTCAGGGATGCAGAGCCGACGGCACGATTTATTAAGCCGTTCATGATGATCTTCAGGTCGAAACAAGTGAATGGTGTTGTCATCCGCGTAATAGGCTTTCATGCCTTCAAAAACAGCCTGACCGTAATGCAGTACATGCATCGAAGGATGAAACGAGATAGGAGCATAAGGAAGAACTTCAGGAGAATTCCATTGTCCGTGATTGTACTCCATGGAGACCATATGATCGGAAAAAACTTTCCCGAACTCCAGGTTGTCAAAATCTACTTTTGAGAGTCTGCTTTTTTCGATAGTAGTGGTATTCATCGTATGAACATGCAAGGGGTTAGATTTTTTTTCTGTAGAATAAGATACGGTGTTTTTATTAAATGTTTTAGAGGATCTGCCGCCTTTAATGTTTAAAAATTACTGTGCAGGTTTATAACCATTGCCAAAGTCAGGAGTCAGGAGTCAGGAGTCAGGAGTCAGGAGTCAGGAGTCAGAATGTCCCCACACCCGGCTTTAAACTCTGCGCCTCTGCGTGCTTTCTTCAGTCTAATTATTTGCTCGAAATTACGAGTGCAGGCTTATTAACATTACCAAAACCTCATCACATTCTCCCGCGTCTCTGCGGCTCTGCGTGAACCCAATCTAAGCCAGCCAATACCTCTGCCACCAGTACCACCGCGTATCCCTTCTCAAACTTTTTCCATTATTTCTGTAAGGAATTGCAAGATCCGGTTTCTTCAGTCTAAGCATTTGCTCGAAATTACGAGTGCAGGCTTATTAACATTACCAAAACCTCATCACAT
>JBBEBD010000007.1:0-7656 GCA_040882525.1 Balneolaceae bacterium | reverse complement strand
TACCACCGCGTATCCCTTCTCAAACTTTTTCCATTATTTCTGTAAGGAATTGCAATATCCGGTATCTTATATAATAAGCAGCAGTTATTAAATTTTTTAATTCACGAACTATATTCTCTATGATACAAAGTGCAAAAAATATTCTTCAGGAGACATTTGGTTACACCCAGTTCCGCCCTCTGCAGGGAGAAGTCATAAAAAAAGTACTTGAAAAGAAAGACTCCCTGGTAATTATGCCTACCGGAGGGGGGAAGTCCCTTTGCTACCAGATACCTGCTATGCTGTTCGACGGGCTGACCATCGTAATATCTCCGCTGATTTCCCTGATGAAAGACCAGGTGGAACAACTGGATGAATATGGTGTACCGGCACTTTTTCTAAATAGTACGCTCACCCCGGAGCATTACCAGAAAAATGTATCCAAACTCAGAAGCGGATCGGTAAAACTGCTTTACCTCGCACCGGAAACCCTGATGATGGAAAGCACAAGGAAACTTCTGGCCGAACTGAATGTAGACTGTTTTACAATTGATGAAGCACATTGTATTTCCGAATGGGGACACGATTTCAGGCCCGAATACCGCCAGCTTGCCGAAGTGCGCAAAGATTTTCCCGGTGCTGTCTGCCTGGCCCTTACGGCAACAGCTACACCGCGGGTCCGCGAAGATATCAAAAACATCCTGGAGCTAAAAGATTCCGAAACCTTCGTAGCCAGTTTCGACCGGAAAAACCTGCTTCTGAAAGTAGCTGATAAAGATAATCCGACAGACCAGATCCTGGACTTTTTGTACACACGGCCCAAACAGTCGGGAATTATTTACTGTTTTTCCCGGCGGCAGGTGGATGAGCTTTCCAGTGAACTGAAACATGAAGGCCATTCCGTACGGCCATATCACGCGGGGCTGCCTGAAGCACGGCGGACAAAAAATCAGGAAGATTTCATTCGTGATAATGTTCAGATTATCGTAGCGACGATCGCTTTCGGAATGGGTATTAATAAACCGGATGTCCGTTTTGTGGTTCATCATGATATGCCTCAGAACATTGAATCGTATTATCAGCAAATTGGCCGTGCGGGAAGAGACGGCCTGCAGGCCGATTGTCTTTTACTGTACAGCTATTCCGACCGCCAGAAGATCCAGTACTTTATCAATCAGAAAGAAGACCGTGAGAAAGAAGTCGCTAAAAAGCACCTGGATTCGCTGATTCACTTTCTGGAGTATGATGATTGCCGCAGAAAGCCTCTGATGGAATATTTTGGGGAAACGTACGAAAAAGACAATTGCGGGATGTGTGATAACTGTCTGGCAGTGGCCGGCGATCTTCAGGATTTTACTGAACAGGCTCAAAAATTTCTGAGCTGTATTGTAAGAACCGAAGAAAGATTCGGCACTCATCATATCGCGGATATTTTGCGGGGTTCAAAGGCCAAAAAGATCCTCCAAAAAAATCATGATAACCTGAGCACGTATGGTATTGGTACGGAGTGGACAAAAAACCAGTGGATTCAGCTGTCGCGGCTCTTGATACGAAAGGGTTACCTGAAAAAAGATCCCAAACATGGTAGCCTGCAACTGGATGGTAACGCTCAGGCTCTGCTGAAGGGGAAAGAACGGGTGGAAGGTATTCTCGACAGAACCCAGACATCATCCGAAGATGAAGCGCGGCCGCGAACCCCCAGCGAAGTTGAAAATGCCTATGATGTAAACCTGTTTGAAGAGCTTCGAAAAAAACGAAAAGACCTGGCTGATGAACAGGATATCCCGCCCTATGTTATTTTCCCGGACACTACATTGATGGAGATGGCCTACTACTTTCCGAAAAGTGAGGAAAGCCTGATGGGAATTTATGGTGTGGGATCATCAAAACTGAAAAAATACGGCAGTGATTTTCTGTCGGTTATTCTGGAATATGCAGACCAGAATAATATCAAAGAGCGATCCCGTGATATCCGGCAAAAAGTGAAGAAAAGTTCATCAGGTAAAAAACACGAGATGGTCGGGGAAGAGTTTAACAACGGTAAATCGATTGATCATCTGGCTGAGCAGTTCGGAGTAAAATCCGCAACCATTTTGAGTCACCTGAAAAAGTACCTGGATGAGGGAAATTCATTAAATCCCGAAGGTATTCTTGAAGCATCAGAACTTTCCCGGAGAAAAACAGATGAGGTTTACGCCTCAATGAAAAAAGTGGGCCCGGAGCTGCTGAAACCAATCTACGAAGATCTGAATAAAACAGTGGATTATAATGAACTGAGAATACTGCAATTGGCGTATATGGCCCAGAATGACGGAATAAAATGATGTGATTTCCGTTAAAAATCTGAAAGGCAAATACCAAGCTCATGAAAATAAAGATTCAAAAAATGGGAGATCGATCAGGTATTATTCTGCCTGAAAAGATGTTGAAAATATTCGACCTGAAGGAAGGAGATGCATTTACTGTAGAAAAAGAAGGATCTGTTTTAGTACTTCGGCCGTCATCAGATTTCAGCGAATGGGCCGAAGCATACCGGCATGCGAATATAGAATATAAAGATGTATTGAAAAAGTTGTCCGAATGATTAAATATATTCACGCCAAAACCCTTTTGGACTTTCATGAAGATCAGATAAATCAATATGGAGGGAACCGGGGGGTAAGAGATAAAAAACTGCTTAACCTGGCTCTGGAACATTCTGAAAAAAGTAACGGAGAAGTAAGGAGTGGCGTATTTAAAATTGCAGCGGCTTATGGGGCCAATATTTCCAGGGCAAAACCTTTTTTTGACGGATATAACCGGATCGCTTTGATTGCTGTCTACACTTTTTTATATGTTAATGGAAAACAGTTAAAGGCAGCCAATAAAGATCTTTGCAGGGCAATCCTGCAATTGTCAAAGGGAAAGCTGGGCGTAGATGAATTCGCCGGTTTTCTGGAAGAAAATTCCCTGCCAAGAAACTAAACCACCGGTAACTGAATCTGTCTGATTTGATCTCTCAATTTATACGCTCTCTCAAAAAAACACCTGAACACCTTTTTAATCCCTGGTTCCACCGGGATGAAAAACATGACCTGCTGCCGGATGCTCCTGAAATTCGCAAACAACAGCTGGAACTGTACCTGACGCAGCGAAAACACAGCGCAAAATACCTGTTTATTGCGGAAGCAATTGGTTACCAGGGCGGACACTTTACCGGAATTGCAATGACCTCCGAACGGATTCTGCTTGGCCATCAGGAGGAAAAATATGGTGTGAAAGCAGAACATGTTTTTAAGGGAAATATTCCACTGAGAACCAGCCGGCCCGAAGTCAATGAAAAAGGAATGAGTGAGCCTACAGCAACCATCATGTGGGGCGCTTTAATGGATCTTGGAATTGATCCGTATGAGGTAGTTCTCTGGAATTCTGTTCCCTGGCACCCGTACAATATTAAAAAAGGGCTGCTGAGTAACCGCACACCTCTTACGGGTGAGATGAAAGCCGGGCTCCGGCACCTGAAAACATTTATACAGCTGTTTGATGATGTAAAGATAATATCAGTCGGAAGAAAATGTGAGCAGAGCCTGTGCGAACTGGACATTGCCCATACCTGTGTACGTCATCCTGCCAACGGCGGCGCTCCGAAGTTTCGCCGGCAGGTAAAGGAATTGGTATCTTAACCTTTGAGAGACAGTGCTTTGCTTCTAATGAAGTAAGTATTCAATTTTTAAATTATACAGTACACCGCACTTATTGAAAAGAACTTTTAGGTCTGGCCAGGAAAACCCCGAAAGGGTTTATATCATTAGTTCCGGGTGCAACCCGGGGTTACAGTGTGAATATAAAACCATCTCAAGGCGATGAACAGGTTCAGGTTGATAAATAAATACGAAGAGGTTTATTTATAGTTAAATTAAAATATGGATCGGCGGAAGGCTTCTTCTCAGCCTTCATCACATTTCTTATCCTGAACCCGCGTTATTTATAAATCTTTCAAATCAAACTAAAGAATGAAGCCCATGAAAACCCGCCTTCTTATTATACCTGTACTGATTATGATTTTTTTAGCATGCGAAACCCTGGATAATCATCCGGAAGGCTATGCTAATCCCCATCTGCTGGCGGATGCTTCCTGGCTGGCGGAAAACCTGGAAGATGAAAATATCAGGATTGTGGATATGAGAGATGACCCCGGAGAAGATTTTATCCCTGGGGCGGTCTATTTTGGCGGAGCTCCTGAATTAATTGATACCACTCATGAAGTTGCAGGTTATTTAAAAAATGCAGAAGATTTTGCCAGCCTGATGAGTGAGTATGGAATCACGCAGGATCAGACTGTGGTTATTTATGATGAGGGAAAAAGCCTTCGCTCCTCCCGGCTGTTCCTTGCTTTGGAATATTACGGGCATACGGATGTCCGGATTCTGAACGGTGGTTTTGAGGCATGGAAAGAAGAAAACAGAGAAACGGTTTCTGAACCCGCTGATCCGGAACCTGCAACGTTTACCGTAACCATGAATGAAATTGCTCTTTGCGATCTTCAGACGGTTCTGAACTCAGTTGGCGATGAAAATACAGTGATTGTGGACGCGCGTCCGGCCGATCAGTTTTCTGGCGAGACGGTAAGAGCTGAACGGGGCGGACATATTCCAGGCGCGGTAAATCTCTACTGGGAAGAGATGATCAGTGAAGAGGGTGTGCCGGTATTTAAAACTGCCGAAAAAATCAGGGAGATACATGCAGAGCACGGAATCACACCTGATAAAAGGGTCATTACCCACTGCCACAGCAATATGCAAGCCTCCAATGCCTATTTTGTTCTTCGCCTGATGGGCTATACAGATATCACATCTTACGAAGGCTCCTGGAGTGAATACGGAAATAACCCAGATGTACCGGTAGAAATGTGAGGGAGCAACGCAGAGGGGGCACGCAGAGACGCGGAGTCGCAGTATGGGTTAACGGTTTAATCAGGTTTCAGATTTCAACACTCTGGGTTCAGCGGCTTTGGGTGTCCTGAAGCAGGGACATAACACGATTCACCTATCTCATTATTCTGATGCATAACAAAGCCCCGTTATTAAACCGCCAAGGCCGCCAAGGGCCGCTAAGTTCTCCTTTGCGCTTCTTCGCGCCTGCACTCCGAAGTGCTCTTTTGCACGTAGGTGTGCCCTTTGCGGTTAATTCTCACTGAGCCTGGAACTACTTAAAATCCCTGAAGCAGGGGGACATAACGCGATTCAAAAGCCTATCTCATTATTCCGAAGCATATCATTACCCTGTTATTAAACCGCCGAGGCCGCCAAGGGCCGCTAAGTTCTCCTTTGCGCTTCTTCGCGCCTGCACTCCGAAGTGCTCTTTTGCACGTAGGTGTGCCCTTTGCGGTTAATTCTCACTGAGTGCAGAACTACTCAAACCCCTGAAGCAGGAAAACAGAACCCGGTTCAAAAACCTGCCTCACCCAGGGCTCAGCAGCTTTGGGTATAAGTATATTGCATTGGTAAAGTATCTGAATTCCCCACCCTGTGTCTCCGCGCCTCTGCGTGCCCCCAGAATAATGCCTCAATAAAATACTTGCACAGCTCATAATAAATAATTAGTTTAACATTGAACAATTCGATAATGAACAATTAAAAATTTCTCGCGTATGTCAACTCAAACAGCAGAAAAAACAGCATGGGCACTCGACCCGGTGCACTCTGAAATTCAGTTTAAAATTAAGCACCTGGTAATCTCCACCGTAACAGGCCAGTTCAATTCTTTTGATGCAACGATGGAAACTCCGGATGGAGAATTTGAAGGCGCTGACATTCGATTTTCAGCAGATATCAATAGTATCGACACCCGAAATGAAGACCGGGATACACACCTGAAATCAGCGGATTTCTTTAAAGCAGATGAATACCCGCAGTTAACCTTTGTTTCAGACTCATTTACCAAAACAGGCGACGGAGAATATACATTAACCGGTGATTTAACCATCCGCGGAACCACAAAGAAAGTGGAACTGAATGCAGAATACGGCGGAACCGTGGTAGACCCATACGGACAAACAAAAGCCGGTTTTGATGTCACCGGAAGCATCAACCGTAAAGAGTTCGGACTTACCTGGAACGGCGTAACTGAAGCCGGACAACTTGTGGTATCCGACGAAGTAAAACTGATTCTCTCTGTTCAGTTTGTACAAAATTGATCATATAAGAAGAGACAGCTCAGAGCAGCACGATAACCCACTAAACCCCGTCTGTAAAAAGGCGGGGTTTTTTTAATATTATTAACCTAAGTAACTTGATAAAGGGCCAGAAGAAGTCCCTCCTTGAGGAGGGTGGCTGTCCTGTGGTTTTCAGGACGGACGGGAGGTGTTCATGCTTTGGTAAGGCTTGGGAACACCTCTCAAATCGACTTCAGAACCGGTGAAGTCGATTACTTCCGCCAGCTGGCGGAGAGACTTTTGAAGTTTTTTTTCCTATCCCGAACATTTGAAATAAAATCCTCAAAAAATCAAAATCACCAAATACAAAAATACGGTACATATGAAAAAACAGTTCCTGATTCCAGTGCTCATAATTTCAGTTTTAGCAGGATGCAGTACTCTGCGGGACCTGTCCGATATACAGGAACCCACTGTTTCATATCGTGATGTAAACATTCAATCTATCTCTTTTGACGGAATAACCCTTCTGTTCGATTTTGATGTGACGAATCCCAACCGTTTCGGCGTAACGGCAGAAGAGTACCGGTACGAATTTTTTATCAACAACCGGTCCTTTTTGTCGGGTGAACAGCCGGAACAGGTAAGTATCGGACGGGAGGAAAGTACTGTAATACAGGTACCGGTTTCACTGAATTTTTCGGAAATTGCGCAAACATTTGGTTCCGTGGTTCGCGGAGACAGCATTTCATACCAGCTTTCAACCGAAGTGGAGTTCGACCTGCCGGTGGCGGGGCGCCAGAGAGTTCCTGTTGAGGCCGGCGGACACTTTCCGCTTCCAAAAATTCCACGGATAGAATTCGGAGGTTTTGAGGTAAAACAGATGTCGTTCACAGGCGCGGAAATAGAAGTTTCAATACGTGTGACAAACCCCAATTCATTTGGAATTTCTCTTTCGGGTGCGGATTATCAGCTTGAAATAAACGGAAATGAATGGCTGGATACTTTTCTGGATCAATCCGTTGACGTGGATGGTTCGGAAAGTAAAACAGTGGTAATACCCATCAGCCTGAATGCATCGCAACTGGGCTCGGCAATGAGAGAAATTGTGATGGGAAACAGGGATTTGCAATATCATTTTACCGGTGAGGCTGAAATTTCGGCTGATATTGAAGGATTTGAAGGTGTGCAGTACATTCCATTCGACCTGAGCGGAAACTATCGGCTTGATTGAATTCGTTGATTACCTTATCGCGAAAACTTATGAAAGAAATCACCCGCACACAGCTGAAAAAATTAATGGCTAAAGTCAGAATTAAGTTTATTTTAAAGTTCAAAATCTAAATCAACCTTTACTATCGTGAAAACTCTGCAAACCATTTTATTTCTTGTTTTTTCATTAATCCTGGCCTCTTTTACCACAGGGTGTGGTCAGAATGTAGATCCTGATGCAAATAATAATTCCAATTCTTCGGCTTATTTTCCCCTGCCGGAATCTGAAGGTGAAGTTCATATTTCTGAAGAGATTGATTTCCAGGTACAAA
>JBBEBD010000006.1:0-178142 GCA_040882525.1 Balneolaceae bacterium | reverse complement strand
CTGAACCAAGTACGGTAACAGCACTTGTGAGATGTATATTTTTTGTGCGTGCCGCCGCCGCCGCGAGAATTACTGAGGGAGCTGATGAGAGATACTCTTCACGATGATGTTCTCCGATTCCAAAAACATCAAGCCCGGCCTGGTCGGCAAGCTCTATTTCTTCCATCAGGTTTTGAAACCGTTCTGAGGGATGAAGAGTCCGTCCGGTTTCAGGGTCAGGCGTGTTTTCAACAAATGTATAAATTCCTAATTCCATAAAGGCATATGTTTCCCGTTTTCGACAAGCCTGAAGTTACCGGTTTTTACCTCAGACATAAAACGCTGATCCGGGTAGATTTATAGCCGGTATTATTGAGCAAGATAGCCGCCGTCTACGGCATAATAGGATCCTGTTACAAAAGAGGCTTTTGAAGAAGCCAGCCAGAGAATCAGCTCTGCAACTTCTTCAGATTCCCCCATTCGTCCCACAGGATGCAATGCAGTTAATGCATCCCGTGTCTCTTTATCCAGATTATTCATAACAAGAGGAGTTTTAATATAACCGGGGCCTACAGAATTCACACGAATGTTCCTGCCTGCATATTCCAGCGCTGCGGCTTTGGTGAGCCCGACAAGGCCATGCTTGGCGGCTACATAAGCCGGTGAACTTTTGGTTCCTGCCTGTCCTAATATGGATGCATTATTTACAATATTTCCCCCGCCGGATGCAAGAATTGCCGGTATTTGATATTTCATACCATAGAAAACCCCGGAAAGATTTACATCTATCACTTTCTGCCAGCCATCAATTGGATAATCGGCAACAGGACTCAGGGGCCCGCCGATCCCTGCATTATTTACAGCTACGTGAAGGTTGCCATACTTTTCGACGGCTTCTTTTACAAGTGCTTCATTTTCTTCGGGGCTGGATGTGTCGGCCTTCAAAAAGGATGCTTTGCCGCCATTACTCTCAATTTTGTCCGCAACTTCATTACCACTTTCTTCATTTATATCCGATACAATCACCTGTGCGCCTTCTTCTGCAAACAGGAATGCTGTGGCTTTTCCAATTCCAGAACCGGCTCCTGTAATGATAGCTGTTTTATTCTCCAATGTTTTCATATTGCCTCTTCTCCTGATGGTTATTGTTTAATTTATTATTTCCGTTTTAATTTTTGATGATGATCTGTTTGGGGAGTGGGTTGGCTATTCTGCCGCAACCTCATAATCCCGGTATGATGAAGGTTTAAAACCCTCACGAAAACCATCTTTAGACAGAACAATTTGCCAAAGCTGGTTGCTGCGGGCACGGAAACTTCCCGCACTCATTAATAAATAAAATTTCCACATCCTGTAAAACTTTGTTGAATATCTTTTTTTTAACTGATCCCAGCCGTTGTGAAAATTCCGGAACCAGGCCATCAGAGTTTTGTCGTAATCCACACCAAAATTCTGCCAGTCTTCCATTACCATTTGTCCTTCAAAAGCATCTCCGAGCTGCGAAAGAGAAGGGATCATGGAGTTTGGAAAGATATATTTGTGTATCCATGGATCGGTAGACCGTACCGACGTACCGCTGCCGATTGTGTGGAGTAAAAAACCACCTCCGCCAGATAAACAGCTGCGAACCAACTGCATATACCGGCGGTAATTTTTGCGCCCCACATGTTCAATCATTCCCAGGGAAACAATATGATCAAATGTTTCATCCAGGTCGCGATAATCCTGAAGCCGGATTTCCACAGGAAGCCCCCGGCACAACTCCGCTCCCAGTTTCATCTGTTTTTTTGATACGGTAATTCCGGTTACATTCACATCATATTTTTCAGCGGCATATTTTGCAAAACTTCCCCATCCACAACCAATATCCAAAACTTTTTGCCCCGGCTGCAGATCCAGTTTACGGCAAACCAGGTCTAGTTTTGCTTCCTGTGCCTGATCCAGGTTTTCGGCATTTTGCCAGTAAGCACATGTGTACACCATCCGTTTATCGAGCATTACCCTGTAAAGGTCGTTGCCAATATCATAATGACGGCGGCCAATTTCATAAGCGCGGTTTTTTTTCTGTTGATTCACCAAAACAGATTTCAGAAAAAGAAGCAGGGATGCAGGGGTATAGAGGGGAGCGTTAACTCCTGTTTTTATAATTTTGAAGAAAAAAACATCCAGTTCAGGACACTCCCACCAGCCATCCATATAAGCTTCACCCAAGCCGACAGATCCGCTGCGAATTACCCGGTTGTAAAACCGCTGATCGGTTACCCGGATATCCCACCCCCGATTTCCATTAAGACGGATACCAGCCTGTTTCAGCAGCCGTTCAATATACTGCCTTGAATTCAGCATTTTGCCCCCTTTGCTTTTGTTTTGTTTTAAACCATTATATATACAGCTAACATAGTTAAACTAAATTTTTATGTATTAGTTCTTATTAGCTTTTTTTCATTAAAGAATTCTGAATACAACAAAGAAATTATGAGCAAAATCGAAATTATTTCAGGCAGTGCACGGCCTGAAAGACAATCCCACCAGGTAGCTTTGTATCTGCAGGGAATTCTGAATAAAAATGAAAATATTTCGGCAGAAATCCTGGATGTAATGGAGTTTAACTTCCCGCTTCTTGATTATACCTTTTCAAATCATCCCAGTCCGCCTGAAAGGATGAAAACGTTCAGCCACCGCCTGCAAAATACGGATGCCATTCTTGTTGTATCGCCGGAACATAATGGCAGTTATTCAGGGGCCCTAAAAAATACAATGGACTACTTTTATAAAGAATATGATGGTAAATTTTTTGGCATTGTCACGGTTTCAAATGGGTCACTTGGTGGAATCAGTGCAATGAAAAACCTGCAGCAATACTGCCTTACCCTGAGGGGGCATGTATCACCGCGGGGATTACTTACACCCCGCGTTCAGGATCTTTTCAAAAACGGGAATCTTATTGATGAAAATTACAGGAACAGGGCAAATCGCTTTGTCCACTCTTTTCTGGAATTTATTACCTGATTGCCCTATTCGTGAACCAAACTCTCTTTACCAGTAACCCTGGACGCTATATCCACCGTTCGTTTAGCCTGGTGAAATACTGCTTCTTTGACGTCACCTTTCATATTGCCTTCGGTATCCACAGCTACACTGGTGCCATAGGGGTTGCCACCGGCTCCGTATAAAGAATCATCCGTATAACCGGGCGTCACCACAATCATTCCCCAGTGATACAAAGTAGCATACAAAGCAAGCAGTGTCTGCTCCTGGCCGCCATGCACATTAATAGCACTGGTCATTCCGCTTGCAACTTTGTTTACAAGCTTGCCTTCCTGCCAGAGGGGGCCTGTAGAATCCATAAACTGTTTCATCTGGGCGGGTACATTTCCATATCGCGTGGGGATGCTGAAAATAACAGCATCAGCCCATTCCAGGTCATCCAGTGTAACTTCCGGAACATCACTGGTTTCTTCCAGGTTTTTTTTCCAGGCCGGGTTTTGTTCAATGGCTTCAGCAGGAGCCAGTTCTTTCGCTTTTCTGATTCTGACTTCCGCGCCTTCTTCTTCAGCACTTTCTGCGGCCCACTTTGAAAGCTGATAATTTACGCCGGTTGAACTGTAATAGATAATAGCTGTCTTTACTTTTTCCATAATGGCTTCTTCCTGATTTTTTTGATGAACGAATGTGCTTACCTGTAAAAACATATACGGCTATGAATGGTTCCGGCCAGAAAGGTTTATAAACAAATAGTAATTGCATTTCATTATTTGAACTGATAGATTCTTTTCAGCATGACTAAAACAAACGTACATATTTCCTGGTGGTGGCCAAATAAAACATATCCGGCAGTGGAATTACTATGAAATAAAAACGTTTAAAAAGATTTTATAAACCCGCTGCAGTTTTCTGGAGCGGGTTTTTTTATTTTAATGAATATGACTTTCGAAACATTTACGGATCTTGCAAAAACATATACAGCCATTCCTGTTTCAAGGCGAATGCTGGCAGATGTTCTTACACCGGTCTCTCTTTTCCTGTCTATTCGGGAAGAGGCTGTTTTTCCCTTTCTGCTGGAATCAGTTGAAGGAGGGGAGCAGCTTGCCCGGTATTCATTCCTGGGCTGTAATCCATACCAGGTATTAGCATTCGATGGAAATCAGGTTTCTCTTACTCTTCAGGATGGAGCGCCGAAGGTTCTCGACGAGCCGTATTTTCAGGCGCTTGACCGTCTCACCACACAACATACAGAGCCGAAACTTCCGGAACTTCCCAGGCTGACAGGCGGCGCGGTTGGGTTTTCTTCTTACGATACCGTCCGTGAAGTTGAACATCTGCCTGATATGCCTGAAAACGGACTGGATATCCCTGAAGCAATCTGGTCGTTCTACGATGAGGTTTATGCCTTTGATCACGTGAAGCAGCAAATCGTGCTGATGAAAACCATTTTTAAAGATGAGCACACAGATTTAAGGGCGGCTTATGAAGAAGCCGGTGAGGCTCTGGACAGAATGGAGGATAAAGCCTCTACCGTTATCAAGCAATCCAGCATGTTTGAACTGGATGCCGGAAAACTTACCTCGAATATGGAAGAAACCCACTTTCATACCATCGTGGAAAAGGCCAAAGAATATATTTATGAAGGGGATATTTTCCAGGTGGTTTTGTCGCAGCGGTTTGAAGTACCGTTCCGGGGAGACAGGTTTACACTCTATCGTGCATTACGAATGGTAAACCCATCTCCATACCTTTTTTTCCTGGATTTTGGTGATTTTGCTCTTGTGGGATCATCCCCGGAAGTGCTGGTACGGGTTACCGGCAGTGAGGCCCGTTTACTTCCAATTGCAGGAACGCGGCCAAGAGGAGAATCACACGAAGAAGATCTTTCTTTTGAAGAAGATTTGAAAAAAGATCCCAAGGAGATTGCCGAACATATTATGCTGGTTGATCTCGGCAGAAATGATCTCTCAAGAGTTTGTGAGGCGGGAACAGTCCACATGGAAAGAAACCAGGCTATTGAACGGTTTTCTCACGTAATGCATATTGTATCGGATGTAGTGGGTAAAATTTCTCCGGGTAAACATTCTGTGGATGCTCTTATGCAATGTTTTCCTGCGGGCACAGTAAGCGGGGCTCCAAAAATCCGTGCAATGGAAATTATTGATGAACTGGAACCTGCCAAACGCGGTCCTTATGCAGGGGCGGTTGGTTATTTCGATTTTTCGGGCAATATGGATACCTGTATTGCTATCAGAACCATGGTGGTGACGGATCAGTCGGTCTATATCCAGGCAGGTGCCGGAATTGTGGCAGACAGTGATCCCGCCAGAGAATTTGAAGAAACAAAAAATAAAGCCGGTGCACTTGTTGAGGCACTCAGTGTGGCACTGGAGATAACAGAATAGCTGTGAGTAATGAGTGGTGAATAAATGAAAAGAAGTCTCCCCCTATCAAGGGGAGATTAGAGGGGTGTTTATTGGAATTTTTATTGAAGTTATTACAGAATAAACATCCCCCTAAATCCCCCTTTTATAAGGGGGACTTTAGTAAAAGCTTTTAAAACATTAAAAAGTCTAAACATGACCCAACAAAAAACCATTTTATCAGGTATTCAGCCATCAGGCAAACTGCATATCGGGAATTATTTTGGTGCCATGCGCCAGCATATCCGGATGCAGGAAGAAGGGGATGCCTTTTATTTTCTGGCAAATTACCATTCCCTGACATCCATCAGCAGCGGAGAACTTCTCAGCCAATACACAAATGATGTGGTGCTTGATTATCTTGCATTGGGACTCGATCCTGAAAAATGTACTTTCTTTGCCCAATCGGACGTTCCGCAAACAACGGAACTGGCGTGGATTCTCGGGTGCTTTGCTCCCGTATCCCTGATGGAGAAAGGGGTGGCGTATAAAGATAAGGTGGCGAATGGGCTAAGCCCGAATATCGGGCTTTTTACCTACCCGATTCTTCAGGCAGCGGATATCCTGATTTATCACTCTGACCTGGTACCTGTGGGTGAAGATCAAAAACAGAATGTGGAGATTTGCAGAGACCTTGCCGGAAAACTTAACCGTGCTTACGATACGGAGTTGCTGGTGATACCGGAAGAATATATTGTGAAAAGTGTAGCTGTGGTTCCGGGAATTGACGGCCGGAAAATGAGCAAATCGTATGGAAATACCATTAATATATTTGATGAAGGGAAGGCTTTGAAAAATCGTGTGATGGCTATAAAAACGGACTCCACACCACTGGAAG
This sequence comes from Balneolaceae bacterium, assembly GCA_040882525.1. Classification (GTDB taxonomy): domain Bacteria; phylum Bacteroidota; class Rhodothermia; order Balneolales; family Balneolaceae; genus Rhodohalobacter. The sequence goes on along the minus strand of JBBEBD010000006.1, from coordinate 171,917 downwards.
AACCCAAAGACCCGGCTTCGTGTAACGTCTTCGCGCTGATTAAACTATTTGCCGATGAACAGAAATCCAATGAAATTGCTGAAAAATACAAGGCAGGCGGTTATGGATACGGCCATGCAAAAAAAGAATTGCTGGGTTTGATTGAAGTATATTTTGCCGAAGCACGTGAAAAACGGCATGAACTTGAAAAGGATATGGATTATGTTCAGGATGTGCTGAAAGAAGGAGGGCGTAAAGCCAGGGAACGTGCAGAAACCGTTATGGAGCCTATTCGTTCTGAAACAGGTTTATTCAGAAGTTTTACTTATTAACCTGAGTGCGATTGGACTTAAAAGTTTCCTGTACCCCCATTATATAGAGGCTATGAGAAAATTCTTAACCAAATATTGCAAAGCTAAGTTATTTAGATCGACTGGCTTTTTAAAAAAACTCCCCTCTGCCGAAGGATCGGCATTTCGAAAAGCACTCAACTTGTCACACTGTTTTTGGTGTGATAGGAGCCTGTCCGGCCCCTGACGGAAGGGGACGGGCCTGCCTGTGCTGAAGCTTCGGAAGACAGGGGTGGGTCAGAATACCCGGAAGTTTAATTATTTAAGTCATTCAGATTAGTAATATGAGTATCTTAAACCCTCATATTTTCAAAAAAGATATTATGATTTTAATTATCGACAATTACGATTCATTTACATATAACCTGGTTCATATTGTGGCCTCGGTTACCGAAGATTATAAAGTGATCCGGAATGATGTACTGAGTGTGGATGAAATTCGAAAGCTGAACCCTTCCCGTATTTTGATTTCACCCGGTCCGGGCCGTCCTGAAGATGCCGGAATTACAGAAGCGGTTATCGGGGAGTTAGGATCCGAAATCCCAATTTTAGGAGTTTGCCTGGGGCATCAGGCTATCGGACAGGTATTCGGTTCCAAAGTAGTGCATGCACCCAGTTTGATGCATGGCAAAACATCAGAAATACACCATGACGGAAAATCGGTTTTCACGGATGTGAAAAATAAATTCACGGCAACCCGGTATCATTCGCTGGCTCTTCAGAACGATACGATATCCGGTGACCTGGAAATCAGTGCAAAAACTGAAGACGGGGTGATTATGGGGGTCCGGCATAAGACATATCCAATCGAAGGAATTCAGTTTCACCCTGAAAGCATACTCACAGTTGAAGGGCCAAAGATCGTTAAGAACTGGCTGCAGCTGGAATATCAGAAAGCATAGAAAATACCTAAATATCAAAACATAAATAATTGTGGCTGAATCATTTACTGAATTTCTTGAAAAAATTTCTGGAAGAATTCACCTTACGGAAGAAGAAGCTTCTTCTGCCATGCAGATGATATTGAAAGGGAATGTTTCGAATGAAGAAACTGCCGCTTTTCTGATGGGAATGCGGATAAAAGGTGAAACCGTCCCGGAGTTGACCGCATTTGTAAAAGCGATGAGAGAAGCGGCTGTAAAAATTGATGTGGATATCAGCGGGGCTGTGGATTTGTGCGGCACCGGTGGCGACAAATCCGGTACGTTTAATATCTCGACCGCAGCTATGTTTGTGGTAGCAGGTGCGGGTGTACCGGTATTAAAACATGGAAACCGAAGTGTATCAAGCAAAAGCGGAAGTTATGATGTGCTTGAAACACTGGGCGCAGTTCCCAGCCTGGATAAACAAAAAGTTGAAAAACTGTTTAATGAAACCGGGATGGCTTTTATGTTTGCTCCAAATTTTCATCCCGCTATGAAATATGTAATGCCGGCACGCAGAGCCCTGAAGATGAGGACATTCTTTAATATGCTGGGTCCGTTATTAAATCCCGCGGGGGTGAAATACCAGGTAATTGGCGCTTTCAATAAAGAAGCGGCCGGGCAGATGATTCAGATCCTGGCAAATCTTCAAACCGAAAACGCCTTTACCTTAAGTGCACACGACGGGCTCGATGAAGTCAGCCTTACCTCTCAATCTGAAGTTTTTGAGCTAAAATCTCACCTGTCATGTAATTCGGTTACGTTTGACCCGGTATCCCTGGGCTACAAACGGGTTGAAGCAAAGGCGCTCCTGGGTGGAGACGCAGCAATGAATGCGAACATTATCCGTCGCATTATGGACGGAGATTCTACTGAAGCCCAGAGGAATATTGTGGAATTAAATGCAGCATTTGCAATCCGGGCCGCTAAAAAAGCAGACAGCCTGGAAGAGGCGAGGGCACTGGCCGGAGAAAGCCTGGATTCGGGCAGCGCAGCAAAAAAGCTGGACCTCTTTATTGCAGAATCTCAGAAAATTGAAGCCGGGTAGATGTATGTCATCCATTTTAGAACAAATAACAGAACAAACGAAAGAGGATCTTAAAAAGCGGAAGAGGAAGGTATCTCTGCGTGATTTTGAGTCATTCAGCGCCTATGAAAAACGAACCCTCTCTTTTTCTGATGCACTTCGGAAGGATGGAACGGTTTCTGTTATTGCGGAAGTAAAAAAAGCATCCCCCTCAAAAGGTGTGATCCGGCATGATTTTAATCCTCTGAAAATTGCAGAACAATACGCTGAAAACGGAGCTTCTGCCATCTCGGTCCTGACAGATAAACCTTTCTTTAAAGGATCACTGGAATATCTGGATAATATATCAGGTAAAATAGATATTCCCTTGTTACGCAAAGATTTCATTGTTGATCCATACCAGGTTAAAGAAGCCAAAGCCCATGGTGCAGATGCTGTTTTACTGATTGCCACGATCTGTGAAGGAAATCAGCTCTCCGAATTACTGGCCGCTGTGAAAGATTTTGGGCTCCAGGCGCTTGTGGAGTGTTATCATGCAACAGAACTGGAGGATTTAAATTGGGAACAGGTTGAGATTGTGGGGGTTAATAATCGTAACCTTGCAACCTTTGAAGTTGATCTTCATCGCGGTGTGGATTTATTGCAGCAGGCACCAAAGCATGTAATACGGGTATCAGAGAGCGGGATACATCATCCTGAAGACCTGCTTGTGCTGGCTGAAAATAATATACATTCCGCTCTGATTGGGGAGTACTTTATGAAACAGCCCGATACGGGTGCGGCTCTCAGAAAATTTCTTGATGACTTTGCAACATTGAAATCGTCCGTGGAACATTAAATAAATATGAATTCAGTACAGGATAAAAGAACCAGGGTAAAAATCTGCGGGCTTACAACCCTTGAGGATGCACGTTTTGCAGCCGGGGCGCTTGCTGATTACCTGGGTTTTATCTTTTATCCCGACAGCCCGAGATATATTGAACCCGCCAGGGCGGGAGCTATTATTAACTGGATTGAAGGGCCGCAGAAAGCAGGTGTTTTCGTAAACCAGCCTTTGGATGATGTAAACAGCATTTCCAGGCAGACCGGGATCGATATGGTTCAGCTTCATGGTACGGAATCACCCGAATACTGCAGCCTGATTGAACTTCCGGTTATTAAAGTGTTTCATATCACTGAAAATAAAACGGAAAATGACTTAAAAGCTGAAATAGAGCCATTTCAGGAGAGTGCCGCTTACTTTTTGTTCGATACAAAAACCGATGAAAAATGGGGCGGAACCGGTAAAACCTTCGACTGGAACCTGCTTCATGATATTTCAATGGAGAAGTCGTTTTTTCTTTCCGGCGGATTAAATGCAGGCAACGTTCAGCAGGCTATTCAAACCGTATCCCCAATGGGGGTTGATCTTTCAAGCGGACTGGAAGAATCTCCGGGACTTAAGGATTTTGATAAAGTGGAGCATTTTTTTGAACTCATGCGTGAAATCTGGGAAAAACAGGATGCAGTAAATGGAGAAATCTGATGCAGGTCATCTCAGGTTCAATTCTTTAAACCTGAGTTCGATTAATAATGTGCCTTTGAAGGCATTAGAAAGTCCCCCTTCGAAGGGGGAAAGCGAACGCAGTGAGCAGGGGGATGTACACCCCACCCGGCTAAAGCCGTACTCCCCTCAAGGGGAGAGTAGTGCCATCCGTTGGGCACGCTTCTACACAATAGGAGAATTTATTCTACCGCATTTTAATCGAACTCAGGTTTTAACCTTAATGGTTTGGCATTAATAAATGAATGATAAATTATTTATTAAAAAATTTCGACTAATCACATGAAATACACAGCACCAACAGCAAAAGGTTACTTTGGAGATTATGGCGGGAAATTTGTTCCTGAAATACTCATTCCTGCTCTCGAAGAGCTTGAAGCGGCTTATCTTGAATCTCTGAATGATCCTGTTTTTCAAAAAGAGTTTCATGATCTCCTGCGGGAATATGTGGGCAGACCTACGAAGCTTACTTATGCAAACAGGTTAACAGATTACTACGGAAAAGCGAAAATTTACCTGAAACGGGAAGATCTCTGCCATACGGGAGCTCATAAAATAAATAATGCCATAGGGCAGCTTCTGCTGGCCCGAAAAATGGGCAAGAAACGAATTATTGCCGAAACAGGTGCCGGTCAGCATGGTGTTGCAACTGCCACAGCCTGCGCAAAATTCGGCCTGGATTGCATTATTTATATGGGGGCCGAAGACATGGAACGCCAGAAACTGAATGTGGACCGTATGCAGCTGCTCGGAGCTGAAGTCAGATCTGTGGAAAGCGGATCAAAAACACTTAAGGATGCCACAAATGAAGCGATCCGCCACTGGGTAACTCACGTAGAAGATACCTTTTATATCATCGGCTCTGTTGTAGGTCCTCATCCATACCCGATGATGACACGTAACTTCCATCGTGTAATTGGTGAAGAGGCCAAAGATCAGCTCAAACAGGCGGAAGGTACATTGCCTGATTACCTGGTTGCCTGCGTGGGAGGAGGGAGCAATGCCATAGGTTTTTTCTATCCGTTTATTGAACATGAAGATGTAAAAATGATTGGGATTGAAGCCGCCGGGCTGGGTGCCGATACAGATCAAACCGCGGCTACATTAACCAAAGGTACACCGGGGGTTCTGCACGGCTCGCTGAGCTACCTGCTTCAAAGTGATGAGGGTCAGATTCAGCTTGCTCATTCCATCAGCGCAGGACTCGATTACCCGGGAATCGGGCCGGAGCATGCACACCTTAAGGATACGGGGCGTGTTCACTATTTCGGGATTACAGATACGGAAGCAATGGAAGCCGTAGAACTGGTTTCCAAAAAAGAAGGAATTATACCGGCCATTGAAACGGCTCATGCACTTGCGTACCTGGAAAAACTGATGCCTTCAACCCAGGAAGATGAAATTGTAATTGTGAACTGTTCCGGCCGGGGCGATAAAGATATGAAGACAATCTCCGAATGGTTTGGATAAACTAAAGGGGTGCCTTGAAATGGGGAGGATAATCTCCCCTTGAGGGGAGTACCCGGTTTACCGGGGGAGGGGTGTTCGCTCTAGCCCTCATCCTCTTAGTGAAATTTCGCTTCTGGTTCAAAAAATGAGCCCCAGGACAGGGTAGTCTTCAGCCTGAATTAATAATTAAATATTACTTGATCTCGGTTTGTAGATTTAAATGATAAAAAAACTTAAATGACTGTACAGACAACATCATCCCGTATTAAAAACCTCTTTGACAATCGCAGCGATGAAGATAAAATCATGTCGCTGTTTATAACAGCGGGCTATCCCGACCTGGAATCGACCGTGGACCTGATTCTGGGATTTGAAAAAAACGGGGCTGACCTGGTTGAACTGGGTATGCCTTTCAGCGATCCGCTGGCCGATGGGCCCACCATTCAATATGCAAGTAATATTGCAATTGAGAATGGAATAACCATGAAAAAAATATTGGAGATGGTGCGTGAAGTCCGCAAATCATCACAAATCCCGCTTATTTTAATGGGATATATCAACCCGGTTTTACGCTTTGGTGCAGAAGAGTTCTGCCGGGAAGCGGCGGATTCAGGAGTGGATGGTTTGATTATTCCGGATGCTCCCATTGAAGAATCTTCGGTGATTTCAGAAGCGGCCGGAAAGTATGGCCTGGACATGGTTTATCTTGTTGCTCCGAATTCTTCTGACGAACGAATGCGGCTGATAGACGGACACAGCAGTGGGTTTGTTTATTGTGTTTCAGTTACAGGAGTAACAGGGGCACGGCAGGGTGATGAAGTTGCGGCGTCTGTGAAGCGCTTCATTCACAGGGTTGTTTCCAATGTTCAAAAAAACCCGAAATTAGTTGGTTTCGGGATCAAAAATCATAAAGACGCAATGGCAATATCAAACGAAGTTGATGGTTTTATTGTAGGTAGTGCATTGATAGATACCATCCGAAGCAGCTATCCCAAAGATGGATGGAAAGAAAACGTTTTTTCGTTTGTTAAAGAATTGAAATTTGGGAATATTTGATCCTTAAAACTTCAAATAAAAAGAGAATATGAGATTATTGTATGTAATACTCCCGGTAGTATTTGCATTCGCGCTGTCGGCCTGTGAGAGCGACTACCGGCCGATGTCCAAAGGCGGTATGGATGAAGTGGTTGTAGTATTGGACTCCACTCAGTGGAGCAGTGATACTGCACTGGCACTTGATGAAACATTTGGCAGGGGTATTGAAACCCTGCCAAGGCCGGAAGGAGCATACAGGCTTATTTACAGGGACTTCAGTAATAATGCCGAACTGGAATCCCTGAAAGAATTTAAAAACGTAATGTTTGTCTCCCCGATTGATGCCGAAACCAATGTGGGAACTTTTATCCGGGCTCTGTTAAGTGATGATGTTGAAGAAAGAGTACGCACGGAAGAAAGTTTTGCGTTTCCACTTGAAAACCGGTGGGTGAGAGATCAGTGGACACTGATATTAACATCCACCACGGATGAGCTGCTTGCAGAAAAAATTCGTAATTCTGAAGAGTCCCTTGTTGGCCATTTAGCTGACCGGGAGTTTGACCGCCGGCTGGATGAGATCTACAGAAGAGGGGAGCAGACGGAGTTGTCGGATTCCCTGTGGAATCAACATGGCTGGAGTGTCCGGATGCAGCACGATTATGTACGGACCGTCGATACCACGAATGTGACCGTTTTCAGGAGATCGCTGCCGGATAACGACCGGTGGATGTGGGCATGGTGGCAGGATGATGTGGAATCGCCTGATTTTATTGATGGTGAATGGATTAACGCCACTCGTGACTCTCTGATGGAAATATATATGCGCGGGTCACGGGAAGAATCCTATATCACAACTGAATACCGCCGGCCTGTGGAAACATCCGCCATTGAACGGGATGATAGAATAACAGGATTTGAAACCCTCGGAGTATGGAGAATGACAGAAGACTTCATGGGCGGCCCATTTGTGAATTTTACATATTATGATCCCGCAACCCAGCGGCTTTATATGATTGAATACGGCCAGTTTGCTCCCAGTGTGGCAAAGCGCCGCTTTGTACGCCAGTTCCAGGCAATGGGAAGAACTTTCCAGGCAGACTCGACAGTAAACCAATCGTCGGAACCTACTTCAAACCAGCTTAGTGAAGCAAACTGAATCCCATCAACAGATCTCTGACAGACTCGGTGACAGAAAAAAAAGTAGCCGGTTCAGATCTCTCAATTCCATATCTGAAAAACCGAACGCCGCAAAGCTGCTTTTGGATGGAGAACTGTATATAAATTTCAGCAGTAATGACTACCTGGGACTTTCCGCAGATCCACTCCTTATTGAAAGATCAAAAAATTATACTGAACGATTCGGAACGGGTGCGGCTTCATCCCGGCTGATAACCGGAACACTGGATATCCATACGAAACTGGAAGAGAAGCTGGCATCTCTTTACCAGCGGGACCGGGTTTTACTCTACAATACCGGGTTCCAGGCAAACAGCACCATTCTGCCCGCTATCACCGGTAAAGTTGACAGAATTCTGGCAGATAAAAAGTGCCATAACAGTATTCTTACCGGGTGCATTGCTTCTCATGCGAAATGGTCCCGTTTCAGGCACAATGATTTGAATCAACTTGAACACCTGCTGAAAAAAGAGAATGAGCAGGGTAATGGGAATACCTGGATTGTGACAGAATCCATTTTCAGCATGGATGGAGATTCTGCTCCTCTTCACGATATTATCAACCTTTCTAAAAAATATGGATCAAAACTGTATGTGGATGATGCCCATGGTATTGGGGTTTTTGGTAAAACCGGCCTGGGGTGTACGGAAGGACTTGATGAGATTGATCTGATCGTTGGCACCTTTGGAAAGTCAGCTGGCGCATTCGGTGCATTTGTGGCATGCAGTAGTCTTATTGCAGATGCACTCATAAATTTCAGTAACGGGTTTATATATACAACAGCTTTACCTCCGGCTGTAGTTGGTGCAATAGATGCTGCATACGACCGGATCCCGGCTATGGGTAAAGAAAGAACTCATCTTTTGGAACTGTGCCGGTATGCAAATGACTCACTGCAAAAAAACGGTTTTGAAACGGGTGGTTCCACTTCACAAATAATTCCGGTAATCACCGGGAATGATAAAAAAACACTGGAGCTATCAAAATGGCTGCATCAAAATAAAATATTTGCCGCTGCAATTCGTCCGCCGACAGTACCGGAAGGGGAAAGCAAAATCAGGTGTACCATCACAGCCATTCATACCCGCGAAGAGATTGATTTACTTTTAAAAATGATTCAGAATGGATAAAAAATCAGTACATATTATTGCCTACCATGGCTGGGGTTTCGACGCCTCATTCTGGAACCCGCTGCAAGACTGCTTTAATTCTAACACAAGGTTTGATGCAGCTGAAAGAGGATATTTTTCAAAGAAGAAAGAGCCTTCATTTGATTCTGACCGCACAATTAATGTAGTACTGACTCACTCTTTTGGCCTGCACTGGTGCCCCGATGAGATATTGAATCAGGCTGATCACCTGATGATTTTAGGTGGTTTCCTGAATTTTCACCCTTCTAAAGAAGAGGAAAACAAACGCTCAAAATTATTATTGCGGCAGATGCTTACGCAGTTTGTGGATTCTCCTGAAACGGTATTGGAACAGTTTTATAAAAACTCATTCCATCCCAGTCCTTCGGTATTAGAATCTCCAAAAAACCTGAAGCATGATCTTCTTTTATCTGATTTAAGTTGCATTCAGCAGGATTCTCAGCCGCAGCAAAGAATCTTTGATGTTAGTACGGTTACCATTCTTCATGGTTCGGATGACCTCATTGTACCGAGAAAAGCAGCACGGGATATGTTTCACTCTCTGCGATACCGGAGTCAATATTTTGAAATAATGAAAGCAGGACACGCTTTTCCTGTAACGCATATCGAAAAATGTGCGGAAATTATAAATACTGTGATGTTTAAAAATGTCTGACAGAAAACAACGAATTACCAGGGCCTTTTCAGATTCAGTGGATTATTATGCTGAACACGGGCGGTTGCAAAAGCAGGTTGCAGAGCGGCTTGGGCGTTCTTTAGAACCCTGGCAGCATTCGGTCCCTGACGGGCCTGTTATTGAAGTGGGGGCAGGTACGGGTTTTTTTTCAACTTATCTTACCCGCCTGTATTCTCACCGCTCTGTCATTCTTACCGATATTTCCAGGCAGATGATCGACCGGTGCAGAAGTGAGTTTAACGGAAATGAAAATATTGATTATAAAGTACTGGATGCGGAAACAGCGGAATGGCCTGATTCCACGTATGCATTAATTGCCGGAAATTTTGTAGCACAATGGTTTAAAGATCCTTCAGCCACACTTTCTGAGATGATGGGATCTCTAAAACCGGGCGGATTAATGCTGATGTCTTTTCCGGGAAATGAATCTTTTCCGCAGTGGAAAAAATACTGTCTTGAATTGGGATTACCTTATACCGGAATTGATTTGCCTGATGTGGAACAGTTGGTTGTGAATCTCTCCATGGGGCCGGTAAAAGTAGATTTTTATGAAGATCAATCCAGTGACACATTCAAGGATGTTTATGAATTTTTCCGTCACCTGAAGAAAACAGGCACATCCGTATCAACTGCTAAAAGAAAGCTCACACCCAGGCAGCTCCGGCTTTTGAACAATTATTGGCTGGAGCAAAACAATGGTAAGGTTACTGTACATTATCATACAGCATTTATCGCAGCCAAAAGAGATCTGAATTCATGAAGTTCCCGGAGAAAATATTTGTAACAGGAACTGACACAGGTATTGGTAAAACTGTGATCTCTTCGTTGCTTGTATCAGGCCTGGACGCCGGTTACTGGAAACCTGTTCAATCGGGAACAGTACCCCATACCGATACGGAATTTGTCCGGAAAGTGACGGAATTGAATGAGGAGTATTTTTATCCGGAATCATACAGGCTGAGCGAACCCCTCAGCCCGCATGCTGCTGCTAAAATTGATGGGGTTCAAATCAAAACGGATCAGGTTCAGGTTCCGGAATTCACTCAAAATCATCTTGTAATAGAAGGGGCGGGCGGGCTCATTGTTCCCCTGAATGATAAAGATATGATCATTGATCTGATCAAGCGGCTCAACATACCTGTTTTACTGGTGGCAAGATCGGGTTTGGGTACATTGAATCATACGCTGTTAAGTATTGAAGCTTTGCGCAGCCGTGGAATTGAGTTATGGGCTGTGGTTCTGAATGGAGAGCGAAACACCTCCAATGAAGAAGCGATCCGCTACTATGGGGAAACAGACAGGCTGATATCTGTCGGGCCGTTAGCAAATCTGAATCCGCAAACACTGAAAGAAGAATTTCAAAAAAGCTTTTCCAAATATGCATCCTAATATCTGGCATCCGTTCACGATACAGAAAGGAGCGGCAGAACCTTTAAAAGTCGTATCCGGAAAGGGACTATGGCTGGAGCTGGAGTCAGGCCATAAAATAGCGGATTGCATCTCAAGCTGGTGGGTAAATATTCACGGCCATGCTCATCCCGATATTGTGGATGCTATTCATGAACAGGCCCGGACACTGGAGCATGTACTGTTTGCGAACTATACACATGATCCGGCTGAGAAAGTGGCGGAAGTGCTTGCTGAAAAATTACCGGGTAACCTGAACCGGGTATTCTATTCCGATAACGGATCCACCGCCGTAGAAGTAGCCCTTAAAATGGCGGTTCAGTACTGGCAAAACAAAGGGGAGAAGAAGAGCCGGTTTATAGCCTTTAACGGATCGTATCATGGCGATACGTTTGGGGCAATGTCTGCCGGTTCAAGATCGGTATTTAGTGATGTATTCAGAGATATGCTATTTAATGTAGATTTTGTTGATTTCCCCGAAACCTGGGAAGGGGATGATGAGATGGGTGAAAAAGAGGATCGTGCTATTGAAGCTATTGAACAGCTTTTGGTTGAAAACCAGGATGAATATGCAGCCATCATTATTGAACCGCTGGTGCAGGGAGCCGGTGGTATGCGCATCTGCAGTGAAGAGTTTCTGCAAAAACTGCATTGGGTAAACCGTCAGTTCGATACGCTTCTGATTTTTGATGAAGTCATGACCGGTTTTGGCAGAACAGGCAGCTGGTTTGCCTCGGAAAGAGCCCAGGTGAAACCCGATATCATTTGCCTTGCTAAAGGATTAACCGGTGGGTTCCTGCCGTTATCGGTTACCGTCTGCGCGGATGAAGTCTACCAGGCGTTTTATTCGGACGATCCGGTGAAAACGTTATGGCATGGCCACAGTTATACGGCGAACCCGCTTGGCTGTGCGGCTGCTGTTGCATCCTTAAAACTCCTGGAAAAAACCAGTGAGCGTTTTCAGTCGATGGAGCAAAAACACAGGATCTGTCTTAAGCCATTTTCAGAAATGAAATCTGTAGAAAAAATTCGGGTTAAAGGTACCATTGCCGCTTTTGATATTAAAAATGAAGAAAAAAGCGGGTACCTGAACAGTGTGGCGAAAATCATCAAAGAAAAATGTATTGATAAAAACCTCCTGCTGAGGCCGCTTGGCAATACTTTATACCTGATGCCTCCTTATTGTATTACCGATGATGAACTTTCCTGGGTGTACAGTCAGGTGGAAGAATTGGTTTCTGAACTGGAATAGATTACATGTTGAGTGCTCGCTTTGCGTGCGTTGAACTGTGTAACTGTTGAGGGTTTGGGATCGATTATACTTTTCCACGATTCCACGATTCCACGATTCCACGATTCAACGATTCAACGATTCAACAGTTCCACAAGAGTGAGTGCTCTCTACGCTCGCGCCTCACAAATACGGCTTAAAAATCCTGCTAAGCTCTTCCTCAAAATTCTTTACAACAACAGGTTTAAAATTCTCTCCGGTTAAGGTTTCAAAAAGCTCAGCATAACGCTGAAAGATGCTCCACCGGAATGTATCAGGCAGGTCGGGCAACGTCTGGCCTTCAAGACCCTGAAATCCCTGTTCCATGAGCCATTCTCTGAGGAATTCCTTAGAGAGCTGACGCTGAGGTTTATTATTCTTTTGCCGTTCTTCATAGCCTTCAGAATAAAAATACCGGGAAGAATCGGAGGTATGAACTTCATCAATCAGGGTTAACTTTCCGTTAAAGTACCCGAATTCATACTTTGTATCCACAAGGATTAAACCCTGCCGGGCGGCCACATCCGTTCCTTTTTGAAAAAGCCTGAACGCGATGTCACGTATATTCTGCCAGTTGCCGGGTTTGATAATACCCCGTTCAAGGATTTCTTCTTCGGAAATATCTTCATCATGTCCCTCCACTGCTTTGGTAGCCGGAGTTAAAATGGGTTCCGGGAAACGCTGGTGTTCTTTCATTCCGGAGGGAAGAGGTACTCCGCAAAGAGTTCTTTTTCCGGATGAATATTCACGCCACGCATGGCCGGTCAGATATCCCCTGATAACAACTTCAATGGGTACTGGATCACATTTTTTGGCAATGGTGACGTTCGGATGCGGAACATCCAGAATATGATGATCCACAATATCCTCAACCTGTTGAAAAGAGAATTCAGAGAGCCGGTTCAGGATCTGTCCTTTAAAGGGAACAGGCTGCTTCATGATATGATCGAATGCAGAGATCCGGTCTGTTACCACTATACCTAACGTTTCCTTATTCAGGGTATATACATCCCGTACCTTGCCGCGATAGGGTTCGGGTGCAGTAGAAGCGTTAGATGTGCTGATACAATGTGCAAGTGCCTCCTGTTGATCCATCCTCAGGAAGCATTTGGATTTTTGGTTGAATTTCTTGCCATTAAGATCGGATCAATCTTGGTCTGTATTTTATCATCTGTTTGGTGGCGTATAATTTCAGCCAGTCTTTTTGTAGCCATTACGCCGACAGAATACATTTTCTGATCGATTGTGGTAAGGTCCAGATAGCGGGTAAATTTAATATTGTCATAACCCATCAGCCCGATATCGTCCGGAATTTTCATACCCAGTTTCGTGATAGCATGGTAGGCACCTATGGCCTGGGTATCGTTTGAACAGAAAATGGCATCGGGAAAATCTCCCATCCTGTCATATTGATAAATAGCTTCAAAGCCTGCTTCTTCTGTAAAACCGGCATGTTTCGTACTTTCGCCGGTAATGAAAAATTTCTTTTCAACCGGCATTTTAAATTCCTTGTGGGCATCCAGAAATCCCTGTTCACGCTCAAGTACAGCTCTTGTTTGAACTGCCGGCTTGATCACCCCGATGCGTTTGTAGCCTTGCTTGATCAGGTGTTCACCGGCCATAAATCCGCCCAGCCTGTCATTGATTTCAAAATAATTATACTCAGGATGACTGCTGCCAATCAATACAATAGGTACTTCAGAAGACTGTAACTGCCTGTGCACATTTTCTGTGATATCAATACTGATGGTAATGATGGTATCTGCCGTGCCGCGGTTAAAGAAGTTTTCAATACCTTCTTTGGGATTTTTTGAACCGGTGTTATAAATCACAATGTCCAGGTCCATATCTCTGATTTCGTCTTTCACTCCCTTCAGTACTTCTGTGTAGTAGGGGGTTGTGAAAGATGGAACAGCAATAGCCAGCATCTGGGGTTCGCGGCTGGCGAGTTTACGTGCACTTACCTGTGGATGAAAATTTAGTTCTGTAATAGCTTCATTCACTTTATTTTTAGTTGTTTCAGATACGTTTGGTGAATGGTTCAGAACCCTTGATACTGTGGATATAGCCACTCCCGCACGCTGAGCAACCTGATAGATGGTTATTTTTTTATTCCTGGATTTCATGTTGTTATCCATTGTTTTGTAAAACTATTGGCGGCTGTTCTGTTTGTGTTATCTTACTTTGAAATTTCAAGACTTAAAATAAAGGAAAAATTAGAAATGTGTTGCATAATTCCATTATCAGGAACGATTTAAAGAAAATGGGTGCTTTGATATAGGGAATTTGTAATGAAAGAATATGACGAATCTTCTCAAAATACCCTATTCATTTCTTCGCCCTTTTTATGAAAAAACCAGTTTTCATAAAGGTGTTATTTCTGAACTGGAAGATGAAAAGCTAATTTCTGCGTACTCCCACTGCCGGGCATTAACACGCCGCCACGCGAAAACGTTTTATTTGTCTATGCGTTTTCTTCCAAATTATAAACAGAGAAGTATGTTCTCTCTTTATGCACTTTGCCGCTATTTAGATAATCTGGTGGATGAATCCGAAGATTTAATCAACCTGAGAAAAATCAGCCGCCACCAGGTTTTGAATCACCTGGACTTGTTTCAAAGAAAACTTATTGCAACTTATGAAGGAGTGGATCAGGAAGACCCGGTGTTGGAAGCATTTTCTGATACCCTGAAACGCCACTACATCACCCTTGAATTGCCTCTGGAATTAATTTCCGGGGTTAAAATGGACCTGGAGAAAGACCGGTTTCAGAATTTTGATGAACTATATGGTTATTCTTACAAAGTAGCTGCTTCAGTGGGGCTTATGTCTGCTGAAATTCTTGGATATAGAGATCCAAATGCTGCAACATATGCTGAGCATCTTGGAATTGCCATGCAGCTGACAAATGTATTGCGGGATATTGGAGAGGATCTCACAAAAGGAAGAATATATCTGCCGAAAAATGAGTTAAAGCGATTTGGTATAGATGAAAGAGAGTTGTTTGCCCATGAAATATCCGATAATTTTATCCGTATGATGAAATTTCAAATCAACAGAGCAAGAGGATATTATCAAAGTGCTGATAGAGGAATTTCCATGCTGAGTAAAGACAGCCGGCTGGCAGTATCACTGGCAAGAGAAAACTACAGTCGCATTTTAGATAAAATAGAAGAGAATAATTATGACGTATTCAGACGGAGAGCTTTTTTAAATTTTACAGAAAAAATGCTGATTTTGCCTAAAATTGCCTATAGAGTAAAGTTCTGAAGATTATATTTTTCTTCATTCACTTCTGAAAAGTCCTTTAATAAATTTATTATCTTACAGCCCAGGAGAGCCGTTTTCCGGAACAATGATAAAAAACTTAACTCCGGGATAACCAGAAAAACTGACAGCAGGTTGAGAGAGCTGCCACTCTTCAGTTTATTCTGCACTATTTTGATTCAAAACAAAAAAATTGACTGGCATCATGCAAAGAGAGTATATAAAGTGGAAAAGTCCGAGCCTTGGAAAAGAAATGGAAATGCTGATTTTTGGAACAAAAGGAACTCCCACACTTGTTTTTCCTACTGAAACAGGACGCTTTGATGAATGGGAAAACCAGGGGATGATTCAGGCTGTTCAGGAACAGGTGCATGAAGGATATAATCAGGTTTTTTGTGTTGACTGTATTGCAGACGAGTGTTTTTTGAATAAAAAAGCAGATCCCTGCAACCGGATCGTGCGGCATACACAGTATGTAATGTACATTCTGGATGAAGTACTGCCTTTTATTTTTGAAAGGAATTCTAACCCATACCTGATTAGTACCGGAGTAGGTTTAGGTGCATATTATTCTTTATTTTTAGCCTTCAGATATCCACAGCATTTTAAAAAAGTGCTTGGGCTGTCGGGCTGCTATAACATAAAATCTTATTTGGATGAATTTTCTAACGATCAGGTCTCTTTCAATAATCCGGTAGATTTTATTCCCAACATTAATGATGGTGAACTTCTGAAAAAGCTCAACTCTCTTGACATCCGGTTATTAAGTTATAATAATGACCGGAACAAAGAAGCAAACATGGAAATAAGCGAAACACTGTGGACTCAGTTCATCGAACATCAGTTTTTCATTTTGGATGAAAACGCGAATAATAAGTGGTCTCTGATTCCTTCAATGTTTAAAGAACATTTGATATAATTATTTATGCCTAAGATCAAAAAAATTGTGATAGCAAACCGGGGTGAAATTGCCTTGAGAATTATCAGAACCTGTAAAGAAAAAGCTATCCAAACAGTCGCGGTCTACTCAGCACCGGATGCGACAGCTCCACACGTTCTTGCGGCTGATGAATCAGTATTTATTGGAGAAGCGGCTTCATCAGAAAGTTACCTGGTATCTCAAAAAATCATTGACGCGGCTAAAAAAACCAGTGCCGACGCCATTCATCCGGGCTATGGGTTTTTAAGTGAAAATGCATCGTTCGCCCGTTTATGCCGGGAGAATAATATTATTTTTATAGGACCCTCTCCGGAATCGATAGAGCTGATGGGTGATAAAACAGCTGCCAGGGATCTGATGGCTAAAGCGGGTGTACCCTTTCCGCCGGGTACCGAATCGGCAATGAAGGATGAAGAAAAAGCGAAAAACGTTGCAAAAAAAATAGGATACCCTGTGTTGATTAAAGCAGCAGCCGGCGGCGGCGGTAAGGGAATGAGGATCGTTCATGATAAATCCGAATTCAAAAAAAGCGTCAAAGCAGCCCGTTCAGAAGCCAAAAACGCATTTGGAGATGACCGGGTTTATGTGGAAAAATACCTGGAAGAACCCCGGCACATCGAATTTCAGATACTTGCAGACCGGCAGGGAAATACTATTCATCTTTTTGAACGGGAATGTTCTGTGCAGAGAAGACATCAGAAAGTTATTGAAGAAGCTCCATCTTCTGCATTAACTGCGGAGCTCAGAGAAAAAATGGCAGAGGCCGCCGTTGCAGCAGCAAAAGCATGTAAATATGAAGGAGCGGGCACGGTAGAGTTTCTGATCGATAAACACATGAATTTCTATTTCCTGGAAATGAACACCCGCCTGCAGGTTGAACATCCGGTGACAGAACTTGTAACAGGACTCGATCTTGTTAGCCTGCAAATTAGTGTGGCAGAAGGCAAAAAGTTGCCTTTTACCCAAAATGCTATACATTGTACGGGACACGCTATTGAATGCCGCATATATGCTGAAGATCCGGCCGAACAGTTCCTGCCAAGTACCGGCCGGCTCACAAAACATCGTATCCCTTCCGGCCCGGGTGTTCGTGTTGATGCAGGTGTAGAAGAGGGACAGGATATTACAATCAACTACGATCCGATGATTTCAAAACTGTGCGTGCATGCACCGGATCGATCTTCAGCCATCAACAAAATGCTGCGTGCTCTTGATGAATATGAAATTGCAGGGGTACGGACTACCATTCCATTTTGTATTTTTACTCTGAATCATAAAAATTTCCAGAATGGCGATTACAATACTCATTTTGTCGCTGATCATTTTACACCCGGTAACCTTCCTGGTTCTTATGATGATGAAACAGTTTCTGTTATTGCTTCTTTATTAAAAGAAAATTTCAGCGGCTCAAAAAATGGAAAGACAACAGGTAAGGCAGTACCGGCTGGAAATAAAACCAGTAACAGTAACTGGTGGAAAAACAGATAACAGGGCTTATTTTGAAAACAACACCAGAATTATTCAGGAAATTGGAGAAATTACTCACGGAACAGCGAAATGAGAACAGCAGGGAGATTGATCTTGCCGATTCTGAAGCCATCGTAAGAATCATCAATAATGAAGATAAAAAAGTTGCTTACTGTGTAGAAAAAAGAGTGCCTGTAATCGCAAAAGCGATTGATGCGATTGTTAAAAAAATAAAAGAAGGCGGCCGGCTTTTATATTTCGGGGCTGGTACAAGCGGCCGGCTTGGGGTTTTGGATGCTTCCGAATGCCCGCCTACGTTTGGCACTCAGCCGGAAACCGTTCAGGGATTTATTGCAGGAGGTGAGAAGGCTATGTTTGTAGCCCAGGAGGGAGCCGAAGACCGGGAACAGTATGGCGCTGATGAAATCATAAATCAGGGGGTGCATTCGAATGATGTGGTTGTAGGAATCGCCGCGAGCGGCCGCACACCCTATGTCCACGGAGCTGTAAAGAAAGCACGGTCACTCGGTTGTTTAACTGTTTTCATTACCACGGTTTCCAGCGAACAGGTTGACCTGGATGTAGATTTTATGATCGATATACCCGTGGATCCGGAAGTGATAATGGGCAGCACCCGTATGAAAAGTGCAACAGCCCAGAAAATGGTGCTGAATATGTTGTCAACAGGAACTATGATCAGGCTGGGGAAAGTATATGAAAATGTGATGGTTGATTTGCAGCTCACCAATCTGAAACTGGAAGAACGGGCAAAACGAATTCTCATGATGCTTGCAAAATTAAGTTATGAAGAAGCATCAGACATGCTGGAAAAGGCAGATAATCATGTAAAGACAGCCCTGTTTATGGCTTTATCCGGAGTTGAAAAAGAAGAGGCAATGGCCAGGCTCAAAGCGAATGATGGTTTTATCAGAAAAGCGCTGAAAGAATATGAAGGGAACAAGTATTCTTTGTGAACGTTATCATTTTGTATTTTGATTATCGTTATCTGCTAATAAATAAACATGAAAGGGGTTGTAATCCTTTTCGTTCACAAATCACAGGCTCTCTAATTCCTATCATACGTTGTCTGATCTAAAAAAAAATACGAGCAGAATCTCAGAGCAGAAGTACAGAAATCAATTTTTGATGAGCCTTGTCGTGGTTCAGCTTCTTGCGATTATTCTGTTCAGGTGGTGGCCGGTTACAGAGTATGATGTTACTCCCGATTTTCAGTTACCGGATATTGAAGAGGTACTGATTGATGAGATTGAGATAACCCGCCAGGAAACATCGCCGCCGCCCCCGCCAAAACCAAGATACCCGCAGCCAGAGCCTTCTGATGAGATCATTGAAATTGATTTTGATTTCGAGATGGATCTGGATATTCCCGATCTTCCTGATCTTGATCCCGGTCTTGGTTCCGGCACATCCGGAGAAGAGGAAAGGGTAGTAAGTAACCCTCAGATACCTCCCACTGTAGTACGGATAGTGGAAGCTACAGCCCCGTCTGCAGTTCCTGATGAGTATAAAGACAGCCTGGAAATGATCGTCAATTTTCTTGTTGATAAAAATGGTGAGGTTGAAGAGGTAAGCATTATGGAAATAAGGCTCTATTCAGAGGGAGGCGAGTATGAACAACTGCCGTTTGTACAGTATGGGCTTATGGATGCAGTTCTGAAAGCGGCGATGCAGTGGCGCTTTCGGCCTGCCCGCCAGGATGGAGAACCCGTAAAAGCATTTACCCGGCAGCGGTTTAATTATTAAGCCATTGCTTCGTCTGAACGATGCTTTTGCGGTCTGACGAGTTGAAAGATTTTGAGTTTAGCAGGATAAAATTTGGCGTCGATATATATAAGGTAGCTTACCTGGCCTTCTGAATCAGATTGTGTTTTTCATTGAATATAGCCGGACAAACTGCTATATTTGCGCCTTCCATTTACCGGAGAGATGCCAGAGTGGTCGAATGGGCTCGCCTGGAAAGCGAGTGTACCCTTCACGGGGTACCGAGGGTTCGAATCCCTCTCTCTCCGCAAAAAATAAGTCAAGTCAGACGAGGAATTTCCGGCTGACGAATTCAGCTCGTCTGCCGGGTTTATTTGCCTCCCGAAACAACTGTTTACTTATTCTGCTTCAGAAATAGCGTAAGTATCAGAAATATACTTTCTGACAGGTTTCCCTATTTTAACGTGAGTTCGAAATAAAGAAATTTCCATATAATTTGAAATTTCACCAATCATTCCGGCCCCCGAGCCGCTCAGATTTACCGCGGCAGCGAAATCTCCTACCCTAATCAACGTCTGGAGATTTCGCTATGCGTTCAAAGAATGAGCGGGTCAGGCCCGGAATGACTATAATTAGAGCTTTATACCTTATCTCGAATTCAAGTTATTTTATAAAACGCTTTACAGATAACTCATCATCCACATCTTTCCCGGAAACAATATGATCCGCCAGAATTTCCGCTGCATATCTGGCCGTGATCAACCCCTTTGAACCAAGTGCAGTGAATACATAAAGCCCTTCCTGTTCAGGATGTTCACCGAGTACAGGATGCCTGTCGGAAGTTGTAACACGTACACCGGCCCATTGTTCGGTAGATTCAGCTTCTTCCGCCAAACCGGGTAAAACGTTTTCCATTTTTTTCTTCAGATAATTGAGGCCTTGCTCATCCGGTTCCAGGTTTTCATAGTGGTGTTCATATGTACTTCCTGCAACCAGCTTATCCGGATATTCGGGCATATAAGCTATATAACCGAGGCTGGAAACTGAACTTTCCAGTGGGAGAGATTTCTTAAAATGAAAGGTAGCTGTCTGGCCTTTCACACAATGTACAGGTAAAAAAGACCAGTATGAGGATTGATCTATGGCATGGCCGGTTGCAAAAAGCACTTTTTTCGAAGTAAGAATTTTTCCATCAGCCAAAATGATGCCCCATCCTGATTGGGTTCTTTCAAGGGTATAGCTGCAGTTATAAAATGTTTTCACCCCGCGGTCTACCAGGTAATTCGAAAGTGATTGCATATAAACAGCCCCGTTAACAGTGGCTCCGTTTTTAACAACAAGCCCTCCGGAATGGTTTTTAAAAACAGGGTATTTTTGGTTGAAAGTTTCTTTATCCAGCCACTGCACCCAATCAGAATCCGGCCAGTCATACTTTTGGGGTGATCGCTGAAAATCCTCAGCCAGCTCCGGGGTCAATGCAGGACGAATCACACCATTCGCTTCAAAAAACGGTTTCCGTGTTTCTTTTTGGACCCGGCCCAGGATTTCCATGGAGGCCTTCATGCACTCTTCCACCCTCCAGGCCATTTTTGCACGACGCCCGGTAGCAGGATTCAGCAACATAAGTGGAGCACCCGATGTACCGGAACCCGGTTCATTTACATCAATAACAGCACAGCGGGTATTATTCTGAATCAGGGCATCAGCTGCTGATAATCCCGCAATACCGGCACCCAGGATCAGTACATCAAAGGTCTCTGTTTCACTCAAGATAAAAGCTCATCTGAAGTTGTAACCTGAACACCTTTTTCATTCATCTCTGTCCAGGCCAAATCCAGTGATCCATTCAGATCGATACCCTTCACTGCATCTTTTATAATGTGCATATTGAAATGTTCATCTATGCCATCCAGAACAGACCACTTCACACAAAAATCTGCGGCCAGTCCCGCGGTATAAAGGTTTTTTAAACCCCGTGCTCTCAGGTATCCGGTTAACCCTGTAGTAGTTTTCTGATCATTTTCAAAGAAGGCGGAATAAGAATCAATTTGTTTACGGAAACCTTTCCGGATAATAACCTGTGTTTTGGTGGTCTCTAAATCCGGGTGAAACTCCGCACCTTTGCTGCCCTGAACACAATGGTCGGGCCAGAGAACCTGTGTGCCATACTCAAGTTCTGTGGAATCATAGGGAGACTTGCCTTCATGGCTTGACGCAAATGAATGATGGCCTTTTGGATGCCAGTCCTGGGTTTGTATAACAACATCAAAATGATCTATAAGTTTATTTACGACCGGAATGATGGAATCGCCTTCAGGAACTGCGAGTGCCCCACCTGGGCAAAAATCATTCTGGATATCTACAACAAGAAGTGTTTTCATTTGTTCAGACATTTTTATACCGGTTTAACAGGTAATCACGGGTTTCCATTAATTTTGAACTAATCCCCACTTTATAAATATGTGGGTTATCAAAACGTTTAAATTCTCTGTGAAGTTTTCCAAACCTTTTTTTATGAAACGATGCAATCTCTTTTACTTCCGGCAATTCATCAATTATTTCACCTTTCCTGACAACAGGATATAATATCTCTTCAAAATCCCGGTTGCTTAAATCTACCTTTTTTGCCGGGAATGTAGGATGATGCATTTTTTTGGGAATTTTTTCACTTTCAAACAGAACAGCATCTCCATAAAAAGAACTGTCGTCATTTACATACCTGTATATTTTCTTTTTGCCGGGCAAGGTGATTTTTTCAATATTCTCGGAAATTTTCAAAGTGGGTTTGTCGTCAATGGAACTGAGTTTATAAACTCCGTCAAGGGCGGGGGAGTCCTGACCGGTAACCAGCCGGGTTCCCACTCCATAAATATCAATCGGTGCATCCTGTGTTTTTAAACTGGCAATAACCCGCTCATCCAGCTGGTTCGATGCCGCAATTTTTACGTTTTGGAATCCTGCATCATCAAGCATCTTGCGGCTCTGGCGCGAAAAGTAAGCCAGGTCACCGCTGTCGAGCCGGATGCCCAGCAGGTTGTAATCTTGTTCTTTAAGTTCCCGGGCTACGGTGATGGCATTGGGCACACCACTTCCGAGAGTATCGTACGTATCTACGAGAAGGATTGTAGCATGAGGAAAATGTTCAGCGTACTTTCTGAAAGCAGTCAGTTCATCTTCAAAAGACTGTACCCAAGAGTGTGCCATAGTCCCGCCGGCGGGGACCGAAAAACGCTGAGCCGAATATACATTTGATGTCCCATCAAACCCGCCGATCATAGCAGCCCTTGTAGCGTGAATACCGCCCAGTCCCTGAGCCCGGCGAAGCCCGAAATCCAGCACGGTAGAATTTTCACCGGCCGCATGCTTAATACGGGATGCTTTGGTGGCAATAAGAGATTGAAAATTCAGAACGTTCAGCAAAAGAGTTTCTATCAGCTGTGTTTCAAGCAGGTTGCCTTCCACCCGGATTACAGGCTCATTCGGGAAGATAATCTCACCTTCTCTCACCGAGTATAAATTTCCCTTAAAACTGAAATCCTTCAGGTAGCTGATAAACTCTTCGGAAAAATCCTCTTTTCGCAGATACTCTGTTTCTTTCTCACTGAATGTAAAATGATCAATGGTTTCAACCAGTTCTTTCAGGCCGGCAAATACCACATAACCACCATCAAAAGGCATATTTCTGAAATAATAATCAAAACTGGCATTTTTATGATGCAAACCCGAGAGAAAATATCCCTGCGCCATCATCAATTCATAATAGTCCGTATAAGAGGCGGGATGGTCGATATACATATCTATATTTTAAGGATTTATTAATATGAGGTAAAATAAGAAAGCTTCTACTTTGAAAAAGGTTTTATTGCTGCACAGCTTTTTTCTGCTTATTTGATTTTCTTCTGGAAGAATCCAAAACATCTCGTTAACAAAAATTCCTTTTAAATTAATTTCTTATAAAAATAAGTGCCGGTTTGATGGAAGATTCAACCCCCGCATTTAAGTAAGCGATAAAATTTTGCCTATATTTAGCCGATTGAAATTATAATAAAAAATCATCTGTGAAGACCTCTCATCACATTTTTTTGCTGTTACTTCTTTTTGTCCTGGCAGGAAGCTGTGCCACACCCATCTCCCCGACTGGTGGACCGCCCGACAGGCAGGGTCCCAGGGTTGTGGCAACAGTACCGGAAAACGGTACAACCAATTTTGACGGGGATGCCGTGCGTTTTCATTTTAATGAATTTATTGACAGAAATTCCGTGAGGCAGAATGTTAACATTGAACCGGACCTGGCAATAAATTTTGAAGTATCTTTTGGAAGAAAATCTGCCACGGTTTCCTTCACAGATCCTCTGCCTGACAGTACCACAATTGTTATAAGGCTTGGTACCGATGTTACCGATATGCAGCGTAATAAAATGGCAAGCCCGGTTAGTCTTGCAATTTCAACCGGGGATGTCCTGGACGACGGAAAAGTTGAAGCTACCATTGTAAATTCCGGAACAGGGGAAAGGGAAAGCGGAAACAGGGTGTTTCTATACAGAACACCGGCAGATTTCACCGAACGGGCTAATTATATGGCTGAAACAGATACCTCCGGCAGCATTGAATTTTCTTATTTAAGTGAAGGCACATATAAAGCCATCTGGATCGATGACATCAACAGGAGCCGGTCGTGGGATCAAAACCGGGAATCTGCACAACCTTTTTCTGTTGAGCAATTTGAACTTCAGCAGGGTGAAACCGTTAATCTTGGCACATTATTTATCTCTGTTCCCGATACGCTGCCACCATTGGTTGAAGGAGTGGGACTGTTATCGGAAAGACGACTCCGGCTGCGGTTATCTGAGCCTGTTCGCTGGGATAATGAAGCTGTTTTAGCGGTTATGGATACTCTGGAAAATGAAGTCACACAAGCATATCCGCTTTATACATCCGAATCAGATGAAAATGTAGTGTTTGCACAAAGTACTGAACCGCTTGTTGAAGAAGAAAGCTATACTTTATCTCCCAGCGGAATTCATGATGAAGCCGGGAATGAACTCAGGATAGATATCTCACCGTTTCAGGGTTCTTCTGAACCGGATACAACGGAACTTGCCACAGTGTCTCACAATGCGGGCAGTGGATTATTTCCAGATGAAAGCCTGGAGATAACCTATACAAAGTTTATTGACGATGATGCTGTTGTGGACTCTCTTTTAGTTCTTGAAGGAAGTATTGTTTTTTCTGACTGGGAGCAGGTTCAGGTTGAAAGAAATGTGTTAAGAATATCTCCGCAGGACCGGTGGGAAAGCGGTACACGGTATCAATTCAGAGTCTGGAATCCATTTACGCAGGAAAGAGAACAAATTGAACCTGAGTTCTGGCAGCGTAATCAACTGGGAGGTATCGAATTTATAATGGAAAACAGTGATACCACAACTGTCAAACATCTAAGGCTGGAAGATCTTGAAGGAAGCATCCGCATGGATACAACATTTACAGATACACTTTTGGTTGATAACCTTCCTCCCATGGAGTATCAGGCGATTTTATTTGAAGATGAAAATGAAAATGGTGTATGGAACCCGGGGACTGCGGAACCATACCGGCGGCCTGAAAGATATACCATCAGGAGAAATATACCGGTAAGGGAAGGATTTACTTCTGAAGTTATTATACGATTCCCTGAAGGCTTCAGAAGGTTGACACCGGGGGAGGAACAAATGCAACCGATTGAAAATATTGATGAAATTGAAGATGAATCTTGAACAACTGTTATATACTATGAATGAAGGAATTTCCAAATTTCTAACTGAGTATCAGCTTCCAATTAAAATTCTGGTTGTTTTAATTGTTACTGTTGTTGCCGCAAAAGTTATTAGTAAACTTTATAGCCGGTTTATTGAAAAAAGTGCTGCTGAACTGGATGAGGATTATACCAACTATAAGTTCCTGCAGCATTCGCTTTCCACCATTATTTATCTTCTCGGGTTTAGTTTTGCAATCTGGAACATCCCGTTTCTGAAGCCCATAGCCCAATCGATGGTTGCCGGTGCCGGTATACTGGCCATTGCCGTTGGTTTCGCTTCACAGCAGGCACTGGGTAATATTATCAGCGGGGTATTTATTGTTATTTTTAAACCCTACAAAATAAACGACAGAATCTCATTTAATACCGGACTGCGGGGAATAATAGAAGATATAAGTCTGCGCCATACCGTTATCAGAAATTTTGAGAACCAGCGGATTATTGTTCCCAATTCCATAATCAGCAATGAAATACTGGTTAATTCCGACTTCAGTGATTCGAGAATATGCAAATTCATTGAGGTCGGTATCAGCTATGGTTCAGACATAGATCTGGCAAAAAAAATAATGGCAGAAGAAATAGAAGCACATCCCGAAAATATTGACGTAAGAACCGAAGAAGACATAAAAAATAAAATACCAAGAGTAACCGTAAGGGTTATCCTTCTGGGTGAATCATCTGTAAATCTCCGTGGATGGGCCTGGGCTGCCGACTCACCAAAAAGCTTTGTGATGCAGTGCGATCTTTTTGAAAGCATCAAAAAGAGATTTGATACGGAAGGTATAAATATTCCGTTTCCACAGCGTACAGTAAGTTATCTAGATCATAAAAAATAGTTGGCTGCGTTGGTAAAGAAATCATACTTAAAACTATTCCGGATACACTTTTTGCTCCATTATCCGTACCTTTTTGGAATCGCTTCCAAATAAATTATTACATCCGATTTATGTCTGAAGACACAACTATTCAGGAAAAAACATCAACCCAAAAAAAGACTGCCTCCGCAAAAGGGAAACAGGCATCAGAGAAGTATTTGCCCAAACATCAAATACGCTTTGTAACTGCTGCCAGCCTGTTCGACGGACACGATGCAAGCATTAACATCATGCGGAGAATTCTTCAGGCTACCGGGGCTGAAGTCATACATTTAGGCCACAACCGGTCTGTTCACGAAATTGTTCAGTGCGCCATACAGGAAGATGCACAGGGAATCGCCATCAGTTCCTATCAGGGCGGACATGTTGAATATTTTAAGTATATGATAGACCTGCTGAAAGAGAAAGGGGCTTCTCATATACATGTATTTGGCGGCGGCGGCGGTGTGATTGTAGACCGGGAAATAAAGGAATTGCATGAATACGGTGTTACCCGGATTTTTTCTGTTGAGGATGGAAGCAGACTTGGCCTTCAGGGTATGATTAACTTTATGATGGAGATGTGTGATTTCGATACCAATGCAGAAGCTCCTGTCACTGTTTCAGGCATAACAGAAAGAAATGAAAATTCCATTGCAAGAAGTATTTCCGCATTGGAAAATGGACTCGAAGATATCATTAGTTTTAAGGATGATTCATTATTTGATGGAACTGGTAACCCTATTGACAAGGCTTCAGAAAAAAAAATACCTGTACTGGGTATTACCGGTACGGGCGGAGCCGGTAAAAGCTCACTTACGGATGAGATTGTCAGGCGGTTTTTAACAGAGTTTGAAGATATCACGATTGGAGTGATATCTGTTGATCCGTCCAAAATACGCACGGGCGGTGCTCTTCTGGGTGATCGGATCCGCATGAACAGTATCGACACTAATCGTGTGTTTATGCGGAGCATGGCTACGCGGGCATCCAATAAATCTATCAGCGATGCCGTAAAAGGTGCTATTGCCGTTTATCGTGCCGTGGGTTTCGACCTGATTATTGTTGAGACCAGCGGAATCGGGCAGAGTGGTTCTGAAATCGTTGATATCTGTGATATTCCTATTTATGTAATGACTCATGAATACGGGGCGGCAACCCAGCTCGAAAAAATTAATATGCTGGATCTGGCCGACCTGGTGGTACTGAATAAGTTTGAAAAGAAAGGTTCGCTGGACGCGCTTCGGGATGTGCGCAAACAGATGCAGCGAAACAGGGGAGACTGGCACATCAAACCCGTAAATATGCCGGTATATCCAACCATAGCCGCTCAATTTAATGATGAAGGAGTTCACCGCCTGTTTTCAGCGGTTGTGAATTTAATCAACGATAAAAAAGGGCTGAACCTGGAAACTCAGCTATATAAAAATTCCACACCTGCTGAAAACCTGCATACACAGGCCATTATTCCCGGAAAGAGACAGCGGTATCTTTCCGAAATAACCGAAACGATTGAAAACTACCACCAATGGGCGGAAGAGCAGGTAGAAATCGCCGCTAAACTGGACCAGGTTCAGGGGACAATGCAGCAGGTTAGAAACTGGAAACCGGAGGATGAATCTCTTGTTCTGTCGAGGCTGGAAGAGATGGAAGAGCACTGGGCTGTAAAACTTGATCCGCTTCCCCGCAAAATCCTGGATGGCTGGGATGAGCTTTATGAAAAATACACACTGAAAAATTTTGAAATACAGGTTCGCGGCAAAAAGTTTAATAATAAGCTCTACCGGGAATCTATCAGCGGAACAAAAATACCAAGAATTTCTCTGCCGAAGACCAAAAATAAGGCAGACCGCCTGAAGTTTGCCCTGAAAGAAAACCTGCCCGGCTATTTCCCTTTCACCGCCGGAGTTTTTCCTTTTAAACGGGAAGGAGAAGATCCTACCAGAATGTTTGCCGGCGAAGGAACACCGGAAAGAACCAATAAACGGTTTCATTACGTCAGTGAGGGAATGCCCGCCGCACGTCTATCTACTGCTTTTGATTCGGTGACTCTTTATGGTGAAGATCCCGCGCACCGTCCGGATATTTACGGTAAAATTGGAAATTCCGGGGTAAGTATCTGCACCATCGATGATATGAAAAAGCTCTACTCCGGGTTTGAACTTACCTCCCCGAAAACATCCGTATCTATGACCATTAACGGGCCGGCACCCATGATCCTGGCAATGTACATGAATACAGCCATCGACCAGGAAGTGGAACGGTACCTCCGTGAAAACGGAAAATGGGAAGAAGCCCGCGAAAAAGTAAAAATCCATCTCGATAAAGCCGGTGAGCGGCCGCCTCAGTATGAAATTGATCTTCCGCCGATGAATAATGAATTTGGTCTCGGTACTCTGGGCGTATCAGGCGATATGCTTGTGGATGAGGAAGTATATGAGAAAATAAAAGACTCTGCACTGAAAGTAGTTCGCGGCACAGTTCAGGCTGATATTTTAAAAGAAGACCAGGCACAAAATACCTGCATTTTTTCTACCGAGTTTGCTCTGAAAATGATGGGAGATATCCAGGCATATTTTACTGAAAAGAAAGTAAGGAACTACTACTCGGTTTCAATTTCGGGGTATCACATCGCCGAAGCCGGGGCTAACCCGATTACCCAGGCGGCTTTCACACTTTCAAACGGGTTTACCTTTGTTGAGTACTACCTGTCAAGAGGATTAAATATTGATGATTTTGCCCATAACCTGTCGTTCTTTTTCAGTAATGGTTTGGATCCGGAATATGCAGTAATCGGCCGCGTTGCAAGAAGAATCTGGGCGGTGGCCATGAAGCACAAGTACGGGGCAAATGAACGTTCTCAGAAACTCAAATATCATATACAAACCAGCGGACGCTCATTGCATGCAAAAGAGATTCAGTTCAATGATATTCGCACAACCCTTCAGGCCCTGATGGCTGTGTATGATAACTGCAACTCGCTTCATACCAATGCCTATGATGAGGCCATTACCACGCCTACAGAAGAGTCTGTCCGCCGCGCGCTTGCTATCCAGCTTATTATCAATAAAGAACTGGGAATGACTAAAAATGAAAATCCACTGCAGGGCTCGTTTATTATTGAAGAACTGACTGATCTTGTTGAGCAGGCTATTTTACAGGAGTTTGACAGGATCACAGAACGCGGTGGTGTTCTGGGCGCGATGGAAAGCATGTATCAGCGCGGTAAAATCCAGGAAGAGAGCCTGCATTATGAATCCCTGAAACATTCCGGTGAACTGCCAATTATTGGTGTGAATACATTCAAAACCGAAGCGACAACCGAGGAAGAGGAGAGAGAGATAGAACTGATTCGTTCTACGGAAGATGAAAAATTTCAGCAGATTCAAAATCTCGAAGCTTTTCAGAAACGGAACAGGGAAGCTTCAGAAAAAGCGCTGAAGAGCCTTAAAAATGTGGCCAGGGATAATGATAACCTCTTTGAAGAACTGATGGAGACTGTTAAAGTTGCTTCACTGGGTCAGATATCCCATGCACTATATGAAGTGGGTGGTCAATACCGCCGGAATATGTAATTATAATTTGGCAGGCTGTATTGGATTAATCGTCAGGCTGAGCGCAGTGAAAGAGCGGAGCGATTGAATGTAGTCGAAGTCTTCCCGAATTTGGCTGCCTATCCTCAAACATGAGGGCTTCGACTTCGCTTCGGCTCCCTATCGTTCGCCTATGCTGCGCTCAGCCTGACGAGCTCCTCAATAAAAAAAGCCGGTAACCTTTCGGCACCGGCTTTATTAAACTTCTTACTGACTTTGAAAATCAGCCCTGCACTTCAAGCATACCTTTTAATCTCTGGGCTCTTTCAGCTACGTTGCTGGATGAATATTCGTTAAGAATTCTGTCAACAAGACGTTCAGCTTCCTGGTCCATCTCCGCCTCCAGATACGCCAGGGCTGCTTCATATAAATTATAAGGGGTAGTTGACTCATTCTCATTCCAGTTTGCTGCTCTTTCAAACATGTTCGCGGCCGCTTCATATTGTTCTAATTCCAGAAGAATAATGCCATGTAACGAGATCGGAGCAACTCCGAGAATCCCGCGGGGTGCGGAAAAATCTTCAATGTAATTTAAAGCATCTTCAGGATTTCCAAGTTCGTATTCGGAAACGGCTGCGTAGTATTTAGCCAGATTGCCTGCATCGGTTCGTCCGTAATTTTCTGCAATCTGAGAAAACCCAAGAGTAAAATCATCTTCATCACCATACAAAGCCAGTTCATATTGCCCGTTGATGAAATGCTCTTCAGCAATGCCCAGCAGGTTTTGAGCTTCTTCCTCCTGTTGACCCGAGTAAATAACAAACCCAATTATTAAACCAATAATTACAATCAAACCCATTGCACCGCCAATCACCACGGCTTTGTTATGATTGTAGAAATACATAAACCGGGACGTGTACTCGATCAGAAGATCCTGTTCCAGATCTTCATTAGACATTTTTTTACTCATAGTTACGGTTACTTAAAAATTCTTTTTCAGATCGACAAAGTTAAAACTGTTTAGCCATTTAACCAAGTAAAAAGCCATACTAACTTATGGGTGCGAGAGTACCCTGCTGAAGTGAATAAAGTGTATCACAGCGGGTGGCAATTTCTTTTTCATGAGTAATCAGAACGATAGAAACTTCTTCCGTTTCTCTTAACTCGAACAACAGTTCCAGGATGGAATCTGTATTTTTTTCATCCAGGTTTCCGGTTGGCTCATCAGCCAAAATGATAGAAGGTTTATTCATCAGGGCCCGTGCCATCGACACACGCTGTTGTTCTCCGCCCGACAACTGAGAGGGACGATGATGAAGTCTTTCGGATAAGCCGAATCGCGCCAGGAGCTGGTTTGCCCTTTCTTCTGCATCCTTAAACTTTACCCCCCGTATAAGGGCCGGCATCAATACATTTTCTGAAGCCGTAAATTCAGGAAGCAGGTGATGAAATTGAAATACAAAACCTACCTGTTGATTTCTTAGCTCGGCTAAATGATCGGGTTTAAGATCGTAGATCGATTGATCCTGCCAGAAAACATCTCCGCTGGTTGGCCTGTCCAGTCCGCCGAGAATATGAAGCAGTGTACTCTTGCCGCTGCCGCTGGAACCAACGATAGCAATGACTTCTGCTTTTTTGACTTCAAGATGAACACCTTTTAAAATTTCAAGAACGCCATTACCGGATTTCGATTTGAAATTCTTTTTAATGTCACTACAGTGTAAAACAATTTCCTGATTTATACTCACTGATTCCTGGTATTAAATTCCGGGTAAATAATTGGTTCAATAGATATACATGAAGCAGACTCTGTATCAACTTCCAATAAAACAGCACACATCCGGTTATCCTGTGAAGCAATTTTATATCGCTGGGGTGTACCCATGGTAAATCTTCTGACGGATGTTTTTTTATCCATACCAATTACAGAATCGAATGGTCCGGTCATGCCTGCATCGGTAAGGTAACCGGTACCTTTCGGGAGGATCCTGGCATCGTTTGTCGGGATATGAGTATGGGTACCGATTACAGCAGAAACGTTTCCATCCACCGTCCAGGCGAACGCAAGTTTTTCAGCCGTGGCTTCAGCGTGAAAATCTACAAAAACAATATCTGTTTCTTCTTTAATTTTTGGAATAGCCCATTCGGCTGTGGAAAAAGGATCATCAATATCGGGCATAAAGGTTCGGCCCTGAAGATTCAGAACTCCAATCTTTTGATTGTTTTCTTTTACATCATATACACCGTAGCCGTATCCTGCATTACCCTTCGGATAGTTAAGAGGACGCAGCAGCCGGCTGTCGGTTTTCATATAGGGAAATATTTTCCACTTGTCGAAAGAATGATTCCCGCCGGTTATAACATCTACATCAAGGCTGTACAACCTTTTAACAATAGACTCATTCACCCCGCGCCCTTCATGAGAATTCTCTGCATTTGCAATGATAAAATCAGGCTGATATTTATCTTTCATGGAAGGAAATATGGTTTCCAGGAGTGAGAGCCCCGTTTCACCTACGATGTCAGAAATAAAAAAAATTTTAACGGTATCAGCCATGATTTTTTGGTGATGCAAATTTCAAACAGGATAAGGTAAAAAAATGAAGGGAGAGAAGAAGGCAAGAAACTGCACTTTTATATATAATAAACTACAGCCCAGTAATGGCTTAAGCTCCCGGCCAGCACAAACAAATGCCAGATGCCATGAGCCAGCTTATATTTATAGTCGAGCCCGTAAAAGATCAGCCCGAGAGTATAAAACATTCCGCCTGTGGCAATCCATGTAAATCCCTGCTGGGAAATACCTTCAATAAGAGGATCAACAATTACCACAATCAGCCAGCCCATCAGCAAATAAATGATAAGCGGCAGTATGCGTTTACCTTTCCTGTGCATAAGGTCAACTACAATACCAATGGTTGCCAGCCCCCAAATAATGGCAAACATGGTCCAGCCAAGATCCCCGCGAAGAGTAACAAGAGTGAATGGAGTATAGGTACCTGCAATCAGCAGATAGATAGAGGCATGGTCGAGTTTTTGAAAAATTCTTTTCCATTTGCCCCTGAAACTATGGTAAAGAGTGGAAAATGTATACAGCGTCAGAAGTGTGGTTCCATAAATTCCAAAACTCACCACTTTCCACGGATCGCCCTGCCGGATAGCAATGAACAACAAAACGATGAGTCCTAATCCGGATGCAACAGATCCTATGAGATGACTGATGCTGTTAAATTTTTCTCCTTTATACATAAAACATATTTAAAAATGGGATAGCCGGGTTAAGGGGAAGTTCAGGAAATTTCTTCAATCAGTTGTTCAATTTGCTTATTTACCTGATTCATCATTTCCTTCTCGTTGTTTTCATAACCGCCGATTTTGCCCCTGAGTTCAAAAAGTTCTTCTGCAATGCTAAGACAGGCTAATATCATTACAGTAGAATCGGGTTGATTGGATAATTCATTTCTGTAAATCTTAAACTTTTCATCCACAAAAAGAGCAATCTTTTTCATGTTTTCTACTTCACTGTCATTTACTTTCAGTGGAATTTGTTTACCCAGTATGGTGACTTTTATAGACTGCATGCTATTTGCCTATATGTTTATCGATTTTCTCAATCAAACTGGTAACCTGATGCCGCATAGCAATACGCTCTGATTTACTGATACTCGAAAAAATGTCTGTTTGTTCCTTTTTCAGCTCATCCAGTTTTGACTTTAGTTTCAGATTCTCCCTGTTCAGATCTTTATTCTGTTTTTTGAGAAGTGTTACCTGAGTCCGGATTTGCTCCAGCAGATTCAGAAACGTCTCTTTCTGTATATCATTTACTCCCATAAAGCATTTTTATTAGGATCTCAGTTTTGCTCCTGTTGACTTCTCCAGCGCCTGAACAACTTTTTGAACTATAGGTTCTACTTCTTTGATAGTCAACGTTTTATTAGGATGTAAAAAAGTGAGCCTAAAAGCAATACTTTTTTTATTTTCGCCTATGTTTTTTCCTTCATATACATCAAAAACCGAAATATTATGAAGTTCTTTTCCTGCTGTTTTCCGGATGATTTCTGAAAGTTCTCCGGCTCGCACAGAATGGTCAACAATAAAAGCGGCGTCGAATTCAAAACCCGGATATTTGGGTACATGAGTATAGGTAACATCTTGCCTGCCAAGGCCTGCTTCAAGCAGCAGGGTGATATCCAGTTCAGCAGTATAGGCCTCATTTTCCACATCAAACCCTTTCAGCGTTTCATCTTTTACCCTGGAAAGAACAGCAACCTCTTTTTCATCAAGCAGGTATTGTAAGCTGTGGTTTCCCTCTACTTTTTTTGTGAGTTGATTTTCAATATCTAAATCTCTGAACAGGGCTTCAACGCCGGCTTTCAGATCGAATACCGAATAGGGAACAGGCTCTCCCTGCCAGTTTTCCTGTTTTTTGTTTCCACAAAGCCCAAGCAGGAGGCAGGAATGTTCTTCAACTCCTTCAATCCAGGTTCCATTTTTATCTTTTTTGAACACATGCCCTAATTCAAAAAAGCGCAGATTTTTTTCATTCCGGTTGAGGTTGTATCTCGCCGCTTTTAAAAAACCGGCTGCCAGGTGTGTACGCAGTGTTGTATTCTCCTGAGAAACCGGATTCAGTGTATCAATATGAAGCTGTTCATCAGCCAAAAAACCGGCTTCTTTCTTGGACAGCAGTGAATTTGTTGTGATTTCTTTATATCCGAGAGATTTGGCAAAATTACGTAACCGTTCATGAAATACCTCTGATTCCGAGAGTTCTTCAGGTGCTATAAATGGAGCCGAATCAGGCCGTGGAATATTATTATAGTCAAACACACGGCCCACTTCCTCAATCAGGTCCACTTCACGAGTAATATCCGGGCGGAATGGTGGTATATCACATGTTAATGCTCCATTAACAAGGGTAGTAGAAATTTCAAGCCGGTTTAAAATGGAGCTGATTTTCTTTTCAGAAAGGTCTGTTCCCAGGAGATGGTTTGCTCTTGATGGGCGCAGGCTGACCTGAAGAGGCTCCGCTTTTACAGGATGCTCGTCCACATAACCGTCTATAATCTTACCACCGGTCAATTCAGCAATAAGGTCGGCCGCGCGTTTAGCTGCCTTTAGCTGGATGGTAGGGTCAATTCCCCGTTCGAACCGATAGGAACTGTCGGTTTGCAATGCCAGGCTTTTGGCTGTTTTACGAATGGAAGACGGGTTGAAATACGCGCTTTCAATTAAAATTCTTTTTGTGGAACCGGTAACTTCACTGTTTTCGCCGCCCATTACACCGGCAATAGCTACGGGTCCTTCACCATCACAAATAAAGAGAGATCCAGCGGGCACTTTTCGCTCCACACTGTCCAGGGTGGTAAATGTTGTCTCTTTATCAAAACTTTTTACGTTGATTTCCCGGCCTTTCAGCAAAGAATAGTCAAATGCGTGTAACGGCTGGCCGATTTCATGAAGTACGTAATTGGTTACATCCACTACATTGTTAATGGGACGGAGGCCGATAGACATCAGCCGGTTTTTTAACCAGCCGGGAGACTCTCTGACAGTGATATCATCAACAATAATTCCCACGTAGCGGTGGCATTTTGCACTTTCATCAATGGAAATAGAGATCAGATCCTGCGAGTTTTTCTGATTAGCAACAGTTTCTTTATAGGGAGTGTCAACAGACTTGTTAAGCACTGCAGCAAGATCTCTGGCTACCCCTATATGGCAGGCGGCATCGGGGCGGTTTGGAGTGAGACCGATTTCAAAAACAACATCCTTCTCAGTGTCCAACGCTTCATGAAGGGGGGTACCGGGTTTAAGGTCAGAGTTGAGAACCATTATACCGGAATGATCATCACCCAGTCCCAGTTCATCTTCTGCGCAGATCATCCCCTCGGATTTTTCTCCCCGAAGTTTGGCTTTTTTGATGGTAAGGGAGGAGCCGTCCGGCAGCGGAACCGGGAGGACAGAACCCACGGTTGCAACGGGAACTCTCTGTCCGGCCGCTACATTATCGGCACCGCAGACAATCTGTACTTCTTTTTTACCCAGATTCACTTTACACAGCCTCAGCCGGTCGGCATTCGGGTGAGATTTGACATCCAGGACTTCTCCCACAACGAAGCCCTCGAAATCGGATCCAAATGTTTCCAAGCCTTCCACTTCAAGCCCAAGGAGGGTCAGCTTGTTTTCAGTCTCTTCCGGTGTTAAGTCAAAATCGAGGTATTGTCTGAGCCAGTTGTAAGAGATTTTCATGGTATAAATAAAATGTTGGGGCAGATATTTTGTCTGAAAATTCGATTTGGTTTTTAGAGCAACAGATGATCGGGCAAGCCCAATGGGATGCCTTTGGCGCTGCCCGATGTACTACTAAGATTTAAATTGGTTCAGGAACCGGATATCGTTTTCGTAGAGTGTCCGGATATCGTCTATTCCATAGCGGAGAAGAGCGATGCGGTCTACACCCATTCCAAAAGCGAAGCCGGTATATTTTTCTGAATCGATATCAACAGAATCAAATACATTAGGATCTACCATCCCGGCTCCAAGTATTTCGAGCCATTGCCCGCCTTTTTCATTTTCCCACCAGATATCCATTTCCAGGCTGGGCTCGGTAAACGGGAAGAAAGAGGGGCGGACCCTGTAGTTCACATCACTTCCATACATCAGGCGGGCAAACATTACCAGTGTTTCAATAAGCTCACCAAGTGTTACTCTTTCATCCACGTAAAGTCCTTCAACCTGGTTGAACTGAAAATATGATTTGGCCGTAACGGCTTCGTTCCTGTACACACGTCCCGGCATGATAGAGCGTACCGGCGGTTCCTGGTCTTTCATCAGGCGGATCTGTACAGGAGAGGTGTGGGTACGGAGCACGAGGTCATCCACGTTTTCATCGTCAGATTTCCGAACAAAAAAAGTATCCTGCATATCACGTGCAGGATGATCGGGAGGGAAATTCAGGGCGGTAAAGTTGTGAAAATCATCTTCCAGTTCCGGTCCGTCTGCGATATTGAACCCAAGCCGGAGGAAAATCTGTTTTATTTCATTCAGAGCCTGGGTAAGAGGATGAAATGATCCGGTATATGCAGGTTCAACCGGAAGGGTAATATCATCGAGCGCTCCGAACTCTTTCTTTTTTGAATTTTGAAGAGTTTCTTTGGCAGTATTAAAAGTGGATTGTGCGAGATTTTTAACTTCATTCATCGCTTTTCCGACCGCAGCTTTCTGCTCATTCGGGACGCTGCCCATCTGGCCGAACATTGACTGGACCTTCCCGTTTCGGGAAAGATACTTCAGGCGAAAAGCTTCCAGTTCTTCGTTTGATGAAATATTTTCGTTTTGAATTTCTTCTTTCAGGGCGTTGATTGTATCGATCATTCAAAAAACAAGTTCGGCTGTTTAAATAGTTTAGCTGATAATACAGAGGTTAACAGGTATGATAAAAAAAACCGGCAAACCTGTTTCAGATCTGCCGGTTAAAATGGTAAATAGCGCTTATTTAACGGCTTCTTTTACAATCGCTG
This sequence comes from Balneolaceae bacterium, assembly GCA_040882525.1. GTDB lineage: Bacteria > Bacteroidota > Rhodothermia > Balneolales > Balneolaceae > Rhodohalobacter. The sequence continues at coordinate 134,831 of JBBEBD010000006.1, read as the reverse complement.
AAAATGTCTCCGGATCGCGTACAGCAATATCAGCTAACATTTTGCGATTAATTTCCATCTTGTTGGTTTTCATTCCATGAATGAGTTTTCCGTAGGTGGTTCCGTTCAGGCGTGCAGCTGCATTAATACGGGTTATCCATAGCCTTCGGAACATTCGTTTCCGAACTTTCCTGTCGCGATACTGGTACTGAAGACCTTTTTCGACCGCATTTTTGGCAACGGTATAAACGTTTTTGCGTCTGCCCCAGTAACCTTTCGCCTGCTTTAGAATCTTGCGGCGACGGCGACGGGAAGCCACCAAATTTTGTGAACGTGGCATTTTTTTAACGTTATAAGATTAATAATTTGATTTAGCTGCTATAGGGGAGTAAACCTTTTACAGAAGGTACATCAGCATCGTGTACTAATGTGCTTTTGCCAAGATTATTTTTCCGCTTGCTTGTTTTTTTTGTAAGAATATGGCGTCTGAAAGCTTTCTTTCGCTTAATTTTACCAGAGCCGGTCATTCTAAAGCGTTTTTTAGCGCCGCTATTCGATTTCATTTTAGGCATATTTTGCTCAGTTTTCTGAAATTATAAAGGCTTCAAATATAAAGATGTTTGCAGTGTGATAAAAGTAAAGAATCAACCTTTTGACGGGGCGAGAACCATAATCATTCTGCGGCCTTCCATCGCGGGCTGAGATTCAATTTTGCTAACATCATCCAGAGATTCGGCCAGGCTGTCTAACAGTTCTTTTCCCTGGTCGGTATATAGCATATCTCTTCCCCTGAACTGTACCGTAGCTTTTACTTTATCACCGCCTTCCAGAAATTCGCGTGCATGGCGGGTTTTAAATTCAAGGTCATGATCATCCGTAGTAGGCCGGAAACGCAGCTCTTTTACCTGAATGGTATGCTGTTTTTTCTTTGCCTCTTTCTCTTTTTTCTTTTTTTCGTACATGAACTTGCCGAAATCAATAACTTTACAAACAGGAGGCCGTGCATTGGGAGCTACTTCAACCAGATCCATATTAAAAGATTCTGCTATTTCAAGCGCACGTTCAATTGAAACAATTTCATGTTCCTCATCAGGCTTTATAAGACGCACTTTAGTGGAACGAATTTCGTCGTTCACTTTAGGTCTGTCTTCATCCCGTTGCCTTCTCATAGTGTTTCTTCTTGCGATAAGATACCTCGTTGGTTTATTTATGGTTTGGTGGTAATGAACGAGATGTAATCTCTTCGTCCATTATATTAATAAATTCGTGAAGGGAAAACGTTCCAATATCACCTTTTTTATGCCTTCGCACAGAAACGGTTCCATCAGATTGTTCTTTAGATCCTACAATTACCATATATGGAATTTTTTGGTTTTCCGCATCTCTTATTTTTGCTTTAATATTTTCAGAACGCGTATCGGTTTCAATTCTCGCCCCGATCTTTTCAAACTCTTTTTCACACTCCTTTGCATAGCCGTTAAAATCATCGGCAATAGGCAGAATTTTCACCTGCAGGGGAGAGAGCCAAAGCGGAAAATCTCCTGCAAAATGTTCAATAAGAATACTTACAAACCGCTCCATAGACCCGAACGGTGCGCGGTGAATAATAACGGGGCGATGTTTATCATTATCAGAACCTACATATGTTAAATCAAACCGTTCAGGCATTACATAATCAACCTGTACAGTGCCCAGCTGCCATTTCCGCCCGATGGCATCCCGGATGATAAAGTCTATTTTGGGGCCGTAAAAACTGGCTTCGCCCAGGGCTATACGGTAATCGAGTTCAAGTTCATCAGCTACTTCTTTAATCTCTTTTTGAGCCCGCTCCCAGTATTTAATATCCCCGCCATACTTTTCATCATTATCATCCCGGAAGGAAAGGCGGATATCCACAGGCATACCAAATGTGCTGAATACAAACTGGGTTAGATCAATCGTGTGCTTAATTTCATCTTTGAGCTGGCTGTGCATGCAATAAATGTGCGCGTCGTCCTGCGTGAAACCTCTTACCCTGGAAAGCCCGTTCAATTCGCCTGACTGCTCATAGCGGTACACGGAACCAAACTCGGCAAGGCGCAGGGGCAGGTCGCGGTAACTTCTCAGGTCACTTGAATAGATCCGGTGATGATGGGGACAGTTCATCGGCTTAAGCATGTACTCCTCATCATCTACCTCAATGGGGTTATACTGGGAATCTTTGTAGTACGGGTAATGGCCTGATGTTTTGTAAAGCTCCAGGTTTCCGATATGTGGGGTTATCACTTCTTTATAACCACGTTTTTTTTGTTCATCCCGTAAAAAAGATTCAAGGGTTCTTCTCAGAACAGTGCCATTTGGAAGCCAAAGCGGGAGACCGGGACCAACCATCTTGTCCATCATGTAAATCCCCAGTTCTTTCCCGAGTTTTTTATGATCTCTTTTTTTGGCTTCTTCAACCTGTTGAAGGTACTCTTCCAGCATTTTCTGTTTTGGAAAAGTGATGCCATAAATTCGTGTAAGCTGTTTGCTCTCCACATCACCCCGCCAGTAAGCTCCCGCAAGGCTGGTAAGTTTTACAGCTTTGATCAGGGATGTATTCGGAATGTGGGGGCCTTTACAAAGATCTGTGAATGAACCCTGTTCGTAAAAGGTAATGGTACCTTCATCCAGCTCTTTAATCAGTTCAACCTTATACTCATTCTCCTTTTCCTGATAAAATTCAAGGGCTTCTTTTTGGGAAACAGCACGTTTTTTAAACTCAGACTTATTCCGGGCGAGCTCAATCATTTTTTGTTCAAGCTCCGGCAGCTGATCCTGCCCGAATGGAGTGTCGCCAAAATCTATGTCATAGTAAAATCCGTTTTCAACAGGGGGACCAATTCCGAATTTTGCATCAGGGTAAAGTTCCTGGACAGCCTCTGCCAAAAGGTGAGCAGAAGAATGCCAGAAGGTAAACTGCCCCTCTTCGGTATCCCAGGTGTTAATGGATATGCTGCCGTCAGACTCTATAGGCTGATCCAAATCATAAATTTCCTCGTCAATAGTAATACTCAATGCATTTCTGGCCAGTCCCTTTGAAATAGATTCGGCTACATCTAGTCCGGTTACAGGTTTGGAAAATTGTTTTTTTGCTCCGTCAGGAAAGGTTAGCGTAATAAAATCGTCTGACATTAAATTTAATATGGGGAGTGATTTTTATTTACATTATTCTGGATTGACTAAAAAATACGAAATCCTGACATTCCTTTAAAACCTTAATGTCTATGCTGCAACTATTCGGATAACTACCTTTAAAATAAGATTTTTTTTCTACGTAACAGTTTGAGCTTTAAATAGAAGAATGATAAAAAAATTGAATTCTGCTGAACCGGTGGCGTTTTTCGATAATGAACCTATATTTTTATATGATTATCACACACTGGAAATTATTGATGTCAATAAAGCCTGCCTGGAAAAGTATGGTTTCACAAAAAAGGAATTTCTGGGAAAAAGAGTTACGGATTTAGGTGAAAAATATCATTCCGAATTTCAGGAAAAAGTTCAGGAACCATCCATTTGGACCCACAAAAACAAAAAAGGTAATTCGTTTCATGTGCAGCTTACTTTGCATCCGTTTAAGTACCAGGAAAGAAATGTACAGCTTGCCATAGCCCATGATGTTTCCCGGCTCGTGGATGACCTGGAAAACCAAGCACATTTACTGCCGGCTATAGAGAGTATCAAAGCCCGCATTCCCATGGGAATGATAGAATGGAACAGGCATGGAAAAATCAGGGATTGGTCTGATTTTGCGGAAAAAATATTTGGATGGCGATTTAAGGAAATGGCCGGGAAAAATCTTTTTGAAACAGGAATACTTCCTGAGTCAAAGAAAAAACAGATTCAGCAAAACATCACGGACCTGGTAGAGCAAAAGAGCAGTTATTTTGCCATTGAATCGGAGCATATCACAAAAGAGAGACAAAAGATATACTGTGCATGGCACAACGTTTCCATACACGATCAGTCAGGAAATTTGGTCAGCATTTATTCGATGGTGGAAGATATTACAGAGAAGAAACTGGGAGAAGAACAGTTACGGGAATCCGAAGAACGTTTCCGGGTTCTGACGGATGCTTCCCTTGTGGGTATATATATGGTTCAGAATAAACTGTTCCGGTATGTGAATCCACGTTTTTGTGAAATCTGCGGGTATAAAATAGATGACCTGACGAATAAAATTGATCCATTTCAGCTGATTCACAAAGATGACCGGCCAAAACTGCTGCGCCTCAGGCAGATGTGGGATGCCAGTGAGATTGATTCATTTGAAGTAAATGTGCGGGCCTATACCAAACAGAAGCGGGTTATTCATGTAAAAGTTTATGGTTCTAAAATAATGATGAGGGATAAGCCTGCAATGATAGGAGTTGTTGTGGACCAGACCAAAGAAGTGGAAGCCACAACTAAATACAAAAAATCTGTAGCAAGCTATAAAGCATTGTTCGATTCGATTGGTGACGCTATTTACATTCAGGACAGGGAAGGCGTTTTCCTGGAAGTGAATGAATCTGTTGAAAAGATGTATGGATATACTAAAAATGAAATTATCGGACAAACCCCGGCCTTTCTCTCCGCACCTGGAAAAGTTGATATGAAGAAAACCCGTGAGCTTATTGATAAAGCTTTTGATGGAATTCCACAGCGTTTTGAATGGTGGGGAAAACGAAAAAACGGGGAAATTTTTCCAAAAGAAATACACTTAAATCCGGGCACATATTTTGGAAAAAAAGTTGTAATAGCTATCGCGCGGGATATTTCCGAACAATATGAACAGCAAAAAATTCTGAAACAGAATGAACTCCTGTTCAGACAACTATTTCAGAATGCCCCGATAGGAATTGCCCTTCTTGACGAACGTAAAGAAGTACAGATGATAAATGCTGGATTTGAGGATATTTTCGGTTATACATTTCAGGACATTAACGGGCTGCCTATTGATTCCATTATTGCCCCCGAAGAACGTTTGGATGAAGCCACAAATCTTTCTGAAAGGGATGAGCCTTTTGAGGTAACCAGTACCCGCGTTAATAAAGACGGAAATATTGTTGATGTTCTGATTTACGGCGTGCCGGTGATTTTGGATGGAAGAACGATTGCTATTTATGGAATTTATGTGGATATCACCGATCGAAAAGAAGCGGAAGCAAAAATACGCTACTCCCTGAAAGAGAAAGAAGTGCTGCTGTCTGAAATTCACCACCGGGTAAAAAATAATCTCGCGGTGATCACCGGGTTGCTCGAACTGCAATCACAAAGTACGCACAACAAAGGTGCCAGAAAGGTTCTTAAAGACAGCCAGATGAGAATCAACTCTATGGCCCTTATTCATGAAAAGCTTTATCAGAATGAAACTCTTTCTCAGATAGAATTTGATAAATATATTGAAGAACTGACTGATGTTATTCAGAAATCGCATTCCACTGTCGAGCGTCCCGTATCTCTGCAATTAGATGTAGATAACATTCAGCTAACCATCACCCAGGCAATCCCCTGCGGTTTGCTGCTTAACGAAATTGTAACAAATTCTTTTAAACATGCTTTTTCCGGTTTAAACGGAAAACAACCTGTAATTTCAGTTTCATTAAAAGAAAAAAAAGGCAAAATAAAACTCATCATCTCGGATAATGGACAGGGTTTGCCTGATAAATTTGAAAAACTTGGGAAAAAATCACTTGGCTTAACCTTAATCAATACATTGAAAAATCAGATTGAAGCTGAAATGAAAGTGAATGTTTCGGGTGGTACCAGCTATTCATTCGTATTTGAAAAAGAAACTTTTAATTTATAGTGTTTCCCTGAAGGAAAGAGCCTGATAAGGCTTCGCCTGTAACTTTTTTTACCGGATTCGATTTATAATATTTTTTTGATCAATCTGTAACACCGTGTATAAAAATCTGTCTTGTTGTATATCAAAAAGTTTATTATCAATAAGCAGCAAAATCTAACTAAATGATACTATGCCTCAGTTTCGTCTAAAAGCAATATCACCGGCCGGGAAAAGTATAAAAACCGAATTTGAAGCTATCACAAAAAAAGAGGCACAAAAAAAGGTTAAGAACTTCGAGAAAAAAAACGGCATCCGGGTTCAGGCTTTGGAAAAAAAAGAGTTGTATCTCTACAAAGTACAGCGAACCGGAAAAGCCAAAGTAACCGGTGAGCAGGAGGCCTACAATAAAGAGGAGCTGGAGCGCGCACTGGTTAAGCTGGGTTATAAAGTTTTAAGCATCAATAAAAAACTTTTCGACTTTAAGGGGAAAGTTCCAATGCAGGATATTGTAACCTTTGTAAGCCTTTCTGCTGATTTGTTAAAACAACAGCTTCCTTTTGATGAAATTCTGACTCTTTTGCTGGAAGATACCCAGAACAAGAGGATGAAAGATGTGATAAAAGAGATACAAAAAGACCTTAAAGACGGTAAAGAAGGCACCGAAGTTTATGGTAAACATGAAGATGTGTTTGGCAAATTTGCTTCGTATATGCTCAGTGTGGCTTCTACATCTGGTAATATGTCTCTGGTATTTGAAAGTACAGCAAAATTTCTGGAACGGGATGCCGAGTTTAAAAAGAATATGAAGCGTTCACTGATGATGCCTACAGTAACCGTACTTGCAGTTATTGGAGTCATTCTGTTCTATGTGGGATATATTTTTCCGGCTACCGCAGAAATGTTTCTGGAGTTTGATATTGCTTTACCCCCGATGACGGCTGCTACACTCGATTTAAGTTACTGGCTACAGGATAACTGGATTATGATTCTTCTTTCCATGTTGATTCCGCTTGGTGTATTTATCTGGTATATAAAAACTCCAAAAGGTAAATTATGGCTGGACAAAAATATTATCAAAATTCCGGTTATTGGCGACCTGCTCCATAAAACAAGTATTGAGATTTTTGCCCGGGTATTTTTCACTCTGTATAGTGGTTCCGGACAAAATATTGATGTGATTAAAGTAGCATCTGAAGCCTGCCGGAATACATATATGGAGAAGCAGATTAAGGAAGTAGCTATTAAAGGGATGCTGAAAGACGGTTCCGGGCTGGTTGAATCAATAGAAGCCACCGGCGTATTTACTACAACAGCCATCAGCCGGTTTCGTTTAGGGGCCGAATCAGGCGCTCTCAGAGAAAACGCTAAACAGCTGGCGGAGTATTATGAACTGCAAACCACATATAAAATGGATTCGGTGATTGATACTATTAATCTGTTCATTAACCTGTTTATAATGATAGCCCTGATTGCAATTACAATTGTTTCTTCTGAATCTGCATTGATTCAGCCAAATACCGGGTAATGTAGGTTATCAAATGGCAGAAAAAACTCTGCCAAAAGAGTTATACCTTTACCAGGTGGGTCTTATTAAATTTATTCATTTTTGAGAATGCTGATTTCTTGTATAAGAATGCTTTGCCGGCTGTCATGTAAAAAAACGTTTGGCATAATTGTCCGATATAGGTAACCTTGAAACACTATGGGGAAAGTAAATACCAGGCAACATATCGGTGATCTTTTGCTTAGCAAAGGGGTTATTACGGAAGATCAGTTAAAGATGTCACTTAAAATCTTTTCTGAGGAACCGGATCACTCTAACCGGCGTTTAGGACAGATTCTCTACCAGGATCTGAAGCTGGACAGGCACTCTATTATGAGCCAGATTGCCGGTATTTATGCTTTTGATGAGATTTTTGCCGGAAAAGATGAATTGCCGCCCGATCAAATCCAGGAAATAAAAAAATATGTTGAAGAACTCCCTCAGGATGTAGTTGATGAACTTGCCCACCAGAAGGCGCTTCCGGTTTTTAAATCCAATACAACGCTTACGATAGCCGCTGCAGACCCCTCAGATCCGAAATTATCGAATACCATTGCCAAGCTGAATTTCAAAGAGTTCGATATCAATTACTGCCGGTTTGAGCTGATTGAGCATATCCTGTCGCAGGTTTATGAGCAAAAAAATGAGTTCCTGGACCTTCTTGAAGAGATTGATCACGAGCAGGCTGAAATTACCGATAACGAAGAGGATATTGATGAAGAAGAGATTGAAGCCGAAATTAACCAGAGCATGCTCAATTCCCTTATTGAGGGAATGCTTGTTGAGGGGGTACGGCAGGGTGTGAGTGATATTCACGTGATACCAAGCGGCCCAAAAACTACAGATATCCGGTTTCGAACGGATGGTAAGCTCCAGTTATGGTATCAGCAGAAAAATGTGAAGCCGGAAGCCATCTCGGCTGTTGTGAAGGATAAAACCAGGAATGTGGACCGATTTGAGCGCGATAGCTCTCAGGATGGTTTTATCCAGCGAAATGTGGACGGCCACAACATCCGTTACCGTGTTTCTATTATGCCAATGGTTGGTGCCGAGTTTGAACGGAAATTTGAATCGATTGTCATCAGGGTACTGGATGACAGAAAAGTAATTACAGACCTGAATATTCTGGGGTTGCAGAAAAAGGCTAAAAGTGATTTTGTAAAAGCAATTGAGCAGCCATCCGGAATCGTAATTATTACCGGGCCGACGGGAAGTGGTAAATCTACTACACTGGTTGCGGCCCTTTATTATGTATTAGACCCGACTCAGAATGTTCTGACTATTGAGGAGCCGGTAGAATACTTAATAAATGGAGCCCGTCAGCTGAAAATCAGCAATCATATGACCTTTGATCAGGCCATACGCGGTATTCTGCGGCATGATCCCGATATTGTGCTTGTGGGTGAGATGAGAGATTTAAAAACCGCGGAAATTGCTATTAAAATGGCGAATACAGGTCATTTAACTTTTTCAACACTTCACACCAATGACGCTCCCAGCGCAGTATCACGTCTTTTTAAAATGGGAGTGGAGCCTTTTTTGATTGCAAATGCGGTGAATTTAATTATGGCGCAGCGGTTAGTCAGAACACTCTGTAAAAACTGTAAAGAGAAGTACGAACCTCATCCTGAAACGTTAAAGGGTATTGGTTTTACGGATGAAGAAATAGAAAATAATACATTTTACAAGGCAATAGGTTGTGATAAATGTAATGGTAGCGGCTATAAAGGCCGTGCAGGTATCCATGAGGCTCTTTATTTCAGTAAAGATATTAAACGTGCTATCCTGGATGCCGGTGGAGACATAGATGAAGAAGAAATTAAAGATCTTGCAATTAAAAATGGTATGCTTACACTTCGTGCCTCTGGCCGTGAACGTGTGAAAGCGGGTATTACTACTGTAGAAGAAGTGATTGCAATTACTCTGGAAGATTAACGCTGAGGGGATTATGGATGATAAAAAACAAAACGGGCATGAAATAATGCCCTTATACATGCGAAACCTTCTGAAGGAACCGCCTCATTTACTACGTAATTTTCATTACGAAGATGTGCTCTCTTTTCTTGAATTAGGAAATATTCAACGGTTTATGTCCGGAGACACCGTTGTTAATGAAATGGAGCATGTAAATTCGGCTTTTCTTATTGCAGAGGGAAAAGTAGCTATCTGGAAAGAAGGTATAGAGCTTGCTATTCTCGATAAAGGCAGTTTTATCGGAGAAACTTTTTTGTTCAGTAAACAGAGCCGTATGGCTAAAGTAACAAGTGAAACAGACTGTGTATTATTAAGCTTCGAGCGGTACGAGGTTTTGAATTATTTTCGAAGAAGGCCGGAAAAGCTGTTTAATATCTTCACTAAAAATATTATTGAAATACAGCAAAAGAAGATTAGTAATATGAATAACCAGCTATTTAACCTGAAAAAGCGGCTTTTAGATAATAATAACTGGAATTCAAAAAGTTAAGTTTTTCAACCAGCTTTTCTTATGTTTGGGGTGGCTCTAATAGGTGTGATGTTTGTATATATGGTGGTATCGGGGAGATCTCCGGTATAAATTTTTATCTTTTTATTTGTAACAAACGGGCCCGAAGATTGTCTATTAGGTCCGGGGTATATTATTTGTAAATTTAGGACGTGATTAATAAATGGAAACATCTACAGTATCTTTAAAGCCAATAAGGGATATTTGCTCTCCTATTATATCAGAGTTATCTGATTCTTTAAAGGGTATGGAATACCACGAGGAGATAGGTAAAAAGATTGAAATTCTGGATGAATCTAAGAGGCAAACATTACGTGAGACTCTGAATGATTTTCTTCTCTATATGCAGAAAAATGAGGCTTCGGATATCGATGTAGGCGGATATGGATGTTCCGGTAAAATATGGTATCGTATTTTTGGCCAGAAAAAGCCTTTGAATACCTCTATTACACTTACTATTCAGGAAACGGATATTCTGCTTCATAATCTTGTTACACGCGGGCAGCGAGAGCAGTTGTTATCTGACCGAAACCTTGATTTCTCCTATACAGTTGCTAATGGTGAGGATAAAGGAAACCGTTACCGGGCAAACCTGTATTTCGATATTGAAAGCCTGGCGCTTAATATGCGTAAGATTGACAATGAAATCCGTCCCTTTAAAAGCCTGGGGGTGCATCCCGAAATTGCCAAAGCTCTCAGCCTGAAATATTACAAATACGGCCTCTCTTTAGTCACCGGGATTACAGGTTCGGGTAAATCAAGTACTCTTGATACTATTATTGATGCCAATAACCGTACAGTGGATGCTCATATTGTTATTATTGCTTCTCCGGTAGAATTAATCCACGATTCAGTTCGATCGGTCGTTCGACACAGGGAAGTGGGGCGCGATGTTACTTCCTTTAAAGATGGAGCAGTACAGGCTTTAAGGCAGGATCCCGATATCATTGTGATTGGTGAGCTTCGTGACCCGGAGACTATCATGACCACCCTCGAAATTACCGACTCAGGCCACAAAACGTTTGGCACTCTTCACACCTCTTCTGCCATGGAAAGTATAGAACGTATATTAGGTGAGGTGGAAACAGAAGAGCAGGAACGGGTTAAAAACCGACTGGCCGACGTATTAACCTGTGTAATCAGCCAGAAACTGGTTCCAAGCCTGGACGGAAAAAGAGTACTGGCCAAAGAGGTACTGCTGGTAACACCTTCAATTCAGGCGGCAATCCGTAATAACAATATTAATGAAATTTACCAGATGCTTCAGGAAGGAAGCGAACTAGGAATGATGACGATGGAGCAGGATTTAAAACGCTTGTATGATGAAGGGCGGATTTCCAAAGATGAAGCGTTTAATAATGCGAATAATAAAAAGCGGATGCACCAGCTTTTTACTGAATTGACCTGATCCCCGGATGTTAAAATCACGCGAATATATCAGTTTCAGCCTTGAAGGGGATACTATAAAAGTAGCCAGGGTTCAGCCGTATAAAAAAGGCCTGAAATTGGTCCGTCTGGATAAGCTGAAACTTATCCATCAGCTGGAAAGCAAAAAAGAAGAAACAGTAAAAGCCGAAGATATTTTTGAAGATGAAGACGATGACTCGGTTTTTGGCCTTGATGATGACCTTGATACTGAATCCATTGATCTGGATGAGATCGACCTGGACAGCATAGATGATCAAGAGCAGGGCCTTGAAGCAATGGATCTTGTTGAAGAAACAGATCTTCCAAAAAGTAATGAAGAGCTGATTTTTAAATACCTCGCTGGTTTAGGAAAATCCAAACCGGTAATGTCGCTTAATATCCCTTCTGGAAGCACCATATTTCAAATCTTTAAGGAAACTAATTTTAAGGAAATCAAGAAAAAAGAACTTCTTGATTTTATAGAAGATAAGCTCCAGTCAATATACGGGCATCCGCCTGAGCCAGATTTTTACTCTTACTATACACGGGATGACGGCTCTCTTGTATTATCATCTGTTGATGAAGAATCACCAACACTTGCCCTTATAAATCGTGCCAAAGAGCAATTCGATAAAAATTATTTCATCCAGGATGTTATTCCTGATGAAGTTGCTATGGTTGGCTTATACAGAAACCATTATGAACCGGACGAAAGAAATATTACAGGCTTGCTGCAGTTAGGGCAGGACAAATGCCGGATGATCTTTCTGCGTAATCATGATGTTTTACAGGTTTCTCCGGTGATTAATGAAGGAACCTCAAAAAAAGGATTTTTAAATACCATTTTTTCAAAAATCCTTTTTCAGCTCGATACCGGTGAAATACCGGGACTGGACCGGATTATACTGTTTAACAATAATCAGGGAGAAAAAGCCATAGGCTTTTTTAAAGAAAATTTTCCGGATCTTGATGTACAGAATTTTACGTTCAACCGGGATAAATTTATTTATGATGATTCCCTTGAAGACCTTGTGGCAGGCTTTACCACAGCCATTGGTGTTGCTTCCACAGCCGCTAATGTGGGCATGGAGCGTTTCCCGCAGTTATCGTTCCTGCCTGCATATGTATCCGACCGCCAGAAAATATTTAAGCTTCAGTGGCATGGAGTCATTTTACTCTTGTTAATTGGTTTGAGTCCCGTGGTTCTTAACCATTTCTACCAGAAATATGCAACCGAAATAGAACAACTTCAGGGAGAGCAAAACCGGCTCGAAACCTCAATTGCTGATATAGAGCCCCTGGTTGCAGAGTCCGAAGAATTAACCACTGCTTTGACACAAATGCAAGGGCAGTTAAGCCTGTTAACAGACCTGAGCAATAATAACATCAGGTGGACTGTAACTCTGAATGAATTCAACAGGGCGGTAGAAGAAACCGGCGGGCTCTGGATAAACTCTTTCAGGCAAAACCAGGATGTGATTATGATTGACGGATATTCCACTAATCGCAACCGCATACCTGAATTGGCAATTAAATTTCCTTCTGTGACTCTGCTATCCGTTCGCCGGGAAGAAATCAGGGAAAGGGATATTTTCTATTTTAATATGATGTTACGCACAGTTGTAGAAGATGAAAGCCGGTTTACCCCACAAAATTCCCGCGAAATCGAAGAACTGTTAAATCTTTAGTAAATGTCCTACGCAGTTAGAAATACTATTGTTCTTCTCATCGCTCTAATCGTGATATATGGAGCGGGATATGCATATATGCATTTTTTCCAGTTGACCGAGATCGAAACTCTTGAAGAAATCATTAACGAAAAACAAGCCGAACTTAATCAAAAAAGTATGATTGCCGAAGGAGTACCGGCTTTACGAGAGCAATTTAATGAAGCTGAGGCTTTTATTAATACGTATGACAAAACCATTTTTGGCAGAAATCATCCTGATGAAGTATATCGGTTTCTCTCTCTTATCAATACAATTTCAAATGTAGATTTTAACTTTACTTATTCTGATTCATCCATTACAGATAATTATGGAGAAATAGAGTCTCAGATTAACGGAACAGGCTCCCACAGAGGGGTTATGAATTTTATAAATGGGATTGAAAACAGTGATCCGGTTCAGAAGATAAATGCTGTCACCATAACACCTGTTGGTGAAGCAGGCGGTTATACAGATGTTAATTTTACTTTCAATCTGAGAAGTTTTTATGACCGTACAGGCTCTTTCGAATCAAACCGGACCCCTGGTATATCTACCCGATCTCTTAGTTCATCACATAATCCTTTTTATCCATTAATTCGAAATATTGAACCCAATGATGAAGGCCTGGTAAACTCGGAGAACAGCCGTCTTGTGGGAGTGGGTAATTCAAGAATTTACTTGCTTAATCAGGAGGGTACATTGGTAACTCTGCAACCTGGCGACAGGGTTTACCTGGGCAGGCTCGAAACCATAAATGTTCAGGATGGTAAAGCAGAATTTCGATTAAATAAAGGTGGAATTATAGAATTGGTTACCCTGGAGGTACAACGATGAAAAGCTTAATCAAAAATATGAATTTTACACTGCTATTTCTTCTTGCGGGAATGTGCATAGCAGATTTTTCGCAGGCCGTTGCACAGGATCGCATACCAAGGGAATACACTAATCCTGATGAGGTCATTTCATTCGACCGGCGTACCTCGTTTCCCGAAGCTCTTGATGTATTAAATTTATATGCACAGGATTTTGAAAACAGGTTTATTATTGATCAGTCGGGGTATACAGGGCCGATCGGTGTTTCACTGCCGGCCATGCACTGGAGGGAAGCGCTTGATTACATACTCAGGGTACAAGACCTGGTTTTACTGGAATCTCCCGATTTCTTAGAAATTGTTACCCAGCAGGCCGCTGATGAAATGTTTGCGGAAGAGACCGCATCAACAACCCCCCGGCCAACCGGAGGCGGACAGAGATCTCAGGAAGATGAACTCGGTTTAAAAATTAATACCGGTACGCGTGAAGTAAGAATAAATGCTACTTTTTTTGAAGGAAGTAAAAGAGCGCTTCGTGAAATTGGTGTGGATTGGTCAACACTTACGAATACCGTGCCTGCAAATATCTCCGATTTCTTAGGGGATGATGGGAATGAGGATTTTCCAACTTCACAGTTTGGTGATGCTTTTGTAAATGTGAATTCAACTGCCGCACAGAATGTCTCTCAGAATGTTTTTAATGCCATTGTAAATTTTGGCGAAGTAGCAGACGGGGTGGAAGTACAGGCATTGTTCAGCGCTTTTGAAGCGGATAACCTGGGTAAAATACTGGCCACACCCTCTATTAAAGTGTTAAACGGAGAAGAGGGAAGAATTCAGGTAGGACAGGATTTTTCCATTAAGCAGCGTGATTTTGCAGGGAATGTTACCGACCAGTTTTTCAGCACAGGTACTATTTTATCAGTTACCCCCCAGATTGTAGAATACGGTGATACAACTTTAGTTTATCTTGACCTGCAATCTGAGAGATCTACTGCACAGCCTGATCCTGTCAGCACGATTATCAATAAGCAGCAGGCTAATACACACGCTCTGCTTCTTGATGGAGAAAGTACGGTAATTGCAGGTTTGTACAGGAATGAAGAAGCAACCATTCGAAGAGGAATACCAATATTAAAAGATCTCCCGGGTTGGTTTTTTGGTTTAAAGTACCTGTTTGGCTATAACTCTACGGATGTTCAGGAAAGTGAACTTATTATACTGTTACAAGCGGAACTTGAAGATCCGATACCTGTACGAGCGGCAAGACGCTTCAGGTCACAACAGGAACTGTTTGATGATCAGCGTACAACACACCGTTTAGGTTTAGACCGGCAAACTGAAAACAGCCTGGCTGCGGGCCCGGTTTCCGAAACTGTTACAGTAGTCGAGGATGAATCACCCGGAATCACAGAACCAATTTTTGAATCTGATCAGGTTACGGAAGAAGAAACGGTTATAGAACTGGAACCTCCTGTAACAGAAACTAAGGATGTGGACATTGACGAGCTGCGTGCTGAAATTGAACGCAGAAGGCTTACGGAAGGGCAGGTTAGCCAGACAGGAGACATTTCTCAATACGCCGGAGAATGGAGAACCATGGAACTCGAAAATATGAACGGAGACTATGATTCTCTGAATTTTTATGTGATTGGAGGTTCTTTCCAGGTTAAAGAAAATGCAGACCGGCTTTATGCTGCGTTTAAAAACGAAGGACTGGAAGCACATATGCTTTTTAACCCGGTTACGGATTTTTACTTTGTTGCATACGCAGGCTTTGAAAACCCCGAAGAAGCTGTTCCATATCTGAGAGAGGTCCAGCGAACCAGGCAACAGGAAGCATGGATATCCCGCATTATGAGAAAGGAAAGGCGGCTGGATTTAAACGGAAACTAATTTTTTTCAGGGTCTGAGGGCTTAAGCAAGCTGTGGGAGAGGTGCAGATTGTTCACGTAAAAACCGGATAGATACAGAGTTAAATTCTTCCGGTTTTTCTATATTGCATACATGCCCGCAATCTTTGATCACTTCAAGAGTACTGTTTTTAAATTCCGAAACCATTTTTTTTACAGGTGGTAAAAACATATGATCTTCTTCCCCCATCACATAAAGAGTGGGGGACGCCATTTCCGTCTCTTTAAAATATTTTAATAGCGGATTTATGTCATAGGTAAGCCGGAACCACTTTAAAAATTCCTTGCGGGCCAGATTTTTGGCTTCATTTACAAATAAGCTGCGTGATTCTTCGTGGTTGCTTCTTGGCATAATAATCCATGCAAAAAGCTTATAAAGCCATATAAAAGGCACAATTTTTTTAAACGTATGTCCGAGCCATACCAGGATTCTTGAACGGGTATTCAGCCGTGTAATCGCCCCGCACATAACAGCAGACTGAACACGCTGAGGCTCCATATCGGCAATGGTACGGATGATGATTGTTCCCAGGGATACACCCACAAAATGTGCTTTATGAATACCTGTCAGGTTTAAAACATCAAGAACATCTTTGCTTACGGTTCTGAATGAATATTTCTCCTTATAATATTTTTTCAGGGTACTCATCTCTTTTGATTTACCATGTCCCCTGAGGTCCACCAGCAGAACATTAAACTCCTTCTGATATTCTTTAATCTGGCGAAACCAGATAGAAGAGGATCCGCCTGCTCCATGTATAAATACAACCCAGTCTCTGTCCGGTGAATGAATAAATGTTTTGTAGTAAAGCATACTCCTAAGATAACAAACTGGTGCAAGTAATATTGGCTCGTAAAGATGATGTTTTTTTTAAAACCTTTATATGTTATACCTGCTGATTCTTTTATTAAAACGCTAATTTAAAACGAACCCAAAGAACAGTATTTGCCAAATGTTACGATCTCTGAATCGCAATAATTTAAAGTTAAGGCAAGGCTCTTAACCTATAAAATTTTACCTTTCAGCCATGAAAAAAAGTATAGCAACGGTAAAATTGCTTTTAATCACTATACATACCCTATCAGTTTATCTTATCTATTTTTTGGGGCTGATGGCAGTCTCGGTTTTGCGTTTAAATTTCGAAAGCTGGCGAAATCTTGCAATGAAAACCTGGGCAAAAGGGGTGGCGCTGATTTTGAGAATGAACATTCACATAACAGGAACACCTCCGGCTCCGCCTTTTTTTCTAGTTAGTAACCATTTAAGCTATATAGATATTGTGGTACTGAATTCTGTATTAAAAACAACCTTTATCGCCAAATCTGAAGTAAAAAAATGGCCGGTTATTGGTTTTATGGCAAAAACAATGGGAGTTATTTTTATAGACAGAGCCAGGATCAGAGATGTTACAAGAGTTAATAAAGTAGTTTCGGAACAGTTAAACGAAAGACAGGGCGTTATCCTTTTTCCGGAAGGAAAAACTTCGTCTGGAGTCTCTGTACTGCCCTTCAGATCTCCATTACTGAAACATCCTGCCACAGAAAATATTGATGTATCGTATGCTGCTTTGAGTTATTCCACGGGTTCTTCTGATGAACCTGCATACAAATCTGTAAACTGGTGGGAGGATACTCCTTTTTACAAGCACATATTCAAAATGGCAATGAATAAAAGAATTACCGCAAATATTTATTTTGGTAAAAATACTGTGCGCAACCCAGACAGAAAGCTTTTAGCTAATAAATTACACGAGGAAGTAAGCAAAATATTTAAGCCTATGGTTTCGGAAAAAGAAATAAACCATGAATCAAATAACCGGTCCAAACAAGGTATTGAGTAATTTAAAGCTGTCTCCTTTCTTAATATTGACGTTTCTGTACCTGTTTACCCTGGTATTTTCATGGATTGTTGAATATAACTTCCCGGTCCGTTCTGAACCTCTTAAGTACGAACATCATCAGGTGGTTTCTGACGAAGGAGAGCATATCAGTATGAGCTATTACCTGTTAGAGCAGGAAGAGTCTGCCAAAACCATCATATTGCTTCCTGATGTTTTGTATGATAAAGATTTTCTCCTTCCACTGGCTCTCTTATTGCAGGAACGATATAATGTCATCATTCCTCTGTATCCACTTCAAAATGTTGAAGGAGAACCTGTAAGCCATTCAATAAACTCCCGGGCCGGGTGGGTAAAGTCATTATCAGACTCTCTTCATATAGAGAATGCTCATGTATCAGGACATGGATATGGAGGACTGGTTGCCATAAGGTGGTTGTCAGAGCTCGGGGATAATACTCATGCAAGCCTTACACTATTATCGGCATTTGGTGTCCAGGAGCTGAATTTTTTAGGGAACTATACCTTAAACCGATCTCTCTATTCTCTACTGTATCCGGTTGTTGCCATATATAAATATGGAATTCCACATTTTGGCGGTTATGATAAACAATCTTTGAATTCATCCTATGTCAGGACAAAAGCAGAGATGGATCAGCGCGGGATACGGGAAAGCCTTGGTAAAATAACTTTACCGGCTTTGGTACTGCACGCTTATAATGATCGTTATATTCCGCTTTCAACAGGAGAGGAGAGTCATCGTCTGCTTCCTCAGAGTTATTTTATTACAGAAAATGCACGGCATGTGCATATTGAAGAGCATCCTGAAATATGGTCGCGGCATTTCTTTTGGTTTTTAGACGTAGCGGAAGCCGATGAAGCTCCCATACGTGCAAATGCCCCCGAAGAACGTATTCAGTTGTCAAAAGAACCTTTTGATGCCGACAAACTTGAAACCATCAGTGGGTGGGCGCTGCTTGTAATTATTCTGTTGCTGGCATTATCAACCCTTATCAGTGAAGATTTATCCTGTATCGGGGGTGGGCTGGTGGTTGCAAGCGGGCTGATAGATTTTTGGTTTGCTGTACTTGGGTGTTTTTCAGGAATTTTAATTGCGGATGTCGGTACGTATTTCCTCGGCAGGTGGGTTGGACGGCCGGTCATCGGGTGGGTACCGTTTCGGTGGTTTATCAAACAGAGGGATATGCAGCGAATTGAGCAGATGTTTGAAATGCGTGGTGTGGAGATTATTTTTATTACCCGTTTTCTGCCGGGAACAAGATTCCCCACATATCTCACTGCGGGGATGCTTAAAACCGATTTTACTTTCTTTTTAGGATACTTCATACTGGCAATTGCTATCTGGACACCGTTATTGGTAGGAATTTCCGCAGTTATAGGCCAGCCTATGCTTTCTTATCTTGAAATTTATCAGGATTATGCTTTATGGATAATTCTGGCCATTGCTTTGATGATATATTCTCTCATAAAAGTAGTCTTACCGCTCGCTACGGTAAAAGGCCGGAGGGAATTTTATGTGAAGTTGCTGCGGTTGAAAAAAAGGTATTATCCAGACTAAAAAACCAGATATTTTTAATTGTTGATATATCCTGAAGCAGCAGATTATCTCTTCTGCTGGAAAAAACGTTTGAGCAAGCTGGCGGAATCTGTTTCCATTACTCCCTGAATTACTTCAGCCTGGTGGTTTAATTTTTTGTTTGAGGAGATATTGAATACAGAGCCGCACCCACCTGCTTTTTCATCCATTGCACCAAAAACCACACGGTCTAATTTAGACCAAACTATGGCACCGGCACACATCATACAAGGTTCAAGGGTAACATACAGCGTGCAATCATGCAGGTATTTCTGGTTTAGTGTTGAGCAGGCTGAGGAGATCGCCAGTATTTCTGCATGGGCGGTGGGATCGTTCAGCATTTCTACCTGGTTAAAGCCTCTACCGGCAATACGATTCTTGTGAACAACAACGGCCCCAACAGGCACTTCATCCTGAAGGAAAGCCTGTTCGGCTAATTTCAAAGCCTCTTTCATAAATTTATTATGAAAATTATCAGGTAAAGAGGGATTTCCATTAAACATTTGATAAGAAAATGTTATGTTTATGACTTAAATACAACTACGTTGACACATAATTAGTTACCTGCTATAGCAGAATACTCAATCAGATGGTTGCTGAATGATTTTATACAAAAGGGCATTGTTTATAAAGATGATCATTTTAGCCCGGAATGGTAAGTTACTTCAGAATTAACCTCAGCTATTATATTAAAAACAAACTACGGAGGCGGGATTTCAGAGTTTCATTTCAAACTGTTACAGGATCTTCATGCAGGTTTTATTTCCATTAGAAAACTTGATAATTTAACAGTTAAGATGTTAAAAAGAGAGTCGAATTCTTTCAAAAACCTTCATTCTAATTCGCTTTTACGGGTCTGAAGAAACAAAATACGTTTATATACATAAAAAACGATAACCACAAACATCATAAAAACTACTATGGCAAAACCAACAATTACCACACTGTTATTGTGTGTTGCTCTTTTGTTTGGCGCTGCTGCATGTGGGCCATCTCTGGTAATTCAGGATGTTGATTACTCTCAGCCGATTGAGAGTGTTTTAGCACCTGATGCCAATAACGAGGTTCACGATCAGCGTTATGCAATCAAGTTCAATATTTCATCGATCCTGGAAAACGAAGGAACATCATCCATAGATGAAATTCGCCTGATCAGAAACAGAGCAGGTTACTATTTTGTAACGGCCAATGGTTTCAACAGCGTTTATGTTTTTGAACCCGGTGAAAACGAACTTAAACTTAAAACAGAAATTGAATTGTCTGAAGATGGTTTGGGGCAACCTGCATTTAACCTACGCAATGGAAATATTGAGTTGTTAGACCGCGATTCAGGGGACACCTATAATCTTGATCAAAACGGACGCAGATAAGAGACAAATATTATGAAAAAGTCACTAAAAATTAGTTTTTCTACATTGGCAGCTTTTCTGTTTTTTGTGAGTTCTACCGCTATAGCACAGCAGTCTGACTACCAAATACAACAGGATTTTAGAGCTGAATACAGAGAACTTGCGAATAGAATTGATAACGCGGTTTCTTCCGATGATCTGTCTGACATCGTTAATGATATAGACGAGCTGGAAGCTAACTATTCTGAATATTCAGATCTTCTGAATAATGCATTGTATCCTGATACATTTTCAGACAGAATTGATGACCTGAGAAGCAGGTTTGGAATTTCAGAAGAAAACATCAACGTCATTGAACAGCTTAATGAACGGGTAAGCTCTCTGGAAGGTGAGCTGGAAAATTACAGAAACCAGCTTGAAACTATAGACGCTGAAAGGCAAGATCTCGAAACCCGGATGGAGGAAGCATCTTCAAATGAAAGAAGACTTTCTGCTCTGGTACGTCAGTATCGACAGAATATCGAACAACGGGACGCTTTTACATCTCAGTTTCTTGAAAGCCTGATTGAAAGATATCAATCGATAGACCCGGGTGCACAGAGTGAAATATCCGAAGCTTCCGAACGGTTACAGGATAATCCTGTCGAACTGATTAAAACCATAATTGCTGAATACACTAATTCTGCAGATCAGGCTTCAGGCCTTGAAGCCAGTGATTATGTAGGCATGCGTGCACAACACGGGTATTTCAGTGATGTATGGGGAAGAATAGGCGACCGGTTATCCGAAACGTTTGCTCCGGACAATCCGGTTCAGACTGAACAGGAAGTGTCTGATCTTCTTGCGGCATGGCAGGCAAGTATCGACAACAAGCTCTGGAATGCTCTCACAACCGCTTTTAATCAAAATGGAATTGAGCTGCCTACTTTTACAAGTGCGGATGCTTTTAACAGCGCCTTAAACACGTATGTTGATAATGCTATTGATCTAAGCATGGAGACAAATTCTGAAGAGGATTACGAACGGTTCCAAAACTTCACCAATTACTGGAATGATACTGTAAAAGGAAATTGGGGAGAGTTAATTACAAACGGAAATGTTCTTTCCCACTCCCAGATTGCAGCTATTGATACGAAACTAAGTAATTGGGGAGAAACTGCAACGCCGACTTCTAACCTGATGTTTATTCTGTTTCTCGTCAGCCTTGCCGTTATCATCGGGCTGGTGGTACTTCTGGTAACCAGAAAAGGGTAAACATGCTGGTATTGCCATAGATGGGCAAAACAGAGTATAAAGCCAATCTTGAATAAAGATTGGCTTTTTCTATTTAAGGTGGGGGAGGACTTTCCTGGCTTTCATTGATTTCTTATTCGAACACAAACTTAAGGAAGGGAAATAGTTCGCCTGAGCATCCACTCAAAGCTCAGTAGTAATATCACAACAAAAAACCACCAGCCGGTTTCAAATGTATAAATAAATTCGGTCGATATATTATCTGAAGCTTCATTCAGATTATGATCGGATATAAAACGGTTGATGTCCCCGAACTGTTTATCCTGAAGAAAAAGCCCGCCTGTAACCTCAGAAATCCGTTCAAGCAATTCATCATTTCTTTTTGTGTTGATCAGTTCAGCAGAAGACTGGCTGACCCTGACCCGCGTTTCAGCAAGCCCTATTTCCCGGTTGTTTTTTTCAGCAACAGCTTCCACACGGTATACCCCTTCGGGGTAGGAGCCTGTTTCTGCCCGGTAACTGCCTCTTTCTATATGGTTCATACGGAAAACACGCTGTTCATCATTTTCACCTTCGAAAAAATAAAGTTCAATGATTCCTTCAGACTCAGGTTCACCGCGTTCATTCAATAAGTTGGCGCGTATTTCAATGGTCTCATTTTCCGAAAATACAGGTTTAACAGGTTCAATGCGGAGTGTTCTCCGGTCAGGAGGGGTGGAAGCCCAGCCGATTATATTTGTAAATAAATTTTCAAAAAAACTGACGGCTTCTTCATTCCTGCTTTGGGTGTACCTGTACCAGCCAAAGGCGTTAACGGTTACAAGCCTACGTACCTGTGTATCTTCAGCCAGTAAAAGAGGAATATCCGTACTGTTTCTCTGAAACTGGCCTCTGATCAGAGTTTCCGACAGAGCGGATGTACTGTAATTTCCTCTGTAAGCTTTTAATGTTGGAAAACGAGTCATAATAACCGGATCAGTTTCAAGAATCGGATGGGAACCTGAATCCTGGTTTAACTCGGGATGTACATCCAATAATATTTCTGTTTCCTCAGTACTCAGGCTGATCAATTCTCCGTAATCCGAAGAAAATGCATGTTCTGAAGAAGCCGGGGTAGCTATGTATACTACCGGAAGCCTCAGGTTATTCAGCCATTGCAATATATCAGAGCCCGGGTCGGGCAGGCCGTGAAGTATAACCAGGTCGAACTCCTGGTCCAGGGAACGGGGATCATCACCAATGAAAATATTATCTTGTAAATAGGTTGATGAAACCAGCTCATTTTGCTGATCTGTTGCAGCAAGCTCACGGATAGCGCGAACATCCGGGTGAATTTCAAATGCAAGAGACAGAATATGGGTTTTATCATCAATTGCCTCAATAGTGAAAGAAGCTGTGTTATTTCTATCTGTATATTCATCCTGCTTAACCGGAACATTCACTTCCAGGTTGTAAAAACCAGGTTCGGTAAATTCATGAGTAAACTCTACCAGCCGGCTGCCTGACGTGCTGAATGAAACAGTTTCGCTATCTGTGATCTCGCCGTCAATAAGAAACTGAACGGCCGTTTCTTCATTTTCAAACCCCATTTGTTGAATATCAGCCGTAAAATGATGAAGAGTATTTGTGTAGGCTGTTTGATTATACTCAACATCCGCAATCAGCACATCTTTCACTGTAGATGTATCACCAACCGGAATAGTTATGAGCGGGTTTGAAAGACGTTGTGCTGCAAAAACAGGATTTCTGCCTTGTGTGAATATACCATCACTAACCACTATTGAAGCCCTGAAATCATTTTCATTCTGACTGATGTGATCCATCACATTATGGAGGTTCGTGCTTGTACCGAGTGCCTGTACATCAGTGCCTTGTTCGACTTCATCAGAAAAAAGAAAATATTGATATTCAACATTGCCTGGTTTGGATGAATTCAGCTCATCAATTACAGACTGGAAAGAAGTCAAACCCTCATAGTCACCCCGTTCGACTCCCGTACTTTGGGTGTTGTCCAGATAGATGGCAATAATAGGAGGATTTGTTTCTTCAATCTGAGCT
This sequence comes from Balneolaceae bacterium, assembly GCA_040882525.1. Taxonomy (GTDB): domain Bacteria; phylum Bacteroidota; class Rhodothermia; order Balneolales; family Balneolaceae; genus Rhodohalobacter. Next base: position 111,120 of record JBBEBD010000006.1, on the reverse strand, counting down.
GTTCTGAAAGGATTGAGCAGCAATAAAACAAGAATGGCTAACGAGGCAGTCCGGAGTGCAATTAAAACCCATTTTTTCCAAAATGTAACTGCTGTTAAATGATAATAGCTTAACCAGGAAATAACTGCGGACAGCAGCAACAGGGCTGCAATAACAACGATCGGCATCACCGGACTTACTCCCTGCAAAATAACGCTGATCATGTTTGTTGAGCTTAATTACAATTCTTTAAGCAGCCTGTTAATAATATCTACAGTAGACAGGCCTTCTGCCTCGGCTGCATAATTTGTAACGATTCGATGGCGCAATACCGGCACGGCCAGTGCATGTATATCTTCCATCTCCACATTATAACGTCCGTGTGAAAGGGCTCTTGTTTTTGCACCCAGAACAAGGTATTGTGAAGCCCTCGGGCCGGCTCCCCAGCTCAGGTAGTTATTTACAAAATCAGGGGCCAATTCTGTTGAAGGGCGGGTTTGAGTAACGAGGCGGACCGTTTTATCGAGTACATGATCAGGAAGGGGAACTTCACGTACCAGGTCCTGAAGTTCAATAATCTGTTTTCTTTCCAGGATAGATTGGATCTTTACATTCCGCGGAGACGTTGTCTGGATTACAATATCTTTCTCTTCTTCAGGTGACGGATAATCCAGCCAGATATTGAACATAAAACGGTCGAGCTGTGCTTCAGGTAGGGGATAGGTACCTTCCTGTTCAATCGGGTTTTGAGTGGCCAGTACAAAAAAGGGTTGTTCCAGCTCAAACCGCTGACCCGATGCGGTTACATTCGATTCCTGCATCCCCTCGAGCAAAGCCGCCTGAGTTTTCGGAGGTGTTCTGTTGATTTCATCAGCCAGAACAATATTGGCAAAAACAGGGCCTTTAATAAATTTGAACTGCTTCCGGCCGGTTTCTTTATCATCTTCAATCACTTCTGTCCCGGTAATATCTCCGGGCATCAGGTCTGGGGTAAACTGTATTCTGCTGAATGACAGGTTAAGAGTTTGGGCCACAGTCTGAATCAGAAGTGTTTTTGCAAGTCCCGGTACACCCACGAGAACACAGTGTCCGCGTGAAAAGAGTGAAATCAACAGCTGGTCAACTACATCTTTCTGGCCAACAACAGTTTTTGATATTTCATCTTTAATATTTTTTACAGACTGACTAAAAAAAGAAGCCGCTTCTTCTGGAGAGGACGGGATTGACTGGCTCATAAAAATATTACAATGTCTCTGTTATATTTTGCGGCATGGGGATCTTAAATTCAATAAAGAAATCGTCTCTTAAGTCTTCAATCCATTCATTCATTACCCGCATCCGTTTTTGCTGCAGGGCAATATCTCTGATCCTGTTGAAGTCGTCTTCTAAATTGGCTCTGTGTTCAGGTATAAGCCGGTCGAGCCGTACGATGCGGTACGCCCTTCGTGAGGTACGTCCCTGAGTATTATACGATCTTGGTTCGGATATCTGGCCTTCTTCATCAAGCAAAAGTACAATCCGGTAGAGCGAAGGATTGAGTTCACTGAGGGGCATAAGCCTCTCACCGGTTTGTGGGTTCATTACCCGGCCGCCGGTTACTTTGGTTTCTTCATCATCTGAATGACGCCGGGCAAGATCACTGAATTTCACACCGTGATTCAGAACACTGTCCCGCAGGGCTTCAAGTTTATTAATGGCAAAATCTTCATCAACCAGTTCTTCATCTACCCGAATCAGAATATGGTTGGTTTCTATATTATCACCCACACGCCTGTTCAGGCGGATCACGTGATACCCGAATTGTGTTTCCACAACTTCAGATATTTCTCCCGGTTCAAGAGCGGTTGCAGCCGCTGAATAATTAGCAACAAGATCGCCCAGGGGCATCATCGGCAGCAATCCGCCTCTCGTAGCCGAAATATCATCACTGTATTTCCTGGCCATCTCTTCGAAATCCCTGCCATGTTCAACTACAGAATCGCGCAGCGCGGCAGCTTGTTGATATGCCTGCTGTTTGGCATCCTCCAGCGGGGCTGGAATCACAACAATTTGTGAAACGCCTACCTGCTCGGGTATGGTTGGGATGGAATCTTCTGGAATACTTTCAAAAAATTCCTTCACCTCAGGGCGGGTAATGTTAACAGATCCCATTTTACTTTGCTGTACCTGCTGGATCACCATCTGCTCTCTGAACTGTTCTCTGAAATCAGCCCGAAGCTGAATAAGACTTTTACCAAATGCTTCTTCAAGGGCTTGTTCACTTCCGGCCTGCCGTACAAGCTGCTGGATTCTCTGGTCCATTTGCTGATCCACAAGTTCATCAGGAACATCAATGGAATCTATTTTAGCCTGTTCAAGGAGTACATAGTTATCAACCATACTTTGAAGAGCGCTATACCAGAGATCTTCTGAAAACTGCATTTGCTGGTCAGATAATTCAGCCTGACGCATGTAATCGCGGATTTCATCATCAACATCCGATTTTAATATAATTCTGTCGTTTACAATGGCAATAATACGATCGGATACTTCCCCGCTTTGCGCATACGCAGAATATGTATATGTAAAGAAAAGAACGAAAAAGAGTAAGGTCCTGAGAATGTATTTCATTTGATTTCTTTGGTGTTGCTTAATTACTGAGATTTGTTATAAACCTGTTGATTTCTGTGGCGCCTGCCTGGTTAATTTCATTATTGGCTTCAGACTCAAGATAAAGATTTCGGACGTAACCATTTGTAATTCTTCTGGCTTTCTCAAGCTTCAGCCATTCAACGATTTGCGGAATCAGCCACTCAAGATCCGGATGATCACCCTCCGGGCGTTCTTCAAGTAACTGTACAAAATGATACTGCCCCCCAAAATACTGGATCGGCGAAATTTCGGTAATCCCGATAACATTCAGATATTGGTTTAACAGGGAGTTATCAGAAACGGACATGGAAATAGGCCAGAACTGATTTGATTTTCTTAATTGAAATTCACTGTTAACACTGTATGTATTGGCCACTTCTTCCCAGGGAATGCCCCTCATTAAATCACGTTTGGCATTATCGGCTTCTGTTCTCGTGCGTGTGGTTAAATGCCGGAATCGTACATAACGTTCTTCAAGAGTGAATTTTTCCTTGTGAGCCTGGTAATAGTTCTGAGCCTCCTGGCGGGTAACTTCAATTTCATCTTTATGTTCATTCAGTACATAATCTTTCAAAGATTCCTGCAGAAGCTGGCCGCGGAGCCGGTTAAGTTTTTCCCGGATTTCAGGAGAATTGGAAAGCCCGATCCGTTCGGCTTCTTTAATCATAACCCGTTCATTTACCCATTGCTCGGTATACGAACGAACAGCACTTGCCGTATCCTGTTCTAAAACAGAAGCCGGTATTTGCCGAAGCGCCTCGTTCAGGGTTAATGAAGAATTCTGAACAGTGGCTAAAATCGGTGAATCATCACTTCTGTCGGTAGAAGTACATGATATCAAAATTAGTGTAAGTGCAAAAAAGATGATTAAACTCTTTTTCATGTGCGTGATCTGCTTTCGGGCATTAATTATTGGAACGGTATGGATTAAGAGAGTGAATATACAGTTTTTATGGGAGGTAACCAGTCAATGGACTGAAGCTGTCTTATGATAAAAAAGACTGTGGTAAGGAATACGCAGAAAGTTGAATTTCATTGTGCAGCAAACCATTCTGTCTGTTTAATCAAAATAACATCCCGGCGATAGTGGCGGTCATCAGATTGGCAAGGGTACCGGCCAGAACAGCGAGCATTCCAAATTTAGCAAGTTCCGATTTACGGCTGGGTGCCAGCCCGCCTATCCCGCCGATCTGAATAGCAATGGAAGAAAAATTCGCAAACCCGCAAAGAGCAAACGTAGCCATTGTAATTGTTTTGGGGCTTAGTATGTCAGACTGTACCAGGTCAGCCAGTTGCAGGTAAGCCACAAATTCATTCAATACAATCTTGGTACCGATTAACGATCCCATATTTACCGCGTCAGCCCAGGACACGCCTACAATAAAGGCAAGAGGGGCAAACAGCCACCCAAGTAATGTTTCAATCCGAAGTTCTGCGCCAAGCAATCCGTTTATACCCGTAAATTCTCCAAAATGAAACAGAAAGTAATTTCCCATTGCAAGTAAAGCTATGAATGCCAAAAGCATAGCGCCGACATTTGCGGCAAGTTTTAAACCCGTTCCGGCCCCGGTAGCGGCAGCGTCAATTCCGTTTGCATCTTTTTTCTCCACACTCATTTTCACGTCACCTTTGGTAACCGGATCGGAGGTTTCGGGATATAACATCTTAGCAATTACCAGTGCAGCAGGAGCGGCCATCAGGCTGGCACCAAGAAGCTGTTCAGCGAACATCAGTCTTCCCACATCGAGTGAAACTCCATGAGCCATGGAATAGGAGTTGCCGAGCATCTGCACATATGCCGCCATCACACCGCCCGCAATAGTAGCCATTCCACCCGTCATGACCGCCAGGAGTTCTGATTTTGTCATCTTTTCAATGTAAGGCTCCACAACAAGAGGTGCTTCAGTCTGGCCCACGAAAATGTTTGAAATCACCGACAGGGATTCAGCCCCGGAGGTTCCCAGCAGCTTCTGCATGCCTACAGCCATTAGTTTCACCAGCTTCTGTAAAAGGCCATAGTGGTATAAAATAGCCGTCAGTGAAGCGAAAAAGATGATTGTAGGCAACACCTGGAAAGCAAAGAAATTTCCCAGGCTGTCTTCCATGCCCGGGCTTTTGGCCAGGTCTCCGAAGATAAATTCAGCCCCGGCTGTGGTAAAATCCAGTACAATCACAAAGAAAGAAGATACCCAGCTGAAGAAATCTTTCGGCCATCCCAGCGGGCTCCAGAAATCCGCCATAACAGCACCTTTCAGGATAAAAACAGCAAGCACAAACTGAATACCCAGGCCGGTGCCAACCAACCTCCAGTTGATTAATTTTTTGTTGTTGCTAAGCAGCCAGGCAAGGCCGATTATAGCGGCCATCCCAATAAAACCTCGTACTATGTCCATGTAGTTAATCTTTAGGAGGATTGGTTACTGATTCGTCTTCTGTTTTAAGCGGAGGAAGCGGTCGGCCTCTTTTTTTGTCCACAGGCGGACGGAAACAATGGCGGGCCCGGGGTTCGTAGGCGTCTTTTTCACCAACCAGAATTTGGTCCTGGTTTTCAACCACGCGCTGCGAGTAATGAGCCATCATTCCGCTTTCAGCACAGATGGCATGGAGCTTGGTCACATATTCGGCAATTGCCAGAAGCCGCGGCATAGGTTCAAACGGTTTTCCTTCAAAATCCATATCCAATCCGGCTAAAATAACCCGTTTGCCGTCATTTGCCAGTGTGTTTACCACATCAATAATGCGATCATCAAAAAACTGTGTTTCGTCAATGCAGACCACTTTTGCGGATGAGGTGAGAAGAATGATCTGGTCAGCAGTATTTACCTGGATTCCCGGCAGGGACAGTTCACTGTGCGAAGTTACATCGCTGTCATTGTAGCGGTTATCTACCGATGGCTTCACAATCACCACTTCCTGTCCTGCTATGTGTGCTCTTTTGGCCCGCCGGATAAGTTCTTCTGTTTTGCCGCTAAACATGCCGCCGCAAATCACTTCAATCCATCCAACGTGACTGGGCACGAACCAGGGTTCATTTATCATAAAAAATTAATGCTGTATAAGTATCTGATTTGTGCGTGGAATATATCTCAGGTGAGGGTAAAGAAAAAGGAAAATATTGGTTATCAGAGAGTACTGGGTTAAGATTATACAAAGGGCAGACCCAAACGGATTTACTTTCCGGAGCCGTACTGTTTGAGATAGATTTATGAAAACTGGAATGACAAATTTCTAAGAATAAGAAATCCCTGGTTTTGTTATATGTGTTTTTGTGATCTTTGCCGTTCTTAATGTGTTACATGATATCAGATCACCTATGTTTAATGGAGTTAGCTATGGAAAAAAATAATAATCAGGATGTCCAGGATAAAAAAAAGAAGGAATCAGAGCAGAAGAAAAGGGAGGATGAAGAACTGGATGAAGAATTGAAACAAACATTTCCGGCCAGTGATCCGCTGTCTTATTCAAGGCCGGAAAGTGATAAAAAAACGGAGGAATAATAAATATTTTTGATTGATGGTTAGTAAATCATCAGATGACGAACTGGTTTTTATAGGCTATAAAAACCAGTTCGCAGATAAGCTTGGTTAGTTTCAATACGTCTTAAATTCGGCTCATCAGAACATTAAGCCTCGCCCAATGTTTCGGAGTATGAAGCTTCATTTTTCTCTTGATCCGGCATGGTATTCATTCCTGCCTTTGCACTTACAATTGTTTCTATATATAATGTCTTGGCTTTATTTATTGAAAAAAAGAAGTTTGAGATAAACCGAATCGAGTATATACCTTTTCTTATTTGCATAAACTATTAGTGGGGGAAAATGGGGGCTTGGTGTGATGCGATGAAGGAAACTTCAACTGAATTTTTTCGTTGGATATTTCCTGAAAAAATTGAAATTCCAGATTGTCTTCGTACTCTCTACGAAACGTTATACCCGGATATTAACTGGGATTCAGTAAATTTTTATCTGGGAAAACCGTGGTTTGCTAAATCAAATAATATTCGGGGTATTACATTACCGGATAATTATGGCGTTCATGAGATTAAAATTTATTTCAGTCAGGCAGCTGGTGTTTATGATCCTTGCAGTTGCGCAGGTCTGGAAACTCCTGTACATGAAGGTTATCATGTACAGCAATATCGAGAGATTTTAGATGGCGCTGGCGTTGGTTTTTTTCGCGGATTTATGATTGCATATCTTGCCGGATCCTGGCGTGGTGGTGGATCTGGTCATTCTATGGAAACAGCTGCCCATAACTACCACACACGCTTCGGTAATTGCTGTACAATCTCTCCATGTGATTGCTCAGTTACCCCGCCAGCCACAGATAATTCAGCAATTAGTAATCTGTTAGCTTGTGATCCCAATTTGGTGGTTACTGATACGGGTGTCAGTTTTTGGGAGTTGATGCTTGATGCCACCCCGGGAGCCAGATGGATATGGGAAAAGGGGAAGGAACTGGGTGAATGGGCATGCCACTTTGACCGGAATTCGGTGGAGATTGAGGATGATTTTGGCCGAATGCCGGCTTTGCTGAGCGATCGATCCTGGAGTGCTATTGGCAAATGGATGCTGATATGTTCCAGCTATGGCACCTTATCACTGCTGATACGCCTTCTTGCTGTTATCTGGGTTTTTATCTGGGGGGTAATCTGGACTGTTATTACCATAATTATTACAATTCTCCTGCCCATTATTGATCTGGTACTTTTAATAATAGATGGTATTCTATGGATAGCAACCGGTATTGTATGCGCATTGGAATGGTTGTGGGAAAAAATCCGGGCTGGATTAGTTGCGGCCTGTGACTGGTCAGAATCATTAGAGCAGAAATGTACCGAGTGGCGCGAAGATCGAGAAAGAAAGTGTGTTGAAGAAGAAGATCAGGGTTATAGCGAATGCGCTCAGGAAGAAGATCAGGGCTACAACAAATGTTCCGAAGAAGAAGATCAGGGATATCGTGATTGCTGTGACTGGTGGCCTTGCTCCTGGGCTTGTGATGCCTGGACGTGGGTTTCAAAGATTGTATGCGTAGCCTGGACCTGGGTCTCAAAGATTGTATGTGTAGCCTGGACCTGGGTCTCAAAGATTGTTTGTGTAGCCTGGACATGGATTGTGACCCGCTCTTGTGCTGCATTTACATGGGTAGTAAAAGGATTAACATGTTGGGCAAAATAGGAGTTAAATGGATATAAATGAAAAATCTGAAACGAAAAAGCAGACAGCCTGTATACCATGTAAAATTATAGGAATTATTGTTCTCTGTCTGGCAGCTTATGGACTATATAATTTGATTCTGTTATTTTTATAAACCTATTGAGTCTCCTGGTTAGATTATCTTTCTGGTCTTAATTACATTTCTTTCGGCAGTAAATTAATAAAGCTTAAAACTGAGAGTACCAATGTGGATAATTTCCTAACCTGTACTTTAAACAGATCAGTGCTTACCTGGAGTAACTATCCATTTTTATAAAAAAGAGTTGTCGATGAGTTTTGAACCGTTACTGACTGAGTTTTCTGGAAAATCAGCTTTGATACTTTCCAGAAACTGTTTCAAACGGTGAATGGTTTTTCAGAATGGGGCCGTATCTGGATGTCGGGAGTGTTGTTTTCTACCAAACATCGTTCACTTTCCATGATCCGATTCTGCCACAGAACGCTACCTGGTGTTACAAAAAAAACACCCTGATATTATCCGGCAGGCTCCCCTCAAATATATTGCCTACTATTTTGGAATTACGGATACATCATTAAGCCGCATCCGGAAAAAACCGGGGAAAAAATAAGCTTAATTTCTTGTCATAGGACAAGTTTTTAATTTATAAATCTATACATTTTTCTGATACTGTTTTATCCATTCACCAATTTAATATACCAATGAAAAATCCCGTCAATTGGTTTGAAATTTATGTTCAGGATATGAACAGAGCTAAAAGCTTTTATGAGAAGGTGCTGGATATAAAACTGGAAGAACTTCAGGTACCGGCAGAACCAGAGAGTGAAAATTCACTCCAGATGATGATGTTTCCGTTTGTTGAATCGGAGCCAAATGCGAGTGGGGCACTGGTAAAAGCTGCAGGAGTTGAACCAGGAGGAAACGGCTCCGTTATCTACTTTACGTGTGAAGACTGCAATATTGAACAAAGTCGTGTTGAGGATGCAGGTGGTAAGATACTAAAGAAGAAATTTTCGTTAGGAGATTTTGGATTTTGCACAATTTGCACAGATACCGAAGGCAACACATTTGGCTTGCACTCCATGAATTAACCGGCGAAAAGAGCATAAACCTGTTCAGGATCGTAATGATCCTGAAAAGCAGGTGGGAAACAACCTGTAAAAATGACTACTATGATTACTGTTGTAGTACCATTCATCCCAAACAAAATAATAACGAATCATGACTATAAAAGGACATGCATTTACCATATCCATTCTGGCTGTTTTAATACTGTGTGTAATTTCGGCTTCTTTATCCGCACAAAACCTCAACCCGGATTACGATGCAGAGTTGGCCGAAGAACTGGGAGCTGATGATTATGGAATGAAATCATATATATTTGTTATCCTTAAAACAGGAAGCAATGACGGAGAAATTAAAGATCAGGCTGTCCGGGACAGTTTATTTGCCGGGCATTTGAATAACATTCGGCGATTAGCTGAGGAAGAGAAACTATTGGTAGCCGGGCCTTTTGGCAGAAATGAAAATTCTTACCGGGGACTCTTTATCCTGAATACTGAATCTTTGGAAGAAGCTGGGGAAATACTGGAAACCGATCCGGCTGTCAAAGAAAAATTATTAGAAGCCGAATTATATGCATGGTACGGATCGGCGGCACTTCCGGTCTATTTGGAAGCAGCCGGAAAAATTGGAAAATATTCCATCAACTAATCCGGGTGAAAATGCCATCATTTTTGAACAGTCTCTTGTTTGATTTATCTGCAAAGGTAAAAATTCTATGAAATTTATGTAATCCTCTTCAACTTCTGAATTTTACACCGCTATACAGTGTTAGCTGCTAAAACAGGCAAAGCGATTCAGTGGTTCTGATTTTTTTGCCTGAATTACAGAGAGAAAACGATTGTATTATGAATAATTTATTAAAAACACTTTTAGCGGGTTATGGCGCCAAAAAACTTGGTGGCGGATGTTTCAGTGTAATTCTCATTTTTATACTTCTGTTCCTTCTTTTGGGAGAATGCAGTTAAGTTTCCGGATGCGGGTTGAGGGCCGTGTTTAGAAAGAGAAATGGTTAGTTCATAAAACATCTTAGCAAATTGAACCATCAGCAAATTTTCAGAAATAATACCTGATTCCAACTGCACCGTTTCCGGCAAACTCCGTATCCGGGGCGAAGTCTAAAATGGGGACGGCTTCAACAAATAAATCGAAAGGTATATTGGGGAAGATATAATTCAGCCCGATGGGTATTCTGACTCCGGCTGTGGCGTCATCGGCAAAGATAATACGTCCCCCAAAGCCGTAATACAGAGCCAGCCTGCCGTTTTCAATATCAGTAAACCACGTATGCAGCAGGTAATCTGCATGTAAATGAATAGCTTCATTTCTCCCGGAGAGGGACCATGCCGCCCCGATATCAAATGCCGAGCGTTCGTTATTCCAGGTTTTGACGGTAATTCCCGTGGGTTCACCAAACATAATCCCAAGTCCGAAATTCCCACCGTTATCACTGTCTGCCTGCGCTTGTACAGAACCGGCTCCAAAACCGGTCAGCAAGGCTGTTATTATGATGATAAAAAACAGTTGTACATTATTCATAGTCTCTCTCCTCAGATGATTCAAATTTATCAGATATATACATTAGTAATGAAACAGATTCAGTATTCATTCAATCAGGTGAAAAATCATCTGTTGACATCGTCTTCGTATATTTACAGCGGATTACTGTTTAAATTAGTATGATGAAAACCGCGGTCGCAATTTTTGACAGGGAGGGACCGCCGGTATTCTTTCCTTATAACCGAAATAATTCAATGATAAAACTGAGATCTGCGATACAGGAAGATGCACCTGATATTGTTAAACTTCTGGAAGAACTGGGATATAAATCTGATTTTGAAATCATCAGGAACAGGCTGTCAGCGATAGAAAAACGAAATGGTGTTGTCATTGTAGCCGTAAATGAAAAAGGTGAAGTTTCAGGATGTGTCCATGCTTTTACAGACCTGCGCCTTGCTGCAGGCGAAACAGGAGAAATTGCCAGTCTGGTAGTTAAAAGTGAGGCAAGAGGTAAAGGAGTAGGAAAAAAATTGGTAAAGGAAGCCATGAACCGTTTAGCCGGAATGGGCTGTAAGAAAATCAGGGTAAGAGCCAACGGTTTGCGGGAAAAGGCTCATCAGTTTTACCTGGGGCAGGGATTTCGTGAGATTAAATCACAAAAAGTGTTCATGGCAGATATATGAAACCAGCCGGTACCACCTACCGTACAGACCTCCTCAGCGCAATCAAACTCCGGAATTATGAAATGCATTAGATATCTCTCTTTTTTACTAATAACCGCTTGTATAGGAATTCCGGTACAGGCACAGAGCGAGCAAAGAGTTATTGAATTTATTCAGCTCCTTGATTCTCTCCGTATAGAAGCCCATATCCCGGGTTTATCCGTGGCTGTGGTGAAAAACCAGGAAGTAGTTTACGCAGGTGGATTGGGTTATTCAAATCCCGAAAAGAAAATTCCCGCTTCGGCTGAAACGGTTTATGATGTCGCTTCTGTTGCAAAACCAATCTCGGCGGTTGTTGCGCTCCGGTTAAATGAGGAGGGAGTGCTTAATCTTGATCAGCCAATGTCAGACTATAGTGAGTGGACTGATTTCTGCAGCGAGTTCAGTGAACAGCCCTCCATTTTTGCAAGAGATCTGCAATGTAATCCTTCAGATCACACGCTGCGTCACCTGTTGTCTCATACAGTGACAGGCAAGCCTGGCACTCGTTTTTCATACAACCCGGTTCTTTATTCCTGGGCATCACGCCCGGTGATGGAAGCTGCTGAAGCTCAATTCTCTGATTTGGTGAAACAATATGTATTTGAACCAGCACGTATGACCCATTCTGCCCGGAGATACCGCGATTTACCCCTCCGTAATGATCTGGCACAATTGTTGGCTCCCGGCCATATTATTGATCTTTCCGGTACAGCCAAACCTGCACCTGAACCGGGACCGCAGGGAGACGGCGCCGCGGGCGGCGTGATTACCACTGTTCTGGATCTAACCAGGTTCGACATTGCCCTGGATCAGGGGAAACTTATTTCAGTAAAGTCAAGGAAAATAATGATGACTCCTTTTCAAACGGACGGCGGCGATTTGCTCCCATACGGCATCGGCTGGTTTGTAGAGGAATATCATGGTCAAACTCTTATCTGGCACTCAGGGTGGTGGGAGGATGCATATTCGGCTCTTTATTTGAAAATACCGGACCTTGATCTCACGTTCATCATTTTGGCCAACAGTGAAGGAATCTGGTGGAACAATTCTCTGGATGAAGCAGAAGTTTTCCGTTCAACATTCGCCCGGGCATTTCTTGAAGCCTTTGCCGGGGAGTACTAAAGCTGGGCTGTTCCTCATTTAGGATGAGGTTTATTGCGTTTATTTTCCTATCAAACCAATATAAATATAAGATCTCTCTTAATTCTAAAGTGGGTTACAGAATCGTGGTATTGGTTTGGGAATTGCAGTTAGGATGAGTGGGTAACCTTTCCATACCGGAAACTTTTATTTAGCTATCACACAGGCAGACCTGCCAGTCCACCTGAAACCTTTGATCCTTGAACCTTTAACCAGATGCCTGTCAGGTCACTCAGATCCTGAATTCTGCACTTCGTAAGAAACAAAAGCAAATCTCTTGCTGTCAGGTGCCCAGCTTGGAACATTGATGGTTCCCTGTCCGCCGGTAAACCGGGCAAGTTCACGGATCTCTCCGGTTTCAATTTCCATTAGCCGGAGCATTACATTTTTATCTGCGGGATGAGAGCCCGGATCAATTGAATCAATATAGCTCAGGAATACCAGGAAACTTCCATCAGGCGAGGGGTGGGGAAACCAGTTGTTGTAGTTATCATCAGTCACCTGTTGGGGATTATCTCCATCTGCATCCATTCGCCAGATTTCCATCACTCCGGTTCGTTCGGAGTTGAAGTAAATAGTTTCTCCGTCCGGCGAATATTCAGGGCCGTCATCCAGGCCCGGGGTATTTGTCAGTTGTGTTTCCTCACCTCCGCCAACAGGAATGGTATAAATATCAAACTGGCCGTCGCGTTCTGCAGTGTAAATCAGCATTTCACCGTCGGGCGACCATCCATGCCAGTAGGAAGGAGCGTGTTGGGTAACCTGGCGTGGGATCCCTCCTCCAATATTCACAATATAAATAGTGGAATTAGCACCGGGTGGCTTACCGTCGGCGTGATGACTGATTGCCAACATCGTACCATCGGGTGAGATACCATGATCATTATTGTTTGATGTGGCAAATCCCGTGGGTATTTTAACAGGCTCTCCACCTTCCACGGGAATCCTGTAAAGCGAACCCTGTTGATTAAAAATAAGCTCTTCTCCATCGGGAGTCCAGTTTGGGGCTTCGAATCTTACTGTATCCCGGTGAACGATCGTTCGTTCGAGAGTTTCAATATCCAGGATCTCCAGCCGGCTTTCCAGATTCTGGCTGATTGAGATAGTTGGGCGAAGTACCAGGGCAGCACAAAAAATCAGGATTAAACATGTAATATTAAAACAAGTGTTACAAATGGATTTTAAAGATTTCATAACCTTCCGATACTGTTAATTGTTAAAAATATTCAGGCGTGGGAATCGTCAGCCGCTGAGCTATTCCTGTTAAGCGAACGGGATTATCTGTTATTTTTATTTGATTATTTTGGCTCTTTTCCAATCCTGACATAACTCGTCTTCCGGTTTACCTTTAATTCCAGAAGGGTTGTGGTGTTATGAAAAAAAAGCTTCGGAATACCTTTGTTGTTTTCCGTATCCGAATGATAAATCACAACATTCTGAAGGGCTTCCGGTTCATAGAAAATCCCCGCGTCAACGTTGGGTACAAATAATTTCATACTGATTACAAAAGGCCCCAGCCGCTCTTTTGCTTCATCAATCAGTTTGTTCAGTTTATCCAGGTTCACCAGCAGGCGCCTGTAGCTTGTATCTTTGCTATGTGTGTGAATTTCTCTGATCAGTACCTTATGAAATTTTTCAGATAAATCGGCTTCTGTTTTATTAAAATACCTGTTACTGTGAACCAGGTTATTTTCAGCCTTCCCTGCTTTATAAACATAAAATTCGATGGTATAATCCCTGACCGGGGCGTCATGATCATCCATGGCCTTTATCAAAAACTGCTGGTACCGGCTGTATTTATCATCATTTTTACCAGCATACGCACCGTAGGTGGCATCGGTAATGTTTTTAAGCTTGTTCTTAAAGGCTGTAAATTTTTGAGCCGTGTCTGTTTTCAGGGCTTCTGTTGTCAGGTCGATAATCCGGCCCCTTTCCTTTTCAAAATCACTTACGATGGTGCCATGATCGAGGCCGGCGAGTACTCCAAAGCAAAAATCGTGTGCGGTTTTTGTCTCAGTCCATTCATAAGGCGTTTTCGGATCGCAGAAATCAAGCGTAAGTTTAATGGAATCCAGCGAGGTTCCTGAAATAACAACTGTGCCGTCGGTTCCGGGTTTATTTACCCAGCCCCGAATCCCGGCGTAATCTTCAATACCGGTCATTATAGTCAGCTGTATCTGGTCTTTATTGAACCAGGATTTTTCTGCGGAAAACAGATCATGATGGGCCAGCTGCCACTGGTAAGGGCTTGCAAGTTCAAGTCCGTCTAACAATCGCCGGCCAACTTCGAGGAAATCCCCGATTTTCCAGCGGCCTTTCACCAGGTTTCCCAGGAATGACTTTCCCCGGTGAGCCAGGGGAGAACCAAAGTTTGCGGGTGCCAGCATCACAATCCGTTTTATAGGGCATTCTTCAATCCTGTCGCAATAGTAACGCCATATCCAGTGGCGGATCACCAGTCCGCCCGTGGAATGGACAATAATATTAAGATCCGTTTTTCTTGTTCCGTCAGAGTTAATCAGCCCGCGTTCAATCATCTGTTCGTTCAGGCCATCCACCACATCGTTAAAAGTGATGTTATCTTCTCTTGACTCATAATCACCATAAAATATGGTATCCACAGTGCCTATTTCATAGTCCTGAAGCCTTGCTTTCATATCCTTAAAAGATCCGGAGCAGTCACTCCATCCATGAATGATAAGTGTATGAGCCATAATCTGTACCCGTTTGATTTGCTGGAGCCTTATTACCTAATCTAGCTGCTTCAATAAATAAAAATTAATGTTTATTTCAAATGAATTATTCACCTTAGTAGTTGCAAATTATGCATTTACCTAAAAAAAATGGAGTGTTCATCCTTCAGGTAAATGAGCGGAGAAATTTAAAAAATTATTTTTATTACCTTCCGATATCGTAAAGGAAGGTTAACAGATATTTTTAAGAATTAATGGGTGACCAGAGTATAATACCAGAGGAGGATTTCGAGAAGCAAATGAAGAGGCAGTCAGACCTTTTCAGACAAATTTCCACTTTAGACGATCATTCGTTGTCAGTGCAAGAGTTGCTGGATAGGTCTGCCGGGGTTATATCAACCGGGTGGATCAGGAAAGACCCTGTTTCAGCGTCTGTTGAATTTAGTAACCAGGTATATAAATCAGCGGGTTTTAAAAAAACAGAGTGGAATTTATCCGTTAAAAAACCGGTAAGAACTGAACATCAGCTTACCATTAAAATATACAGCGCAAAGAAACATTCATTTACAGGATCAGAGCAGGAACTGGCGGAGATAATTGCCACTATACTTGCTAAAAAAATTAACCTGATCATATCTGAGCAGGAATTACAGGAGGAAAAAGAGTTACTTGATAAAGCTTATAAACTGGCAAATATCGGTACCTGGGAGTATGATATGCTGAATGACAAGCTGTATTGGTCTGTGGTAACCAAAGATGTTCATGGTTTTGGTGAAGATTATGAACCTGATGTGGAAAGCACTGTAAACTTATTTAAGGAAGGGTACAGCCGTGAAACGTTTGCCAAAGCAGCCAGTGATGCTATAGAAAAAGAAAAACCTTTTGATGTTGAGCTTAAAATCATAAGCGGAAAAGGTGATGAACGGTGGATCAGGGCAACCGGTGAACCCGAATATAAAGATGGAGTATGCGTTCGTTTTTATGGTATCAGCCAGAATGTAACTGCGCGGAGAAAAGCTGAAGAAGAGGTGGAGTTAAATGACCGCCGTTTTAAAGTACTGGTTCAGCATGGAATGGATATGATTGCCATTTTGGATGAAGAAGCAAACTATAGGTATGTAAGTCCTACAAGTATTAGTGTTCTTGGCATTCCGGCTGATTTTTTTATAGGTAAAAATGCATTTGATTTTATTTTTGAAGAGGATAAAGAACGAATTTTTCAACAATTTTCTGCACTTAATACACAAGAAACGGTTCAGCTTAAACCATTTCGTTTCCTGGATTCGGATGACAACTGGAGGTGGATCGAATCCACAGTTACCAATTTGACGGATGATCCGGCTGTACAGGGTTTTGTTGCAAATTCGCGGGATGTTACGCAGCGTCAGATTAAACAGGAACAGATTATTGAGTCTCTGAAGGAGAAAGAAACACTGCTTGCGGAAATTCACCACCGGATTAAAAATAACCTTTCGGTGCTGACAGGGTTACTTCAGCTTCAGGCTTCTAAAGAAAACAATGAAGAAGTTTTGGAAAGATTATTCGACAGCACAGCCCGTATCCAAACTATGGCCAGTATTCATGAGCAGTTATACCAGACCAATAACTTCTCAAGCATTGAATTTGCCGATCGTATTCAGTTACTGGCTATAAACATTCAGAAAACCTTTCAGATAAAGTCTGATATAAAACTAAGTTTTCAGTGTGAATCTGCCGAATTACCGGTAGGCCAGGCTTTAACATGTTCACTGATTGCTAATGAAGTGCTTACAAATATCTTTAAACATGCTTTTACCGGAAAAGAAAAGGGCAGGATCAAAATTGAATTTAAAAGAAAAGGAAATAACCAGGTAAAGCTGACTATATCGGATGATGGCATAGGACTTCCTGATGATTTTGCCCCCCAAAAAAGCAACTCTTTAGGATTAACTCTCATCAAAATGCTTGCTAAACAACTCCGCGGGGAGTATTCGTTTACTTCTGATGAAAGGGGGACGGTTTTCAGCCTGTCTTTTACCATAGATAGATTATAATAGTTAAAGAAAATTTAATTTTTCTTTAAAATGCGGAGAAGTGCCAAGCTACGCAAAGGGGGAACTTAGCGTCACCAGGGGTTCACAAACTGTATCTTTTCAGATTTTTAAATAGGAGAATATTACCTCATGCAGCTTTCCGGTAACTATCATATGCCTGCCGAATGGGAAACACATTCCGCCACACAACTTCACTGGCCGTCGAACCGGGAAACCTGGGCACAACGGCTGCAACGGGTTGAGAATGTTTATTTAGAAATAATCGAAGTGTTGCATAGGTATGAACCGGTTATTCTTCTGGCGGATGAGCAATGTAATCTGAAACGGGTGGAGAACATGTTGAAGGATCGCATTCACACTCCGTCAAATATTCAGATTTATCAGCTTCCGCTGAATGATGTCTGGGCGAGAGACTGCGGACCGGTTTTTATCAAAAAAAGAGGGAAAACAGAATTTGCCATTATAGATTGGGAGTATAATGCATGGGGAGGAAAATATCCGCCTTTCGGGGATGACAACAACCTGCCGGCATGGTTTGGAAAACAGTTCAGCCTGCCGGTGTTTAAACCCGGAATGGTCCTGGAAGGGGGGTCTATTGATGTAAACGGTGAAGGATTGCTGCTGACTACCGAATCTGTTTTACTGAACCCAAACCGGAATCCAGTGCTGTCGAAAGAAGAAATTGAAAAAAAGCTGAGCGATTACCTGGGGGCAGAAAAAATCATCTGGCTTAAAAAAGGCTTGGCCGGTGATGATACCGATGGACACATTGATGATCTCTCCCGGTTCTTAAACCGGAACACGGTCTTAACTATGCTTTGCGAAGATCCTGAGGACATCAACCACGCTGCGCTTCAGGAAAATTATGAAATCTTGTGCCGGTCTGAAGATACCCGTGGAGAACCGCTCCATATCATAACTTTGCCGCTTCCCAAAACCAGGATTGATGGAACAACTGTGGATGGATCGGAATATGTGCCGGCAAGCTATGCTAATTTTTACATCGCCAATGGAGTGGTTCTGGTTCCTTTGTATGATGAAAATTATGATGAGGAAGCCCTTCAGTTATTCCGGGAATTTTTTCCGGAACGGGAAGTTGTGGGTATTGAATGCTCCGATCTGGTCTGGGGCCAGGGAAGCATTCATTGTGTTACACAGCAGTTATACGGCATCGGGTTTTAAATTTACCGGCAATTTATCAGCAAGATGAAAAATATAACCAGCATAGAAACCTATATCGTGGATTCCTTTACAGATGAACCCTTCAAAGGTAATCCGGCGGGGGTATGTATTCTGAAGCAGAAATTAAAGGATGAAACAATGTTGTCAATAGCCGGGGAGCTCGGATTATCTGAAACGGCATTTATAACCAAAACGGGAAGAAGTAACAGCTATAACATTCGGTATTTCTCGCCCGTAATGGAAATCCCGTTGTGTGGTCATGCTACACTGGCTTCATCAAAAATTGTTTTTGATAAGGATGATACTCTTGATGAAATCCGTTTCCATACTATTCAGGATCTGGATTTACAGATACAAAAAGACAGGGATATGATCATAATGGAATTTCCGGTTTATGAAACCATGCCTGCTGAAGCTCCGGAACTTCTGCTTAAAGCTCTGGGGATAGATGAAATTCTGAACTGCGAGTATAACGAAGAAACTAAAATACTCCTTCTTGAAATTGAAGACAGCAGGTACTTAAGCAAGTTAAAACCTGATTTTGCAGCGTTGTACCGATCTCATGACTCAATTAATGGAGTATTAATAACGGCCCCTTCTGCCAGGGAAGGGTTCGATTTTGAATCAAGATATTTTTGGCCATGGAGCGGAACCAATGAGGATCCTGTAACCGGGGGAACTCATACGTTTTTAACGAAATACTGGAGTAAGCGTTTAGGAAAAACCAGGATGAAATCTTTTCAATGTTCCGGAAGAACCGGGTTTATGGAAGTGGAGCTTATCGGAAACCAAAAACTTTTAATAACTAGTATGGCCAGTATCATTTTTGAAGGAAGATTAAGAATATAAAATCCTGGAAAAACAAGGAGTGAACCAGCACCATGATCAAATTGTAACTCTCTTTATACCTGTTTCAATTAAAATGGCAGAGTTTAATCATTTCTAATAAATTTATTATTCATTCGCTAAATTTTATACGATTTTACCTGTCACAGTGAACAAGATATATTTTGTTCTTACATTCTCTTAAGACTTTCCTATCTTTTAAGCTGTTAAAGATTTCAGAACCTGAAAATTTACAATGTCTACAATTTCAAATGAGAAGTACGAAGCAGTAATCGGGCTTGAAGTTCACGCTCAGCTCCTCACAAACAGTAAAGCTTTCGCGGCTGTTTCATCAGAATATGGGGGTTCTCCAAACACACAGGTTACCCCGCTTTGCCTGGGGCATCCTGGTACCCTTCCGGTTTTGAATGAAAACCTGGTTCGTTACATCATAAAAATGGGCCTTGCCACAGATTGTGAAATTGCTGAACGATCTATTTTTGCCCGGAAAAATTATTTCTATCCTGATTTACCGAAAGGATACCAGATCTCTCAGTATGACACCCCGATTTGCTATAGGGGACATATTGATATTGAACTGGATGATTATGAAAAAACAATTGGTGTAACCCGGATTCACATGGAAGAAGATGCCGGAAAATCCATTCATGATCAGGATCCTTTTCATACACTGGTTGATCTGAACCGGGCGGGAACTCCATTGATAGAAATTGTTTCCGAACCTGATTTACGTACGCCGCAGGAAGCTTATGCTTACCTCACAAAAATTCGTCAGATCGTACAGTACCTTGAAATTTGCGATGGTAATATGGAAGAGGGCAGCCTGCGATGTGATGCGAATGTTTCAATCCGCCTGCGGGGCCAGAAAGAACTGGGTACCCGGACAGAATTGAAAAACATGAATTCCTTCCGGAACGTGGAACGGGCACTTACATACGAAATTGAACGGCAGATTGAACTGGTTGAAAGCGGGGGTGAAGTTGTTCAGAAAACACTTTTGTGGGACCCTGATAAACTTGAAACAAGGGAAATGAGATCGAAGGAGGAGGCGCACGATTACCGCTATTTTCCCGAGCCGGATTTACCACCTGTAGTGGTAGGAAAAGAATTACTGGATGAGATAAAAGCGGATTTGCCGGAATTACCGGCTGTTCGGTTTGATCGCTTTGTGAATGAGCTGGGGCTGAATCAAGAGGATGCCTATATTTTAACGGAAACCCGGGAACTGGCTGAATATTATGAAAAGTCTCTGGCCATACTTAACGAGCCTAAAGCGGTTGCAAATGTGGTTTTAACTGAAGTACTGAGGGTTTTAAATGAACAAAGTATCTCCATCAGCGAATTTCCTGTCTCACCGGACCGACTTACTGAACTGATCTCTTTAAAAATGGATGATAAAATCAGTTCATCAGCCATGCAGACCATTTTTAATGAGATGTTGAAAAGTGATGATTCTGCTGAAGAACTGGCTGAAAAGTTAAATCTTGTACAGGTTTCAGATTCAGGATTTATTGATCCTATCATTGATGAAGTCATTAATTCAAACCCGGATGAAGCCCAGCGGTACAAAGATGGAAAAAAGGCACTTATCGGCTTTTTTATAGGTCAGGTTATGAAAAAGTCTCAGGGAAAGGCGAATCCAAAACTGGTTAGAGAGCTTGTAACGAGTAAGCTTGACAGCCTTTAATCCGTAATTAATCACGCTTTTAATGAAAATCAGAGCAGGTCTATTAAGTTTAATTTCAGCTTTATTTTTTTTCGGGTGCTCATCAGATTCAGAACAGGAACTATCCAATTATATAAATGGAAGAATTACGGTAAATGAAGAGCTGGAAACCGGGGGAAATTATAGTGGAATTGAACTGCTCGTTGCATATCAGGATACAGCGGGGGAAAGACGTGATACTATCTTTCATGCGGTGACAGACAGGGACGGATATTTTTCCGGAACAGCAGTGTTTAACAGTACTGATCTTTATCCTGTAGTTGTTTCCAGGAACAGGAACGCCTTTGGCATCATCAGTATGGTGTTCGCGGATGGTGATACAATCAATTTTACCGGACAACTTCCCGATCTCAATCAAACTGCTGAAATTTCATCCCGGGAAAATGATGTTTATCAGACATTTGAGAGGGTAGAACGAAATTTCAGAAGAGTAGTGCAATACATTAATGCCGGTGCAATTTCTGCCGATAGTGTGGGAATGGAACTGGAAAAATGGAGTGATATCTACTGGG
Source organism: Balneolaceae bacterium (assembly GCA_040882525.1). Lineage (GTDB taxonomy): Bacteria > Bacteroidota > Rhodothermia > Balneolales > Balneolaceae > Rhodohalobacter. The sequence continues at coordinate 89,937 of JBBEBD010000006.1, read as the reverse complement.
ATTTATATGAAGAATATCCCGGTGCCTATGCCTCGGGTCTTGCAGGTGAAGCATCCATTTCTCTGTTGAGAGGATTGAATGATTCATTAATGGTAGCCAGAACCGAAGAAATTCTTACAAATAAGAATACTCTTCTGCCTGCCACACGACAGGCTCTTATGGAATATTATGCTGAAGAAGAAGGTTTGGAGAAAGTCACAGCATTTCTGGACCGCCTTGAAAATATGGCCGTAACGGAAGGGGATATGATGAACCTGAAAATTGAAAGAATTGAACTTCTTTACGACAGTTCCAGAACTTCAGAAGCCGGTGAATATCTGGACCGGTTTAAAAACGAATTCTCCGATCACGAAAGGGCCATGGAATGGGCGGAGAATATTACGTATGATCTGGCTGTTCTTTCTCCCGGCTCAGCATTTCCTTCTTTTTCTTTTACAACGATTACAGGTGATTCTGTATCCACAGAAACTATGGAAGGCACTCCTTTTTTGATAGAGATTACCAGACTGGATAATTCACTCTATCAGCAACAATACGACAGAACAATTGCTATTTACCAGATATACCGTAATTTCGGACTTGAAATTATCACAATTCCGCTGGTATCCAATGATGTTGTGATTCAGGCTTTTTTCGAAAACAGGGGACTTTACTGGCCGGTAGCCCATCCGGATTCGTTCGATGGGGATGAACTAATTGAACGGCTGAATATTAACCGTGTACCAACACGGTTCTTAATAGATGATGATGGCAATATTATCAGAAGGTATGTTGGCAATGAATATGATGAAGTTGTTCAAGGACTACAGCGAATAATAACCCAATAATATATATATGAGAACTTTTTTAATCGCCGGTAACTGGAAAATGAATGCTGGAGCTGCAGATGCAAAAGCACTTGCAGATGAAATGGTAAAAATATGGAGCGATAAAACATTCCAATCGGAAGCATTAATTTGCCCGCCATATGTTTCCATTCCGTTTGTAGCAAAAAGTTTCAGAAATTCCTCTTTTAAAGTAGGTGCGCAAAATGTACATACTGAAGGGAATGGGGCATATACCGGCGAAATCAGCACCTCTATGCTAAAAGAGCTTTCCTGCGAATATGTGATCGTGGGACATTCCGAACGGAGGGAGTATTTTAATGAAGATGACGCATTAGTAGCCAGAAAAGCCAAACGTGTTCTGGATGAAGATCTCCGGGCAATTGTATGTGTAGGGGAAAAGCTGGATGAAAGAAAAAGTGGAAATCACGAAGAGGTTGTTAAAAACCAGATTCAGGCAGTTTTAGAGGTCCTTTCATCAGAAGATGATTCAAAACTGGTAATCGCGTACGAACCGGTATGGGCTATTGGTACAGGTGAAACCGCAACTCCCGGACAGGCCCAGGATATGCACCGGTTTATCAGAAGCCTGATATCCGAACAATGGGGTGAAGAAAAAAGCAAAAATGTGCGTATTTTATACGGTGGCAGCATGAAACCCGCTAATGCAGAAGAACTGCTTTCCCAGCCGGATGTTGACGGCGGCCTGATTGGAGGTGCCAGTTTGAAGGCGGATAGCTTTAGTGAGATTATTTCTATTGCAGAATCAATTCATAGCTAATGGCTACATATAATGTATTATTACTCGGAAGCGGCGGCCGTGAACATTCCATAGCATGGAAACTTAAACAATCGGCTAATCTCGGTAGTTTATTTATCGCACCGGGTAATCCCGGAACAGCTTCCCTGGGTACAAATGTAGCACTCAGTCTGCACGATTTTGAAACGATTGCAAAGTTCGCTGATGAACAATCTGTTGATGTAATTGTTGTTGGGCCGGAAGCCCCGCTTGTTTCAGGTATTTCCGACTTCATGGCCCAGCGAAATATACCTGTTTTTGGTCCTCAAAAAGCCGCGGCTATGCTTGAAGGAAGCAAAGAATTTGCCAAACAGTTCATGACCAGATATAATATTCCCACTGCCGATTACGCTGTATTTTCTTCTGAGGATTTTGATGATGCTCTGTCGTTCATCCAGTCCAAGGAAACTTATCCTATCGTGCTGAAAGCAGACGGCCTTGCGGGGGGAAAGGGTGTTTTTATCTGTAATTCTGAAGAAGAGGTAAAAGACCGGCTGGCTGAACTGAAACAAAATGAAGCCCTGAGCAAAGCTGCAAATAAACTGGTTGTGGAAGAATTTATGGAGGGTGAAGAAGCTTCTGTTTTTGTGATTGCAGACGGCCATACCTCTCATATTATTCATAATGCACAGGACCATAAACGAATTGGGGAAGGAGACACAGGTCTGAATACAGGAGGGATGGGAGCCTATTCTCCGGCACCCCTTTTGACGGAAGAAATCCTTGAACAGGTTAAAAAAGAGATTATTGAACCCACAATTACCGGTATGCAGCTTGAAGAGTCGGCTTACCACGGAATTTTGTACATAGGTTTAATGATAACGGCCGAAGGCCCCAAAGTCGTTGAATATAATTGCCGTTTTGGTGATCCTGAATGCCAGGCAATTTTGCCATCTCTGGAAAATGATCTTTTGGAACTCATACTGGCTACTACCCAGCAGCGGCTGGATGAAAAATCCATCCAGATTGATAATGAATTTAAATGCTGTGTGGTACTGGCTAGCAAGGGATATCCAAAATCTTACGATACAGGTAAAGAAATTACAGGACTTGGTGATATTGATGATAATGCCGTGGCATTTCATGCTGGAACACAGGAACAAAACGGGCATATTCTGACAAGCGGCGGCAGAGTTATAAATGTAGTTGGAACCGGAAAAACCCTGCAGGAAGCTATCAGCCATGTCTATAAAAATGTGGAAAAAATTACGTTTGAAGGCTGTTACTATCGTAAAGATATCGGGTTTAAAGGATTAAAGAGAATATCATAACCCTGCACCTGTACGGGTTTTCACCAAACAGCTGGATTTATGAATAAAAATCCAAATCTGCCTGACCTGATTTTTGATGAATCCATATCATTCAGAGATCGATACCGGGAAGTATTTGAATATCAGGTCCTGAAAAACCCGGTCTACCGGAAATTCGCGGCAGTATTTGGTCTGAATGAAGTTTCAAATCCTGATATTCATAATATTCCGCTGCTTCCCGTCCGCGCTTTTAAAAAGGCTAAATTATTGGGGGATGGATTAAACCCTGAAATTGTATTCAAAAGCAGCGGGACCTCGAAGATGCAGAGAAGCACTCATTACCTTGCAGATGCCGGAATTTACAGAAAAGCTATCCGAAAAGAATTTTATCGTCATTTTCCACGGGATGAGTTTTCGATATTAAGCTATACACCGGGTTATTCTGATAATCCTGATTCCTCTCTAATATGGATGATGAATGATTTAATAGCGAATGATCCATCGGGGCAAAGCAGATTTTTGCCGTTAAACAAAAAAGTTACACAAAAACAGGTTAATCCGATCGTTCAGAAAGGGAACAAAATATTACTATTTGGTGCTGCATTTGGTCTTTTAGATCTGGCTGATAGGAAATCCATAGCACTTCCCGATGGATCGGTTGTTGTCGAGACAGGAGGGATGAAGACCTACCGGCGTGAAATATCAAGGCAGGACTTGAGAAACAAACTTTCCGATAGATTTCAGGTTCCTGTGGATTCTATTTATTCAGAGTATGGAATGTGTGAACTTCTAAGCCAGTTTTATACAGATGGTACTGAATGGTTCGGTTCTCCTCATTGGGCGCATGTAACCATACGACATGCTGACAATCCCTCTTTGGAGTGCAGACCCGGAGAAGAAGGTAAAATCGGTGTGATAGACCTGGCAAATCTGTATTCCTGTCCGTTTATTTTAACAGATGATAAAGGTATCATGGATCATCAAGGCCGTTTTAAAGTTCTCGGGCGATGGAATAAAAATGATTTACGGGGTTGTAATTTTTTGATAGATCGTGATTGAGTTAACAGTGAATAAAATCGAAAATCATATTCAGAACATTTCTAATGCCATTTCAGACTGGCTGCAGCCGGATAACAAGGAGCTGAAGCATGCGATAGATCAAACTGTTGAAGAGAATTTATTCAGTTTTCAGGACATCCGGCACCAGGTACTTCATTTAAAGGAATCCCTCAAGAAAGAGAATCTTTTGAAATGGGCGGAACAGTCAAATCTGAAACATAACAGCCTGAGGGGAAAAAAAGTGATATGTCTGCATGCAGGTAATCTTCCGCTGGTCGGCCTTCAGGATTTTCTGGCCGTTTTGCTAACGGGCGGTATCTACATTGGTAAAATTTCCAAAAAAGATCCGTATCTGTTACCAACACTATTTACCGCCTGCCAAAAACATGGTTTAGTGAGAGATGCAGTATGGTCGGTAAATCTTGAAGAGTTACATGATGCAGAAGGAGATTTCCTACTTTTTGCCGGGTCGGAATCAACCGCTTCTAAAGTGGATGAAAAACTGGGTCGATTTAACATTGTAAAGCCTGGCTCTCCAAAACTAATGAGAACCGCTCACTTTTCGATTGCCTTTATCACCGATAACAAACCTTCCACGATGGAAGACTTAACGGAAGCCATCTTCCGGTACGGTGGAGCCGGTTGCCGTTCTGTAGCGATAGTTGTTGCTCCCTTTCACCTGGATTCAGAGAAATGTACGTTCACTGATTATATAGAATCCTTTTGGCTGAAAAACCCACAACATGAAAAACCGACTCCGGCACTATTTCACCGCTATGCCTGTAATAAAGCTGTTGAAATTTCACAGGCGTGGCTGGATGATTTTCTGATTGAAGAACAGGTAATGCTTCCCTCCGAAAAATTTTTACTGTATTGGGTTAAAGGTGATGAAAAAAAACTCGAAGAAATTGTAAATCAATTTGGCAAAGGCCTGCAAAGCATTTATTCTACAGGTGATTTTTTGTTAAAAAACACAGGGCAGTTTGAAATGGAAGATTTATCGGCTGCCCAGAAACCCCCGGTCTGGTGGAAACCTGATGGTGTGGACTCCATAGCCTGGCTGCAGGGAAATATTTCATAACCAAAACATATCATAAAAAATGGATAATATGATCAAATCAATCTTTTTTGCAGTTTCAGGCTTTTTAGCTTTGTCTCTGTTTACCGGATGTACTGGCGAAGAAAGCACGGCTGAAGGCATAACTGATACGGATTTTTCTGTACTGGTTTTTTCAAAAACAGCAGGTTTCCGGCACGATTCTATTGAAGATGGAATAGAAGCTGTTCAAAAACTGGGTGAAGAACATAATTTTTCTGTTACCGCGACTGAAGATTCAGACTATTTTACAGATGAAAATCTCTCAGGTTATGCGGCGGTGGTTTTTTTAAATACAACTATGGATGTCTTTGATGATGAACAGCAGGAAACCTTTCGCAATTATGTCCGGAACGGAGGCGGGTTTGCCGGGGTGCATTCTGCCGCTGATACAGAATACGACTGGCCCTGGTACGGCGAACTGGTAGGAGCATATTTCAACAGTCATCCGCGGGTGCAGGAAGCCGCAGTATTGCTGCAAGACGGTTCGCATCCTGCAACAAAAAATCTTTCTGAAACCTGGCAAAAAGAAGATGAATGGTACAACTATAAGAATATGAATGAGGCTGTGCATGTACTTCTGAAACTTGATACAGACAGTTATGAAGGGAGCGAACATCCCGGCAATCATCCTATTTCCTGGTATCATGAATTTGACGGAGGCCGTGCATTTTACACCGGTCTGGGCCATACCAAAGAATCTTATACCGATCCGGTTTATCTTGATCACCTGCTCGGGGGTATCATGTACGCGGCAGGAATAGAAGAATAAGTTGTATCATCGCAAGAGAATTAAACCAAATAAATACTTTAATTGGCTAAGACAACCGGTATAGATGTTTTCAGGCAGGCCTGGCAAAGCTTAAAAAAACAGGACCAGCTTAAGCCGGTGTATTACCTGAATGGAGAGGAGTCTTTTTTTATTGATCTCCTTCAGGATGAATTCGAAAAAATAGTACCGGATGATCAGAAAGATTTTAATTTTGATTTAATATACGGTGCAGACTCGTCGCCGGCACAGGTACTGGATATTGTCCGGAGTTATCCTATGATGGCAGAACGGAGAGTTGTCATCGTAAGAGATTTCCTGAAACTTGCCGAAAATACGGAAGATGGAGAGCTGAATGATTTTACAGGTTATTTCAATCAACCCAATGAATCAGCCATTCTCTGTCTGATCGATAAAAAGCTGCCGGACGGACGTTCCGCAACCGGTAAATTCCTGAAAGGAACATCTACGCATCATCAGTGTTATACATTCGACACCCTTCCGGATTATAAGATACCTGACTGGGTAATCGACTGGACCCGGCATTCTCATAACCGGAAAATCGATGCTGCTGCTGCACAGATGTTAAGCCAGCTTGCAGGCCAGGATTTGAAACTACTGTCCACAGAAATAGAAAAACTGTGCACTTTTGTGGACAACGGAGAGAACATCACTGCAGAGCATGTAAAAAAAATAACCGGCTCATATCGTGATTATACGGTGTTTGAGCTTAAAGATGCCATTATAAACAGAAATCTGGACCAGGCCCTTGGCATATCGGAACAGATGTTGCTTAAAACTAATTACAACGCGGGAGAAGTAATGAAAACCGTGGGGTTCTTTTACAATGTGTTTGGCAATATCTGGCAGATTTGCAGATTAAGTGAGAAGGGCCTGAACAAACAACAAGTTCAGGATTCACTGGATATTAAGAATTCATATATTTTTAATCTTCAGTGGAAAGAAGCTTCTCAGTTTCGTCTTGCTGAAATGCCGGGAATATTCGAAGCCCTTCTCGATACAGATCGTTCGTTAAAAGGCTTCAGCACATTAGATACCTCATACATATTTCTTCTGCTTGTAAAGCGCATCATCGGCTGATCCGGTGTTGTGGTAACAGCAACTGAATTATGGGGTATTATTATGAGCACTTTAACAATTGCCAATTTACAACAATTGTCGGACGAAGATGTAATGGAACAACTGCAATCCGGGGTTGTTCAGGCCTTTGATATAATTGTTAAACGTTACAAAGACAGACTTCATAACTTTCTGTTCAGATACACACATAACCATGAAGATTGTGAAGATCTTGTTCAGGAAACTTTTTTGCGGGTTTATCGCAGCCGGCATTCCTATGAAAGGATAGCAAAATTATCTACCTGGATGTATACTATTGCATTGAACCTTGCAAAGACCATGTATAAGAAAAAGCAGCGAATGACTACCATTTCCATGCATGCCGATGAATCGGATCCTGATGACAGAGAAATTATGATACCGGATACAGTAGTTCTTCAGGATGAGAAACTTCATCAAAAAATGTGTGTTGGTGAACTTGAAAAAGCACTGAAAGAGCTGAATGAAGAATTTCGGGAAGTGATTATCCTCAGGGATATCCAGCAATTAACTTACGAGGAAATTTCTGAAATAACTGATACCGCTATGGGTACTGTAAAATCCAGGATTAACCGTGCAAGGGTACAGTTACAGGAAAAAATTGGCAATTATGTTAAATCGGAAACTTTTTAGTTGCCCCTGAGTATGAATTTCTGTATCCGATAACAGAAATTCATACTCCATGTTTATTTACCAGACTCAAGATGAGATTATAGATGATTTTATTGCGGGATTTTCCGATTGTACTTTATCTCTTCCCGAACAAAAAGCTTTCATGGAAGTTATGGATTGCAACCCGGCAATAAATAAGCATGCCCGGGCCGGAAAATTTATTTCCAGGTTATTTAAACAACTTCCAATATACAGGGCAAGAGACGGTTTTGAAGAAAAAATGGCCGCTTCTTTTGCTCTTGAGCTTAAAAAAGATTCCAGAGTAGCTGAAACTACTGCATAGTTTCATTCCTGATATCAAAGAGTAATTTTTCCAGATCTTCATGGCCGGGATCTTCTTTAAGTCCTTTCTCAGCATATTCAATTGCGTTCTCATAAGCTTTTGCCCGGTATAAAACCCAGGAAATATTGTAATATGCTTCTGAAAAAGCACCATCTTTTTCTAAAACCGTTTCATAACATTTTACCGCCTCAATATGTTGATTTTGGCGCAGGTAGAAATTCCCAAGGTTGAAATGGGCAAGAGGGTCTTCGGGAGAGATACGAATCAGATAATTAAACAGTTCGAATGCCTTATCCCACTCTCCAAGAGTTTCATAAATATCAGCAAGATTATTTAAAGAGGGGGTATGATTAGGATTAATATCCAGGGCATCCAGGTAGGCTTTGACAGCTTTTTCAGGCTGATCGTTCTCCGCATAGGCATTCCCAAGATTAAAGTGATAAGAAGGCTCCTCAGGGTGGAAAAATGCAGCTTTTTTTAATTGTATAATCGCATTCCCGTATTGGCCCAGTAAATGATAGCCAACTCCTAAATCATGCAATAAAGAAGCATCATCAGGATCATGTTTTAGTTCTTTTTTGATCTGTTCAATTTGCTGAAGAAGTTGATTTTCTGTTGTCAAAACTGATAACCTATTTGTAATTCTGCCTGGAATGTATGCCTGTTGCTTGTTGATAAAACAGCCTGTATGGGGCCAAGTATGGTAAGTGCTCCTACAGTTATAGAAGCTCCATAATTCAGGTTTTCACCTAATAAATCGAAATCCCAGTTATTTAAAGTCCGGGCCGTATAGATATCGATCCCGATAAACCTGTGGTACAGGGGCTCGAGCTGAATACCAACAGATGCATACTGTAAGTTTCGCCCCGAAATTTCGTAACGCTCAAAACCTCCAAACCTAACGTAACCATACACCGGATGATATCGGTTTGGAGTATACCAGTAGTCCCACGGAATTTGTTCACCCGTTGTGTAACCAAAATACAGAGTATTCTTCAGAGAAACATCATTGGTCACACTGTAATATGCATTCCAGTACAATGTTGCAGAAGAAAAATCCAGGGGGCTGAAAATGAGATCATTACTGTAATAACCATCCAGAACAAATAAATTTCCTTTTGTTGGATATGCCTTCCTGTTTAACCGGTCTATTTTAAATCTTCCAAAAAAAGCATGGTAATCTTTAGAGACGGGGCGTATAGCACTCGAGTTAATCGCATTTCTGTGCAGGATAAAATCCTTTCTCAGCCCGATAGAAATCATATTTTGAGACGCGAAAAAATTACCGGCTGAAATTTCACTTCTGAAAATTTCATTCCTGAATCTCGATGTGCGGATATCATCTACATACCAATCCACATTTTCGGCATGATATTGCAAAGATGTTAAAACAGCAGCTTTCGAACCCAGTGCTCCATAATAAATATGATCAGCAAGCAGTACAACCTGATTTCCCAGCCTGGCATCAAAACGTGTTATGGATCCCTGCTGGATAAGGTTTCTGTAACTTGCTTCCACCAGAATTGAAGCTTGTGTTTTCGTTTCATACCGAAGCCCCAGACGAATAGCATCTGTCTCATTTTCAAAAATTCTGATATGTAAATTATGGCTGTCAAGGGAATCGGGTACAATACGGTATGTAACCCTGTCATAAAACCGGGAACTGTACAACTGGATTATTTTTTCTTCAATAAGATCGGGTGAAAGGTTTGCACCTGGTATGAAATTTAATTCTCTCAGAATATATTCATCATCCAGTAGTGTATTTCCTTCAATAATAACGCTTTGAACTGGCAGGGAAACTGGTTCACCAACACCTGGTCGTTCCGGGGCGGAATTATTTTGCCTGGCGGCAATTTCTTTAAATTGTTCGGCGTATTTTTTCCCGATTTCTTCGCCTAATTGTATTAATTCTTCTGTGCGTTCAAAGTCGGTCAATATAAACCCTCCCATTTCCTCCGGCTGAATAACCAGATCAGCCAGTTCTTTTTGCTCACGGTTCCTTTCGGATATTCTGAACCCAACCGTTTGATTCATAATGGATGTAAAGTTTGAAAGCTTATCGAGATCGGAAAGTGGTTTTGAAACATCAATAGCAATGACATAATTAGCACCCATCTCAATAACATCCTCAACCGGAAGGTTTCGTGCAAGTCCACCATCTACATAATACTTCTCACCAATTTTGTGAGGGATCATAAGTGAAGGCACAGAAATACTTGCCCGGATTGCATCCGGCAGATATCCGGACCTGAATACAGTGGCTTCTCCGGTTTCAAGATCTGTAGCCACAGTTGCAAAGGGTATCGGGAACTGGTCAAAGCTTTCTGTGCCATGCACAGGCCATGTTAAACGAGAGAGAAGTGAATATATATTCTGGCCGCTTATGACTCCTATTGGCAGGCTGATTTCATGTCCGCTTAAGGGAAAAGTAACGACCGTTCTGCTGTCGTATTCTTTTTCATAATTCGAGATATACCTCCTGTTCACTCTTTCAGTGAAAAGCTCCTGCCAGTTACTTGAGCGGGCCAGGTCCAGCAGTTGATCGCTGGAATATCCTATAGCATACAAGCCCCCTAAAAGACTTCCCATACTGGTACCGGATATATAATCTACTCGTACTCCGGCTTCATCTATAGCCTTTAAAATTCCAATATGAACAATGCCCTTTGCACCACCTCCGCTGAGTACAAGGCCTACTTTTAATGTATCCGTATCAGAAGGGGCAGGCTGAACATATCTTGCTTCAGCTGAAACAGAAAGAAAACAACAAAACAATACCGTAATAGTAAATCTGTTTGATAATAGATGAATAAATTGCATACGTCGTCAATTGAAACACAATAGAGATAGAATTATAATGATTCTCCATCTGAAGCTACTGAATGAACAGTATATCTGAAGAAAAACAAACCATTATAACTGTTGAACACCACCACCATCTTCTACGGGTAATATTCGTTTTTGTTCAGGAGCCGCTGAATCTTGTTTTTGAAAGGATTTTAATTCCTGAACCCGGAATTGTATCAAACATCAAATCCTTCTTTTTTCAATATTTCCTGAACCTTAGGGGTGTGTGAGCCTTGCACTATTATTTTTTTACCTTCTACATATCCTCCGGCACCGCAGGAACTTTTAATTTTTTTTGCCAGCTTTTCAATCACCTGTGGATTATGCTGAATTCCTGAAAGTACTGTGACGGGTTTTCCAGTTTTTGGATTTCGCTTTTCCTGAATATCTATCTTCACGACTAAATTTCTTGAGATTTATGTTAATAACTGGTGCAGAAACAACTTTTATATAGACAGGGTAAAAATACCTTCCTGTGGGATTATAATATCCTGAATAAGAAGCTATAGCAACACATTTGTTCCAACAGTTTTAGAGTAAAATAAGTTTTACGAAGACAATTATAACGAATGATTTTTTCCTGAAAAATGATTTTAAGTGAAGATGGAAATAATGGAATTGTAAGGAAAAACAGATTCTCTCATTTCTACTGTTTAAGGACATTATAAAAATAGTTACCTTTTGGAATGAGTAAACGTTTAAAAAACTGAGGAGATAACGTTGCAGAATATAAAGATGGACATTTTAGGTCTTTCTACAAGCCCCAGCAGCGGCGGGGCTTATGCTTTAATTCTTTCTGAAGTAGACGGAAACAGAAGACTTCCTATAATTATTGGAACTTTCGAAGCACAGGCTATAGCTTTGGAATTGGAAAGCATAAAGCCACCCCGGCCCATGACACACGATTTATTGAAAAATATGGTATTAAGTTTTAACTCGGATGTAGAAAAGGTTATCATTAATGATCTGAATGAAGGTACTTTTTTTGCTAAAATTCACTGTAAAAGACAGGACGACAAAATCGAATTGGATGCACGGCCTAGTGATGCAATCGCACTTGCAATACGTTTCAGTGCCCCTATTTTTGTGGATACAAATGTACTGAATGAGGCAGGGATTATTACGGAAGAATCCCAACCCGAAAAAAGCAGTACAGGAAAGGAAACGGGTGCACCAAAAGGAATGTCAAAAGTCGAAGAATTGAAGAAAGAGTTAAAAACCGCAGTTGATACTGAAAATTACGAAAAGGCAGCTAAAATTCGTGATCAGATACAAAAATTAAAGGGGTGACGTGAGCTGCACATCCGTACCATTTCAATCACTGCCGTTTCCGGAGTTGTTTAAAGATTATATCTCTCAAAATCCAAAACTATCAGAATTTTTTTCCGGTTCCCCTTTTTCAGACAGTGAAATTGAGAAAAAAATAGAGACGTTTTGCTTTACCGGCAACAGGAAAAAAACTGTAGAGTTATTAAAAGATTTCAACCAACAGTTTAATCCCCCGGCAGAAACAATACAGTCTCTTAATAAACTGAGTGATGAAAAATCTTTTGCAGTTGTAACAGGGCAGCAGCTTATCTTGTATGGCGGGCCTGTATTCACAATATATAAAGTATTGACAGCCATTGAATTGTCAAATAAATGGCAGAAAAAATATAATAAACCTTTTGTACCTGTTTTCTGGCTGGCTGATGAAGATCATGATTTTGAAGAGGTTTCAAAAATCGGATTTCCGGGTACTGATGAATTTAATGAAATTAATATCGGCGCATTAGGAGAGGGGAATGAAACAGCCGGTGAACTTTCCTTAAACGGATCGTTTTCTGAATTCAGAAAATCTTTGGAAGAAAGCCAGATCGAAACAGAGTTTTCACGGGATTTATGGAAAGCACTGGATGATTTCTACTCCTCCGGTGAAAAACTGAGAACGGCTTTTGGCAGGCTTCTGCTGTTTTTGTTTGGCAAACATGGCCTGGTATTGGCCGGAAGTAACGATCAGGCTATAAAAAATCATGTTGTTCAGCCACTGCAAAAAAGTGTTGTAAATTATAAGGAGCTGTATAAATCACTGCAGGGAACAACAAGAGGGTTAGTTAAAAAAGGTTACCAGGCACAGGTACAGGTTCAGGAGTCGAATTTATTCTGGATTGATGAATACAGGCAGCGCAAAAAAATTAACGTAAAAGATAACAGATGGGCTGTTGAAAAGGATGGCCGGGAGTGGTCCACAGAACAGCTCAGTAAAGAAATCGAAAAACAACCACACCGGTTTTCGCCTAACGTTTTTTTACGGCCCGTGGTCCAGGATACTCTTTTACCATCCATTACATACATTGGCGGACCCGGGGAAATTGCCTACTACTCTCAGATGAAAAATTTCTACCGGAATTTTGATATGGAAATGCCTCTCATATTCCCCCGGTTTAGTGCTACAGTACTGGAATCCGGAATTGACAGGATTAAGGAAAAGCTTCCTTTTTCTTTTCCTGATTATTTTGACAGGATTGAAGATCTTGAAAGCCGATATATACAGAATAAAAATTCTGTTGATGTAGAGCAGCTGTTTGCACAGTGGAAAAACAGAACAGACGAACTGACAAAAGAGATAAAAACTAAAATCGGGGAAATCGATCCAACATTGGCAGGAAGTGCAGGTAAGGCTAAAGCTGTTTACCTGGCGGAACTTGATAAATTAAAAGGTAAAATTTACCGAAGCATTAAACAGCAGGAAAAAATTCAGTTAGAACGGCTTCATAAAATTAAAAACAACATTAATCCTAACAAAAACCTGCAGGAGAGAGAGGTTGCATTTATCTATTTTATGAATAAATATGGAATGGATATCTGGGATATATTTGCAAACCATTTTGAAGATGAAATTCCCGACAGCCATAAACTGATACGTCTGTAATGCATGATGACCCGCTTTTATTAAAAAAAAAGCTCAGAGCTCATTTTCTGGATGCCAGGAAAAACCTCAGCAGTACTGCTGTAATAGAAAAGAGTAACCAAATTATTGAAAAACTGGTTAACCTTTCTCTTTTCAAATCCTCGAGGGTAATCCATTGCTATGTTTCTATGAACATTAGGAAAGAAGTTCATACACATGAATTCATCAATCAAAGTATTCAGAAAGAAAAAAAGATATTGGTTCCTAAAATGAAATCAGGCGGACGCTTGTCTCATTCCGCAATTTCTTCATTAGATGAATTAGAAATCAATGAATGGGGGGTACCCGAACCTGTGACAGAAAATTATCCTGATTCTTCTGGTATAGACCTGGTGATTGTTCCGATGGTTTCAGGCGACCGCAAATTGAACAGGCTGGGTTATGGAATGGGATATTATGACCGCTTTCTAAAAGATTTGTCTGCTTTTAAAATAGGGTTGCTTTTCGATTGCCAGCTTTATGATAAAGCTCTTCCCGTTGAAGAATTTGACATTCCGCTGGATATGCTCATTACAGAATCTGAAACAGTAGCCTGAATAATTATGAAACTGACTCGTTTTAAATTCGTAGTGCTTCATAAAACAATGACAGATTGATTCTCGCATAATGGAAAAAACATTAAAGATATCTGAAAAGGAATTACAATCCACCCTGAAAGATTTTCTTGAAGAAAAAGAAAAACCAGCCGAAAGTATCTGGAATACATCTACAGTAACCGGCCTTGTACTGGTTTTTACAGCATTTTCCTATATCGGCCATACAATTGCCACAGAAGTAATCGGTTTGAATTCACTGCCGGTAATATATACGGTTATGAATATCATGCCTTATATCGGAGGGGCATTTCTGGGGATTACAATTCTGGGAATGTTTAAATTTAACCGCCGAAAAAAGCAGAAGGATCGTGAAGAGGAAATCAGAGTCCGCGAAACATATGATAAACTGGATGAATTTCTGTACTCTGAAAAAGAGAAACGATCGGGGAAAGCGGCTTCTGCTAAAGCATCCAGAACTTTTTCCATGAATTCATCAAAAATGATGCGTTCTCGTACCGACAAATATCTATCGGGGGTTTGCGGCGGGCTTGCTAAACATTTGGGAATCAGTTCAACCGTTATTCGTATTATTTTCCTCGCAGCGCTATTTTTAGGATATGGAAGCTTTATACTTGTATATATTGCTCTTTCTATAATTATGCCAAAAGAACCTATTTCGTTCATGGACGATTTTAATTAAACCTGTTTTATTTTGCTGATTTCTTTTGAAGGTATTGATGGTTGTGGAAAATCAACTCAGATTAAGCTTTTAAAAACATGGCTGAACAAAAGAAATATCTCTTATTCTGTTTTTCGTGAACCCGGTGGTACTGAAATATCAGAAAAAATCAGAAATTTACTGCTCCATGAAACCCGGGAAATGAACCCTGTTACAGAACTCCTTCTTTTTTCCGCTGCACGCTCACAGCTCATCACTGAAAAAGTGATTCCGCTTCTTAAAAAAGGGGAGGTGGTCATTCTGGATCGATTTTTCGATTCCACTACTGCTTACCAGGGATACGGAAGAAAGTCTGCAGATCTTAAAAGTATAGACACACTTAATCAACTGGCTGCTCATGCTATTGTACCTGAGTTAACCTTCTATCTGCGGATAGATGTGAAAGAAGCGGAAAAAAGAACCCGGGACAGCAATAAAGACCGTATGGAAAATGCGGGTGGTGAATTTTTCTCAAGAGTGTGCCACGGGTATGATGAGATTGCAAAAAAAGAAAAACGCTTTATTAAAATAGACGCTTCGGACTCTCCCGATGCCATACATCAACAGATTATTCAGGTTTTTGAGTCATTTCAACAGTGATATCAGTCTCAGGAAAAAACCAATAAAAGGCTGAAATGATGGGAGTAAGCGATTTACTATAAAATTTCAGCTTTTCTGGAAAGCGGGGCCTGAGTTTACAAATTTCAGTAAATGCAGCAACTGCAACGACTAATGAAATAATATAAGAGAGGGAAAACGGACATCCCGTGAAATTATTCTGCCAAATTTAATATTTATGGTATATATGATTGAAGCTTAATCAAAATATGCGTAAATTTAACGCATTGTGGATGATTTCTATCTTCATCACAAACCCATTTCAAATCTGAATTAGAACTTTTCATTTCTGAAGCTTAATCATACCTATGGCGCACGAAAGAATCGAAGTAAACTTACCTCTTGCCAAAGTTTACGAACTACTATGCAATCCTGTTCATTTTCCAAAATTTCTGGATCGAATTGATAAAGTTGAAAAAGTAAACTCTCAAACTTTTGACTATACAACGAAGATTGGCAAAGAGGAGTTTCAATGGACCACTAATATTATTGATAATCTGCGAAATACTCGTTTTGCCTGGATTACCATCAATGGAAACCTTAATCAAACCGGCACAATAAGGTTTACTCCACTTGAAAATGGAAAAAGAACCCGTGTTGATTTTTCACTGGATTATAGAACATTTTTTGGCGAAGCTGAAGAAGACCTGGCAAACTTTATTGAAGGGCTATCTACTCAGTTGAAGAAAGATCTTGAAAAGTTCAAAGAACTGGCAGAAACAGATACCTTCAAAGATGAATCTGTTGAAGAATCTGCAGAAGCTGGCAGTGAGGTAACCGCCTGAAAAGCTACTTTCAGAGAATTTTATGCATATTATAAAATGCGCTCCGGATATCGGAACGCATTTTTTTTATCTGTGAATTACCCTGGTCCAATATTCTTTTGTTAATCTCAAAGAAATAGATGCCATAAGACTGTCAATGTGTTACTTTTCAAACTGTACGTAAGCAGTTTTTTGATGAAACAACGAATATAAATGGCTTTTTTATTTCAGGATTTTAAAACCTCCCGGCATGCTGATACTCCTCATTACCTGGTGGTCGGACATCCTGTTCATCATTCTCTTTCACCTGTAATGCACCGCATTGCTATTGAACACCACAAGCTGCAGACAGATTATTTTGCCGTGGATGTTCGTCCGGATCAAATATCAGAATTTGCTTCCTGGTGTAACAAGGAAGCATTTTTGGGCTGTAATATTACCATCCCTCATAAACAGGAATTTATGAATCTTGTGGATCAGGTTGACCCCGTTGCACAGCAGATGGGGGTGATTAATACAATTGTAAAAGAGCCAGGCAGGCTTACCGGATACAATACCGATGCATATGGTTTCCGGCGTCCACTGGAGATGTACGGTGAGAGGATTGAAGGGGGGAGAGTCGTTATTTTCGGAACCGGCGGGGCCAGCAGAGCGGTTGCCTTTGCATTAACGCGAATGGGAATTGAGGAAATTATCTTTGTTTCCCGAAATCCGCACAAAAACAAACAGCCGGAAAATACGCAGGTTTTTACAGAGTTTGTGGATTACAACCAGTGGCAGGAATATGCAGCTGAAACCATTTTGTTTGTAAATACCACTCCGGTGGGGATGTCTCCCGGCATTAAAGAAACGTTTCTCAGAGACGGGGAAAACGTTCTGCTGAAAGAAAAAATCTGTTATGACCTGGTTTATAATCCCCTGCAAACAGAATTTTTGAGACAGGCTGAGATGGCCGGAGCCATCTGTCTGAGCGGATTGGATATGCTGATATACCAGGGAAGCAAATCTTTTAATTTATGGACAGGAAAAGATTTTCCAGTTGAAAAGATCCGTCAGGCGTTGCAAAATTATTTCAGCGAGGCATCATGAATCTGATTCAACCGGAAATTTTTAAACAACATCATGCAGTAAATGCTTTTTTTTCTGAATCAAACAGGCAAATCATTCATCCGGATAACAAAGTTCAGGGGTTAAATCTGGGTATAAATACTATAGATGAACCAAAAACGATTGAAAAAAATACGAATGCTCTGTTTAACCATTTAAACTGGAACTCTGATCATTTTGCTTATGCGGGGCAGATACATGGAAATCATGTTCAGATTGTGGAAAAGCCTGGTTTTTATAAAAATACTGATGGACTGGTTACTCAAAAAACGGATATTGCCCTGGGAATTCTGGTAGCCGATTGCGCCGCTGTATTAGTTGCAGACCCTGTACATAAAGTGATTGGTGCATTTCATGCCGGATGGAAAGGAACTGCAGGTGGGATAATAGTCAAAGGTATCAAAAAAATGATCTCCCTTTCAGCCAGTGCCGAACATTTTTTTGTGTACATCAGCCCATGTATTTCTCTGCAAAACTTTGAAGTTGGCGAGGAAGTAGCTGTTCAGTTTCCGGATAAATTTGTAGACAGAAAAAGCTTCACAAAACCTCATGTTGACCTAAAGGGGGCTATTGCTCATCAATTTATTGCAGCAGGTGTGCCCGGGCAACAGGTAAATATTTCTGCCGAATGCACCATGCAGAACCGTCGTTTTTATTCGTATCGCAGAGAAGGTAAAGAAGCGGGCAGAATGCTTGGCTTGATTAAATTAGAACCATAAAAATTCTGTTTTGAGAATTAGTTATTCACCGGGATATGTAGCTCCGTTACCTGAAGGACATATTTTTCCGATGAAAAAATTTTCCGGCTTGTATGAGTATCTGGTTTCTAATAGCATATTCAAAACTTCTGATTTTACAGAGCCCTCTCCGGTTGATTTTGTAAATTTATATAATGTCCATACTCCGCGGTACGCTCATGGCGTCTGGACAGGAGAACTCAGCAGAAAAGAGATCCGGAGAATGGGATTGCCATGGAGCTTTGAACTGGCTGTCCGGTCCAGACTGGCGGTTCAGGGCACAATTAACGCCGGAATTATGGCACTTCAGGATGGTATAGCGGGGAACCTTGCCGGGGGAACTCATCACGCCATGCCGGATTTTGGTGAAGGATTCTGTGTATATAATGATGTGGCAGTTGCCATTCATGTACTAAAGCAGGCAAAATGGACAAACAACGTATTAGTCATTGATTGCGACGTTCACCAGGGTAACGGTACGGCTGAAATTTTTAAAGATGAGCCGGATGTTTTTACGTTTTCCATGCATGGCGAAAAGAACTATCCATTTATAAAACCACCTTCAGATCTTGATATAGGTTTGCCCGACAAAACCGGTGACAAGATTTACCAGCGAACGCTCATAGAAGCCCTGGATTCCATTTTCAGCCGTTTCAAGCCAGATCTGGTGTTTTACCTTGCCGGTATAGATCCGCTGGAATCAGATCATTTTGGGCGGCTGGCACTAAGTGTAAAAGGCATTGAAGAAAGGGATCGGACGGTGATTGAATATATCACTCAAAAAGAGATTCCGCTGGTGCTTCTTCTTTCCGGGGGATACGCTCCCACTTTACGGGAAACAGTTGAGGCACATGCCATTATGTATCACCTGGCAAAAGAAATTTGCGTCCCGTACTTTCACTGAACTTTTTCTATTTTAAATGAAAATCATCAACATAAATAAGGCGTATTGAGGCAGCAAAAACTGGCAGTTTTCGGCTCTACGGGGTCTATCGGAACACAGGCACTCGAAATAGCGGATCAAAAGTCCGGGCTGTTTACTATTACTGTCTTATCTGCCAACAATAATTACAGGCTTCTGGCTGAACAGGCGAATCATTTTCGGCCGGAAACTGTAGTATTATGTAATCCTTCCTCCCGCAAAAAGTTTGAAACCCTTCTCAGCTATAAACCGAAAGATTTGCTGTATGGCCATGACATGCTTGGAAAAATTGCAGCTTCGGCGGAATATGACCTGTTGTTGAACAGCCTGGTTGGGTTTGCGGGATTTATGAGTACATACGAAGCGCTGAAACAAGGGAAGAGGGTTGCCCTTGCCAATAAAGAGTCGCTGGTAGTGGGTGGTGAAATTCTTACAAAGCTGCCCGCATTCAGAGAAGGAAAACTTATCCCTGTTGACTCTGAACATTCAGCTATGCTGCAATGCCTTGCCGGGGAAGAGCGATCGTCAGTTCGGAAAATTATTATCACAGCAAGCGGCGGCCCTTTCAGGGATCATACAAAAGCAGAACTGGAATCCGTTACAGTAGATGAAGCCCTGAAGCACCCTAACTGGGATATGGGATCAAAAATTACGATTGATTCATCAACTCTTATGAACAAAGGGCTTGAAATGATTGAAGCCAGGTGGCTGTATGATCTGCCCATTGAAAAAATTGAGCCGGTGATTCACCCGCAAAGTATCATACATTCCATTATTGAATTCATTGATGGTTCTTCCAAAGCACAGCTGGGTCCGCCCGATATGAAAGTTCCGATACTTTATGCACTGACTTATCCCGCCAGGGTGGAATTCTTTAATCCTACTTTGGATTATACCCACAGTATTTCAATGGACTTTTTTCCTGTCAGTTTTGACCGTTTCCCCTGTATAAAACTGGCTGTGGATGCTGCAAAAGAAGGCGGTTTTGCCCCGGCCGTGCTAAATGCTGCAAATGAAGTTGCTGTTGAACGATTTTTAAAAAAAGAAATTCGCTATATTGACATTCCAAAAATAATCGGGGCATCATTAAATAAAATAAAAGTTCAAAAGGAATTGACCATTTCTGCGTTACAATATATTGATAAAGAAACACGAGAATTTGCGAATACATTTTTAAAATAAATTATGGATTGGATTTTAAGTATATCTACGACGATTCTTATTTTTATTGCGGCACTTTTTATTCTTGTCACAATACATGAATTAGGGCATTTTATTGCAGCCAAGTTGTTTAAGATGAGAGTCGATAAATTTTCTATTGGATTTCCTCCTAAAATATTTGGTTTCAGAAAAGGAGAGACCGAATATGTGATCGGTGCAACTCCGCTTGGCGGGTATGTGAAAATTGCCGGTATGATTGACGAGACCATGGATACGGAATTTATGGAGGAAGAGGTTAAACCTGATGAGTTCCGCGGCCGCCCCGTCTGGCAGCGGATGGTTGTCATTACGGCCGGTGTAATTTTTAATGTACTTTTAGCCATTTTAATCTACACGGGAATAGCCTGGAATTATGGAGAAACGGTTACACCTGTTCATGCCGTGGAATCTATTTATGTTCCCGAGGGTTCTGTTGCTGATCAGATCGGGCTTCAAACCGGGGATCAGCTGATAGGCGTTAACGGCAGGGAAGTGGCTTATTTCGAAGATTTACTGAATCCTTCATCCATTACAGAAAGAGAAGTTTCATTTATGGTAAACAGGGGAGCAGAAACCGTTACGGTTTCAACCCCGAACAATTTCCTGGACTTGATTGGAAAAGAAGGCTTTATAGATGGAACCAATATATTACCAAGTCTTATTTCCGATGTAGTTGAGGGTAGTCCGGCCGAAGAAGCCGGTATTGAAAGCGGCGATAAAATTGTTGCTGTAAATGGCGAACCTGTAGGCTACTGGATCCAGCTGGTAGAAAGAATTCAGAAAGCTGACGGTCCGTTACAACTGGCTGTGGATAAAGGCGGCGAAATTGTTCAATTGGAGGTTACACCTGATCCGGAATCCAATACCGTGGGCATTTATCCAGCTGATGCTGCAGAAATTTTCCGTACTGAACAGTTAAATTATAATCTTGCCGGTGCTTTTGTAGTAGGTTTAGAGAATTCGAACGACACCTTTTTCGGAATCATCCAGGGGCTCGGTAAAATGTTCTCAGGGGATATATCTGTCCGCGATAACCTGGGCGGCCCGGTGGCTATTGCATCGGTTACAAAAGAAGCAACAGATCGGGGAGGCTGGCTCGGTTTCTGGAATATAACGGCTTTTCTGAGTATAACCCTGGCTATTATGAACATGCTGCCGATTCCCGCATTGGATGGCGGCCATTTTATGTTCCTTGTTTATGAGGGAATTACCCGGCGTGAACCTTCGGCAAAAGTCCGGATGGGTTTACAACAATTAGGCTTTATTCTTTTAATTGGTCTGTTTATACTCATAACCTTTAATGACATCTTACGAACATTCGGGGTTAATTAATGCTGGCCAGAGAAGGGTATTCTACAATAGTCGCTGTATTTGTTTTTAGCGCCCTGGTGGTACTGGGCGTATCTTATGCACCGGACTGGATTGGATATATCATTTACCCTTTAGCCGGTGCACTCTGCCTGCTTGTTCTCTTTTTTTTTCGTGACCCTGAACGATCTGTACCTGCCGGACAGGAGCGTCTTGTTATTTCTCCTGCCGATGGAAAAATCGTGCAGGTTCAAACCATTGATGAGCCTGCCTATATAAATGGAAAAGCCACTCAAATAAGTATTTTTCTTTCACCGCTGGATGTTCATGTTAACCGTGTACCGGTTTCGGGTAAAGTGGAGTATGTAAAGTATTATCCCGGGCAGTACCTGATGGCCTGGGAAGATCGCGCCTCCGAAATGAATGAACAGGCGCATTTTGGCGTATTACACCCATCCGGAATGAAAATGTTATTTAAGCAGATCACAGGGTTCTTAGCACGGCGCATTGTTTATTATATCGAAGAAGGAGACCAGATTAAAGCGGGGGAAAGGTTCGGAATAATGAAGTTTGGTTCCAGAATGGACATTCTGTTGCCCGAAAGTATTCAGATCAATGTAAAAAAAGGGGACAGGACAGTTGCAGGTGAGTCAATTTTAGGAGAGATTCCCACACGATGAAATATCCGGTTCAGAAAAAGCGATTCAGAAAAAGGTTTAAAAAAAGAAAGATAAAACCAATCCCGCGGATTGTGGTTCCCAGTTTTTTTACCCTGATGAACCTTTTCTGTGGTTTTTTATCTATTCTCATGGTTGCTGAAGGGAATCTTTCAAGAGGAGCGTGGCTGATTGTTCTGGCCGGTTTGTTTGATGCACTGGATGGTTTTATGGCCCGTCTCGCAAATGCCACCAGCGAATTTGGCATTGAGCTGGATTCAATCTGTGATGTGGTATCATTTGGAGTTGCACCGGCATTCCTGATTTATACCTTTGCTCTTCACGAACTTTCCATCATTGGAATTCTGCTCAGCGCATTGCCACCGTTATGCGGAGCTATAAGGCTCGCCCGTTTTAATGTTGAATCCAAGTATGGAGAAACTATCCATTTCCGGGGGTTGCCGATACCTGTACATGCAGTGATGATCTCAGCATTTTACCTCACGTTCATGAATCGCCTGGACTGGTTCGAAGGCCTGAACCAGGGAGTTATTTCTGTACTGATACCGGTAGTTATTCTGCTTTCTTTTCTAATGGTCAGTACGATCCCTTTTGATAAAATTCCCCGGTTCGACAGAGAATCGATCAGGGAACACAAAAATAAATTTATCCTGTTTTTTATCTATTTCGTTACTATTGTCCTGCTTCAGGATATCGGACTTATGCTGGTTTTCTCATTTTTTATCTTAAAAGGCCTGAGTCTCGGTGCTTATATTTTTTGGAAGCAGGCTTTCACTGATGATAGTGAACCTCTTGAAAATGAAATCTCTTCCTGAATTACTGTATTCAGCCCGGTATTACAGTTGTTCAATAAAAATTTTCATTTCATATGCATTTTCCCTGCTCAGTGGTATCACCCTTCCGTTTATGCTATTCAGATAAACCCAGTTTTGTACATCCTTTTTCTTGATTTTAAGGCACCTGTCGCTCTTTATCAGGTCATTATAAAGGCTCCGGTTGGGCATCTCATCTATCATCATCTCAGAAATTTCATCTTTTTGAATTTCTTCGCTGAACAGCCTTCGATCACCGGTTTGATATGATATTTTAAAAACCTTTTCATCCATTTGTTCTATGTCAATTTGAATTTTGCCATCTCTTAATTTAAAAAAACTAAGAATACTCAAAGCAAAGAAAACAAATGATATAAGCCGTAAATATCCTTCAAAAAGAACATTGGATACATAGTGATAGATGATATAAAAGAGAAGAGCAAGAACAGCGCTTCCTATGGCAATGGCCGGCCAGTACCTGGAGTATTTTTCACTGATTGTTAGCTTCTTATTCATGACAAAATTCTCTTTTCAATTCTGTTTCCTTCTCTGGTAGTATAATGATCAAATAAATTGACCGTCAGGCAGGAATGTATAGGACAAATCCACAAATACTGGCTGTCTGAAAATTGTTCAGGAAACCCCGATTTATAATTTATAGTGCCATGCTCCTGAGATAATGAACTTAAAAATAATCCGGATTCCGGGTGAATAGATTCATCTTGCGCATAATTGATCACCTGGCCATAATTATTCCGGCCGGATTGAACAATAAAATCTTTGGAAAGATGAACAGCGCCACCATGAAGAATTAGCCGTTTTTCACTTTTGATATGCTGAGCGACAGGAAGCAACACAAATACAGCAACATCATCCAGTGAACAGCTTCCGATTTGAACCTGCATCCAGTCGTAAAAAACGAAATTGCCGGGAGTCAGGATGTCGATTGAGTTAAAATGATCGAGACAGCTTGCCGAAGGTGTGTCACCAAGTGATATTTTTGCCGAAGGGAACTGATCTTTTAAATTATTCAGGATACCAATAACCGGCTCAATCTTCTCCGTTACTTCAGATTTGCTCTTTGCCTTGTATGTTCTGCCATCGTGTATATAAAACCCTTCGAACCGGCATTTTTCCAGCAACTCCGACAATTCTATTAATTTTTTCATTATCCCGGTTTGCATGTAATGAATGCCGCTGCGGCCGTAATCAGGGTCTGTTTCAATGTACCATTTAAAAGGATTTCTCAGCTGGCTGTTGAGCAGCCTCAGGTGTTCTTCAGAATTTACAAATAGTTGTAAATCACATTTTTTTTCGAGTTCAAGAAGTGCATTCAACTGAGAAGGGTGGAAGGGGAAAGCAATGGTGATATCGTCCCAGCCATCATCAGCAAAATATTGAGCCATTTCAGGTGTCGAAACTGTTATACCCGTTACGCCGGTATTACGAATCCATCTGCCAATTTTTATAGACTGGTGAGTTTTAAAATGAGGTCTGAATTCACAATTGTTTTGTGTGGCTTTATCTGCCATCCTTTTAATATTTCTCTTGCAGCGTTCTTCATCAATAAAAAGGACAGGTCTTTCTATAACGTGTAACATCTTTATATTTTTTAGTAAGAGTTTTTCTTCTTTTAAAAATAGGGAATGCAACCGAACCTAAAACATCTTATTTTGAATATTAATTAATGACCGAATCTCTTTGCATAAAATAAAACCAAAAATAACGATAGGCAGACTTGAGAAGATTGATCTGCCGGAGCTTTCTCTCTATAATCTTGACGCCAAAGTTGATACCGGTGCATACACCTCAAGCTTACACTGCCATAGTGTTCATACCGAAAAACGGGATGATAAACTCTGGGTTACCTTCTATGTTCTTGATCCCGGTCATCCTGAATATGAGGGTAAGTTTTTTGAGAGCCCTGTTTCTAAAATAAAAAAAGTAAAGAGTTCGAACGGACTTATTGAAGAGCGTGTAATTATCCGGCAGAAATCTATGTTTTTCGGACAACCGAAAATAATTGAATTATCTCTGGCGGATCGTACTGACATGAAGTACCCGGTGTTGCTTGGCCGAAAATTCTTATCCGGTAAATTCATTGTAGATGTTTCAGGAAAATTTTTATATAAAACTTATTAACAAATGGTACATAAAAGGTTACGTATTGTAATCCTGTCGAGAAATAAAACTTTGTATTCTACAAAAAGGTTAATAGAAACCATAGAAAACAAAGGCCATGAAGCATTGATTCTGGATCACCTCAAATGTGATATTGTGATTGAACAGGATAATCCCTGTATTTATTATAAAGGTTCTAAAATCGAGCATGTTGATGCGGTAATACCAAGAATCGGGGCTTCCGTTACGTTTTATGGTGCTGCTGTAGTGCGTCAATTTGAAATGATGAATATTCCCACCGCGGTTGAATCTCAGGCGCTTGTCCGTTCAAGAGACAAACTCCGGAGCCTGCAGATCCTGGCAAGGTCGGATGTGGGAATGCCAAAAACTGTTTTTACAAACTACAGTAAGGAAGTAAAAAAAATTATAGATAGTGTAGGCGGAGCACCTTTGATCGTTAAATTACTTGAAGGCACACAGGGATATGGAGTGGTGCTTGCTCCAACCCGCAAAGCCGCTGAGTCTATTATTGAGGCCTTTCACAGTATGAAGGCAAGGGTTATCGTGCAAGAGTTTATTGAAGAAGCAAAAGGAGCCGATATAAGGGCATTTGTGATTGGAAACAAAGTGGTGGGTGCCATGAAACGGCAGGGAAAAGAGGGCGAATTCCGCTCAAATCTACACCAGGGTGGAACAGGCACACTGATCAAACTCAGCAAAAAAGAAAGAGGAGTAGCACTAACCGCAGCAAAATCGATGGGACTATCCATTGCAGGTGTCGATATGCTTCAGTCTTCACGCGGCCCGCTTGTTCTTGAAGTTAACTCTTCCCCGGGTCTCGAAGGCATTGAAAAGGCCACAAACCGGGATATTGCTTCTGAAATTATAGATTTTATTGTAAAACGAGTGGCGCAATCTCAGAATAAAACAGGAAGGAGACAAATTAAAAGTAATGCCTGAGTTTATTAGGATTAATGGTGAACGAATAGCAAGGGGAGAGGATAAACTCGTTTACCTTAACATTGCCCGGCTCCCCACATATACAAATATCGATTTACCCGTCCGTGTACTTCGTGCTAAAAAGGACGGACCTGTTTTACTTCTTACCGGCGGACTTCACGGGGATGAAATAAATGGTATTGAGATTGTCAGACGGATGCTTTCTTCAAAAACTGCAGTTCCCGATGCAGGCACAATGATCGCCATACCCTTGATGAACATTTATGGGTTTATACAAAATGTGCGGGGTGTTCCGGATGGAAAGGATATTAACAGAAGTTTTCCGGGGGCGAAAGGCGGCTCTCTCGCTAAATTGGTGGCCTATAATATAATGAATGAAATTCTTCCACAGGTAGATTATGGAGTGGATTTCCATACAGGCGGGGCAAGCCGGGCTAATTATCCTCAGATCAGGTGTGTCTTTGATATTGCAAAAAACCTGGAGTTGGCAAAAGCGTTCGCACCGCCAGTTCTGCTTCACTCAAAGTTAATAGATAAATCGTTCAGAAAGGCAGCCCATAAAAAGGGAAAGCATATTTTGGTTTACGAAACGGGTGAATCCCAGCGTATTGATGAAGCGGGGATACAGGAAGGGATCAATGGTACGCTTCGATTAATGAAGTTCCTGGGAATGAAAAAAGATGCACCTGTACCTGTTTTACCGGAAATCTACAAAAAATCTTCCTGGGTGAGGGCACGTTATGCGGGTTTATATCTACCCCGGGTTAAACTTGGGGATAAGGTAAAGAAACGGCAGGTACTGGGCGTTATAACAGATCCCTTTGGTAATGAATATTTCAAAATAATAAGTTCCTTAAATGGACAGGTAATCGGCCAGAATAATAACCCGGTGGTTCATAAAGGTGATGCAATCCTTCATATAGCAACAAATAATCAGAAATGAGTTCAGATCTAATATTCCATATCGTTTCCCGGAGAAAGTGGCACAATTTAAACAAAGGAGGGTTTTTTAAACCTGAAGAATTTGATGAAGAAACAGGTATTAAATGTGTTCAAGCCAGTTTTTTAAATGATTATTTAAATACCGGTTACAAGGGAAGAAAAAATTTATTGCTGTTGGTGATTGATAAATCCAGGCTGATCAATAAATATTCAACAGGTAAATCTGAGGAGTTTATTTATATCCTTGGTGGAATTAATATTGATGCAATTCTGGACAAAATCAGATTAGATTGTACCCCCGAAGGCACGTTTGATATTGAAATTTCTACTAAGTAGCTGTTAAACGCTGATGAGCTTTTCAATCGAAGATTTTAATTCCTGGTAGGAAGCCGGTTTAATCAGGTAGTCATGATAACCAATTTTTTTTGCTCTTTGCCGGTTTACCTGATCGGAGTTACCGGTGATATAGATAATTGAAGAGGCATAATTACTTGAAATAGACTCCGCTACAGTTACCCCGTCTATATGATCTTTTAAGATGATATCAAGCAGGATTAAATCCGGAGTAGTTTTGTTGATTTCTCTGATAGCATCAGCACCGGATTGAGCGGTACCTACCACATTAAACCCCATGCGGGCTACCATTCTTTCAAGCATCAGGAGAAGAACGTTATCATCTTCAACAATAAATACATTCATAGCAGTGCAGGTAATTAATAATCTATTATTTAAATGAAATGAAAAGATTCCATATTACAAATTAGAAGTATCTATATCGTATAATATATATTATGTAAAGTTAATTAATTCCTGCTCTCTCCTCATATCACTAACTATATCTGCATTTACTTCTGAAGTACTTTTTGAATAGCCTTGAAATCCGGTAACATTTCTGAATTTTCCAGGACTTCAGCGTATTCTATTTTAAAGTTTTTATTAATTACAAAAGCACCTCTCTTTGAAACTCCCTTCAATCCAAAATAGTCATCATAAAGGCAATCCAATTGCGCAGAAACTTTCTTGTTAAAATCACTCAGCAATAAAAAATTAAGATTATTTGCTTTTTTTAATTCTCTGAGTGTAAAAAAACTATCTACGCTTATCGCAGCAACTTTAGTATTCACAGCATCATAAAATTTCATATTGTTTCGGATTACACGAAGTTCTTCTGTACAGACATCAGAAAAAGCCAAGGGAAAAAAAAGTAACAGTACCTTACCGTCTGCTACTAACTCAGTAAGAGATATATCTTCTCCCACACTGCTTTTCAGAGTAAAATCTGAAACTGTTTTTCCTGTTTCTGGCACCATTAACGTAAACTATCCTTAAGAAGTTTTGGGAATTCAACAGCGGTTGAAATGATACCCAGTGCCGCGAGAGATTGCCATAACCATATGTAATAATTTGCTGTTATGGTATTTTCTAAAAACCAAAACACTATAAAAGAAGCTAAAAAAGACATTGTTCCTACCAGGAAAAGCCACTTTCTTTTTAGCTGTTCATGATGCCCTATAAAAAGCAGAAAAAGAACCAAAACAGCTCCGGATTGCAGTAATATCTTTATCAGATCTGTTAATGCACCAACACCCTGGATCAATGGATACACCAGCAAAATAATGACAGGAATAAAAACCAGAGGATAAGGATATCGTGCAAATTCAGGTTTTACGGAACGAACAATCATTAATATTACAGAAAGAATCGTTGTAAAAATCAACATGCCTATCCCCTCTGCAATTATTTCATCGTATAGACCCGGAAATAAGGAAAAAATTTCCACACCAAATATAAAAAAAAGTGCGGCCGTGGTTGTTATTTTGATATCCAGGTTTGTTTTAGGAACCCGGTTCAATACAAGTATTATACTAATAAGGCAGGAAATGGATATAAGTATCTGGCTCCACACAGGGAATAAGATCTATGTTGATTTTCGTTGTTCAACTTTTTTGTCGATTTCTCGCTGGCTTTGTTTTTCTTTTTGGTATATCATCACCAAATCAGCAATGTCTCGTAAAATTTTACGCTCTGTCCGGATCATTTTATTTGCGAATGTGAAGAGCGAAATGGTACGGTTACCTTCATCTTTAACTTTTCTCTCCCAGTCAATTAGCGGAATTTTCCTGAAAATGTTTATGAGACCTGCCCTGTGTTTTATTATTTTACTTAATGCTTTTTGAATATCTATTTTTTCTTCTTCAGGAATTTCAAACGTTTCTTCAAAGGCTATATAATCAGATAAATTTACTGTTCTGTTTTCAGAAAAAACCTTTTCAACAATAGGCCTGTAATAATCAGTCTGAGCATAATCTATCAACCTAAGCATTTGATAGATAGACATGCCGTCCGGAGGATTCTCGGCATACGGAACCTGATCAATTATGTATTTTAGAGCTTCAGCTTCGTCCTGAAGATAACTTACATCATCTATTAGTTGTTCGTACTGCTCTTGTGTAACTTGTTGATCAGTCATATATCTGTCGGGTCCGCTGTTACGCAGACCAGTTTGATGATGCTTTGGCAGCATCATTTTGTTTTTGTTGTTCCAGCATATCAACAAGAGACAAACCTGTATTCCAGTCTGTATCCCGGTCTCTCACAGAATGAATATTATTTTCTTCCTGAAAATCCCAGAATTGTCCGAACTGGCGATTTTTATATTCTTTCAAAAAATCAAGACGTTCTTTCAGATCTTCTTTAGGTACCAGCAGGCGTTCTTTATCATAAACGGCCTCTTCTCTGGATTCAAAAACAATATCATAATCTTTACTCATAACAATAGCTTCTTCGGGACACACTTCTTCACAATAACCGCAGTAAATGCAACGCAGCATGTTTATTTCGAAGAAGTCGGGGTAACGTTCTTTGGGATCATCAGAATTCTCATTTGCCTGCATGCTAATAGCCAGCGGCGGGCAAGCTCTTGCACATAATCCACAGGCCACACAGCGTTCTTTCCCATTGTCTTCAACTAAAACAGGACGGCCTCTGAAAATAGCAGGCGGATCCCACTTCTCTTCGGGGTAACTCATTGTAAATGTAGGTGTGAACATTTGTTTAAATGTGTACCAAAGTCCCTTAAAGATCTCCGGAAGGTAAATTCGCTCAAGGAACGAAAGTTTACGTTCACGGGTAAAATCTTCACTTAAAGCATTTACAACGGGTTTATCAATATTTGTCTGCATTCGATTGCTCGATTGGATTTTTTGTGATACTTATTCAAAGGATCAAAATAACCCTTTGAATGATTCTGTTCAAAAGATATTGAATAAAAATATCGTGTTATTTTTGCCGGAAAACCATCGTGATCGGAACTCCATGAAAACCGAAACTTTCCCGGAGTTTATTTTCTATAAACCTCCGGTAGTTTGGCGGAAGCTCCTGAGGGTTATTCATGAAAAATTTAAATACAGGAGGATTACTTTTAACCTGTACGGCATACTGAATTTTAAGTTGCCGTCCCCTTTTTACCGGTAATGGTCTTTCTTTTAAGATCCGGTGAATAAAATCGTTGATTTTGGGTGTGGATATCTGTTTTCGCCGTTCTTCTATTACCTTTTTTGCAGTATCCAGTACCTTTTCAATTCTTTGTCCTGTAAGAGCTGATATCGAAATAATAGGCACATAATTTAGCGTCATCACTTTGCCATAAATGTATTCATGAAATTCTTTAAGCAAATTTGTGTCTTTATCGGGAACCAGATCCCATTTATTCAGCGCAATTACAATTCCTTTGTTAAACTTTTCAGCTTCCCTGAGTATTCGCTTATCCTGTTCGTCAAACCCCTGCATTGCGTCCAGCAAAAGTACTACAACATCCGCTTCCTTGATGGACCTGTCTGTCCGGACTGTACTGTAAAATTCTATGTTCTCTTTTACTTTTGCTTTTTTTCGTAAACCGGCCGTGTCTACCAAAATATAGGTATCCCCTTCATATTCCAGCCGGCTGTTAATGGCATCGCGGGTGGTACCGGGTATATTTGTAACAATACAGCGATCGTTTTTCAGAAGTGAATTCATCAGGCTGCTTTTACCAACATTCGGCCGGCCTACAAAAGCTATTTTAGGATAATTACTTTCTTCTTCTTCTTTTATTTCATCAGGAAGTAATTCCACAACTTTATCCAAAAGATCGCCTGTACCGCTTCCACTGATTGCAGAAACCGGAAACAGCTCATCAAAACCAAGCGCGTAAAATTCTACAGCTTCCATCGCCTTCTGCTCATTATCACTTTTATTCACCACAAGCAGAACAGGTTTTTCCTGTTTTCTAAGTACTTCGGCAACAGATTCATCAAGAGTATTAATTCCGGTTTCCGTATCTACCACAAACAGGATGACATCGGCTTCTTCAATAGCAAGATGCACCTGTTCCCTCACTCCTGCCGTAATAACATTAGGATCATCAGGAAGATATCCACCGGTGTCAATCAAAGAAAAATCTCTGCCATTCCAGTAACTTTCTCCATAATGGCGGTCTCTTGTAACGCCGTACTCATCATGTACAATGGCTTTTCTTCTGCCTATAAGCCGGTTAAACAGAGTGGATTTTCCCACGTTCGGTCGTCCAACTATTGATACGGTTGGGTTCATAAATTTTGCTTAAATTTATTTGTGTTACAGATTTGTAAAGTTAATGATTAAACTAAGCTAATGCTCCAAACTCTTTATAATTATTTTGGTTTTACAGGATCACTTCTGCTGGCTTTTTTTCTGTTTATATTTTTTGTTTTCTGGATGGCCGGCGTAGCCGGAATCTGTTCAAAAAAACGAAGCTCAAAACGTCAGGTGATTTTTGTTTCACTTGCTGTTTTTGTACCGGTTTATCCTGTTTTATGGTTAATTGCTGATATGATTGAACAGAAGAAAGAGCTTCAAAAACTATAAGAATGAGAGTTCTCGCATGGTGCCGCTGGTGCAAATAAAGATACCATTTTACCAGCAGAGTTCACTCCGATCCGCCAGGTAAACTACTGGTGTTTTCTTCAATCTGCTGTTGCTCTGCGTCTATTAACAGCCACGGCTCGAGCAGATCACCAGGAATATCTTCAATAAAACGTGACGGATTTGTAAAATAGTCACCATACCTGCTTTGGAAAAGAGCCGGGTATGTTATAAAAAGCTGCTCCTTTGCCCTGGTTACGGCTACATACAAAAGCCTTATTTCCTCATCCATCTGTTCATCATCATCCAGGGCATACCCTGATGGAATGATACCATCCAGGCATTGTATCAAAAAAACCGTCCGCCATTCCAGCCCTTTAGCCGAGTGAATGGTGCTCAGAATTAACGGAGACTCATCTTTTTCGGAAGCCTCGGTTTCAATAGCGGTGGCCTCAATCGGATCGAGTGCAATTTCCTCTATCATAGTTTCAAGAGAGCGATAGGTGCCCGATATATCTACAAAGGTTTCCAGGTCTTTCATTCTTTTGGGATAATCATCATATCTTTTTTTGCAGAATGCAGAGTAATAATCCACCACGGCCTGGAGCTGCTCTGTAATAGATCCATCCAGGCTCTTTAACGTGCCGAAGAGCTCGCCCAACGCCTTGAGTTGTGCAAGATAGCGGGCGCTGATATTTGGTGCCTGATCAGGACGGAACGGATTGCCTTCTGATTGCCCCCAGGCAAACAGATCTTGTGCTGTTTTGGGGCCAATTCCATCTATCATCGTCAGAACCCTGTTCCATGAAATCGTATCTTTTGGATTTACCAGGATACGCAGGTGGGCTAATACATCTTTAACATGTGCAGCTTCGGTAAATTTCTGCCCGCCATATTTCACATAAGGAATGTTTTTTTTGTTCAGCATCAATTCCAGATCAAATGAATCCCGGCCATTCCTGAATAAAACGGCTGTTTCATTCAGTTCATAACCCTGCTCCCGCATATTTAAGATCATTTGGGAGATAAACCGGCTTTGATCATTCATATTAGCTGATTTTATCAGCCCGGGCAGGTCTCCTTCTTCATTCTTGGTATAAAGTTTTTTATCAAATTTCTCATCAGCCTGGTCAAGTACTTTATTGGCCACATCCAATATGCGTTGAGTGGACCGGTAGTTCTCTTCCAGTTTAATAAGCGTGGTATTTTTAAAAATATCAGGAAACCGCATCATATTTTTATGGTCTGCTCCGCGAAATGAGTAGATACTTTGGGCATCATCTCCAACGGCTACAACATTGTTGTGAACACTGCTGAAAAGCTCCGTAAGCTCTGCCTGAAGCGCATTTGTATCCTGGTATTCATCAACCATTACATGAAGGTTTGCAGAAGCAATTTCTCTGCGAACCTGATCATTATCCCGAAGCAGATCCCTGGTTTTTATCAGCAAATCATCGAAATCCATTACAAAATTTAACTCTTTGTATTCCTGATAGTTGTCAAACAGTATCTCGATTTTTTCTATATGATTGATAAACCGGGGGTACTCCTCCTCTACTGTATCCTGAACTGTATTTTGCTTATTAACTGAAGTGCTGAAAATTGAGTATAAGGTGGATTTTTTTGGAAACCGTGTTTTGTTTTTAGGTATATCCATCTGGCTTCTCACCAGGTGAATAGCATCCATTGCATCCTGAGTATCAATAATGGTGAAATTTTCAGGATAACCGACCTCTTTTGAATACTTGTGAAGAAGTTTGCTGCAGAAGTGATGAAAAGTACCACCTTCCACCCTTTGGCAGCGTTCATCCAGAATTTGAGCAGCTTTTCTCAGCATTTCCCTGGCTGAACGGCGGGTAAAGGTAAGCAATAAAATTTGCGAGGGATTCACACCGCTTTCTACCAATCTTGCCACCCGGTAGACCAATGTGCGGGTTTTCCCGGTTCCTGCTCCTGCAATCAGAAGAACGGATCCTTTCTCATGCATCACAGCCTCCAGCTGTGCGCTATTCAGCAGCTCCTTGTATGGAATGACATAACCTGCCGGAGTGACATCGTCTTTAGACAGTACAAACTTTTTCATACCGGAAACTACCAAAATTTCGCATATGTAAAAAATATGTTACTGGGTGGGAAGTACCCGCTGTCTGTTATAATTGATAACATTTATTCAGGATTATCCATCCACATATTTGCCCTCTTCAGGGACGGCAATACTATCAAAGTTATCAGCCAGTTTTGCAAGATTTTCTCTAAGCTCCTTACCTCCCATTGGAACTCCATGACCTGTAACAGCATGTTCCGGTTCCAGGGATTGCAGCCGTTTAACTGATTCTTTTGCTGCCTGCCAGTCCGGTGTAAGATAGCGGGGTGGCCCGCTGATTTCTTTCTTTTGTGTCATTACTTTATACAAAGATTCCTGCTTAACAGTCACAAATGCATCACCGGCAATCAGGCTCCGGTCATCCTCCCGGAACAGGGATATATGTCCCGGAGTATGCCCCGGTGTATGTATCCATTGAAAATCCTGCAGATATGGTACACTGCCATCAGATGGAATTTCTTCTAAGTTTCCACCTAAATTCACCGCCTCAATCGGGTAGAGAGAGGATAATTTAGCCATCATACCTCCTTTTACTCCGGGATCTGGTTCGGGGTATTTTTTGAAGCCTGTAAGAAATGGAAACTCCATTGGATGTGCATAAACCGGTACTTTCCAATATTTAATTAGTTCTAAAACAGACCCCACATGATCAAAATGACCATGTGTTAAAATTATAGCTTTCGGCCGGCTGTTTGCACCGAACCTTTCTTCAGCCGCTTCAATTATTTCGTTTTCACTTCCGGGAGTTCCAGCATCCACCAGTACGAAGTCTCCGGTTTCCGGATTCCCGACAAATATTACATTTACAATCTGAACGGTATAACAAAACAAATCGTCAACTACTTCAGAACCCTTACCACTTTTTTTGGATGTGGCGGGAATAGACTTATAATCATCGCCATATTTCATTTCATCGTCGTTCATTTGTTTTACCTCTTTTGATAATTAGATTCGTACTCAACTGAACGGGTATCCGGTTTGGTTATTACCGGTTATTTATCCAGGGCGCGGGCTATTCTGAACTTTTTTGTCAGGAACCGTAGTAACTACAGACTCATCGTCCTGGTAAAAACCGGTAACAAGATACTCCGACATCAAAGGGCCTGTTTGTTTTGGCGGAAAATATATAACGGCCTATACCTGTTTCACGGGGAGTGATTTTTTTTATAAAATGCTATAAAACGGACACTGGATGATTTAAATCTATATCTTAACCAAAATCTACTGTAAGTATATAAGCAGGTTTCCGGCTTTTAACCTGAATTCGATTAATAATGTGCCACTTGGTGGTATAAAAAGTCCCCTCCTTCACAAGGAGGGGATTGAGGGGTGGTTGTGCCAAAGGCATCCCGTGGGGGAAACAGAACATTTTAAGCTTTGAAGTTCAACTATAATCTACTCTCCCTCAGCATTCTGGTAATCGAATGGTAAAAAATCCGCGACTCTCTGGGAAGCCCAATATCCCGATACAGCAACATTTTCCGGATTGATCAGGTTGCCATACTGATCCAGGTAAATCCACTGGTTATCAGAAACTTCAATCTCAGATTGGTTACGGCGGCCATATTGTACATTCAGTGCCCGGTCTCCCCTGGAATTTACCTTAAAAATAAATGTTTCAGCGTACCGCCCTTTGCCTTCAGCTATAAATTCTATACTACCGTATTCAAGACGAAAATCATCTTCTGCTTTTTTATCTACAAGTAACTGCAGAAAATGACGAAATGATCCCTGAAATGTCCGGGCTCTGCTTTCTGCCCATTCCTGTTTTTGCGCTTCCCTTTCAGGAGTCAGTTCGTTGATTCTTGCTTTAAAATAGAACTCACCTGTATCTGTTTCCCTGTTCCAGGAAAAAATATCCAGCGTGATAAATAGTTCGTATCCAAGGGCATTATTTATTACATGAAGTTCTCCGGAAGCGTCAGCAGTTAGATTTCCATTATCAGGATTAGTGGAAAAAGTTATTACTTCGGGATTTATAATTTCAGTCTGAGAGGCATTTTGCGTTCTTCCAAGAAATGCAGCCTGGAAATATTCATAATTGCGCATCCATCCTACCGGCCGGGTAGAGGTAACATCTATATAATCCAGCTCAACCTGCTGAGAATCGAGTTGCATATCATTTATATGAACATTTTCATTTCCATCCATTTCCAGCAAAATGGATTTCTGTGAATAACCTATATAGCGAAATACAAGTATGAATCTGCCTGGTGGGACATCCTTTATCTCAAAATAGCCTGTCTGATCACTTGTGGCTCCTAATGTTGTTTTTGATAAGAATATATTAGCTGACCGCAGTGGTTCTTTGGTTTCAGAGTCATATACAAAGCCACTTATGCTTCCGGTTGATTCAGGTTGTTCCTGTGCCAGAGTGGTATAACTGCAGAAGAGAATAAGGTAAATCCCAAAAATACTCACCCGTAAAATAATATTTCTGCTTTTAATCACAATACTCGTTTTAACGGCCTTTTGGCTGGTTAAAAAGTCTCTCATTCTAAAACATACACACATCAGGAAATTATTACCTGAAAGAATATTTCTCTCTTTTATTTACTAAATACTACAATTATTAAATTTATAGAAATTGAATTAAATAGCAATACAAATGAAAATTTTTGATGCATGCAAACCCTTCATCCTGTGGTCAACATAACCGAAAGTTAGTTTGATTTGACAACAAGGTTAACAATGCGGCCCGGAACAAAGATTTCTTTAACAATTGTAGAATCATCAAGGTATCTCCGGATATTTTTTTGCTGTTTGGCAAGTTCCAGAACAAAATCTTTATCCTTTGCCTTATCAGCCATCACTTCAAGATTAGCCCGGACTTTTCCATTTACCTGGACAGGATACTCGATAGTTTCACTCTTTAAGTATTCCTCTATTAATTCCGGCCAGGGTTCATAGGCCAGGCTCTGGGTATGTCCGGTTTCCGACCAGATTTCTTCCGCAACATGCGGCGCAAAAGGTGAAAGCAATTTTATAAAAGGTTCGGCAATGGATTTTGGAAAATTATCCCATTGGTTAGCCTCATTTACAAAAATCATTAACGCAGATATAGCCGTATTAAAGCGTAATTCTTCAATATCAACGGTTACTTTTTTAATAGTCTCATGTAACACCTTTAGCTGGCCGCGTTCAGGCTCAGCATGGGTCACGGTTAATTCCGCTTTCTCACCTTCCCCGAAAAACAGGCGCCATGCTCGTTTTAAAAAGCGGTTAACGCCCTCAACTCCTTTTGTGCTCCAGGGTTTAACCTGTTCGAGCGGCCCCATAAACATCTCGTAGAGCCGGAGTGAATCAGCCCCGTACGTTTTTACCACGTCATCAGGATTAATCACGTTACCACGTGATTTGGACATCTTGTAAGCCCGGGCCTCAATGGTTGTATCCGTTCCTTTTAATACGAAACGCTCATCTTTTTTCTCAACTTCCGATTCTCTAACCTTCTGGCGTTCCACGCCCTCTGTTTCTTCGGCTTCTTCTGTGGAAAGAAATTTTCCGTCTTTTTTATACGCGGTATATTCCATTTCACCAAGTATCATTCCCTGGTGAACCAGTTTTTGAAAAGGCTCTTTGGTTGAAACCACTCCGCAATCATATAATACTTTGTGCCAGAAACGGGCGTAAAGTAAATGAAGCACAGAGTGTTCGGATCCGCCGACATAGAGATCCACCGGCATCCAGAATTTTTCCTCTTCTTTATCTACCGGACCGCCTTTAAATTCCGGACTGATATAACGCAGATAATACCAGCAGGAACCTGCCCATTGGGGCATGGTATTGGTTTCGCGAAGGGCTTTTTCCCCTGTTTCCGGATCGGTTGTTTCTACCCAGTTTTTGGCACGGGCAAGGGGCGGTTCACCGGTCTTTGTGGGCTGAAAATCATCTATTTCAGGCAGGGTAACCGGTAAATCTTTTTCAGATACTGCCTTCGGCTTCCCATCCACATGTATAATGGGAAATGGTTCACCCCAATAACGCTGCCGGGAAAACAACCAGTCGCGAAGCTTATAATTCACACTCTTCTTTCCCATACCCTTTTCTTCAAGCCATGAGATAATTTCCTTTTTGGCGCCCGGAATGTCCAACCCATTTAAAAAATCACTGTTTACAGCCGGGCCGTCTCCTGTATAAGCTTTTCCTTCAAAATCATCCGGGGGCTGAACTGTTCTGATAATTGGCAGATCAAATGTTTCTGCAAATTCCCAGTCGCGTTCATCCTGGCCGGGAACAGCCATAATAGCTCCCGTGCCGTAATGTGCCAATACATAATCGGCAATCCAGATGGGAATTTTTTCACTATTTGCCGGATTTACAGCATAAGCACCGGTAAATACACCGGTTTTTTCTTTGGTAAGCTCCTGCCGTTCCAGGTCAGATTTTTGATCTGCCAGATTTTTGTATTTCTCTACTTCCGGCAGCTGATCTTCTGTAGTAATTTGATCCACCAGGTAATGTTCAGGAGCAAGAACCATATAAGTTGCCCCGAAAATGGTATCAGGACGCGTGGTAAAAACCCGGATGTTTTCATCATAATCCTGAACCTGGAAATCAATCTCAGCTCCGATAGATTTTCCAATCCAGTTTCGCTGCATTTCTTTGGTAGATTCAGGCCATTCCAGATCATTCAGTCCTTCCAGAAGTTTTTCAGCATATTCAGTGATTTTCAGTACCCATTGTCTCATGGGACGCCGGACAACCGGATACCCTCCTACCTCACTCTTACCATCAATCACTTCTTCATTGGCAAGAACCGTCCCCAGTTCAGGGCACCAGTTTACAGGAGCTTCGTCTTCATAAGCGAGTCCTTTTTCAAATAATTTCAGAAAGATCCACTGAGTCCATTTATAGTAGTCCGGATCTGTAGTATTTACTTCACGATCCCAGTCGTAAGAAAAACCAAGCATCTGGAGCTGTTCCCTGAAACGGTTGACATTCTTTTCCGTTGTAACCCTTGGATGAGTTCCCGTTTTTACTGCATATTGCTCAGCAGGCAAACCGAATGCGTCCCACCCGATTGGATGAAGTACATTAAAACCATTCATGCGTTTATATCGTGCCAGGATATCGGTGGCAGTGTAGCCTTCAGGATGGCCAACGTGAAGCCCCGACCCGCTTGGATAGGGAAACATATCCAGAATATAATATTTTGGTTTATCCTGGCTTTCAGACGTTTTAAACGTTTTATTTTTTTGCCAGTATTTCTGCCATTTGGTTTCAATTTTTGAAGGATCGTATGAACTCATTAATTGGAAAAACCTGTTTTTTGATTTGTGAAATTTGATCGGATAGCTTTAAAATATAGTGAAATTTCAGCTCTCCCGAAGAAAGAATCGTACGCTTTACCCGGTTTAGAAAACTCCTTTAATGAAATCTTTTAGTAATATCTCCATATTGATCAATCCTCCGGTCCCGATAGAAAGGCCAGATCTGCCTCTGTTTTTCAATTGTATTAAAATCGAGTTCAGCGGAAACAATTTCTTCCTCCTCTCCTCCTTCGGCAAGTATTTCCCCAAATGGTCCGCTTATGAATGAATTCCCCCAAAAGAGTGTACCTCCCTCCGATCCAACACGGTTGATGCTTGCCAAAAAGCAGCCATTAGCAATTGCATGACTCCGCTGGATCGTTTTCCAGGCATCTGAAAAACGAGCCTTGTCTGATTCGTCTTCTTCAGACAGAGTTCCAATAGCGGTAGGATATACCAGAATATCTGCTCCTTTTAATGCGGTTAAACGTGCGGCTTCGGGGAACCATTGATCCCAGCAGATTAATGTACCGACAGCTCCAAAACTTGTATCAAATACCTTAAATCCGGTATCGCCCGGTGTGAAATAGTATTTCTCATGAAATCCAGGGTCATCGGGTATATGCATTTTTCTGTAGATCCCTTTTATGGATCCGTCTTTTTCAATCACCACCAGCGTATTAAAATAAACTCCGGCTGTTTTACGCTCAAAAACAGGTAATAAAATAACAGTCTCAAATTGTTTAGCCAGCCTGGAAA
This sequence comes from Balneolaceae bacterium, assembly GCA_040882525.1. Taxonomy (GTDB): domain Bacteria; phylum Bacteroidota; class Rhodothermia; order Balneolales; family Balneolaceae; genus Rhodohalobacter. The sequence continues at coordinate 49,848 of JBBEBD010000006.1, read as the reverse complement.
AATGTTGGGTTGATGGACCGGGAACGGGTTCGGCCCAGCTAAAAAATTTAGAATTAATCTCCCTGCAAAAGTATAGCGTATTATACAATTCGGGTAATGCAATAATATTTGCTCCCCTATCGGCTGCATTCTCGACAAGGGCCTCAGCTTTACCTCTGTTTTCAGCAGGATTTTCAGTGCAGGAATATTGTAAGGCAGAAAATCGTGTCATATACAAAATTAATTAGATGTAAAACCTGTTATTCTTAATAATCACTGTAAATATATGCATTAAGGAAGCCATTTTATTCAATAACGGTTACGTTTTTTATGGGGGGAATTGATGTCATTTCATTTTCTTAAAAGAGGGGAACTCTGTACATTACATGCCTTCAAATTTCTACCATAACTATTGGAGCTTCCACTATAAAAAGTGGAAAACCTATTGCATTTATAAAAAATAAAAAGAGGACATGAAAATCGATTATAATCGACAACCAAAAAGTAAAATTGGACTCGGCTATCTTGGGTTGAAAAACAACGATTCTGTGTTGTGGAATTTGAATCCGTCTGAGCTTTATGAACAGGCTATTCAAAACAATGAAGCTACGTTAACCGATTCAATGGCGCTTTTGGTATTGACAGGAAAGTATACCGGCCGATCACCTGACGATAAGTTTATAGTGGAGGAACCAGGCACAAGAGATGATATTAATTGGGGTGAAATAAATCAGCCTATCTCATCAGAGATATTCGATCATCTTCACAAGAAGATGGTTTCCTATTTAGCAGACAAAAAACTCTTTGTGAAAGATCTTTATGCCGGTGCAGATCCAAAACACAGGCTGAATGTGCGGGTTGTAAGTGAAGCGGCATATCATGCTCTGTTTGCTCATAATATGTTTATCCGACCCAATGATGAAGAGCTGAAAAATCATCAGCCTGAATTTACAGTTCTTGCTGCTCCTAACTTTCAGGCAGATCCTGACACAGACGGAACCAGATCCGGTACCTTTATTCTTTGTAGTTTTGAGAAAAAAATGATTCTGATTGGCGGAACCCTTTATTCGGGGGAAGTTAAGAAAGGAATTTTTTCAGTGATGAATTACCTTCTGCCCAAAAAAGATGTTATGGCTATGCACTGCTCCGCAAATATGGATCAGGAAGGTAATACTGCTGTATTCTTTGGCCTTTCCGGTACAGGTAAAACCACTCTTTCTGCCGATGCCGATAAAATTCTGATTGGAGATGATGAGCATGGCTGGAGTGATGACGGAATATTTAATTTTGAAGGCGGATGTTATGCTAAAACCATTAATCTGAGTCCGGATGGTGAACCGGAAATCTATGCAACCACACAAATGCCGGGCACAATACTGGAAAATGTAGTAGTGGATAAAAACCGGGTACCCGATTTTGATGATGATTCTCTCACCCAGAATACACGCTGTTCGTATCCTATCTCATATATACCCAATGCCAGTGAAACAGGTGTGGGCGGCCATCCTAAAAACGTCATTTTCCTTACAGCAGATGCTTTTGGAGTGCTCCCTCCTATTTCAAAACTAACACCCGAACAGGCTATGTACCATTTTATTAGCGGGTATACCGCAAAAGTAGCGGGGACTGAGCGTGGTGTTACAGAACCACAGGCAACATTTTCTGCCTGTTTTGGTTCGCCCTTTATGCCGCTTCACCCTACTGTTTATGCTGAACTTCTGGCTGATAAAATACGACAGCATGACTCTGATGTCTGGCTTGTAAATACCGGATGGACAGGTGGAATGTATGGTGAAGGATCACGTATGAAGCTGGCTCATACACGGAAAATGCTGAATGAAGCTATTTCCGGCCGTCTGAATGAAGTAAATTTCGTGGCAGAACCTGTTTTTGGTCTTCAAATACCTGAACAGGTTGAAGGTATTCCGTCTGAGATTCTCAGGCCGAGAAATACATGGAAAGACAAAGAGGCTTATGATCAAAAGGCTTCTGAACTCGCCGGAATGTTCAAAGAAAATTTTGATGCCTTTGCGGACCAGGCAAGTAAAGAATTGCTGGTGGCTGGTCCTAAAACGTAATACCAGTAAAAACCGGTCTTTCGATTTCTCTCACTTTAAACGTCTGTCAAAAGGCAGGTTCTCAGGACTGGAATATGTCCAGTCTTTAACTGCGGAATGCAGTGGGTTGATTACATAGTTAAACTCTGTTGGAACAACAACACTTGGGATTTTAAGAACTGGTGCAGCATCCGGGGCGGCAAGCCATTTATCACCAAACAATTGCGACTCTTTTTCGTAAGGTATTTGATTCCATTTTTCAGGAAGCACAGACTCATCAGGTGAATAAATGAAATGTTCCGGTATATCTGCTGAAATCATCACAAAGTTTGATAAAATAGATCTTTTATTTACCTGAACCAGCATTTCAAGCAGGGCAAGTGAAAGGAATCCGGAAGTATAAACAGCGGAGTTGCCTTCGGTGTTAAATCTCCCGCCGTATTTTCGTGCGCCTTCCCCGGAAAAAGCACTGTCCTGGTACTGCTCATGGCAAATTCGCCAAACGCGGGTATGCATGGCTAAACCGTAATACCATGTTTTACCTGGTTTAATACCCGTTCCACCAGGCGAGCACCCGGTTCTGTTTTAACAATATCGATAGGTTTTTGATTGTTCAGGGCAAAATTTGGTTCTTTAAACCACACTGAAACATCGTCCATTCCTCCGATTACCTCATTTGCTAAATCCGTTAGGCGTGCGATTCTGTAGCTGCGCTCTGATTCGTCTGGTGGTAGTTTTTCTTCTTTTTTCCGGCGATCAAGAGTACGGGGAGAAATCATCAAAATTCCGCTGAGTTCAATATTCGACAAATTTAACCGGGTTTGTACGGTTTTTAAAATATCAGTTGCAAGGCCTTTACTGATTTTTAAAGCAGCCTCAGGAAGACCCCATGCGATATAGGGTTCTTTTACTATATTTTGATCGAGCTCTTTTTCTTTTGATTTGTGATATGGGTTTTCTGCCTTATCCATAATTTACGCCATATTGAATTATAAATTACGCCAAATTACGTATTTCATATAACTTCTTCAAGTTTTCAAAGGTTCTTTTATAAAGAGTTTTTCAGCTCAGTTAAGATAGGAATTAAATTCTTTGAAGAAGTTACTTATCTGCCTATTCATTTTGCTTTCCCTCCTTTCTACAGGTATTGATAATCCGTACATTATAGTATTAATAAAATCCGGCTTTTTGCATGAATACAATCTCACTGCCCGACTTTAATCTAACCATCCCTATTGATAAAACAGGTGTTGAAGAGCGTGTCTACCGGTTAAATAGGCGCAGTATTAAAAAGGAATCAAAAATGCAGGGGCTCAAACTTGCTTTGAGCATGATAGACCTGACCACCCTGGAGGGAAAGGATTCTGATGGAAAGATACGTCAGCTCTGCAGCAAGGCACGCCAGCCATATGCACCTTTAAAAGAAGAATTACCAACAGTCGCGGCAGTTTGTGTTTATCCAAATAAGGTGGCCACAGCAAAAAAAGCATTGCAGGGTACAAATATTAAAGTGGCAAGCGTTGCCACGGCTTTTCCCAGTGGAATGGCTCAGCTGAAAGTGAAACTGGAAGACACAAAATTTGCTGTAGAACAGGGGGCGGATGAAATTGATATGGTCATTTCACGAGGTGAATTTTTAAAAGGCAATTACTCTTTTATTTTTGATGAAATTGCTGCTGTTAAGAAGGCTTGTGGTGAAGCACACCTGAAAGTAATTTTAGAAACGGGTGAACTCGAAACATATGAAAATGTTCGTAAAGCAAGTGATATTGCTATGTATGCCGGGGCTGATTTTATTAAAACATCAACCGGAAAAATTTCACCGGCTGCCACCCAGCCTGTAACTCTTGTTATGCTTGAAGCTATCCGCGATTTTCACGAAAAAACAGGAAAAATGGTAGGTATGAAACCGGCTGGTGGAATTCGAAAAGCAAAACAAGCCCTGCAATATCTCGTTCTGGTAAATGAAACCCTTGGCACTAACTGGCTCACGCCTGAATTTTTTCGGTTTGGTGCCAGTTCATTGGCCAACGACCTGTTAATGCAAATTGTTAAACAAAAAACCGGCGTTTATCAAAGTTCTTACTATTTTTCTGATGATTAAAATGAACAGCGACCTGCCAATGTGCGGTAGCTCCTGGCAGAGTCGCGGGATACCATTTGAATTTTAGTAGTCGTCAACAAGTTTGCCAATTTTCAATTTCGAATATCAACAATGTCAGACAATCCTAATATAACGGTAGAAGAATCAGGTAACGGAACATCAAAAGCCTCTTCACCGAATGCTGACCTGAAACCTGAATTTGCTTCTTTCGGAGAATACAGTGAGGCACCGGAAAGTTCTGATCATGTGGAAATCAGAGACCAATATGATCTTTTTATTGGCGGTGATTTTGTACCTCCTGTAAAAAAACGCTACATGAAGTCCACAAACCCGGCCACAGAGGAAACAATTTTTGAATTTGCGGAAGGCACTTCTGAAGATATTGATAAAGCTGTAAAAGCCGCCCGCAGAGCATATAACAGTGAGTGGGGTAAACTACCTGGAAAGGAACGCGGAAAGTATATCTACAGGCTTGCACGGATGCTGCAGGAACGCTCCCGTGAACTGGCTATTTGTGAATCTATAGACGGTGGGAAACCTATTCGCGAATCGCGTGATGTGGATGTGCCTCTGGCAGCGGCTTATTTTTTTTATTATGCAGGCTGGGCAGACAAACTTGAGTATGCATTCCCGGGGCGAACACCTGAACCGGTTGGAGTGTGCGGACAAATCATTCCCTGGAACTTCCCCTTGCTGATGTTGTCATGGAAAATTGCACCTGCCCTTGCAACCGGAAATACTGTGGTTTTAAAACCGGCCGAAACGACACCGTTAACGGCTTTAAAATTTGCAGAAATTTGTTGTGATGCAGATTTACCGGAAGGTGTTGTTAATATTGTTACCGGTGCCGGATCTACCGGTGCAGCTGTAGTTGATCATTCCGGTGTGGATAAAATTGCTTTTACCGGTTCAACGGAAGTAGGTAAACACATTCAAAATTCACTGGCAGGTACCAAAAAGAAATTTACCCTGGAACTGGGCGGCAAAGGTGCAAATATTGTTTTTGAGGATGCTCCTCTGGATCAAACCGTTGAAGGAATTGTGAATGCCATCTTTTTTAACCAGGGCCACGTATGTTGTGCCGGTTCACGTTTATTGGTACAGGAGGGAATTTCCGACAGGCTCATCTCGAAATTGAAACGCCGTATAGAAACTCTGAGAGTAGGAAACCCGCTGGACAAAAATACCGATATAGGAGCAATCAATTCCAGGATGCAGTTCAAAAAAATTCAGGAATATCTTGAAATCGGGAAAAAAGAAGGTGCTGAATTTCATCAAAGCAGCTGCTCAATACCAGAAAAAGGATACTTTTGCAGGCCCACTATCTTCACGGGTGTGGCACAAAGCAACAGAATAGTACAGGAAGAAATATTCGGGCCGGTTTTAACGATTCAGACTTTCAGAACACCTGATGAGGCTATTGAGAAAGCTAACAACACCTCTTACGGACTGGCAGGTGGAATTTGGACAGACAAGGGATCCAAAATATTTAAAACAGGACAACAGGTACGCTCCGGAGTGATCTGGTCTAATACCTACAACAAATTCGACCCAACATCTCCTTTTGGAGGATACAAAGAAAGCGGCATGGGCCGCGAAGGCGGTTTACACGGACTCTATAATTATGTTCATCTGCACTGAAAATATTTGAACAGAAAAATCAATCATGTCTGACAGAATTGAAATATTAAAAACCTATAAAACGTATGTGGGCGGGAATTTTCCTCGAAGTGAATCTGCAAGAACTTACCAAATGCTTGATTCAAAGGGACAGGCCGCAGCCAATATTTGCAGGTGCACCCGTAAAGATGTAAGAGATGCTGTACTTGCCGCACGGTCAGCTTTTAAAGGCTGGAGCAGTCGTTCTGCGTATAACCGGGGACAGATATTATACCGAATTGCTGAAATGCTGGAAGGCCGGAAAGATCAGTTTATTCATGAAATACAACTCTCCGGAAGTTCAGAAGATGAAGCACGGCTGGAAGTTGAATATTCGATAGACCGGCTCATTTATTATGCCGGCTGGACCGACAAATACAGCCAGATTTTTGGTACTGTAAATCCGGTTGCAAGTTCTCACTTTAATTTCAGTTTGCCTGAACCTACCGGAACTGTTGGAATTATTACGCCGGAAGAAAACCCTCTCCTGTCTTTGATTTCTCTTCTTGCACCTGTAATAGCAGGTGGAAATTGCTGCGTTATTCTGGCTTCCGAAAAAAATCCGCTGCCGGCTGTAAGTTTCGGTGAAGTGATGCATGCTTCTGATGTACCGGGGGGCGTTGCAAATATCCTGACAGGCTTCAGAAATGAGATGGTTGATCCCCTTAGCAGCCATATGGATATAAATGCTGTATTGAATGCTGCTGATACCAAAGATTTACGGAAACTTATTGATGAAAATGCATCTATAAGCGTAAAACGTGTGGTTCATTATTCCACAGAAGATTGGTTTGATGATGTTCATGAAAACCCTTATCAGATTTTAGAATTCCAGGAAATTAAAACAACATGGCATCCGGTTGGGATGTAATTAATATGATGAAAACATTTACTTATATAATTTTGCTTGCCTCCTTTGTTATTAGCTGTTCAACAACTGAATCGGTTACGGAGAGTGATGAACCAGTACCTTATATTGATGTATCGGATGAAGTTGTAGATGAATTTGTGATGGAGAACCTGGATGATTTTGAAAGAACGCTCCTTGCTACCCGAAACCAGTTGTCTGACCAGTTTGAACATCTGGAACATGATATGCCTGAAGTATTTCTGAGGGAAGTTGTACAGGAAGAAGAGGAAGTGGACGAGTACGCCGGTTTTAGGGTACAAATTGCGTCTACCCGTGATGTTGTTCATGCCGATAGCACGAAAGATAATTTTGTTGCCTGGGCTGATTCTGTAATTACAGGATATCAGGCTGACGCTTATATTTTCTTCCGGCCTCCCTATTACAGGGTACATGCCGGAGATTTTCATGACCGGGATACAGCGATTGAATTTTCCAGGCTTTTAAAACAGCGCTACCCTGATGCATGGGTGGTTCATGACCGCATCGAACCTGAAAAGGTTCCTGCTGATACCATAAAGATTCAGTTTAAAATACCAGAAGTTATAGAAGAACTGGAATAAGCTGTAGCCCATCTTGAACTGAAATTATTCTGTGTCAGAATACCGAAGGTGTTCAAGACGAATAGCACCCGGTGCAACCGGGGGTAAGAATCGTGTCCGCACGGAACAACCCGCGGAGGCGTTGAATAAGATTATGTGCGAAAATTTATCTCTCCAGAGAAAAAGATAAATTTTCAACAGAATACGCCATTTCAAAATCTATTTCATGTTCCTTTAGCTTTCCTAATATATTCTTCTATCATATTGAGTTGTAAATAATTCAAGCTTCTAATTCCTCTCCTGTTCAACCCACTCCGGGGTTGACGGATGTGGGGTAAATCTCTGACCCCGGATTGCATCCGGGGCTATTCACATTCAATCCGCCCCGGCGGATTGGGATATTTTGCCTGAATTGATCCGGGTTATATAACTTCATCTCCTGTGATGAACAGGACAATTCAAGAAATGTGATATGTAAATAATAGCCCAACGTTTGTGGATCCTTTAAACGATTAAGCCATTGATCAGAGTAATGAGAACCGGGTACAGAACACCAAAGGTGTTCAACATGAATAGCCCCCGGTGCAACCGGGGGTAAGAATCGTGTCCGCACGGAACAACCCGCGGAGGCGGGTTGAATAAGATTATGTGCGAAAATTTATCTCTCCTGAAAGAAGGTTCCCTATCAAAATCAGATTAGGCCCGTCAATCAAATATGATTCAAAATAAAAAACGTTCATCGAAATCTATTTCATGTTCCTTTAGTAATGCAATGTATTCTTCCCGGAATGTAACCGTTTGATGATGTTTTTCCTGATTTTTAACGTATTCAATCAATCGATCTTTATCTTTAATTGAATAGGTAAAAGCCCCATATCCTCGTTGCCAGCCATTAAAATCAGGAAACAAATTTTCTTTTTTGATGAATTCACTACTGCTCAATTTTATATCTTTTATCAGAGCTGAAACCGTCTGGACGGAATGAATATGTGTTACAATATGAAGGTGATCTTCTACTCCATTCATACGATATAAGTGGCAATTCTTATTTTTCAGAACACCCCAAATGTATTTAAATAATCTATCTCTGTTTTCTTTATATAATACTTTCTGCCGATTTTTGGTACTGAATACCATCTGATATAAAAACTGTGTATAGGTGCTCATATCATATATTTGGTTTAGTGGGAGTGGAAGTTTTAATATGATGTTGAGCTGCAAATAAATCAAGCTTCTAATTCCTCTCCTGTTTCAACCCACTCCGGGGTTGACGGATGTGGGGTAAATCTCTGACCCCGGATTGCATCCGGGGCTATTCACATTCAATCCGCCCCGGCGGATTGGGATATTTTGCCTGAATTGATCCGGGTTATATAACTTCATCTCCTGTGATGAACAGGACAATTCAAGAAATGTGATATGTAAATAATAGCCCAACGTTTGTGGATCCTTTAAACGATTAAGCCATTGATCAGAGTAATGAGAACCGGGTACAGAACACCAAAGGTGTTCAACATGAATAGCCCCCGGTGCAACCGGGGGTAAGAATCGTGTCCGCACGGAACAACCCGCGGAGGCGGGTTGAATAAGATTATGTGCGAAAATTTATCTCTCCAGAAAAAGATTAATTCTTAATAGATACGCCATTTCAAAATCTATTATCGAGCAAATAATTCAAGCTTCTTAATCTCTCTCCTGTTTCAACCCACTCCGGGGTTGACGGATGTGGGGTAAATCTCTGACCCCGGATTGCATCCGGGGCTATTCACATTCAATCCGCCCCGGCGGATTGGGATATTTTGCCTGAATTGATCCGGGTTATATAACTTCATCTCCTGTGATGAACAGGACAATTCAAGAAATGTGATATGTAAATAATAGCCCAACGTTTGTGGATCCTTTAAACGATTAAGCCATTGATCAGAGTAATGAGAACCGGGTACAGAACACCAAAGGTGTTCAACATGAATAGCCCCCGGTGCAACCGAGGGGAAACGAATGGCAAAATACGGACAACCCCGAAGCGGGTTGAACAGGTACAGGCATTTGAGTCAGAGCAGATTTGCGATTTATGGTCTGCATCCAAATCAAAATTCTTCGATATTCAATCATTAATCATTAAACATTAAACCTGAACAACATCACATCTCCGTCTGCCACCACGTACTCTTTTCCTTCCTGGCGCATCTTTCCGGCTTCTTTTGCCGCCTTTTCAGATCCCAGCTCCATATAATCATTATAGGCAATAGTTTCCGCACGTATAAACCCTCTTTCAAAATCGGTATGAATCACACCGGCCGCCTGCGGAGCTTTGGTCCCCTTTTTGATAGTCCACGCTCTCACCTCTTTAGGGCCCGCCGTGAAATAGGTGATCAGGCCAAGTTTTTCGTATGCAGCACGAATCAGGCGGTCCAGACCGGCATCTTTTAAACCGAGTTCCTCAAGAAACATCTCTTTTTCATCCTCATCAAGCTCGGCGATTTCCGCTTCAATTTTTGCACAAAATATGACCACCCGGTCATCAAAACGAGAGGCGATCTCTTTTACGGTATCAACATATTTATTCCCTTCATTCACATCATTTTCAGATACATTACATGCATATAAAACCACTTTATCAGAAAGAAGAGATAAATCATGATATGCAGCTTTATCATCCTTGTCTGTCTCAAAGGTACGTGCCGTATATCCCGATTCCAGGTGAGCGGCCAGCCGTTTTACGGTTTCCAGCTGAGCCATCATTTTTTTGTCACCGCTCTTGGATTGTTTTTTGAGTGTTTCAACCCTTTTTTCTACCGATTCAAGGTCTTTTAAAATCAATTCATCTTCAATGATATGAATATCACGTTCCGGGTCGATGGATCCTTCAACATGAATAATATCATCATCATCAAAACAGCGTACCACGTGCACAATTAAATCCACTTCACGAATGTGCGACAAAAACGCGTTCCCCTTCCCTTTTCCTTCGGATGCTCCTTTTACCAGTCCGGCAATGTCAACAAACTCAATGGTTGCGGGAAGAGTCTGTTTGGGGTCCACAAGTTTCGCCAGGTTTTCAAGGCGTTGATCAGGTACGGGAACCAGGCCCACATTTGGGTCAATCGTACAAAAAGGAAAATTAGCTGATTCAGCCCCTGCATCACTCAGCGCATTAAAAAGTGTGGATTTACCAACATTTGGCAAACCTACAATTCCACATTTTAAACTCATAAAGTTTTGTTAAGTAAAAAGTTAATCAAGAGATATTTGTTGTATAAAAACAGTTTCAGGCAGTACAACAGCGGTTAATTTCCCATAACCAAGCTTGTTGTACACACAACCGGTATCAATGCCAATCATGTTTGTTTTTTTGATGGGATGAGGCCTCGGAGTATGGCCAAACACTACGGTTTTTTCCCAGGGTGTCTCAAAAGCGTTCAGGTGCTCTCTGCCCCAGAGAAAAAAATCTTTGGCTGCGGGATCATCTTTGCTGGCTTCAATGGTTTGATGAGGAGGTATACCGGCATGCACAAAAAAATAATCGTCAGATTCAAAATAAGGGAGCGTTTCTTCATAAAATGTTATATGATCACCAGGCAGCTGAGCTGCACTCTGAACCCCGTTATATGATTTAAGTGTGGTCTCACCGCCGTTAAAAATCCAGTTTGTGATATCATTTTTATACAGCGCGTCCAGCAGCATCTGTTCATGGTTACCCCTCAGAAAAATGCACTCTCTTTCGCGGCGGGCATCCAGAAGAAAATCCACTACTTCTTTTGACGAGGGCCCTCTGTCGATGTAATCACCAATAAAAACATGGAGTGCATCCTTATACGGTTCCAGTTTTTTCCAGAGAGATTTCAAAGAGCGTGCACAACCATGTATATCGCCGATGGCTACGATGTTTTTACTCATTCATTCCTGGAATTTTCGATTAACCCTCTGCCTTTTTTAACGATTTTTTTCTCTTCACTGAGATCCTTCAAAACAGCATCCAGAATTCCGTTTACAAAGTTACCGCTTTTCCGGGTGGAATAGCTTTTTGCCAGTTCTATGGCTTCGTTGATGGTGACTTTTGTTGGAACTTCTTCAAAATAGAGGAATTCAGAGATGGCCATTCGCAGGATCAGTTTATCCATCATCGCCAGCCGGTTTACTTCCCAGTTATTGATGTGTTTTTGGATGATTTTATCATGGCTTTTCGCGTCACCCGCCGTAACAAGCAGCAATTTTTCCGCGAATTTGACTGAGGTTGTATCATCCTTAAGGGTACTTTTTATGATATTTTTTATCACCTCTGTTGTGCTGTTATCTCCTACTTCAACAGCGTAAATAGATTTCAGTGCGGCTTCCCGTGCGGCTCTTCTGTTCAGCATAATTCTTTTAAAAATTCAAAGAACCGAAAAATACGAAGCTTTCAGGTCAGCTGAAAGAAAAGTATTAAGTATCTGGTAGTGAGTATTGAGATTTGAAGGAATGTTTAGTGCTCACTGCTGTTCGCGTTGAACTGTTGAACCGTTGAGAGTTTATTGCTATGTCTGCATACAGTTCAACGATTCAACAATTCCACAGAGAGTGTAGAGTACTCACTGTGTTCGCGGGTAATCCTTAAATAGTTAAGGCTTTTATAACATTCTGCAAACAGTTCCACAAGAAGGTGTGGGTTTAACAGGATTCTCCCGCAGGGACGCCTTTGGTGGAACCTTTGTGGTGGGTTTAGGCAGATTCGAACTGCCGACCTCATCGATGTCAACGATGCGCTCTAACCAACTGAGCTATAAACCCTTTGCAGTAGTGAGATGTGAGACTTGAGAGCCTCTCAAGTCTCAAGAAGGAATATAGGCAGGGTTTGGTTTGAAATGCAAAAGGTAAAGAGGTGAATTAGATATTTTTGTTTTTGAAATTGAGCAAATTGTATAGCCATTGTTCTGATCTGAATTCTTTGGCTGAAGTCACTCACATTGTTTTGCAATTCTCATCATGCGGCCGACAAAGTAAATCTGGACAAGCCCCGGACAACCATCAAAAACCAAAACCCTACAGCCGCTATGCCATGGATTGCGAAATTAATATCGCTGACCGCAAGACCGAGCTATGCCGCTATTTTATTAGGAAAAATAGCTAATGTTTGGGCATCTTTGGTTAGAGATAAGGGGTTAAGGGAATATTTGAGTAGTAGATTTAAATCCTGAACATCCGGCTGATTTTAAATTTCCTGATACTAAAAGTTAATATTTGGATCAGGCTAATTCTCCAACTTGGTTTATGAGTGGAAGCAGGAGCTTCCAGTGGGGTGTTACGCAGCCGGAACTACGTAATGAAAACGAGACAAAAAAGCACGCATGCAACTGAAGGGTCTCTAGAATGCATCTGTGCTTAATTCCCAAAGATGCTTCGCTCCGTTCCGCATTACAGCGGGCGCGGATAACAACCTTAATACCGCCAAAGGCGGCAAAATCGGTAATTACTTACTACCCTTTCATCTTGACTCGCCGAATGGCGGTGAAGGATCTACCTAAAAATGACTTCCTTATTAGTCAATACTACAACTTAAAAAACAGGTCCATTAATCTTTTCAGTCTTTAGCGGAGTGGTGACTGAAAAGCTTTCAACTAATTCCATCTGAGCCTTAATGCGAGTCAGAGACTTCCTGAAAACTCTTAAATCTTCGTTCAAAACTTAAGAAAACTTTGGGTTAGCAATACCATAAATTATTTTGTTATTCAATTAACACCCCCTCTTCATACACCTCAACCGATATAACATTACCATCCACATCCCATTGTGTAATTGTGCTGTCTAATTCATCGGCTTTAAAAAAAGCTTCGGTACTTTTTTCGCCTGTGGGATGGAATACTTCAAGTTTACCTTGTCTCTCGTCATTTAGAAATTTTACTTCACTGGCTTTTCTTCCATTTTCATGCCATGCTGTTGCCATTCCTTCTTTTTTGCCATTTCTATAATGTGTTTCACCCATTTTTTGTCCGTTAAAATACCATGCAGTATATATTCCATGAAATTTACCTTCTTTAAAAGTTGCTGAAACATAAGGCCCTCCGTCAGAATAAGTAGATTCTGTGGAGCCGGTAAAAGGTGTATTAAAATTGCTCTTATAGAATAAGCCGTTTTGCTCTTCCAGACTGGGAAAAAAACTCACATTTGAAAGGTTCTTTTCATTGGAAGTACAAGAAATGAGGAGAGAAAAAACAAAAATTGTTAGTAAATGCTTCATAACTTAGAATAAAAAATAAATAAAAAAGCCCAAAAATAATTTGGGCTTTTTAGTTAACTATTTTTCAAAGAGAATGATTCTATCAAGGGCTACTGGGTCCAATCAACACTTCCCTTTGTTACTGTTGCCTCTAACGGATCTGATGCGGTAGCGCTGAATCCAGCCGAAGCATCATAATCATCATCACTTGCAGGATGTGCAGTAATTGTGAAAGATTGATCAGCATTTACTATAACATATTTTCCATTCATGTTTATAGCAGACAACCCATCAGTACTAATACTATCTGCTGAGAAGTTAAAGTCAGCAAAAGTCATCTCCCGGCCGGTTGTAGGATCAGGACCAAAAGAATTTCCTCCACCGCCCATCATCGTTGGCTTAATATACCAGCCTTGTGCTGAGGATGCGATTCCAAGTACATCGTTACGAACAGCATCTACGTTAGCAGAAGCCGCGCTCGTACCGAATACATTAATAGCTACAACCGTCGCGATACCCACGATGATTGTTACGAGAATTACAAGTAATAATTGTTGTTGACCCATTTTGTTACCTTTTTTGGTTATGGTTTAAAAAAAACGAATGTTCCCCTTAAAGAGAGTTCGAATTGTAAAATGTTACAGATTGTTTCAGAAAAATTTATTGCCAAACAAAAGTCTTTACACAATCTGCGAACAATATTAGACAGCCAAATAATAAGATGCAACTTTTACATTAGAAATTTCTAATATTCTAATGTTACATTTAAAAAAAAGTTGAGTAAATAATTTAGAAACAATAATTAATAATTCTGAAAATGAAAGATTAGATTAATTGTATTTTTACCTTTTCGGGTTGATTTACATCATAAAATCAGAAAATACAGATTTAAATTTTTTCAAAAGCTCTCATTTTGTAATGCGTAAAAAAAATCATAAATCGTTCATAATTTTTGAAAGAGCTATAATTCCTGATAAAAACAGATTTTCATTATCCCCTGCTCTTCTTATCTTTGTTTCTTCTGCAAATGCCCGGGTGGCGGAATTGGTAGACGCGCTGGATTCAAAATCCAGTGGCAGCAATGTCGTAAGGGTTCGAGTCCCTTCCCGGGTACTTTTTCAGATAATGAGATTTTAGTATTGAGACTGGAGACAATTTTTGTGCATCGGGGACGAGAAGCCTGTCCCGCTGAGCGGAAGCCAGGGAAATGAGCAAATGCGAATCTGGAAGTCTCTTCCCGGGTACAGACTTAGTCTTGAGATTTTGAGTTGTTGTCTGTGACTGTCCTGACATTAAAAATCTGCAATGGATATCGAATATCAAAACCGATTGAATATTGCAGATATCCGGTTTTTGATTTTCGATCTGCCTGCCCTGCCCTGCCCTGCCCACCGCGGCAAATTCTTTTCTTTCTTTGAGTTTATAAAATCAGTGGCCTACCTTCCCCTCCACTATCTTCTCTTTTTATTTTCACTGAATACAGATAAATATTTATTTGTAACAACTGCCTGTTTACAGCATCTTTATATAAACTTTAGAACTATCTGGCTAACTATGAAACGGCTTTTTCTCTTTTCCATTATCTTTATTTTATCATCAGTTCTTCTTCTGTCGTGCGATTTTACCGCCTCTTCAGATGCAGATCCGATTACCATCTCCGGCGAGGTAATTAACCAGCGTACGGAATCGGCTATTGAAAACGCAATCGTTCAGATTACCGCACCGGAGGAATTACGTCAGCTGACCGGAACTGATGAAAGCGGTGAATATTTATTTGAGAATGTTCAGGTTGATGAGGTGACAGATATTGTTATAGAAGCCACAAAAGAAGGATACAGTGTTGAAACCATATCTCTTGTAGCTGTCCCTGAACGGAATATTGAAGCCCCTCCTATCGGGTTAGATGATGGTAATCAAGATGAACAGCCGGATGATAGTGACTCAGTTGGAGGTGAGGCTGCCGGGCCTGCTGCCATTATCCTGAAATCCCTTAGCAGCAATACAATTAATGTTGCGGAAACAGGCGGGACGGTTAACACGGCATTTACGTTTGCCGTTCAGGATTCAGCCGGCCGGACCGTGGGACAGGGTTTTGAAATGGGTTTTGAAATTATCCGGGGCCCCGGCGGCGGAGAAAGCATAACTCCCGAGTTCGGTGAAACCAATTCTTCCGGGACAGTTACCACAAACCTGTTTAGCGGAGATTCTTCAGGTACTGTCCGTGTTGAAGCCGTCATTGAACGCCCTGAAGTAGGCCTTACGATTCGTTCAACACCTGTACTGGTATCCATCAGCAGCGGCTTTCCGCATGAAGAGAATTTTAACGTAGGGCCCAGGGTTTATAATTTTGATGCGTATAACCTTATCGCGGAAAATCATACTAATCCTATTACGGCCAGTGTGGGAGATTTAAAAGGAAACCCGGTTAAAGAAGGCACCGCCGTCTATTTCTCTGCCTCAAACGGCGGGCTGGTAAATGGAAGCGCAGCTACCAATGCAAATGGGTATGCAACGGTTAATCTATCAGCCAACGGCAGTAATCCTTCCGGGCATCCAATGGGAGTCGGTTTTATCGATATTGTGGCTCAAACTGTAGACAGAGATAATAATTATATCGAAGAAACAATGACCATGCTGCTCACAACTCCCCGGGCTAGTATTTCTGTAAATCCTGATTTTCTTGATGTTTCCAACGCGGGAAGCCAGACCTTTGATGTAGTCATCAATGATTTGAATGGATATCCGATGGCAGCTAATACACAGATCTCTGTTGAGACTGGTGAAGGATTAGTTGCCAGCGGTGATATTACAGGAATCCAGTTAGGTGACTATTTCGATCCCGGACCGGGAACCACTGAATTTTCTGTGACGATTTCCGATTCAGATCCGGACCGTGTTGTTGACACCGATGGCAGTTTTACAATCATTGTTGAGACGCCGTCCGGGCATACAACGACCAGAACGATTAATGGACGCCGGGCCAAGCAGTAGATTTCCTCATTGCCCGGGGCTTCCGCCCGGGCTCCATTTATTTCATATCTTAAACCGCCTTTTCTTTGCGGGCTCACCTGTTATCTGTTATACTTCATAAATCAACAGAATATTAACAGATAGTTAAGGAATGAATCAAAAAGCAGAATCAGAACCTGTTCACTACAGTGATAAAAATATTCCGGATTACCTGGAATCTCTCAGAGGCGTAAAAACAGATCCGTACTACCTGTTGTTACTCGCGGGCCCTTACAAAAAAGCAAAAGAACCCTTTCTGAAAGATCTGGAAAAATCAGTAGGTGAACTTGCTCATGTGGACCTGCGGGGAATTGTCTCACCAAATGAAGAACAGACCTATAAAAATATTGATGCCTTTTTTGATTCAACAGGCACAGAAAAAAATATTTATTTTTTTAACGGGGATGTTCTTTGCGGAGAATATACTGCTTACACCTATTCAGGCACCCGGTATGCCACTCCCCAGTCGCGATACCTGCTGAAAGCCATTCAAAGTTTCGGAAAGATGGTTATTCTGGATTTTAAAGATGTGGACAGTGTGGATAAAACGCTGCACAGAATGGCACATAAAATGATTCGGTTTGAACATCCCATATCATTCTTCGATAAGCTGTTGTGGCGGCTGAATAAAGTAACCGTTCACGGACATGAATTTTCTAATAAAAGGTTCGGTGTCGGCAGGTGACAGTGTGGGTAGTGGAGGGATTTTCAACTGTAAACTGCGATTATAAGCTTTGGAAAACCCAGTATACAGTTGACAGTTGACAAATATGGGTAGTTAAGGAATTGTCAACTGTAAACTGCATCCAGTAGCCTGATATGGGTTTACTAAACAGTTGGCAGTTGACAAGTGCCGTAGTGGAAAGCTTGTCAACTGTAAAACTACACCGACACCTTACCTTCCTGCCGGGGATCCAGATCATGCAGAGAGGAAACAGTAGCCTGAATGGTTTTATACCACTCGTTGCCGAACTTATCATTGATTTCATAGTAATCGGAAAAGTCCGGTTTGCGGATCTGCATTTTCCATTCCTGGTTTTTCGCTTTAAAAATAGGATCTATATGCAACAACTGATGGTAGAGAAGCATCTTTTTTGTATCCGCATCAAGCATGTCCCATAAATCACCTGAAATTTCAACCAGGTAATCATTTCCGGAATAATGTTTCACTTCTCTTGTGGCTTTCATGCATTTGGCTGCACGCTGCTTGGATATATTCGGGTAAACAAGAAGGTACCCCACCTGTGCAGGACCCATTTCAATTCCATGAAGTTCAATTACTTCTGCAGCTATCTCCTGCATTTTCGGAGATTCCATTAACTGCTTTTCTGATGAATTACTATCTCCTACCGGTTCTAAAAAATCGTTTTCGGGCATGTATATGATTATTGTTAATATTCATTTTTTTGAAGGTTACGAAGATACAAAAGTCTAAAGTCTTGTGGTATGGAAGAACAGAAAAATTTGCCTTATCAGTTCAACTATTCAAACGCGAGCAAAGAGGCAGAAATATTTCCGAAAGAAATCTTTGTTCAGAACCGGTTCAACCCGCTTCGGGGTTGTCTTTGTTACCTTCTATCTATTCCACCGGTTGCACCGGTGGCTAATCATATTGAACACCTTCGGTGTTTTGGGGATGAGATTTAAACCGGAGTTCGAATTTTTAAAATGACTATCAAAGTATAGATTATAATAGAACACCCACGGAAAGGAGATATTTACCAGAATATGGAAAATCTATTCCAAGAGTTATTGTTTATAGCCGGAAACCATCAATGCGGAAAATTTTAATCAACGCCCACCAATCCGCCGGGGCGGATTGAACGCGAATAGCCCCGGATACAATCCGGGGTCAGAAAGACGCCACACAGCCAGCAACCCCGGAGAGGGTTGAACAGAAAAGACCCATTTTTATTTAAAACATCAAATGATCCGCAAAATTTTACCATCTGCAAGCCCGGAATCATGTAATTCTGATTCGAAGCGGAGCGTAGAACTGTATAGCGAAACTGTCTACAGAGCGCAAGAAAAAACTCTCAACGGTTCAACCCCAATGGGATGCCTTTGGCGCAGTTCAACGCGAGCGGCAGCGGGGCACTCCACATCCTTGTATGTTTTTATTCTGAATTTTTTTCCTGAACTTCTGTTATAGTAAAAGACGAATCTCAATGATATTATTTAACAGAATTTTAGTATCTCACTTTAAAAAATCCGGCAATGAAAAAAAGCATATTGGGAAGTTTCGTTGGGCTCGCAATTATTATAGCGATTGATTCATTTTCAAGAGTGGTTGTCTCCCTGTACATGCAGCACGACATTATGATGATCGCCTATACTGCATATCCCGGTATCTTTTGGCCCCTGATGCTTACATTGATAGCTGGTTTTGCAGCATTTTTTGGGTCTATGTTTGGGTTAACCTATGGCCGGGATCACCGGGTTGTAACTGTTTCTCTGCTTATCGCCCTGGTTTTGTTTCTCAGGTACGGACAGCTTCATCTTCTGATGGGCCAGGAAGCTTTATTTTATCCAATTACTGCCCTGGTGTTGTCACTTGGTGGGATTCTTCTGGCCTGGCAGTTAACAAAGAACCGGCAGCCGTCTGATGATTTTACACATCATCAGCCTGTGGAAGAGGAACTGTAGCATCCACTTCGTGAAGAGGTGCCTGCCGCCATTCAGCAAGCTGAACTGCCATTTTAGAACGAACCTCTTTCATCAGCAGGTTTGTTTCCCCATTGGAAAATGAAGTAGTATCAACAGGCTCCAGAACTTTCATTTTTACGTAAACATCGGGCTTAAAAACCCAGGTTTCTGTCGGCAGACAACCCTGAGTACCATCCAGAACAATTGGCAGTACAGGGATATTTTCCCTGATAGCCAGGTCAAAAGCACCGGGGGCAAACCGGCTCAGTTTCCCGGATCTTGAACGGGTTCCTTCCGGAAAGAACATGACTGAAATATGGTTATGTAAATAATGCCGGCACTGTTTAAATACGCCCAATCGTTTATTTGATGAGGATCTGTCCACTGAAATATCGCCTGCCATTTTCATCATCCAGCCAACAACCGGCAAATCAAAAAGTTCTTTTTTTGCTACCCATTTCATTTCCCATGGAAGATTTGATATGACCGGAATATCCGCATTTGAAAGATGATTACTGATAATAACATAGGGCCTGCGGTCGTTAATTTTCTCCTCTCCTTCAATCGATACATTCCAGTTGGGGTTGATACGCGAAATAGAAAGGCCCAGCTTTCTGAACAATTTTCCTGTTTTGTATTTTGTATGATCTCTTTCAAATAACCACCGGAAGAAAAGCATCGGCAGCCAGAATAAAATCAGCAAAATAATACCCGCCCATATTAAGACTGAATAAATCCGCTGCATTTATTTCTTCTTGTAAAAAGTTCGATTTTTGTCTGTTACGGTCCGGTTTACAGTTGACAATTCAACTAAGGCCCACACTTGTCAACTGCCAACTGTCTACTAAACTACTTTAAGCTACCAGGTTCAGTTGACAATTGACAATTCTTCCATTACCCGCACTTGCCAACTGTCAACTGTCTACTGAATCATTTCAAAGCTACCAGGTTCAATTGACAGTTAACAATTCTTCCACAACCCGCACTTGTCAACTGCCTACCGGGCTTTCCAAAGTTTATAATCGCAGTTTGCAATTGGCAATTTCTCCCATTGCCAAGAATTGTCAACTGAAACTAAAACTAAAATTTCGGGATCAGGCTCTTAAATATTCCCCAGACTCCTTTCGCCGGTTTCCGGGCATTCTTATTGCGTTCAATTGCTTTATCAACAGTAGGAGGAATGATTACTTTCTCAACCGGTTCTTCTTTTTTCTGAGATGGCTGTTGCTGTTGAGTTTTAGCTTCTTTCTTTTCCTTTTCAACCGGACGATTTTTATTCTGGTTTCGTCCTTCGTTACGCTGTGAAGATGATGACTGTCGTTTATCATTTGAAGATTTACCACGTCCTGATGAGGGTTCCGAACGATCTTTGCCCCCTGTATCCCGATCTCGTTTAGCCCTGGATTGTTTACTGTCTTCATCTCGTCTGGATGAAGTTTGTTTATTTGGTGACTGTTCTTTTTGTTTCTGGCCCTTAAAATTCTCACCCCACGAGAAGTCCGATTTTTCACCGAAATTCTGAGGCAGATCAATTTTTTTCAGCGTATTTCCTTTGATATCCTCAATGGTTTTGAAAATACGGCTGTCACGTTTGGTTACGAAGGTTATCGCAATCCCCGATTTATCATACCGGCCGGTTCTGCCAATTCTGTGAACATAATCATCTGTATTATTGGGTACATCATAATTAATAATAATGGACACCCCTTTGATGTCAATTCCACGGGCAAGAACATCCGTTGCCACAATGACCGGAACTTCTCCGTTTTTAAATGCAGCCAGCGCCCTGTTCCGTTCATCCTGGGAACGATCTCCATGTATACTGGCGGCCTTTATACCCTCGCGTTTCAACAGGCGCTGAAGTTCGTCTGTACCTTTTTTTGTGGATGTGAAAATAATACAGGATTCCCACTCAAGGCTTTTGAATATTTTTTTAACTAATGGAATTTTCTGGTTGCTGCGCAAGGTGTAAGCTCTTTGTTCAACCAGCTGTGATGGTTTTGACCGTTCGATATCCACCGTCTCAGGGTCCTTCATAATGGAAGAAGCCAGATGCTGAATTTCGTTAGGCATAGTAGCTGAGAAAAGCAGAGTCTGCCTTTGTTGCGGAAGCCATGAAATAATCTTTTTCATATCCGGCAGAAAGCCCATATCAAGCATACGGTCGGCTTCATCCAGTACAAAATATTCAAGGTTTGAGAAATCAATACCCACCACCTTATTCTGATCAATCAGCCTACCCGGGGTAGCCACAATAATATCAACTCCTGCTTTTAAGGCTTTAGCCTGAACGGAAAAGTCGCTCCCGCCAATAACCGTTGCCGATGATATACCGGCATGGTAACCAATAGCAAAAATCTGCTCATCAATCTGAGTTGCAAGTTCCCTTGTTGGACTTAATATTAAAGCTTTAACACCTTTTCTCTCGCTTTTCAGTACCCTTTCCATGATGGGTATAACAAAAGCACCTGTTTTACCGGTGCCGGTTTGAGCTGTGGCAATAAGATCTTTGCCGCTTGTAACAACTGGAATAGCTTTTTCCTGAACGGGCGTTGGCTCTTTAAACTGTATATCTCTGAGGCCGGCCAAAATAGTCTCGGATAGATTAAAATCTGTAAACTTCAAATGTGGTAATGGTTTTAATTAGTAAGAGGATGATTTTTTTTTACTGATACAATATAACAAGTTAATTTCAAGTTTATAGTCTTTATCTTATACCCTCTGATTCTTTTTATAACAACTAAAAAGAATTACTTTAAGGCTCAATAAAAAAATAAGCTCAGAAAGTTTACAACATGAAATATTTTATTCAATATGGTGCTCTTGTTACCGGGGCTCTGTTACTTTTATCGGCCTGTAATACACCGGGTCAAAATCCAGACGCAGATCTTTCTTCAAGACAGGATTCAGTAAGCTATACTTTTGGCTTTTTGCATGGATCTCAGTTAGCCAATGAAGGCATTCATGAAATCGATTTAGATAATTTTGCAGCTGGTTTGCAAACCGCCCTCGATGAGGATACTGCGGAAATCGACCAAATGCAGATGCAGCAGCTTATCCAGTCGTACCTGCAGGAAATGCAGATGGCACAGATGGAACGTCAGGCGGCTGAAGCTGAGGAACATGAAAAGGAAGGCAGTGAATTTCTTGAGGAGAATGCTCAAAATGAAGATGTAAATGTAACCGATTCCGGCCTCCAGTACCGGGTGATTGAAGAAGGTGACGGAGCCAGCCCTTCCGCCGAAAATGAAGTAGAAGTTCATTATACCGGAAAATTGCTTAATGGAGATGTATTTGACAGTTCCCGTGAGCGTGGTGAAAGTGTCACATTTCCGTTGAATCAGGTTATTCCCGGATGGACGGAAGGAGTTCAGCTGATGACAGAAGGCTCAACGTATGAATTCTTTATTCCGGCCGCATTAGCTTACGGCAGCACTCCTCCTCCCGGCAGTATTATTCCACCGGGCGCTGTACTTATTTTTGAAGTAGAACTGATTGAAATAAAATAAATCAAGCCTGTTCACCGGACGACTTCACATCATCCGGTGAATGATTGAACCATATCAATCGTCATCCTGGATTTATCTCAAAAATCGTGTATGGAAACTTCCCTGCACGATTTTTTTATGCTAAGTTATTTTTATGGATACACTCGCAGCAACAATAAAAGTCCGAAACAAAGCGCTGGATCTCGGTTTCGATCTCTGCGGTTTTGCAAGGGCCGGAGCTCTTGATGAAGAAGCGTTCAGGCTTGAAGAATGGCTTCACCAAAACCGGCATGGAACCATGGACTGGATGCAGCGAAATTTCGATAAAAGAACAGATCCCACCGTTCTTGTTCCCGGAGCCAAAAGTGTTGTCAGTGTTCTGGCAAGCTACAGGTTTCAGGAAAATGAACTTGCTGATACCCGTCAAAAAGCTCCAAAAATTGCAAAGTATGCCAGGGGACGCGACTATCATAAAGTTTTTAAAAACCGTCTGAAAAAGCTATTCCGGTATGTTCAGGATGAAATCGGGAATATAAACGGGCGATTTTTTACTGATTCGGCTCCTGTGATGGATAAAGCCTGGGCACAACGGGCCGGACTTGGGTGGATCGGAAAGAACAGCAATCTGCTGAATAAAACACACGGCTCCTGGTTCCTGATCGGAGAAATGATTCTGGACATTCCTTTTGTTTATGATGCCCCTGAAACGGATCATTGCGGCAGTTGCACCCGCTGTATTGACGCCTGCCCAACGGATGCAATCTATGAACCCTTTAAAGTAGATGGAAACCGATGCATCTCCTACCTCACCATTGAACTGAAAGATAATATCCCCGATGAATTTAAAGAACAGATGGGTGAATGGATGTTCGGGTGCGATATATGTCAGGATGTTTGCCCCTGGAATCGTAAAGCTGATTATGGACACATTGAGGATCTAAAACCAAGAGAAAAAGTACTCCACCCCTCAAAAAACTGGAGTGAAATTACTGAAGATGAATTTAATGTAATTTTTGAAGGGAGTCCCGTACGCCGTGCAAAATATGAGTGGTTTACCAAAAATGCGGAAATTGTTGAGAAGAATCTGAATAACCCGAAATAAAAGAGCCCTGAGGCGTTCTTCCCCGGGGCTCTTTATGAAAAGCGTAATTTATCGCATCAGACCCTTAAAACCTGAGTTCGATTTATAATCGTTGAATCTAAAAGTCCCCCTTATCAAAGGGGGATTTAGGGGGATGTTTTCTCATACGTGGAAAAATTCGATGAACACCCCTCTATATCTCCCCTTGATAGGGGAGACTTTGCCCAATTTTTTAATTACAATTTATAATCGAACTCAGGTTTAAAAAGCAGTTAGCTGCAGCTTGTTTGCTGGTAATTCTGGTCCCAGCATTGTCTTTCACCATTCTGTTCAAAGTACCCTGTTCCGGATTCTGTATTCCAGTAGAGATACACAATGTCGCCTTCCGTTTCGGGGCTGCTCATTTCAAGCCAGTTCTCTGCACCATCTACCTGATAGTCAACATTAAACTCCTCACCATCATCAGATCTGATTGTTGAGTTTGATTCGTATGCAGTTTCAGAAGTTATATTCCACTCATAATGCAGGCTTGGTGAAGATCCCTGGTCCGGTATATAGTAATTCCACTCACCGCTATTGCCATCGAGGGATGTATATCCATCTATAAACAGAAATTCCTCAAGATCTTCTTCACCATCAAATGTGCCTGAAAGATAAACTTTCCATTCATAAGCACTACTGGTTTCTCTTGCAGTGGTTTTAATGGTTATACTGCCATTTTCATCCTGGTAAGAATACGTCCAGACCCACCAGCCGTCATCAAAATCAGGCTCGTAGCCTTCAGACATATTCAGGTATACACTTCCAAAGCCCAGGCCATTAAATAAGAATGCACTGCCTGTCTGCGCATAAATACTGGCCGTATTAAAAGCCTGGTATTCCTCGTCTGTACCGGCATCAGCCTCATTGAAGTAGCTTAAATCCACTTCCACAGGTGATGTTTCAGGAACTTCAGGGGGATCTTCATCTGGAACTCCGGATGAATTATCTGAACATGCTGCCACAAGCAGCGAAATAACCAGTAGCGGAAAAAAAGGGATTAACCGTATCTTTTTCATAAATAACTCTTTTAATCTATTATTCGTTAGTGGTGCTGTTATATATTAAAAGCGTAAAAAAAGCGAATATATGTTCAAAAAAAATTTTAAAATTGATTTCTTTTATCTTTCAGTGTCTTGTACAGCATTTCTCTTGCCCGAAATATGTGTGCTTTAACTGTACCCAGCGGTAAATCCAGTTCATCAGATATTTCCTGGTAACTCAGTTCTTCAAGGTGCCTCATTTCAATCACCTGCCTGTATTTTTCAGGAAGATCATTGATAGCTTTCCGGATAATAGCCTGCCGCTGTTTTCTGATGATATTACGGTCTGTTGCTGCTTCATGATCTTCGAGCTGTACATTCATGTCCCCGTCTTTGGTTTTAACCGGTTCATGAATTGACAATGTCTTCAGTTTCTTCTTCCTGAGATAATCAATGGTATGGTTGGTCGTAATCCGGTACAGCCATGTAGAAAAAGCATAGTTGGTATTGTACGACTGAAGATTATCGAACGCCTTGACAAATGCTTCCTGTATCAGGTCTTCAACCTGTTCGGGATCTTTCACCATCCGGATCACATGAAAGTAGAGCGGCTTCTGGTACTTTTCCATCAGCTTACGGAATGCCTCCTGATTGCCTTTTACTGCAGACGCAACAAGCCTGTCGTCTTCCAGGCTGCTTTCAGAAGCATTTTCACGTGCCGTATGTTGATCCGGTTCAGGTTTACCTTCTGGCGTCATTCAGGAATAATTTTATCTTTTCTGGTCAAGCAGGTTAACTTAAAAAAGTTTATCCATTTAAACGTAATAAAAAACCGGTTTTTTATGTTCTGGGGAAAAAAATTCTGCGGTAGTACTACAGTTGACAATTCTTCCACAACCCGCACTTGTCAACTGTAAAACTTACTGAAACAAAATCCCATGCCTGATTCCACCGGTTGAAACAATAATTTCACTTTTACCACACCATTCAAGAAATTCATTCAATATCAGGGTACCAGCCAGAATAACATCTCCCCTGCCTTTTAAATGAGTAGGATACTTTTTTTCAATTTCATAAGCTGATTTTATAGAAAACTCTTTCACAAGTTTTTCTATGGAGAGTTTACCGAGCCTGTAGCCATTCAGTTTTTTACTGTTATAGTGCTTCAGTCCTGATTCAATTCCCGCAAGTGAGGTAACCGTTCCCGCCACCCCAATCGCCCTGAAATTTTCACCAGGAACTTTCTTTCCATTTAAAAACGCCTGAACAGCTACACGTGTATTCATAATGTCTTCAGCCGGTGGCGGA
This sequence comes from Balneolaceae bacterium, assembly GCA_040882525.1. Taxonomy (GTDB): domain Bacteria; phylum Bacteroidota; class Rhodothermia; order Balneolales; family Balneolaceae; genus Rhodohalobacter. The sequence goes on along the minus strand of JBBEBD010000006.1, from coordinate 23,853 downwards.
TCACCTGAAAAAAAACGTTCAGAAAACCGGACACTTCCCATATCAAATGAAATTCCTTCATCGAAAGTAAATCCCCGGCCGGCTGCAATTTCTGAGCTCCCGCCGCCGATATCCAGTACAAGATTATACATTCCTTTGACATCATGAAGAACACTTAACGCACCTCTGTAAGTCGTTTCAGCTTCTTCTTTTCCATCCAGCAGCTGTACCGGCCAGCCTGTTATTGTGTGAATCTCTCTGATAAACTCTTTGCGGTTTGAGGCATCCCGTACCGCACTGGTGGCTGTAAGCCGCACCCGGTCAATTACTACCGGGTAATTTTTCATCAGCCATTCTTTATAAAATTGAAGGACTGATAATACCCTTTTCCGGCTATCAGGATGAAGGTTTTTTTCCCGGTCCACACCTTTTCCAAGCCTGGGAATTTCCTGCTTTTCATCAAGTATGGTAAGCCGGCCATCTCTTTTTTCCGCAACAAGCAGCAAGACGGAATTGGTGCCAATGTCTATAGAAGCTTCTTTCATAAAAAGATGTATATCAGGTTAACCTGAGCTCGATTATAAATTGTAATTAAAAAAATGGGCAAAGTCTCCCCTATCAAGGGGAGATATAGAGGGGTGTTCATCGAATTTTTCCACGTTCTGGTAAACATCCCCCTAAATCCCCCTTTGATAAGGGGGACTTTTAGGTTCAACGCTTATAAATCGAACTCAGGTAGTTAAATGTCCCTTTTTTCCAGATGAAACAGAATCCATTCCTTCTCCTGTTTAAAATCGATAATTTCAACAGGTTCATCTTTCAGCCTGTTCCTGATCATATCTTCATCCGAATCAAGAAGCCCGCTTAAACAGATATCACCACCCGGCCGGGTATATTTTATCAGGTGATCCGTCAGTTCAAGTATTACATTTCTGTTGATGTTTGCCAGAGTCACATCAAATACCTCCTTATCGTGAACCTGTTCGATCCCTCCAAAACGTATCTCAACGTTTTCATCCACACCATTTATGAGTGAATTTTCTTTCGCATTCACCTCGCTCCAGGAATCCACATCAAACCCGACGGCTTGCTTTGCACCCAGTTTTACCGCAGCAATAGAAAGAATTCCTGTACCCGTTCCCGCATCCAGAACTTTTTTTCCCTGAAATTCCAAATTGGTAAGCTGTCTCAGCATTAAACGGGTAGTGGCATGATAACCGGTGCCAAATGCCATTTTAGGATCAATTTCCAGCAAAATTTCATCTTTCGCCGGCTGCCCGGCAGACCAGGTTGGTTTTACAAGAAAGGGTCCGATTCGCTGGGGTTGAATACTCTGCTCCCAGGTTTGATTCCAGTTCTGTTCGGCAACATCTTCGGTTTCCAGAAAAGAGGCCCCCGGGAAGGCCGCAATCAGTTGTTCAATGTATTCCCTGTTGGCGTCGTTATACCTCGGTTTTTCCACAAACGCAATCAGCTGATCATCAAACTGCTCAAAGCCATAAAAATCAAGATCCATTAATTCAGCTATAAAATGCTCCTGGTAACGATCTGCAATCTTAAAAACCAGCTTGATGTAGTTCATATGGAAATCCGGTTATAAATCAGTTCTAACAGAACATCTCCTACAATCTGAAGTGTTTGCCGGTCGATGATATCCATATTATCCTCGTGCGTATGCCAGTACGGCGGAAACTCAAGACGGCCATCTTCAACCCGATGATTTATAATATTGATCATCGGGATGTTTGTTAAACGCTGAACAATCACATGATCATCTGAGACCAATCCGCCTCTCTCATTCACAAAAAGATGCCCGTATCCCATTTCCTGGCCGATGGCCCAGATTTCATCCACAAGGGCTGGATGAAAGCGAATTGAGTAGCCTTCTTTTGAAAACAATGCGTTCTCACCCCCAACCATATCCAGTAAGATTCCAAAGCGGGGGTTGTAACCCGGAACCGGCGGATTTTCACCCCAGTAACGCGACCCCAGGAAATAGTTTGAAAGGTCATTGGTTTCGCCGTAATCCTCTCCATCAAACAGAATAATATCCACACCGACAGGTGGTTCGTGTTCTGCGAAAATATTGGCAAGTTCCATCAGAACACCGACTCCGCTTGCTCCGTCATCAGCTCCTGAAATCGGTGAATCAGGATCGGAAGTATCCTTTTCAGCCCTGGGCCGGGAGTCCCAGTGTGCCGCAAGAATAATGCGGTCACTATACTGACCGCCGAAAGAAGCCAATACATTGTGTAAATCTAAGGTGTCACCATAAACTACTCTCTGGAAACTTTGAATATACACAGATCTTTGCCCCGCAGCACTTTGGAAATGATTTCTAAAATAATTGACAGCTTCTTCATGCGCACTGCTGTTGGGAACACGAGGGCCGAAATTTACCTGATCTTCAATATACTGAAAGGCATTATCTGAAGAAAATTCCGGTACCTCCCTGCCCTGTTCACTAAAATCGGATTCCTCATCAGAACCACCGCAACCATACAACAGTATGATCAAAAAAACAGGCCAATATAAAGAATTACTCTTCATTTCCCGGCTCTTTATGAACCATTGTTGCTGAAGACTGGTACACCGGAAAAACCACTGTATCCATTATATTCACATGAGGCGGCCGGGCGGCAATAAAAAGTATGATTTCGGCAATATCGCCGGCTGTCAGCGGCTTCATATTTCGATAAACATTTTTCGCCTTTTCCTTATCACCATGAAACCGTACTTCACTGAATTCGGTATCTACCAGGCCTGGTGATACTGCACTTACACGCACATTCGTTCCATGCAGATCCATTTTGGTTGATTTGGTGATGGCATCTACCGCGTGTTTGGTTGCACAGTAGACCACTCCTCCGGGATAGGCCTCATGCCCGGCAACAGATCCAATATTAATGATATGTCCCCGGTTTCTATTCTTCATACCGGCTGAAATAAAACGGGTCATAGATAAAAGGCCTTTGATGTTGGTATCGATCATCCGGTCCCAGTCTTCAAAATCGGCGTCAAAAACAGGATCTACACCGGCAGCAAGACCCGCATTGTTAATTAAAATATCAACAGGGTCCGACATACCATCTACAAATCTGCGGCAGGCTTCGCGGTCACGGACATCAAATGCACTCACATTAACTTCAATAGTATTTGATTTTCGAAGCTCTGCTGCAAGAGTTTCCAGGCGGTCTTTACGCCGGCCGGTGATAACCAGGTGAGAACCCTCCCGGGCAAATTGAATGGCGGCCGCTTTCCCGATACCGGAAGTAGCCCCCGTGATCAAAACCCGTTTGTTATTCAGCCTGTTTGATACCATTACCTCTCATTATGAAGAGATTCTACACGTTTTGCAGCTTTAAGTATTTCTGTTTCACGAAACATATTACCCATAAACTGAATCCCAACAGGCAGACCGTTTGAATGAGTACCCGCCGGCACGCTGATTCCGCATATTCCGGCAAGATTAGCTGACGTTGTGTATATGTCGTTCAGATACATCTGAACCGGATCGTCCTGGTTTTCTCCCAGCTTAAAGGCAGTTGTAGGAGCTGTTGGAGAAACAATTACATCAGTTTTGGAAAAAGCCTGCTCAAAATCCTGTTTAATCAGTCTTCTTACTTTTTGAGCTTTTGCATAATAGGCATCATAATAACCGGCACTTAAAACATAAGTACCCAATAAAATCCGTCGTTTAACCTCTGTGCCAAATCCTTCGGTACGCGATTTTTTATAGAGCCTGATCAGCGGGGAATCAACTTTACCAAGACGGTCCATGGCTTCTTCTTTATCAGCCCCCACCGCATTTCTTATTTCCAGCTCAATGGCTGAGATTTCTTTACCGAGATCTTCCTCCACATCCGAAAAATCTGCACGATGGCCGTAGCGAATCCCATCGTACCGGGCCAGGTTGCTTGAGGCCTCGGCTGTAGCAAGAATATAATATGTGGCAATACTGTACTTCATATGCGGCAGGTGGACAGGAACCAGTTCCGCTCCGTCACTTTCAAGACTTTTTATCTGGTCCTGAATAACCGTTCGCACTTCATCGTCAAGGCCGTCGCCAAAATATTCTTCAGGAACACCTATTCTTAATTTACCAGAAGAATTGTTTACAGCAGCCAGGTAGTCATCTACTGGAACATCTGCGGATGAGTTGTCCATTGGGTCTTTACCGGCAATATGCTGAAGCATCAGTGCGGCGTCAGTCACATTATTGGAGAACGGACCGATGCAGTCAAACGAGGATGCGAATGCAACCAGTCCATGCCTTGAAACCCGGCTGTAGGTGGGTTTCAGCCCAACAACACCGCAATAAGAAGCCGGCTGACGTATAGATCCTCCGGTATCCGAACCCAGGGCAACATCACACATACCGGCAGCTACCGCGGCTGCACTTCCGCCGCTTGACCCACCGGATACGTGTTCTGTATCTACAGGATTTTTTGTTGGTCCGTAAACCGAATTTTCAGTGGACGAACCCATAGCAAATTCATCCATGTTGGTCCGACCGATAAACAGAACGTCTTCCTTTTTTAACTTTTGGATGACCGTTGCATCATACACACTTTCGAAATTGTGAAGCATGTGGCTTGCACATGTTACTTTTTTACCGTCTTCACAAATTACATCTTTAATACCTGCAATGGTTCCTGCCAGTTTACCGGCATTCCCGTTTTCTATTTTCTTTTGAATATCACCAGCTTGTTTCCGTACAGAAGATTCATCGAAATTTACAAAGGCATTTATGTCCGGGTTATTGGTTTTAATCTTTTCCAGATACTCTTCAGCTAAATCCTGAAGTTTAACCTTTCCGGATTGCAATTGCTCCTGAGTCGAGAGCAGATTTTTCATGTAGAAACTATTTTTTTTCTGTTTCTTCTGTTTCAGTCTTTTTTTCAGTATACCGGGTTGATTCGTCGATATCCTGCTTTCCTTTGTCTATTTCTTTTTTGATGTCATCCGATGCTTTCCGAAACTCTTTTATGCCCTGGCCTAAGCCACGTGCAAGTTCCGGTATACGTTTCGCACCAAATAATAATAATATTGCGAGGATGATTAACACCCATTCAAAACCACCAATGCTTCCCATAAAAATTCCTGTATAAGAATTGTTTCAAATTTCTGTTATGGAACCAAGATAAAAAATATTTTATTCCCGTTTAGAGAAGGTTTGAAAAAATATCGTACTTTTGTTCGTTTTTTATTTGCTTTTCTCGTCAACAAGCATTTTATAACAGTCAAATAATTTTCCATATTGATTAACCTTAATAAAAAACTATGATTTGGACCGTTGAGTTAGCTGCAGCATTGGATGAAGCCCCTTTTCCTGCCACAAGAGAAGAACTTATAGAGTGGGCTGAGCGAAATGGCCTTCCACAGCAAGCCATCGATAATTTGTATGAGCTTGATGAAATTGAAGAAGGAGAAGAAACTATTTATGAGGGAATCGAAGATATTTGGCCAGATTATATTCGCAAAGAAGATTTCTTTCATGGAGAAGAAGATGAAGGCTTTGATTACGATGACGTATAGTCGTTTTTTCCGTATTTTAAATTAACATGCGTTTTTACACTGGGTTTGAACGGAAACTTCACAATTCTCTATTTGCGTGCGTACAATTTTTTGGCTGTCTTTTTTAATTGGCATCTCTCTATCCGGTGAGTTTCTTTACGCACAAAACGTTCAGAACAATGTATCCGAGAGCGAGGAGGATAAAGTTGTCAGGAAGGTTCGTTTTACCGGCAATGATAATGTAAACAGCCGTACGCTGAAAACACTGGTTCGCACACGCAATAACCGGGAATTTTTGGGTATTCCAAGATTTACTCCCTGGTATTATATCTGGCAGGTGTTTGGCGTGGGTGAGTCACCCACTCTTCTGGATCGTGAAATGGTTGCCAATGATATGGAGCGAATCAGTATCTACTATGAAAACCTCGGGTTTTTTGAAGTTGAAGTGGATACAACCATAGCAGAATACAGAACCGATCGCGTTGAAGTTTCGTTTCTGATAAGTGAGGGTCCACAAACCTATATCCGGTCGGTAGCTTACACCGGGTTACCCGGCTTTGAAGAACCCGGAACAAGTGATAATTTTTATAGCAGAAGTATCTTTTCCGGAAACGCTGTAAATGATACTACGTTTGAAGTCAATCAGAAGTACAGAGCACAAACCCTCAGAGAAGAACAAACACGTGTCATTACTTTTTTAAAAAATAATGGATATGCCGCCACTCAGCGTGATTCCGTGCAAGCCCTGCTGAAACGGGATGAAACGGATCCTCATATCCTGGATGTTCTTTTTTCAATTAACCCTGGAGATTTATACATCTTCGGAGATGTTTTTATAAATCTGGCCGGCCCGGACGGCACAAATGTTTATGACGACTCCCTGAGAGCGGAAGGAGATCCTTATACTGAACCCGGTTTTCAGATTTTCATGCAGAGGCAAAATTCAGCGCAAACAAAATTTGGCCTGCTGACTGACCAGATTCAGTTTACACCAGGTAATAGCTTTAACCAATCATTATACCTCAGAAGTGTAAATTCTTACCAAAACCTCGGGATGATGCTTATTAACCGTTTTGGTTTGAATGAAGAAAGTTCGCTGCCTGACTACAGTAAAAGGGAAATTCCGGTTTATTTTGATCTTCAAACCATTCCCAAACACTCTGTGAGAGGAGAGTTTTTCGGTATGAGGCGTTACGGTTTCGGTACTGGGTTCGGCGTGAACTATAATAACAACAACATGCTTGGCAGGGCGGAAAATCTCTCCCTTGGCCTCAATACCAGTCTGGAGTTTGTTCCTTCGGAAACCTTCAGGGAAATTTCTCCCCCCGATCAGGGGACCACAACCGGTTCAACCACGTTTCAAAGTTATGAAGTCAGGGCTGAATACGCCCTTCCGAGACTAAATTTCCCCTTTCACTTTTTATCGGATAATACTCTCATTGAAAGTTCAAGAACCCGTTATTCGCTCACATACAGCCAGTCGAATCAGCTTTATTTTGATATAAATTCAGATATACGTTTCAACCTTCAATACGAAATCACCCACACTCCCCGGTTTATCAGTTTTATAGATCTTATTGAGCTGGATATTGTAGATACGGATCCATCACAACAGTTCAGAGAAAATCTTATCCGGGAATTTGGAGACGGTTCTATTGAGCTCCAGAGAATTGAGGAAGATTTCCGACCCCAGTTCTCCTCAATTCTGAGGTACACCCTGCGTCATATTAATACAAACCTGATAAAAAGGAACCGGGGCTACTTTGGTGAATATTCTGTTTCCATAGCTGGAAATATGCCTTATTTTCTTGATCGCTATGGGGTTACTCCCGGTGAAATAGAAGGTACCCTGCCCTCACCTCTTGGTATATCTTCCAATGCACTTGCTTACAGCCGGTTTGTAAAACTTTCTGCAGATTTCAGAAGATATATACCCCTCTCTTCCGATGCTGTTTTTGCATTAAGACTTTTTGCTGGAATAGCCCAGCCCTATGGCGGCAGTGAAACCATTCCATTAAGCAGAAGGTTTTTTGCCGGTGGCAGCAATGATATCCGCGGATGGAGCCCGTTTCGCCTGGGTCCCGGTGGAATCTCCGGTGACGAAGTAACTGTTCCCGGTGGAGAAATAAAACTTGCTGCTTTCACCGAGCTTCGCCAGATTTTTATGAGTGATATTATAGGGGCACAGTGGCATATAGCCTGGCATACAGACGCAGGAAACGTATGGTACGGCCCCAGAAATACGTTTCGTGATGAGGAAGATGTAGAAATACTGGAAGACGGTAAATTTTTCTTTGATTCGTTTTATAACCAAATTGCCGTAGGGTCGGGTTTGGGCCTGCGGTTAGACTGGGATTTTATTGTAGCCCGTTTCGATTTTACAATGCGGGTGCACGATCTTGAACAAGGCTGGTTCAATAACCAGAGGCTATATTTCAGTTTCGGTATTGGTCATTCATTTTAAAAAATCATCAACCATGTTTAAAAAAAATCATATCAAAAAAATTAAAGACCAGGGTAATATCGTTTTCAAATCAAAACTTCTGGCTGACCTTTCACTGACTGAAAGGTATGAACTGCTTCAGCTCTGCCACCGCAGAAAATATAAAGAGGGAGAATATATTTTTTATCAGAATGATCCCGGGGCCGGTATGTATTTTATTGAAGATGGAAAGGTTCAATTAATTGTAGCAAACGGATCGGAAGAACCTGAGCAGCAAAAATATACAGTTGATATTGAAGCCCCTTCTGAGTTCGGTGTAATGTCGATAAGTTATGAAATCAGGCGAATGGCCTCGGCTAAATGCCTGACTGATTGCACGATACTCGGTTTTTTTAAACCTGATTTTGAAACTCTTAAAAAACGTCATCCCGAAACTGCAGTAAAATTTCTGGAGGCTGTTTCAACGCGAACCATGAAACAGCTTGAACTGACCATGCGCAAACTGCGTGATGTTGCAGATTTGAAAACAGCTTTTATTATTCAATTCGAATCTCAATACAAAAAAGATTCATCAGAGGATTAACCAAATTAATGGCTTTAAAAAAAGGACAGGAAATTGAACTGCTAATTGAATCCACAGCTTTTAAAGGTAAAGGGATCGGGAAAGCAGATGGAATTGCTGTTTTTGTGCCGGGAACCGCACCTGGAGATGTAATCAATGCCCGTATCACCCAAAAAAAGAAGAAGTTCAGAGAAGCTAAACTGTTGGAAATTCTGGAGCCTTCTCCGGTTCGAATTACACCAAAATGCTCTCATGCCCCGGTTTGCGGGGGATGTACCTGGCAGCATCTGCCCTATTCCGAACAGTTAAAGGAAAAAGAGCAGCATGTCCGGGATCATATTGAAAGAATCGCAGGCCTTGATCCCGGAATTGTTCAGCCCATTGCAGGCTGTGAAAATGAACTGTATTATCGTAATAAAATGGAGTATAGTTTCGGTACACGGCGCTGGCTAACGGAAGAAGAAATTCAAAAAGATGAATTTGTGGATGATTCCGCTTTTGCAGCCGGCCTGCACGCACCCGGGCGGTTCGACAAAATCCTGAACCTCAGGGAATGTCACCTTCAGCATCCTGTTTCGTATAAGCTCCTTGACTTTGTCCGCGGTTACTGTATTAGCAATAAGATTCCATCATTTGATGTACATCAAAACAAAGGGTTTATGCGGCATCTTGTGGTTCGGAATTCTCATTTCACTGATGATTTAATGGTAAACCTGGTCACCTATCGCGATGAACCAGAGACCATAAAAGGCCTTTCCGATGCACTTTTAGAAGAATTCCCGGAAATTACAACCATTATCAATAATATAAACGATCAGCCGAACCCTACAGCAGTCGGCCGATACGAAAATATAATTTACGGCCCGGGTTATATCACCGATAAAATCGGAAAACATTCATTTAAAATTCACGCCAATGCTTTCTTTCAAACCAATACCAAACAGGCGGAAAAACTTTACTCTATTGCAAGAGAATATGCGGGAATAAAAAACGGCGGACATCTTTTTGATCTTTATTGCGGAGTCGGCACGCTGTCACTCTACATGGCTGACCTGGCGGATAATGTCACCGGTATTGAAATTGTGGATGTTGCCATAAAAAATGCCAGGTATAATGCGGAAGAAAACAACGTTGAAAACGCAGAATTTGTACTGGGTGACATGAAAGATACCTTCAATGATGATTTTTTGGAAACGTATGGCAAGCCAGATTGTGTGATCACCGATCCTCCCCGCTCCGGTATGCATCCGGATGTGGTTGAGCAGCTGAGCAAACTGGATGTTCACCGCCTGGTTTATGTGAGCTGCAATCCATCCACAATGGCAAGAGACCTGAAAGTTTTAAAGGAATTTTATACTGTCGACCGCGTACAACCGGTAGATATGTTTCCGCAAACCTATCATATTGAGGCAGTAACACAGCTCACAAGGCGATGAAGCAGAGAGCAGCCGTTATCGGGGCCGGTTTAGGCGGGCTGGCAGCAGCGTGCCTCCTTTCGGCAAAAGGTTACCGGGTGACGGTTTTCGAAAAAAATGATTCTGCGGGTGGCAAAATGCAGGAGTTTAATAAGGCCGGTTATCGTTTTGATACGGGTCCATCTTTATTAACCATGTCATTCATTTTAGAAAGACTATTCCGGGAATGCGGCAGTCACATGCCAGGGTATCTTACTCTTACAGAGCCTGAAACTCTTTGCCGGTATTTTTATCCGGATGATACCCGGTTCGACAGTTATTCTGATCCGGACAAAACCGTAAAGGAAATCCGCCGGTTTGCACCGGAAGATGCAGATGCTTACGGGCAATTTTTAAAAAAGGCTGAAAAACTTTACGAACGCACTTCGGAAGCATTTCTGTTTAACCCGCTATTCAGCTTTTCTGATCTGAAACACCTTAACTTTTCCGATTTTCTAAAAATTGATGCTTTTTCTACCGTTTCAGAATCTGTTGACCAGCAATTTAAATCTCCTTACCTGAGACAATTCTTTAAACGCTTTACAACCTATACCGGGTCTTCTCCTTACCAGGCACCCGCTACACTGAATGTTATTCCTCATACAGAACTAAACATGGGCGGATTCTATGTGAAAGGCGGCATTTATACTATTGCCAAATCTTTACAGAAACTGGCTGAAGAAAATGGCACTGATTTCAGGTTTAACTGCCGGGTTGATGGCATTTTAATAAACAAAAAAATGATAACAGGAATACGGCTTCAGAATGGTGAAAGCATCAAAACAGATTATTGTTTTGCCAATAGCGATGCTACAGATACTTTGCTAAACCTTATGCCGGAAGGTTTATTACCAGAGAAACGAAAAGCCAGGCAGGCATCTCTTGAACCATCCGGCTCAGGGTTTGTCCTTCTTTTGGGATGCAGCCGTCAATGGGAGCAACTCAGGCACCATAACATCTTTTTTTCACCAGATTACGAACAGGAATTTGATGATATCTTTAAAAAGAAAAAATTACCGGAAAACCCAACTGTTTATATTGCCAATACATCTTTCAGTGACCCCGGCCATGCTCCTGCAGGTTCATCAAATTTATTTGTACTGGTCAATGCGCCATATATTCAGCCATCCGGCTTAACTGATAAAGATGTCGACACATGTTATGCTGATTTCATTATTGATGAACTGGAAAAACGCGGACTGACCGGGCTGCGGGGATCTATAGAAGTACAAAAGATTCTCACTCCTGCCGATTTTTTAAATAACTACGGGTCAAATCGCGGCAGCATCTATGGAACTTCTTCAAACAGCAGGTTGTCGGCTTTTATGCGTCCGCGGAATAAACTCAGGGGATTCAAAAATCTTTACCAGGTAGGCGGCAGTACACATCCGGGAGGCGGAATACCACTTGTGATACAATCTGCATTTAATGCGGTTCAGCTTCTTCAAAGAAATTGAATGATAGGAAATATTAAAACCGGGAGATTTTAGGATGCCCAGGCAGTTGAGCGGTTCAAAAAACGTGTGTAGTATGTATTATTAAGCAGTCCGTCATGCCGGACCCCGATCCGGCATCTCCAATCATTATCAACGATTGGGGATTCCGAAATAAGTTCGGAATGACACCTTTTTGGACAGCCTTAATAGATTCAGATTTCCAATTCCAGGCTTGGGTTTAGTCGGGGAACTGTATAAATCAATCCCGGATTAATAAACCTCTTCCCCAATTTTACCGAGATTAACTACTTCCACATCATGAATTTTACCTTCATCAATAGAAAATCTCACGACTGTGCGGTAAACCTGGAAGCCCTGTTTTCCCGCAGCCCCGGGATTCATGTAAAGCATTTTATGCAGAGATTGGTCCCTGGCAATTTTAAGGATATGAGAATGCCCGCAGATGAAAAGATCGGGGGTATTTTTACTGAGTTCATCGCGGATAGGAATACAATAACGGCCCGGGATTCCACCGATGTGTGTCATCCATACATCAACACCCTCTTTTTTAAAACGCTGATGCATGGGATATTTCTTTCTGATATCCTGGCCGTCGATATTACCATAAACTCCAATCACCGGAGCCAGTTTTTGAAGTTCCTCGGCAATCGAATAGCTGCCAAAATCTCCGGCATGCCAAATTTCATCCCGATCAGAAAAAAATTCAGCAACCTGAGGGTCTAAATAATTATGAGTATCAGATATAAGTCCTATCTTCATGCCGCTGCAATAAATCAGTTCTTGAATGATAGGAATCCTTCAGAAGCTTGCAAAATCTTTTGCGATTCTTTTTCATTTATAAACATAAACGACCTGAACAGTTTATAATTACTTTGAAAACAACATTCAGCATTATAATTGTTACGTGGAATGCCATCCATCACTTAAAAAGGTTCCTTCCATCTGTAGCTGATACTGATTATCCAAATCTTGAAATTATCATTGCAGATAATGCATCAGATGACGGATCAGGCGAATGGGTTGAAAACCATTATCCGCAGTGCAAAGTTATAACTTTCGATGAAAATCACGGCTATTGCGGCGGAAACAACCGGGCTGCCCGGCATGCAAACGGTGAGGTTCTGATTTTTCTGAATAACGATGTGGAAACCGATCCGAACTGGCTGAATACCCTCGACCTGGCCTTCCGGAATAAAAAAGCGGATATTGTGCAGCCTAAAATGCGGTCTGTGGAGAACCGCCGGTATTTTGAATATGCCGGGGCCGCGGGAGGTTTTATCGACTGGCTTGGTTATCCTTTTTGCAGGGGAAGAATATTTGATGTAGTTGAAGAAGATCATGGACAGTATGATGAATCCGTTAATATTTTCTGGGCATCAGGCGCAGCATTTGCCATTCGAAAAGATCTTTTCCTGGAAACCGGTGGATTTGATGAAGATTTTGAATTTCATATGGAGGAGATTGACCTCTGCTGGAGGTGTCATCACCTGGATAGTAGAATCATTTGTGAACCCGGAAGCATCGTCTATCATCTTGGCGGTGGCTCACTGCCGATGGGCTCCCCCCGAAAAGTATTTTATAACTATCGGAACAGCCTGATCATGCTCACAAAAAACCTGGATCATCTATGGGTCCTTAAGCTGCTTTTGCGAATGATTCTGGATGGTGTGGCAGGAATACGATCGCTGCTTTATGGAAGGCCTTCCGAATTATGGGCAATTATAAGGGCTCATTTTTCATTTTACAGTATGTTCGGAAAAGTCCTTGCAAAAAGGCGTGAAACGAAAAGATCGGGAGATGCTGTTACATTCAGTGACTCACCTGTTAAATCGCAACGGGGAATCAGCAGGCGATTGATCATTATACAGGCTTTTGTATTAGGAAAAGATAAATTCAGCGATTTAAACCTGTAACTATTTCCAATCTGGAAAAGACTGTTCAGAATGACGTTTGATTATAAATTAGAATTACTTTGACACGCTTTTCTGAACAGTCTCTGGAAAATCATAGTTTTTTAAATTCAGTTTTCGTAAATCAAATTTTTATAGTAATATTTGCCCGGAGTTCTTTTTTCAGGCTGATGATTTTTCTACGTTGAGCAGCACCTTATCAGGGGCTGTTCTTTGGGGTACAAGCTCCGCTGTTATTATACAGCGGAGCTTTTTTTTTCAATGGAAGGTTTAAACTGAATGAGTCAAAATAATTCGTTTGATATTATCATTGCGGGAGCCGGAGCTTCAGGTCTTAGCTTACTTGGTGTTTTACTGGCATCTGACCGGTTACGATCTTCAAGAATACTACTGGCAGATCGCCGTCTTGCCCCTGCTGATGATAAAACCTGGTGTTTCTGGTCAGATTATAAATCACCCTATAATCAGATAATCAGCCATACATGGCATACACTTCAGGTGAATTTCCCTGGTTTTACCTGCCGGGAAAAGCTCAAAAATTACAAATACCATTGTGTCCGGAGTTCTGAATTGAATTCTGCTGTTCTGGAACAGGCGCGAAACGAGGGTAATATAACTTTACTCGAATCAGAAATATCAGGCTTTTCGGGTAAAGGATCTGAAGCGATCATGCAAACACCGGATGGAGAGTATACCGCATCCCGGATTTTTCAAAGTGTGTTGCTGCCGCCGGGTTTTGAAAATGCAAAAAATGATATTTCCCTGAAACAACATTTCACCGGATGGGAAATTGAAACGGACAGACAGCTTTTTGATGCAAACAGAGCCACATTCATGGATTTTGATATTCCCGGTGAGGATGAAATTGCTTTTTTTTATGTTCTTCCGTTTTCTCAAAATAAAGCATTGATTGAATACACACTTTTTTCAGATCATCTCCTCCCGGACGCAGCCTACGAGAAAAAAATTGAGACTTACCTGGCACAAAAGTATGCCTTAAAGCCAAATGAATTTTCAATTACAAGAAAGGAAAAAGGAGTGATTCCAATGGAAGACCGGCATTACCCTGGAATGTATTGCAAACGGGTGTGGAATACAGGTACTGTCGGTGGACTTACAAAACCATCAACAGGCTATACCTTCAACAGAATTCAACGCCACAGCAGGGATATTGTCACTGCGCTTGAACAGGGAAAAGAACCCCCGGAAAACAGCCGGTCTTCCTACCGCTTCCGTGTTTATGACCTGATGTTTCTCTACCTGATGAAACATCACCCTGAAACAGCTGTTCTTATTTTCGAAGATCTGTTTAAAAGAAACAGTTTTGATACCCTCCTTCAGTTCCTGGATGAAGACACTCATTTCGGACAGGAGTTAAGAATTTTCAGAACCGTACCTCCTCTTCCCTTCATAAAGTCTATCTACAAGATGAAACACCGGATTTTTACCGGTGCCTGAGGATTCCTGTTATTTCCTTATCCTAAAGCAGGTTTATAAACCACAGCGTACACGGCGAAGGGCACAACGGACACAGCGATGAGTTGATTAAAAATCGATGAGACCGGTACATCTGCCGGAGGATACTTGAAAATCTATAATTCAAATAAAAACCATTCGCTGTGAGCGCCGTGAAAAACCGCTGTGTTCGCTGTGGTTACAAACCTGTAGTATAAAAATATATGATAACCAGATTCCACACCGGACACTGCAAATATTCTACTAGGTTTAACAATCGTGCCCAAGGCATCCCTTTAGGGAACGCAAGTTGATAATCTTCCAAATAACGAATACGCAAATTAACTATTACGACACTAGTTACAGTCCGTCCACCAGGCTGTTCAATGGTTTATCCTGCTTTTCACCGAAAATTTCAAATGGAACCAGGTTCGTGGTTACTTCTTTCACTTTACTTCCCTCTATAACTTCCTGGTAGGTTTCATAGCAGTCCAGGGCTTTTCGAAACTTTAGCATATCCTCTTCATTACATTTTTCAACCCAGGCGATTTCATCGTCAGAAGAAATTTCGAGCCTGAATTTTCCGTCTTTTACAATTTCTCCCATTCTTGTGAAAAAGGCCAGCCGTTTCGGATAATCTGATCCCTCCCGTTTCATTCTGCAGAACAGGTTTTTAACCACGGCATGGCTTACCAGGTGATCGTGAAAGCCACTGATTCCGTGAACCGCGTAAGTTATAATCACATCCGGCTTTAACCGGTGAAGGTGCTTCTCAATTGCGCTTTCAATTTCGTACGGATCCAGGTGTTTTAGTTCTCCATCCGGTAGATCCAGAACCGTCATACTGGTTAAACCCAGCACTTTTTCCACACATTGCATTTCTTTATAGCGAATTTCGCCCATCTCTTTTTTATTCACATTAAGCCGGAAGCGCTGCTTTGTAGCTTCTCCTTTCGTCAGTGTAAGCAGGTGAACCTGGTGCCCCTGCCGGAGCTGTGCCGAGATGGCCGGTGCGGGGCCGAATGATTCATCATCGGGATGTGGGAAGATGTAGAGGATTTTCATAACAATGGCAGTGAGTGTCGGGTATGAGTTGCATAGCAAGAAAACAGCCCGTCAGGTTTGGCGGCCTGACGGGCTTTAAATTTATCCCGGGTGCTCAGGGATTAATGTTTGGCTGTATATCAGGAACAGCCTGTAGTGGAGCCACATGTTATGCATTTCTGGCAGGTACCATTGCGGATCATCGTCATACTTCCGCATTCAGGGCAGGAGTCGCCTGTATATCCAAGCTGCTTGGCACGGTCGTAATCTGTTTCGTTTTCTTCAGCGGATTTTTGCTGTGTATTTGATATATTTTCAGTTACCGGTTTTTCAGTCTTTTTAACCACCCGGTTTGCCACTTCATCTGCAAGTTCCTGTTCTTCTGACGGCCTCATTTTACGAAGCATGATATCCTCAGAGGCTACATGTGCAAGATCTTCACGTCCCATATAGGTGACGGCAAGTTCACGGAAAATATAGTCGATTACAGATGTGGTCATCTTCACATGAGGGCTTCCGTTTACCATTCCGCTCGGTTCGAATTTGGTGAATACAAAAGCATCCACAAACTCTTCGAGAGGCACTCCGTGCTGAAGGCCAAGAGAAATGGCAATGGCAAAACAGTTCATCAGGCTGCGGAAAGCCGCGCCTTCCCGGTGCATGTCTATAAAGATTTCACCCAGCTGGCCATTGTCGTACTCACCGGTCCGTACGTAAACGCTTTGCCCGCCGATTTTCACCTTCTGAGTATAGCCGCTTCGCCGGAATGGTAACTTCTGCCGCCGCGCTACATATTTATGAATAATTTTTTCTGCAGTCTGAACCACTTTATCCTGTGCCGCGGTTATTTCATCTTCTTCCTCATCGAGTTCTTCCAGAACATCACTCATGGAGTTTAACGGCTGGCTCAGCTTGGAACCATCCCGGTAGAGAGCATTGGCCTTCAGCATCAGCTTCCATGAAAGCATGTATGCTTCTTTGATGTCTTCTACAGTGGCTTCATTCGGAAGGTTGATTGTTTTGGAAATAGCGCCCGAAATAAATGGCTGAGCCGCCGCCATCATATTAATATGACCTTTGGCTGAAATAAATCGTGTACCGGTTCGTCCGCATTTATTGGCACAGTCAAAAACGGCAAGATGTTCATCTTCCAGGTAAGGTGCCCCCTCTACAGTCATAGTTCCGCAAACAAAATCGTTTGCTTCCTGGATCTGTTCTTTTGAAAAACCGAGAAACCGCAGCATATCAAAATTAAAATCTGAAAGCTGATTTTCTGTAATTCCAAGAACATCTTTACAAAATTCTTCACCCAGGGTCCACTGGTTAAAGGCAAATTTGATGTCAAAGCTGGCAGGTAAGGCTTCTTCTATCGCTTTAAGTTTCTCGTCGGTAAATCCTTTTTCAATCAGAGTCTCCCGGTTGATATGCGGACAGTTTTCAAGAGAACCATATCCTTTGGCATAGTTAATGATCTCATCAATCTCTCCAGGTTTGTACCCAAGATTTTTAAGTGCCAGTGGTACACTCTGGTTAATGATTTTGAAATAACCGCCGCCTGCAAGCTTCTTGAATTTCACAAGTGCAAAATCTGGTTCAATACCGGTGGTATCACAGTCCATCACCAGGCCGATGGTTCCTGTAGGGGCAATTACAGTTACCTGTGCATTTCTGTAGCCATGCTTTTCACCCAGCTCAACTGCAAGGTCCGAATCTTCCCGGGCGGCTTTCAGTAAATACGCAGGGCAGACGTTTTCATCAATTCCTTTCGGGGTGATGGTCAGCCCTTCGTACTCTTTATCGGGAGTATTGTAAGCTGCCCGCCGGTGATTTTTCATCACCCGGAGCATGTGCTCTTTATTACGCTCGTAACCTTCGAACGTACCCAGTTCTTCTGCCAGTTCAGCACTTGTGGCATAGGCTTTCATATGCATAATACTGGTAAGGGCTCCTGCAATCGCACATCCGTCTTCACTGTCGTAAGGAACACCCTGTACCATCAGTGCAGCACCGATATTCGCATATCCTAAACCAAGTGTGCGGAAAACATAAGAAAGCTCTGCAATTTCTTTGGAAGGAAACTGGGCCATCAGCACGGAAATTTCCAGAACTGTAGTCCAGATTCTTGATGCATGCCGTATCGCCTCAACATCAAACTCTTTGCAGGTTTCATCTTTGAAGTACTTCATCAGGTTCAGTGAAGCCAGGTTACATGCAGTATTATCGAGGAACATGTATTCTGAGCAGGGATTGCTTGCTTTTATCGGCCCGTCTTCAGGACATGTATGCCATTCATTTATGGTATCATGATATTGTGTTCCGGGGTCGGCGCATGACCATGCGGCATAGCTGATCTGATCCCAAAGATCCCGTGCCCGCATTGTGTGCATTGGCTCGGGGTCTCTTCCTTCCTGTTCCGCTTTTCGCTTTTCAATACGTCCGTACAGATTCCATTCAGAGTTATCAATCACTGCCTGCATGAAGCTGTTTGGGATACGGACTGAATTATTGGAATTCTGCCCGCTTACGGTCATATAAGCCTCAGAATTCCAGTCTGTATCGTATGTATCAAATTTAATATCGCTAAAACCTTGTGCTGCCAGCTGTATTACACGCTCTATATAGTTCAGCGGCACCTGGTCGCGCTTGGCACGCTTAATCGCTGCCCCGAGCTCCTTATTTTTCAGAGGGTCACGGCTTACAGCTCCATTATACCGTTTACCTTCAATTTCAACCGGATTATGGCAAAGGGAAATAATATTTTTAAGATGTTTTTCTGTGACTTTTGAGCCGGCCACAATCGCGGCTACTTTTTGTTCTTCCCGTACTTTCCAGTTGATATATTCTTCAATATCGGGATGGTCAAGATCGAGAGTTACCATTTTGGCTGCACGCCGTGTGGTTCCTCCTGATTTAATCGCTCCTGCGGCACGATCGCCTATTTTCAGAAAACTCATCAGACCGGAAGATTTACCGCCCCCGCTGAGAGATTCCCCGGAACCTCTTAACGCCGAGAAATTCGAACCGGTACCGGAACCATATTTAAACAACCGGGCTTCACGAACCCACAGATCCATAATACCGCCTTCATTCACAAGGTCGTCATCAACACTCTGGATAAAACATGCATGAGGCTGCGGATGGGTGTACGCATCTTTGGATTTGGTGAGCTTTCCGGTTTTGGCATCTACATAGTAATGCCCCTGGGCCGGACCGTTGATACCATAAGCCCAGTACAAACCGGTGTTAAACCACTGCGGGCTGTTTGGTGCTGCCATCTGATTGGCCAGCATATAACAGAGTTCATCATAAAATACTTTTGCGTCCTCTTCAGAACCGAAATAATCATTTTTCCAGCCCCAGTAGGTCCAGCATCCGGCAAGCCGCTGAAAAACCTGCCGGCTGTCAATTTCATGAGTATATCTCTCGTTTTCATCAAGTTTGCTGAGTGCTTTTTTATCAGCTTCTGAACGCTGCAGCCACCTGGGTACTCCTGTTTCAGCAATTTTTTTCAATTTGGCAGGTACGCCTGCTTTACGAAAATATTTTTGTGCAATAATATCCGTAGCAACCTGCGACCATGAAGAAGGAACCTGTACATCCTCCATTTGAAAAATCAGAGAGCCATCAGGGTTTTTAATTTCAGATTTTCTCTTCTCGAATTTTATATCTCCATAGGGTGTAGCCCATTTTGCTTTCGTGTAATGACGGTCAAATTGCATATAATTAACTCCTGTTATCTTTTTCTGGTATTTCGTAAATATGAATAATCTAAAGCTCCAAAAACATCATTCTTTCTTATTTAAATATATCCGAGAGTTGGTCACACAGCAAGAAATATTTTAATTATTTATCCACAAATTGGTAAAGTTATCCACATTTCTTTTTTACGGGAATTTCTGTTTTCTCATATAACAAAATTTACAATCTGGCTGCCTGTTTTATCGTAAAAATCCCCACCCTCCAAAACCTTAATAAATCTGCCCTGACAGTAGTTAATACAGGAAAAACATCGTCTGTTCTTTGTACAAGTTGATTCCATGTTATCCACAATAATAAAAAGTTATCCACATTTGAGGACCTTTGGCATGGTGACGCATTATTCATTGAATAATCCAAAATGCAAAATTATAAATGACATATATAAAAACATTTATATTATATTGTGATTTGTATCAGTTATAAAATATATAAATAACAGATAAATTTTCGCACCTTTTCTTTCTTTATGAACAGTGTTTCCACAGGTAACTTTTACAGGATCTCTTTTCTTTTTGAGTATTTATCTTAAATTATCACATTCAATAATAAACAATAACGGTATGACCAGATCTTTTTCTTTTTCATCATTATGTTCCGGAATCACCATCGGCATAATAATGGCTTCCGGTTTTTTTCTTTTGTCCGGCCGTGAAATCACAACAGAGACGGTAGAACATGCGGAAAAAATAGCCGGGCTGAATTTTACTCCCGATCAGCGTGAACAGATGTTATCCAATCTGCAAAATAATGCAGAAGCCTTTGAGGTCTTGCGGAGTTACGAACTTTCAAATGATGTGCCCCTCCCCTTGTATTTTGACCCGACACCTCCGGGAAAAGTTATTCAAAACCCGCCTCAACACCAGAACGAATGGCAAATACCATCCGGTGTTGAACTGCCGGAGCATCACGAAGACCTGGCTTTTTATACGGTTCTGGAACTTTCTTCGCTGGTCAGGGAACGAAAAATTTCAGTGGTGGATCTTACTACATTTTTTCTCAACAGATTAAAAGAACACGATGAAAAACTGGAAGCCATCGTGACAATCACGGAAGAACGGGCACTGGAACAGGCACGGAAACTGGATGAAGAACTGGAAAACGGCCGTTACCGCGGACCTTTGCACGGAATTCCATATGGAGCGAAAGATCTGTTTTCTGTTAAAGGCTACAAAACAACATGGGGTGCCACCCCCTATATGGACCAGGAAATTGATCAAACGGCTACCGTCATCGAAAAGCTTGATGAGGCGGGTGCTGTATTAATTGCTAAAACCACACTTGGAGCTCTCGCCTATGGTGATATCTGGTTCGGAGGCAGAACCAATAATCCCTGGAATCCCGAAATTGGCTCCAGCGGTTCATCAGCCGGATCGTCTTCAGGGACGTCAGCCGGTTTATTTCCGTTTGCGCTTGGCACCGAAACCCTCGGGTCTATTGTGTCTCCTTCAACAAGAAACGGAGTTACCGGAATCCGGCCCACTTTCGGACGTGTCAGCCGGCACGGTGCAATGGCTTTAAGCTGGACCATGGATAAAGTGGGTCCCATTGCACGAACGGTAGAAGATGCCGCGCTTGTGTTTGACGTTATCCGCGGGCCCGACACCTTCGATCATACCGTAAAAGACTATTCTTTTAACTACCAGCCGGATGCAGATCTGTCGGAAATTAAAATCGGGTATGTTAAACCGGCTTTCGATTCCGATTATTCCCAGGCGGAGACTGACCGTCAGGTGCTGGCTGTACTTGAAGAACTCGGAGCAGATTTAATACCCATTGAACTTCCTGATTTAGCACTGGATGGAATGTTTAACGTTTTAACGGCGGAAGGTGCTGCTGCTTTTGATGAATTGACATTAACCGGCCGCGATTCTCTTCTGGTCTGGCAGGAGGATAACGCCTGGCCCAATTCATTCAGGGCTGTACGATTTTTACCGGCTGTGGAATGGATCCAGCTGAACCGGGTACGGGCAAAACTGATTGCTGAAATGGATGAAGCTATTAAAGATGTGGATGTATATGTATCTCCCGCTTTTGCAGGTGGCAATCTGCTGATCACAAACCTTACGGGTCATCCAAGTGTTGTACTGAAAAATGGTTATTCCGATGAAGGACAGCCTCTCAGTATCACATTTGTCGGCCAGCTGTTTGATGAAGCTAACCTGATATCCGTAGCACAAAAATACCAGGAAGCGACACCCTGGCATAACGAACACCCGCCATTGTTCAGCAGAACCGGAGACTAATTATATTAGTTCGAGATAAAAATGTGGAAAAGAGTCTCCCCTCCTTTGAAAGGAGGGGCTGGGCCTGCCTGCGCTGAAGCTCCGGAAGACAGGGGTGGTTGCATATTTTATTCATAAACACAACAAAATGTAGTTATTCGTCTTTCTTTAACCACCCCTGGATAAGGCTGTCCAAAAAGGGTGTCATTCTGAACTTGTTTCAGAATCTCCCATCCTTGATAAGGTCAGGAGATGCCGGATCGGGGTCCGGCATGACGGTATGTTTGATAATACTTTTATAATACACCCTTTTTGGACAGCCTAACTTTTAGTTTCATAATCAAAGTTTTTTATATAGAGCTCACGTTAACTACCCTATGCAGAAAAATAACCAGGCAGTATTCAGACAGTCATTCACTGTCCGTTCCTATGAAGTAGCATCCGATCAGAAAGCCACCTTACCTTCAGTATGTGATTATTTCCAGGAAGCAGCCGGAGTACACGCACAACAGCTTGATTTTGATATTTCGCAGCTTCAGGAGCAAAATTTAACATGGGTTCTTTATAAGATGCATGTTAAAATGAACCGGTTTCCGGAGCGATGGAATGAAATTGAAGTTGAAACATGGCCATCATCGGGAGACGGAATCCGCGCCTTCAGAGATTATGAATTAAAAGACAGCCGGGGAACTATTTTGGGAGCAGCCATCAGCCAGTGGATGGTACTGAATATAAAAACCCGAAGGCCGGTAAGAATGCCTCAAGCCGTTTTAGATATGGGGATAAATACCAGCCGCCATGTGATAGAAATTGATAAAAAGCCTGTTGAACCTGTAAAAAAACAAAATCATCGATTTTTGTTGTCAGTTGGAGAGTATGATCTGGATATGAATAATCATGTAAATAATGTGAGCTATATCCGCTGGATAACGGGTTTCCGGCCTGCTGGTATTACTGCTGGAAAAAAGTGTACTGAGATTAATATCCAGTATGTTTCAGAAGCCGTTCTGGGGGATGAAATCTACCAGGCAACTGAACCGGTTGAAGATTCTGCTGGGCATTACAGGCAAACTTTATATAAAAACAACGATTTTAAAGTCATTGCCGCAGCCGTAACAAAATGGGACGAGTGACTGAAAATTAATCGTCAACCACTTTAGGATCTTCTTTTTCCTCATACGGGGAATGCTTTTTAGGTTTATTTTCCATTGCCCTGGCTTCTTCCCAGGTATAAAACAATCCAATCAGGAAAATAATGACTACGAATAGCCCGGATGTAAACAAATATGGCAAATCCATAATTACCTCCTTCTTAATATTTTAATATAGATTCCAAATCCGAGAATGGCAGGCACCCAGAGGCCTACATAAAGTCCGGCATCCTGATCTACACCGAACCATAACCAGATGGATAAAAACATTGCGATTAATGCAGCTGAAAGAATAAAATAGTCTGATTTTTTTAGCATAACCTCTCTTTTTATCCCCCGGTTCACATTATTGTTGTGATATTCACAAACCCGGGTTAAAATTTTTTCTTTTCTATAAACGAATTAAAACATTCAGCTTATATAAAAAAATACCAGGCAGTTCCGTTCGGTTTGATTTTGTATTTGGTGGGAATGCGGAACGCTTCCTTTGTTCTCTTGGCGGAGAGTGGAGCGCCCGCGGGGCTTCTTTATGTTATTGTTTGGTATTTATGCTTCATAGCAAAGCATATTCTTTGATTATTGAGTACCCCGAATGACGATTGCCTGGCGTTCGCCTGGACGGTACGTGTGCGGGGCATTTTTTGATTGATTTTATCTCATTCATCAGTTCTGACATATATTCCTGAGGGGAGACCGAAATACGTGTATACATTGCCTCCGGATTCATGAACTTTCAGTTTACTGTAATAAAAACTCTTATCAGTAACCGGGACCGGCAACTCCTTCCAAACATCGCTTGAAATATTATATGCTAACACACGACCTGAATCACCATACGTTGTTACTACATATAGAATTTTATTTTTTGTATCTATTTCTAAGTCTACCACATTTGTGGTA
>JBBEBD010000005.1:2375-8068 GCA_040882525.1 Balneolaceae bacterium | reverse complement strand
CCGGAATCTGAAGGTGAAGTTCATATTTCTGAAGAGATTGATTTCCAGGTACAAACTGTCGTTGAGGGGCTTGAAGTGCCTTGGGGAATGGCCTTTTTACCGGATGGTTCTGTATTAATCTCTGAACGTGACGGAGATCTGCGGATCGTAAGAGACGGAGAACTGCAGGAATCCCCAATTGACGGAGTTCCTGAGGTTTGGGCGAACGGCCAGGGCGGCCTGCTGGATGTTGCTCTTCATCCCGAATATGAAGATAACGGATGGATCTACATCAGTTATTCCAAACCCGGAGACGGCGGCGCCCATACTGCAATTATACGGGGTAAATTAAATGATAATAGTTTAACGGATATAGAGGAGCTGTTTGCAGGTGAACCGCCAACAGACAGAGGGCAGCATTTCGGAAGCCGGATTGTTTTTGATCCCGACGGATATATGTATTTTTCAATCGGAGACCGCGGACAAATGGATCTCGCACAGGATATAAACTCTTCAAATGGGAAAGTGTACCGCCTGCATGATGACGGAAGTATTCCTGATGATAACCCGTTTGTGGGTCAGGATGGTAAAGATGAAGCGTTTAACTACGGCCACAGAAATCCCCAGGGAATGGCTGTTCATCCTGAAACCGGGGCGGTATGGACTCACGAGCATGGCCCGCGCGGCGGAGATGAAATAAATATTGAACAACCCGGTGCCAATTACGGCTGGCCCGTGATCTCTTATGGTATCAACTACGACGGCTCGGTCCTGACAGACGAAACCGAACGTGAAGGAATGGAACAGCCGGTTCACTACTGGGATCCTTCCATCGCTCCATCCGGTATGGCATTCATCAGCGGGGATACGTACCCTGCCTGGGAAGGAAATATTATGGTTGGGGCACTCAGTTTTCAGCTTCTGTCACGCGTAGTGCTTGATGGCGACGAATTTGTGCAGGAAGAACGCCTGCTCGAAGGCATCGGCCGGATACGTGACGTTGAACTGGCTCCCGACGGCTACATCTACTTCAGCAATGAGTCTGATGGAACCATTCACCGGATTATTCCTGTGGATAGCGAATAGGTTGGGTGCACGCAGAGACGCAGAGTCGCTGGGGGTTTAGGGACTTTTTTACTCTCATAAGCTTTCACTTAAAGTACTGTGGCTTCGGGTGAAGAAATCGAGCCCCAGCCAAAGCTTGTGAATCAAGTCTCCGCGTCTCTGCGCCTCTGCGTGCACCACTTTGTACGAATTTTACATTGCCGTTTGTAATCCACCATTAAACCAAAATAAACAGAAGCTTCTATCTGTTTGAAAAAAAAAGGGGAATCAAACGTTATTACGAATGGATGAAAAACTGGGTTGTTCAAGAAGAGAATTTTTGCAGCGGGTATCCATGGGAGCGGGAGCCATGATGCTTTATCCTCTGGGCTCCTTCGGGTCACAGATGCTGCTCCAGGAACGGAAATATTACCAGGTATGGCAGGATTTAGAGGAACTTCCGGATGAGGAAAAACTGGGTATCGCACTGGTGGGACTGGGAAATTACGCCTCGGGTCAGCTTGCACCCGCACTTCAGGAAACCAAATTGTGCCGTCTTGCCGGCATTGTAACGGGAACACCGGCCAAAGAAGAACAGTGGGCAGAGCAGTATGGCATTGAAGAAGGTAACATCTACAACTATGAAAATTTCGATGAGATAGCTGGTAATGATGATATTGATATCATTTACGTAGTGCTGCCCAACAGCATGCATGCAGAATATACCATCCGGGCAGCCGAAGCCGGCAAACATGTGATCAGTGAAAAACCAATGGCAACTTCTGCAGCCGATTGCGAAGCGATGATTGAAGCCTGCCGTGATAACAACCGAAGGCTGTCCATCGGGTACCGGCTGCATTTTGAGCCTCATAACGAGGAAATGATGAGACTGGGACAGGAAGAGTATTTTGGCGGCATTCAGAAAACGGACGGGGTTCACTCTTTCGATATCGGAAATGATCCGGATGTGTGGCGGCTTGATGCAGAGCTATCCGGCGGCGGACCGTTAATGGATATAGGAATTTATGTAATTCAGGCCGCTATTTACACGATTGGTGAGCCACCAGTGGCAGTGACCGCAAGGCAGGAAACTACAAATCAGGAACTGTTTTCGGAAGTGGAAGAGACGATTGAGTGGGAAATGGAATTCCCCGGTGAAATGGTGGCCCATGGAACCAGCAGTTATTCTGAGCGCGGAAATCATCACCGGGTTCAGGCCGATGAAGGCTGGTTCGAACTGGAACCGGCTTACAGTTACACCAATATTCAGGGCGAAACGCAGGAAGGGCCGATGGATTTCCCGCAGGTAAACCAGCAAACCCTGCAGATGGATGCCTTTGCCGATCACATTCTTAACGGCTCCGAAAACCGCGTACCGGGAGAAATGGGCCTCCGGGATGTAAAAATTCTCTATGCCATCTACGAAGCCGCCGAAACCGGCCAGAGAGTGGAACTGGATTTGTAGAACAAAAGAACAGATGAACGTTTAACTGACGAAGTATTTATCTGCTCAATATTTATTAACAACATCCAACTTCCTCTGTTCGTCAGTTCTTCGGTTCCTCTGTTCCGTGTTCCTCACCAGCTTCCCCTGCGCATTACCTTGAAAATTTCTTCATCGTGCGGTGTTACTTCCACAGCCTGCTCGGTTTCATAGCCTGAAATTCCCACAATAATGATGGATGAATCGGTAACATTATCGTGTAACGAAAAATGGAACTCGCTGTCTTCCCGGTAGGAATCAAGGTCGTTCAGTGTGATGTTACGCGGATGGTTCTCCTCTGAAGAAAAATTGGTAAAACTTCCATGGCCGCCGCCAAAATCCTGTGGCAGTACCATCAATCCGGCTGCGTCGAAAGCAAGCCCCATCAGCTCTGCCCGAAGCAGATCACTGCTTCTGCTTTCAGCTGCACTTTTATTTATATTTTTGCCCAATTGCACACTTGCAACAGTGGCAAATACAGATGTGCTGATAGCCAGAACCAACAGGCAGCTTCCTGTGTACCATGCGAGGCCCCTGTGCTGTCCGCCGTCTTTTTCCATTTTTTCGTAGCCCCTGGCCATAAGAAACGGAGCGATAATTACCAGTAAAACAAGGCCGGTGCCGGCTGTAAGAAAAGCAGTCAGGAATTCCGGTGAAGAAAGTTCGTTACCGCCAAATCTGGCTATTGCCCGCATTACGCTATAGTCCAGCAGCGAAGCTGAGGGAACAGCACCCATTGTGGAAAGCCCGAGTACCCACCTGTTAATAAAAGAACCTCCGGCATTTGCCGCAAGAATAGCCAGAGATATAAGAATACCCGTAACTAGAATCACATTTATCCAGGGCAGGAAAAGTTTAATTTTCTCTTTCATAGCGTACCCCCCGTGGTGTTAAAATGGCATTGGCCTGGTAAAAACCAGCCTGCTCATTTGCATTTATAAATTCAGGATCTTCACCTTTTGTGATAGAAGCGATGCTCGTGATAATTACAGAATCGGGGGATGCAGCCAGCCATGTGAAGGAAATTTCATTATTGATATCACCAATCGAAGGCAGAAACGTTCCGTCATCAAGAAGCCTGTTATCCATAAGCTCCCGAAAAAGAACTTCCACTGTTTTATCCTCCTCATCCGGCTGCAGATGATAATGCCTCAGCACCGTATGCAGGGGGCGTTCTGTTTCCAGCTGTGAAATGCTTCCGTCAATAGTAGTCCTGATGTCAGACAGAATTTCCGACTGCCGGCCTGACCGCTGAAAATGCAGGACAGATACCCAGATCTGAAATCCAGCAAGTAAAATAATCAACACACGTACCGTTTTCCTGGTTTTCTGCGATGCAAGTGGCCGAACCATCCACCTGTCCAGAAGGAACAGGTATATAACTGAAATAAGTAAAGCCGCGAAAAAACCAATCCACAAATCACCGAACAGAAACGCGAGACTGAATGCCGCAAATACCCCAACAGATCCTCCTGCCAGTAAAAGAGTTTTATTCTCCATATCTATGATATTATTGTTGTTAAGACCTGTTAAATAAAACAATCATTCCAGAAATCAAAATTCAAACCCATAAATTCCCTACCAGCACCCAGCACCCAGCACCCAGCACCCAGCACCCAGCACCCAGCACCCAGCCCCGAAGGGATGCCTTTGGCACACCCAGCACCCAGCAAATTGAAATAACTATTTACATCAATACAGATGTGATTTATTTATTTTATTTAAAAATTCAATAGCCTTAATCAAATGAAAAAGTATTTATCAGCAACCTTCCGGAACAAGTATGCATATAATGCAGCCTTCGCGGGCTTGCTTTTTTTGATGATTCCGGCACAAATTCTGACAGCCCAGGAAGCGGATCAGCCCGGCACCGTGGAAATTCAGGGCATACCGTCTTTCTATATTGATTGCAACAGGTGCGACTATAACCACATCCGGCGGGAAATACCCTATGTGAATTATGTTCGTGACCCGCAGCAGGCGGATATCCATCTGTTTATCACCGATCAGCAGACGGGTGACGGAGGCAGAGAGTATGAGTTTTCATTTATCGGGCGGGAACAGTTCAGCGGGATCAATTACTCGTTTAAGCACCTCATTAACCGCAATTCAACATGGGCTGAAACCCGTGATGAACTGAACCGGGTGATCCAGAAAGGAGCGCTTCCTTTTGTGATGCAAACACCTCTTGCCTCCCGTTTTGCCGTTGATTATGTACATGACGGAGAGACGGAGCCTGCCAGCCTGCGTGAAGAAGATCCATGGAAATACTGGGTATTCGAAATCTATGCAGGGTCTATTTCCCTGGAAATGGAATCGAACCAGACCGAATTCGATTCAAGAGGGGGATTTTATGCCGATAAAGTGACCGAAGACTGGAAAATGAGATTCAGGCCTTATTTTAATTACACGTTTGATGAAATTCGGCGAACAGATGAAGACCCGGTTACCAGCACCATCCACCGGTATGGTCTTGACACCTATGCCATACGAAGTATCGGCGGGCACTGGTCAGCCGGACTGTTCGGCAGCTATATTTCAAGGAACGACCAGAACATCCGCCACGAGGTTCAGGTTCATCCGGGGATTGAATACAGTATTTATCCTTACGAAGTGGCAACCCGGAAAGAGATAACTTTTGTTTACCAGGCGGGCTATACATTTGCCGACTACTATGAAGAAACCATTTTTGAACAAACCCGCGAACATCTTTTGAGTCATGAATTGTCCGCTTCCGTGGGTGTTGAGCAGCCCTGGGGCTCCATCAACGGCGGACTGACAGGCTCGCACTACCTGCACGACCTGGAAAAACGAAGCGCAGAATTTTTCGGGCGGATTTCCGTACGGCTTCTGGAAGGGTTGTCGCTTAATTTCAGTGCCAGTTTTGAGATGATTCACGATCAGCTTTCCCTTCCCGCCGGTGATGCTTCCCTGGAAGATGTATTGCTCAGACAGCGCCAGCTGGCCACAGAATATGATCTGAACGGTTCCATCTCCCTCTCCTACACCTTTGGATCTGACTTCGCCAACATTGTAAATACACGGTTTTGATGGAACCACAAAGGCGGTTTGTTTTTTACCGCAGTGGCGCAAAGGCGCAGGGAGGGGTGTAAATTCCACAGCCCCTAAACCGGTATCACACCAATACAAAAACCCTCAGCGTCCCCGCGACTCCGCGGTTAGTTTT
>JBBEBD010000005.1:0-2275 GCA_040882525.1 Balneolaceae bacterium | reverse complement strand
CCTCTATTTTAGTTTATTAAGGAACCGGACACATAAATCTCTCAGCCAGAAATCATGAAATTTTTCCGATACCTGTTTATAACTCTATTTTCGCTCCTCATCTGGATTACATCAGATCTCACGGCACAGGATCGTCTCTCAGGCAAACTGTTTGCCACCCGGTCTGAAGTGATGGCCAAAAATGGAATGGCAGCCACCAACCACCCGATTGCCGGACAGATTGCACTTGATATCCTGAAACAGGGCGGTACTGCCGCGGATGCTGCCATTGCCGCCAATGCGTTCCTGGGATTTGCAGACCCGGCCATGAATGGCCTGGGCGGAGATATGTTTGCCATTGTGTGGAGTGCGGAAGATCAAAAACTGTACGGCCTGAACGCCAGCGGGAAATCTCCGGCGGGAGTGGAGGCCGGGTTTTTCCGGGAAAACGGGATGAACTCCATTCCGCCGGCAAGTCCTTATGCCGTTACGGTTCCCGGTGTGGTTGACGGCTGGTTTGAGCTGAACCAGCGCTTTGGACGGCTAAATATGGAGCAGGTTCTTGCTCCAACAATATCCTATGCACGGGATGGAATTGCCATCACACCTGAAACCGCTGACCTGATGGACTATCTCGACCGCGATCTGCTGGGCGGGTATGGCCTTCCTGATGATTTTGACTGGAGCGATCTTGGATACTTCTCCTCTCTCTATCGCCCGGATGGCGAATTTCTGAACCGGGGTGATCATTTTCGAAATGAAGATCTTGCCGGGTCACTGGAGCGGATCGCCGAAGGCGGACGCGAGGCGTTTTACGAGGGCGAAATTGCTGAAACGATCGTCAGCCACCTTCAGGAACTGGGCGGACTGATGACGATGGATGACTTTGCCAGGCACTCTTCCGTTTGGATTGATCCCGTTTCAGTGAACTACCGCGGGTACGATGTGTGGGAACTTCCCCCCAACGTCCAGGGGATATCGGCGCTGCAAATCCTCAATATCCTGGAAGGATACGACCTGACAGAGCACGGTTTCGGAAGCCCGGAGCACGTGCATTATTTTACGGAAGCCAAAAAACTGGTATATGCTGACCTTGCTACGTACTACGGGGACCCGGAGTTTTCAGACCTGCCCACTGAGGAGCTTCTTTCCAAAGAATATGCCGGCCGGCGCCGGGCTGATATTGATGATAACCGGGCCGGCAGCTACGGCCCCGGACTGGAAGGCGAAAACCACACCATTTATCTCACCGTGGCCGACAGCGACGGCAACATGGTTTCGCTGATCCAGAGCAATTCATGGCTGTTCGGTTCGCTGATCACCCCGCCCGGACTCGGCTTTCCCCTGCAAAACCGCGGCACCGGCTTTACTCTCGAAGAGGGACATGTAAACAGCTACGCTCCCGGCAAACGGCCGTTTCACACCATCATCCCCGCGTTTATCACCAAAGACGGGGAGCCGCATGTCAGTTTCGGGCTTACCGGCGGAGACATGCAGCCGCAGGGCCACGTTCAGATTGTGATGAACCTGGTGGACTTCGGGATGAACATCCAGGAAGCGGGGGATGCGCCGCGCATCCGCCATTACGGCTCCGGCGAAGGCTCGGTCGCACTTGAGTCCGGCTTTGAATATGAAACCGTCCGCGAACTGCTGAAAATGGGACACACCGTACAATACGGCTTCGAAAGCTTCGGCGGCTACCAGGGCATTTTATTTGATGGCACCTTCTACCATGGCGGCTCCGAATCCCGCAAAGACGGCCAGGCGGTGGGGTACTAATTGAAGGACCTTCAAGAGTCCGCCGCATTTTGGCGGTCCTTGAAGAGTCCGGGACCCATCCCCCGGCCCCTTCCCTATGTCGCAAAAGCACTCCACAAGGAAGGGGAGCTTCTGTTTTTACCGCAGTGGCCCCGAAGCCTCGGGGCGGAGAGGGGTGTAACCTCCACAGCCTAAACCCGGTTTCACACCAATACAAAAAACCCTCAGCGTCCCCGCGACTCCGCGGTTAGCTTTTTTACCGCAGTGGCGCAAAGGCGCGAAGAGCCGCAAAATTGCATCATTCAGAATTCCGTGTTCTTTATTCATTATTCCCAAAAAACCCATCCCCCGGCCCCTTCCCTATGTCGCAAAAGCACTCCACAAGGAAGGGGAGCTTCTGTTTTTACCGCAGTGGCCCCGAAGCCTCGGGGCGGAGTGGGTTATAAACTCAACAGCCCAACCCGAATTTCACACCAAACAAACACCCTCAGCGTCCCTGCGACTCCGCGGTTAGTTATTACCGCAGTGGCGCAAAGGC
>JBBEBD010000004.1:0-8332 GCA_040882525.1 Balneolaceae bacterium | reverse complement strand
CAACAATTGTAATCGAAAAAACAACACTTGTAACGGTAATCATCGACCCGGCAATGGCCGCCAAAACCGCGCGGGCTCCGTCAGCCCCCCCTCCATAGATCCACCAGGCGTCGGGCGGAATCTGGCCACTGAATCTCATATCTGTTTTTAAGAAGATTCCGGATAACAGTACGGCACCAATGAACATGAGTGACGGTACAAACCAGAAGCTTGTTTGTACTTCTTCCCAGATACTTTTAAGGGTTACTTTCATAGATTTTACGGTGTATTAACAAGTGTCAGTTATAACACCGGGCGTCTTTTTCCGGTTCCTGCCACAAAGTCATCGGATGAGTTTTAAGAAAAACTACCCCTTTCTCTATATTCCTCCGGGTTCCGCAGAACTCATCCGATGACTCCGGGGCCTTTATTCCAATTTTCTTAGACATCGGATGAGTTTTATGAAAAGTCTACCCATTGCTATATCCCTCCGGGTTCCGCAGAACTCATCCGATGACTAAATTTTATCTCATGATCATTATGGGACCTTTGCCCTTCGTCAGACGGCAAAAGCAGCCAGACGAGAAAATTCTTATTTTATTAAGGTCATTTTTTTCGTTTGAGTAAATCTTCTTCCGGAATCGCCGTGTACCTGTATTACGTAGAGGTAAACACCACTTGCATAGCGGGATGCATCCCATCTTGCACGATAAAAACCAGCTTCGAGCTGCTGATCTGTAATGGTTGATATACGGCGTCCGAGGATATCATAGATCATAACCCGAACCTGTGCCTTCTCAGGAATATGATACCTGATTTCGGTTACTGGGTTAAAAGGGTTGGGATAATTTTCCAGTAATTCGAAATCTTCGGGAGCTTCTCCCGGTACATCGGCAACCGTACTATACACTCCTTTGTAAATATTCTTTGTACTCTCATTAAGAGTATATGAAACAGCCAGATCAACCAGACCGGAGCTTTGCTTATCCAGGCTGAATGTGGCAAGGGTATCTCCTTCTGCAAGCTGAATGCCTTTACCTAAATTTGCGGCAGTTATAACAAAGCCATTTCCGGATGTTTGAGTTTTTGAAAGGATAAAACTCTGGCCGCTGTATTTCTCAAAAACAGAATGTACTTTCAAATCCTGTACAGAAACTCCCTCCGGGGCCTGCACATAAACTTCATAAGCCATAAGAGAATCGGCCTGTGCCAGCACTAACGCTATTTTTTCATGTTTTTGTAAACCTGCTTCTTCCCCGGTTTGATAACGGTCATCATATCCGGGAATAAGCAGCTTAACTCTTTCAGCCCGGCTGGCCGGAGATGATTTTTCCAGTCCGGCTTTGAATCGCGCGGCGGATTCGCCTGCCTCTAAATTCCCGCTTTCAAAAGAGTGGTAAAAAGAGGCTCCGGAGCCGTTATTCTCTAATACTTCTTTTGCCTGTTTCATAAAATAAGGCCAGCTGCCTTCTGTTTCGCTGCCTGGAATATCCGTTCTGCCAGTGATTGTTTTAACCTGTTTACTTCTGCCGGATAATTGTTGATTAGCTGCCGCCATCGTCTGTAACGCAATCTCTTCCTGCTCTTCAGTATCCGACATTGACAGGTTCCAGTTGAAGGCAAACATCATCAGATCTTCAAAATCAATCGCCCCATCGGGTTCTGACCTGAATTTAGTACCTGATCCGCTTGCTGGCCCGATATCAAACATCGAAATTTCTTCTTCATTGTCATCACCCGTAATTTTCCACCGTGATGTAATTTCGGCAAGATCTGTGGAATTCACACCGGCATCATTATCAAAATCTCCTAAAAAGGAAGTAGTAAAGGTGAAGGTTCTATCGTCCAGTGCGGAAAGATCATACCCACTTCTGCTTACCAGTTCTGACGAGTTAATAGATACGGTTATCTCATCATTCGACCTGAAAGAAGTTTCAGAATGAACTCTGAGCTCGGAGCCTCTGCTGCCTTCTGCTTCGCTGACGGATAAGGTATAGACAAAATCGTCGCTATCTTTGATTTCAATGGCATTTAATAACGAAGATTCTTCAATACCCAGATTAAAGACCAATGTAAAAAATGCGGATACCGGCAGCCTGTTCCCTTCTACGTCAAGGTCTGCGTAAATTTCATCTTCACCTACCGTATCAAATGATTGCACTTCCGACCAGGTGCCGCCGAACCCATCAGAATCAACAGCCCGGACTCTCCAGTAGTAGACGGATTCGAACTGCAATTCTTCGGGGGTGTAAAACGTTTCGCTTACTGTAGCATCTGACACCTTGGTTTCGAAACCGAAATTAGGATCCGTACCCACCTGTACCTGGTATTCACTGGCTTCGTCAATACTTGCCCATGTTAATTTTGGCAGTAAAGACACTCCTGTTTCTCCTGCAACAGGCAGTTCCAGGAATGGCGCCGGCAGTGCTGATACACTTGCACTGTAGTGAAGAATAGTTCCCGCCGAACCCGCAGCCCAGCCTTTACCCGGTCCCACAAAGGACAAAGCAACCAAATATTCAGACGTTGGAGTTTCGATGAGGTCCCAGGTTTCTCCCCCATTTGTTGTATTCAGCATGGTACCTCCGCTGCCTACAATCCACCCGGTATTTTCATCTGTGAAATGAACCTTATCCAGATGTACACTAGTGTAAATATTATAGTCCCAGGTAATGCCACCATCACTTGTTTTTAAAACAATTCCATCCGTCCCGGAAGCCCATCCTCTTTCTGAATCAATAAAATGGACACCGAAAATACTATAACCGGAAGCGAATGCTTGTTGAGTTTCCCAGGTTTCTCCGCCATCAGAAGAATGAATAATGGTTCCCCCGGTGCCGGTAGCCCATACTTCATCATCATTTAAAAAATATACATACCACAAGTTCTCACTAACATTGCTGTTTACTGAATTCCAGGTCGCTCCTCCGTCTGTTGTTCTGAGAATAATTCCTCCCACACCAACGATAAGTCCGTTCCCATTATCGGAAAAATCTATTGATAATAACGCGTTTTCAGCACCAATGGATCTTACCTGCCAATTTGCTCCCCCGTCATCTGTCTGCAATAATGACCCATCCGTACTAATAATAAAACCTGTTTCAGGACTTGTAAAATATATCCCCCGATAATTATTAGTACTTCCGGTGTTTACAGATTCCCAGTTATCTCCGCCATCGGACGTTCGAAGTACAGTACTGGTATCCCCAGCCGCCCAGCCGTTTTCTTCATCACGAAAATAAATATCGTAAAGTAAATAATTTACTCCGGACTCCTGCACTCTCCAGCTCAAGCCGGTGGTAAACGAAAATACCTGCGACCAGGCCCCGGCACTGCCCGTAGAATTCACTGCCAGGACTCTCCAGAAATATTCCGTGCTGGCATTTAAATCCCGGCCGGGGGTATAACTTGTTCCAGTCAGGCCGGTTTGTTCTGTAACCATAAAATCTGAACTGAATGAGGCCTCTGTGCTTATCTGTAATACATAGCTTGCAGCACCTGTCACAGCTTCCCATTGGAATGTTGGCGCCCGGTCTACCTGGGTATCATTATCCACAGGGGCAGTCAGCACAGGTGCATCAATCGGATCTTCGTACCATTTCAAAACAGTTCCCCCGTCTCCGGTAATCCATCCCGCTCCGGCTACTACAAAGTGAATACCGGTTAAATTTTCCAAAGTGCCGCTTTCCTGTTCCTGCCAGGTATCGCCGCCATCTTCAGTACTTAAAATCAATCCTGCCTCACCTACAACCCAACCGTGCTCGTTACTGACAAAACTGACATCCTCAAAATTTACATCATCGTGATTGGTTACCAGTTTTTCCCAGTCAATACCCCCGTTTGTTGTACGAAGCACAATTCCGTTTCTTCCAGCAATCCATCCGTACTCTGCATTCAGAAAAAATGCATTATTTAAGGTTCCGGACACACCACTATCCTGCGCCTGCCAGCTATCCCCGCCGTTATCGGTGCGTGCTATGGTACCGTTTGCTCCCACAAGCCATCCTACCTGGCTGCTTACAAAATGGACACCCCACAAGGTCTCCGCTGTTCCGGGATCCTGCTCTTCCCAGGTCCCGCCACCGTCAGTGGTTTTGGATAAGAATCCGTTCACACCGACAACCCATCCTGTGCTTGCGTCTGCAAAATATACGTCCAACAAAGTTGACGTGATCTCTCCACCCTGTTCAGACCAGGACGTACCGGTTGTTGTGTTTAAAATAGTTCCATTGTCCCCTACAGCCCATCCGTTTTGTATATCTGTAAAATGCAGAGCATTTAAATTAACAGAGATTGGCGTGGTTAATTGTTGCCAGTTTACTCCGGCATCGGTAGTTATCCATATTGCACCGCCTTCACCTGAAACCCAGCCTGTTTCTGTGTCACCAAAATGAATATCAGAGAAATTAATAACACTGCCCGTGTTCTGAGCAATCCAGAATTCGGTTGTGGTAAAACTTCTTGCCGCCGCCCATGAACTTGTGCCTCCCTCATCGTCGACACCCTGCACCCGCCAAAAATAACTGGTGTCATCGGCCAGATTTTCATCCGGGGAATAAGAAGTTCCGGAGATCCCGGTTTCATCAACCACCAGAGCTGCATCTTCAAAACTATCATCCGTACTGATTTGAAGATTATAGGTTGCGGCGTTGGAATCATCACTCCATTCAAATAACGGACTAAATAGAACATCGGTCTCTGAAATACCCGGAGAAAGCAATTCAGGGGGCGATAGCTGCGGGTGGTTTCCGTAAGATAAAATAACTCCGTCAGAACCCGCTGCAAATCCGGTATCCCCACTAGTCATGTAAATTCCGGACAACCGGACGCTGGTTCCACTGGTTTCACCTCCCCAGTTCCCACCGCCATTGCTGGTGCTTAAAATGGATCCATCTCTACCCGCTACCCAGCCCTCATTACTGTTTATAAAATAGATATCAAATAAATCACTTGGTGTAGAACCTCCCTGGTCCGTCCAATTTAGCCCCCCATCCGATGTACGACGTATTGTACCGTTCTCACCAACGATCCAGCCGTTACTTCCATCAACAAAGAAGATACTATTTAATACTTCTGCCGTGCCGCTGGTCTGGGTATTCCAGTTAGTTCCCCCGTCCGTTGTATGAAGAACAACTCCACCTGCGCCGGCCGCCCAGCCGGTAGTTGAATCTATAAAAAAGATGCTGTTCAGGGTATTAGTGGTGGGTGTAGTTTGAGGAGTTCCCCAATTTGCTCCTCCATCAACAGAATGCATGATAGTCCCACCGGCACCGGCCGCCCAGCCGTTTTCTCCATCTGTAAAATACACACTGAACATCTGGGTTGTTGTATTATAACTATGGATCCAGCTTTCCCCTCCATCCTCAGTATATTTGATGCCGTTGCTTGCCGAAAGCCAGCCGTTTTCTGAGTCAAAAAAGTGGAGATCAGAAATATAAGTGGATGCACCTGTTGAGAAAGAATTCCAAATTTGTCCACCATCTGTGGTTTTATACACTCTGTCGTTTGCCCCGGCTGCCCAGCCTGTATCTGCGTCAACAAAATGCACACTGTATAAATGAAGTGTCGTATTTACATCCTGGTGCTGCCAGTTCTGGGCATAGGCAGTTCCCGCCAGCATACATACTGCAAATCCCATTACCCAGCTCTTCAAAACCAACTTACCTTTTGTATTTTTTGTAATATTCTTAATCATGCCATTCCTCAGTTTACAGTAATTTCAATTCCCCGTGTGCCTTCCAGGATAGATTCGTTTTCAGTATTTCTCAGGTCAGTATTATCACTGAACCTCACCTCATATGTGCCGGAAGAGGCATCTTCCAGTACACGCAGTTCAACACCGGAGAAGTACCCGAAACCGTTTATACCGGCGGGAGAGTTATCCAGCATAACCTGCACAAATTCAATCTCCTCAGAATCTCTGTAAACGGAATCCACTTCAGACGACTCAATCCCCTGGCGGTCAAATACATTTCGGAAAGATTTCCCGATTTCAATGACTTCAAAAGCCGTAGAATCGTATTCCATGACAAGGTTAACTCCATATAAATCGGTGATATTCAGTGCAACAGATTCAAAACTGAATGTATCCCCCGGGGAGAGATTAATTTGACGGGGGTAAAGAACCACATCGGTCGTTGAAGGCGCTGTTGAGACCGTAAAGTTTTCCGGATGCTCCGTGTTTGCATTCGGCTCATTGGGCAGGGATGAATACCGGGCTTCGATTGTGAAGGTGTATTCATCGTTAGGTAAAATGCCTGAATAGCCGGTTAAATCAGCAGACCATTCGGTGGTTTCGTCCAGGAAACTATAGCGATACTCAAGTTCATCACTTATCT
Organism: Balneolaceae bacterium; assembly: GCA_040882525.1. GTDB lineage: Bacteria > Bacteroidota > Rhodothermia > Balneolales > Balneolaceae > Rhodohalobacter. Next base: position 2,015 of record JBBEBD010000004.1, on the reverse strand, counting down.
GTGAGGGACCGCCCGTCCAGCTGATCGTGAATTCACCAAAAGTATTTATTTCAGTATCTGCCGTGATGGTTGGTGATTGAAAACTGCTGCCACCGGCATCAAAGGGATTATTCCGGGTTGGTTCATCAGGTTCGGGTACCAGGAGATCCACACAGGAAACCGTCAGAAAAATCCCAAAAAAACAGATCGTGATATTTAAAAAAGAAATTTTCATTGTCGTAACCTTAAAAATTAATTGAAAAGCCTAGTGATGCCGGGCCTGTATTCAGGGAAAAGTTCCCGGTTGACCGGCCGGTATCCCGTTCAGTAGCATATATTCTTCCGGGTGAAGTCACCAAAAGACGATCCAGTAAATTCAACCCGTAAACTCCGGCAGTAATGATCAGGTAAAGATTGAGCTCATTCCTTTTATCTGATATCGCAGCATACTGGGTTTCCATCTGGCTGCCCAGTTGTGACAGCGTGGAAGGGTTAGAGGATGAATTATACTGGGATATGATATCTTTATAGTCATTATTCATGTCTGTATAGGCGAGATATTGCGAGGTGGTATATCCTGCGGCGCCGGCAAATGCCAGGAATACCAATGCACTTCTGCCGCCCTGTCCCCAGTACAATTGCCCCGCTCCGGGCACAAGAGCAGACCACCCAAAAGAAGCAACCTTACTTTTAGGTTCCAGATCATACCTGATAATCTGTTCCTGTTCTGAGATTCTGGAAGTTGACCGTACGGTTTTAAAGCCTGCCCTTTTGTACTCAAACTCATATTCGCCATAACCGAGCTGCAGAGCAGGCCCGGATACGCCTTCAAATGTTTCCGCATAATTGTTGGGGCCTTTTACGCTGATTGTAATGGGGATTGCAGTCCGGCTGGGATTGATCATCACATTCGCTACTTCCATGCTAAGGCGTGTTTCAAACTCCACCACATCCTGCAGGCTGAGGTCAAAAGTAGTATCAATACTGGCATAATTTTCTCTTTCAAACCGAACTTCATATAACCGTTGCTCCGGATTGTCAATAATGATGGGAGAAGTTCCCTGTACTTCTCCATCTATATAAATAGTGGATTGAGGAACGGTTGCCAGCCTCATGTAACTTTCTTCCAGATCACCGAAAAAAGTAAATTCATCCTCGGTTTGCAGCATTAACGTATCTGTGTATGAACGGTGCCGTTCCAGGCTGAGGGTAATCACCTTTTCATCTCTTGGAAAATTTCTCATTACAAGCGGGGTTCTTCCCGCAACTTCACCGTCTATTGTAACAGTTGCATTCTGAGGGTTGGAGTTTATCCGGAGGATCTCTACCGGATCTGTCCGCCTGAAAATTACATCTTCCTCAATGGTTTCTCCTTCTTCAAGGTTCAATGTTAACTGGACCGGCTCATAATCATTCGGTGCAAATCTCAGTACATAAACTCCGGGGGTAAATTCGTCCCTGAAAAATCCGAAAATGGTGCGCGTTTCCTGGTTTCCGCGTTCATCACGAATTTCCATTTCTACTTCTTCGAGATTCGCGTTCACAATAATACGGCCTAAACCGCTTTCCAAATCATCCCTCTCAAACTCAACTTCCCGGATTGTAGTACTGTTACTTTCAACATTTATACCCCGGAGGCTGACAGTCCGCATCCCCTCTTTTGAGGCCTGAACTCTATAGCTTCCGATGGGAAGTCCTGTAAACTCAACGATAAACCCTTCGTCTCCGGGTGCGGGGTCAACCGCGATTCGTTCTTCAACGGGAACCCCTCTTTCGGTAATAATCTGGATACTGGCATCTTCTTCGTTACTGAAAATTTCCAGTGTACCGGTTGGTACAAATTCTTCCGGAAACTGTGGTTCTCTGTCTACACCAATTTCAAACGCTACAACCTGTTGCCGGTAAAAGCGGGTCATTTCAAAGTAATTTTCAAAATGGCCTTCCGGATGACGGATCTGCATGCGCCGGTCGGCAGTTGTCGCATCACCTATAAAATTCTGTTTAAACCGGAACTGAATCTCATCATTATTTCTGAC
>JBBEBD010000003.1:0-1459 GCA_040882525.1 Balneolaceae bacterium | reverse complement strand
AAGTGAATAAATAATGGGGAAGGAATTCCTTGACTTTTTACATAGAAGGATGACACAAGCCGTTGAGATGAAGGGGCGGGTATTTGATTTTTCCCCAGAACAAAGTTCTTTTTTACCCGCCATGATGTTGAAAAGGAGTGTAATTTGTCACGGTTTTTATCTTTCAAATATCATCCAAAAAAAAGAGGCAGCCGGGTAAACCGCCTGCCTCTTTATTAATTTTAAAATCCAATTACAGGGATTTACTCATATCCAGGATTTTGCTCCAAATTGGAATTTGTATTCAGGGGCCCGTCACCCAGCGGGAAAATAATGAGGTTTTCATTCTCGGTTGCCCTGCGTTTAAACCAGCTTTTCGCAGTGAAAACCGATTCTCCAGAAGTTGTTTTAAACCGGATAATCTGCATTCTCCTGTGAGATTCGGCCGCAAATTCATAGCCAAGCTCATCCAAAAATCCTCCGAATACAATATCATCTCCGCCTTCAACGTCGGTCACCACTCCGTCTTCAACAAAACCGTACTGGTAAGAGCTGCCGCCGGTCAGGTCAGCTGCCGTCACCATTTTGTCCGGGCTGAACGGATCAAAATTACGTTCCCGTACCTGGTTTACGATATCAGCTGCGAGTCCGGCATTCCCTGTTCGAAGTTCGGCTTCCGCTTTCGCCATCAGTATTTCGGCAAACCGGAAAATCGGGTAGTCAGTAGAAATATTAACCTGTGCCCCCGGAACCGGAACTTCATATTTCGCGGGTGAGTATCCCCAGTCAAATGGCTGCGGCACGCCGGATTCTGTAGTTTCCAGGTAGTTGATAAAATCTACCAGTGGTTCACCAGTATCCGGATCTTCATATTCACCCATCAGCCAGGTATCAGATAATCGACCGTCATCTTCATCATATGTGTCAATAAACTGAGGGAGCGCGGCATTTCCACCCCACGGCTGTGCCTCCATCCCGAAAATACGCTGCATAATCGGCGGGAAGCTTTTCATGTGATACTGATTTCCTGTACCTAATAGTTCATCATATGGAACCGCCCAGATAATCTCCTGGGAATCACTGTTATTCAGCGAAAAGTTATTTTTATACACCGGTTCAAGGACGAACGGGCCGTTGTCGATCAGATCATCCGCAACATCTATAACCGCGGCCCACTGCCCGGTTCCTGTATAAACTTCAGCATTCAGGTATGTTCTGGTAAGCAGTGACTGAGCAGCCCATTTTGTAAACCGCCCGTACGTGGCCTGGCTGATTTCCTCAGTCAGGTCAGGCATCACATCCGTAAGCTCGCTAACCACAAAGTCATACACCTGCTGCCTGGTATTCTGCTCCGGAAGCGAATCATCTGCAAAATCTGTAACGATGGGTACATTTCCGAAGTTATCCAACAGTATCCAGTAATAGTATGCCCGAAGGCCCCGGAGTTCAGCAATAAGCTCAGGCCCGCCGGTTTCCATTT
>JBBEBD010000002.1:5860-9035 GCA_040882525.1 Balneolaceae bacterium | reverse complement strand
AAGTGAATAAATAATGGGGAAGGAATTCCTTGACTTTTTACATAGAAGGATGACAGGGGCGGTGGTGTATAACAGCGGCGTATCCCGCTCCCGGCCATAACCACACCCCGCGTAACGCCGCAGGAGTGGCTTTGGCGGGGAAATCAGAACCGGTTTACGGGGGAGATTTTTATACCCGCCGCTTCTAACAACGGCTCCCTGTCATCCCGACCGAAGCGGAGTGGAGTGGAGCTCATCTTTTCCCCGCGATAGCGAAATCTCCTTGTTCTGGGGCTGCACCTGCCAGTGGCAAGCTCCCTCCCAGTGCGGAGAGATCCTTTCCCAGAGGGAGGCATTTGACCGATTACTTTTGCAGCGTCTCCTTCTCCCGCCGAAACAAGACAAAAGGAATACCCGGTATTTTATGATTGGGTTTAGGGTTCCCTGAAATACCCCTTCGTATTCATTCATCAACCCTGCCCAACTCCCAGCCTTGGGGATCAAATATCAGGCACTTTTTTACCCCCGGATTTTGCACTGCGTGCAGCCATCCGGGGCTACAAAATCGGTCGTGCCTGACGGCACTGGGTGACGTCGCAGGATTGCTTTTTGGGGAGCGTACCTTCGCTCTGGTGACAAGGGTGGTGGTGCATAACCGACGTAGCCGTCTCCGCGTCATAACCAAGTACTGAGTAACGTGAGCGATGGTATTTCAACATTCGTTATTCCGTGTTCCTTGTTCGATATTCCCACCCCCGGCTTGTGCCAAAAGCCACCCCCTTTCAGGGAAACCCAGGGAAATTGACAGGGAGTTAAATATTGAACCGCAGATTAACGAACATGCCCCAAAGGGATCACTTCGGGAGAATTTCGAAGTGATGAAATCAAACAATCGATATTCGTAATTCCGTGTTGGATATTCGATATTCAAATCTTACTCCCCAAACATATCCACGTAATCCGCCATGGAAGCTTCTATCACTTTATGGGCTTCGTCTCTGCCATAAACCCGATCCACAAATACATTCGATTCTTTGCCGGGTATTAGTTTATACGTTCCAAAGTAGTGGCGAAGGCGTTCAATCAGCACATCCGGGAGGTCTGCTATATCGAAGATATCTTTGTAGTAGCGGTCATTATCCAGTACGGAAATAATTTTATCATCCGCCTCGCCCTGGTCAATCATGTGAAGCCCGCCAACTACCCTTGCACTCAGGATTACCTCTGCGCGGTCAATCGGCCGTTCGCTGAGCACACAGATATCCAGGGGATCCCCGTCACCAATATCCGTATGCTTTGAAAGCTGCCCTATTCTGTCTCCGCAATAGGTTCTGGGGATAAATCCATACAGGGAAGGAGGCAAAGAAGAACTTCGCTGCGGGCGATCCACACGCATGTAGCCGGTCAGTTTATCCACTTCGTATTTAATGGCATCAAATGAGGTTACTTCTATAAACGCATTGACAACAGAAGGAGGATTCTCTCCCACTTCAAGACCGTGCCACGGATGAGGCCGCCACCGGTAGAAAGGGTTTGGGAATTTCAAAGCTGTGGGTTTTAGTTAGTAGTTTATTTTTTTTCAGTCATCCCGAACTTTGCCAAAGGCATCCCTTTGGGGGTTTCAGGATCTCCCGGCGTTGATACAATCAGGAGATGCTGAAATGAATTCAGCATGACGTATAACCAAAAATTCTGAATTCTGACTTCTGTATTCCGGCTCCCGGCTGCTGAATTCTGGCTCCCCGCTTTTATTCCATCACAGCATTCAGTTTTTCAAGATTATCTTCGAGCCGGAGTGCTTTGATTACATCATCGAGATTTCCTTTTAAAATATCATCCAGGTTGTAGAGCGTCAGGTTTACCCGGTGATCGGTAAACCGGCCCTGCGGGAAATTGTATGTACGGATTTTCGCGCTTCGATCGCCGGTAGAAACCTGGCTTTTCCGGTCAGCGGCCCGCTCCGCCCTGATTTTCTCCATTTCCTTATCGTAAAGCCTGGTTTTCAGCATCACCAGGGCTTTTTCCTTATTCTGATGCTGAGACCGTTCCTGCTGGCATTCAACAACCACTCCGCTGGGTGCGTGCGTCAAACGTATGGCGGAATCGGTTTTATTCACATGCTGCCCGCCCGCCCCGCTGGACCGGAATGTATCGACCCGAACATCACTCATATCAATTTTAATATCCACATCATCAGTGGCTTCTGGCAGTACGGCAACGGTGGCCGCCGAGGTATGAACTCTTCCCTGTGATTCGGTTTCCGGCACCCGCTGAACACGGTGTACGCCGCTTTCGTATTTCATTTTGCCGAAAACTTCATCCCCCGACAGTTCAAAAACGATCTCTTTAAATCCCCCTTTTTCACTTTCCTGGATGGAAAGTATGTTCAGTTTCCATTTTTGTGAGGTTGCATACCGGTTGTACATATCAAACAGGTCGCCTGCAAACAACGCGGCTTCATCTCCTCCCGTTCCGGCACGAACTTCCACAATACAATTTTTTGAATCATCGGGATCTTTGGGAATCAATTTGAACTTAATCTCCTCTTCAAGCTTTTCGATCTTCTCTTTCAGCTCAATATTTTCTTCCCTGGCAATTTCCGTAATTTCCGCGTCTTCATTGGCTTCAATCAACTCCCTGTTACCAGCCATTAAATCAGTCATGTCCCGCCAGGAATCGAAATCCTCTACCAGTTCTTTCAGCTGGGTATGTTCTATTGTGAGCTCGGCATACTCCTGCGGCCGGTCGTAGATAGACGGATCTGCCATCGCCTGGTTCAGTTCATCATACCGTTCTTTGATTTGTTCTAACTTTGCTTCTAAATCCATCTGAATTTGTTTTGAATTTCAGACAAAGATAGGAATTTCACAGCAGAGGTTTTAAGATTTATGATTTGTAAATGAGCGACCTGCCAGAGCGCGAACGACAGAGAGCTCCTGGCAGAGTCGCGGTTTATAGCTCTGTAATCAACCCAAAAATGATTGCCTCTAATCCACAACTCTGGCAGGAATCCGGAAAAACATCGGCTGCTCTGCCAGGTTGTTCACATCAGCGACCTGCCAGAGCGCGAACGACAGAGAGCTCCTGGCAGAGTCGCAGTTTATAGCTCGGTAATCAACCCCAAAAATGATTGCCTCAAACCCACAACTCTGGCAGGAATCCGGAAAAACATCGGCTGCTCTGCCAGGTTGTTCAC
>JBBEBD010000002.1:0-5760 GCA_040882525.1 Balneolaceae bacterium | reverse complement strand
AAAACACCGGCTGCTCTGCCAGGTTGTTCAAATCAGTGACCTGTCAGAGTCGCGAGGAATTGTCCATCCGCGATTCTTATCCCGCAGGGAAAAAAAGCCTGATCTTAAATCTCTGCAGGTTTTTCCCATAGGATTCATGCGGGTATTTGAGGCTGCTGAAGAATGAATTCTGAAGAACTTTACAACCTGATCCACCGGATGGTGGATAAAACATGATTAGCCCCGGCTGCAAAGCCGGGGTTGGATAATCAGGTCAACCCGGAACCCCGAAGGGGTTAAATATGGACGCTTTATCCAAAGATTTTTTATCCAGTTGTCCCAAAGGGATCCGCCTACCGGCTGATAAGGATTTCGGGTATTTCGGTTCATACAGATAGAGTCGTCATATGAACTACATTCCGAATAATTCCCAGCCGTAATTCTTCGTGGAACCAAAACAACTACAGTCATGAGTACCTACATTCAAATTCATTATCACATCGTCTTTGGCACCAAATACAGAATTCCCTGTCTGGAAAAGGGGCAGCGAGAACTCCTTTTCAAATATATTTGGGGTGTTTTAAACAACAACAAATACCATTTGTATCGCATCAATGGAGTGAGATCACATCCATATTCTCACTCATATCCATCAAACAGTGGCTCTGTCTTCGCTGATTAAGGATATCAAACTGGCAAGCCATGCATTTATAAAAAAGGAAGTATTGTTTCCGGCATTTAAAGGATGGCAGGAGGGTTATGGAGCCTTTACTCACCACATCACTGACAAAAACAGGTTGATCGAATATATTATGCAACAGGAAGAGCATCATAAGTATGTATCGTGGCCGGAGGAGTTGAAGGCGCTTTTGGAAGAGCATGGGGTTCCTTATCAAGAAAAATACTTGCTATAACCCTTGCCGCCGTTGTACCAGGCATTTTCATTTGAACCCCATTCGGGGTTCTCTTTTGGCTGCTTTCTGGTATCCCCCCGATGTTTCGGGGGGGGCTAATCATATTCGATCCACCATCCGGTGGATCTGGGTAAGGATCTGTTCCTGGTTTAGGTTGACAGTTTTGTGATTATTTACTGTTATTCCTGCCCATTATTCTCTCAACTACCAGTACCTCAAAATAAAGACGCAGCCCATTCCCGCATATATTCAATTCATTACAGCATTGCTGCTATAACTCACTACTCAGAGTTGTACATATTTACTACCTTTACACAAAACTTTTCAGAACATTTTGTAACTATGCCAAATCCACTTTCTTCTTCTTTTGTGATCGGTTTTTTAGGCGCGGGACAACTGGCGCGGATGTCTGCGCTGAAAGCGTTTGAACTCGGGCTTCAGACTGCCGTATTCTCCGACCGTCCGGAGAATGAACCGGTTCAGTTTATGACTCCGCATTCCTACTCGGGTTCATTTGATGACCTGGATTCTATGATTCCTTTCGCTGATAAATGTGATGTGATCACCCTTGAAAATGAGTTTATCGATTCGGAAATCTTAAAAAAACTGGAGGAGAAAACAGGCACCCCGATCTACCCCTCTCCCGGAAGTTTTGCCCTGATTGAAAATAAGCTGATTGAAAAACAGACCTTCGAAAATGCGGGGATTCCGGTGACACCTTACAGCCTGATCAAATCCGAAAACGATCTTTCTGATTTTGGGAATCAACACGGCTGGCCTTTCCTTCTGAAATCTTCAAAAGGCGGGTATGACGGCTATGGAAATGAAACGGTTCGTACTGCGGATGAAGCCAAAAAAGCTTTTGAATCACTGGGAGGCAATACCGGGCATGATATTATTGCGGAAGCTTTTGTTGATTTTACCCATGAACTGGCCGTCCAGGTTGCCAGGAATTCTACAGGAAGTGTGGTGTATCCCTGCTGCGAAACCGTACAGGAAAATCATATCTGTGTAGCGGTGAAAACCCCGGCTCCGGTCGATCCGGAAAAACAGAAACAGGCACAGCAGCTGGCCCTGAAAGCCGCGGAAGCTATTGACGGGAAAGGAATTTTCGCGTTTGAATTTTTCCTGACCAAAGAAGGCGACATTCTGCTGAATGAATCGGCGCCGCGTCCTCATAACTCCGGGCATTACTCCATTGAAGGCTGTGTAACTTCTCAGTTTCAAAATCATGTCAGGGCTGTGCTGGACCTGCCCCTGGGAGATACATCCCTGATTAAACCGGCCGCGGTCATGATCAACCTGCTGGGTACCAAACAGAGAAATGCTCAGATTGACGGGGCGGAAAAAGCCATCGCCGAACCCAACGGCCACCTGCATTTTTACGGAAAACTTCAGAGCAAACCCGGACGAAAAATGGCGCATTATACATTGCTTGGGGAGGATTTAGATGAAATTTATGAACGGGCGCTGGAATTAACGGTGAATATTGAAATTTGATACTTTTTGGTATATAGCTAATCCCGTTCTTCATCAACGTGACTTCGAATTAAAAAGCTTCTTTCAAAATCTCTTCGCCAGCTGGTGGAAGATAATCGTCTTCGAACTTTCGTCTGTTCTTCCGTTCTTCCGTTCGTCAGTTCGTCAGTTCGTCAGTTCGTCAGTTCATCAGTTTTATCAATTTTGAACGGTACAACTTTGGTGCTTCGGGTAACTCACTTTAAATAGTTCCTTCAGGGTATAATGCCGGAAAATAGTAACCCACTACCTTTGCCGGGATATTGAAGCGGAACGAACTGCGATGGCCATCTGACTCCAATAACTCTTCCTCTTCGAGCTGACTGGTTAATTCCCTGGCGGTTCGTTCTCTCAGTCCGGTTATTCGTTTCGCTTCCCCCCTGGGCACCTCGCCACGCATCATAACTTCCGGGAGTACAAATTTAGCTTCGGATCGCAATATTTCTTCACCTGGTATCAATCCCTGTGATCTCAGGTTAACATATCCAACAATCCGCTCCCGCAGCTTTTCAAGCTCCAGCATCTCTGCCATAAACCGGATTTGATCTTCGGCTACGTCAAAAAAAAAGTCACAGAATAGATTCAGCCCTTTTTCCGACAAAACTCCCCTTCCATCATAATCTCCGCGCCTCGGGCTGTCTGCCGTTGCAAGTAATCGTTTGTACTCATTCGACCGCCTTGCCAGCCCCCTGGAAATGGTCCATAGCCCATACGATTCTATCCGGGCTTTTTTCATATAGGCGTAGCTGAACAGTCGTGTCACCCGGCCGTTTCCATCCAGAAAAGGATGTATCCATGCCAGGCGATGATGACTTGCCGCCACAGCCAGTAGTTTTTTATTGCCATAGATGGTATTCGGGTCATAAGTCTCACTGAATTTTTTTAAAAAAACTTCCAATGCTTCCGCTTTCGGTGCGAGATGATCTCCCACTGTCACCTCACGTTTTCTCAGCTCTCCGGGTACCATATCGATATATTCATCTGCTTCGGGATCATACACTTTTAAAAAAGAATCCGGCACCCTGCTATAAAATTCCCGGTGTATCCGGCACAAAAAACTGCCTGAACAAACATCGGCATGCTCTTCTTCATCCAGCCATCTGTCGATCAGAGCCTGTACATCTATGTGTGCTTCATTCAGTTTTTGAAGCCCCTTTTTTTTCTCATCCCGGCTGTATTCTTTTTTTACCGCGCGCTCAATATCGGCGGGTGTGGTATGTTCGCCTTCTATCCGGTTTGAATAATAGCTGTTTATGTGACGAAGCAGCTTATTAACTTTATCCCGGGTAACCGGATGCAAAATACTTCCAAGAGCAGCCGCCTCGTGATGTATGTTCATAGCACGATCTACAAGAGCTTTATGCTCTTTGGGAAACAGGGGCTCCATATGGCGGGGATGATCGTACATTTCGAAGCTATTATACTTGCCGGTTGTATTGCCGGTTTTTTTAAAATTGTAACATACTGATATATAATATATTACTATAAATTTTAGGAAAAAAATTTCATATTTTTTTGCCGGTTTATATGCCGGTTTAATAACAATGAAAACAGACTTCATCAATGATTTCATGCCCGATTCGGGAAGATATTTTTTTTGTTTTAATAAAATGATCAAAAGCTCTGATTTCTGAATTTCACACCCTCTGTAGATTTTCTCCGTGAAAGTCAGCTATTATCTATATCTTATTCCCAAAATACACGGAATGTACCCCGGATCTTATTAAGCAAAAATCATTATGTCAAAACAGGGAATTGGTCTTGTAATGGGAAGCGACAGCGACTGGCCCACCATGAAAGAAGCGGCTGAAGTTCTTACGGATTTTGGCGTCTCTTTTGAAAAACAGGTGGTATCGGCACACCGGACTCCGGATATGATGGCTGAATATGGAAAAACCGCCCGCGAACGCGGCCTGAAAGTGATTATAGCCGGAGCAGGAGGAGCGGCTCATCTTCCCGGAATGCTTGCAGCTTATACTACTCTTCCGGTGATCGGGGTGCCCGTGAAAACTTCGGCACTGGGCGGGGTGGACAGCCTATATTCCATCGTGCAGATGCCAAACGGGGTTCCCGTAGCTACCGTTGCCATCGGGAAGGCCAAAAACGCGGGCCTGCTGGCCATCCGGATGTTAGCTATGGAAGATGAACATTTAGCCAAAAAGCTTGAACTCTACCACCGGAAGATGGCGGATGAGTCGGTTAAAAAGACACAGAATCTGAAGTAGAGTTTTACTTATTGTTGATTTCGCCCACCTGTACTTTGCCATAGGAACACACCTCTGAAGATACGCTGGACGCTTTACCTTCTGTCTCCTCTCGAGAGGCTGGGGAAAAATTAGCAATCAATAATAAATTAAGTACTCGTAAGATGCCTTTTTAGCCACTGAAACACTGAAACACTGAAAAGCACTGAATATTCTGTGCATTTCAGTGTTTCAGTGGCATTAATTCACGGCCTCTCGAGAGGAGAGTTTCTTGCCCTGAACTATTTTTAATAAAAAGCATAATAAACCGATCATATTCATATCCGAATGAATAAAATCATTAATATCTCGCTGCTTTTACTACTGATAATTTTTATCTCTTTCCGGGTAACCACGGCCTTTGGTGAGCTTCAGAAAGACGAAAAGGCCGAACCGGCTATACCCGGCCTGCCAAAAACTTATTCAGGTACACTGCCATGTGCGGATTGTCCCGGTATAGGATATTTTTTCCAGCTTGAAGGGGATTCATTTACAGAGCTAAGCTGGGACACCGGCAGAAATCCTGATCCTTTTGAAGAAACAGGTTCATGGGAGTTGCATGGAGACACCCTTTTTGCACTTCAGGATGGTGAGTTTTATAAATCATTTTTATACCGGGAACACGAACTGGTTCTCCTTACAACAGAGCAGCAACAGGTTACAGGTGATTCCGCCGGTTATTACCGGTTGGAGCGAATTATGTCTGAGGAATCTATCCGTGCCCGGTATGCGGAATTCCGGGAAGAAGGTATTGATTTTATAGCCTCGGGAAATGAACCGTTCTGGTCTGTACGTATAAATACCGAAATATCTCTGCTGTATATTACTCCCGGGGATTCCATCAGGGGCGCATCACTACAGGTTCAGGAAACCGACAGCTCTGCGATTTATACGGCGGACACCGGGTCTCAAACCATCACTCTTCATGCAGAAGAAAAATATTGTGTAGATTCCATGAGCGGGTTTCTTTTTACTCATACTGTGACGGCAGAAACAGGCGATCCTGAACTGCTTCATGGCTGTGGGATTTACCTGGATGAGATATGAGATATGAGATATCCGACGTTCGATTTTCGATTTTGAAAAGACAGATCGAAAATCGCATA
>JBBEBD010000001.1:0-49175 GCA_040882525.1 Balneolaceae bacterium | reverse complement strand
CAATCGTACCTATATTCACATGTGGCTTGGTACGCTGAAATGTCTCTTTTGCCATGGTAAAAAAGATTATTTATGATTTTGTATTTATACCGGAAATAAACTTTCCGGACGAACTTTTCAACCTGAAGAGCCGATAGTCGGAATTGAACCGACGACCCCTTCCTTACCATGGAAGTGCTCTACCTCTGAGCTATATCGGCTTATTTCAGTGAGCGGGCGACCAGAGTCGAACTGGCAACATTCACCTTGGAAGGGTGACACTCTACCAATTGAGTTACGCCCGCTTTACAAATTAATGCGTGGGGGGAGCAGGATTCGAACCTGCGAAGTCTTACGACAACAGATTTACAGTCTGCCCCAGTTGGCCGCTTTGGTATCCCCCCGTTAATCAATAAATGAGCCAGTGGCCGGATTTGAACCGACGACCGGCTGTTTACAAAACAGCTGCTCTACCCCTGAGCTACACTGGCTTATTGATTAGTTCAAATTTTCAAAAAATCTTTTATACATGAGATACATCCTGCGCCTGACTTTTTAACTTCATTTGCCGGGCATAAAACATGCACCCCTTCCTGATGTGATTTAAAGAACGATTTCTTCCTTTTTACACGGAAGATGCGCATAATTTTCCCATCAGCGAAAGACGTGTAAGCTAAAGACATCTTCGAAATTAGTCAACCTTTTGAGGATTATTTTTTTAATATTCTTCTGATATCTTCTTTTTCCTTTGTTTAAGAATAAATTTAAGGATCAGGGCTGTGATAATCACAAAAAGAATGCCCCGACCATAATAACTCAGATACTGCCCGATTATCTGCCAGTTTTCATGTACCAACCAGCCTGCCCACAATAAAATTCCATTCCACAGGAAGGAACTGATTGCGGAACTCAGAGCAGTAGGATAGAATTTTGTTTTTGTAATACCCGCAGTAAGCGCAATAACAGATCTTGTGCCGGCCAGAAAACGATTAGCCAGTACCACACGCTGTCCCCAGCGGTGCATCCATTTTTTCCCTTTATCAAAATATTTAACGTCAATAAACCGCATCAGCCAGAATCTTTTTCTCTGTTCTTCAATTTTATACCCCCAGTGAGCCCCTATAGCATACATCGTCATAAAACCCAACACTGAGGAAACAGTAGTAAGCCCGAGAACAATTGAAAAACGTACCATTTGTTCAGCCGCAAGGTACCCTCCAAACGCCACCAGGATATCGCCCGGTATAGGCGGGATAATATTTTCTATATAAGCTACCATAAAATAAATTATATAGATGCTCAGCGGAGACAAGGTTAAGATCCAGTCTACCGTATGTTGTATATATTCTTCCATTCAGCCTTAAATTTCCTGTACCAGAACTACAGCGTGTACTGCAATGCCCTCTTTTCTGCCGGCAAATCCCATCTTTTCACTGGTTGTTGCCTTTACAGAAACTTGTTCTGTATCACACCCAAGAGCGCCTGATATCCGGGTACGGATTTGCGGTATAAAAGGTTTTAGTTTCGGATCTTCAGCTATAACCGTAGTATCTACATTTACCACCTTATACCCATTTTCGGTCACGAGTTTATATGCAGATTTCAGAAGGAGCAGGCTGTCTGCGTTTTTATATGCCGGATCGGTATCGGGAAAATGAGTTCCTATATCGCCCAGTGCCAGTGAACCAAGTAGAGCATCTGTTATGGCATGCAAAAGAACATCGGCATCAGAATGCCCCTTCAATCCTTTTTCATAGGGAATATTTACCCCTCCGAGAACGAGCTTTTCCGACTCTCCGAAAGCATGCACATCGTACCCCAGGCCTATTCTTATATTTGTCATATTTTTTTGTTCAATAACAATTCAGCAAGCTGAAAATCCAACGGCCAGGTAATCTTAAAATTTTCCCTGGTTCCCTCCACAAGTGTTACCTGCCCTCCTGCTTTTTCCACCAACGATGAATCATCCGTTCCTGTAAACCTGTTTTCCCGGGCGAGCTGATAAGCTTTCATCAACAATTCTCTTTCAAAAACCTGAGGCGTCTGGGCCTGCCAGATATTATTCCTGTCGGGGGTATTATATATTATTCCGTCAGCCCCTGCTTTTTTGATTGTATCCTTTGCCGGAACAGCCACTATTGCAGCCCCTGTTTCGGCCGCTTTTTCAAAGCAGTCTTCAATAGTCCTCCGGTTAACGAAAGGCCGGACAGCATCATGAACAGCTACAAGATGAATTTCCGGGCTTATCTGTCCGAGTGCGTTGCTGATTGAATCCTGTCTTTCCTTTCCGCCGGGAACCACCTGAACTTTTCTGCCGGGGAATACACGCTTCAGAATTTCATAGGTCAGGTCTTTGTATTCATCTGAAGCAGGAACAACGATCTCTTCAATTCCTTCTATCTGTGCAAAACAAAGGAGTGTATGCTCTAATATGGTTTTTCCGGCAATTTCGAGGTAGGGCTTGGGAGTGTTCTCTCCCAGCCTTTTACCAGAACCGGCAGCCGGTATAATCAGTGCGAACTGCAGATCAGCCCCCTGTTATATTATCAACATTGCATCACCAAATGAAAAGAAGCGGTAATCTTTCTCAACAGCTTCTTTATATGCCTGCTTAACAAATTCAAATCCGCCGAAAGCGGCTGCAAGCATCAGCAGAGTAGATTCCGGTCGATGAAAATTTGTAATCAGTGCTTCCGTAATTTTGAACGGATAAGCCGGATAAATAAATTTATCCGTCCAACCGGTTCCGGGTTTGGACATTCCGCTGGCCATTACACTGGTCTCAATCACCCGAACGGCTGATGTTCCGCAAGCTATTACTTTATTTTTTTTACTTCTCAGGGCTTCATTAATCCTGTCGGATGTTTCCCTGGAGATATAGTAATTTTCTGAATCCATTCTATGCTTGGTAAGATCCTCAACTTCAACCGGCCGGAAGGTTCCCCACCCGATATGGAGTGTAACCGGCAGAAACTCCACTCCTTTTTTCTCCAGTTTTTTTACCAACTCCGGTGTAAAGTGCATACCCGCTGTTGGTGCAGCAACTGCTCCGCGTTCTTTAGCAAATATTGTCTGGTAGCGTTCTTTGTCACTTTCTTTGGGTTCACGTTCTATATATGGAGGCAGCGGCATATCCCCGATTTTATCCAGACGGTTATAAAGCTCGTGGTTTGGCCCTTCAAATAAAAAGCGGATCGTTCGTCCGCGGGACGTTGTATTATCCACTACTTCAGCCATCAGGTCTTCCCCGAAATAGAGTTTGTTGCCAATCCTTATTTTTCGGGCAGGTTCAACCAGTACATCCCACAGCATATTTTCCGGCTGAAGCTCTCTGAGAAGAAATACTTCAATATCGGCTTCTGTTTTCTCTTTCTTCCCCTTTAATTTTGCCGGAAAGACTTTTGTGTTATTATAAACAACTACATCTCCCTCATTCATATATTTATGAATATCTGCAAACGTTTCATGCTTGATGGATTGGTCTTCCCTGTTTAATACCATCAGCTTAGAGGAATCCCTCGGTTCTGCCGGCTCATCTGGAACATTAAAATCTTCGATTTCAAATTTGAAATCCGTAAGTTTCATTTTCAAAACAGTGGTGATTTGATGTTGGAAATTTCATAGCTAAGAAAGCCTGTAAATATATCCTATTTTATGTGGCTTAACAAGCCACTTTGAAGTGCTTCACACAGGCAAAGAGATAGAATTCAATATTATTTTCCATTTTTTAAAAAAAAGGTGTGAAATTATTTAAACTCTACCGTCGTTTATGTATAATTAAAAAGGCACCTAAATCGTTGCTTATTCAAACAAAGGATCTTATGAAAGTTATTACGACCACTCTTTTTCTGTTTCTTTTTACAGCACTGGTAGCTGAAGCCCAGCTCCGGAAAGATTTATCCGGCTCTGAAGATTATACAGCTGCGGTTACTCATACTCATCCCTCTTCACCGGGAAACTGGATGAACCTGTTGAACATGACGATGAGCCATTCGTATTCAATGACCTTTTCAAATATCGGCGGGCAGGCACAGAATTTAAATGCCTACACTAACTCCATGTTTTTTGACCTGAGCGATAAATTTGATGCACAGGTTGACGTATCTGTATTACATTCTCCTTTCGGCAACAGTTTTATGACCAACAATGATATGGGCGCAAGAGTTATAATAGATCAGGCTCGTATTGATTTTAAACCAAGTGAAAATACCCGAATTTCGCTTCAGTTTTCACAAAATCCGTACTATTCCCCATATAATCGTTATGGATTTGGGAACTATTATTCTCCATATAGCAGCAGATTGTCTCCCTTGCATTAACTGAATGAATGGCTAATACAACCCTGAATAACAGCCAGAAAAACCTGCTTCTTAATTCGGCAATAGGATTTCTTGGGGTATTGTTAATAATTTTAATCGCCGCACTGGCCACCCGCCTGATTTACCCCCGGATTGTAAGTGACAGAGCCAGTGTTGAACCCGCACTTATCAGTAACATTATTCAGCTGGAAGTGTTAAATGGCTGCGGCATTCCGGGACTGGCCACTAAATATACCGGTTCACTCAGACGTTTCGGTTTTGATGTTGTGGAGACCGGTAATTTCGATCATTTTAATGTACAAAAGAGCCTGGTGATATCCCGAAGTGGCCAAATGGAAAATGCACGCAGAATAGCTGCGGCCATTGGAATATCCGAAGAACAAATACTCCGTGAAGAATCCCCTGGATTTTACCTTGATGTAACCCTGGTTATCGGATCGGATTACGAATCATTAAACTTATAAATTTGCCTATGACAGATCAGACAGGTACAGTTAAAACCAAAAAATCTGATGAAACTTCAGATTTAAATCTTCTAATTAATGCAATCAAAGAGGGCCTGCTCGAAAAAAAAGGAAAAGACATTGTGTTATTAGATGTAAGAGAGTTAACAACACTGACAGATTTTTTCATTATTTGCCACGGTACTTCTGAAACACAAATTCGCGCTTTGGCAAACAGTGTGACTCAAAAAGTAAAAGACGAACTCAAAGAGAATGTCTGGAAAAAAGAAGGGCTGGACGCACGCCGGTGGATTATCCTCGATTATGTAAACGTGGTTGTACATATTTTCAGTGAAGAAAAAAGGCAATTCTACGGTATTGAACGGATGTGGAATGACGCCATAAGAACAGAGATTGAAGACACTAAATAGCAGTTTTTAATTTTCCGGCGGAAGGAGCCCTGGAGTTGAGGGCTCTTCTGAAGGAACAGTATTACCTTTTTCTCCCTCAACCGCAGGGGTAAATTGAGTGAGTTATTTCAAATAAATCATCTCTGATTGATCAAAAAATTTACATACCCGCTTCATATTGCTTTGGCTGTATTCATTCTTTTATGTGCAGTATATGGTTATTTTGAGCTCAGAGAACTGTCTCCTTCTCATGCAGACATTGACCTGAACCGGTTAATGGAAAGCAGTCTTAATGACGCCGAAGAGCTTATGGAGCAGATACACGAGCAGTTTGTCCGCTCATCTGAAGAGGTTCAGGAAGAAGTCCAAAACCTTCTTTTATCTAACCAGAACCGGAACTATATATACACCCAGATAAAAGACTACGATTTCTGGGGGCTTACCATTTACAGGGAAGACGATCGCTGGCTTTGGGATGGTTTCAGCCTGACCCCTTCCCCTTTCTCAACAATTGAAGATTCAGGGATAATTCGCACTTCTGTTCTGAAACGGAATAATGTAGTATTCCTTCTTGGGCAGACCACCTTCACTGTAAATGACTCTGAGTATAATCTACTAACAGCCCGCAAGCTTGAACAGACAACCAACCTTCCGTTTACTGAAAATGTTGTTTTTGATCTGTCTGATGATCCGGCTTTTAAAAATCAATACCCGGTAAACTTCAACTTTTTTAATCCGGCTCCCGAAAATATTTATTACCGGAAAATAGCAACCACTACTTCGGACTCGGCTGGAATTGTTTACGCTACTCCGGATGACATGGAGATCTACCAGAGCATTCATATTGATCAGGTTTCCCGAATACGGGCCCTGTTCCACCTGCTCCTTTTTATCTCTTTCTTTGTGCTTTTTATCATCTGGTCTGCAACTAAAAAAAACCTGCACTCTTTTTTTCTGCAAACCGGACTAATTTTACTTTTCTGGATTATCCTTTTTCAATCCGGCCTGATTGATTACTGGATATCTCAATTTTCTTTATTGGTGGGAATTACAGACATGGCTACAGCCTTTAACCTGACTTCGTACCTGTTGAATGCCCTTTTTCTGATGCTGTTCTTTTTTAGTTTCTACAGCTTTCTCAGAAAAAAAAGCACTTCGGAAAGAAACGAATTTCATTTCAGAACATTTTTCCTCGCTATTCTCTATGGTGCACTAAATGTATTTTTACTTCTCTTTTTCGTGTTTTCAACCCAGGAGGTACTTACGGAAAGCAATATACCGCTGCTCGATTTAGAGCTTGCGCCTGATATACATTCATTCCTGTTTTATCTGGCATCCTGTATATTTTTTACTGCAGTAAGCGGCATGATACTTACGGTTGGACATTTTCTTTTTGTAAGTGAACAGGATAAAACAATAGTCATCGGAGTTACTTCTCTCTTCAGCTTTATCACTATTTCTTATTTAACCGACCTGTTTTTAAACCTGAATTTTTTCGTGAACTGGATTTTCATTCTTTGCTTTTTCCTGTTTCTGCTTTTTCTGCTGATTTCTCATACTCTTCACAAGTATCCGGGCCAACTAAATTATATGTCTGGTTTTCGAAAAATGATGCTGGGAGTATTTATTGCATCATCTGCTACATATGTAATCATCTGGAATGCAGCTGATGCAAGAATGGATCGTGAACTGCTGGAGAGGGCCGTTTCATTTTCCAATGAAGAAACAACCAATACAAGAGATATTCTCCGCACTCTTTTGAACGAACTGGAGCAAAGGCTGAATTTATTATCTGATGAAGATATAGAAAACAGGCAGGATATTGTACAGACACAGTTTCAGCGGGCTATTCAATCATCAATCCGGCCGGAGTGGCGAAATCTTTCCTTTGACATTCAGCTTTTAACTCCCTCCGGTGAACCCATCAGCGACTATTCCACTAATCTGGATTCGCCGGGATGGACCGCCCTTTTTGACATTAATATGATGATTCGTTCGCACAGAGGGGAGCAAATAAGGCAGGAAACAAACCGCCCGGTAATCTGGGAACGGCCAACAAGCCTCGCCGAAAGTTATGTATCTTTTTACAGGGGCTGGATTCCAATCTATGGTGAAGCAGGTTCAAACCACATTGTTGCCTGGATTTTTGGAGCTGTTTACCTGGAGAGGCCGGATTACAACAAACCTATGCGTGCCGTTCTGGGAGCTGCAACCAGCGATGACTGGAAGCAGAGTTTCTATTTAGCCGAATTTTTAGGGAGCCAGGTGACCCGCAGCAGTATGCTGGGCATCTATAGTAATCAACCTGAGTATAACCGGCTTCCTGTAAGAGAAGCCGAGATTGCCCAGACAGACTCTCTCGCTTTTATCACAAATTTTACGGCACAGGGCACATTCCGGGAAGTTCTGATGAAAAGTGATGAACGAAGAATTATAAAAGCCAGTACACCGGTACCGGGATTTAACCAGCATTTATTTTCGTTTTTCAGGCTTCACATTGTGCTTGTATTTTTTGGCCTGTTTGTTTTTTCCGTGCTGGCCATGTCCGGCCTGAGTGCGTTCAGTCTATTTGGCCAGAGCCGGAAATTCCAGCATCGCCTGCTTGATGGCCTTACCCTTGCCACGCTTATGTTCCTCACGGTCCTGATATTTGCCACGCAGTACGCTGTTGGAAATCAAAATGAAAAAAATGTGCAGCGGGAACTGATCAATAAACTAAACGGGCTGGATGAATCAATTCGTGGTGAACTCGATTTTCAGTCCGATGAATTTCCTCTCCTGGGTTTATCTGAATTTACATCGCCATTAAATGTAGATGCCATTTTTTATAATATGGCAACATTAAGCGAAACCACCACACCACAAATTTTTCAACAGCATTTGATGCCCCGTACCATGCCCTTTCCGGCTTATAATTTTCTCTACATTCGGGAAAGAAGGCATTATATAACTACTGCTGAGATTGGCACAGAACAACTTTTGATTGGCTTTCGAGCTCTTTTGAATGAAGAAAATGAACCCATTGGTGCAATTGCCATCCCCACTTTTTTGCAGTCTCCGGTATACAGGGAACAGCTTCTGCAAACTACCAGTTATCTTTTCGGTGTTTATCTGGCTATTTTTGCACTTTTTATTGTTGGATCTGTATTTCTCTCCAACCGGCTTACCAAACCTTTACAGCTCATACAGGCCGGGCTGAGCAAAATTTCCCGGGGGAGTTTAAAAACACAGGTTGCCGTCACAAGCCGGGATGAAATCGGTTCGCTTGCAAAAGCCTACAATGAAATGGTTTCGCGGCTGGATGAAACCCAGAAAGAATTATTACGCGCAGAACGCGAAGCAGCGTGGAAAGAGATGGCGCAACAGGTGGCACACGAGATAAAAAACCCCCTCACTCCTATGAAGTTAAACCTGCAGCACTTGCAGAGGCAGCTGGAAAATAACCCGGAAAATGTAATGGAGTTAAAGCCGTTTATAGAAAAAACGGCCGCTAATGTCATAAACCAGATTGAATCTTTGAATAAAATTGCTTCTGATTTTTCAAAATTTTCCAAACCGGTTGATGAACCTCTTGAGCCGATAGATCTTAAAAAAATGCTGACATCGGTAGCGGAACTTTATGATCATGACCAGTCGGTTCATATATCCCTCTCTTTACCTCCGCAGGAACTTATCGTGCAGGGAGTTGAAGAAGAACTGAGAAGAGCATTTATAAACCTTGTTAAAAATGGAACGGAGGCCAGTACAACTGGCAAAGCCATCGTAAAAGTCACTTCGAAAAAAGAAAAAAATCATGTAATGATTCAGATTTCCGATAAAGGCTCCGGTATTGCAGAAGAAGACCGGGATAAAATTTTTGTTCCAAATTTCTCCACCAAATCGAGTGGCACGGGGCTGGGGCTGGCTATTACTAAAAAGATTATTGAAGCCCATCACGGCAATATCCGGTTTGAAACAGAACCGGATCAGGGAACTACATTCTTTGTCCGGATCCCGGTGAAAGAGAACTGAATTTGAAAAGGATTAAATTTTAAAAAAGAGGCTTTTTTTTTATTTTGGTGGGCTTACAATACCTTCGCCAGTTTAAACTATACACGATTACAATTAATCCGTTAAATACGTGATCAAGATACCATTCTCATTTAATATCATCGTTGTGGTGCTCATGATATTTGGCACTGTGGCATGCAAAAACACCGACAGTGCACAGGTTATATCATCATCTGAGGATAAAACTCATCTTGAAGAAATCTACTGGGCCCGTGTAGATAGTGCCCGTATGGCATTTACTGATGCTGATGTTGATTTTATGAATGGAATGATCGGTCATCACGCACAGGCACTGATTATGTCGGAACTTGCCCCGGTCAATGGTGCTGATCCGGTAATACAAACTCTGGCAGCACGAATAATTAATGCCCAGAAAGATGAAATTGAAACCATGCAGCAATGGCTTCGCGACCGGGGGCAACCGGTGCCGGAAATACACATTGACGGACTGAACCTGATGATCCATGGTGAGGGCAGCCATCATTCCGGCCACATGAATATGCCGGGAATGCTTTCACAGGATCAGTTAGAGGAACTGGGAAATGCACAAGGCTCTGATTTCGATCGTTTGTTTCTGACTTACATGATTGAGCATCATCAGGGCGCGGTGATAATGGTAAAAAATCTGTTTAGTACGGATGGCGCTGCAACAGAAGAAGAAGCATTCAGGCTGGCTTCTGATATACAGGTAGATCAGATCACTGAAATAGAACGAATGAAACTGATGCTCAGCGAATATTCCGATCCCGAAAAAGAATTATAGTTACTCTTCATTCACTTATGAAATCAACATTACCTTAATAACAAATCGATGAACAAAAATAATATTATAAATGTCTGCATCAGCAGGAACAGTCTTTGGCTGTTTTTACTTGTTTCCATCCTGGCAGGTGCAACTGCCTGCGCTCCATCCGGGGCTGTAGAAACAACGGAACCCAATTCATCAGCACAAACACCTCTTGCTCCTTTAACAGAAGTTAATCCTCCAAACCCCGATCCACGTGTGGGTTTAACCGCGGGTTTGTTCGATGCTGATGAAGCCATCTGGAATCTTAAATTGGTTTCTCAGACACCACCACCTATGAATTTTCTGGGAGTCACAAATTCTGACCTCGCTTTTAAAGAAGATTATGCTATCCAGGGTAACTACAATGGGTTTCTGATCTGGGATATTTCGAACCCCGGATCCCCCGACCTGGTTGTTGATTTCCTTTGCCCGGCATCGCAAAGTGATGTTTCTGTGTATGAAAACCTTCTGTTTGTTTCAGGTGAAGGATTTGGCGGCCGGCTCGATTGTGGCACGGAGGGAGTATCTGAAACGGTAAGTGCAGACCGCCTTCGCGGAATTCGCATTTTTGATATTACCGACATTGAGGAGCCTGAGTACATAGGCAACGTTCAAACCTGCCGCGGTTCTCACACCCACTCGGTTCTTGAAGATCCGAATGATAAGGAGAATGTCTATATATATGTATCCGGTTCGGCGCCTGTTCGTCCTGATGAAGAGCTACCCGGTTGCGCCAGTGCCCTTCCTGATGAAGATCCTAATACAGCACTTTTCCGCATTGAAGTTATAAAAGTACCCCTGGCTCAGCCGGAACTTGCGGAAATTGTAAATTCACCCAGAATTTTTGATGAACTTGAAGCCCCGCCGTCTCATGGTTTATCTCCGGCAGATATTGAAGCAGCAGAAGAGCGAAATGATTTCATGGCTGAAATAGATGGGCAGCTTCAGATTCTTCGACGCGGAATGGTGAGGCAAATGCTTGCTGAAATTGTTGATGAAAGAGGCGGCAGTGGCGAACCCACCGCAGCCGACAGTTTAACTCTCCGGGAAAATCTTTCTGAATTTGTTGAAGCATATATGGGAGATCGTATTGACGAAGCTGAAAGTCATGGCCCCGATCAATGCCATGATATTACCCTGTACCCTGAAATCGGTCTGGCCGGGGGAGCTTGTGAGGGTTACGGGCTTTTACTGGATATTCGTGATCCGGCTAACCCTGTTCGTATAGATGCAGTAGCCGATTCCAATTTTGCCTACTGGCATTCTGCAACATTCAACAATGATGGTAGCAAGATTCTTTTTACGGATGAGTGGGGCGGCGGCGGCCAGCCAAAATGCCGTGAAACTGATCCTTATGAATGGGGAGCCAATGCTATTTTTACACTGGATGAAAACAAGATGAATTTTAAGAGTTACTATAAATTACCTGCTCCACAGACAACCGAAGAAAATTGTGTAGCGCATAACGGTTCGTTAATTCCTGTTCCCGGGCGTGATATTATGGTACAGTCGTGGTACCAGGGCGGTATATCCATATTTGACTGGACCCATCCTGAAAATGCTGTGGAAATTGCTTACCACGATCGCGGCCCGGTTGACCCCAGCCGGATGCAAATGGGTGGAAGCTGGTCGGTTTACTGGTATAACGGAGCGATTGTCAGTTCTGAAATTGCACGCGGCCTCGACATTTTTGAGCTTGAGCCAAGCCCGTATCTTTCAGAAAATGAAATAGCCGCAGCCAACACCGTGGTGTTGGATCATCTGAACGCCCAGGGCCAGCCAAAATATGAATGGCCGGTAACATTTGTGCTTGCAAAAGCATATCTGGATCAGCTTGAACGGGACAAAGGTCTGGCTGAAGACCATATCGCAAACGTCCGGCAGAAACTCTCAGAAGCCGAGCAATCTTCAGGAACAGAGCGCCGGGAACTGCTTATTGAGCTGGCTGAGGAGATCGCAAATCAGGCCGGAAATTCTGACAATTCAGAAAAAATTAATCTTCTTGCCGGTACCTTGAACGAACTGGCTTCATAATAGTCACTAGGTCAGCAAATTAATTTAAACCCTGCTCCGGTTAATTCCGGGGCGGGGTTTTTCTTTTCTACCCCCTTATAATATACCTGTTATAATATTTTACAGGAGGAATATTACCAAATATTTTCCTGGTTAATTCTATAAGCTCATCATCGAAAAGATTCCAGTATTTTTCTTCTGCAGAAAATTCTTTCCACCGGCTGTGCAGATTCATCCTGTTTGCATTTCCTGAATGTTTCATACCATCAAAAGAACTACCGCCCGCAACTTTACTTACTTTTTCAAAACCTTTATCGGAAAATGGTATGCCCAGCTGTTCCGTGAGTTTTTTACGATATCCGGTATCCGAAGCCCAACTGTTAAAGCTGACAGGCACCTTATTTTTTAAATAATTCCTTTCTCCCAGGAATTCCGCCGCATGTTGCTTATAAATGCGTTTTAATGTCAGCGGAGAAATGGGTTTTGTACCATGAGTATAATGGCCCAGCAACAGGTTGGATTTGATTCGGCTGGCAAACAGGTTAAAAGGATCTCTGAGAATCAGCAGGTTTTTGCCAACGGATGTCTTCCCAATCCATCGGTCTCTGTTTTTCCTGAAATCGCGATGGGATAAAGGCCCTAAAAAACAATCCTCGTAACTGTAAAGAAGGTAATCTTTTTCAGAAAATTCACCCTTCTGTTCCCGCTGCAGATCGAATGAAGGGATGTTGGTTTTATATGTTAAACCTCCTTCATTCAGAGGTCTTGCAGTGACAAATGGATTTTGCTTAGGTTCTGCACAATTTAAAAAGCAGTACATGCCATTCAGCTGATGAATCACCCAGTTTATAATGGCGTGATTTCCACTTCTTGACATCCCAATAAACCTGAATTCTTTCTTATGAATAATCCCGGTGTTTTTTTTCATATGTGTTACTGGTATTAAAATCCATTAAAAATAAAAAGAGAACTAAAAAAAATGAATACTTATTAAATGCTTTTACAGTTCAGACCGTTGCAGATTGAAAAGAGGAAAATGATGCTTTCGGAAATTAAGTTGGCTTTCTTCTCATTCAAAGACTCGGTTCAGGTGAAATATTTGTGATTTCCTGCTATCGGAGGCACAATGGTTTTGCGGCTTCTTCACAATATCCGGCAGATGACATCAAGTTTTTACTGTCGATGTTAATCCGGCCGGCCGGGGCAATAGCTGCTATTATTCTGGTTCTGCATTTCTACAATTCTACTTTTTCAAAAATTGGTGTATTTCCAGTAAGCCTGCTAAAAAAAATTTGAGAGGTTTTCAAAAAAACTACGCATTAGAGTAAAAGGGAAATGTCTCGAAAAATTTAGAGCAATCTTTAGGCAGAGG
Organism: Balneolaceae bacterium; assembly: GCA_040882525.1. Classification (GTDB taxonomy): domain Bacteria; phylum Bacteroidota; class Rhodothermia; order Balneolales; family Balneolaceae; genus Rhodohalobacter. The sequence goes on along the minus strand of JBBEBD010000001.1, from coordinate 35,802 downwards.
CATTTACCACACTTAATCCAACTAATTTAATTTGTACAGACAAATGAAAGTATCACCTGATAACAAATATTTAAAAAGACTGTCAATGCTTTTTGCTGGTGTTGTAGTTGCAGTATCCTTTTTTACGGCCTGCAGCGACGATCCGGCAGGTAGTGAAACAGATATTACAGTAACCGCAGAGTTTACCGCAGATCCGAATGAACCGAAAGCAGGCGAAACTGTAACTTTAAACGCAGAAGCATCCTCCGTTTCCGAAGGATCACCTGAATTTAATTGGGCACTTGCTGCTCCATCCGGAAGTGAAGCCGAAATTGACAATCCCAATTCAGTAACAGCATCTTTTGAAGTAGATGAGGTAGGAGATTATGATGTAACTCTTACGGTAAGTTCAGGGGACGCGAACGATACGGCATCTTTAACTGTGAAAGGGCTGTCGCCTGTTGAAGAACTCAGCGGAAATATCAGTGAAGATACCACATTCCCTTCAAATACATCTTACAGGGTTGTTGGTAATGTAAAAGTAAATAATGGTGCTACATTAACGATAGAACCTGGTGTTATAATCGAATTTGAAGCGGAAACATTATTTGAAGTAACTGATGGAGCAAAACTTTCGGCCATTGGCACAGAACAGGACAGTATTAAGTTTACCGGTACTGAGAAAAATGCCGGATGGTGGGACGGGGTATTTTTTAACCGGGTAACCCATCCGGATAATGAGATGGAGTATGTTATTATAGAATATGCAGGCGGTGCCTCCATACACAGCAGTATTCCCGAGACCGGACTTGCCGTCGGGCGTTCCTTATATGATGCCAGAATGTCTTTGAATAACAGCACCATTCGCCACAGCGGCGGGTTGGGCCTGTTTATTCATGCAAATGGTGCAATGCCCGGATCAGCCAATAACACATTTACAGATAACACTACCGGAGCCGCCGGAGTATATACCAGCACCATGCATTTCCTGGATAGTTCATCCACTTATACAGGAAATGATGAAGATTATGTGCTGGTGGAAGCAAATACATTATCCGATGATGCCACCTGGCAGGCGCTGGATGTTCCATATGCAACTTATGGTGATGCTTCACTAAATGATGCAGAATTGACTATTGAACCCGGTGCCCGTTTTGCTTTCGACGCCCAGTCAGGATTGGTAATTAACTCAGGAACAATTATTGCCGAGGGTACCGAAGATGATCCTATCCTGTTTACAGGGCTCCGGGAAGAAGCCGGATGGTGGGATGGAATCTTTGTAACAAAAACCACCCATCCTGACAACCTGCTGAACTATATAATTGTAGAATATGCCGGGAACGAAGCCGCACACGGCAGTACGGTACCTGCTAACCTTACGGTTGCCCGCTCTTTATATGATGCAAGTGTCTCCATAAAAAACAGTGTATTTCGAAACGGAGCCGGTGTTGGATTAAATATACATTCTAACGGAGACATCCCCGGTTCAGAAAACAATACCTATACCAAAAATACAGAAGGCCCTGTTGAGCTGCCAACAAGCAAAATGCACTACCTGGATAGCGGGTCAAGTTTTACCGGTAATGCAGATGGAGAAGATTTTGTTTGGGTAAACGGAAACACACGGGAAGGAGACGCCACCTGGCAGCCTCTCAATGTACCCTATGGAATGAAAGGAAGTTCAACAGTTGAGGATGGTGAGTTAACCATTGAGCCGGGAGCAATTTTTGCATTCGATTCACAGTCAGACCTCGTTTTTGGCAGCTCCTCTGTTATAAGAGCCATTGGTACCGAAGATGATCCCATCCTGTTTACAGGCATTCGAGAGGAGCCTGGCTGGTGGAATGGCATTACGGTATCCAAAACAGAGCATCCGGATAATGCCATGGAATATGTGACCATTGAATATGGCGGCGGGGAAGAATTCCACAGCAGTACAGAACCTGCAAACCTTACCATAGGGCGATCTCTTTATGATGCATACCTTTCTGTAACCAACAGTACCATACAGGACAGTGATGACGTTGGAATTTACATTCACAGCAATGGGGCAACTAATGCTAACATTTGCAGTGATAATGATTTTTCCGGCAATGCGGGGGATGATTGTTCGGATAACCAATAGCATAAGATTTGGTTAAGTGAAAACCCGGATGCGCCTTATGGTGGTCCGGGTTTTTTTATTTGATGGAGATACGTATTTCACTGTATAGTAAATTTTTACTCCTATAAAAATTATACTTTACGTTAAGTTTCTTTTTGGTAATACTCTGCGAACAGAATACCAGTCCCATTTAATCAAAGGAACTTTTAGACATTATATTTATTAACTGAATTCAGGTTCAGTTATAACCCGCATTCGAATATTATCCTCCATGAAGAAAATGTTTTTCATTTCAGTGATCTCTGTTTCACTTTTGATAGTAACAGCAGGATGTTCACCTGAAAGAATACCGGCCACGGACTGGGAAATAGTTTCAGAAAAAGCTGAAGTACCGGATACTCCGCGGGAGATGCGCGCTGTCTGGATTGCAACCGTATCCAACATCGACTGGCCATCAGAGCCAGGATTATCCACCGCTCAACAAAAAGCCGAACTGCGTGCTTTATTCGACCGGATGAAAATGCTGAATATGAATACAGTTATTTTCCAGGTACGCCCGGCGACAGATGCTTTTTACGATTCAAGGTTCGAACCCTGGTCTGAATATCTGACCGGTGAACAGGGAAAAGCTCCTGATCCATATTACGACCCTCTTGAATTTGCTATTGATGAAGCGCATAAAAGAGGGCTTGAATTACATGCCTGGCTTAACCCGTTCAGGGCCCGGCATTCTTCCGCTGCATCAGAAATGCATGAAATGCATCTGTCGGAGAAACAGCCTTTTCTTATACGTAATTACGGAACTCACTTATGGATGGATCCCGGCCACCCAAAAGCAGTTGACTGGTCTGTTGAAGTGGTCAAAGACATTGTAAGACGTTATGCTGTGGACGGTATTCACTTTGATGATTATTTCTATCCTTATAAAGAGTATGATGAAAATGATAATCTGATTGATTTTCCGGACAGCTCAACCTATGCAGCCTATATAGAAGAGTATGGTGAGATTCAGAGAAATGACTGGCGCAGACAGAATGTGGATCATTTTATAGAACGAACCTATCATGAGATTAAAAATGTTGATCCTAAAGTACGTTTTGGAATCAGCCCAATAGGTTTATGGCGGCCCGATCACCAGGGAGATGAAATATGGGGTTTTGATGCTTATGAAGAGATTTATGCCGATTCCCGAAAGTGGTTTAACGAAGGCTGGGTTGATTATTTTACTCCTCAGCTTTATTGGCCTGCAGATCAGGATGGGCAGCGATACAAAACCCTGATAGAGTGGTGGCATCACCAAAACGGGAAAAGCCGGCACTTCTGGCCCGGTAATTATACCAGTCGTACGGCTTTCGGTGCAGATCCGTGGACGGCATCGGAAATCAGTAAACAAATTCAGATAACCCGCGATTTCAGCGGAACCGGAGGAAATGTGCATTTCAGTATGCGGGTGTTGATGATGAACCCCGATGGTTTGCTGGATGAACTAATGAACCTTTACCATACGCCTGCACTCGTACCGGCCTCAGCCTGGCTGTATGAATCACCACCCCAAAAACCCGAAGCGGCAGTACACTACTTAAACTCCCGGTACCAGCTCGATTTTAAACCGGCAAAGGGGGAAGAAGTATGGCTGTACGTGGTGAAAGTTCGTTATGAAAAAACCTGGGAAACATTCATCATTCCCGGATGGAAACAGCATATCAGCCTCGATCCGGTTCTGGATAATAAAAGTATTAATCGCATAGCGGTATCCACAGTGAACCGTACCGGTTTAGAAAGCGATGCAGTTGTGTTTGTCTATTAATCTGCCCCGGCCATGTGACAAATTTACTAATCTATCGCAAGGATACTATCATGGGTAACCGGATCAATAAGCAGGTTCCGTGGATCAATACCAACAAGGACCGGCTCCCTGGGTACGATTACAGTGATGGTTTGTTCTCCTGACCGGATCCGATGCATCTGCAGGTATGAATAACTATCAGTGATACATACCGCCGGGTTCTGAAGGATGTTCTGGAAAAGTACCCCTGACAGATAATTTTTCTAAATTGTAAAGCTGTAAAGCCGGTGCTTTACCTTTCATTCCGCTACTTTTTGGAAGCTTTCCCGCCGCCGCCGAACACCATGGTTGCACCCATGATAAACCCAAAGTTATACCAGGCACCGTTGTTATAGATTGCATAAATGGCAACATCCGGATCAAAAAGCGAGACAATGAAGGAAAAGGGAAGAATAAAGCCATGCAGTAAGCCATACCAAAAACCGACAGGTTCGTAAGGTAAAGATTCGGTTAACGTAACAGATTCCGCGCAGCTACTGAAAATTAAGACGGTAAAGATCAGGAGTAGTAGTTTTTTGATGCCGGAGGTTTGTTGAAGTGTTTTCATATAAAGTGAAAAAAAGTTCGAATTGTTAATTCTCTTAGATCAATCAGAATATGTTTCACGCACATTTTTTAATATCCAGACTGAACATGAAGCAGATATTATCATAAAGGTCGGAATAATGAAAATGACCGGAATGATATTGTATCCATGGAATCCCATAAAAGCAATTTTGGTTGTGAGCGCCGCCATCAGCAGTGATAAAAATACAAGATATACCGGGCCTGCAAGCAAACCATACGGATTTTTTCTAATGAGCAGATATCCCGACACAAAACCCAAAGGAAGCAATAAACCCAGGTCAAGTCCCTGCACAATCAAAGTTGTATAATGCTCAACCTCTACCGGGTAAATACTGCTATCAAGCAGTGGCGGAATTATGATACTCAGCCAAAGGAAGCCTATGGCAATCGCAATAAATATGAGGAAACCGCCTGATATTTTCGTGGGTGCCTGCCGGGTGAATAGTTTATCTATATCTGACAACTTGAAAGAAAGCAGGATAAGCAGAAATGAAAAAAAAGAAGCCGCCAACAGGTAAGCATAGACCAAAAATAAGATATTGTACATACCCATGGTCAGATAAAAAAGATAGGTAACCAGGAAATATGCAAGGGTGCCCGCCAGCACATACCGCCCTTTCACAGAGCCTTTGTGTGTAAAAAACAGAGACAGAAGCAGCAATGGAACAGCTATACATAAAGTGATATAATCCTGGGCTATACCCTGAATAGCAACCTCCGCCGACATATGCTTATATACACCATAACCATAAATAACTACTTTGTTACCTCGAATGGAGGTATAATCATATGGTCCGGTACCGGCATTAGAGAGAATCCCGGTAAGTGCAGCACATGCAGCTGCAATTGCTATACTTACGGTTAGTATTATGAAGGTCTTTTTGCGATTCATTCAGCCCCGGAATATTTATGCAGTTTTTTTATCAAAATGGCTCCGTTACCACAAAGTTATTGGTAATCTACAGTAAGGAGTATCTATTCTCCTTTGTCCATTTCATGATATTAATTCTCTTCAGAATTTTCATCTTTCTCCGCAGGTTATATTTAAATCCTGGCAAAACGAATGTTACTGCAACCGATTATTTTAACATCCCCGGGTTCACGACGCTCGGTATCTCCTCCGGAGGATTTTCCCCTATAAAAGGTTTCATATCTTCCCTGTTCCACAGGGGAAAACCTTCCGTCACCCCTTTGATATTTAACGCTGCTAACAGGGCCATCCCTTCCCTGGTCCAGTTGGTGGCAGAGCCGATATGCGGAGCCATGGTGATGTTTGGCAGGTTTTTCATTTCATCAGGCACCTCTGGTTCATGTTCAAAAACATCCAGGCCTGCCCTGAAATTTTTATTTTCTCTGCAGTGCCGGATTAGTTCAGCTTCGTGAATGACCGGCCCCCTGCTTGTATTGATGAGAATAGCATTCTCTTTCATGATGTTTAACTCCGCGGCGCCTATCAGGTGATGTGTTTCATTACTCAGCGGTACATGGAGGCTGACCACATCCGAATTCTGCAGCAGTTCTTCCAGCGATTCCGCTTTTTTCTGCTCAACGGGTTTAAGATTCTGCTCTTTCAGGTAGGAATTGTAGCCTTCAACCCTCTTTTCCAGTTCGGTTTTTTCGCTCCGGCTGTGGTAGATCAGGTTCATCCGGAATCCCTGCACCATCATCATGGCATAACTTGATCCTATTCTCCCGGCACCGACAATTCCCACGGTTTTTCCGTGCAGCAACTCCCCTAAAAACAACCCGGGCAGCCAGCCGTCAAATTTTCCTTCACGGGTATAGCTGTCGGCTTCCACGATCCGGCGGGCGGACGCCATGGTGAGAGCCACAGCCATTTCGGCGGTGGTTTCGGTGAGAACTCCCGGGGTATTCCCAATGGCAATGCCGTGTTCAGTTGCCGCTTCAACATCTACATTATCATATCCCACAGCATAGTTACAGTAAATTTTACCGCCGGCTTTTTTTAAGGCCTCAAACAGCTCCGCATCCCAGGTTTCAGTCAGCTGCCCCATAACACCTGTACAATCATCACCAATCAACTCCAGCAATCCGGCTTTGGAAATAATTCCTTCTGTTGTTGAAGATACTTCTACTCTGTATCCTGCTTTGATAAGTGTATCGAGCCACTTTTCACCGGGAAGCATTTTGGTGACTACGATTCGTTTTTTGCCTGATGGGTTGTGAATTTTTGTGTTGTCTGGCATTTGATAGTAGTTGTTGTTCTAATCGTCATACTGAGCGCAGTCCGGTGCTTTTCCGGACGAAGTCGAAGTATCTCTGGTTAAAGAGCCCTTCGACTTCGTTCCACCAAAAGCGGTGAAACTGCGCTCAGGGTGACGTTCAGTCACTAATTATAATTTCTACCCTTCCAAAATCAAAACTTCCAGTCTTCGGGGGCCGTGGACTCCTTCCACACGGCTCAGTTCTATATCGGAGGTGGCCGAAGGGCCGGAGATAAATGTTACCGGCGGGCCGGATTCCCTGACAAGCTGATCCAGCTCAGAAAAAGCTTCGGGTATGATTTCAACGATCTGCTCAGCGCGAACCACACAGATATGAAAATCGGGAAGCAGGGTTAAGACCCGGCGTCCCTGTCCCGGGCCGCCATTCAGTACAACGGTTCCGGTCTGTGCAACCGCAACATGGCAACCGGTCAGCACCGCGTCGCTCTGATCCAGCTCATCATGTGAAAGCGGTTTGGGTTCATCCTTCAGGATTGTCAGTCCGGACCGGCCTGAAGGCAGCCAGTTTTCATTGATTCCGGCTGGAACTACCAGCTTTTTAACGCTTTCTCTTTCACATGATTCCCCAATTGTTTTCGCCAGCTCCGATGACTTTATAATCTTCACCCATGCCTGGTATTCGCCCACATGCTCCGCAAACATATTGACCAGTTCACCCCGTGCCAGGCTGCTTTGTCTTCTGTAGGAGCGGTCAACGGGCTGATCTGTTGATTCCTCATCCGGTACATCTTTTAAGGCCGCACGTACTTTGTTCAGAATTTCTTCTTTTGAACTGCTCATGAACGCTCCCTCCACCAGTCACGGAATGATTGTTTGGGAATCGGTTTCAGGTCGCGCATGGCCGTCCACCCGGAAAGCTGTCCCGGCAATTTGGAAATCGTGCCATCACGTACAAATAGTTTCTGCCCGGACCATGCCATTTTCTGGGCCCGTTCATATCGCGAACGGCTGCGGAATGTGCGTGCCATTATTTTCATAGCAATATGTTCGGGATTTGTTTTTGCCCTGAGTCCCCCATGGTTTTTCTTATGCTCCACAATCTTCCCCCGCAGGTGAACCAGCACCTCCGGAATATTAATTTTTACCGGACAAACTTCATAGCACGCCCCGCATAAACTGGATGCGTATGGCAGGGAAGCGGCGCTGTCATCCTCCAGGCCGCGGAGCTGCGGAGTCAGAATGGCGCCGATCGGCCCGGGATAGACGGAATGATACGCATGGCCGCCGGTCCGCTCATACACGGGACACACATTCAGGCAGGCGCTGCACCGGATGCAGTGCAGAGTTTGCCGGCCCATTTCATCAGCCAGTACATTGGTTCGTCCGTTATCAAGCAGAACCAGGTGAAACTCCTGCGGGCCGTCACCCTCTGCCACCCCGGTCCAGAAAGTATTGTATGGATTCATCCGTTCCGCCGTTGATGAACGTGGCAATAGCTGCATAAATACTTCCAGATCCTGCCAGGATGGGATAATCTTTTCAATACCCAGTACAGAAATCAGGGTATCCGGCAGGGTGGTGCACATACGGCCGTTGCCTTCCGATTCCACAACCGCGACAGTTCCGGTTTCCGCAACCGCAAAATTCCCGCCGCTGATTCCAATTTTAGCACTTAGAAATTTCTTGCGCAGGTATAGCCGGGCGGCATCGGCCAGTTCTTCGGGATTGTCACTCAGGTCATGAATTCCCAGTTTCTCCCTGAACAGTTCCATGATCTCCGTTCGGTTTTTGTGAATAGCGGGTACGAGAATATGAGAAGGCTCATCCCCGGCCATCTGAACAATGAGTTCTGCAAGATCTGTTTCCAGTGCCATAATATTTTCATCAGCCAGTGCCTGATTCAGGCCGATCTCATCCGTGGTGATCGATTTTACTTTAACCACTTCCGTCTCACCTTTCTGTTTTACCAGGCCTGTGATAATCCGGTTTGCATCTTCAGCATCTTTTGCCCAGTGAACCACACCTCCTGCTTTTTGCACGGATTCCTCAAGCTGAAGAAGGTACTTGTCCAGATTCCGCATCACCTTCTCTTTGATCTGCCTGCCCGCCTCCCGGAGCTCTTCCCAATCGGGCATCTCATTCACAACCCCTTTCCGTTTTTCCCGGATCGTTTTTGTAGCATGCCCCAGATTCCGCCTCAGCTGGGAATTTTCCAGGTGTGTTTTGGCTGTTTCTTCGAATGTAGGCAGGTGTTTTTTCATATAGATTTATTAAAAGAATGTCCCCCTTCGAAGGGGGAAGGCTCTGCAAAGCAGAGCGGGGGATGACCTTTTGAGCTTTGATAAAGATACTTATTTACTATTGATTCAAAAATCTTACAGCTATCCTCCATTTCACGTTAACTTCTGTTTTCAGTTTTATACTCTCCTACATAACACCCCTCCCTCCCGACAAAAAACGTCGGGAGTACTCCCCGCGAGGGGAGAATTATTCTGTAGATGCCAGGATCTCTGCGAGGTGAACAGCTTTGATCCCGCTGCTCTGCCTGTTCAGAGCTCCTCCAATATGCATCAGGCAGGAGTTGTCGGCGGCAGTACATGTTTTGGCGCCGGTTCCATTAATATCAGCTATTTTATCTTTCAGCATCGCCATGGATGTGTCGGCGTTTTTTACGGCAAAAGTACCTCCAAACCCGCAGCATTCATCCGCCCGGGGCAGTTCCACCAGGTCAATTCCTTTTACACTCCGCAATAGCCGAAGAGGTGCATCCCCCACTTTCAGCATTCTCAGTGAATGACAGGTCGGGTGATATGTTACCCGGTGGGGATAATATGCACCGACATCCTCAACCCCCAGTTTATTTACCAGGAACTGTGAAAGTTCATATACCCGCGGAACCAGTTTCTCCACACCTTCAATCAGTTTTGGATCACCTGTCAGTTTTGCCACTTTAGGGTAGAATTCATGGATCATCCCCGTGCAGGATGCTGATGGCACAACCACGGCTTCCGCTTCTGAAAAGATCTCCACGAACTTCTCCACCAAAGGAATTGCCTCTTCCTGGTAACCGGTGTTATAGTGCATTTGTCCGCAGCAGGTCTGTTCGAGCGGAAACTCCACAGAATGCCCCAGCCGTTCCAGGAGCTGAACGGTGGCTTTACCCGTCTCCGGAAAAAGTGTGTCATTAAAACAGGTAATAAAAAGGGAGATGTTCATTGAATATTTACATAATCCTTAATGAAAAAAAAAATTGCCGGCAGTCGATCTGTTAAAAGCTTCAACCTGTATATTTACATGAATGAAAGTACACTTCAAATATAATTTAATCCAGACTCATACATCATCAGCCAACGGATGCCCTGCATAAGTTTTGAAATGGTAATCCGCAGTCGCTTTTGCAAAAGATTTTTGATATAACACTTGCCGGCGGCAAGCCTTTAAAAGAAATTACAACCTGTAACAGAAGATATCTGCAACTGAATTGCTACCAGGTAACTAAATAAAAAAACAGTGAAGCAGAAATTTATAGGTAAATTTCTACTCACTGTCTTTTCATGTTAATTCAGATGGATATTAATTCCAGACTCTGAAATTTTTAGCAATGATTATTTACCATCCGGGATTTTGAGTAATTTGGCCATTACTTGCAGCAATTTCTTGCGGATGTATAGGCAACAATATTTCATGCGGATCGATATTGTATACGCCTGAAATCCTTGGCTCACGTGTTTTACGGCTTTCGGCCTGAGCTGCTGCTACATCATATGCAACGCCGAAACGAAGCAGGTCAAACATGCGATGGCCTTCAGCAAGAAATTCCACTGTTCGTTCATTGAAGATTGCGCGTCCAAGATCATCATTTTCCAGATCTGTACCTTCCAGCATAAAACTGTTGAATACAGTAGGCAAAACCACAGGACCTAATCCCGACCGAGCACGTACTTCATTTACATATGGAAGAGCCAATGCGGCACCATCACCGTTTCGCCAATGGGCTTCAGCCAATGAAAGCAGAACATCTGCATAACGCAACAAAATAATATTACCTTCCATCTCGCCTTGTGCATTAATATAATTCGGCCAGAGATACTTGTTTAACAGGTAAATTGTATTCTCCGGTCCATGTGCAACTTCCGGAAAACCACTATTTTCGGGATCATCAAAAGGCACCAAGCCTTCTTCGAATCTCTCATCACCGTCTTCGTAGAATTCGAGGACTTCGAAGGATGGATACATCCCATTATTCGATGGGTTAATAATATTATCAACAATCTCTCCCCTGGCATGAAGGGGAACGAGAATCGCAGGTGATATTGCCTGTGGCTGCCCGGTAATATTAGGCCCGAACTGAAGTTCGAAAATCGATTCTTCATTATTTGTATTCCCCGGATCAAATATTGACGTGTAGCTGTCCAACAAACTATATTGCCCCACTACATCCTCCAGGGCATCAATTGCCAGGTCATAATCGCCGGACAATAAATATGTTTTACCCAATAAGGTAAGAGCTGCACCTGAAGTTGCACGGCCGGGATCACTCCAAACTGCCGGGAGATTTTGTGCAGCAAAGACCAGGTCAGGTATAATAAGATTGTTTAATACTTCTGATACTGGGCTCCGGACTTTATCAATTGCTATCTCCGGGGTCGTTTGTTCCTCTGTTACTATTGGAAAATCACCAAACATCTGCACACCAAAATAGTATGAAAAAGCCCGTATAAATTTTGCCTGAGCCTCAATCTGATTCCTTTGGGTCGCATCCGCCCATTCAATGTCATCAAGCCTGTCTAAAACAATATTGGTCTGGGCTATCGTATTGAAGATTTCATTCCACTGACCCCTTGGAACCGAATTTGATGGTACAGCAAACCACTCCTGGAATGGCTGCTGATTTACCCCGGGCAGGTTTATATCAAATTGCCTGTTGATAGCATCAAACCGCTGTTCGGTAATCATCCTGAAATTACCATCTTGAACACCTGCCTGCGCTCTGAGTCTTGCATATGCACTATTAACTCCCGCTTCAAAATGTGAAGGCTGGTCAAAGTAATCTCCAGTGGAAGTGAATGACTCAGGAGAAGGTGTAAGAAAATCCTCACATCCAACCCAAACAAACATCACACAACCTGCCAGAATCCCCATAAATTTTGTCTTACGGTACTTATTCTGATTTTTCCTTTTTTGTTTATTCATGATTATCTCATTTAAATTCTTGTCGTTTATTATAAGGTCTGTTAACAATGGCGTTTCTATTGTATGCCAACAGACCTTTTTTGTTATAGGTCTATGTTAATTCCAAATGTAAATGTCCTTGTGAGCGGATAACTAAACCAGTCAGAGTTCAGACGTATACTATGCCCATCTGAAGTTGAATTTCTCTGAACCTCTGGATTTCCATCATAACCTGAAATAATGAACAGGTTTGATCCGGATAAAAAGACACTTGTTCGATTGAGACCGGCAAATCCCTGAGGAAGGTTGTAACGTACCAGCAAATTACGCAACCATATGTGACTTCCATCTGCAACATTCAAAGAATGTTCACCTCTGTAACGTCTTCGCTGTTCTCCACCTCCAAGTGGTGTAGGATGTATACCACTGCCGGGGTTTTCTTCAGATCTCCAGAACCCTTCGACATATTCAGCAGCTACATTAAAGAGGCCGTCAATATTGTGAGCAGTTCTGAAATACTCGCGCATGTAGACATCACCACCATAGCGTCCTGTAATCGTTGCCCGGATATCAAAATTTTGGATTCGCAGACTATTGGTTATTCCAAAAGTGAATTTCGGATGTGGATCACCTATAACAGCAAAATCACCGCCTACTTCCGGTTGACCGGGATTAATTTCCCCGTCGCCGTTGACATCTCTGTATCTGAGGTTTCCGGGAATATCACCTTCGAGTGAGGGATTACTTGCGATTTCTCCCTCATTCTGCCAGATTCCATCTACAACAAATCCGATAAACTCACCGATAGGCCTTCCAACCCTTGCCTGTGATTGCGGATGGCCTTCTCCACCCGCGCCGAACAGAGGTTCGCCATCCGGCAGTGATGTTACCTTATTTCGGTTCAATGACAAGTTGAAGTCTGTAGACCAAAAGACATTTTCCGAAGCTACATTTACAGTATTCACTCCAAATTCGAGCCCTTTATTTTCCATTGACCCAAGGTTGTCAGTAACACTTCCAAAACCAGAGCTGGTCGGCAGCGTACGGCCTAAGAGCATATCTTCGGTCTGTCGGTTATATCCGTCAACTGTAACTCTCAGCCTTTGATCGAGAATTGCAAACTCAACACCTGCATTCCACTCTTTGTTTCTTTCCCATCCTAACAGTGAATTTGGCATAGTTGACAGGTTCCGTCCGCCGGCTACCGAGCCGCCATATAAATAATCATCTGTGTTGATCACACCCAGAGCAGAGTAATTACCAATTTGGTTATTTCCTGTCACTCCATAGGATGCACGGACTCTTAATTCATCAAATGTTTCATTCAGCCCTTCAAAGAATTCTTCATTAAGCATATTCCATGCAACTGCTCCGGAAGGGAAATATCCCCAACGATTTTCCTCACCAAACCGGGAAGATCCGTCAGCACGAATTGTAGCTGTGAAAATATACTTGTCCAGCAGATTGTAATTAGCACGACCAAGTACAGAAGCCAGTGACCATTCCTGTTCATCTGTAAAACCATCAATATTGGAAGCAACATTGAGTGTACGAATATCATCATCTGGAAAATCACCATTAAATGATGAACTAAAGGACTGCCCGGTCTGCATGATAAACCCTGTCAAAGCAGTTAAATTTCCGGGGCCAATCTCTCTGTTAAGATTCAGAGTGGTTTCACTCAGCAAACTGACATCTTCACTGCTTTCTACCTGGCCAAAAGGAACTGTTGGAGGCGGTGAATTGATACCACCTAAACCTGACGGGTTAAAAAAGTTACGGTCTTCATTTCCCCAGTCTACGTTCATGGTGGTTCGGAGATACAACCAGTCACTAAAATCAAAATTAAGAAAAGTTGTACCTAAAATACGTACACCTGTATAATCATCTTCTAATGACCTTACCCGATATAATGGATTGGCGTGAGTCCATAAACCTGTTTGTCCAATATCTGCACATTGACTTGGATATGGACACAAATTTCCATTCTGGTCATATGCAGGATTTAATGGAGACATCATCATAGCTGCTCCAATTGAAGAACCACGGGACTCACCGGATCCTGCATTATTACGGGTAGTAATACTCGGGGCAAAATTTAAGCCGGTAGTTAACCGATCTGTAATGTCAGCTTCAAGATTTGCCCGAAAGTTTACCCGGCTAAACCCGGTTTCGTAAACAATGCCTTCTTCCTGGTTAAACCCAGCTGAGAAATAGGAACGCACTCTATCGCTGCCACCACTCACTGAGGCCTGTAAATCATACACCGGTGCATAATCCCTGCGGGTTATATTAAACCAATCGGTACCCTCTCCATACTGCTCAGGGTTTCGATACTCAGGCGGCACTTCAGAAGCTGAGCCCTCTTCGACACGTGCACTCCAAATATAATTTTGAAATTCCGCAAACTGTCGTGCATTTGCCATATTAAATATGGTGCGGTCCATATCAGTGGAAATACCCGTGGAAAAATTTAGGCTTACCTCTGGTGCTCCTGAACTTCCTCTTTTGGTTTCTATAATAACAACCCCGTTAGAAGCACGTGAGCCATAAATTGCGGTTGCTGATGCATCTTTTAATACTGTGATCGATTGTATGTCATCCGGGGCAATATCAGCCAGAGGGTTGCGGAATCTTGATGCCGGATCTATACCAGCTGATTGAGGTAATGCAAATCCATCCACAACATACAATGGCTGCGCACCCGCACCAATACTGGAAATACCACGAACCTGAATCATTGGTGCGCTACCCGGTTGTCCGGATGTCGTTGTTACGTTCACCCCGGCCATCTGTCCCTGCAACATCTCATCGGGACTTGTTAATTGCATGCCATTTACATTCTCCATTTTGACTGTTCCCACCGAACCGGTCAAATCCTGAGAACGTTGTGTTCCGTATCCAATGACTACTACATCGTCAAGGCTGAAAGCTGCAACGGTTAACTCAAAATTTATAGTTGTTCTGCCATTAATAGGTTCTTCCACAGTTGCAAAACCAATAGAAGAAACCACTAATACTTCATTCAATGAAGGAACTTGCAGTTCATATTCTCCATCAAGATTTGTTGCAGTACCTATTTCTGTACCCTGTACAACTATATTTGCACCGGGAATCGGGTCACCTGTCCCGGCTTCCACTACCTGCCCACGCACAACATCCTGCGCCTGGGCTACAACAACTGAACTCAGAGCCACCAGGGGTATAAGCAGTAAGAGTAATATTAATTTTCTAAGTAACGAGTATATGTCCATATTTTTCACCGTTTTTGTTAAATGTAACTGACATTGGATTAGTTACATATGTATTCATGTCGTGGATCTGATTTCATCTTTTGATATAACCAGCTTAAATCATAGCAAAGATTAGTAATCAACTGAATCCGAATACATCTGTATATTCGAATATTTCTTCAACCCATCATCACCTATAAAGAGTAATCGATTAAGTGTATCTACTCTAAATATTTTTACAACAGGTAAAAAATTTAAAAATATCGTAAGAACAGGGGGAATTCTATTGAAAAAGAAGGGTATGGTTATTACTGGAAATCAGGTTTTAGTCTGGAATTAGTCACTATTAATTTGCAATACCTGTAATAGTTCTCCATTATTTGCGACTATAAGTATTCTGCCATCAGGAGTATCTATCAATGTAAGATCTTTTACATTACCGGGTATATACAACCCGCTTTTATACGCCGGGACAGGAACAAATCCCCCGTTTCCATCCCCATATAACAGAAGGCCGTTACCGGCATCTGATCTGGCTACATCGGGATGAGTTTCGTATATATTTCCGGCAATTATTATATCCAGGTTCCCATCTTCATTCAGGTCTTTTGTTATTATACTTTTGACCGGGGCTACCTGGACCTCTTCAGGTAACTCCCGGACACTGAATCTACCATTCCCATCATTCAAGAAAGTAGTGCTTGCAAAAGTATCAACCTGGTAATGCAATGCATCTGCAATTAAATCGGAGCTGAAAATATCATTTAGTGAAGCATCAGCAAAAGAAGTAAAATCAGGAAATTGATCACCAAGAGAAGGCATCGCCCTGTCAAATTTTGCTCTCCCGAAAAATGGAACCTGCCGCCCGTTTTCTTCCACTGAATAGATGATGTCGGTTGTCATATTGTTATTGAAATCATTTGCAAACACTCCAAATTTATATTCCTCTGACGTGTTGAAGGTGTCATTCGATCCAAGATTCCCGGCGATGATATCAACGGATCCGTTATTGGTAAAATCACCATAGTTTAAACTGTACCACCAGCCCCTTTGTGGGTTATCTACAATTTCACTCGTCACTTCCCTCAGCCTGCCGCCCTCATTTTTATAAAATTGAACAGGCAGCCATTCGCCGGTAGTTACAAGGTCTGTCAGCCCATCATGGTCAAAATCGACCCAAATTGCATCTGTAATCATTCCGGGTTCAACAAGTTCCGGAGCAACCTCTGCCGTTACATCCCTGAACCTGCCGTTATTATTTTCAAGGATGTAACTTTTAGCAGGATAAGGGTATTTCAGCGGGCTTAGTCCGCCTCCCACAAACAGATCCTGTTGACCGTTTCCATTAAAATCGACAGGTACAACTACGGAACTGCTCGTATACATTCTTGGCAATGCATTATGATCTCTTGCAAACCGGCCATCCCCCCTGTTTATATAAAGGCGGTCCAGAAGGGCATCTTCAGCAGGTGAGAACATATATCCACCGCTTGTTACATACAAATCCATATGTCCGTTTCCGTTTGCATCAAAGAAGACAGCTCTCATATCTTCATGCCCCTGATCATTTAACCAGGGTTGATTCTGGTTAAACTCTTCAAACCCTCCTTCCTCTTTTTGTATAAACAACCTGCCCGGATAGTCCGCAGGACCGCCTATATAAATATCGTCCAGTCCGTCTCCATTTACATCCCCCGCTGCTATTTTCGGCCCCGCCATGGACAGTTGCCGGTGCAGCAGCGGCTGTATATTAAAGTCGTTATAGTTGTTTTGGCGATGTTCTGCATTCAAACCTGTTTCGGCGGTCACATCACTAAAAATTCTTTGATTTGTTGAATTGGCGGGTGAAATGCTCTTATCATCACTTCCATCAGAATATTGAACTTTGATTTGCCGGTTTGCATTTAAACCCGTTATGAGTTCATACCGGCCATCAGGCCAATATACTTCAAGTGAATCAACAACATTATTAACCCCCAAACCAAAATGTATTCTCGGGTCAACCGATGATTGATATCCGCGATACGGCGTTTGATAAACATACTGTTTACCTGTTTCAGTGGTAAGAATTACTTCAGCCCCTATGCCAGAACGATTCTCTTCCGGGCCGTTCAGCTCAACAGACAGATAATTATTATTGAATAATTCCGTCGCATTATTTTGGTAGACAGATGCAGCATCATTCAGGTTATTGATTACCACGTCCAGACTCCCGTCATTATTGAGATCAGCGTAAGCAGCACCATAAGAATAATTTGCCTCAGAAAATCCCCATTCATCGGTAACGTTCTGAAATTTGAGGCCGCCATTATTCTCAAAAAGATAGTTTGGCAATTTAATATCATGAAGTTGTTCAAAAAGCTGGTATCGCCTCTCCATAAACTCGTTTTGTGAAACTGACTGATCCAGCTGGAATACATCAATCAGATAATCATAATCATTTACAGCTCTTGGATATCCATTGGTAACCAAAAGATCTTTAAATCCACTGTTATTGAAATCACCGAACAACGCAGCCCAGCTCCACTCCGTGTAGGCAACACCGGCCATTCTTGCAATTTCACTGAACACTATATCACCAGAATCATTAACACCATTATTCATTTGAAGGGTGTTCTGTGTGTATGAGTGGTTAAATCCCTGATTTATTCTTGCTCTGAATTCATTGAAACCCACCCCATAACTCATCTTCTTACGCTCATGATAATCTTCAGGAATCATATCTGCCTGAATGATATCCTTCCATCCATCATTATTGAAATCGGCGATATCCATCCCCATACCAGCATAACTGGTATGTTTCAGATAACTAATAGCCTTGTTTGTAAAAGTACCGTCTTTGTTATTGATATAGAGTACGTCATCGGGAGCAATATCATTGGACACATATATATCAGGCCATCCATTATTATTCAGATCTGCAACAACAACTCCCAAACCATATCCTGTTGTTTCGAGAATTCCAGCCTCTCCCGATATATCGCTAAACGTCCCGTCCCCGTTATTTCGATAAAGCTTATCGTAACTTGTGGATAGGTTCTCCGGTACAGCCATGTGCTGACTGTCTGCCATATCACGGGAAAAGGAACCGGGTGAATGATTCAAAAGGAAAAGATCCAATAAACCATTTTTGTTATAATCAAAAAATACAGCATGGGTTGTATGGCTGTTATCATCAATATTGAATGATTTAGCTTGTTCCGTGAATGTATTATCACCATTATTGATAAACAGCAGATTAGCCCTCTCCTCAGCTGGAGCACCCTCCGGGCTCACCACAGAGAGATAAATATCAAGGTGCCCGCTATTATTTATGTCGACCATGGAAACCCCGGTGATCCATTTATCCGTAGTTATGCCTGCAACCTCAGTAATATCTTCGAACTGCATATCTCCCTTATTCAAATAGAGCCTGCTTGAGACCATATTACCTGCAAAAAAAATATCCGGCAGGCCGTCATTATTGATATCACCGACTGCCACACCTCCGCCATTATACATAAATGGATATAGCAGATTATTGAATTCCCGACTCTCTGATATAGTGTTCTGAAAAGTAATCCCTGTATATTCCGGTGATAACTTTGTAAACAAGATTTCCCGTTTCACTTTCCCTTTTGCCTCATCTACAGAATCTTCTGTAGCAGAGATTTTTAAATCTTTCTCAAAATCTATTTTGATATTAAGCGGGCTTTCAAACCCGCGAGGATGTTTTTCCCCATGTGAAATAAACGACGTCACACTTACCATCAAAATGTATACGAAATATTTCATAATCGATTTAATAAACTTTCATGCTATTTAACTTGAATTTCACACGGGATCTATTCAAATAATATAAGTCTCTTATAAACCAAAAAAGCCTCCCTCTAATAAAGTGGGAAGCTTTTTTTTTACGGGAACTGGAAGTTATTGCGATTTAATCATCGTTTTCTTCCGCTTCGAGTTCATCCTGGGTTTTGAATACATCAGAATCGGGGTCTCCTCCCGAATTGATATATGCCATTAAATCGCGAAGTTCTTCAGCATTTAACGCATTAATTAATCCCGGGGGCATCTGAGATACATCAGTGTGCTCAACATTCCGTACATCAGATACAGAAATAACAGTTGGCGGCTGATTGGGATCCCGGGTATAGATTTCCATGTTATCTCCACGCTCAACAGCAAGGCCGGTGATTGTATCACCATTATTCAATGTTATCCGTGAAGTGCTATACTGGTCAGAGATCAGTTCATTAGGATTAACAATTTTCTCAATAATTCCCCGTGTTCTGAATCTTCGGTTTACAGTTCCAAGATCCGGGCCGATGTCTCCACCTATACCGGCAAAACGGTGGCATGCGGCACACGATATCGCAACAAATGCACTTCTGCCACTTTCAAAATCTCTTCCGCTTCCCCTGCCAAGTTCACCGGATAATTCTTCCATAGCTTCATCCACGGTCCAGTTTCTGCCTGGCCCTTCCGGTGCAGTGACCTCAAAATCAATCGGTTGAGTCAGGTCGATACCTGTCAGGTCGGCAACGGCCTCCCGTTCTGCATCAGTTGCATTACTGAGAGCATCCCGCCTGAGATCTTCCAAAAAGCCTGAGTAACTTGCACCTCCCATTCGGCCTGAGGCTTCATTTATAAAAGAAAAATAGTCGCGTCTTTGTTCAACTGACCAGCCATCTCTGAGATTTCGCAACAAGAATGCATAATGCAGTTCCTGGGTAGGTGGCGGATTTTCAATCATATCATGTAATGTTGAACCGTATCTTTCACTTCGATCCAAAATATTGACCCAGCTATATTCTTCAGGTTCCGATTCATTCTGCATTAATGTCAATGCTTTATCTATGACTCTGGAGTCTCTGAAACGAACCAGTAACCGAATCAACTCTGTATTGATACGGGTATCATCACTGGGTAAATATTGCTGAAGCATATCCGTTATGCGCGGAATTTCCTGCCTGTCTGGTTCACCGAGACGAATCACAGCCAGTGCAAGAGCGCGCAAATAACCCAATTGTTTGTCAGTATCCAGGCTGCCAAAATCCATTTCCATCAATGATTCGTAGATATCATTCCGGTGAGCTGATGTTCCTTCCCTGGCAAGCGCAACAAGTGCGGTTATCCTTGCTTGGGGTCTGTCTTCAGTTAAAGCTCTTGACGCCCAGCTTTCAACAGGCTGGTGTTCAACAGCCACACGTGCTGCATAACGCAGAATCCGATCTTCACTTGCAAGATACGGCCAGGCTGTCTCAACAGCATCCGGATGTTCAACGCCGTGAAAAGATTCCAGCTGATGCCTTAATTCCCGGGCTTCCCGTGCTTCCGGAACATCCACTACTTCTGCCGGTGCTGTTGATTCGTTTCCGGTATAAACAGCCCTGTAAAGGTGTGATTGCTGATTTCTGCCGCCAGTTATAAAATACATAGCTCCATCCCTGCCGATCACGGCCTGTACAAGCGGAAGAGGTGCGCCGGACAGAAACTCTTCGACTTCCCCTTCATAACCTGAATCTTTTGGTGTTACGTGTATTGCATAAAGTGTTCCATATGTCCAGTCAAGCGCATAAAGAGATCGTTGATACTTTGCGGGGAAACTTGCACCCTTTCCTGTAATTAAACCAACAGGTGAACCGGGGCCGATCTCAACCAGCGGAGGGAGTTTATCTTCATAATAATTTGGCCATTTACCACTTCCACTTCTCCATCCAAAGTCTGTACCACTCGTAACATGTACAATTGCTGTAGGCCGGTACCAGGGTGTTCCATAATCCCACTCCATATCAGCATCATAGGTAAAAAGTTCGTCATGTTCATTCAAAGCAACATCATACTGGTTACGATAACCCATACTGATCATCTCCCACTCTGTTGCGTCAGGATTAATTCGTGCAATCCATCCACCAGGAGCCAGAATACCACGGGCATGACCGCGGGCATCCCAAAGGCGCGGCAGTAAAAGATCCTCATCCCAGCTTGCCACACGATTTCTTTCCAGTTCAGAAGGTGGAAGTGTGTGATTACCGGCCGCGTAATACAACCCTTCACCATCTGCTGTTTTTACAACTGCATGATTACCATGCTCAGCCCGATTGGCGGAACCACCAAGATATTCCATCAGGGTATAATCACCGGTTCCCTTGTTATCACGAAGTCGATACAGGCCACCTCCAATATCACTTTGAACATTTGCGTAGAGGTGATCAAAAGCCCACACAAGGCCTTGCGCACCACTAATCGGCATCAATAATCTTTCAACTTCAACTTCAGGATTATCAAAGTCACTACTTACCTTAATTCTATAAGTTCCCCTTGCTGACTGATCAGAAGCAATCAGGTTACCTTCGCCATCAAGCCCGAGTGATACCCATGAACCCTGGCTCTCTAAAGGAACCTCGTACAGCATTTGTACTTCGTATCCTGGCAGGGTTTGTATTTCCTGTACCCCCATTTCAGATTCTTGCTCAGATTCTTCTTCTGTTGTTTCTTCTTCATCTTGTTCCTGAGCTTGTTGTTCTTCAACCTGCTGTTGCTCTACCAAATCAGGTGATGAAGAACCACATGAAATAATGATTAGCGGGATCATTATAACTGCTATAATGGCCCCTATACCGGCGATAGTTAATTTATTTTGCATATTTTATTTCGTTTAGTTGTTGTCATATCGAAAAGTGATTATATCGAATTTCTGAAAAGCTACTAATGTTACAGCGCAGCAAAATCTTTCCTTACGTGAGAAGAGAGACTAATTAAAATACTATCTACTCTTTTTTTACACTTATTAACCTTTAGACCATGAATAATTCTCAAATTCTATACCATCGATTATATCATGCAATTTCAATTCAAGGAGGTTATTTAAATTATCATTTACTTCATTTTTCGGATTATCATGCATTACCATTGCAGCTCCAAGTGCAGTAGCATGTGGAATGGTATTGGTATAAATATTTTTTTCCGGCATCCGTGAAGCAAGCAATTCTATAAAGAAATCATTATTACTGAATCCACCGGTAACAATTACATTATTAATTTTATCAGAACCTTCTGCCAGTTTAATACAAGTTTCCTGGATTGAAACCAAATCTATCATCAATTGATGATAAGCTTCTTTATAATCTTTAAAAACCGAAATATCCCATTCTTCAGCTTCTTCTGAAGGATACGGGCCAGATGTTTGAGCCGTTTCAAGTTTTAATTTTTTCCGGTAATCCGTATCTGCAATCAACTTGTTTAACAATCGCCGGTCCGGGATTACATTATTTTGAGAGGCAGCTACCTTAAAATATTCCACCAGTTTCTCTTTCTGGTGTCTGTATTCATTTCCCAGAAATACCCGTGAAGCTTTTACCTGTTTACCATAAATATTCAAATAACAGAGACAGTCTCGTTTTAACTCTTCATATGTAAGCGGATCTTTATTAAATGGATTTAAAGTAATACTCCAGGTTCCTGTTGAGACCAGCAAAAAAGGATCGGACAAACTATTAATGTAGGGAACTATTGATGCAGAGCTGTCATGAATTCCCAGCCCGACATTCAATTTTGTATTTTTATATTCTCTTTTCAGAGTATCTGAAATATCAATAACATCAGGTAACTTATTAATAACACCCTCTTCTTTCAGCCACCTGTGATATTTTTGTTCTGTGAAGTTCCACATAGCTGTGTGACAACCTACACTTGTAGGTTCAGAAGTATGCTTTCCTGTAAAAAGATGGCTTAAATATTGAGGAAAATGAAGGGAATACCGGATTTTCTTAAAAACATCCGGCTTATTATTTTTCAACCAATAGAGTTGCAAACCGGAATTTAACATACCCATTGGTGGAGAAGCGGTTTCTACTGAAAACTCTTTTTCACCACCATAAGTTTCATAAAACCGATGTTTAAGATCTTCAGGAATTGGCTTCAGATAATCATAAAGCGGGGTTACAACCTTGTTGTTTTCGTCCAGATGTACAAGACTCGCTCCATACGTTGAAAAATTCAAATCAGTAATATCGAATTCTTCATTTTCAATTACAGATGATAGTTCAGTATGTATCCAATTAACCAAAGCATCAAGATCTTCACACGGGAAACCATCTTCATCTGACACCTGCTTAAACGTTTCCTCTACTCTGTAGACGATATCGTAATTACCATCAAAAAGGATAAATTTCTTGTTCGTTTTTCCGATATCAAATACAGCAGTAACGGGAGTTTGTGATTTACTCATTCAATAAGAATATCAAGACATGACAAATTAACGTAAAAAGGCTTCTGTCAGACCACCATCTACAGGAATAATATGTCCTGAAGTATTCTCAAATTTAGAGCTCAGCAAAAGATATATTGCTTCTATTTGCTGATCAAGGCTGATCGGTTTCTTTGTGAGCGTACGATTCGCATAAAACTCAGCCAGCTGGTCACGCAATGCCCCGGTGCCATCATCATCCTTGAAATCAATTCCATATTTTGTCAATGAAGCAATAACCCTGTCTCTTGGAAACATACTGCTTCCTTCAACAACCGTTGCAGGGGCAACACCATTTACCCTGATATTGGGAGAAAGTGCTATTGAAAGTTCACGAACGAGGTGATTTGCCGCGGCCTTACTGGTATCATAAGCAAAACTGCCTGATTTCGGCACAACTGCATTCGCACTCGTTGTAATCACCAAACTTCCTGGCAGATTCTGTTTTACCCAAATCTCTGTAGCTTCATCTGCTACAATAAACACGCCTTTTACATTGACACTGAAACTCATATCCCAGGCATTATCACTTAATTCTCCGTTCCCATCAGGAGTAGGATACAATCCAGCAGTCACCGCAACATTATCCAATCCGCCGTAAGCAATCACAACTTGTTTCAGTGCATTTTTAACAGATTCACGATTGGTTATATCACAACCCAGGCTGATTACATCCCCCGAACCACTGATATCAGATCCGGCAACACCAATTCCCATTCCAATATCCTTCACTACTTCATCAGCTGTTTTTTTAGCAGATTCCTCGTCGATGTCAATAGCAGCTACAGTTGCACCTTCTTCAACCAATCGTGAGACCAGTGCTTTTCCTATTCCACTACCGGCACCAACCACTGCTATAATCTGTCGTGAAAGTTCATCTTCGGGCGGCATTCGCTGCAACTTTGCTTCTTCAAGGGCCCAATACTCAATGTCATAAGCTTCCTGCTTTGAGATAGCAGTGTAACTGGCAACTGATTCTGCACCACGCATTACACCAATAGCAGCACTGTAAAATTCTGATGTTACTCTTGATTCACTCTTGTTTTTGCCCCAGGTAATCATCCCAAGACCGGGAATCAATACAACAGTAGGATTGGGATCACGCATATCCGGTGAATCATCAGACTTATGATTATTATAATAATCAGCATAATCTGATCTGTAATCATCCAACCCCAATTTAATTTTGGATTTCAACTCTTCAACAGAATCTTGCAGAGGATTCCAGTCAACATAAAGAGGTTTAATTTTAGTCCTCAGAAAATGATCCGGACAAGAAGTACCCAATTCTGCCAATCTGGAAGCATCATTTGAGTTTACAAATTGAAGAGTCACATCGTCATCCTGAATTGTACCAATAAACTGATTTTGCTGGCTGACTTGTCCCCGTATAAAAGGCAATATGTCACTAAAAATTTCGCGCCTTTTATCTTTGCTGACAGATTCGTATTTACTTCCTCCAAAAGTTTTTTCACCCTTCTCTTCCTTTGCAAGGTAATCAGCTGCTTTATTTATCAGGTCGATACTTAACTCGTAGCATTCTTTGTCATCATTCGCCCAATTTATAAGACCGTGACCACCTAATATTATTCCTTGAATGTCCGGATTGGCTTCAATTACTTCCTGTAGTTTTAAGCCAAGCTCAAAACCCGGCCGCATCCAATCGACCCATTTGACATCATCTCCATAAATCTCTTCCATTAATTCCTTTCCATTATCGGCTGTAGCAATTGCAATAATCGGAACCGGATGTGTATGATCTACAAATTTGTATGGAATAAAACTATGCAGCGGTGTATCAATTGAAGGTGCGCGCGGATTCAAATTATAAGTACAATGAGGATACATTTTTGTCATCGAATCTTCTGCGGGGGTCTTTAAACCCGTGTTATCCATTTCATTGTATATTCCCTGTAAAGAAAGGAGTTTTTTCTGGTAAAGTGAGGCAAAGTTGGGCCTTTTGGCAGTCCTGAGATCTCCCCCGGAGCCTTTGACCCACATAACTTCAACTTCTTCACCTGAAATAGGATCTGTTTCAATCAGCTTACTGGATGTATTGCCACCACCTGTATTATTAATATATGAATCAACTCCAAGCAGATTTGAACGATATACCAATCGTTCAACCGGCTCAAGTTCATCGGCAATCTTATCGTCCCATTTACTTGCTACTTTTCTAAAGTAATTCTCAACATTACTAATATTTTTTTTCCGGGTGTCAATGATATCCAGATAATTCTTTATAATCATTTTAAGTATATATTTTTTAATTCTTACGTTTATAAAATTGCTTTAAAAATAATTTTCCCAATGAGTTCTCTTTAAGCTTTATTTTTCGCTAAAAGGAAAACTTACCTTCAGAAAGGGAAATAACATAGTTGATATCAATGAAAAATTGAAAAAGAAATTCTAATTCAGATACCTGATCTCAACGTCTGTAATTTCAACTCTCATAGGTGGGCCTCTGTGCAGTTGAAATGCTATGATTCCCTGATCTTTAGCTTCAGGAGATTGATCGATAATTTCATGCATTAGCTGGCCATTGATATTTGCTCTTAAAGTATCACCATTTGCGTATACATGATAATCGTTCCACTCGGTATGAGTGATATACTCACCCAATTCATCTTCTTCTGCAAATCTTTCTTCTTGTATTTCGCCATTTGAATCAATTAATATCTTTTGGCCTCGCCGGGCTAATATTCCACGCCCGCCTTCTTCATAATGAATACCCGGGATCCAGTCACTGATTGCCTTATCCGCCTGATAACCTCTTACTGCATAATCCGATTCCGGAAAATCCTCATTCTCAAATCGTTCAGATCTGAATTGCATTCCTGAATTGCCATATTCCCGGTCACTTACTATTACAAACCTGTAACTGAATTGAACCTCAAAGTCGGCCGGCTCATCCTCCTCCCAAATCAAAAATGTATTGATTTCTGTCTGGTTTTCACTGGATGTTTCACCTACTATAACGCCATTTTCGACACTCCAGAATCTCTCATCACCATCCCATCCTGAGAGGTCACTACCATTAAATATTGGATGAAATTCGGCATCAGAATTATCAAATATCCCACTCTCTCCGGCACAAGCAGAGGCGACTAATACGCACAATACAATTAAACCGGTAAATGAATAATTATTCAGTAATTTTGTCATAATTTTTTTTAAATCTTATCAATGTTGCAAATATTCAGTTCTGGCATATCCTCGGTTTAACAAACCTGAACTAAGACTACTTCTTTCAATTAAAGAGATAGCCGATCACTGAATCTACTTCATATATTTTATCTTTAAGCAAGATAATGACTCTTGAGTATGGCAGCATAGTTATTCACCTTTCACAGGTTTGTTCTATCGATGAAATTTGGTACTTAAACCATCAAAAATTTTAGTTTTAAATTCATTAGATCTTTTTCACTTATCGGAGAAGCTATACCTAAATTTTTGGATTGAATCAATGATTTAGCTGTACTTTCAATCACTTCAAGCCTTTCATATGTTTGAAGCAGACTTTGCCCGGTCACAACAACATCGTCATTTTCAACTATCATGCAGTGTGTTCCGGATGATAATCCATTCGTAACTCTGCTAATTTTTGCTTCTGCTGTTAAAAATGGTATTAATGGCACATCGCCTACCAGCACAAAACTTTCGGGCGTTGTTCTGGTGTCCAATCTATTTCCGGTAATGCCAAATGCCATCGTATAAGTTGGTTTTGACAGCATGACTGATTTGATATCCGGATGTTTTCTGTAAATGGATAGATGTAATTTTATGGAAGGATCGGGGTTTTTACCCGATTCAGCCTTTCCATCTTTTATTTTTACGATATCTTCGGGTTTGATATCTCTTTTGTCTCCCCGGGATGGAGTCACCAGGATACTGTTTTTTCCCAGTCTTGATGAAACTGCACCCATTGAACCGGTCATCAGTCCCTGGTTGTAACAACGTCTTGTATAACTGCAGATTGATTCACGCAGTTTTGCTTCTACACTGGAATATTCTTGTTGAGGGAATGAATCGATAACCACTTTATTTTCACTTGCGGTTAACTGATCAAGAGTCAATTTATTAATGTTACCTATTTTAGAAGCATTTGCAATAATTCCCGCACAGAGTTCAAAAGTTTCTAAACGTAGTAAAGCCTCCGGTAATGAGCTTCCTCCCACCACTGCTGCATGGTTTTCCATTATCACACAATTATGCCCTTTCCTGAATTCTTCAGAAATACTTTCAGCAAGTTCATTACTGCCTGATATTTGATAAAGGGCAACGGCTGGTTTCCCGCAGATTCTTTTTATCTCTGAAATAATATCCGTTTCAGGCGCAGTCTTTAACATGCTAAATGCTGTAAGTCCAGCAGGGTGAGCATGAATCACAGCATTTATATCCTTCCTTTTGCTGTATATGGCCTGGTGAAAAGGTAATTCTGATGTAGGTTTATGGCCTGATTTACTTTTCCTGCTCACACATACGATATCATCAGCTGTTAACGAAGCCTTGTCAACAGAAGCCGGTGTAGACCAGATAAGGCCATTTTTATCCCTGACTGTAATATTACCTCCGGTAGCGGTTGTCAGGCCATCGCTCCATATTCTTTGAATTACCTCAGCTATCTGTTGGGCAGGGTTAATATCATCTTCAATCTGTTCCACATGATTTCATTATAGATTGTGTTTCTTTTTCATTTTTTGAATCAAATCAAATCCTTTTTGAGCTACATCCCATGGATCTGAATACTCTCTCCATACATTAATCGAATTCGCAAAGTCTACATCATTCCTTGAAAATGATTCAATCGTCAGCCATTTGTCGTACCCAATATCTGAAAAAGCAGCAAATACATCATCCCATGGAATATGCCCATCTCCCGGAGTACCACGGTCATTTTCACTGATATGGACATGACCAAGAACAGGGGCCACATCATGAATAGACTGAATGATATCTTTTTCTTCGATATTTGCGTGGTGTGTATCAAAATGAGCAGTAACATTAGGTTGTGAAACCCTGTTTACAATATCAACCATCTGAGCTACTGTATTACAGAGATAGCATTCAAATCGATTAATAGCTTCAACCGCAAGCTCAACATCAGACTGAGCAGCATATTCAGCTGATTTTGCCAAAACCTCGGTACTCCTCTTATAATCATCCTCATCCGGGGCCTTGTTGGCAAATGTGGCAAACGCAGAATGAAGTGGACCACCGATCAATTTACAATCCATATCGTGAGCGCAATCGACAAACCATTTTATACGTTCTACAGCTTTTTCCCTGACTTCAGCATCTGGGCTGATCGGATTTTCATCCGGCCCTAGCCCAATCACACTTGTAACTTCTAAACCGAGACTTTTGGCAAAATCGCCATACTGCTTATACGCTTTTTTATCAGACACGCCCATAAATATTTCAACACCGTCGTATCCGATACTTTTCAATCTTTCAGTAACAGGAAACATATCTTCGGATACTTTTGCTGACCATGCCAACAGGTTAAATCCAATTTTTGTCATTCTATGTACCTCATATCTTGTATTGTCATTTAACGATAAAAAAGAAAGCCGATCGGCATAAATCGGCTTCCAGATATATCATTTCACCTCAATTAAACATCCAAATCCGGGTTATCAGGGCCAAAATGTTTGAGCATAACAATTGGATCTGTTTTTGAATGATTTACAATTTTAACACCCTGTTTAGCGGCTTTCTCACTTATAAAATATTCATCATGTGTGAGCTGCCCGAATCGAATCATTGCAGGAGTTTCAATATCCCATACTCCCATTTTTCCATGGCCCTGCATCATAATCATACCGTAAGCAGCTGAATCTTTAATTGTTACGGTTGCTCCCGGAAGAACTGTGAGTTCCTTTGCACTAAAATCTTTTGATTTGTAACAAATCCATTTGTCTATATACCCGTCCTTTTTCATTTGCTCCATTGGTTTAACGGGGAGTGGCGGCATATATCGATTTTTTTGAATATTCGGATCTACATTCAATTCCCAATCCAGTATTTCTATCAGCCAGTCATAATCCCCGAGCCGGTCCTCAGGAGTATCTTTCCAAAGTAATTCTTCTGGTACTATTGAATCGCCAACGAGCGACTGGTACATGGAAAAAACATCTGAAGCTTTTTGAGGTTCATATGTGCAAAGGCTGCCGGGTGCATGCAACACTCCCGGAGGCACATCCCAGCCGGTTCCCGGCTGAAGCCGGTGAGCCTGGGAAAGGTTGGTTATTTTATTATCGCCTTTCTTGAAATTTTTCAGGCATTCCATCAACTGATCTTTCGTTGTACCGGGGTTAATACCAAAGAATGTATAAGGGAAATCTCCGCCGTGATTATTCACCTGAGGTGGGAAATAATAAGCTTCAGGCTTGCCGTTTTGGTTCGTTAATTTTGCATGTTCATCCCTGTGGTGTACATGATGTGGCAAAGCGCCTTTATTATCAAAAAATTTGGAATACATCGGCCAGCTTTCATATTTATTCCAGATCCGTTCACCCAGCAGATCACCTTTCAGTTCCTCAACTGCATCTCTGAGAATAACTCTTTCAGATTTTCCATTATCTTCAAAAACGATTTCACTTAACCCTTCATTTTTACTGGTAAGAGGGCCATTGTCTGCAGGAGTTGTTGAAGCAAACCAACGCTCATCTATCCCACCCCTTTCACCTCCAAGAGCATAATAATCATCAGGATGTAATTTAATTCTTCGTCCGGGCACGCAAAACGACCTCGGCACCCAGTTTGGTGCAAGCCTTACAATTCCTTTTCCTTGTTCCAATGCTTTTTGTGCTATGCTCATATCGTTTGTGATTTTGTAAAAGTAATATGTTGGTTTGTAATTTTAAGTATCAGTTCCATCTAAACAGAGCTGATATTCATTTCCAGGTTATATAATTTTGTTTCACCGGGCCCGATAAAAATAAGAGTTTTATTTTTTCGCGCTGCAGCCTGACCAATCGGAGGATTTGTACAAGGTTCCAAAGCTGTTACATACTCATTTCTACCCCAGTGCTGCCAATTAGTTAACCATTTCAATTGTTCTTTTTGAAATGTTAAGCCAAGCTTCAGCCCGATTTTATGATTATGAACGCTGCATACACATTGCCCCCTGGAATCAGGTCTGATATCAATGAACCCAACAGCTTCACCACTACCCGAATGATCTTCAATCGGGTTGCGGCAAACCTTATAATCACTGCCTTCATTAAATATTTTACGGCTTTGATCATTCGGGACTTCTAAATCACCCTCCCATAGTATTTCAGTACCATCATCAATTAATGGCCAGCCAAAATTACAATGATAGAGTAACATATGAGGAGCCGGTTCATTTCCGGTATTCGTTACTTCATCCCGGATATTTATAACCGGTGATCCCAATGTTGCAGATATAGTTCTTTTCAGCTCCAGGTGAGGGCCAAAAGTGGTTGACTGAATCATTTTACCTGTCAGGCTCATCGTCAGATCTCCACTTTTCAAATCCGGTTGTTTTACTGAAATCAGTTGTGCAGGTGAATGACTTATACGGTCATGCAATCCCCTTTCGCCAAAGTCATCCTCTTCAGGCCCCCCGACATGAGTAAGGCCGCAAGTGGTAAGCAACCCTCCGCCGAACGAATGAAGCCAATTGGCCCCACTAACAGCTGCCGGGTTTGGAGGTTTCACACCCATATGGCTGATCCAGGCAAGGTTGTATTTGCTAAAAAAAGCATCTGCAATGTCCATGCCTCTGTCGAGTACAACTTTAAATCGCAGACCACTTCCTGTATTTATCCAGGCGATTCTTACACCCCTGCCATTACCATTATCAAGTATAGCAGTTTCAATACCCCCCAACTGTAAGTAGTTGGATACCTTTCCCTTCCAGTGATCAGCCGGAAACCGGGAGTGATCATCTTTCAAGTTTTCAGATTTCAAATGAATCGGAATTATATAGTTGAAATGTTGATCAGTCTTCCTTCCAGTCTACTCCGGTATTTTTCCAGCTTTTGGAAGATGCTGATTCGAGTACGGCTTCGCATACTTTTTGTGTCTCTTGTGCATCTCTAAAAGTTGGATGACATACTTTTCCGGCTTCAAGACTTGCAAGAAAATCCGCGACCTGATGGATAAATGTATGCTCATAACCGATTGAAAGACCGGGTACCCACCATTTATCCATATATGGCTGATCTCCGTCAGTAACGTGAATAGATCTCCAGCCTCTTACTTCCGAATCATCGCTATGGTCAAAAAATTCAAGCCTGTTCAGGTCATGAAGATCCCATCGGATTGAAGCATGTTCCCCGTTAATTTCAAATGTATACAATGCCTTATGGCCTCTGGCATATCTGGTTGATTCGAATAAGCCCAAAGAACCATTATCGAAATGGCAATGAAAAATACATGCATCATCAATTTCAACTTTCTCAACCTTACTGGTTTCCTGATGCATTCTTTCTTTCACAAAAGTTTCCGCTACAGCCGAAACATCTTTAATTCCGCCATTAATCCACATCGCAGTATCGATACAGTGGGCCAAAAGATCTCCGGTTACTCCTGAACCAGCGACTGATTTATCCATTCTCCACAGTGCCTCGCCTCCCTGGGGTAATTCTGGGTTTATTGTCCAGTCCTGCAGAAAATTCGCTCTGTAGTGGAATATTTTACCAAGTTTACCAGAATCCACAATCTTCTTGGCAAGCGTAACGGCAGGAACTCTTCGGTAATTATACCAGACAGTATTTTGAACACCTGCCTTTTCAATTGCCTTAACCATTCTTTCACCTTCCTCAACATCCCTGGCCAATGGTTTTTCACAAAGTATAATTTTGCCTGCTTCAGCAGCGGCTATAGCAATTTCCGCATGTGTATTATTCGGGGTGCAAATATCAACTGCATCGATGTCATCACGGGCTATAACTTTTTTCCAATCGGTTTCTGTTGATTCATAGCCCCATTGATCAGCAAAAGCATCCACTTTTTCCTTTGTACGGCCACAAACAGCTTTCAGAACCGGTTGATATTTATTTTCAGGGAAAAAATTTCCAACCTTTCTGTATCCATTTGTATGGGTACGAGCCATAAAGCCATACCCGATCATACCAATTCTTAATTCTTTTTTTTCACTCATGTAAATCAAAAAATTTTAAATTACAGGTTAGTTATGTGTCTTATCTTATTCACTCCAGCCATGTTCTTCACGGACTTCTATCATTGCCCCAAGGATGTCATTCCAGGTATCACCATTTAACATCACTTCGTTAGGGAACATGCAGCCGTCCCAGCAGATATGCTTAAATGCTTTTGTCAGCTTACCTTTTTCATCGCGCAGCCAATACCCGGCATCATTAGCAATATCAAGTTTTCCATCGGGATCATTTACCAGGCAATGCCTGCCGGTTTTATCATGGCTGCCGGAGCCGAAAACAGTTCCATCATTTTGAGCTACATGAAAATCGATTGTCCAGGGACGGAGTTCTGCTGTCATAGTTTTCAAACCCTCTTCCAGAGTTTCCCTGTCTTCCCAATCAAAGTCTTTGGGTAGAATCCTTTCATCAGGCTTATTATAACCCAGCAGATAAAGGAGTGTATGAGCCATATCTGCCTGGAAACCAATATTATCCCGGTCAACAGCTTCAAGTGTATTCACCATGGTTTTCCAGCCTTGCATTCCGGCCCAGCAAATTTCGCCTTCAGCCGCTAAACTTTCTCCATAATCTGCTGCAACGTCGCAAGCTTTTCTGAAAGTTTCGGCGATTTGCCTAGTGCTCTCTTTGGGATCTTTTACCCACGTTGCCGGATCAGTTGCTGAATCAATACGAATAACACCATAGTCGCGAATCCCAAGTTCATTTAACTTTTTACCGATCTCACAGGATTTCCTAACCTGGGTAATAAAATTTTCTTTGTCTTCTTTACTCCCCATTGCTGATCCACCCCCTATATCCGGCCAAACCGGAGCCACAAGACTGCCTACCTTCAGATTATAGGATGAAATCTTATCAGCTAACAGTTTAAGTTGATCGTCTGATATATCTATATCAACATGAGGGTCAAACAGAAACAGGTCAATGCCATCAAATTTGACTCCATTTACTTCAGCATTTGCAGTTAATTCTAACATTTTATCCAAGCCAATAGCCGGTTCTGAATCAGGGCCTTTACCGACCAGTCCCGGCCAGGCAGCATTATGTAGTTTAGGATAGTTATTCATAAATATCTGTATTTTTATTATTTAGATAATAATTTTTTAATACTCAATTAATAGATAGATGAAGTTATATATATAATTAGAGCTTGTCATTCAATAAATCTACTCGATTTTTTCAAGTATTTATTCACAATATTTCCGCAGGGCGGGTTACAATTACTAATAAAAAACAAAAATTGATGAAATTATTTACAAATTTAACACTGCATAAAGAGGATCAGAATAAAAAGAGTAGATTATTCAGTTATATGCCTCTATTTGGTTGCGGTTACATGATGTCAGAAATTTTGTTTGCTTCTTGTTCGCAACTGAATAAATTATTAGCTAATTCAGAAGCAACTTGATTATCTGAAAAGTTTTTCAGTTTATCTGTTCAAGCTGTAGATTGAAACGTTTTGAATAAATAACGCGGGTTCCCCGAAGGGATGCCTTTGGCGCGAGTAAACGGGGAGTTTATTCTTAAAGTTGCTTGACCATCAAGTTTATAATAAGGAATTAGATTGATGGGTATTCAGTCTCTTACTAAAATAGGTTGAGTAATCTAACTTTAGACTAAAGACTAAAATTTAAATAAAACTAATAAATATGAGTAAACAACTAAATAAACGCACTCTGTTTTTAGGTAGCTGCTTTGCATTAATTACCACTGCTTTTACCTTTGCTATTCGGGCGGGAATACTTCCGCAACTGGGAGACCAATATGGCCTTTCAGCTGAGCAGCTTGGGTTCATCAATTCTATGTGGTTTCTGGGATTTCCAATCTCCATGGTGCTTGGCGGTATTTTCTATAACTCGATCGGCCCCAAAAGGATCATGCAGTTTGCATTCTTTGCGCATACGGTGGGAATCATTATGACGATCTATGCCGGTGGATATGTTACGCTCCTGGCGTCTACATTACTCATTGGGTTGGGTAATGGTTGTACAGAAGCTGCTTGTAACCCTATGATTGCCGATGCATACAAGGGGAACATGGTCGACAAAATGCTGAATCGATTCCATATGTGGTTTCCCGGCGGGATCGTGTTAGGTAGTCTTGTTTCGAAATTTATGACTGACTTTAGCCTTGGATGGGAAGCTCAGATGTGGATAATCATGATTCCGACTATCATTTATGCTGCCCTGTTCTATGGACAGAAGTTCCCTGAGCCTAAGTTGGAAGAAATGAAATCCCTCAAAGAAAATACCAAAGCCCTGGGAAGTCCGGTTTTTCTATTTTTATTCTTCTGCTTCGCATTAACAGCTATTTCAGAGTTTGGTCCACAGCAGTGGGTGAATATAGTCTTATCGGAGAGCGGTGCCAGCCCAATGATAATACTGGCCCTGGTAACCGGATTAATGGCCGTAGGCCGCTTCTTTGCAGGCCCGGTTGTAAAAACACTTGGACAACCCGGTGTTCTTCTGGGCGGATCCATTTTTACAACCATTGGCATCTATATGTTTAGCATTTCTACCGGAGCAATGGCTTACGTGGCGGCAATCATTTTCGCAATCGGTATCACTTATTTCTGGCCGGTAATGCTCGGTGCAGGTGCCAAACTGGCGCCAAAATCCGGTGCGTTGGGACTTTCTTTGCTGGGTGCAATTGGAATGTTCTCTACCTCCATCTTTCAACCCATTATCGGAGGCTGGATCGATTCCTCCCGTGAAACCTACGCGGAAATGGGATTGACTGGAACTGAACTGGAATTGGCCGCTGGACAGTCAACGCTGGCAAGTATAGCGATCTTCCCAGCTATTCTGATCGTTTTGTTTACCGTCTTTTATATATGGCAGAAAAAGGGCGATCTAAAAACAGTTGATGAAATGGCAGAGGATCCACCATCACTAGGTACAGCTGTTTAATACACAACATAACAATGTTATGGCTCCGGGTCTTAAACCGGAGCCATTTTTTTATACATGAGCTCGCAATTAGAGAGAATATAAAAGTTATGTTTATGGGCTTTTCACCAACTTTTCCTGTTTCAGTAGTCTTTCGTAATTCCGGATAATCTATCGCCCCTTCTAAGCCATCCACTTAAAACCAACGCTGCAACGATTGATGAATAAATAGCATTTTGCTTTTCCTTTGGAGTCTCATATAACCCTCGTATCCATCCTCACTGAATCTTTGATGGACTGCCCCACTATCCCAATAAAAATAGTGTTAGGTTTAATTGCTCTATATTCTCAATATCAGATAACGGAACTCTGCTGGTGATCGTAATTAACGTCAGTTCGAGATAAAGATGAACAAAATAGTGCAATACGTCACATTGAGCGC